>NZ_CP060192.1:2167500-4212838 GCF_014250415.1 Bacillus sp. PAMC28748 | reverse complement strand
ACGATTTTTAATGTCAGCTTTCGATCCGCGCTTAAAATAAACGGCGAGCCGAGGGTTCTGTATGTGTTGTTGTTCAATGAAGCGAGCTCTGTCACCTGTATGCATGGAATCAGCGGATCAACGATTGCCCCATCAACCGATTTGTTATAAGCGGTGCTTCCGGTCGGAGTGGACACGATCATTCCGTCCCCCCGGAATGTTTCAAAATGAAGATCATCTATATAGACGTCCATTACAAATGTTTTAATAATGCTTGAACGGATGGATACTTCATTTAGACATTGAAAGCTGGTCCCGTCAACGGTTACATCGATCAGAGGATATTTTCTGACCTCGATTTGCTCCGAGTTTGTCGCTTCAATCATTTTATCGGTATCATATATATTAAAATCCGCATACAAATGAGCTTTCCCCTTTTTGGCCACGCCTACGTACAGGCAGTCATCCCTGAAGTTCGTCTTTCGAACAGCCTGCAAAAATGTCCCGTCGCCGCCGATGCTTGCGATAATATTGGCTTCATTGTGATGGTGAACGACGCGAAATCCGTGTTCTTCGGCAAGCTGTTTCAGTTTTTTGCACTGCTCGTCGGTTTCTTCGCTTTTTTTGTAAAAGAAATAAATGTTTCGGCGGTCTGTCACAATCATTCTCCCCTTTGTCTGTTAAGTTTAGATTTTTCTGCCATCTAACATATATGTTAAAATGACCTGTGACCCTTAGTTTACCATGTCCAAAAACTTCTTGTATATGAAGCGGCATCATAATGAACTTTTTCTCTTCATATACGTACTAAGACATGCAGCTTTTTTATTCAAAGGAGGAGAACAGACAAAATGAATGCGAAAAGATGGATCGCACTTGTCATCGCGCTGGGCGTTTTTGCGTTATCTGCGGTGATGAGCCTTTTGCTTGCAGTATTTGACACGATGGGGAATGACGGAAAGATGCAGTTTGGCCTCAATGACACCCAGGAAGAAACGGTGCTTGAACAAGGAAACAGCTCAAGAAAAATCGCCGTTCTTGAAGTGAACGGAACGATTTCCGACAATGGCGGCGCTTCAGGCCTGTTCAGCTCTGAAGGCTACAACCACAGATCGTTTTTGCAAATGCTTGAAAAAGCAAAAGACGATTCTGCCGTAAAGGGCATTGTTCTGCGCGTCAATTCTCCGGGTGGCGGAGTATACGAGAGCGCTGAGATACATAAGAAGCTTGAAGAGATCAAAAAAGATACGAAAAAACCGATTTACGTATCAATGGGATCGATGGCTGCGTCCGGCGGCTATTACATTTCAACGCCTGCCGACAAAATCTTTGCAGCGCCTGACACGCTGACGGGTTCACTCGGGGTCATCATGGAAAGCCTTAACTACAGCAAGCTTGCAGAGAAGCTTGGATTAAAAACGGAGACGATTAAAAGCGGTGAGTTTAAAGATATCATGTCACCGACGCGCGATATGACGAAAAAAGAAAGAGAAATCATGCAGTCAATGGTCGATGACGCGTACGAAGGGTTTGTAGATGTTATTGCCGAAGGGCGCGGCATGTCCGAAAATGACGTGAAAAAAATTGCCGACGGACGTGTCTATGACGGCCGCCAGGCGAAACAGAACCATCTCATTGATGAGCTCGGCTATTATGAAGATGCGGTCAAAGCGATGAAAAAGGACCACAAAAACCTTGCCGGCGCATCTGTTGTCAGCTATGAAGAATCAGCCGGCCTTGCCTCGCTGTTTTCAATGACTGCAAATAAGATGTTTAAAAGCGAAGCTGATTTCTTAAACATTAAAGAAGCGATTTCTCAATCCGGTGCACCGAGACTCATGTATTTATATGCCAAATAGGAGGGGACCGAAAAAATGGATGTGACTTATGATGGAAAGGATCATAATGAATTATCGCCGAATGTCGGCGTTTCCAGGGAAGAATCGGCCCCGCATGTAGAGCATGCCTATGCCGGTTTTTGGATCAGGCTGTTTGCTTTTCTGCTTGACGGGGTTGTTATCGGCAGCATCAACAACTTAGCGGTTTCACCCGTTTTCAGCCTGCTGAACCTCCCTAAAGAATCAGGGTTTTTCACCTTTTCGCTTTATTCTTTTGTGACGGCGGCAGTATTTTTTGCTTACTTTGTCCTGATGACGAAGTATTTCGGACAGACGTTGGGCAAGATGGTATTCGGGCTGAAGGTCGTGTCGCTTGTCCCGGAAAAAGGGCTGACATGGGATGTGGTCCTGTTTAGGGAGTTTATCGGCCGCTATATCAACAGTTTATATATTACGTATCTCGTAGCAGCGTTTTCGCCTAAGAAACAAGGGATTCACGATTTCTTTGCGGACACTGCGGTTATCCATGAAAAACTGTATCGAAAAAAAGACTGAGAGTTTTAAACCCGGCTGAAGACTGCCGGGTTTTTTTATTCCTTTGTATCGGCGGAATTCCGGCTATGTTTATTTTTCCAGTTTTCTTCCTATAATGCTTAGTATAAGAGGAAGTGAAATCATGATTTACATATGGATTGCGGGAGTATTCATTCTTTTGGCAGCATTGATGATAATGAAAATCCGCGTAGCGATCGAGTATCTTCATACAGACGATGACGACCGGCTGACCGTCAAAGTTCGGACGGCTTTTGGCATTCTGCGCATTAAAAGGGAGATTCCGGTGATTAAAATCAACCAGGAGGATATGACCGTTGATGTGAAAGAACAGACGAATTCGGCTCTGAAAAAAGATAAAAAGAGGAGAAAAATCGGCTATCGGGAAGTGTTCGATAGTACGAAGCAAATCAAAAAATTGGTGGAACAGATCATCAATATGCAGCCGATCATCCGCCGGTTTATGAAGCGGATTCACGTCACGAAGCTCGAATGGACCTCTGTCCTCGGCTTTCCTGACGCGGCTTTAACCGGGATTGTCACAGGCGGCGCCTGGTCCCTGAAAGCCGGCACGGTGGCTCTCTTGCATCAGCTTTTTTGCTTTGACAGCCAGCCGGAATACGAGGTGATTCCAGCCTTTAACAGCCGTTCCTCCAAAACGCATCTGACATGTATATTCCATTTTCGGGTTGGACATGCTATAACCGCAGCTTTCAGAATCGTGGTGAACTGGAAAGGGAAAATGCGCGGCTTATTTAAGCTGCCAAAAAATCTGTCAGGTTCAACAAAGAATGATTCATCAGTATAGGAGGAATAGAATATGGCTGAACATCCAATTCAAGGTTTGATGAAAACCGCAATGGAAAACTTAAAAGAAATGATTGATGTCAATACCATTATCGGAGATCCTGTGGAAACACCTGACGGCAGCGTCATCCTAACCGTCTCCAGAGTGGGATTCGGCTTTGCGGCTGGCGGAAGCGAGTTCGGCGGCAATAAACCGGCCGAATCCAAAGCGAGCGATGGAGACCGCGAACGAAAAGAATCGAAGCTCCCGTTTGGCGGGGGAAGCGGAGGAGGCGTATCGATTACGCCGATTGCTTTTTTGATTGTCGGATCATCAGGCGTTAAAGTACTGCATTTGGATGAAAACACGCACGTCATCGATAAGATTTTAGACTCAGCTCCGCAAACGATCGAACGGATTCAGCATATGTTTAAGAAAAACGATAAGCAGAAGCAAAATATGAACCGTCAAAACCAGACGCCTCCTTTTTAAAAGCCCCGGCTTTCCGGCAACAGAGTCCCAGAAGTTAACTGTTCCTGCAGCAGTTAACTTTTTTTGTCTCTGCCGGACTTAAGCTTTGCAGTTTGTCCTAAACTCTTTTATAGTAGAGTCATACATAAATGAAGGAGGAATGATGATGGCTTCAATTACATTTAAGGGAAACCCGGTGACACTGGTGGGTTCAGAAGTGAAAGTCGGAGACCAGGCGCCTGATTTCACGGTTTTGTCCAATTCGCTTGAGGAAGTCACACTTCAGGACATCAAAGGCAAACCGGCGGTTATTTCGGTGATTCCGTCTATCGATACAGGTGTTTGTGACGCACAGACCCGCCGCTTTAACGAAGAAGCCGCAGGCCTCGGTTCGGTGAAAGTGTATACGATCAGCGCTGACCTGCCGTTTGCACAGGCGCGCTGGTGCGGAGCAAACGGAATTGAAAATGTGGAAACATTGTCAGATCACAGGGAGATGTCTTTTGGGGAAGCATTCGGGGTTTACATTAAAGAATTGAGATTGCTTGCCCGCGCCGTATTTGTTTTAGATGAAAACGGAAAAGTTGTCTACACTGAATACGTCAGCGAAGCGACAAACCATCCGGACTACGACAAAGCCATCGAAGCTGCCAAATCACTCGTTAAGTAAATTCAACTCATAAAAGGGCTCCAGGTGTTCATCTTGCCGGAGCTCTTTTCATGGCTTTGATTTTTTGATAAGGAGAGACATCATCATGCAAAACTATCCAGTCGAAACGATTTATGAATGGCTTGACAAAGGAGCGGAAGTCATCGCACGCGATCGGCAGATCCCTTACATAGAAGGATTGGCGGAAGCCGGAGAGGCATTCTTTACAGGTTCTGCGGACCGCGGGCTTTCCGAAGAAGCCGAACAAAAGGTGAAGGATCTGATCGGCCGTGCGCGCTTTTCAGAGTGCAGTCATGAGTCGATACGGAAAGCCTTCCAGCTTGCCATACTGAAAGGCCAGAAAGATATTCCTCATCCGAACAGGCAGATGACGCCCGATACGATCGGATTATTTATCGGATATCTTGTGAACAAATTTATGGAGCGGAAAAAAGGATTGACGCTGTTTGATCCGGCGGTCGGCACTGGAAACCTGCTGCTTGCCGTTTTGAACCAGCTGGCTGAGGAAGCGGGAAAAGCGTTCGGCTCAGAGATTGATGACGTCCTGATCAAGCTGGCCTATGTCCAGGCAAACCTGCAGGAAAAGGAAATCGAGCTTTTTAACCAGGACAGCCTGCAGCCGATTTTTATGGAACATGCCGATGCGGTCATCTGCGATCTTCCTGTCGGATATTATCCTGATGACGAAAGTGCGCGCGCTTTCGAATTAAAGGCAGATGAAGGCCACTCTTTTTCACACCATTTGTTTATTGAACAAAGCTTGACCTATACGAAACCGGGCGGCTATTTATTTTTTATGATTCCGAACCATTTGTTTGAAAGCGGTCAAAGCGAAAAGCTGCGTACCTTTTTAAAGAACAATGCGCATATTAATGCAGTGCTTCAGCTTCCGCTGTCCATTTTCAAAGATGAAGCACACGCGAAGAGCATTTTGGTTTTACAAAAGCATGGGGAACAGGCGAAAGCGCCTAAACAGGTTCTGCTCGCGCAAGTCCCGTCATTCGCCAATCAGGATGCGATGCTGAACATGACAGCCAAACTCGACAGCTGGTTCCAGGCTGAAAAAAGATAAGCAGATCAGAGAAGATATATTCTCTGATCTATTTTTATATTCAGAAAATAATAATTTCTTAGTGAAAGCGTTAACATGTCGGATCGTGACTTGAAATGCACTCTTTTGAGTGTTTAAATGAGAAAGGCAGATATTTTTTGAATTTACTAAGAACGATTTTATACATATTTTTTATGTTCCGGGTTGAACATAATGTCACCGGACTATAGGTAAAAAGGAGCGTCATTTTATGTCCAAAATTATTGCAATCAATGCTGGAAGCTCATCACTGAAATTTCAACTGTTCGAAATGCCCAGCGAAAAAGTATTAACAAAAGGCCTTGTTGAGCGAATCGGGCTGGATAACGGCATCTTCACGATTTCCGTCAACGACGAAAAAAAGACTGAAACAACAGATATTCCGGATCATTCCGTAGCTGTAAAAATGCTGCTGGATAAACTGACAAAATTCGGCATTATCAAGGATTTAAATGAAATTGACGGAATCGGTCACCGCGTCGTACACGGCGGCGAAAAGTTCAGCGACTCCGTTTTATTGACGGATGAAATGATCCATGAGATCGAAGAGATTTCAGAGCTTGCACCGCTTCATAACCCGGCCAATATTGTCGGAATTAAAGCGTTTAAAGAAGTTCTTCCGAATGTTCCTGCCGTGGCCGTTTTTGATACGGCATTCCATCAAACGATGCCGGAACAATCTTATCTGTACAGTCTGCCATATGAATATTATGAGAAATTCGGCATCCGTAAATACGGTTTCCATGGTACATCTCATAAATATGTGACTGAACGCGCGGCAGAGCTGCTTGGCCGTCCGATTGAAGAACTTCGCCTGATTTCCTGCCACCTTGGAAACGGAGCGAGCATCGCAGCTGTTGAAGGCGGCAAATCAATCGATACATCAATGGGCTTCACACCGCTTGCAGGTGTAGCGATGGGTACGCGTTCAGGTAACATCGATCCTGCGCTTATCCCGTTCATTATGGAAAAAACGGGTCAAACAGCCGACGAAGTCCTGAACACGCTCAATAAGAAGAGCGGTCTTTTGGGTATTTCTGGATTCTCAAGCGATTTGCGCGATATCGTTGAAGCAACTAAAGAAGGCAATGAACGTGCGGAAACAGCACTCGAAGTATTCGCAAGCAGAATTCATAAATACATCGGTTCTTATGCAGCGCGAATGAGCGGAGTAGACGCGATTATTTTCACTGCCGGCATCGGGGAAAACAGCGTTGAAGTCAGAGAGCGCGTTCTTCATGGTTTGGAATTCATGGGCGTCTATTGGGACCCTGCCTTGAATAACGTCCGCGGAAAAGAAGCGTTTATCAGCTACCCGCATTCGCCTGTAAAAGTCATCGTCATTCCGACGAATGAAGAAGTAATGATTGCAAGAGACGTCGTCAGACTGGCACACTAAAAATAAAAAAACAGCCTTCTCTTTTCAAGGAGGGCTGTTTTTTTATACATTTTCCCCTTTATAATGAAAAAAGACTGTATAAAGGAGGCTGTATGGCCATGAGTGTTGAAGAGCATAAAAAAGAAGCGCCGGACTGCGTCAACTGCAAAGTCATTACCGTCAGCGATACAAGAACGGAAGACACGGATAAAAGCGGCCGGCTCATGAAAGAGTTTTTAGCGGAAGCCGGTCATGAGATCGTTTCCTATGAGATTGTAAAGGACGAAAAGGAAATAATTCAAAAAGCTGTGCTGAAAGGCTGTCTCGACGACCGGATCGATGCCGTCCTATTAAACGGAGGGACTGGCATTGCCTCAAGAGATGTAACAATCGAGTCGATCGTTCCTCTTTTTTCGAAAGAAATTCCGGGGTTCGGGGAGATATTCCGCATGCTGAGTTATACAGAGGATATCGGAGCGGCTGCGATCCTCTCAAGGGCTGCAGCAGGTGTTATTCAAAACAAAGCCGTATTTGCAACACCGGGTTCAAGCGGTGCCGTAAAGCTTGCAATGTCAAAGCTGATTGTGCCTGAGCTTGCCCATGTCATCAGAGAACTGAGAAAAGATATGAAAAAGTAAGGCCGGAAAGCCTTCCGGCCGAACGCTGAATATGCACTGAACTTCATTCATAAAAAATGAATGAAGTTTTTTTTATAAAAAGGTTGAAAAAACAAGACTTCCTTGTTAAAGTGTATACATATTAAATGTATTTTTATTAAATAAAACTTATTTTTATACAAAAGAGCACCGAGATGAGAGGAGTTTTTCGAAATGACGCAAAAGAAAAAAGTGGTATTAGCATATTCAGGAGGACTTGATACTTCTGTCGCGATAAAGTGGCTTCAGGAACAGGGATATGATGTAGTGGCCTGCTGCCTTGACGTCGGAGAGGGAAAGGATCTCGCCTTTGTTCAGCAAAAAGCGCTTCAAGTCGGAGCCTCTAATTCTTATGTTATCGATGCAAAAGAAGAATTTGCGAAAGAGTTTGCGCTGACCGCCCTCCAGGCCCACACGCTTTATGAAGGAAAGTATCCGCTCGTATCAGCCCTGTCCAGACCGCTGATCGCCAAAAAGCTCGTCGAAGTGGCTGAGAAAGAAAACGCGCAAGCCGTGGCTCACGGCTGCACAGGCAAAGGGAATGACCAAGTGCGCTTCGAGGTGTCGATTAAATCGCTCAATCCGGATTTGGAGGTGCTGGCACCTGTGCGCGAATGGAAATGGTCTCGCGACGAAGAGATCGCGTATGCAGAAAAGCATGGCATTCCAATTCCGATCAATCTTGACAGCCCGTATTCAATCGACCAGAACCTGTGGGGCAGAAGCAATGAATGCGGAGTCCTAGAAGATCCTTGGGCCGCGCCTCCTGAAGGAGCGTATGATTTGACGAAGCCTCTTGAAAAAACACCGGATACTCCTGATGTGATCGAAATCGCTTTTGAAGAAGGCGTTCCCGTATCCATTGACGGGACTCACTACCCGCTGTCAGACTTGATTTTAAAGCTGAATGAACTGGCGGGCGCACATGGAGTGGGGCGCATCGACCATGTTGAAAACCGCCTTGTCGGCATCAAATCGCGCGAAGTTTACGAATGCCCGGGCGCGATGACTTTGATTAAGGCGCACAAGGAGCTTGAAGATTTGACATTGGTAAAAGAAGTGGCGCATTTCAAACCTATAATCGAACAAAAAATGGCTGAAGTGATCTATAACGGCCTCTGGTTTTCTCCGCTTAAAGACGCGCTTTCCGGTTTCCTGAAAGAAACGCAGAAGCATGTCACGGGCGTCGTCCGCGTCAAGCTGTTTAAAGGCCATGCGATCGTTGAAGGGCGTAAGTCCGAATACTCCCTGTATGATGAAAAGCTTGCGACGTATACAAAAGACGATGCATTCGATCATCACGCTGCAGTCGGCTTTATCGAGCTGTGGGGACTGCCGACGAAAGTAAACAGCATCGTCCAAAAAAAGGAGCAGATTAAAGCATGAAAAAGCTGTGGGGAGGCCGGTTCCAAAAAACACCGGAAAAATGGGTCGATGAGTTCGGCGCATCGATCCACTTTGACAAAACGCTTGTAAAAGAAGATATCGCAGGGTCTCTCGCTCATGCTTCCATGCTTGAAAAATGCGGCATTTTAACCGAAGCAGAAGCGGTCAAAATAAAGGAAGGCCTGACATCCCTTTTGCACAAAGCGGAAAAAAACGAACTCGATTTTTCAGTCGATTGCGAAGATATTCACCTCAACCTAGAAAAAATGCTCATTGATGAAATCGGGCCGCTCGGCGGAAAGCTTCATACGGCCAGAAGCCGAAACGACCAGGTGGCGACGGATATGCACCTGTATTTAAAAGGGCACACTGAGCATATCATCGAGCTGATTACGGCTTTTCAACACGTTCTGATCGAAAAAGCGGAAGAACACGTGGAGACGATACTGCCGGGATACACCCATTTGCAGCGGGCCCAGCCGATCTCGTTCGCGCATCATTTGCTGGCTTATTTCTGGATGCTGGAGCGCGATAAAGAACGCTATCATGATTCATTCAAGCGGATTAACAAGTCTCCTCTCGGATGCGGGGCGCTCGCCGGAACGACGTTTCCGATCGACCGTGAATATTCCGCAGACCTGCTCGGCTTTGATTCGATATATGAAAACAGCCTGGACGGCGTCAGCGACAGGGATTTCATCCTTGAATTTTTAAGCGCGAGCAGCATTCTGATGATGCATCTGTCAAGATTCTCCGAAGAAATCATTCTTTGGTGCTCGCAGGAATTTAAATTCATTGAGCTTGATGACACCTACGCGACGGGAAGCAGCATGATGCCGCAAAAGAAAAACCCGGACATGGCGGAGCTCATCCGCGGGAAAACAGGACGCGTATACGGTGATCTGATCGGACTCCTCACGATTATGAAGGGGCTCCCGTTAGCATACAATAAAGATTTGCAGGAAGACAAAGAAGGTATGTTTGATACTGTGAAAACGGTCGAAGGAAGCCTTGAGATTTTTGCCGGCATGATTAAAACGATGACAGTGAACAAAAATATGATGAAAAAAGCAACGGAGCAGGATTTTTCAAATGCAACTGAACTTGCCGACTATCTGGCGAAAAAGGGCATGCCCTTCAGAGAAGCGCACGAAGTCGTCGGAAGACTTGTCTTCACCTGCATCGAAAAGGGCATTTATCTCAGCGGCCTGCCGTTTGAAGAGTTCAAAAAGGCAAGCGGGCTGTTTGAAGAAGACGTCTACATCGTGCTCGACCCGCACCATGCCGTCGAAAAAAGAATGAGCGAAGGCGGGACGGGATTCAAAAAGGTGACAGAAGCCATTCAAAAGGCGAAGCAGTGTTTGAACAATTTTTAACACTTCCCGATTCGATTCATAACTGTGCGGCTTCATACGCAAAATAAATTTGTGAATCGAAAAGGGGTGTGGCAATGAAACAAGATCAGTCAAAACACGGATATATGTATGATGCCGACGGAGATAAAGAAACCGTTCAGCAGATCTCTGATGCTTATTTCAGCGGGTTTGTCGCGCACGATGACGCACAGCCGTTAGCTTACGCAGATAAACAATAGAAAGCTGGAGCCCGTAAGAGCGGGCTTCAGCTTTCTTCCGTCTGTCGATTGTATTCCAGCGGCGATTGAAACTTCCCGATGCTCCAAATGTGATATCCTAAGGGTTTTGTAGTAAAGTATAGGTAGATTAATGCAATCATTTGCGAATACCGAGAACCAATGCCTGGGAGGGAAAGATGTGCGCCATGCGTTAATTACTGCCGGTTCAAAAGGTTTGGGGCGTAAAGTGACGGAAGCCCTGCTTGAAAAAGGCTACTCAGTGACGGTGAATTACAGGCAAGACGAAGAAGCTGTCCGCCGCCTCAAAGAAAAATGGCGGTCATCCCTTGACCGTTTGCAGTTTGTTAAGGGTGATGTCACCAGGAAAGAAGACCTGCTCCGGATGGTGAATGCCGCTCTTGAGCGATTTGGAAAAATTGATCTTCTGATCAATAATGCCGGCCCATACATATTTGAACGAAAAAAGCTTGCGGATTATACTGATGATGAATGGTATGACATGCTTGAAGGCAACTTAAGCTCTGTCTTCCATCTGTTTAAAGCGGTTGTTCCGATCATGAGGCGCCAGCGGTTCGGCCGAATCATCACTTACGGATTTCAGGGGGCCGACCATGCGCCTGGCTGGCTGCATCGTTCCGCTTTTGGAGCGGCAAAAGTAGGGCTGGCTTCTTTAACAAAGACGATCGCCATTGAAGAAGCGGGCTCCGGCATCACAGCCAACATGGTCTGTCCAGGCAACATTGTCGGGGATATGAAAGAGGCCTCGATTTCAGAAGCGAGGGCGTCACTTGATGAGGAAACGCCGATCGGCAGGTCGGGAACCGGTGAAGACATCGCAAGGATCATCACTTTTCTATGCGATGAACATTCCGACTACATTACGGGAACAGTCATTGAAGCCACAGGCGGCTTGAATGTGATTAACCGTCATTCTCTCTAGACGTGCGAAATTAAAAAAATCAGGGGTGGATATGATGAAAGTGGCATATCATGGTCATTCAGTGGTAACAGTTGATACGGGAGATCATCAGTTGATCTTCGATCCGTTTATTACAGGAAACTCATTAACCGATTTAAAGCCCGAAGATGTCAAAGCGGACGTCATCTTGCTGACTCACGGACATAACGATCATGTCGGCGATACCATCGAAATCGCCAAGCGAAACAATTCGCTCGTTGTAGCTCCGAATGAACTCGCGGTCTATCTAGGATGGAAAGGCCTGAATGTACATCCGATGCACATCGGCGGCTCCCACCAGTTCGATTTTGGAAAAGTCAAGCTGACGCAGGCTTTCCACGGATCGGCTTATACGGAAGAAGACAGCCAAAAGATCGTCTATACCGGCATGCCGGCGGGGATCCTTCTGACTGTGGAAGGAAGGACGATTTTTCATGCCGGCGACACCGGGCTTTTCTCAGATATGAAGCTGATCGGTGAATTAAATCATATCGACCTTGCCTTCTTGCCGATCGGCGATAATTTTACGATGGGCCCTGAGGACGCCAAACTGGCCGCAGAATGGCTCAGAGCGAAACAGGTTGTCCCGGTTCACTACTCGACGTTCCCCGTCATCGAACAGGATCCGCATGCATTTGCGGACAGCCTTCCTGGAGGCGTCGGAAAAGTGCTTGAGGTCGGTGAGTCAATCGAATTTAAGTAAATTTGTTTTAGAGGGCCCGAATCCGGGTCCTTTTTTCGGTTGAACCGGTTATGCGCCTATCAAAACATGTCCACCATGATATAATGTAGGAATCGGATTCATCTTGGAGGGTGATTATGAGGGTATTGAAATACGCGATTTTGGGGCTCCTTGATCATGGGAGTTTGAGCGGCTACGATATGACAAGCCGGTTTAAAGCCGAATTGGGCCAATTTTGGAGCGCCAAGCACAGCCAGATTTATCCCGAGCTGAAAAAGCTGACGGATGAAGGATTTATCGAATTTGAAACGGTGATCCAAGGCTCAAAATTAGAAAAGAAAATGTATTCCATCACAGAAGCCGGAAAGCGTGAACTTCACGGGTGGCTTACGGAATTTAAGCCGGTTCCAGATACGGTAAAAGATGAATTTATGCTGAAAGCTTATTTTATCTCTTCGATGGAACCTGATGAAGCGAAAAGGCTTTTTAACGATCAGCTTCAAAAGAGACAGGAAAAAGCTGCTTTTTTAAACACCAAGCTCGATGAATTGAAGCGCGAAGCGGGTGATTCAATAACGTTCCGCTCGCCTCATTTCGGCCATTACCTTGTATTGACCCGGGCGCTTGAGCGGGAAAAAGGCTATTGCTCATGGCTTGAAAAAGCGCTTCTCCTGATGGAGGATGATAAGGCTTAGGCGGGCATGATGTTGTGAAGGCGGATTGCGGTTCAATCGCACAACGATTTATAATAAATATATCTAGCAGTCAGAGGATGAAGGTGAAACGATTGGCGACAAAACACGAACAGATTTTAAAATATATTGATTCTTTGTCTGTCGGCGAAAAAATCTCCGTCAGGCGGATTGCCAAAGAAATGAAAGTCAGTGAAGGAACTGCTTACAGAGCGATAAAAGAAGCCGAGAATAAAGGGTTTGTCAGCACGATTGAAAGGGTCGGAACGATCAGGATCGAGCAAAAGAAAAAAGAGAATATTGAAAAACTGACATATGCTGAAGTGGTGAATGTCATTGACGGCCATGTGCTTGGCGGAAAAGCAGGGCTTCATAAAACGCTCAACAAATTCGTCATCGGAGCGATGAAGCTTGATGCGATGATGAGATATACCGGAGCGGGCAACCTGCTGATTGTCGGCAACCGAATCGATGCGCACCGCCAGGCTTTGGAAGCGGGTGCTGCCGTACTGGTGACGGGCGGTTTTGATACGGAGCCGGAGATTATTGAGCTTGCCGACAGGCTCGAGCTCCCGGTCATTTCTACAAGCTATGATACGTTTACTGTAGCGGCGATGATCAACAGGGCGATTTATGACCAGCTCATCAAAAAAGAAGTCGTGCTTGTTGAGGATATTTTGACTCCTTTAGAAAAAACAGTCTGCTTATCACCTCATGAAAAGCTGGAAAGATGGTATGAGAAAAACTTTGAAACTGGGCACGGACGCTTTCCCATCGTTGACGAGCAGATGAAAATCCACGGCATTTTAACTTCGAAGGACGTTGCCGGATATGACCGCAGTGTATTGATTGAAAAAGTCATGACGAAAAACCCGATTACAGTGATCGGAAAAACGTCTGTTGCTTCAGCCGCGCAGATGATGGTCTGGGAAGGGATCGAAGTGCTTCCCGTCGTTGACGAGCGGCAAAAGCTGATCGGCATGATCAGCAGGCAGGATGTATTAAAGGCGCTTCAAATGATCCAAAAACAGCCGCAGGTCGGAGAAAAACTCGATGACATCGTGACCGGCGGTTTCAAAGAATCGGACAATGACAAAAACAAGCCGGCTCCGGTCTATCAATACGAAGTAACGCCGCAAATGACAAACCACTTGGGGACGATTTCCTACGGCGTGTTTACGACGATTTTGACCGAAGCTGCAAACCGCTTTTTGCGGTCGCGCAAAAAAGGCGAGCTCGTGATAGAGAGCATGACGATTTATTTTTTAAAGCCTGTGCAAATGGAGTCTGTCATTGAAATAAAACCGAACATTCTCGAAGCCGGGAGAAAGTTCGGGAAAATGGATATAGAAGTTTTTCACCAGGGTGCTCTAGTCGGCAAAGCGATGATGATGGTTCAGCTGATGGAAAGAAGCTAAGGGACGCGGTCGGTGTCCCTCTTTTCGCTTATGCGTTCTCCCGTTCGTTTTCTTTCGCAAGCAAAGGGACATAGTGCTTATAGGCCTTGTAGCCGGCCCACATGCTCCCGAGCCCGGTCAGCATAAAAATAACGCCGATGACGACAGCCAGCGTGCCGCGGTTTAAAATCAGCTGATTGGCGCCGAAGAACATGATAAACAGGCCCAGACTCATGCTTGACTTGGCCGAATAGTATTCCCGTTCAACCGCTTTTTTGGTGCGCACATACCTTACTTTGAAGTACACATAAGCTATCGCTGAAACCACAATAAAAAAAACAAAAAACGGCATAATCGACATCCTCCATTGTAAGTTTTACAAACCCATTGTATACATAATCGGGTTCGCTTTCTACAATAAAAAGTCATAACTTTCACTTTCCACCAACAACAGATTATGATTTAATGGTTAAAAACAAAGTAAAGAAGGGGCGCGTCATGAAAAAAGAAATCATCAGAACCATATCATTATATGACACGATCATTATACATAGACATGTGAGACCGGATCCTGACGCCTACGGATCCCAATGCGGCCTTACGGAAATCCTGAGGGCAACCTACCCCGAAAAAAATATTTTCGCGGTCGGAGCTCCTGAACCTTCTCTCGCTTTTTTGTATACCCCAGATGTGATTGAAGACCCGGTGTATGAAAATGCACTTGTCATCGTTTGCGACACGGCAAATCAAGCGAGAATTTCAGATTCGCGCTACAACCTGGGCGACAAGCTGATCAAAATCGACCACCATCCGAATGAAGACCGGTACGGCGACCTTTTATGGGTGGATACGAGTGCGAGCTCGACGAGCGAGATGATTTACGAACTGTATTTAGCGGGTAAAGAACAAGCGGGATGGGCGCTTCCAACAAAGGGCGCCGAACTGATCTATGCCGGCATTGTGGGGGATACAGGGCGCTTCTTATTTCCGAACACGACAAAAAAGACATTGAAATATGCCGGAGAGCTGATCGAGTATCCTTTTTCTTCCCAGGCGCTTTTTGATCAATTATATGAGACGAAATTAAATGTTGTGAGGCTGAACGGCTATATTTACCAGAATGTTTCTCTGTCCGAAAACGGTGTTGCGTCGGTTTTCATCACCCGCGATATTTTACATCAATACAATATTACGCCGTCTGAAGCTTCACAGCTTGTCAGCACGCTCGGCAATATTTCGGGGATCAAAGCATGGGTGTTTTTTGTGGAGGAAGCCGATCAAATCAGGGTAAGGCTTCGTTCAAAGGGGCCGATTGTCAATGAAGTCGCTAAAAAATACAACGGCGGGGGCCATCCGCTCGCAGCCGGCGCTTCCATCTATGACTGGAAAGACGCTGATCTTGTCATCGCTGACCTGGAGCGTATATGCAAAGAAAACAAATAAGAGGGGAAGTCCCTCTTTTTTGTGCAGTTTAACTGCAAACGTTTGCATTACATCTTGCAAAAAAGTAAACAGCAGCAAAGTGTAAGCGGATCATTTTACGCACGACAGCTGCTGTTTATTCAGGTATAAACCATGATCCGATATCTGTTACATCCTCATAAACATGGATGTTTTGGGCCTTTAACTCTTTTTTGATAAGGGACGCGAGACTTTCAGTTTCCGCATAAGCCGAGTAGCCCAGCTTGATCCGGTTGACTTTATCTCTTGCCAGCTGATGGTAACTGTAAATGTACATTCTGCTTTCCTCCCTTTTTAAAAAAACTTACATATCGCTTACTGTCAGTTTAAATTAAAATATGGAAAAAAGCGACGAATGCATGTGAATCGTAAAAAAAAATCCATAATTTTTATTCGGAAAAAGAGATTTTGATTTCAACGGAAAGCCGCGTATAAATCGTCAGTTCGGTGACTTTCGCCTTGTACTTTTTATCGTTTATCGTATACTCTTTATTTTCAATCGTCCGCTTTAAAAGCTCCTTCGTCCGGTAGACGCTTTCGATATCCTTTGTAATGACATCTGAAATGTTATCCCGGATATGCTCCTCAAAGTTCATCATGTCCGGCTGTGACAGCTTGTATTGCTTGCCGTTGATCAGCTTGACGTCGACGCTTTGAATCAGCAGTTTTCTTTTATTGTCTTCATTCAGCTTATGCAGATCCTCGCGGTAAATGGTGATCTGGTCATTTAAATCATTGATGCGCTCTTTCTGTTCCCTGATCAAGACGACCTGCTTCTCCTGAAAGGTTCCGTATGTAAACAGGAACACGAACCAGCTGATGATGGCTCCGCACATCATTCCCGCAAAAAAACGCTGCCACCCAGGCTTTTTATAATATGGAGGGATTCTCATGAGGAAATATGCTCCTGTGTGAGCCAGTTGATGATCAGATAACCGGTCTGCGCTCCTCCCATCGCCGAAAGAATCAGGAGAAGCTGTTTTACGATGTCTCTCGTATTGCCTTCGATAATGCCCCTTTCAAAGCTGTAGACCGCATCAAACGTGCCGCCGATTGCCGCAACCAGCGCCCAGATTTTCAGGCGGTTTGCGAGACTTGTAATGATCGTTAAAGGCGGCTGCCCCGACAGATAGGCGCCGATCCCCCCGATTAAACAACCGCCGAGAAGCACTCCAAGCGCAATAAAATAACAGCTGATAAAGTTTGGGAAAAAGGGCTGTTCAGGATCCATTCCGATCACCTCACCTTATCACACTATATGGATAAAGAAAGACAAGTATGATTGTTGATCAAAGAAAGAACATTTGTTTCTCATTCGATCCCATCATATAATGAAAAGAGACGGCTCGAAAAAGGAAGGGGTGACAGAAATGCCTTTTGTTCACCTGCAAGTACATAGCGGTTACAGCTTATTAAACAGCGCCGCTTCCGTAGAGGATCTCACGGCCAAAGCCAAAGAGCTGGGCTACAGCGCAATGGCGCTGACGGATGACGAGGTCATGTACGGGGCGGTGGAATTTTATAAATCATGCAAAAAACGCGGCATCAAGCCGATTATCGGGCTGACGGCTTCTGTTTTAACAGATGAAAAAGAGCAGCTATCATATCCGCTCGTTCTTTTGGCGAAAACAAACAAAGGCTATCAAAACCTGCTGAAAATCAGCAGCGTGTTGCAGTCAAAATCAAAAACCGGCATCAAGGAAAAATGGCTCAAAAGCTATCATGAAGGCCTCATCGCGCTGACAACGGGCGGGACAAGCCATGTTGAAGCGCTGTTGAAAGAAGGGCTGATCGAAGAGGCGAAGGACGCTGCCCTCCGCTGCCTTTCGATCTTTGGAGAGGGCAGCTTCTATTTGTCGTATCAGCCGTACAAGGGAGACCCGCTTCTTTCTGAACGCATTTTAGAGCTAAGCGAACATACGGGAATTCCGATTGCCGCAACCGGCGATGTACGCTACATCGAAAAGGAGGACGCGGCAGCTTACACGTGTTTAAAAGCGATTAAAGCGGGCGAGAAGCTGAACGAAGACATGAAGGCCGAAGGAGATCTGCATCTTGAGCTCAAGCCGCCCGCTGAAATGCTGGACATTTACAGAGATCGTCCGGACGCGTTGGAGAATACAGTCAAAATCGCGGACCGATGCCAGGTGGACCTGAGCCTTGGCCAGACGCGCCTGCCGAAATATCCGGCGCCTTCCGGCAAGAATGCCGACGATTATTTGGCCGAGCTTTGCTTTCTCGGACTGAAAAAACGGTTCGAAGCCGCTCCGAAGGAGTATGTCGAGCGGCTTAAGTATGAGCTGAAAGTGATTCGCGACATGGCTTTCAGCGACTATTTTTTGATCGTCTGGGATTTCATGAAGTTCGCCCACGATAACGGCATTATCACAGGGCCGGGGCGCGGATCGGCGGCCGGTTCTCTCGTCGCTTATACGCTGTTTATCACAGATGTCGATCCGCTTAAGCACAAATTGCTGTTTGAACGGTTTTTAAATCCGGAGCGCATCAGCATGCCCGATATCGATATCGATTTTCCCGATACGAGAAGGGATGAAGTTATTCAGTACGTGAAAAATAAGTACGGGGCACTGCACGTAGCACAAATAACCACGTTCGGTACATTGGCCGCAAAAGCGGCGCTCCGAGACGTCGGCAGGGTGATGGGCATCAGTCCGAAAGAAGCCGACCAGCTGGCGAAGCTGATTCCCTCCAAACCCGGAGTGACGCTGAAAGAGGCGAGAGCACTTTCACCTGAACTTGACAAGCGCCTAAACGGCTCAAAAAAGCTTCAGGACATATTTAAAACGGCGCAGAAAATCGAAGGGCTTCCCCGGCATACGTCCATTCATGCGGCTGGCGTCGTATTGAGCGAGGAGCCGCTGACGAATATCATACCGGTACAGGAAGGTCATGGCGGCGTATATTTAACGCAATATTCGATGGGCTATCTCGAAGACTTGGGACTTTTGAAAATGGATTTTCTCGGCTTGCGCAATTTAACGCTCATTGAATCGATCAAAACGCTGATCGAAAAAAGCGAGCGGGTCACTATCGATTTCTCGGCGATTCCCTATGATGATGAACAGACGTTTAAGCTGCTGGCTGAAGGAGATACGACAGGTATTTTCCAGCTCGAATCAGCCGGCATGAGAAACGTTTTAAAAAGGCTCAAGCCATCGAGCCTTGAAGATATTGTCGCCGTCAATGCCTTGTACCGCCCGGGCCCGATGGAAAACATCCCGCTGTATATCGAAAGGAAGCACGGACGGGTTCCTGTGTCTTATCCGCACGAGGATTTGGCCGATATCCTGAAAGATACGTACGGCGTGATCGTTTATCAGGAACAAATCATGATGATCGCATCCCGGATGGCGGGTTTCAGGCTTGGAGAAGCCGACCTTTTGCGAAGGGCGGTCGGCAAAAAAAACAAGGAAATTCTCGATACAGAGAGAAATCATTTTATTAGTGGATGTTTGAAAAAAGGATATTCCGTACAGGCGGCTAATGAAGTATACGATCTGATTGTGAAATTCGCCAATTACGGTTTTAACCGGAGCCATGCCGTTGCATACAGCATGATCGGCTACCAGCTCGCTTATTTAAAAGCGCATTATCCCCTCTACTTTATGTGCGGCCTCTTGACGAGTGCGATCGGAAATGAGGAAAAGCTTGCTCAGTACATCTATGAAGCAAAAGGGAAAGGGCTGAATGTTCTAGGTCCTTCCATCAATAAGAGCGGCTATCCGTTTTTCGTGGAAAACGGGGCGCTGCGCTACAGTTTAAGAGCTGTTAAAGGCGTCGGGATAGCGGCTGTAAAAGAGATCTACAGAGCCAGAAAAGAAAAGCCGTTCGCAGATTTGTTTGATTTTTGTGTGAGGACTTCTGTGAAAAGCGTAAATCGGAAAACGATTGAAGCCTTAATTTTTGCCGGAGCAATGGATGAATTCGGTGAAAACCGGGCTACTTTGCTCGCTTCTGTCGATGTCGCGCTGGAGCATGCCGAATTGTTTGCAGGAGACAATGATCAGCTAGGCTTCTTTCTCGATGAAGGCTTGACAATCAAGCCGAAGTACGCCGAGACGGAGGAAATGCCGCTCGTCGACCTGCTGGCACACGAGAAGGAAACGCTTGGCATTTACTTTTCTGACCATCCGCTGAGCGTCCACCGCAAGAAACTGGACCGTGCAGGTGCGCTGCCGATTATTCAGCTGCTCGCCTCCGGCCGCAAAAAAGCGGCTCTGGGCGGACTTTTGACGAGGATGAAGACGATCCGCACAAAAACGGGACAGACGATGGCTTTTCTGGAGCTGAGCGATGAAAGCGGGGAAATGGAGGCGGTTGTTTTTCCTGAACAGTTCAGGCAGCTTTCCCCGATCCTGGAAGAAGGCGTATCGCTTTTTGCAGAAGGACGCCTTGAGACAAGGAATGAAAAACGCCAGCTGATTATTTCCGGGGCATCGCTCGTCGAATCGCTTCATGCGAAAAAGCAGCCGTCCGTCTATATTAAAGTGGAGGAAAGCCAGCACACCCACGATATTTTCAAGAAGATCAGCAGCATCCTGCTTGAACACAAAGGGGAAACGCCGGTCTGCGTCTATTATGAAAAACGGAAGCAGACGATGCAGCTGCCGGAAAGCTATAATATCAAGGCTGATCACGCTGCTCTATACAGGCTTAAAAGCGTTGTAGGTGAGAAAAATGTCGTGCTCAGATAGCAGGTATCCTGAGCATTTTTGATCAAAAATGCGGTCAGTTGTGTTATCATTTTTAAGATTCTGGGGTTCGTCTTACAAGAATCTTAAGCAGAAAACGAAGCAAAGTTTTTGGCAAAATTCCCTTGAAGGAGTGTTTGTTAACATGTCATTGAAAGAAAAAGCACTGCATATGCACAAAGTAAACCAGGGCAAATTGGAATCAAAATCAAAAGTGCAGGTTCGCAATGCGGACGATTTAAGCCTTGCATATTCTCCGGGTGTGGCTGAACCCTGCAAAGCGATTTACGATGATAACAGCAAAGTATATGATTATACAATGAAGGGAAACATGGTAGCAGTCGTCTCGGACGGAACGGCTGTGCTCGGCCTCGGCAATATCGGCCCTGAAGCCGCCCTCCCTGTGATGGAAGGAAAAGCGGTTCTTTTCAAAAGCTTTGCCGGTGTGGACGCTTTCCCAATCTGTTTAAATACATCTGATGTCGATAAAATTGTTGAGACGGTCAAGCTGCTTGAGCCGACATTCGGCGGCGTCAACCTTGAAGACATTGCAGCTCCAAACTGTTTTGTCATTGAAGAACGCCTCAAAAAAGAAACGAAAATTCCGGTGTTTCACGATGACCAGCACGGTACAGCAATCGTAACGGTAGCCGGTCTCGTCAATGCGCTTAAGCTGTCCGGCAAAACGATGTCTTCCGTCAAAGTTGTGGCGAACGGCGCCGGCGCAGCGGGAATTGCCATCATTAAGCTTCTTTATCATTTCGGCGTGCGCGACATCATCATGTGCGACACGAAAGGCGCGATCTACGAAGGCCGTCCGAACGGCATGAACGCAGTTAAAGAAGAAGTCGCAAAATATACGAACAAAAACCGCATAGACGGTTCGCTCAAAGACGTGATCAAAGACGCCGATGTCTTTATCGGGGTTTCCGTCGAAGGCGCTCTGACAAAAGAAATGGTTGAAAGCATGGCTGACAAACCGATCATCTTCGCCATGGCGAATCCAAATCCTGAGATCATGCCTGCCGAAGCGCATGAAGCCGGAGCAAGCGTCGTTGGAACGGGACGCTCTGACTTCCCTAACCAAGTGAACAACGTTCTCGCTTTTCCTGGCATCTTCCGCGGGGCGCTCGACGTCCGCGCGACACATATCAACGAGGAGATGAAAATCGCCGCGGTTGAGGCGATCGCGTCACTCGTTTCCGACGAAGAGCTGAGACCTGAATATGTCATTCCGGCTCCGTTCGATCCAAGGGTCGCACCAGCTGTTGCCAAAGCGGTAGCCAAAGCCGCGATGGAAACAGGCGTTGCACGAATCGATGTCGATCCAGAAGAAGTCGCTGAAAAAACAAGAAAGCTTGCAGTGATTGAAGGGAAATAAAAGTCCATTTTTGATCAGCGCGTGATTGCTCTGGCCTAAAGAGCCGTCACGCGCTGTTTATCGAATATGATGTTCGGTTTTTCCTCTTATTGGGGACACTTGTAAGGAAATATTCGGGCTGTGAAAATTTTTTTCAAATCGCTTTTCCGGACTTTTGTATCCGCTCTCAAGGCTGATATATCAATTTGTCAGTCTCTAACCGCATAAAGTGCGATTCGGCTGTTTGCCGGTCAAAAATGTCGAATTGAGGATGACACCGTTTGACAAAAAAAGTACAATAGTTTCGGTATAGTGATGTTCTAGTCTATAAACAGGACAGGCATACATGAAGAAAACCCTTCAGAAAAGGGAGGTAATCTTTTGTTAAAAGATATATTCAGCAAAAAGAAAAAAAAATACGCTTCCGTTCCCGCGGAATCAGCGAAGCAAGATGTACCGGAAGGGATCATGACAAAGTGCCCGGATTGTAAAAAAATCATGCTCACAAAAGAGCTGGATAAAAATTTAAGGGTCTGCATGAATTGCGGTTACCATCTTCAAATGAACGCGAAGCAGCGTATAAAAAGCCTGCTGGACGATGGCTCCTTTGAAGAATTCAATCAGGATATGATGTCTGAAAACCCGCTGGAGTTCCCGGGATACCTTGAAAAATTGCAAAAAGACCGGGAAAAAACGTCGCTGAATGAAGCGGTTGTTACCGGGAAAGGGACGATTGACGGATCTCCGGCGGTCGTGGCCGTGATGGATTCATCTTTCAGAATGGGAAGCATGGGATCTGTCGTTGGCGAAAAAATTACGCTTGCAATCGAAAAGGCAAGAGAAGAAAAAGTACCTTTCATCATTTTTACCGCATCAGGCGGTGCAAGAATGCAGGAAGGCCTTCTCAGCTTGATGCAAATGGCTAAAACAAGCTCCGCTTTGAAGCTGTTCAGCGAAGAGCAGGGCTTGATCATTTCAGTGATGACGCATCCGACAACAGGCGGCGTATCCGCAAGCTTCGCATCCCTCGGCGATTACAACCTTGCCGAACCGGGCGCGCTGATCGGCTTTGCCGGAAGAAGAATTATCGAACAAACCATCCGTGAAGAACTGCCCGAGGATTTTCAGACTGCGGAATTTCTGTTAAAGCATGGCCAGCTTGATTCCGTCGTTCACAGAGCTGACATGAAAAAAACGCTCGGCAGCATTTTGAAAATGCACCAAACTGGAGGTGATCTCGAGTGGCTGGAGAATTAGAATTTGAAAAACCGGTGGTCGAACTGCGTGAAAAGATCTCCGAATTGAAAAAGTTCACACAGGATTCCGATATGGATTTGAGCTCTGAAATTACGAAGCTTGAAGCTCGTCTTGAAAGGCTTGAAGAAGACATTTATACAAATCTGAAAGCCTGGGACAGAGTCCAGATTGCAAGGCACCCGAACCGTCCGACAACGCTCGATTATATCGAACATCTCTTTACCGATTTTTTTGAATGCCACGGAGATCGTTATTTCGGTGATGATGAAGCAATTGTCGGCGGAATTGCCAAGTTCCGGGGTCTTCCTGTGACAGTAATCGGTCAGCAGCGCGGCAAGGATACAAAAGAAAACATCCGCCGCAATTTCGGAATGCCGCATCCTGAAGGCTACCGCAAAGCGCTCAGGCTGATGAAGCAGGCCGACAAATTTAACAGGCCGATCATCTGCTTTATTGATACAAAAGGAGCATACCCGGGCAAAGCAGCTGAAGAGCGGGGGCAAAGCGAAGCGATTGCCAAGAATCTTTTTGAAATGGCGGGACTCTCCGTGCCGGTCATCTCGATCGTCATCGGGGAAGGCGGCAGCGGGGGAGCGCTTGCGCTCGGCGTCGCAAACCGCTTATTGATGCTGGAAAACTCAACTTATTCGGTGATCTCTCCCGAGGGAGCTGCTGCTATCCTCTGGAAGGATTCAGGACTCGCGAAAAAAGCGGCAGAAACAATGAAAATCACCGCTCCGGACCTTAAAGAATTGGATATTATAGATCATGTTATAAAAGAAGTAAGAGGCGGAGCACACCGCGATGTGGAGCAGCAGGCTGCCTACATCGACGAAGCGCTGAAAGGCGAGCTTAAATCCCTGCTGAAACTGGATAAGAACGAGCTGATCCAACAAAGATATAACAAGTATAAGTCAATTGGAAAAATTTCGACTGAAAACCAATATGTTGGGATAAAATAAATAAACGTGAGGCCTTTGGCTCACGTTTATTTTTTATGGGTGAAGGTGAAAAGTGAAAGGATTGTGTCTGCCGCCCGCGATTTTTCAAAGAGTTTGCTTAAAATTTATTTAAAAACTTTTTGTTTAATTGTATAATGAGTAAGGTTTTATAGGGATTTTCGGAAAACTTTCATCCCTTTTTCATTGTTTTAGCGGCAATGAACGTGTTAAGGTAAATTATATATGTTTTCGAGGTGAAAAAGATGAAACGTATCGGAGTATTGACAAGCGGCGGAGATTCCCCGGGAATGAACGCGGCGGTCCGCGCGGTTGTCAGGAAAGCGATCTACCATGACGTAGAAGTATACGGAATTTACAACGGGTATTCAGGTTTAATCAGCGGAAAAATAGAAAAGCTTGAAATCGGTTCTGTCGGAGATATCATTCACCGCGGAGGAACGAAGCTATATACAGCAAGGTGTCCTGAGTTTAAAACGGTAGAAGGACGGGAAAAAGGAATAGCGAATTTAAAAAAATATGGTATAGAAGGATTAGTCGTCATTGGCGGCGACGGTTCTTATATGGGAGCCAAAAAGCTCACAGAACACGGTTTTCCTTGTGTGGGAGTGCCGGGAACGATCGACAATGACATCCCAGGCACAGATCTGACGATCGGATTCGATACGGCGCTAAATACCGTTATCGACGCCATCGATAAAATCAGGGATACAGCTACATCCCATGAACGTACATACGTGATTGAAGTAATGGGCCGCCATGCCGGGGACATTGCTTTATGGTCAGGTTTGGCCGGAGGCGCGGAATCCATTTTGATTCCTGAAGCCGACTACGATATGGAAGAAATTATTGCAAGGCTGAAAAGAGGGCATGAGCGCGGCAAGAAACACAGCATCATCATTGTGGCGGAAGGCGTCGGCAGCGGCGTTGAATTCGGAAAAAGAATTGAAGAAGCCACAAATCTCGAAACTAGAGTATCGGTGCTTGGACATATCCAGCGCGGCGGTTCCCCGACTGCAGCAGACCGCGTATTGGCAAGCCGTCTAGGGGCATTTGCGGTTGAACTGCTTCTTGAAGGAAAAGGCGGACGTTGTGTAGGAATTCAAAATAACCAGCTTGTGCATCATGATATCATTGAAATACTCGAGCAAAAACATACAATTGATCAAAGCATGTACCGCTTGTCTCAAGAACTGTCAATCTAGTGTAAAACCCGAGGAGGAAGCAATATGAGAAAGACTAAAATAGTTTGTACAATTGGACCGGCCAGCGAAAGTGTTGAAAAGCTCACCCAGCTGATGGAAGCCGGAATGAACGTGGCGCGCCTGAACTTTTCCCATGGAGATTTCGAAGAGCACGGCGCAAGAATTAAAAACATTCGTGAAGCAGCCGGCAAGCTGGGAAAAGATATCGGCATCCTTCTTGACACGAAAGGGCCTGAAATCCGCACGCACACAATGGAAAACGGTTCGATCGAACTGGCAGCGGGTTCTCAGCTGATCGTTTCAATGGACGAAGCCATCGGTACGCCTGATAAAATCTCAGTTACATATGATGGGTTGATTCACGATGTGTCAGTCGGTTCAACGATTTTGCTTGACGATGGATTGATCGGACTTGAAGTCACTGACATAAACAAGGACAAGCGTGAAATCGTCACGAAAGTGATGAACAGCGGAACGTTGAAAAACAAAAAAGGCGTGAATGTGCCGGGCGTCAGCGTCAATCTTCCGGGAATTACGGAAAAAGATGCAAACGACATCGTATTCGGCATCGAGCAGGGCGTTGATTTCATCGCGGCATCCTTTGTGCGCCGTCCGTCGGATGTCCTTGAAATCCGCGAACTTCTTGAAGAGCACAATGCGGCAGATATTCAAATCATTCCAAAAATCGAAAACCAGGAAGGCGTTGACAACATCGATGCCATTCTTGAAGTATCAGACGGTCTGATGGTTGCGCGTGGAGACCTGGGTGTAGAAATCCCTGCCGAAGAAGTGCCGCTCGTTCAAAAAGAACTGATCAAAAAATGCAATGCGCTTGGCAAGCCTGTCATCACGGCTACCCAAATGCTCGACAGCATGCAGCGCAATCCGCGTCCGACACGCGCGGAAGCGAGCGACGTTGCCAATGCGATCTTTGACGGAACTGACGCAATCATGCTTTCAGGTGAAACGGCAGCGGGAAATTATCCTGTTGAAGCCGTTCAGACGATGCACAATATCGCTTCCCGTTCAGAAGAAGCGCTCAACCATAAAAAAATCCTTTCCGCACGAAGCAAGCAAGTCAGCATGTCAATTACGGATGCGATCGGCCAATCTGTGGCGCATACGGCAATCAACCTTGATGTGAATGCCATCGTCACACCGACGGAAAGCGGCCATACGGCGAGAATGATTTCCAAATATCGCCCGCAGGCGCCGATTGTTGCAGTTACGGTAAACGATGCGGTGTCAAGAAAGCTGTCACTTGTGTTCGGCGTTTTCGCAACAAGCGGACAAAACCACAGCTCCACTGACGAAATGCTTGAAAAAGCGGTGCAAAAATCACTCGATACAGGCATCGTACGCCACGGCGACTTGATCGTTATCACGGCCGGAGCTGTCGGTGAAGCCGGTACAACAAACTTGATGAAAGTGTATGTTGTCGGAGACGTGGTCGCAAAAGGCCAGGGCATCGGACGCAAATCCGCATTTGGTGAAGTAGTCATCGCTCAAAACGCACAAGAAGCGGCCAAAAAAATGAAAGATGGCGCCGTTTTAGTTACAAAAAGCACGGATCGTGACATGATGGCATCCCTTGAAAAAGCGGCTGCGCTGATTACGGAAGAAGGCGGCTTAACAAGCCACGCGGCAGTCGTAGGCTTAAGCCTCGGCATCCCTGTCATCGTCGGAATGGAAAATGCGACTTCCATTCTGAAAGAGGGAGAAGACATCACGGTCGACTCCGCCCGCGGAGCTGTATACAAAGGACGTGCAAGCGTGCTTTAATCGCTTATTGAAGAAGAAGGGAAGCTTTCCCCTTCTTTTAGATTTATGACAAAATCCTAAAACGTTTTTCAGTTTTAGGATTTTGTCATCCTTCAATTCAGCGTGATTGAAAACCCTTGCAGTCTAGGAAGGCCGAGCATCGGAGCGGAGCGAATGTTGGAATTCGTGAGCACCGACGCGCAGGCCTGACAACGAATGCGAGAGTTTGACAACACGCTGGAAGAAGGGAAGCTTTCCCTTCTTTTTTTGCAGGCGGCACAAGCAAAATAGGGCGGCCGTTCGCTTCCAATTTAGAATTATGAGGTGAAAAAAATGAAGTTTTTCTTATTATTTCTCGTCATTTTTCCAGCGAGTGAAATCGGTCTGTTCCTCTTGTCCGCTAATTGGATCGGTGTGCTGCCGACCGTTTTGCTGATCATTTTGACGGGCTTTCTCGGGGCCGCTCTCGCCAAAAAACAAGGAATCGAAGTCTACTACAAAGTCCAGCGCGATCTTCAGTACGGAAAGATGCCTGGGGCCGCGATTTTGGACGGGCTTTGTATGTTCATAGGGGGCATGCTGCTTTTGCTGCCCGGTTTTTTATCGGATATCATCGGTTTACTGCTGCTGCTGCCGGCAACGCGCGGCCGTTTCAAACCATTTATCTCCCGCAAGCTGAAGAGAATGTCTGAAGGCAGGCGGATCAACATTATCAAATAACCCGAGATAAGCGGCAGCCCGCATGGAAAAGCAGGCTGCCGCTTATTTTTCATTTCCTTTAATAAACAGCCATATGTCTCTAAAAATACCTGTTGTAAAGAGAGCCTGAATAAGAACGAGAAGGGCGGGGCCCATGATCAATCCGAGAAAGCCAAACAATTTGAAACCGGCAAACAGCGCGATTAATGTTCCCAAAGGGTGAAGTCCGATTGACCGGCTTAAAATCTTCGGTTCGGCAAGCTGCCTGAAGACAAGTACGACGATGTACAGAATTCCAAGGCCGATCGCCAGCGGCAGCTGTTTGGCCGCTGCTAAATAGACAATCCACGGCACAAATACAGACCCTGTTCCCAAATACGGCAGCAGGTCGACCAGCCCGATCAGAAAAGCGATCGCCACAGCATGATTGACCTTCAACACGGAAAGCCCGATCAACACGAGCACCATCGTCATCGCCACAAGGGTAAGCTGGGCCTTCACAAAGCCTGCCAGTGCTCTTTTCAATTCTGCATAGACAGCCGCTGCACCCGAGATCAGACGATCAGGAAGAACAGACCGTGCCTTGTTTTGTATTTTATGCAGATCTTTGCTGATAAAAAAAGTGGCCAGGAGCGAAAAGATCAGCACGGCCGCCATATTCGGCAGAAAGGCGAAAAAAAGGGGCACCGTCTCAAGAATTTTTGAAAGCAATAAAGCCGTGCCTGAAGCAAGTTCACTGCCCAAATTTTGGACCTGTGTAATGATCGATTCCTGCTGGGCGGCTTCAAGGCCGTCAAAAAAAGCGGCCAGCTCATTATACAGCGGCATGATTTGATTCGTAAAAAACGATTCGATATAAAGAGCGGCTTTATTAAACTGGAGGGGAAGTATTTTAGCCAAATAGGCCGTTCCAGAGACGATCTCGGCAACGACCAGTGTCAAAAAGCCGGCTCCGGCGGTCAAAAAGCCGAACAGAACGATTCCGACATTGACGCCTCTCGGGAACCCGGTCAGCTTATCGAGCCATTCCACAAAAGGATTGATCATGATGGCGAGAATAAGCGCAATCACAAAAGGATAGGTTAACGGAAAAGAGTAGTAGCCGACCGCTCCGCAAACAGCGGTCAAAAACAGCACATACACTGCCCGAAGCGCAGCTGTGAGATAGGATTGGTTCAATTCTGCATCCTCCTGATATTAGAAAGCATGTCCTTATTTCATTTTATTCTTGAGTCCTGTTATTATGAGAAAGGTCATAAAAAAATGGAGTTGAATACAGCATGTTTACTCAAGCTAATTTATTTTTGATCCTGCTTTTGGCCATCGCTTTAATCGCGAAAAATCAGTCGTTGATCATCGCTGTATCCGTCCTGCTTTTGATCAAGCTGATCGGCCTCGATCAAAAGCTGTTTCCAGCCATCCAATCCAAAGGGATCAACTGGGGCGTTACCGTTATTACAATTGCGGTTCTTGTGCCGATCGCAACAGGAGAGATCGGCTTTAAACAGCTTGGCGAAGCGATGAAGTCATATTACGCATGGATTGCACTCGGAGCGGGCATTCTCGTAGCATTGATCGCCAAAAACGGGATCACATTGCTTGCAGAAGACCCGCATATCACGACCGCTCTTGTATTTGGAACGATTTTAGCGGTCGCTTTATTCAAAGGCGTTGCCGTCGGCCCGCTGATCGGTGCCGGGATTGCCTATCTTGTCATGCAGGCCGTCCAGCATTTCACATCTTAGAAATGTGCGCGGTCCCCCTGTTTCAGGGGGTTTTTTAGTTTGAAAAAAACTTTCGCTACTAAAAAAATTTCGGCCCCGTATTTTTTTAAAAAAACATAATTGAATATAAATAATACAGTTAAAACTACTAAGAATCTGTAAATAGAAGTAAGCTGGGCCAAAAAATAAGAAAAAAAAACTATAGTTAAACATTTAACAAATGTCTGATAATTGTTTATAATATAAATATGCTTAATCTTTATTAAGCATATCGGAGTATCGAACGGTATATAGAAACGCACGATTGTTTTATTTGAAAAACGATTTAATGTAAGCATTTTCTTTTTGGATTAAAGAAGATGTATACATCATGCGTTGTTTTTGCTCCTGGGTTTTGGTTTAATTTTAAAAGGGGAAATTTTTAAAAAAAGGGAGAGATGAGTATGACAGCAACACGCGGCCTTGAAGGGGTAGTCGCCACTACATCATCAGTAAGTTCAATTATTGATGATACTCTTACATATGTAGGGTATAACATCGATGATTTGACAGAAAAAGCTAGCTTTGAAGAAGTTGTTTATCTGCTTTGGCATTTAAAGCTGCCGAACAAAGAGGAGCTTGCCGAGCTTAAAAAACAGCTTTCTGAAAATGCCGGTATCCCCAAAGAAGTCATTGACCATTTCAAATCCTACCCGAATGGAAAAGTCCACCCGATGGCAGCTCTTCGGACAGCCGTTTCTTTACTCGGGCTGTTTGACGAAGAAGCAGATCAAATGGATGCGGAAGCAAACTACAGAAAAGCGGTGCGTCTCCAAGCGAAGATGCCTGCGCTTGTCGCTGCTTTTTCAAGAATCCGCAAAGGGCTTGAGCCGATTGAGCCGAATCCGGAACTCGGCTTTGCAGCCAACTTTCTCTACATGCTGAATGGAAAAGAACCTTCACCTGTCGAAGTGGAAGCGTTTGACAAAGCTTTGATCCTTCATGCGGATCATGAGCTGAACGCATCTACGTTCACAGCCAGAGTATGCGTCGCGACGCTTTCAGACGTTTACTCAGGGATAACGGCCGCAATCGGAGCCTTGAAAGGTCCGCTTCACGGCGGAGCAAACGAAGCAGTTATGAAAATGCTTTCAGAGATTGGCGAGGTTGAAAACGTAGATTCATATATTCACGCCAAGCTTGAAAAGAAAGAAAAGATCATGGGGTTCGGCCACCGCGTATACCGCCAGGGCGATCCCCGCGCAAAACATTTGAAGGAAATGAGCAGGCGTTTGACGAATTTAACGGGTGAAAGCAAATGGTATGAGATTTCAGAGCGGACTGAGGAAATCGTCACGTCTCAGAAAAAGCTGCCGCCAAACGTAGACTTTTATTCTGCGTCGGTTTATCATAGCTTAGGAATCGACCATGATCTGTTTACGCCGATTTTTGCGATCAGCAGGGTATCAGGCTGGCTCGCTCACATTCTTGAACAGTATGAAAATAACCGCCTGATTCGTCCGCGGGCTGACTACACCGGCCCTGACATGCAGACGTTCATTCCGATTGAAGAAAGAAGCTGACCGTTTGAAAAGAGGCTGCTCGAGCTTCGTTCGGCCGGCCTCTCAACGGCTTTTCTATGGAAGCAATGAATTAATGAATCTATGAAAAAACATGTTTGTCCCCCGCCAAACGGGGGAAACAAATGTTTTTCTATATTGAAGAATTACATATTATGGGAGGTTTTATTGTGGCACAAGGCGAAAAAATTACAGTCTCCGGCGGAGTATTAAACGTTCCAAACAACCCGGTCATCCCGTTTATTGAAGGGGACGGAACAGGTCCTGATATTTGGAGAGCGGCTTCCAGGGTTCTTGAAGCGGCTGTGGAGAAAGCGTATAACGGCGAAAAGAAAATCACTTGGAAAGAAGTCTACGCCGGGGAAAAAGCGTACAACAAAACCGGCGAATGGCTTCCGGAAGAAACGCTTGATACGATCCGCGAATACCTGATCGCGATTAAAGGTCCTTTAACAACTCCTGTAGGCGGGGGAATCCGCTCATTAAACGTAGCGCTCAGACAAGAGCTTGACTTGTTTACATGCCTGCGTCCTGTCCGCTATTTCACAGGCGTTCCTTCACCGGTTAAGCGCCCTGAAGATACGGACATGGTCATCTTCCGTGAGAATACTGAAGATATCTACGCCGGCATCGAGTACGCGAAAGGCTCTGAAGAAGTGCAAAAGCTGATTTCATTCCTGAAAAACGAGCTTGGCGTTAACAAAATCCGCTTCCCTGAAACATCAGGCATCGGCATCAAGCCGGTTTCTGAAGAAGGAACATCAAGGCTTGTCAGAGCTGCGATCGAGTATGCGATCGAGCACGACCGCAAATCTGTGACGCTCGTCCATAAAGGAAACATCATGAAATTCACGGAAGGCGCCTTTAAAAACTGGGGCTATGAAGTGGCTGAAAAAGAATTCGGCGATAAAGTATTCACTTGGGCCGAATACGACCGCATCGCTGAAAAAGACGGCAAAGACGCTGCAAACAAAGCGCAAAGCGAAGCTGAAGCTGCCGGCAAAATCATCATCAAAGACAGCATCGCCGACATCTTCCTGCAGCAGATTCTGACACGTCCTGCCGAGTTTGACGTTGTGGCGACAATGAACCTGAACGGGGACTACATTTCAGATGCGCTGGCTGCCCAAGTCGGCGGAATCGGCATCGCACCTGGAGCAAACATCAACTATGAGACAGGACATGCCATCTTTGAGGCGACACATGGTACAGCGCCTAAATACGCCGGCCTCGACAAAGTAAACCCGTCTTCAGTCATCCTATCCGGCGTGCTGCTTCTTGAGCATTTGGGCTGGAATGAGGCGGCCGACCTTGTCATTAAATCAATGGAGAAAACAATCGCATCCAAAGTCGTCACATACGATTTCGCTCGTTTGATGGACGGCGCGACTGAAGTCAAATGCTCTGAATTCGGTGATGAGCTTATCAAAAACATGTCTTAAACGGCTGTTTTGGGGTAAAACAAACAACAATTAAAAGGGGTAGAAAAAATGGGAAAGAAGCGAAATAAAGTATCTGTCATCGGAGCGGGTTTTACAGGTGCAACAACTGCGTTTTTAACGGCTCAAAAAGAATTGGCTGATGTCGTGCTAGTCGACATTCCGCAGCTCGAAAACCCTACAAAAGGGAAAGCGCTCGATATGCTGGAAGCGAGCCCTGTCCAAGGATTTGACGCGAATATTACAGGAACGGCAAACTATGAAGATACGGCTGGTTCAGATATCGTCGTCATCACGGCGGGGATCGCAAGAAAGCCGGGAATGAGCCGGGACGACCTCGTGGCTACAAATGAAAAGATCATGAGGAGCGTAACGAAGGAAGTTGTTAAATACTCACCTGATTGTATCATCATCGTTCTGACAAACCCTGTAGATGCGATGACATACGCCGTCTATAAAGAATCGGGCTTCCCGAAAGAGCGGGTCATCGGCCAGTCGGGAATTTTGGATACGGCAAGATTCAGAACGTTTGTCGCTCAGGAGCTCAACCTTTCCGTCAAAGACATTACAGGTTTTGTACTGGGCGGACACGGGGACGATATGGTTCCGCTCGTTCGCTACTCTTATGCAGGCGGCATTCCGCTTGAAACGCTTCTTCCGAAAGACCGGATCGATGCGATTGTTGAAAGAACGAGAAAAGGCGGGGGAGAAATTGTCAACCTGTTAGGAAACGGAAGCGCGTACTATGCGCCGGCCGCTTCCCTGACAGAAATGGTTGAAGCAATCTTAAAAGACCAGCGCCGCGTGCTGCCGACCATTGCCTACCTTGAAGGCGAATACGGCTATGAAGGCATTTATCTCGGCGTTCCGACGATTATCGGCGGAAACGGTCTTGAACAGATCATTGAACTTGAACTGACTGAAACCGAAAAAAGTCAGCTCGATAAATCCGTTGAATCAGTCAAAAACGTCATGAAAGTATTATCATAATAAACACGGCAGGAAGGCTTTATACAAGCCTTCCTGTTTTTGAATGCGAACCTTTTACATAAGACGGTATGAAACAAGACATAAACACGGGCTGTCAGCATATACCTAATCATAATCATCTGCCCGGACATTTTCATTCTTTTTGATGGAGGCCGCTGGCTGCATGGGGATTCCATCACTTAAAACAGCGGCTTATGGCCGAAAAAGAGAGATTTTAAGCAAAACACTGAAAAATCAAATTGTCGAACGGATAGGCTTTCGTTAAAATAGGAGTGAAAACGTTTATTTAACAAAAGATAGAGAAAGAGATGTCGGGGAAATCTGAAGCCTGGAGGCATGTCATGAGCAAAAAGATATTAGTTGTAGATGATGAGGAATCGATTGTTACCCTTCTAAAATATAACCTTGAACGGTCGGGCTATCATGTGGTGACCGCCATGGACGGAGAGGCCGGCTTATTAAAGGCGATTGAAGAGAAGCCGGATCTGATCGTGCTCGATCTGATGCTTCCTAAAATGGACGGCATTGAAGTATGCAAGGAACTCAGACAGAAGAAGCTGATGTATCCGATTTTGATGCTGACCGCAAAGGATGATGAATTTGATAAAGTGCTCGGTCTCGAGCTGGGTGCCGATGACTATATGACAAAGCCGTTCAGCCCGAGAGAGGTGACGGCAAGGGTCAAAGCGATTTTAAGAAGAACACAGACGCTGTCCGTTCAGCCGGAGGAGACGGAAGAACCGGATGCAGGCGAGCTGATCATAGGCGAACTGAAAATACTGCCTGAACATTATGAGGTTTATTTTCAAAACGAACGCCTCGAGCTGACGCCGAAGGAATTCGAACTTCTCTTATATTTGGGAAGGCATAAAGGGAGGGTGCTGACGAGAGACCTTCTCCTCAACGCTGTCTGGAACTACGACTTCGCGGGCGATACGCGCATCGTCGATGTCCACATCAGCCACCTTCGCGATAAGATCGAAAAAAATACAAAAAAACCGGAATACATTAAAACAATCAGAGGTCTTGGCTACAAAATGGAGGAGCCGAAACTGAATGATTAAATTCCGGACCCGGCTTTTAGCTGCCCTGCTGACGCTTTTGATTCTCGTATTTGCTTCACTCGGTTTTCTGCTCGTTCACTTGTTTCACTCCTCTTACGATGCCAAACTGAGCAGCCATATTGAAAAAGAGGCCGCTTTGGTCGCTTCATTGGCAAATGGTGAAAACATGAAGTCTTCGGAGCAAGGAGCTATTTTAGAGAAGGCAAGCCGTGAACTGGACAGTCGTGTATCGCTTATTGATACAAAAGGTCAGGTTCTTTTTCATTTTGGGGGCCGCGCCGAAGAGCAATCCGTTATCAAGGAAGCGCTTGAGTCGGATTTAAACGGTGAAGGAGGAGGCTTCAGGATCAACCCTGATGACGAGTCCGTTTACCGTTACGTGCAGCCGCTCAAAGATGACGGGAATGTGAATGGATATATTCTGATCAGCACTCCTGTCGATTCATTGCAAGACATCAATCAAAAGATCTGGATTCTCCTCGGCGTGAGCCTTGGAACGGCCTTTTTAATCATCGCCGGGCTTGGGGCGAGAATAACCTCTCAATATACGAATCCGATTGAGTCTGCGACACAAGTGGCGATTGAGCTTGCCAAAGGAAACTATAAAGCAAGAACATTCAACGAAGATGAAACGATGCTGAGCCAGTCCATCAATATGCTGGCGCAGAACCTGCAGGACATGACAAGAGCCCAGGAAATGCAGCGCGACCGTCTGCAAACCGTCATCGAAAATATCGATTCCGGTCTGATCTTAATCGACGGAAAGGGTTATATTCACCTTGTGAACCGCGCTTATCAAAAGCAATTTCACGTAGAAGCCGATCAGCTTCTTTACCATTTCTATCACGAAGTGCTCGAACACGAAGAGATCATTAATCTCATTGAAGAAATTTTTATGACGGAAACAAAGGTCCGCAAAATGTTTAAACTGCCGATCAAAATTGAAAGAAGGTATTTTGAAGTCGACGGGGTTCCGATTATCGGCATCAATGATGAGTGGAAAGGCATCGTTCTCGTTTTCCATGACATGACGGAAAGAAAGCAGCTTGAAGAAATGAGGAAGGACTTTGTCGCCAATGTCTCCCATGAGCTGAAAACGCCGATTACATCAATCAAAGGGTTCACCGAAACGCTTCTGGACGGAGCGATGAACGAACGGGAGACGCTGTTGCAGTTTCTATCGATCATCTTAAAAGAGAGCAGCCGTCTGCAAACCTTGATCCAGGACCTGTTGGATCTGTCGAAAATCGAACAGCAAAACTTCACCCTGAATATTCAAAATTGCAATATCGGTGAAATCCTCGCCGAAATTGAGATGCTTTTGAAGAATAAAGCGGAGGAAAAAGGAATCACCTTGACACTGGAAAAGCCGGATAAGCCGGCCGTTGCTTCCGGAGACCCGCACAGACTAAAGCAGATCTTTTTGAATTTGGTGAACAATGCGCTCACATATACGCCTGAAGATGGAAGCGTGACGATTTCGGCTGATGTTCTGGAAGATGCAGTGCAAGTCAAAGTGAGGGATACGGGCATCGGGATCAAGCAGTCCGAAATCCCGAGGATATTTGAACGGTTCTACAGGATCGATAAAGACAGGAGCAGAAATTCAGGAGGAACCGGTCTCGGTCTTGCGATCGTCAAGCATTTAGTCGAAGCCCACCAAGGCGAAATCGACGTCGAAAGCGAGCGGGGAAAAGGCACCGAATTCACGGTCCGCTTAAAACGCGCATCCGAGTAGCTTCATTTAGCAAACTTTACAAAGGCTTAACAACTTTTATATATATGGTTAAAACTTGGCTGATAGGATCATTAGTGAACCCCTTCATCCAAGGAGCCATATGGACGGACGCGATCAACAGCGCGTCCCTTTTTTTATTTTTCTGCGAAATCACTCTCATTTTCCTTTCAAAATGAACTTTGCTAAAATAAAATAAGCAAATATGATCACGAAGTTGAATGGAAGCTGACGAATCGGCTCCTTAGGAGGATAAAGATGACTGAAAGAAAAAAATTAGTATTGGTTGACGGAAACAGCCTGGCTTACCGTGCGTTTTTCGCCCTGCCTCTTCTCAGCAATGAAAAAGGGATACATACAAACGCGGTGTACGGTTTTACCACGATCTTAATGAAGATGCTTGAAGAGGAAAAACCGACCCACATGCTCGTCGCTTTTGATGCGGGGAAAACGACATTCAGACATAAAACGTTTAAAGAATATAAAGGCGGCAGACAAAAAACGCCGCCGGAGCTGTCAGAGCAATTGCCGTTTATCCGCGAGCTGCTCGACGCATATAAAATCTCAAGGTATGAGCTTGAAAACTACGAGGCCGATGATATTATCGGCACCCTTGCCAAATCAGCGGAAAAAGACGGATTTGAAGTGAAGATTTTTTCCGGCGACAAGGACCTGACACAGCTGGCTACAGAAGGAACGACGGTCGCCATCACAAAAAAGGGCATTACAGATGTCGAATACTATACGCCTGAACATGTCCGGGAAAAGTACGGACTTACCCCTGAACAGATCATTGATATGAAAGGGCTGATGGGAGACTCGTCAGACAATATTCCAGGCGTGCCGGGAGTCGGCGAAAAGACGGCGATCAAGCTTTTGAAACAGTTCCATACAGTAGAGGAGCTGCTGTCGTCAATAGACGAAGTCAGCGGAAAAAAACTGAAAGAAAAGCTTGAAGAATTTAAAGAACAGGCTTTGATGAGCAAAGAGCTTGCGACGATTACGACAGAAGCGCCGCTTGAAGTCAGCCTCGATTCCCTCGGATATGAAGGTTTTGACAGGGAAGCGGTCGTCAAGATTTTTAAAGATCTCGGCTTTCATTCTTTGCTCGAAAGGATTGGCGAAGAGGCGGGAGAGAAAGAAGAAGAACAGTTGGAAGAGATCGATGTCATGATCAAAACAGACATCACGGATGACTTGTTTGCGTCACCGGCTTCACTCGTAGTCGAACAGCTCGGCGACAATTATCACGAGGCGCCGATCCTCGGTTTTTCGATCGTCAACGAACACGGCGCTTTCTTCATTCCGGAAGAGACGGCCGTTCAGTCGGACCGTTTTAAAGAATGGGCCGAAGATGAGTCGAAAAAGAAATGGGTGTTTGATGCAAAACGTGCGGCGGTCGCTTTGCGCTGGCGGGGCATTGAACTGAAAGGCGCTGAGTTTGACGTTCTTCTTGCGGCCTATATCATCAACCCGGGGCACTCCTACGATGATGTGGCAAGCGTTGCGAAAGAACATCAATTACACATCGTTTCAGCAGATGAAGCGGTCTACGGAAAAGGAGCGAAACAGGCGGTTCCGGATGAGAAGGAGCTTGCCGACCATTTAGCCAGAAAGGCGAAGGCGATATCGCTGCTGCGCGAAAAGCTCCTTGATGAACTGGAAGAAAACGAGCAGCTCGAACTGTTTGAAGCGCTCGAAATGCCCCTCGCCCACATTCTCGGTGAGATGGAATCGATCGGTGTCCAAGTCGATGTCGACAGACTGAAAAAAATGGGTGAAGAACTGTCCGCTAAATTAGCGGAATACGAGAAAAAAATCCACGAGTCAGCAGGTGAAACCTTCAACATTAATTCACCAAAGCAGCTCGGTGTGATTTTGTTTGAAAAACTCGGGCTGCCTGTCGTCAAAAAAACAAAAACGGGCTATTCAACTTCAGCCGATGTGCTTGAAAAGCTGCGCGATAAACATGTCATTATCGAAGATATCCTGCACTACAGGCAGATTGGCAAGCTCCAGTCCACATACGTAGAAGGGCTTTTGAAAGTGATCAAAAAAGACAGCCATAAAGTGCATACCCGCTTTAATCAAGCTTTAACACAGACGGGAAGGCTCAGCTCAACCGATCCGAATCTGCAAAATATACCGATCCGCCTTGAGGAGGGCCGCAAAATCCGGCAGGCGTTTGTCCCTTCGCAAAAAGGCTGGCTCATATTTGCGGCGGATTACTCACAGATCGAGCTGAGGGTTCTCGCCCACATTTCAAAGGATAAAAATTTGATTGAAGCGTTCACGAACGATATGGACATTCACACAAAAACGGCGATGGACGTTTTTCATGTATCAGAAGAAGAAGTCACCCCTGCGATGAGAAGGCAGGCGAAAGCAGTCAATTTCGGAATCGTCTACGGAATCAGCGACTACGGCTTGTCGCAAAACCTGGGAATTACAAGAAAGGAAGCGGCAGCGTTTATTGAACGCTATTTCCACAGCTTCCAGGGAGTCAAAGAATACATGGAAGAGACCGTTCAGGAAGCGAAGCAGCGAGGCTATGTAACGACTCTTTTAAGCCGGAGGCGGTATATACCGGAATTGACGAGCCGGAATTTCAATCTGCGCAGCTTTGCCGAACGGACGGCGATGAACACACCGATCCAGGGAAGCGCCGCAGATATTATTAAAAAAGCGATGATCGACATGGCGGACAAGCTGAAAGAAAAAAATCTCCAGGCCAAACTGCTGCTGCAGGTTCATGACGAATTGATTTTTGAAGCGCCTGAAGATGAAATCAAAGTGCTTGAAAAACTGGTTCCGGAAGTCATGGAACATGCATTGGAGCTCGATGTTCCACTGAAAGTGGACTGCGCTTCAGGGCCTTCATGGTACGATGCAAAATAGAGAAAAGGAAGTGATGATGTGCCGGAATTACCAGAAGTCGAAACGGTCCGGCGCACTCTTGCCGGGCTTGTAAGAGGGAAAACGATCGATGCGGTTGATGTCAGATGGACAAAAATCATAAAACGTCCGGAGGAGCCTGAGGAATTCGCAAGACTCCTGGCCGGCCAGACGATTCAGTCGATCGGAAGAAGGGGAAAATTCCTGTTGTTTCATCTTGATGACTGTGTCATGGTTTCCCATTTGAGAATGGAAGGAAAGTACGGGCTTCATCAAAACGATGAACCCCTTGATAAACATGTGCACGTCATTTTCAGGTTCACGGACGGAAGCGAGCTGCGCTACCGGGATGTCAGAAAGTTCGGCACCATGCATTTGTTTAAGCCGGGAGAGGAACTGACAGAGCTGCCTCTCAGGCAGCTCGGCCCCGAGCCCTTCAGCAGCGAATTTACAGCCGATTACTTAAGAGAGCGCCTGAAGAAAACAAACCGCTCGGTGAAAACCGCGCTGCTCGATCAGCGGACAGTCGTCGGACTGGGCAATATTTATGTCGACGAGGCTTTGTTCAGAGCCGGTATCCATCCCGAGGCAACAGCGAACAAGCTCACAAAAAAACAGACGGTTCTTCTCCATAAAGAGATCATTCAAACGTTAAAGGAAGCTGTTGAAGCAGGGGGAAGCACAGTCAGATCTTACATCAATTCACAAGGTGAGATCGGCATGTTCCAGCTCAAACTTTTCGTTTACGGCAGGAAAGACGAACCTTGTAAAAAATGCGGATCTCCAATTGAAAAAACAGTCGTTGGCGGAAGGGGCACGCATTTTTGCATAAAGTGCCAGAAAAAATGACAATCGCATAGAAGGACAAAAGCAAGCCGTATCATGGTTCAAGCTGTCGGTGCATACGCTCCATATAGCTGTTAAAAGCAAGCTTTAAAGTGTGATGTTTCTTTTTCGGGTGAACAACACACGGATGGTTTTCTTCTTTCATATATATAAGAAGCCTAGAAAGCTGCCTTTAGGCTGCATGACTTACACTGCTCGCATCAACAGAAAGGAAGAGCCTGATATGATGTTTGCATCTTTCTTGCTGCTGGCATTTGCCGTCAGCTTGGACAGTTTTTCAGTCGGATTTACTTACGGATTGCGAAAGATGAAAATCCCATTTAAAGCGATTTTGATTATTGCTTTTTGCTCTGGTGCCGTGATGTATATTGCCATGATGATCGGAACCCTTTTGGCGAAATTCCTGCCCGTTGTCGTAACAGAAAGGCTCGGAGCCGTCATCTTAATGGGGATCGGCGCATGGGTGCTGTATCAGTTTTTCAGGCCGGAGAAAGAACAGGATCTCGTCTTCTCTGAAAAAACGCTCATTAACCTTGAATTGAAATCGCTCGGAATCGTGATACACATATTAAGAAAACCGACAAGCGCCGACATTGATAAATCAGGAATCATTACCGGTATAGAAGCTTTCCTTCTCGGTTTCGCCCTCTCTATTGACGCGTTCGGCGCAGGGATCGGCGCGGCCGCGCTGGGCTTTTCCCCTGTACCGATGAGCATTACGGTAGGCATCATGAGCTCATTGTTCGTATTTTGCGGAATACAGGCAGGCCGATTTTTATCGAAATGGAACTGGATGGATAAACTGACCTTTCTTCCCGGTATATTGCTGATTATGATCGGCATCTGGAAACTGTAAGAAGGAGGTGCAGGCCTTTGACATTGGTCATCGGGTTAACCGGGGGGATTGCCAGCGGCAAAAGCACTGTCGCGCAAATGTTCCAGCAGTGCGGCATCACGGTCGTCGATGCGGACGTGATCGCGAAAGAGGCCGTTGAACAGGGGATGCCCGCTTATCAGAAAATCGCTGAGACATTTGGTGAAGGCGTGCTGCTTGAAACAGGCGATATCGACCGGAGAAAACTTGGAGAAATTGTTTTTGCTAATGAAGAAAAAAGGCTGCAGTTAAATGCAATCGTCCATCCCGAAGTGAGAAAAATGATGATCAAGCAGCGCGACGAAGCCATCCGGGCCGGTGAACGGTTTGTTGTTCTCGATATTCCGCTTTTATATGAAAGCGGGCTCGAACATTTGACAGATAAAGTGATCGTTGTCTGGGTTCCGATGGAGCTTCAGCTTGAGCGGCTGATGAAAAGAAACCGGCTTAATAAAGACGAGGCGCTGAACAGAATTCACGCCCAGCAATCTCTTGACGAAAAAAAGAAAAGGGCAGACGCGGTGATCGATAACAGCGGCAGTCTGAAAGATACAGAAGCGCAGCTTCATCAGCTGCTTGATACATGGTCAAATATTGAAAAGTGAGCGCAATGTCGCGCTCACTTTTTTGATTAGTCTTTTTTAAACTGGCTGTAATTCGCATAGTACAGAGCGGTGCGCTGCGCACCTGCGTACCGTTTGGCAAAAGCTTTGGCATTGCCGGCCTTCATCGTCCGATAGCTGTAGTTGGATGAAGGTGTCCAGCTTGTCTCAGGCGATTTCTGCCCCTTTATCGCCGGATATGACCCGACATCTTTAAACGCGCCGTCTCCGTAATCATCCAGTATGCCTTTCTCATTGCCCGTGCCGAAGTAATTGGCTTCAGAATATATTTTCGCCAATGTCGTAATCGTGAAGCCAAGGTGGTAATTGTTGATATAATTGCTTTTCACGTGATAATAGCCGTAACGCATCAACCCGGGCGCCCTGACATAGAGATTCTCAAAGCGATTGTGGCTGATTGTCATCCGCGGATAGCCATTATATATACTGTGGTATTGCTTGTCATCTTGAGGCCAGCCGAGAATCAGGCCGTACCTGTGGTCTGTGAATGTGCTGTGCGACAGTGTGACGTAATCGGCTTTAGCGCCGACGTATAAGAGCTTGTCGAGATCGTGGCCGTTTGCCGTATAGCTGTGGCCTTGGAATGTGACGTGGTCAATCCAGTAGTTTCTCGAATCGGTAATGTAAACAGGGATGTCATTGTTTTCATTTATGGATGCATCATGTGCAATGACCAGATTTTTGAAAATAACGTTGCCAGAGTCCGCTTTTGTTTTAAAGTAAATGTTATTCAGCTTATGTTTTTCATACGAGCCGATGATTGTTTTATTGGCGCCCACCGTTAATACCGTTTTGGCTGAAGCGCCGATATTGCTGGAGACGACAATCGTGCGCGGCGTTGAATCTTCAATATTGGCCTTCAGTTCGCCCAGATTATTGACATAGACGACTTTTCCAAGCAGGCCGCCGGTTGTGCCTGTTTTCTGCTTGCCGTTCGTTTCCCTTGCATAGCCTGCGAAACCTTCGAGCCCGTCGCTTGGAAGCTTCCACTTTTGGACGGAGCTGCCCGTATATTTGGCAAGCTTCACTCCGCTGCCGTCCAGTGTCAGTGCAAGGCTGCTGTTTTGTGCACTGACGATTTTATACGTGATAAAATCTCCGTTTCCGTCTTTGTCGGCCCCGATGATATTCCACAACTCTTCCTTCCGTGAATTGTCATAGTAGACCACAGCCGGATTATTGTCTGACAGTGCGTAATGGGCAGGGATGATAATTTTGCCGCTATCCATATTTCTGATTTTGAATTGTTTGCCGTCAGACGTATCAAGCCTCCATCTTTCTTCTTTTTCTCCGCTCGTCTGTTTTGCTGTTAGCGGTGCGTTGTCTTGATTCCCGGCGGGCGTAATATTTAAGCCTGATGAGCTTTCCAGCCTGATCATCTGTTCCGGATAATCTTCGTTTGCCGCAGAAGCAGCGACTGTACCTAATAAAAAATAAATGCCGGCCTCAGCCAAAAAAGAAATGATAAAAGATGCGTTTTTGATCAGTTTCATGGTTGTCCTTCCTTGAAGACACTGCCTTCTGTCGGTGAAAATTTAGCGCTGTTGCAAATTGTAGCACCAAAGGTGTATTTGAAATATATGCTTTAGGGCCGATTTTTTTTAGTCTTTTGTTCACGATTTCACAAAAGTGCGTAAATTTGCTGTGAAAGCAACAAATGGTATGGCTAATTAAAAATAATGTGTTATACTTATTTTGAATAAATCATGATGTGGAATGACATAAAATAAGGGGTGCATATTTGATGAAAGTGAAAGTTGCGATAAACGGATTCGGCCGAATCGGCAGAATGGTGTTTAGAAAAGCGATGCTTGATGAACAGATTGACATTGCGGTGATCAATGCGAGCTATCCTCCGGAAACGCTCGCTCATTTAATAAAGTATGACACAAATCACGGCCGTTATGAACTTGATGTAAAGGCTGGAGACGACTGCCTGTTCGTTAACGGTAAAAAGGTCATGCTGACCAATCAGAGGGACCCTAAGCTTCTTCCATGGGGACAATACGGGATCGACATCGTCGTGGAAGCGACGGGGAAATTCAACTCAAAGGAAAAAGCGGAAGCACATATTGAAGCCGGCGCGAAAAAAGTTATTTTGACGGCGCCGGGCAAAAATGAAGACATCACAATTGTAATGGGTGTCAACGAACGCGATTTTGATGCGGAGCGTCATACGATTATTTCAAACGCTTCCTGTACGACGAATTGTCTCGCTCCAGTCGCAAAAGTGCTTGATGATGCATTCGGCATTGAAAACGGCCTGGTGACAACCGTACACGCTTTTACAAATGATCAAAAAAATATTGATAATCCGCACAAAGACTTGAGGAGGGCGCGCGCCTGCGGATCTTCGATCATTCCGACAACGACAGGCGCCGCGAAAGCGCTGTCACTTGTCATGCCCCATTTAAAGGGTAGAATGCACGGCCTGGCCCTGCGCGTTCCCGTCTCAAATGTGTCGCTCGTTGACCTTGTGGCTGATTTGAAAAGCGATGTGACGTCGGAGGATATTAATGAGGCGTTCCGCATGGCGGCGGCAGGCTCCATGTCCGGGATCATCGATGTATGCGATGAACCGCTCGTTTCATCCGATTTTAATACGAATCCATACTCGGCGGTGATCGACAGTCTTTCGACAATGGTGCTTGAAAACAGAAAGGTGAAAGTGCTCGCATGGTATGACAATGAATGGGGATATTCGTGCAGGGTTGTCGATTTGATCAGATACGCGGCTTCAAGAATGAAACACCCCTCAGCTGTATAAAATAAGAGCATGGACGGATAAAAAAATAAATACCCCTTAACCATCAAATGATAAAACCGCCTTGCAAAAAATATTCAAACAAAGTATACTATTTTTCGTGAACTTCTAGTTCGTGAGCGCTTCGGCATTACTTAAAGGGTTAGGACCTCTCCGGACTAACTTTCCCCCGTGGTAATTGACCGGTTCAGTTGCTTGGAAATTCACTTTTTTAATTCTTGTTAAGGGGGGTCCATGCTATGGAAACAATGGGGCGTCACGTTATCTCCGAACTGTGGGGATGCGATTTTGATAAGCTGAATGACATGGATTTTATTGAAAAAACGTTTGTAAATGCGGCACTGAAGTCAGGTGCTGAGGTACGTGAGGTAGCCTTTCATAAGTTTGCGCCTCAAGGTGTAAGCGGAGTCGTGATTATTTCAGAATCTCACTTGACCATTCACAGTTTTCCTGAACACGGATATGCCAGCATTGATGTTTATACTTGCGGAGATTTAGATCCGAACGTAGCTGCCGATTATATCGCAGAAGAGTTAAGAGCGGAAACAAGAGAGAACATTGAAATACCGAGAGGCATGGGACCTGTTCAGGTGAAACAGGCCAAAGCCAAAGCACAGGCACTTTAATGCCGATAGAGGAGCTGGATGAAAAAGCGGACACCGCTTTTAAAATCCGCTCCTTTTTCTTTCCTCTCCCGAAAATCCCCAAACCATATTCCCCGGCATTCTCTTGCTGTTTTGTTTTCCCTTGGAAATCAACCATTTTTTTAATAAAATATAGAGAAGAAAGACAAAGGGGACAGGGGATATGAGTCTTTTTCAAAACATTCAACGGTTTTTTTCTACACACGCCGAAACGTCTGACCGCCATCCTTCGGAAGAGCTGAAGAGCCGCTATTATAAAGCGGCGTCAAAAGAAGCGCTCAATGCTGTAAAGGAAGTGCTGGAAGGCCTTGACGGCTGCAAGGTGACGTCAGTGTCGGAGGAAAGAGGAGAAATCAGCGCCGAAGTTAAAAAAACGAGAAAAGCTTTTGTGGTGGCGACAGTCGTTTCGATTCGGCCTTTTGATACAGCGGTGGACTTTAATGTGTCAACTGAAACGTTTTTGCCGACCGATTTTGGCTACAGCCGCGGGCTTGTCTCGACGCTATACAGCGAACTGGACGGAAAGCTGCAGGAATCTGTACATTCAAACAATTGAATAGGAGCTGAAAAAATGAAATGTCCAGCATGTCAGCATAATGGGACGAGGGTTTTGGACTCCCGTCCGGTTGACGAAGGCAGATCGATTCGCAGAAGACGCGAATGCGAATCGTGCAACTATCGATTTACTACATTTGAAAAAGTGGAAGAAATTCCGCTCATCGTCGTAAAAAAAGAAGGAATCCGGGAAGAATTCAGCCGCGAGAAAATGCTCCGCGGTTTGATCAAAGCGTGCGAAAAGCGCCCTGTCGCCTTGAAGCAGCTTGAGGATATTTGCTTTGAAATTGAAAAAGAGCTTAGAAATCAAGGCGTTTCTGAAGTGAAAAGCGACATGATCGGAGAAATGGTGATGGACAGGCTTGCGAAAATCGACGAAGTCGCATATGTACGGTTTGCTTCAGTATACCGCCAATTTAAAGATATTAACGTATTTATCGACGAGCTGAAAGATTTAATAAAGAAAGAACGGTAAAGAGCTGTAAATTGATCCAGCTCTTTTCTCATGACAAAAACACAGTCGTGTGACATGAAAGCCTGAAAAAGGTGTAAAATGAGGACAAGAAACAAAGTGGAAGGTTGACAAAAGATATGAGTAATTATTGGAAAGATTTGCTTCCTGTCGATCCGTATGTTGTCAAAAGCAGCGGATTGCTGCAGGACTTGGACCGGCAAATTGTCACGCTATTGTATCAGCCTTTAATCGGCTCTTTTTCGTTCAGCTTGTTTCTCACGCTGTGGGGAGAGCTGGAGCAAAACAGAGTCTGGGGAAAAAGCTCGACTCACAGACAGCTGATGGCGGCGATGCAGACCAGCCTGAAGACGATTCACTCAGAAAAGGAAAAGCTTGAGGGGATCGGACTGTTGAAAACTTATATAAAAGAAACGGAACACGAACGTTTGTTTATATATGAATTGATTCCGCCGCTCAGACCGGACGAGTTCTTTCAGGACGGCATGCTGAATGTCTTCTTGTACAACCGCGTCGGAAAGGCGAGGTTTCAGCAGCTGAAAGAATATTTTTCCCACCCGTCTGTTCCTGAAGAAGCACGGGACATCACCCGTTCTTTCAATGAAGTTTTTGCATCTGTCCAGCCGAGCGAATGGAAGATGTCCGACGATATGATCGAAGCGATGGAGCTTCGCGAAGATCATGAATGGATGAAAGAAGGGAATAGCCAACCGGCAGCAGTCACAGACGGCGCCTTTGACTTTCAACTGTTTCTCGCCGGTTTATCTGACACGCTTATCCCGAGAAAAGCGCTGACAGACCAAGTAAAGGAAACGATTAAAAAGCTGGCCTTTCTCTACGGTATCGAACCGCTTCAGATGCAAAACGTCGTCATGTCAGCCGTTGACGAACACGATATGATCACGACAGAGGCGCTCAGAAAAGCGGCGAGCGACTGGTATCAGATCGAGCGCGGCGGCCCGCTTCCGGAACTCGTCGACAAAGTGCAGCCGATGAATCTCCGCGAACAGCCGAATCAACAGTCGTCCACAAACGCCAAGGAAGACAATTTGATCGCTTTGCTTGAGCAAGTATCGCCAAGAAAGCTGCTGCAGGATATTGGCGGCGGAGCGGAACCATCCAAAGCCGATCTGAAAATTATAGAAGAAATTATGCTTGACCAAAAATTAGAGCCCGGCGTCATCAATGTTCTGATTTATTATGTCATGCTGAAAACCGATATGAAGCTTTCGAAAAATTACACGCAAAAAATCGCTTCCCACTGGGCCAGAAAAAAAGTTCGTACGGTTAGAGAGGCCATGAAGCTTGCGAAAGAAGAAAACCGCCAATATCTTGAATGGGCGGAAGGGAAGAAAAAGACTTCCCGGAACAAGAAAGTCATCAGAGAAGAAAAGCTGCCTGATTGGCTTCGGGAAAGTGACGATGCTGACAGCAAACCGCTGGAAACAGAGCAGGCTGGTCCTGCAACCAGAGAAGGCTTTGACCAGCAGAAACAGAAGCTGCTCGAAGAAGTAAAAAAACTGAAAAACCATTCCGCTCTTTAATGTGAGGTGACAAGATGATGGAGCCGATTAAACGCGCTTTGCAAGGCGTGACGACGAGACCCGATTTTAAAAAACGCCTTGAAGATATGAAAGAAAAAGTGCTCTCTGACAAGGATGTTCAGGCGTTTTTAAACAGCCGCCAGTCAGAAGTGGATCAAGGAATGATCGACAGGAGCCTTAACAAGCTTTATGAATATACACAGCAAAGCAAAGCATGCCAAGACTGCCCGGGTCTGAAAGAATGCAAAAACCTGATACAGGGTTATCATCCAAAGCTTGTGCTGAACGGAAAAACAATCGATGTTCAATACGATAGGTGTCCGGAAAAAAAGAAAGCGGACGAGAGGGAAAGACAGAGGTCGCTGATTAAAAGCATCTATATTCAACAGGATCTTCTGAATGCTACGTTTGCCGATATTGACGGAGATGACCCGAGCAGATTGAAGGTCCTTCAGCTTGTGACGGGATTCTTGCATGACTATAACGAAACGGGAAAGGGAAAAGGCATTTACGTCTACGGGAAGTTCGGGGTCGGAAAGACCTTTATGCTGGCCGCCATTGCAAATGAGCTTGCCGCAAAGGATCATCCGTCCATTCTCGTCTATGTTCCTGAATTTGTCAGGGAGCTGAAAAATGCGATACATGATCAGTCGCTTGAGGAAAAGCTTGATATGGTCAAGTCTACGCCGATTCTGATGCTCGATGACATCGGTGCGGAGTCCATGTCAAGCTGGGTGAGGGATGAGGTGCTCGGCGCCATCCTTCAGCACAGAATGTCCCAGCAGCTGCCGACGTTTTTCTCTTCAAACTTTGATCCTGATGAACTGAAACACCATTTCACCTATTCGCAAAGGGGAGAAAAAGAAGAAGTAAAAGCGGCAAGGCTGATGGAAAGGGTGCTGTATTTAGCGACGCCTGTCCGGCTGGACGGGAAAAACCGGCGTCAGTAATCATTTGACACCGAGCTTCAATCACGGAGATGAAGAAGATGCGAAAAAGAACCTTGGCCAAATGGACGGTAATCGCCGTAATCGCGGCGGCCGGACTATGGCTGAATGCGAAATACCTGAATCTGAGCCCTGCTCATATAAGAGAAGGCGTCTTATCCTTTGGGATTTTCGCCCCGTTGATCTATATCGGACTATTGATGATCCGGCCGTTTTTGCTGCTTCCTGCTTCCGTTTTCGCCGTCAGCGGCGGCCTCGCATTCGGTCCGCTGTTTGGCTCTTTGTATTCTTTTATCGGTGCGGCAGGCGGTGCATTTTTATCATTCGCTCTTGCATACAGGCTCGGCGGATACTTTCAGCACATGCCGCTGAAGCTCGACAGCCTGCGGACGCTTTTGCGGAAAAACGGCTTTTTCTGCATTTTGCTCTTGAGGCTGGCGCCGATTCATTTTGACGCGGTCAGCTATGCGGCAGGCGTTTCCAAAGTGAAGCCTCTGTCGTTTGCCCTGGCGACGGCCGCGGGTATCATACCGGGCACCATTATTTTAAACGTGCTCGGGTCAAGCCTCTTGACCGGCGACATCATAGCGATTGCGGTTACAGCCGCAATTTACCTGATATTCATTACAGTGCCGCTTTTGTTCAGAAAAAAAGTGCAGGCGCTCCTCGATTAAGGGCTCATCCTTTTTTTACGTCTATTTTATTTGTCACCCCCATATACATGTAACAGATGTTGTTAGGGGGGACAAACATGCTTGAAATTACATTTGAAGATGATTATGATACAGCCGCGTTTTTGCATCTCCTTCGCAATGCGGATGCGAATCGGCATATCAGGATTCACGAAGCGCCAGGGAAGATCGGAATTGAAAAGACCCATTCCTCTGTCAGTATTCAGGCCTATATTGAGCCGGTTCTGACGAGATTTTTTACAGAATGCAAAGAAGATGAATACATGCTTTCGGTCATTGAAGGCGATTATTACTTTTTGGACCGGGATGAACAGCAGCAGATTCTTCAATTGGCCCACAGCATTATGGAGGGCGAACTTGAAGGGCTTCCTCTCAACAAGGACGACACCCCTCGCGAACATTACATCATTCAGGAGCTCCAAGCGATCTGTCTTGAGGAAAACGTCTTTTCGATTCGGTCATTTATGACGTTTCGCCTTGCGAAGTATTATGAACGCCTCAGATCTTATGTGGAGGCGGCGATCGACGAGTATAAAATGGAGCAGGAATATCAGACATTCATTCAATCGCTGAGAGACTACGTCATGTCGAAAGAGCCGATGCTTGACCATGTCCACATTGTGCACGACGGTTACTTTGTATTGTGGGAATTAAAGTATATTTCTGAACGGGAACAAAAAAAATACATAGACAGGCGGTTCGTAAGAGAACACCCAATGTATATTGATTCCCATCTCCTGGCTCCGCTCGTATCGATTGCGCCGGAAAAAATAGACCTCTATACAGAAGACCGGGAACACGCCATGGTTCAGACCATTCAAAATATTTTTCAGGAGAGGGTGCGGATTCTTCCGCTTGGCGCCTTTCATCCGCGGGAAAACATTTTGGAAGAGCATTCTTGATTTTGCGTGAAAAACAATTTATAATACGGTATAAACTTAAAGATATCATGTATTGATAAGGACATGAAAAGATGAACACCGGTTTGACAGAGAGGGAGACCATGGCTGAAAGTCTCTTATGCCAAGGATCATTTTTTTACCGCCTTTGAACATCAGTTGTGAACGGCAATTTGTCTAGTAATGACTGACGGGACTTCCCGTTACAGAACCGAAAGCCGAGAGCGCGCCGGGTTTTTTGCGTTTTCGGGAAAAAGGGTGGAACCACGAATTCCGTTTATTAATCCTCGTCCCTTTCTTAGGGGGACGGGGATTTTTTATTTTGTAAAAAAAAGGAGTGACTAGGATGTCAGATATGGTAAAAATCAAATTTCCTGACGGAGCGGTTAAGGAGTTTGCAAAAGCGACGACAACAGAAGATATCGCGGCATCAATCAGTCCCGGCTTAAAGAAAAAAGCGATAGCGGGGAAATTAAACGGCAAAGAAATCGATCTGCGCGCACCGATCCTTGAGGACGGCGCCATCGAAATCATTACAGAAGGCAGCGAAGAAGCGCTTGAAATCATGCGCCACAGTACTGCACACTTAATGGCCCAGGCGATCAAGCGCCTGTATAAAAACGTGAAGCTCGGGGTCGGCCCGGTTATCGAAAACGGCTTCTACTACGACGTGGATTTGGAAGAAGCGCTGACTCCGGAAGACCTTCCGAAGATTGAGAAGGAAATGAAAAAAATCGTCGGGGAAAATCTGCCGATCGTAAGAAAAGAAGTCAGCCGAGAGGAAGCCAGAGCCCTGTTTGCCGAAATCGGCGATGATCTGAAATTGGAACTGCTTGATGCGATTCCGGAAGGCGAGACGGTATCGATCTATGAGCAGGGCGAATTCTTCGATCTGTGCCGCGGTGTTCACGTTCCTTCGACGGGCAAAATCAAGGAGTTCAAGCTGCTGAGCCTTGCGGGGGCATACTGGCGCGGAGACAGCAACAACAAGATGCTCCAGCGCATCTATGGGACGGCTTTCTTCAAAAAAGCCGAGCTTGAAGAGCATCTTCGCCTCCTTGAGGAAGCGAAAGAACGCGACCACAGAAAACTCGGAAAAGAACTGAAGCTGTTCGCCAATTCGCAAAAAGTCGGCCAGGGTCTGCCGCTTTGGCTGCCAAAGGGTGCGACCATCAGACGCGTCATCGAGCGCTATATCGTTGACAAAGAGCTCGCGCTCGGCTATGAGCACGTGTACACCCCTGTCCTCGGCAGCAAAGACCTGTATGAAACATCAGGCCACTGGGATCATTATCAAGACGGCATGTTCCCGCCGATGGAGATGGACAATGAAACACTTGTGCTTCGTCCGATGAACTGTCCGCACCATATGATGATTTATAAAAACGACATTCACAGCTACCGTGAGCTTCCGATCCGGATCGCCGAGCTCGGAACGATGCACCGCTATGAAATGTCAGGGGCTCTTTCAGGGCTGCAGCGCGTCCGCGGAATGACGCTGAATGACGCCCACATTTTCGTCCGTCCAGATCAAATCAAAGACGAGTTCATTCGAACTGTCCGCCTGATTCAGGATGTATACGAAGACTTCGGACTGGAAGAGTATTCATTCCGCTTGTCTTACCGCGACCCTGAAGATACAGAGAAATACTACGATGACGATGAAATGTGGAACAAAGCGCAATCGATGCTGAAGGAGGCGATGGACGAGATCGGCCATGATTATTACGAAGCTGAAGGGGAAGCGGCCTTCTACGGACCGAAGCTTGACGTTCAGGTCAAAACAGCAATCGGCAAAGAGGAAACTCTGTCAACTGTTCAGCTGGACTTCCTTCTTCCTGAAAAATTCGATCTGACATATGTCGGGGAAGACGGAAAACCTCATCGTCCGGTCGTCATTCACAGAGGTGTCGTATCGACAATGGAACGCTTTGTCGCTTTCTTAATTGAGGAGCATAAAGGCGCATTGCCGACATGGCTTGCCCCTGTTCAGTTCCAGGTCATCCCTGTATCGCCGTCTGTGCATCTTGACTACGCCAAAAAAGTTCAAGAGCGCCTGCAGCGTGAAGGGCTTCGCGTTGAAGTCGATACCCGCGACGAGAAAATCGGCTATAAAATCCGTGAAGCGCAGATGCAAAAAATCCCTTACATGCTTGTCGTCGGCGACCAGGAAGTTGAAAACGAAGCCGTCAACGTCCGCAAATACGGAGAGCAAAAATCAGAAACGGTTGCAATTGCAGACTTTATCAAAAAAGCCGTTGCTGAAGCAAAGAAATAAACAAGAAAAAAGCATGATTCCCGCCCGGGAGTCATGCTTTTTTGCTTAGCTTGTCCGCTGCTTGTCCGCGGAGGATATCGAACAGTTCGCTTAAATGGCTGATTTCGTGATCAGGTGCAACATCAGTTTCATTCTTTTTGCCTTTGCGGTTGACCCAGACGGTTTGGATGCCTGCTCTGGAAGCCCCGAGAATGTCGGTGTTCAAGTTGTCTCCGACCATCACGGCATCATCTTTTGTCATGCCGAGGAGGGTGAGGCAGTGTTCAAATATGCTTGGATCAGGCTTTCCTTTTCCGAATTCACCGGAAATCACGATTTCATTAAAATAAGGAGCAAGTTCCGGTACGCCTGCCAACTTTTCTTTCTGCAGGCTCGGATCGCCGTTTGTCAGCAAAAGAAGCTCTACTTTTCCTTTCAGCTCATCTAAAACGGCAAATGTTTCTTCATAAACAAAAGGGCTCTTTCGGCGCACTGCCGCAAAATATTCGCCGAGTTCTTCCCCGAAGGCGGGATCGTCGATGCCAAACGCCTTCAATCCGTTTGTCCATGCGTTTCTTCTGTATTCGGGAACAATTTTGTTCAGTTTTTGAAACCCTTCGCTGATCGGCTCGCTGAAGTTTGACCACAGGCCTTCAAATGGGTTGATGCCGATCATGACGGTGTATGGATATGTTTCATAAGACGTGTAAAGCTTTCGCGCTTCTTCGCGCACGGCTGCTTCAAATTCTTCCGCATGGATTCCGTATTTTTCTTCAGCTTTAAGGCACGTTTTGGAAAATGCTGTACTGACGCTTTTTTCATCCCAGAGCAATGTATCGTCTAAATCAAAAAATACGGCTTTCATCATCTTCTCCTCTGCCAATAATTTATAGAATTCTCTCATTTATTTTACAATAGATCAAAGGGATGTGAAAGAAATGATTTAAGAATGTGATGTAATGCAGTATCAAAGTATGAAAGCTTCTTGAATATGATAAAATGAAACGAAATCTATTGTTTGGAAAACGTTTCTAAGATCTATTTGATGATGGTGATGCTGGCCCATGCGCGGGAGGAAGAATCGTTTTATAGTTGAGGAGATGGAAGGAATGGTATTGTGAAAAAACGCTGGGTATTTTGGTGGATTTGCAACATATTGTGGACGGCCGTTTTTGTAATCGGAGCAGCTGTTGTTTGGCTGAGAGATGTTGATGGCGCTGGTGTTGCTCAAACACCTGAACTTAAATTAATAGCATTTATCGTTTTGTTAATTGCATTTATATTTCCATTCATCATTCAAGTTGTGTGGCTGATTGTTAATTTCAAAGTGGGAAGCAGCAAATAAGTAAACGGCGGCAGACAATTGCTGCCTTTTTTATTTTGCTCATGAAGCGGTTTTGGCCGTTAAAAGGTTTTAAAGCCATGCCGTCTCAAAGAGTGAATAAAGAGAGGTATGATAGAATAAGAGCAGATTCCGATTCAGAAAGAAAGCAAGGGGAAGTACATGGTCCAACTCATGATTATGATGCTGGAGAGAGTGGGGATCATCGTCATTCTGGGCTTTATGTTGGCCCATATGAAGGTGTTCCGTCAGCACCTACAGCATCCGGAAGGGTATAAGGGCAAGGGAGTTCTCATCTTTATTTTTTCCTTGTTCAGCATCATCAGCAACTATACAGGCATTGAAATCCGGGAGCGCGAGATTTTGAACAATGACTGGATTTTCGCAATCGACCCGTCAAGCTCGATTGCCAATACGAGAATTCTCGGCGTCGAAATCGGCGGCTTGATCGGAGGGCCGTTTGTCGGAGCGGGTGTCGGACTGCTCTCAGGCATTCACCGTTTTTCACTGGGAGGGACGACGGCTTTGAGCTGCGCGGTTTCTTCACTGCTGGCAGGTGTCATTGCGGGTTATATCGGCAGCTTTTTCAGGAATCGGCACCAGATGGTGACACCGCGGGTAGCCGCTCTTGCGGGCATTTGTATGGAGGGCCTGCAGATGCTTATGATTCTCGTGCTTGCAAAACCGCAGGCTGAGGCACTTGCGCTTGTTCAGATGATCGGCATTCCAATGACGATTGTCAACGGGACGGGCAGCTTTATTTTTCTATCGATCATTCAGTCTATTATCCGCAAAGAGGAACAGGCGCGGGCCGTTCAGACCCATAAGGTATTTTCGATAGCGGATCAGACGCTTCCTTTTTTCCGCCGGGGACTGAATGAGGATTCCTGCAAAAGCGCCGCTCTCATTATACACCGCATGACAGGGACGGATGCCGTATCGATTACGGATAGAGAGAACATTCTCGCTCATGTCGGAGATGGAGCAGATCATCATATTCCTTCGAAAAATCTGATCACCGGTTTATCGAAAAAAGTCATTCAAACCGGAAAGGTCATGAAAGTGAAGTCGCGCGATGAAATCGAGTGTGCGCACCGTTCCTGTCCGCTGCAGGCGGCGATCGTACTGCCGCTCTTCTCCAACCGCGAAACAATCGGCACGCTGAAGCTGTACTTCAAGCACCCGTCCGGTCTTAACCGTGTGACGGAAGAGCTGGCCGAAGGGCTTGCCATGCTTTTTTCCACTCAGCTAGAACTCGGTGAGGCTGAGCTGCAAAGCAAGCTTTTGAAAGATGCCGAAATCAAGGCGCTTCAGGCGCAGGTCAATCCGCACTTTTTATTTAATGCCATCCATACGATTTCTGCTCTGTGCAGGACAGATCCGGAAAAAACGCGAAAACTTCTCTTGCAGCTGAGCGTTTATTTTCGTTCCAATCTGCAGGGAGCCAGGCAGCTGATGATTCCGCTTTCAAAAGAGCTGAACCATCTGGAAGCCTATTTATCATTGGAGCAGGCCCGATTTCCGGGCAAGTATCATATTGATTTTCATATCGAGGACGGCCTTGAAAATATGGAAATCCCTCCTTTTATCTTGCAGCTGCTCGTTGAAAATGCGCTTCGCCATGCATTTCCGAGAAAACAAAAGGTATGCACGGTAAAAGTATGCGCTGTGAGAGAGCGGGACGGCGTTTTGATGAAGGTGTCAGACAACGGCAGGGGAATTAATCCGGAGATGCTTGGACAGCTGGGGCAGGCGCCCGCCCCTTCAAAGGAAGGAAATGGGACGGCGCTTTACAATGTGAACCAGCGGCTCACCGGTTTGTTCGGGCACCAGGCTGCTCTGCAGATTGCCAGCGAACTTGATAAAGGAACAGAGATATCCTTCAAGATTCCTTTTCAAACCGAAAGAGAGGGGAACAGAGATGCTCAAGGTATTAATCGTGGATGATGAAATGTTTGCGCGGGACGAGCTGAGATATTTACTAGAGCAGACTGAAGAAGTGGATGCGATTGACGAAGCTGAACATATCGAAGAAGCGTTTGACAAAATGGCGGATCGCAAACCCGATATCCTCTTCCTGGACATCGATCTGTCAGGGGAGAACGGTTTTGACATTGCGCAGCGGCTGAAAAAAATGTCGGCGCCTCCGGCTGTCGTTTTTGCGACCGCTTATGATGAATATGCGCTGAAAGCATTTGAAGTGGATGCGATTGATTATTTGACAAAGCCGTTTGATGAGGAGCGAATCAGACAGACAATCCACAAATATAAAAGGATGCGCCCCGGCAAACAGGAGGAGCGGCAGCTTGCAGGCCACCACAGGCTGGCTCTCAGCATTGACGAATCGATCGTCGTGCTCGATCCCGATGAAATCGTATACGCCGGGTTAGAAGGCGGACACGTCACAGTGAAGACTTTTGATCAGGCATACACGGTTCACGATACATTGGTTGTACTCGAACAAAAGCTTTCGCAGACGGCATTGATCAGGGTGCACAGAAGTTTTCTCGCAAATATGGATCATATTAAACAGGTCAAACCCTGGTTCAATTCGACATACAACCTCCTGATGAAAGACGGCTCCACGATCCCTGTCAGCCGTACATACGCGAAAGAGCTGAAAAAACGGCTGCATATGGTGTGAAAAAATGATCAGCGGCGGTGAAGGGCTTAATTCGTCTTTCACCGCCGTTTTTTAGCTAAAACATGCGCTGGAGCCCGGGGCGTCCTGCTTCAACGGCGAACTTGGCATAAGTTGAGGCTGGAGCGCCGGGACGTGTGATATAAGGAAGAACCTGAAAGTCGGCTTCGAGCTGCCGGGGCGTCAAGCGGCAGCGAACATAGCCGCGCTGTGCATTGTACAGTTTGACATGCGGGTTTCCGAGCCAGATCGGCGCCAAAGAATCGGTCTCGCTGCCGTCAGCGTCCGAAGATATCGAAGTTGTGATCAGCTCGGTTCCGATTGTCGCTGACCCCGCATCATCGAAGTCCGCTTTTAAGTCGGCGGCGGCATGTCTGTGGATATCCCCTGTCAGTACAACGGGGTTTTGGATGCCGTATGCCTTGTATGCGGAAAAAAGCCTGTCGCGGCAAGCGGGAAAGCCGTCCCACTGGTCTGTGCTGTACTCAACTCCAGGACCTGTGTCGCGGTCGATTTGAGCCAGCACGACTTGCTGGACTAAAAAGTTCCAAATCGTGTCAGACCGGCTCAAGCCGTGAAAAAGCCAGCGCTCCTGGTCAAATCCGAGTATGGAGCGGGATGGCTCAAGCCGTTCAGCCTCATTTGCCGGAAAATTATTGCGGTACTGCCGGGTGTCCAAAACATTGAATTCAGCCAGGTTTCCATAGCGGAACCGCCTGTACATCAGCATGTCAGGCCCCTTTGGAATCGATGTGCTGCGGATCGGGATATTTTCATAGAAAGCTTGATACGCCGCTGCGCGCAGCCGGAGAAAATCGTCCGGAAAAGCGTTGTATTGCGAATGGATGCCGGCATAATTGTTTTCAACCTCATGGTCATCCATCGTCACAACCCAGGGAGCCAGCGCATGAATGGCCTGAAGGTCCGGATCTGTCTTAAAAAGAGAATATCTGAGTCTGTATTGGCTGAGGGTAACGGTTTTTGCGTTGTGGGTAGCGGATAAAGTCACATCGCGGAAAAGATTTTTAGCATTAATGGCATATTCATAAATATAGTCTCCGAGGAAAAAAACAACGTCCGGATGGTCTTCGGCCATATGCCGGTAAGCCGTAAAATACCCGTGGTACCAAGCTTGGCACGAGGCGAGGGCGAACGACATCCCCTTGATGTCGGCGTGCGGGGCAGGCGCGGTTTTTGTACGGCCTGTCCGGCTGATTTCCCTGCCCGCTTTAAACCTGTACCAATAATAGCTTCCCGGCTTTAAACCGTGCACTTCAACATGAACGGAGTGGGCAAGCTCAGCGAGCGCAGAGGACGTCCCGCGCTTCACCACTTTGTGAAAATGTTCATCTTCAGCTACTTCCCACTGAACAGGGACAGCTTTGTCAGGCATTCCCCCTAATCCGTCTTCGGCAAGCGGATCGGGGGCAAGCCTCGTCCAGATGACAAACCCGTCGGGATGCGGGTCTCCTGAAGCCACTCCAAGCTTGAATGGATAATCTGCAAATCGGGGCGCGCCTGCGGCGATTGAAGCGTCTTCAGGCATCAAGCCGCGCCTTGCCAAAGATGCAAATTCGCCAGACGGAACAAAGCGGCCTCCTCTTGAATGGTCCATGGGTCAGGGCCTCCTCATCAATTTCTCATTAACCACTATACGATCAGCTTAGCTTCATTAGCACATTCTGGAATTTAAATAATTGTGAAGAATTTGCAAAGCCGGAAGAGTGATTTGCATTTCAGCTTCCCATTTCTGCAATTGAGGGGCCGTATCCGGCAAGTTATTTTGAAAACGCTTTTTTGGGGAGGCTCTTTTTATATAATGAACCCAACACAGCCAAAGAGGTGAACGAAATGAAGGGTAAAAAAGAATACGGCTTTTTAACTCAGGCATTTATTTTTGCTGTTATGATGTTTATTTCAAACGGAATCGCCGCGGTTCTGCCCATCCCGATTCCTCCATCTGTCATCGGTTTGGTGCTGTTGTTTGCATTGCTGTGTACGAAAGTGCTGAAGCTTGAACAAGTTGAATCGCTCGGCACGGCGCTCACTTCGCTGATCGGCTTTTTGTTCGTTCCGTCGGGAATATCAGTGATGAATTCGCTCGGCGTCATGGAGAAATACGGATTGCCGATCGTCCTCGTGATTTTCCTGGCCACCGTCATTCTGCTTGCAGCGACAGGATTGTTTTCACAGTTCATTCTGTCTGTCGGCAAAAAGGACCGTCAAGACACACGAGTTGAACCAGCCAAAAAAACAGCATCTTGAATCAATAGGAGGTTCTTTACGCTATGACACCTTATTTCGGTATCGTCGTTTCACTGGCCGCATTTGGCACCGGCACTTTTTTATTTAAAAAATCAAATGGTTTTTTCTTATTCACGCCTCTGTTTGTCGCGATGATTCTTGGGATCGCGTTTTTAAAAATCGGCGGTTTTTCATATGAGGACTACAAGAGCGGCGGAGACATCATTAAGTTCTTTTTGGAGCCCGCCACAATTGCGTTCGCCATTCCTTTATATAAACAGGCGGACAAGTTGAAAAAGTATTGGCTGCAAATCCTTGGTGCCATTATTGCAGGCTCCGTCTGCTCGGTTGCCGTCGTCTATCTGATCGCAAACGCGCTCCATCTTGACGGAGCCGTCATGAAAAGCATGCTGCCCCAGGCCGCCACAACGGCGATTGCTCTTCCTTTATCAAAAGGGATCGGCGGGATTCAAGATATTACGGCCTTCGCCGTCATCTTTAACGCAGTGATCGTCTATGCGCTCGGCGCGCTTTTTTTGAAAATCTTCAAAGTGCAGCATCCGATCGCCAAAGGGTTGGCGCTCGGAACATCAGGACATGCCCTCGGCGTCGCCGTCGGAATTGAAATGGGGGAAGTCGAAGCGGCAATGGCGAGTATTGCAGTTGTCGTCGTCGGCGTCGTGACCGTGTTTGTCGTTCCGTTATGTGTTCAAATGATCGGCGGATAGAGCGGCTGAAAGAAAAATAAAAAAATAGCATTGCTATTTGAAATGTGTCCTGATATAATAGCAAATGTTGTGATAAATTTTATATCTTGACTTGCAGGATTTGTTTATGTAAGATGGATAATGAATTGAATATATATCAACAAGCAGAAGCACCCGCTTCTCACCTGATTGACACATTCTTGTAGTTGGCAGGTTAAACGTACATTTCTTATTTTTCTATGCAATGTTCGCAGTGTGGGTGTTTCGATGCCCGCACTTTTTGTTTGCCTGTGGAATGCAAAGAAACGGTCAAAATGAGTTGTGAAATCAATTCAAAGATTCTATGGAGGTGGCTCATTATTAGCAAAGATCAATTGGTTAATGAGGGTATCCGTGCGCGTGAAGTTCGTTTGATCGGACAAAATGGCGATCAGCTTGGGATCAAATCCCGCCAGGAAGCACTGGAAATTGCGGGTCGCGCAAATCTTGACCTTGTGTTGGTTGCAGCGAATGCAAAACCGCCTGTCTGCCGGATCATGGACTATGGAAAGTACAGATTCGAGCAGCAGAAGAAGGAAAAGGAAGCACGCAAAAATCAAAAAATCATTAACTTAAAAGAAGTTCGGCTGAGCCCTGGTATTGAAGAACACGACTTCAATACAAAGCTTCGCAACGCCATCAAGTTCCTGCAAAAAGGGGACAAAGTGAAAGCGTCCATCCGCTTTAAAGGCCGTGCGATCACGCATAAAGAAATCGGGCAGCGCGTGCTGGACCGTTTTTCAGAAGCCTGCGCGGAAGTGGCGACTGTTGAAACGAAGCCGAAAATGGACGGCCGCAGCATGTTCCTGGTGCTCGCGCCTAAAACTGAAAAGTAATTAAGGAGGAAACATCCATGCCAAAAATGAAAACTCACCGCGGATCTGCGAAACGTTTTAAAAAGACAGGTTCCGGGAAACTGAAACGTTCTCATGCATATACAAGTCACTTGTTCGCAAATAAATCTCAAAAACAAAAGCGCAAGCTTCGCAAAAGCGCAGTCGTAAGCGCCGGCGATTTCAAACGCATCAAGCAGCAGCTTGCCAACATTAAGTAATTTCGGAAAAGGTATAATTAGGAGGGAAATCTAATGCCAAGAGTAAAAGGCGGAACTGTTACACGCAAACGTCGTAAAAAGGTTCTCAAATTAGCAAAAGGTTATTTTGGTTCAAAACATACATTATATAAAGTAGCTAACCAGCAGGTTATGAAATCAGGAAACTACGCTTTCCGCGACCGTCGTCAGAAAAAGCGCGATTTCCGCAAACTTTGGATCACTCGTATCAATGCTGCAGCGCGCATGAACGGTCTTTCTTACAGCCGTTTAATGCACGGTCTTAAGCTTTCCGGTATCGAAGTAAACCGCAAAATGCTTGCTGACCTTGCTGTAAACGATCTGAACGCATTCAATCAGCTTGCAGACGCTGCTAAAGCGCAATTGAATAAATAATTGAAAAAAGGCCGGGCTCCGGCCTTTTTCTTTTGTTCTTCGAGCAGGATGTAAAACGATTCGGGGAGGCCGGCCGCAGCAGGCGCCCAAACCGAAAAACAAGGGGAAATGAACAATTGACTCTCATATGGATATACATGATCCTCATAAACGGATACGGTTTTTTCTTAATGAAAGCCGATAAGCAAAAAGCGGTCAGAGGCAAATGGAGGGTGTCTGAGCGCCGCATCTGGCTCGTTGCGGCTGCTTTTGGCTCCGCAGGCGTCTGGTTCGGGATGATGCGGTTCAGACATAAGACAAAACACCTTTCCTTCAGGCTCGGCATTCCTTTTTTGCTCGGCGTGCAAGCTGTTTTGACCGGCTTTTATATGATGAATTAAAAAAGCAGACGAGGCTTTATTGCTCTTCTGCTTTTTTGTTTTTCCACTTTTGGATGTTCGAATCCCAGTCGATTTTGCAATCGGGATAGTGCTCTTTAATATTTTCTTCAAGTTCCGCGAAGTCTTCTTCCGTAAAAGAGCTGAGCTTTTCTTCAGGCGCTTCCGTCCATACAAAAATCGTATGGATGAACAGCGGATGGTCTTTTGAAGGAATGTGTTTTTCTCCTTCGAAAAGCACGCCTTTAAATGTCAGCTTGAGATTTTTGCGTGTATTCTTTTGTTCGTCCAAAACATAAAAGTGCTTTTTTGCCTGTGCTGATTTCAGCCTTCTGTCCGGGCTCCCCAAAAATTGAACGGCCCTGTACACGACGTAGACCAAAAGCGCCAGCAAAGCCAGTCTCAATATGATGACAATCATGTTAAAACAGAACCTCCCTTGAAAGTAATTTTGAGTATATCCCAATATATACGAACCAGTTCCCGCAAGGTTTCATTTTTTAACCAAAAAAGCTGTAAACGATATTGGTCGTATTGAAAAGGGATGTTTCTGTATAATAGTAAATGAGGGTTAATTAAGGAGGCTGTATAGAGATGGCAAAGCTTGATGAAACATTGATGATGCTAAAGGAATTAACTGATGCAAAAGGAATTCCGGCGAATGAAAAAGAACCCAGACAAGTCATGAAATCGTACATAGAACCGTTTGCCGACGAGGTTACGACAGACAGACTGGGAAGCTTAATCGCAAAAAAGACCGGACAGGCTGACGGACCGAAGATTATGATTGCCGGCCATCTTGATGAGGTCGGTTTTATGGTTACGCGGATCGATGACAGGGGCTATCTCCGCTTTCAGACGGTCGGAGGCTGGTGGAGCCAGGTCATGCTGGCGCAGCGTGTGACGGTCGTGACAAAGAAAGGCGACATCACCGGTATCATCGGTTCAAAGCCTCCTCATGTCCTGTCTCAGGAGGCGAGAAAAAAATCGGTCGATATTAAAGATATGTTTATCGACATCGGGGCGTCGAGCAGGGAGGAAGCGATGGAATGGGGTGTTCTTCCGGGAGAACAGGTCGTCCCTTACTTTGAGTTTACGGTGATGAATAATGAAAAAATGCTGCTTGCCAAAGCATGGGACAACCGTATCGGCTGCGCGATCGCAATCGACGTGCTGAAAAACCTGAAAGGAGCCGATCATCCGAATGTCGTCTACGGCGTCGGAACCGTACAAGAGGAAGTAGGGCTGAGAGGCGCGAAAACAGCCGCGCATACGATCAAGCCTGATATCGCTTTCGGTGTCGACGTGGGAATTGCGGGTGATACGCCTGGTATTACCGAAAAAGAGTCGGCAAGCAAAATGGGAAAAGGCCCGCAGATCATACTTTATGATGCATCAATGGTGTCCCATAAAGGGCTTCGCGACTTTGTAACGAATGTGGCAGATGAAGCCGGCATTCCGTATCAATTTGACGCCCTCTCAGGCGGAGGAACAGATTCAGGATCAATCCACCTTACCGCGAACGGAGTGCCTGCCCTGTCGATCACGATCGCGACGAGGTATATCCATACGCACGCGGCCATGCTTCACCGGGATGACTATGAACATGCGGTAAAATTAATTACCGAAGTCATTAAACGACTGGATAAAGAGACGGTTCAAAACATTACGTTTGACTGATGAAAGAGCAGGCTGACAGCTTATCTTACAAGCTGTCAGCTTTTTTTGTTTTTTGGAATGTTAAAGACAGCGCTTACATATATAAACATTGTTCGAAAAATTGACAAAGAAAGGGAGGCATTGTTTTTTTCATTACAAGAACAGGAGTGTGAGCTGAATGAAAAATGTGTTGCGGAAAATGTCTTTGGCGGCCTTGATATTCGGACTGCTGCTGTCTTTTTCGATGCCTGAATCAGGCAAAGCGGCGTTTTGGGACACAAAAGGGGACAATTTCATCCATGACCCTTCTATCATTAAAGAGGGAAATACATGGTATACATTTGGAACAGGGCTCGGCACAGGGCTGCGTGTCATTAAGTCAACAGACGGGAGAAACTGGAGTGCTGCCCCGAGTATTTTTCCAACTCCATTGTCATGGTGGAAGATGTACGTACCAAATCATGAACCGCATCAATGGGCACCGGATATCAGCTACTATAACGGCCGGTATTGGCTGTACTACTCGGTTTCGTCTTTCGGTTCAAACACATCAGCGATAGGGCTCGCATCGACAGACCGGATTTCATCCGGCCAATGGCGGGATGACGGGCTGGTCATCAGGTCGACATCCGGCGATCAGTTTAATGCCATTGACCCTGATCTGGTCATTGACAAAGACGGAAACCCCTGGCTCTCATTCGGTTCCTTCTGGAGCGGCATTAAGCTGACAAGGCTTGATAAAAACACGATGAAACCGACGGGAAGCCTGTATTCGATCGCCTCAAGGCCGAATAACGGAGGAGCGGTTGAAGCCCCGAACATTACCTACAAAGACGGCTACTATTACTTATTTGTCTCGTTTGACAGCTGCTGCAAAGGGGTGGACAGCACATATAAAATAGCCTATGGCCGTTCAACGAGCATTACGGGACCCTATTATGATAAAAGCGGCAAAAATATGATGAACGGCGGAGGGACGATCCTGGACTCCGGCAATGACCGCTGGAAAGGGCCGGGACATCAGGATGTTCTGAACAACTCGATCCTTGTCAGGCATGCTTACGACGCGCTGGACAATGGTGTATCAAAGCTGCTCATCAATGACTTGTACTGGGATTCCCAAGGGTGGCCGACTTATTAACAGCAGATGACGGGCGGTTTCCGCCCGGTTTTTTTGTTCTGAAATCTGTCAAAAAAAATAAAAAACATACCGGAAATTAAATTGACAGTTTTTTTCATAATGATATAATGAAGTTGTTCGTACAAATATGTTTTTGATGTTAGTTGTACGTACATATAATCGCGATACAGTTTGAGATCAAGGTATGATTTATGTTTTTTTGTAAGCGTTTTAATAGTTTGCTATTCTACACAGACACCATAAAGACGAGGAGGAGGAAGCTATTTGATTCAGGCAAAGACGCATGTGTTTTGGTTTGTGACAGGCAGCCAGCATTTATATGGCGAAGAGGCGGTACAAGAGGTAGAAGAGCATTCCAAAATGATCTGCAACGGATTAAATGACGGAGATTTAAGGTTTCAAGTCGAGTACAAAGCGGTGGCCACTTCGCTGGACGGCGTCAGAAAACTGTTTGAAGAGGCGAACCGGGACGAAGAGTGCGCAGGCATCATCACCTGGATGCATACGTTTTCACCGGCCAAAATGTGGATTCCCGGCCTTTCCGAGCTGAATAAGCCGCTGCTCCATTTTCATACCCAGTTTAACCGGGACATTCCGTGGGATAAAATCGACATGGATTTCATGAATATTAATCAGTCTGCCCACGGCGACCGCGAATACGGTTTTATCGGAGCGAGATTGGGCATTCCTCGAAAAGTAATCGCCGGATATTGGGAAGACAGAGAAGTAAAGCGCTCGATCGACAAATGGATGAGCGCAGCGGTCGCATATATTGAAAGCCGCCATATCAAAGTCGCCCGATTTGGGGACAACATGCGGAATGTGGCGGTAACAGAAGGAGATAAGATTGAAGCGCAGATTCAGCTTGGCTGGTCTGTCGACGGATATGGAATCGGCGATCTCGTCACGGAGATCAATGCTGTATCAGAACAGAGTCTAAGCGAGCTCATCTCCGAATATGAGGAGCTTTATGAGTGGCCGGAAGGCGAAGCGGCAAGGGAATCCGTCAAGGAGCAGGCGGGGATTGAGCTTGGATTAAAGCGCTTTCTTTCGAGCGGAGGCTATACGGCCTTTACGACAACCTTTGAAGACCTCCACGGCATGAAGCAGCTTCCGGGTTTGGCTGTTCAGCGGCTGATGGCTGAAGGCTATGGCTTCGGAGGAGAAGGAGATTGGAAAACGGCTGCGCTTGTCAGGATGATGAAAATGATGGCCGGCGGAAAAGAAACGTCATTTATGGAGGATTACACGTACCATTTTGAACCGGGCAATGAAATGATCCTCGGCTCCCACATGCTTGAAGTGTGCCCTTCGATTGCCGAACACAAACCGAGAATTGAAGTCCATCCGCTGTCAATGGGTGCAAAGGATGATCCGGCGCGGCTCGTGTTTGACGGAATTGCAGGTCCTGCGGTCAATGTCTCCCTTATTGATTTGGGCGGACGTTTCAGGCTTGTCATCAATAAAGTGGAAGCTGTGAAGGTTCCGCATGATATGCCGAATCTTCCGGTGGCGCGCGTACTTTGGAAGCCTCAGCCGTCTCTGAGAACATCGGCTGAAGCGTGGATTTTGGCTGGCGGTGCTCACCATACATGCCTTTCGTACCAGCTGACAGCCGAGCAGATGCTCGATTGGGCCGAAATGTCGGGCATTGAAGCGGTGTTGATCAATCGTGATACAACGATTTTAAATCTTCGCAATGAACTCAAATGGAGTGAAGCTGCATATCGGCTTCGCAAGTTTTAAGGGGGTGAGGACTTATCCCTTACACAATCGGAGTTGACTTTGGAACATTGTCAGGGCGTGCAGTTCTCGTCGATGTCCGGACAGGTGAGGAAATCGCGACAGCTGTCAAAGAGTACACGCACGGGGTGATAGACCGGGAGCTTCCGGTCTCAAAGCGAAAGCTTCCGAGAGACTGGGCGCTCCAGCATCCGGCCGATTACATTGAAGTGCTGGAGGAAACGATTCCGAGCCTTTTGAAACAGTCAAAAGCGGATCCGAAAGAAATCATCGGAATCGGAATCGATTTCACGGCTTGCACGATTTTGCCCGTTGACGAGAACGGGACTCCTCTTTGTATGAGGGAAGAGTATGCGTCGGAACCGCACAGCTATGTGAAGCTTTGGAAGCACCATGCTGCACAGGAGCAGGCGAATCGCTTAAATCAAATCGCGGAAGAAAGAAATGAACCTTTTCTTCAAACATACGGCGGGAAAATTTCTTCCGAGTGGCTCGTTCCAAAAGTGATGCAAATCGCGGAAGAAGCGCCTGACATTTATGATGCCGCAGCCGAGATCATGGAAGCGGCCGACTGGATCGTCTATATGCTGTGCGGAACCAGAAAGCGCAACAATTGCACAGCGGGTTATAAAGCGATTTGGAACAATAAGAGCGGCTATCCTTCCGACGATTTCTTCGCAAGCCTGCATCCGAAGCTGAAAAATATCGTTCGGGAAAAACTAACGGAGGATATTTATTCTGTAGGCGAAAAAGCGGGCGGACTGACTGAAGAAATGGCCGGGAAGACAGGGCTTCTGGCAGGTACGGCGGTCGCTGTCGCAAATGTTGATGCTCATGTGTCGGTTCCGGCGGTCGGCATCACAGAGCCGGGCAAGATGCTGATGATCATGGGAACGTCTACCTGTCACATGCTGCTCGGCGAGGATGTCAGGATGGTGCCGGGAATGTGCGGCGTCGTTGAAGACGGGATTCTGCCGGGCTATGTCGGCTATGAAGCGGGCCAATCGTGCGTTGGCGACCATTTTCATTGGCTGATTCAACACTTTGTTCCAGAAGCGTATTTGAAAGAAGCTGAAGCCGAAGGGATTTCCATTTACGAACTGCTGTCTCAAAAGGCCGGCAGTCTCCAAATCGGTGAAAGCGGTTTGCTTGCATTGGATTGGTGGAACGGAAACCGTTCAACACTCGTTGATGCCGATCTGACGGGAATGCTGCTCGGTATGACCCTTGCCACTAAGCCTGAAGAGATATACCGTGCATTGGTTGAAGCGACTGCCTACGGGACGAGGATCATTATTGAAACGTTCAGACAAAGCGGCGTGCCGATCGAGGAGCTGTATGCCGCAGGAGGAATCGCCGAAAAAAATCCGTTTATCATGCAGGTTTACGCGGATGTCACCAACATGGAAATCAAAATTTCCGGATCTCCGCAGGCGCCGGCTTTAGGTTCAGCGATATTCGGAGCGCTCGCGGCCGGAAGCATGAACGGCGGTTACGACCATATCGAAGAAGCAGTCGCACATATGGGCAAGATCAAGGATAAAACGTACAAACCAATTCCTGAAAACGTTTCCTTATACGATCAGCTTTATGCGGAATATAAGGAGCTTTACACGTACTTCGGAAAGCAAAACAATGTGATGAAACGCCTTAAAAAATTGAAAAACATCCAGTCCCTTAGTTCTGACACCGGTAAAGCGATGGCTTAGAGGGAGGAGAAAACTGTGCTGGAATCTTTGAAAGAACAAGCATTAAAAGCGAATTTGCAGCTTGAAGAATACCGGCTTGTCACCTTTACATGGGGAAATGTCAGCGGTATTGACCGGGAGAATAAGCTGGTCGTCATCAAGCCGAGCGGTGTCAAATACAGCGATTTGAAAGCCGAAGATTTAGTGGTTCTGAATATGGACGGCGAGATTGTGGAAGGGGATCTGAAGCCATCTTCCGATACGCCGACACACCTCTATCTTTACCGGCAGTTTCAATCGATCGGCGGGATCGTCCATACGCATTCCCCGTGGGCGACAAGCTGGGCTCAGTCAGGGAAGGACATTCCGTCGCTCGGAACGACTCATGCCGACTACTACCACGGCGACATTCCGTGTACACGGGAAATGGATCCCGATGAAATCAGGAGTCAATACGAGCTGAATACAGGAAAAGTGATTGTAGAGACGTTCCGGCATCTTGACCCCCTGGCGGTGCCCGCCGTTCTCGTGAACAATCACGGGCCGTTTTGCTGGGGAAAAGACGCCTTAACTGCCGTACACAATGCCGTCGTCCTAGAAGAAGTCGCCAAGATGGCGTACCGCTCCCTGATGCTGAATCCGTCTCTTAAGCGGATTAAGAGCGCTTTGCAGGATAAGCATTATTTTCGAAAGCACGGGGCAGACGCCTATTACGGCCAATAGAGGAGGGAAGCTGCCAATGAATGACTTGATCTCTTATGTGAAAAAAACTTTGGGCGCATGCGAATGCGGAACCGTCCACCACCCGCTTACAGTCGAAAAAATCGCGATCGGCGACAATGCTGTTGAGCAAGAGCTGCCCGCTTTCGTGAAATCGGCTTCCTATAAAAAAGCCGCTGTCATTTATGATGAAACGACCGGACGGTTAGCCGGCAAGCGGATTGCCTCTCTTCTTGAGGAAACGGCTGAAACGGTTCCGGTGCTGCTGGAAGCTAATGAAGCGGGCGATGTGACGGCGGATGAGCAAACATTGGTGAGTGCATTGATCGGTGTACCGATTGATGCGGATGTACTAATTGCGGCCGGAGCGGGCACGATTCACGACATCGTCAGGTTTTGCGCCTATCAGCGCGGCATTCCGTTTATTTCAGTTCCTACGGCTCCGTCGGTTGACGGTTTTACTTCAGCCGGCGCACCGCTGATTTTAAAAGGAAAGAAACAGACGGTTCAAACGACAGCGCCGATCGCGCTTTTTGCCGATTTGGAGCTCTTGTGTCAAGCGCCGCAGAACATGGTAGCCGCAGGTTTTGGCGATATGCTCGGCAAGGTGACGTCGCTTGCGGATTGGGAGATTTCCCGCTTGCTTGCCGGCGAGCCGTATTGTCCGGCCGCCAGCCGGCTCACGAGGGAAGCGCTTGATCAATGTCTTGACCGAAAAGATGACATCGCCGCCAAGATGCGGGATGGGATTGAGAAATTGATGGAATCGCTGATCCTTTCTGGCCTAGTCATGCTGGTTCTCGACCATTCAAGGCCGGCTTCCGGCGGCGAGCACCATCTTTCCCACTACCTTGAAATGAAAGCGCTGGAGAACAATAAGCGGCAAGTGCTCCACGGTGCTAAAGTCGGCTGCAGCGCGATTATGCTGACTGACATTTACCGATCTCTTATCGGTGCAAGCCTGGGTGATCAACACGCTGAGCAAGCGATTCGCTCCGTTTATGAAAAGCTCCCTGACGGTAAGAAAATGGCAGAGTGGATGAGGCGTATCGGCGGGCCTGTATCATTCAAAGAACTCGATGTTGAAGAAGAGCTGGTGAGAGAAGCGCTCGCATACGCCCATCAGCTCAGAGACCGGTATACGGGACTGAAAATCATCAATCAATACGGCCTTTTGCCGGGGCTTTTAGGCAAAGGACCAGGCGTGAAAGGGGGTTAAAATGTGAAAAGGTTCCTTTCATCTATCTTTATGGTCACGGTCGCTGTATGTTTGCTTTTATCGGGGTGCAAGGCGAGTCCTGCCTCCGATCAAGCGGACGGCACCGAACTGACATTTTGGACATTCAACGGCCTTCATGAACAGTTTTATGCTGAGATGGTGAAAGAATGGAACAAAAAGTATCCCGAGCGAAAAATCAAATTAAATACAGTGGTGTATCCGTATGGACAGATGCATGACAATTTATCTATCTCGCTTTTAGCCGGGAAAGGGGTTCCAGATATTGCCGATGTTGAGCTGGGGCGCTATTCGAACTTTTTGAAGGGCTCTGACATTCCTCTTACCGATTTAACGCCGCTTGTGGAGGACGAACGCGACAAGTTTGTTGAAGCGAGGCTGACGCTCTACAGCAAGAACGGCAAGCTTTACGGACTTGACACACATGTCGGAACAACCGTGATGTATTACAACATGGAAATGATGAATAAAGCAGGCGTTGATCCGGACGACATCAAAACATGGGAAGATTACAGGGAAGCGGGCAAAAAGGTCGTCAAAGCTCTCGGAAAGCCGATGACGACGATTGAAACGACCGACCCGAATTCATTTCTGCCGCTGGTTTCCCAGCAGGGATCCGGTTACTTTGATGAGCAGGGGCGGTTGACATTAAACAATGAGACAAACGTGAAAACGCTCGAATTTTTAAAGACTTTAATTGAGAAAGACAAAATTGCCGTCACAACGCCCGGAGGCAATCATCACAGTGAAGAGTATTACGGATTTATGAACCAAGGCGGCGCGGCGTCTGTCTTAATGCCGATCTGGTATATGGGCCGTTTTTTGGATTATATGCCTGACTTGAAAGGGAAAATCGCGATCAGACCGCTGCCGGCATGGGAAGAAGGGGGAGACCGCTCAGCGGGAATGGGCGGAACGGCCACCGTGATTCCAAAACAGGCGAAACAGGTCGATCTGGCCAAGGATTTCTTGAAATTTGCCAAAGCGTCAAAAGAAGGCAACATCAAGCTGTGGACCGTGCTCGGGTTCGATCCGCTCAGATGGGATGTGTGGGACTCGGACGAATTGAAAAAACCAAATCAATATACAGAATACTTTCAAAACGGACAACACATCTTTTCCGTGCTTCTTGACATAAAGGATGAGATCAATCCGCTTTACCTTACTGAGGATTATGCGAAGACTTCCGATCTCGTCAACAGAAACATACTGTACGAAGCGCTCAAAACGAAGAGCAAAACACCGAAAGAAGCATTGGACAAAGCAGCAGCTGAAGTGAAAGGGCAATAGTCTTTCATTACTGTAAAGCGAGGCGATAACTTGAAGACTGTTAAAACAGATACAGTGCATTCGTTTCCGCCGGTGAGCAGAAAAAGAAAGATCAGACGTTTATTATATTCAGCAAAAGCCGCACCCTACATTTTTACAGCACCTTTTGTACTCTCCTTTTGCATATTTTTTCTTTATCCGCTTATCAGCGTCGTCATCATGAGTTTTCAAAGCATTCTCCCCGGGGAAGTCCGCTTCATCGGGACGGAGAACTATAAAGCATTAAACAATCCTACATTTTATACCGCACTATTCAACACCGTAAAATACACCTTTTGGACATTGCTGATTTTAATACCTGTTCCTCTTATTCTGGCAGTCTTTTTAGATTCTAAACTCGTAAAGGTTAAAAACGTGTTCAAATCGGCTTTATTCATCCCGGCTCTGACTTCAACCATTGTGGCGGGGATTATTTTCAGGCTGATTTTTGGAGAAATGGATACATCCCTGGCGAATTCGATATTGGCTAAGCTCGGAGGTTCGCCGTACAACTGGCTGAACAATGAACATACCGGCATGTTTTTAATGGTGATGCTCGCATCTTGGAGATGGATGGGGATCAATGTCCTGTACTTTTTGGCGGGCTTGCAGAACGTTCCGAAAGAATTGTATGAAGCTGCCGAAATCGACGGGGCAGGCACGTTCAAGAAGTTTTACCATATTACGCTTCCGTTTTTAAAGCCCGTCAGCGTCTACGTGCTGACGATCAGCATCATCGGCGGCTTCCGGATGTTTGAAGAAAGCTACGTGCTGTGGCAGAACAACTCTCCGGGCAACATCGGCCTGACGATGGTCGGATACATTTATCAGCAGGGGCTTGCCTATAACAACATGGGCTACGGATCGGCGCTCGGCATCGTGCTCTTGATCATCATTTTCATCTGCAGCCTCATTTCATTAAAGCTGTCTGGATCTTTTAAAAAGGAGGGCTATTAATGCGTCCTGCCGGAGGCCTCAACATTGCGAAAGTAGCTCTGTTTCTGCTGTTTGCGATATTAAGCTTTTTGTTTGTGTTTCCGCTCTTCTGCCTTGTACTCGGCTCGCTCAAGCCATCTTCGGAATTGCTGCGCTTCGGCCTGAATTTAAAGCTGAGCCCTGAAATCCTGAGCCTTGACAATTACACTTACTTGTTTAACGGAGGCAGCATTTATTTTCAATGGTTTTCGAACAGCTTGATTCTCGTGGTGATATCCACCGTGCTGACGCTCTTGTTTTCTTCAATGGTCGGATACGGGCTTGCCGTCTACGACTTTAAAGGAAAAAATCTCTTGTTCGTAGCCGTGCTCCTGATCATGATGGTGCCGATCGAAATTCTCATGCTGCCTTTATTTAAAATGACGGTTTCTCTTCATATTGTCGACACATACGCCGGTGTGATCCTGCCGTTTATCGTCTCGCCTGTAGCCGTGTTTTTCTTCAGACAGTATGCGCTCGGCCTGCCGAGAGATTTGCTTGATTCCGCGAGAATGGACGGCTGCACAGAGTTCGGCATTTACTTCAGGATCATGGCGCCCTTGATGAAGCCGGCATTTGGAGCGATGATCATTCTTCAATCCTTAAACAGCTGGAACAACTTCTTATGGCCGCTGATCGTTTTGCGATCGAAAGAAATGTTTACGCTCCCAATCGGACTGTCCGCTTTGCTCAGTCCGTACGGGAACAATTATGACATGTTGATTTCGGGTTCTGTGCTGGCGATTCTGCCCGTGATTCTCATCTTCCTGTTCTTCCAGAAGTACTTTATATCAGGTTTGACGGCGGGCGGAATCAAAGGCTGATCCACTATATATCATCTTGAAAGGAATGATTTAACATGACTGTACACAAAGCGAAGATGACGATTGACAAGGAATATAAGGTGGCAGAGATTGATAAGCGAATTTACGGCTCCTTTATCGAGCATCTCGGCAGAGCCGTTTATGAAGGCATTTATGAGCCTGATCATCCTGAAGCTGACGAATCAGGCTTTCGGAAAGATGTCATTAAACTAGTCAGAGAACTAAAGGTGCCGTTTATCAGGTATCCCGGCGGAAACTTTGTATCTGGATATAACTGGGAGGATGGAGTCGGACCTGTCGAACAGCGGCCGACAAGACTTGATTTGGCGTGGGCGACAACCGAGCCGAACTTAATCGGTACGAACGAATTTATGGATTGGGCAAAGCTTGTCGGGGCAGAGGTGAATATGGCCGTCAACCTCGGAACGAGAGGAATTGATGCCGCACGCAACCTAGTAGAATATTGCAACCATCCGTCAGGATCGTACTACAGCGACTTGAGAAAATCCCACGGATATAAGGAACCGCATAAAATTAAAACATGGTGCCTCGGCAATGAAATGGACGGTCCATGGCAAATCGGCCATAAAACAGCGGCCGAATACGGAAGACTTGCTGCTGAAGCCGCGAAGGTGATGAAATGGACGGACCCGTCGATCGAGCTTGTCGCCTGCGGAAGTTCGGGAAGCGGAATGCCGACATTCATCGACTGGGAAACGACCGTGCTTGACCATACGTACGAACACGTCGAGTACATCTCGCTTCACTCGTATTACGGCAACCGCGACAATGATCTTCCAAACTATTTGGCGAGATCGCTAGACATGGATCACTTTATCAAAACGGTCATCTCAGTCTGCGACTATATGAAAGCGAAAAAGAAAAGCAAGAAAACGATTCACCTTTCATATGATGAGTGGAATGTCTGGTATCACTCGAATGAAAAAGACAAAGAAGCTGAACGCTGGGCGAAAGCGCCGCACCTTCTTGAAGACATCTACAACTTTGAGGATGCGCTTCTCGTCGGCTGTATGCTGATTACGATGCTCAAGCATGCCGACCGCGTGAAAATCGCCTGTCTGGCTCAGCTTGTCAATGTCATCGCGCCGATTATGACAGACAAAGGGGGAGAAGCATGGCGTCAGACCATTTTCTATCCGTTTATGCACGCTTCCGTCTACGGCAGAGGAACGGTACTGCAGACGGCGGTATCGTCTCCAAAGTATGATGCGAAAGACTTTACGGATGTGCCGTACTTGGAGTCCGTGTCTGTTTTCAATGAAGAAGCCGAGGAATTAACCGTTTTTGCCGTCAACCGCGCAACAGACGCCGGCCTTGAAATGGAAGCCGATATGAGAAGCTTTGAAGGGTACAGTGTCTCTGAGCACATCGTTCTGGAACACGAAGATCATAAAGCGACGAATGAAAAAGACCGCAACAACGTCGTTCCGCACAGCGGCGGAGACGCCAAAGTATGTGACGGCAGGCTGACGGCTCACCTTCCGAAGCTTTCCTGGAATGTGATCAGAATGAAGAAACAATGATTGAAAAACCGGCCCGAAGAGGCCGGTTTTTTCAGATGAAAAAAAGGCTTCAGCAAATATGCCGAAGAATAAGTTAAAACGGGAAGAGGATTTATGAAGACGTTTTTTTCGGCTGCGTACTGTTTTTTGATGTACGCATTTTTAGCATACCTTTGGCTTCTGTTTATCACGGCGATCCTTGACCGGCCCCGGTTTCTTAATCACTCACTTTTAGAGGCGGGCGTCATCTTGATCGGCACCATTTTGTTTTTTTCGCTGTCCCACCATTTCTCAGCTTCGCTTGTCAAAACAAATGTCAATCGAATCGCGGGGACCGCCGCTTTTTGTCTAGTGATGGCCGTTCATTTTTTTATCGTTCCGTTATGCTGACAGAAAAAAGGCGGATATCCGATGATACCCGCCAATTACGCCTTAAAAAAGGCAGCAGATGAAGCTTGTGTCTATTTTATTCTTATTATTCCTATTAGTCAACTATGTTTTAATTATCGGGACTGAAAAAACGCGCAAAAGATGATTGCGCTTACAAAAAATATGAGCTATGTTAAAAAAGAGACAAAGGGGGGGAGGAATTGGATGAATGCAATAACAATTGTGATCGCTTCCATCTGTATTTTGGCGATCGCCTATCGTTTGTACGGAACATTTATGATGGTGAAAGTGTTGAAGGTTGATGACGACAAGCCGACTCCTGCCCATCTTCAGAAAGACGGCAAAGATTATGTGCCGACGAACAAATGGGTGTCTTTCGGCCACCACTTTGCGGCCATCGCAGCCGCGGGGCCGCTTGTCGGGCCGATCTTGGCGGCGCAGTTCGGCTACTTGCCGGGGCTGTTGTGGCTCCTGATCGGAGCGGTCATCGGGGGCGCCGTGCATGATATTGTTGTTTTATTTGCGTCGATGCGGAGGAAGGGAAAGTCGCTTTCAGAAGTGGCGAAAGAAGAGCTCGGGCCTGTTGCGGGATTTTGCACGGGGCTTGCGATGCTGTTTATTATTACAATCACGATGGCGGGGCTGTCGATGGTTGTGCTTCATGCGCTTGAACGCAATCCGTGGGGGACGTTCGCCGTTGCGATTACAATTCCGATCGCGATGGGGGTCGGCTTATTTTATAAAAAGACAGGCAACTTAAAATTAGCGTCTACCGGCGGATTTATTTTGCTGATGGCCGGTGTCTTCATCGGGCCCTCCATTGCAGAGACGCCGCTTGGAGACGCCTTGACGCTCGATACGAAAACGCTTGCTGTCGCACTTCCTGTCTATGCATTTTTTGCAGCGGCGCTGCCTGTATGGCTGCTGCTCGCACCGCGCGATTATTTGAGCAGCTTTATGAAAATCGGGGTGTTTATCGCTTTGATTGCCGGGGTTTTCGTTGTCAATCCGGCGATTCCGTTTCCGGCGTTTACCGAGTTCACGGGCGGAGGGGGACCTGTTTCGCCTGGTCCGGTCTGGCCGTTCATTTCAATTACGATCGCCTGCGGTGCGATTTCCGGTTTCCATGCGTTTGTCGGTTCAGGCACGACGCCGAAGATGCTTGACAAGTGGAGCGACATGAAATTCGTCGGCTTCGGAGCGATGCTCGTTGAGTGTCTTGTCGGCATCATGGCTTTAATCGCGGCAACGGCGTTGCAGCCGGGCGATTATTTTGCCATCAACAGTTCGCCAGAAGTCTTTCGGACGCTTGGCATGAATGTCGTCCATCTGCCTGAACTCAGCCGCGAAATCGGTCTCGATCTTGAAGGAAGAACAGGCGGAGCTGTTACCCTTGCCGTCGGCATGGCTTATATTTTCACGGATATTCCGTTTTTCAGCCATTTGGCCTCTTACTTTTTCCAATTTGTCATCATGTTTGAAGCTGTCTTTATTTTAACGGCGATCGATGCCGGTACAAGGGTGGCGCGTTATTTGATTCAAGACTTTTTCGGGGAAGTGTACAAACCGCTGAAAAAAACGGACTGGCTTCCGGGTTCGGTCGCAGCGAGCGCCCTTGCCTGTTTCATGTGGGGATATTTGCTGTACTCAGGCGATATCAGCTCGATTTGGGCGCTGTTTGGCGTATCCAACCAGCTGATGGCATCCGTCGGTTTAATTATCGGAGCGACGGTCATTTTAAAAATTGCGGACAAACGGCGTTATATGCTGACATGTCTCATTCCGCTCGCTTATTTGTATGTGACGGTCAACTATGCGGGATACTGGATGATCAAAAACGTTTATTTTAATGCGGAAGCTGCCGGTTTCAGCGTTTTAAACGGCATTTTATCGATCATTATGCTTGTGTTGGGACTTGTGATCATGGCTGCAGCCATTAAAAAATGGACGGAGATTTGGCGCGATCCGGCATTGCGGATGGAGCCTTCTATACCTGGATGATCAAATAAACCGGGGCCGTTTGGCCGCCGGTTTATTTCGCTTTTAATCCTTGTTCCAATGTCTCGAGCATTTCGGTTTTGTCTGATTCAGTTGCGTGCTGCCAGATGACCTCGAACAACACACCCAATCCCGGAAGCATTTTTTCTTCACCGCTTTGGATCGCATCGACGATCGTATGTTCAAGCTCTTCTTGCGAGTTCCCTGATACATTGGCAATAACGGCATGGCGCAAATTCAAATCCATCATTTTTCACTCCATTTCATCATCTGTTTTTCTATATTCTGCCTCGCTTTCGGGTTTATTATGTATCATTGATGAGATATAATGTGACTATTGCGAGACAAAAGGAGTCAAAACGATTTGAAACGAATTGAATCAGCCAAAAATCAAAAAGTGAAGGACTGGAAAAAACTTCATGCAAAAAAAGAGCGGACAAAAACGAATACTTTCTTAATAGAAGGCGAGCATCTCGTTGAGGAAGCGCTGAAGACACCGGGTGTTGTGAAAGAAATCATGGTCGCAGACGAAGCGGACTTCCCGGCTATGATTGATGAGTCTGTTGCCCGCTATGTTTTGAGCGCCGATGCTTTTTCAGCGATTGCCGAAACGGAGACGCCTCAGGCGGTCGCCGCTGTATGCCGAATGCCCGAAAGCGGACCTTTTCAATACGAAAAGCTGCTGCTAGCTGATGCTGTGCAGGACCCGGGCAATTTAGGGACGATCATCCGGACGGCAGACGCGGCGGGGATCGATGCCGTTGTTATCGGACAAGGGACTGTCGACCCTTACAATGCCAAAACGCTCAGGTCGGCTCAAGGCTCGCATTTTCACATCCCGATTTTAAAACGCGAGCTTTCAGAGCTGATTGAAGAGCTGAAGGGAAAAAGCGTCCCGGTTTACGGCACAGCGCTGCAGGGTGCCGTGCCATTTAGAGAAGCGGAGCCGTCGCAGTCGTTTGCGCTATTGATCGGAAACGAAGGATCTGGGGTCGATCCGGCCCTCCTCGCACAGACCGACCAAAATCTGTACGTTCCGATCTACGGAAAAGCGGAGTCGCTCAATGTGGCGGCCGCAGCCGCGGTCCTTCTTTATCATCTCCGCGGATAACCGGTTGCACAGGATCATGTAATTCACTATAATGAATTTAATATGTTTAAAAACAGTGATAGAGGCTCCGTTTTTTCACATGCCGCCATTCAGGGAGAAAATGCCTGAGACTGCAAGCATTTTTATGGCAGGCCGGAAAAACGCTTCACCTCTTGAGTTGTCACCGGGACCACGTCCCTCGAGGGATGTGTAAAGGTGAACCGGATTTATTCCGTTATGCCAATGAAGTAAGCAGCAAAGCTTTTTTGCTTTGTTTTAAAAAAGGGTGGTACCACGGCCACGATTCGTCCCTTTCATTATAAAAGGGGCTTTTTTTATTGCCTAAAAAACAGGTTGCTACATAAAAGGAGGAGTTTTTAAGATGCAGGAAGAGCTGAAACGGCTTGAAAAAGAAGCGGTTGAAAAAGTGGAAGCCGCTGGTTCATTAAAAGAAGTCAACGATGTCCGCGTTGCGTATCTGGGAAAAAAGGGACCGATCACAGAAGTGCTTCGGGGAATGGGAAAGCTGTCCGCTGAAGAAAGGCCGAAAATGGGGGCCTTGGCGAACGAAGTAAGAGAGAAAATCGCCGCGGCGATCGCCGAAAAAAATGCCCGCCTTGAGGAAGAAGAGGTGAAAAGGAAGCTGAAAGAGCAGACGATTGACGTGACGCTTCCGGGAAGCCCTGTGAAAACAGGAGCGCGGCATCCGCTGACGATCGTTATTGAAGAAATCGAAGACTTGTTTATCAGCATGGGATATTCGGTGGAAGAGGGGCCTGAAGTGGAAACCGACTATTATAACTTCGAAGCGCTCAACCTTCCGAAAGAGCACCCGGCCCGGGATATGCAAGACAGCTTTTATATTACGGAAGATACGCTGATGAGAACACAGACATCTCCTGTTCAGACGCGCACGATGGAAAAACATAAAGGCAAAGGCCCTGTCAAAATCATCTGCCCCGGCAAAGTGTACCGCCGCGACAACGATGATGCGACACATTCCCATCAGTTTATGCAGATTGAAGGGCTCTGCGTTGACCGTGATATCAGCATGAGCGACTTAAAAGGAACCCTGGAAACGGTCGCGAAAAAGATGTTCGGCGAAGAGCGCGAAATCAGACTGCGTCCAAGCTTCTTCCCGTTTACAGAGCCGTCTGTCGAAGTCGATGTTTCCTGCTTTAAATGCGGAGGCAAAGGCTGCTCCGTTTGTAAACAAACGGGCTGGATCGAAATTCTCGGCGCCGGAATGGTGCATCCGAACGTGCTCGAAATGGCCGGATTCGATTCCAAACAATATCAGGGATTTGCTTTTGGGATGGGCGTTGAACGGATCGCAATGCTGAAGTACGGCATTGACGACATTCGTCATTTCTATACGAACGATGTCAGATTTTTATCTCAATTTAAACAAGCTTAAAGAGGAGGACGCGTGATGTTTGTTTCATATAAATGGCTGCAAGAATACGTGAATTTAGACGGGATGACTCCCGAGATTCTCGCTGAAAAGATTACAAGAAGCGGAATTGAAGTGGAAGGCATCGAATATAAGGGAGAAGGAATTAAAGGTGTTGTCATTGGACATGTGCTGGAGCGCGAACAGCATCCGAACGCCGACAAATTAAACAAATGCCTCGTCGATATCGGCGAAGAAGAGCCTGTCCAGATCATCTGCGGGGCTCCGAATGTGGACAAAGGGCAAAAAGTAGCCGTCGCCACGGTTGGCGCGGTATTGCCCGGCGATTTTAAAATCAAAAAGGCTAAGCTCCGCGGGGAAGCGTCTAACGGCATGATCTGCTCTTTGCAGGAGCTTGGCATTCAAGGCAAGCTTGTGCCGAAAGAATATGCGGAAGGCATCTTCGTTTTCCCGGGCGATGCTGAAACCGGGGCGGACGCCCTTCAAAGCCTGGCGCTCGACGATGCGGTTCTCGAACTGGGACTGACGCCAAACCGCGCCGACGCCATGAACATGCTCGGTGTTGCCTATGAAGTGGCTGCGATTCTCGGCCGCGAAGTCAAGCTCCCTGAGACGGCTTATCAGGCAGGCGCCGAAAAAGCGGCGGACTATATTTCCGTCAAAATTGAAGATACAGAAGCCAATCCTTTATACGCGGCGAAAATCATTAAAGACGTCAAAATCGGCCCGTCGCCGCTTTGGATGCAGACGAAGCTGATCAACGCCGGCATCAGACCGCACAACAATGTCGTCGACATTACGAACTTTGTGCTGCTCGAATACGGCCAGCCGCTCCACGCGTTTGATTATGACCGCTTCGGCTCAAAAGAGGTCGTCATCCGCAAAGCGTACGAGAACGAAACGATAACGACGCTCGACGAACAAGAAAGAACGCTGACCCCTGAGCACCTTGTCATCACAAACGGCTCTTCTCCGCAGGCTGTCGCAGGCGTAATGGGCGGAGCGGAATCAGAAGTCCGCGAAGATACGGCGACAGTGCTGCTGGAAGCGGCGTATTTCAACGGCCAGACCGTTCGCAAAGCATCAAAGGACCTAGGTCTTCGCAGCGAATCAAGCGTCCGCTTTGAAAAAGGCATCGATCCTGCACGGGTGCGCCTCGCTGCAGAACGCGCGGCAGATTTGATCAGCCGGTATGCCGGAGGAACCGTCTTGGAAGGTACGGTCGAAGAAAACCATCTTGACATCAAAGAGAATGTCATCCGCCTTTCCGTTGATAAAGTGACGAAGGTTCTCGGCATGTCCATCAGCAAAGAAGAAATGGTCAACATTTTTGAAAGGCTCGGCTTTGCAGTTGAAGACGCTGAACGTGAACTGGTCGTGACGGTTCCGTCAAGAAGAGGCGATATTGCGATTGAAGAAGATTTGATCGAAGAGGTCGCAAGACTGTACGGATATGACAACATTCCGTCGACACTGCCGGAAGTAACAGGCTTTGCGGGCGGACTGACACCTTATCAGGACAAGCGCAGAAAAGTAAGACGCTTCCTGGAAGGAGCAGGGCTTTCCCAGGCGATCACATACTCATTAACAAACGATAAAAAAGCGACGGCTTACGCATTGGAAAAATCGTTTAAAACGATCCTTTCACTGCCGATGAGCGAGGAAAGAAGCGTGCTGAGGCACAGCCTGCTCCCTAATCTGCTCGATTCGGTTGCATACAACTTGGCAAGGCAGGCCGATTCAGCTGCTTTTTATGAAATCGGTTCTGTTTTCTTGAAAGCCGAAGAACATACGAAACCGGTCGAAAAAGAACACGTCGCCGGAGCCGTGACAGGCCTGTGGCACAAAAACCTCTGGCAGGGCGAGAAAAAGCCGGTTGATTTCTTCGTCGTAAAAGGCATCGTCGAAGGTCTGTTGGAAAAGCTCGGAATCACCGAAGGCATCGAATTCGCTCAATCTGAAAGAAAAGAGCTTCATCCTGGGCGGACAGCCAATATTTTGCACAACGGCTCATTAGTCGGCTTCATCGGCCAGCTGCATCCGTCAGTTGAAAAAGAGCTGGACCTGAGCGACACGTATGTGTTTGAACTGGACCTGCACGAGCTCCTCCGATTGGATGTACCGGAGATCACGTATACACCAATTCCGAAGTATCCTTCTGTTACAAGGGACATCGCGCTTGTTGTAGACAAACAAACAACGGCCGGCCAGCTTGAGGACGTCATCAAAACAGCAGGCGGCAAATGGCTGAAAGAAGTCCATGTCTTTGACGTCTATGAAGGCGAGCACATGGAAGAAGGCAAGAAGTCCGTCGCCTTCAGCCTGCAATATTTGAATCCTGAACAGACATTGACAGAAGAAGAAGTGACAAAAGTCCACGACCAAGTGCTGAAAGCGCTGGAAGATAAATATCAGGCTGTATTGAGAGGATAAAGAAAAACCGGTCCCCGATCATTTGGGAACCGGTTTTTTTGCATTGGAAAAATTGTCGGCCTATTGTAAGTTTTAATTATTTTAGGATGGCAAGAATATTTATGTAAAATATTTTGAATTAAGTTGTATCGAATTCTCATATGTTATTTAATGAGTCTATACGAAGGTAATCTATGCAAGAATATCGGAGAAAATAGATATGGCAATAGAAAATAAAAACAATATGAAAAAAGAAAAAGAGTATTTAATTTTTAGTGAGTTTTCTTTCTTTTCTAGACATAAATAGCACCAAAAAAATAACGAAATTAAAGAAAAAATGTTTAAATTTCTTAAAAAAGGAATAGAAAAAAGACTTTCAGCATCTTTTAAGCCAAATAGATAAAAGACAATAACTAAGACACTGCCTACAAGATTGAAATAGTAGGAAAGAACACCTTTTGAAAAAATGTTTTTAAAGGAATCCTTTGCTCCAAAAATCATAATAGCGAGCCAAATGATTAAAGTGAAAAATAAAAGCTCAAGAAGGGGTTTTATCGCTTCGCCAATTACTGCTATTGTAATGCCAATCCATTTACTGATAGTAATAAGATTTCCATATTCATCTTCGTTTAATTCATGTAAGCTAGCATCGATCTCATTCATTTTTAAAATGGAAACACATAAGGCTGCAGCTCCAGATAATAGACAAATACATATTAAGTTGAATTTAGTCTTCTTCATATTGAACTCCTTATTTTAGTAATATTACGTAGTATTCGACAATAGATGCTAAGATTAGAAGGCCTACTGCACTTATCATTATTATTGTGTACTCTTTTACTTTCGGCTTAATCATTAGGTTTATTTCAGACTTTTTTAGAAATCTTAAAAAACGGGAAGAAATATCAAGAGATATTACATAAAAAGCAAGAAGGGCAAGGATTTCAAAGGGGCCGTGAAATAAGAGATATTGTAGTGATTTCCAAAAACCTAAAGACTTCTCATATGAAAAGAAAATTGCCCCTGAGAAATAACCGTTTAAAAACACTACTACACTAGATAGGAAACCAACACTGATTAATCCAAGAAAGAAAATAGTTAGTCCTACAATTAAGTTATTTGTAAAAATCTCTAAAGCGTTGGATATTTTAAAGCTATCATAGTAAGTCTCGTGTATTTCTTGAAATACAAAAAAGCTAAGAGAAAAACCGAAACCAAAAATAATAATGAACAAAATAGAGTATTTAGCATAGGTATTCAAGGAATTTTTTTTCAAGGCTGGCTTCATTAAATGTCTCCCCGGCTAATTTTTTTTCAGTGTGGATAATATTTCCGTTATTAATAAATAATATCTCATCACAAAGATCTGCTGCAAACTGTAAGATATGCGTGGATAAAATAATAATTCTATTTTGATTTCTAATATTAATTAAAATCTTTTTCATATCCGCCATGTTTTTTGGATCAAGTCCTGTAAAAGGCTCATCAAGCAAGATAACATCAGGTTGATGCAAAGTGGAAAGAATAAAAGACATTCTTTGACGCATTCCTCTTGATAGCGAAGATGCCATTTGGTCTTTTTGTTCTTTTAGACTGAACATGTCTAAGGTTTCAATGATTTGTTCTTGGGATAATGGTTTTTCAATTAATAAAGATTGGTACTTGATTAATTCATAACACGTTAAATTCTCAAATAATTTTGGATCGTCTTCTAGGTATCCGATTTTCTCTAAATAATTGGTAAGATGTCCATCAACGACTACCTCACCGCTATCCGGAGGAATGAGGCCTGCAATAATTTCTAATAGGGTCGTTTTTCCTGCTCCGTTTTTACCGAGCAATCCAATAATCTGATTTCGCCCGCAAGCGAATTCTAAATTCTTCATGCTAAAATTGGATTGAGGATATTCTTTTGATATATTTTGCAGTTTAAGCATATAATCACTCACTCGAATAAAGATTTTATTGATATGTAATTTTTGTTGATTGTTGATTTCCATATTTGCTTGTTTATGGAGTGCAGTAGCGTTATGATACATAACAAAGTGATAAAAATAACAACATACAAAACTTTGTTGTAAGTTGAAACAATGGCTAACCCTATTAGTAATCCAAATACTAAATTAAGAAAGATTTTGCTTAAAGTACTGGGAACTTGATAAATGTAATCCCATTTAAAATATGGAAACAATATAGTTGAAGTGAGACAGCTTAACCCCAAAGTAACAGCTATCATCAATAAGATAATGGATAATGCAATAAAATGATCCGGTTTTATATAAAAATTTGAAATCGCAGCATAGATTAAAACAAATAACACATGTGCTAAGACAGAGATTTTGGTTTTTGCTTTTATTTTGTTTTTAATAAAGTTTGGCTTGTGCTGATTCAAAGGTATAATAAGACCATCAATATCAAAAGAAACCAATGATTGAATCATGATAGAGATAAAGACTAACGGGAACAGCACGCTGAACATAAAGCTGAATTCGTTGGAAATTCCAGTGTCTGCAAATCGATCAGTGTTAAAACCATACAAAATGATTGTTAGTAAACCTGCTGATAAACTTAAAATAAATAATAAAACCGACCACCTTACAGGCGGGTTCCTATATAGAAGGATCAGCTCGTAATATAGAAGGCTTCTGCTCTCTCTAGACTTCTTCAAATTTGTATCAGTCTTGCTATTTAAATGATCATTAAAAATGGAAAGGTTTCTTAAACTTTTATACCACACTATAATTAACAGGATTGTTAAAGATACCATTATTGGTATAGATATTGAAAAAATTCGCATATTATTGATGTTTAGAAATAACAAATTATATTTGAGTATAAAAAAGATCCAAAGAATTAAAATTCCATTTGTGAAAAAGCCAATAATGCTTGAGACATTTATGAATTTAGGCAATACTAATAGCCTTATAAAATGAAGTCTAAGCAAATATCCTAGTATAGCGGACAATAAACCAATCACAGCAATCGCGAAGACTTCTTCCAAAGACTGATGAATGAGATAATATACAATCGATGAACCAACATAAAAAGATATTAAAGATAAAAATGAACTATAAAATTTACTAATATCTTTTCCTAATATAAATTGATCCAATTTGATTCCCAGAATGGCCATTTGTTTTTTGTCGGAGGAAAACATAACTCTGAAAATACTTTTATCAATATTTACAGTAAGGATAAACAGAAAAAAAGAAAGATGAATGATGACTAGATTTTTAATGATGTACCCAGCAAAGCTGCCAATTATTAAAGGGAAAACAACGAATGACAATATCAATACGAATAATGCAAGCCATTTGCTTTTAGTATTAAATTTTCGAATGTCGTTGGTTAAAAGAATTTTTGAATAAATTAAGTATTTATTATTCATTGAAAACCATCCTGACTTAAATGTGGAGGAAAGGGCATTTTAAATAATACCCTTTCCTAAATTAAAACTTATTAGTAAGCGATAGCATATCTAATTCCGTATTTTTTTGCATAGGAAAAAACTAGGGATGCAATCGCTCCGAGTCCAAAAGTCCCTAGAACCGCTGCAATTGCTCCAACAGTGCCAGCAGCATTTAAGATGGCACTAATTGAAGTAAGAGCCCATCCCGGAATCTGAGGATAGGTTGCTGCTAGGTCTGCAATCGGTAAAACTGGTGCTGTTGTTGCGTATAACATTGTGAAAAATGTAAGTGTAAAAAGTAGACCTAAGGCTAAAGAAGCGTTGATGCGTTGTTTTTTAGAAATTGTCATATTTTCACCCCCTTTGTCTCTTGTAGGGCTATTATTACACTTATGGTTATTTTAGTAAATATAACGGATTATCTATTCTATTTTTATTGATATATAAATCAAAAGTTTCTTTTTAGAAAGGAATTACAATCTCATTTTCTTATTTTTATTGGTTGAATATATCGAATATACTGTGTTTAGATAGAATGTTAGTAGTTTAATATAGTCTTGTTAGGGGGGGCGATATCTCCTCTGTATAGAACGAAATTCATGACTCAATTCTCAAGAATTCTGGAAAAAGGCATTTATAGCCCGCATATTAAAATCCTAGCCAAGGAAGAAGTGACAAAAGTTCACGACCAAGTGCTGAAGGCACTTGAGGATACGTATCAGGCTGTATTGAGAGGATAAAGAAAAACCGGTACCCGATCATTCGGGAACCGGTTTTTTATCTTCAACATGGTCATAAGCTATTGACGCTTCAGCATCCGTTCGATTTTCTCTTCATCGGAGTCTAAAGCTCCGTACAGTACACCGGGCATGCTGTATTGATTCCGCTTCCCTGCTGCAGTATAACGTAAAACAGGGGTGACCGTATAAAAATCATATTCGCCTGTCATATGAAAAGACGGGACGACGATGTGTTTGCTTTGTTTCGCTTGAATGGCGGTCCCCTTGTCAAATGTATACGCCATGACGCCGTTTAGATCGGTGATCTTTTCAAGGGAAATATCTTTTGCGAGATTGTTTTTCAGCCGAACGTCCAAGGACGGTTTTGGATATCCTGCAGTATATTGACCGGCAGGCGACAGATCGCCGCTTCGAACATTGTGATGGTTTTGAAGGGTGATCTTTCCGATTTGAAATGCTTCTCTATCACGTCCGTTAAAAGATATCAGCAGCTGATCCGCTTTTTCCGGTTTATCGCTTGAGACCCGGACATCTACGATGATGTTGACGAGCGTATAGCCTTTATGGCGAATCCCTGTTTCAACCTTGTAATCGCTGATTTGTATATGATTGTTATCAAAAGCGAGCGACGTAACCGTCTCACCGCTTAGAGGAACGCCGGCGTTTGCTTTTTGCAGGCCGAAAATGTTAAACGACATCGTCTCGTTTTCCATCATATGGCTGATGTAGTTTCGGGCAAAGAAAAGCCCGGTTTCTTTATTTTCGCTGGCCTCTGTAAAGTTCGCCTTGTTGAAGAAAATAAAGAGAGAAAATGCCAGAGCTGTGCATATGGTGAGCGTGATGATCCATTTTATTTTTGACATGGTGATTCCTTTCTGAGTCTGTCGATTTGTATGGAAGGAATGCGGAGATATTCGCAATAATCATCCATAGAGGTCCAATGATTTCGCCATATAAAGAAGAGAAGGTTCAAACATTTCACAGCCGGTCAAAATTCAGCAGGGTGTCTGAATTTCAGTTTGCTTGAAAAAAGGTGTAGCAAATATATTAAAGATTAGCTCGATTAAGCTAATCTTTTTTATTTAGAAGAAAATATCCCAATTTAGAAAGTAAGTACAAAGTGAACACAATCATTAAAGTTCTTGAAATCACGAGATTCCATGAATGGCTAAGTCATATCCTGAAGATCAAAGCCTTTGTATTTAACATAAAATACATTGATATTATGAGAGCTGAAATAATTAAAAGAATGCCAAATGAACCTGATTTCTTCATCCAAATCCCCGCCTTATATCTTAGAAGTATCCAGAAACAAAGGAGTACACATTCAAAAGCCATCTGGTGTGCAGTAAGCTGAAAATTGAGATAATTGAATATGGGCCATATTAAAAGACAATATCATGAAGCAATTCAGCCTAGCGCTTGATATCGCTTTGCCTCTGTTGGAACAATTAAAGCCCCTGTATATGGGGCTTCAATTCTAAGTTTGTTCAATATACTACAATTAATTTGAATTTTCAATCCTTATTTTTCATTTATTGTTAATGTTTTAGTGAAATATGCGGGTCTAGTTGCAACGGACCCGCTTATCCAGCCTAGTCCGCACCGCTTACCGTTTCGACGCAATCCGCTTCGCCTTCTGCGTATTGGCAAAATGCAGCTTTGTGAATACCCGCAATGCGTCTTCGCCGTGTTTCTTGATCAGCTTGGCGCCGGCTTCATCGACGAGCGGGCCCGCTCCTTTCGGAAGCGTAATGCCGGCTTGTTTTGACAGCTTATCCATTTCCATTAAAAATGAATAGCGTGCAATGATCGAGGCTGCTGCAACTGAAAGATGGATGCCTTCCGCTTTTGTGCTGAAATATGTACGTTCTTTGACGGCGGTTTTGCCTGCCAGATGCTTGAAGTATACGGCCGGTTCGGCGAACTGGTCGATTAAAATCGCTTCAGGCCGGGTTCCGTCCAATTTTTTGAGAAGGTTGCCGATCGCCTGGTTGTGGAGAAGAGCTTTCATTTTTCCTTGGCTCATCCCTTTTTCCTGCATTTCATTATACTTTTCGTTTCTTAAAACGAGCAGGCTGTAAGGGACTGTCTTGATTAAGTCGCGCGCGATCTGAACGATTTGCGGATCTTTTAAGTTTTTCGAGTCTTTAACACCGAGTTCTTTTAACAGCGGAAGCTTCGCCTTGTCAGCGTATACGCACGCGACGGTGATCGGGCCGAAATAATCGCCTGTCCCGACTTCATCGGAGCCGATCACAGACATGGAACCGATGCCTTCAGGCGGCTGATAGACGGACGGGATGCTTTTTTTCGATGCGGGCTTTTTGGGAGCCGGTGTTTCAGCATCCGCCGTCCAGCGCTCCGCTTCCTTTTCCGCGTTTTTTCCTTGGAACAGCACCTTCCCCGACCGGTATGCTGTAATGGTGCACCCTTGGGGTTTGGCTTGGAAAACTGCGCCCTGTACGGAAAGTGAAGTAATGTCAGGCCCGTAGTGGCTTTGCATCCGTTCAATAACAGACGGGGGAACTTTTAAAACAGAATGTGACACGTTCTAATCTCCTTTATTAGCTTTAAATACGCTAAATCATTGTTTTCATAAGTGTATCATAACAGCGGAGGGCTCGTCTTTCCATTCAATCTGTAAACATGTTATGATATAGACTAGGATTCTCGCATAATTGGAATGGAGGAGAAACGTTGTCTGATGGTCAAAAAACGAAAACAACAGTTGACATCTACGGTCAGCAATTCACAATTGTCGGCGATGAGAGCAAGAGCCATATGAGGCACGTTGCCTCGATTGTGGATGATAAAATGAGAGAAATCAACGAAAAAAATCCGTATCTTGATATAAATAAACTGGCCGTTTTGACGGCTGTAAATGTGGTTCACGATTATTTGAAGCTTAAGGAAGAGCTTGAGAGATTAAAAGGACAAATAAAAGAAAAGGATTGAACATCACGATGTTAGATATCATCATTATCATTTTGCTTTTGTCCGGTTTGTTTATTGGACTCAAAAGAGGGTTTATCCGCCAGTTTATCCGTTTGGTTACGTTTATCGCAGCGATCGCTGTGGCCGCAACCTATTACGGCGACCTTGCGCCTAAGCTCGGCTGGATTCCGTCTCCCGACTTTACGGGCGGCCAGGCTGCGCTGGCGTTTGTAAACGGAAGCCTTGAAGGCGCTTATTACAATATGATTGCGTTTTTGATTCTCTTTATCCTGACGATTATCCTTTTGAGAGTTGCCGCATCGTTTTTGGATGCCGTCGCAAGCATACCGGTTCTCAAACAGATCAACCAAATACTCGGAGCCGTGCTCGGTTTTGCGGAAATCTATCTGTTCGTGTTTGTCGTTCTGTTCATCGGAACGCTTCTGCCGATTGATGTCCTGCAAAGCATGATGGCCGGTTCAGTCATGGCTGATTTGATCATTCATAAAACACCGTTTTTATCAAACATGTTAAACAATCTGCTGCATCAGTACGGATCTTTGTAAAAACTTCTCTGTTTGTAGGGAAGTTTTTTTTCGGGGCTCTTGAGAACCCCGGAAGCTGTCGGATATGCCTGTTTGTTGTAGGATCAGCCAAAAATTTGTATGATTGAAGCAGGATGAACGAGGGGAAACAAGAGGTGAACAACATGCATAAAAAAGATATCATCAAATTGCTTGAAACGATTGCGATATATATGGAACTAAAAGGGGACAACCCGTTTAAAATCTCCGCTTTCAGAAAGGCTGCGGCAGCTCTTGAACAAGACGACCGGAGCCTCTCGGAAATCGATGATATGACGTCCCTGTCCGGGATCGGCAAAGGCACATACGCTGTCATCAAGGAATATATGGACACGGGAGCATCCGGAACGCTGGAACGATTAAAGGAAGAGGTTCCGGAAGGACTTGTCCCGCTTTTGAAGCTTCCGGGTCTCGGCGGCAAAAAAATCGCCAAGCTGTATCAGGAGCTCGGCGTCTGTGATGCGGCATCTTTAAAAGAGGCCTGCGAACAGCAAAAGGTTCAGGGGCTTGCCGGATTCGGCAAAAAGACGGAGGAAAAAATCCTGCAGGCTTTGGGTGAAGCGGGAAAACGCCCTGAACGGTACCCGATCGCGGTCGCTTTGGCCGTCGCTGACATCATCGAAGAGCAGCTTGAAGGGCTCCCGGGCCTCATTAAGTTTTCACGGGCCGGAAGCCTGCGCCGCGCCAAAGAAACGGTGAAAGACCTCGATTACATTATGGCTGTCACTGATCCGGAACTTGTCCGGGAAGGGCTCTTAAAGCTTTCGAACATCAAGGAGGTCATTGCCGCAGGAGATACGAAAGTGTCTCTCACATTTGCGTTTGAATACGAAATCAGTGCGGATTTCCGGCTGGTGACAGAGGAACAGTTCCCAACGACGCTTCATCATTTTACCGGATCAAAAGACCACAATATCAAAATGCGCCAGCTTGCCAAAGAAAAAGGCGAAAGAATCAGTGAATACGGCGTCGAAACCGTTGAAACTGGAGAAATTAAAACTTTCTCAAGCGAAAAAGAGTTTTTCGCCCATTTCGGGCTTCCGTTTATTCCGCCCGAACTGCGGGAGACAGGAAGAGAAGTCGAGGACTACAGCGTTGACATCGGACTCGTTTCCGCCGAGGATATTCAAGGAGACCTTCACATGCACTCGGCTTGGAGCGACGGTGCTTTTTCGATCAGGGAAATGGCGGAAGCATGCATGGCAAAAGGGTACCGCTATATGGCGATCACAGACCATTCCCAATATTTAAAAGTCGCAGGCGGTTTGACGCCTGAGCGCCTTCGCATGCAGGCGAAGGAAATTGATGAACTGAATAAGGAATTTACCGATTTTCATATTTTTAAAGGCGTGGAAATGGACATCCTGCCTGACGGAACACTGGATTATGACGACGAGCTGCTGGCGGAAATGGATCTTGTCATTGCTTCCATCCATTCAAGCTTTTCACAGCCGCAGCATGTCATCATGAAGCGGCTTGAAACCGCGCTGCTGAATCAGCACGTTGACATTATCGCTCATCCGACCGGCCGTCTGATCGGAAGAAGGGCGGGGTATGAAGTCGATATTGACCAGCTGATCGAACTTGCGAAAAAAACGAATACAGCATTGGAGCTGAACGCAAATCCAGCGCGGCTCGATCTCAGAATGGAGCACTTGATCAAAGCGAATGCTGCCGGAGTGACACTCGTTATTAATACGGATGCCCACAACACAGCGATGCTTGATGATATGAAAACGGGCGTTACGGCAGCGAGAAAAGGATGGACGCCAAAGGCCAATGTATTAAACACCCGCTCCTTTGAAGAAGTCCAGGCATTTTTGTCGCGCCATCGATCTTAAGGAGGTTTAATGGACGTTGCAGCAAAAAGCGCTATCAGCACTTGAATTTCATAAAGTAAAAGAACAGCTCACAGAGCATGCGGCATCTTCTTTGGGGAAGGAAATGCTTTTGGAACTCAAACCTTCCCGTTCGCTCGAAGAAGTTAAAAAGCTGCAGGAAGAAGTCGATGAAGCAGGAACCGTCCTGCGTTTAAAAGGAAGCGCCCCTTTCGGCGGCCTTACGGACATTAGAAAAGCGTTAAGAAGGGCAGAAATCGGCAGCATTTTAAGCCCGGCGGAATTGACTGAAATATCGGGTCTGCTATACGCAGCAAAACAGATGAAGCACTTTCTTGAAGGCCTGTTCGAAGACGGGGTTGAGATTCCTTATCTTCATCAATATGCAGAAAAGCTCATACCGCTTTCCGAATTGGAAAGGGACATCAATTCGTGCATCGATGATCATGGGGAAGTGCTTGATCATGCATCAGAGACGTTAAGGGGAATCAGGACCCAGCTGCGGACGCTTGAATCAAGAATCAGGGACCGGCTGGAATCGATGCTGCGTTCTTCATCTGCGCAAAAAATGCTGTCGGATACGATCATCACGATTCGCAACGACCGCTTCGTCATCCCTGTCAAACAGGAGTACAGATCAAGCTACGGAGGAATCGTGCACGATCAGTCTTCTTCCGGTGCGACATTGTTTATCGAGCCTCAGGCGATTGTCGATATGAACAATGCGCTTCGCCAGGCAAAAGTAAACGAAAAACAGGAGATTGAACGGATTTTGCGCGTCCTGACAGAAAAGACGGCAGAGCACACAAATGAGCTCTTTCACGATGTCAAAGTGCTTCAGACGCTGGACTTTATTTTTGCAAAAGCAAAATATGCAAAAGCGACAAAAGCGGTTAAACCGGCTGTCAACGCTGACGGCTATGTCCGCCTGATTCAAGCCCGCCACCCGCTTTTGCCCCTGGATGAGGTCGTTCCGAATGATATTGAGCTCGGCGGAGAGTATACGACAATTGTCATCACGGGCCCGAACACGGGGGGGAAAACGGTGACGCTCAAAACGCTCGGGCTTTTGACCATGATGGCGCAGTCGGGATTGCACGTACCGGCGGAAGAAGGATCAGAGACCGCCGTATTTGATCAAGTATTTGCCGATATCGGCGATGAACAGTCAATCGAACAAAGCTTAAGTACGTTCTCGTCGCATATGGTCAACATCGTCGATATTTTGAAAGACATGACGGAAAACAGCCTTGTGCTTTTTGACGAGCTCGGTGCCGGAACAGACCCGCAGGAAGGCGCGGCCCTTGCGATCAGCATCCTTGATGAGGTGTGCCAGACAGGCGCACGCGTCATTGCCACGACCCATTACCCGGAGCTGAAGGCATACGGCTACAATCGCGAAAATGTCATTAATGCAAGCGTCGAATTTGATATCGATACACTATCACCGACATACAAGCTTTTAATTGGAGTGCCCGGCCGAAGCAATGCGTTCGAAATCTCGAAGCGCCTCGGGCTGCCTGATTACCTGATCGGCCGCGCAAAAGCGGAGATGACGGCCGAACATAATGAAGTTGATACGATGATCGCATCGCTGGAAGACAGCAAAAAGCGCGCAGAAGCGGAGCTCAAGGAGACCGAAGCCATCCGCGCGGAAGCTGAAGCCCTTCACCGCGACCTGCAGCAGCAGATCAGCGAATGGCAGGAGAAAAAAGACAAGCTCTACGAAGAAGCGGAGCAAAAAGCGGCTGAAAAAGTCAAAGCAGCGATGAAAGAAGCAGACGACATCATCCAGTCGCTCCGCATGATCAAAGAAGACCATAAAGCATTTAAAGACCATGAGCTGATCGAGGCGAAAAAGCGCCTTGAAGAAGCCGTGCCTTCGTTTGAAAAAGCGAAAAAGCCGGCTCAGAAAAAAACGGACAAGCGCGAATTAAAACCGGGCGATGAAGTCAAAGTTTTAACCTTTGGCCAAAAAGGGACGCTGCTCGAAAAAACGGGTGCGGCCGAATGGAATGTGCAAATCGGCATCCTGAAAATGAAGGTCAAGGAAAAGGATCTGGAATTCCTGAAATCGGCACCCGAACCCGAGAAACAAAAAACGATCGCCGCCGTCAAAGGGAAAGATTATCACGTCTCGCTCGAACTCGACCTTAGGGGGGAGCGGTATGAAAATGCGCTTCACCGGGTTGAAAAATACTTGGATGATGCGGTGCTTGCGGGCTATCCGAGAGTCTCGATCATTCACGGAAAAGGAACCGGCGCCCTCCGAAAAGGCGTCCAGGACCTATTGAAATCCCACCGCAATGTGAAAAACTCCCGGTTCGGCGAAGCGGGAGAGGGAGGATCAGGAGTCACCATTGTCGAATTAAAATAATAAAGGGAGTCTAAAAGGATGAAAGAGTTTTGGGAGAACAACCTTGTGGAAATCGCCGCGTACTACAGTGTTTCCGTTTTGTGTCTTGTGATATTTTTATCTGTGTTTGAACTCGTCACCACGTATAAAAATTGGGAGGAGATTCAAAAAGGAAACATGGCGGTTGCGATGGCAACAGGCGGAAAAATTTTAGGCATCGCCAACGTGCTGCAAAAATCGATCAGCCAGCATAATTCCCTGCTGCAAATGATGGGGTGGGGGCTGTTCGGTTTTATCCTGCTTTTGATCGGCTACTTCATTTTTGAATTTCTGACGCCGCGCTTTAAAATTGACAAGGAGATTGAAAACGACAACCGCGCAGTCGGCTTCATTTCATTCGTCATTTCAGTAGGCCTGTCATTTGTCGTGGCTTCGGGTATCTAAAGGGGATCAACATGGAGAAATTAGCGAAAGTCCTGTTTTTTACAGCTGGGGTATTTGTGGTTATCGGCCTGATTTATATGATCTTTTATGCTTGAAAAAGGTGTCCTAAAAAAGGGGCGCCTTTTTAAAAATGAAAAAATATCATTACTTTCTGAATATTGTTTTGATATACTCAAATCAAGAATATATTGTTTAAAAGGGGGGAGCTTATGCCGACTGAAAAACCGTGGCTGCGTCATTATCCCGAACAAATTCCTCACGAGCTGCAATTTGAAGATCAAACACTCCATTCCATCCTGCAACAATCCGCCCAGCAGTTTTCAGAAAAAACAGCGATTCATTTTCTCGGAAAAAAACGTTCGTACCGGGAAGTTTACGAGGATGCTTTAAAAATGGCAGATTACCTGCTGTCGCTCGGCATTCAAAAAGGAGACAGAGTATCGATCATGCTGCCGAACTGCCCGCAGGCGGTTATCGCGTATTACGGCGTTCTTTTCTCCGGCGGCATCGTCGTCCAGACAAATCCGCTGTATACGGAAAGGGAGCTTGAACATCTGCTTCATGACAGCGGGGCAACCATCATCATTACGCTCGACATGCTGTACCCGGCGGCATATAAAATGAAAGCGCTAACAAGCATTAGGCACATCATTGCGACAAGCATAAAAGATTACCTGCCTTTCCCTAAAAATCTGCTGTACCCGATCGTTCAAAAAAAAGAGAATCAAATGTCCGTTGAGATCAATGAAAATGAGACGACCCACCTTTTCCGCACCATCATGAAACGCCCCGTTCCAAGCGGACCGCCCGGTATTGAAATTGATCCGGCCCACGACATTGCCGTCCTGCAGTATACCGGAGGAACGACAGGCACGCCAAAAGGCGTCATGCTCAGCCACCGCAACATACTAGCCAACATGGAGATGTGCGCCGCCTGGTTTTATCAATTGAATAAAGGGGAGGAGAAGGTGCTGGGGATCGTTCCGTTTTTTCACGTCTACGGAATGACGGCCGTCTTGAATTTCACGATCAGGCAGGGGTATGAAATGATCCTGCTGCCGAGATTTGACGCGCGCGCAGCGCTGAAAACGATCGATAAAGAAAAGCCGACGATATTTCCGGGGGCGCCGACGATTTATATCGCCCTGTTGAACCATCCCGACCTTCACCAATACGATCTGTCATCGATTAAGAGCTGTTTGAGCGGATCTGCGGCGCTTCCTGTTGAAGTCAAACAGCAGTTTGAAAAGGTGACGGGCGGAAGGCTTGTCGAAGGTTATGGAATGTCTGAAACGTCGCCGGTCACTCACGCCAATTTTATTTGGGATTTGAATAAAGCGGGCAGTATCGGGTGTCCTTGGCCTGGTACAGACGCTGCTATCTATTCGGAAGAAACCGGCGGTTTTCTCGGGCCTTATGAGCATGGAGAAATCGCCGTCAAAGGACCGCAGGTGATGAAAGGCTACTGGAACAATGATGAAGAAACCGCTCAGAGTCTAAGGGACGGCTGGTTTTTTACCGGAGACATCGGCTACATGGATAAAGACGGCTTCTTTTATATCGTCGACCGCAAAAAAGACGTGATCATTGCCGGGGGATACAACATCTACCCGCGCGAAATCGAAGAAGTGCTCTACGAGCATGAAGCCGTTCAGGAGGCGGTCGTTGCCGGCATCCCTGATGAATACAGGGGGGAAACGGTTAAGGCTTTTGTTGTGCTGAAAGATCATGTTACAATAACGGAGAAGGAATTGGACGAATATGCCAGATCGCGTCTCGCTCCTTATAAAGTGCCAAAAGTATACGAGTTCAGGGACGAACTTCCGAAAACGGCGGTCGGAAAGATTTTAAGAAGAGCGCTCGTTCAAGAGGAAAAGACCGGCGTCTGAAAAAGCATGCCGTCGATTTTGACGGCATGCTTTTGTGATGCGATTTACTTTTAGCTTCTTGACAAAGCGTCCATTTTTATTTACGATTAACTCATGAATGAGTATTCATTCATTAATTTGAAAGGAACGAAGCCAATTGAAACAAAAGAGACCAAAGTATATGCAGATTATCGACGCAGCTGTCATTGTGATTGCAGAAAACGGATACCATCAGGCGCAGGTTTCAAAAATCGCCAAGCAGGCCGGGGTGGCGGACGGCACCATTTATCTTTATTTTAAAAACAAAGAAGACATTCTCATCTCATTATTCAAAGAGAAAATGGGACAGTTTATCGAGCAGATGAGCGAAGAAATGACAGCGAAAAATTCGGCGACAGAAAAGCTTTCGCTGTTCATCAAAAAGCACTTTGAACTGCTCAGCAGCGATCGCCACCTCGCGATTGTCACCCAGCTTGAGCTGAGGCAGTCGAATCTTGAGCTGAGGCTGAAAATCAATGAGATTCTCAAAGGGTACTTAACGATCCTGGAAGACATCATCACCGAAGGAAAAGAAGCTGGAGAATTTAAAAGCACGCTTGACGTCCGCCTTGCGAAGCAGATGATTTTCGGTACGGTGGATGAGACGGTTACAACCTGGGTGATGAATGATCAAAAATACGATCTCCCAAACCTGGCAGACAGCATTCATGAATTGCTGATCCACGGGTTCAGCAGCCAAAAGACGAAGGAGGAGGAATAAAAATGGCAGCATTATCATACGCCGTAGACGGCCATGTTGCGACGATTACGATTCAGCACCCGCCGGCAAATGCGCTATCGACGCAAGTGCTTGAAGATCTTTCTGCATGCCTTGATGAACTTTCAGAACGTCAGGATGTCAGAAGCGTCGTTATTCACGGGGAAGGAAGATTTTTCTCGGCAGGCGCTGATATTAAAGAGTTTACATCATTGATGGACGGGTCTGATTATGCAAATTTGGCTGATAAGGGCCAGCAGATTTTCGAAAAAGTAGAATCTTTTCCAAAACCGGTGATCGCCGCGATTCACGGGGCCACTCTTGGAGGCGGTCTTGAGCTAGCGATGGCATGCCACATCCGGATTGCCGAGGAAAGCGCAAAGCTCGGCCTTCCCGAACTGAATCTCGGAATCATTCCCGGCTTTGCGGGAACGCAGCGCCTTCCCAAGTATGTGGGCACCGCCAAAGCGCTTGAAATGATCGGGACATCAGAGCCGATATCCGGCAAGGAAGCTTTTGAATACGGTCTTGTCACGATTTTGGCGGCGAATGAAGAAGAAGTGCTGCAAAAGGCAAAAGAGCTCGCACAAAAATTCGCTGAAAAAAGTCCGCAGACGATGGCTTATGTCATTGAACTCCTGAATTCGAGCAAAGTGTATTCGTATGAAGGAGGCCTCAAGCTAGAAGGGAAATACTTCGGCGAAGTGTTCCAATCCGAGGATGCGAAGGAAGGGATTCAGGCATTTCTTGAAAAGCGGAAGCCGCATTTTAAAGGGAAATAACAAACGTGAAAACAAAGGGGATGAACAGAACATGAACATTTATGTCTTAATGAAGCGCACGTTTGATACAGAGGAGAAAATTCAGATCGAACAAGGGGAAATCAACACGGACGGAGCGGAATTCATCATCAATCCGTACGATGAGTACGCCATTGAAGAAGCGCTCCAGTTGAAAGAGAAGCACGGCGGTGAAATTACGGTCGTGACAGTCGGCGAGGAAGAAGCTGAAAAAGAACTCAGGACGGCTCTGGCGATGGGGTGCGACAAAGCCGTTCTGATCAACATTGAAGACGACGTGGAAGAAGCGGACCAATATACGGCTTCAGCCATCCTTTACAACTATTTGAAAGACCGCGAGTACGACATTATACTCGGCGGGAATGTGGCGATCGACGGGGGATCGGGACAGGTTGCGCCTCGTTTGGCCGAACTGCTGGGCATTCCTTGTATTACGACGATTACAAAGCTGACGGTAAACGGCGGAGATGTTGAAGCGGAACGCGACGCCGAGGGCGATCTTGAAGTGATCCAAACATCGCTTCCAATCGTAGCGACTGCACAGCAGGGGTTGAACGAGCCGCGTTATCCGTCTCTTCCGGGAATCATGAAGGCAAAGAAAAAGCCTCTCGAGGAGCTTGAGCTTGATGATCTCGACATCGACGAAGAAGACGTGGCTGCGAAAACAAAAACGATCGAACGGTTCCTGCCTCCGAAAAAAGAAGCCGGGAAAATCCTTGAAGGGGAGCCGGAGCAGCAGGCGGCAGAACTTGTATCACTGCTGAGAAGCGAAGCAAAGGTCGTATGAAGCCGAAGGGAGAAATAACACGGTCATTAAAATACAGGGGGAAATGGACATGAGCAAAAAAGTTATCGTATTGGGAGAGTTCAGAGACGGTTCGTTGAGGAATGTGACTTTCGAAGCGATAGCCGCAGGAAAAACGGTTGCCGAAGGGGGAGAGGTGATCGGCGTACTGTTCGGTGAAAGCGTTTCAAGTCATGCGGCAGAACTGATCCATTACGGCGCTGACAGAGTGCTTACAGCCGAAAACCCGCTCTTGAAAAACTATACGTCTGACGGCTATGTTCAAGCCTTGTTGCCGATCATAGAACGCGAGAATCCGGACGTCATCATTTTCGGACATACGTCAATGGGAAAAGACTTGTCGCCGAAGCTTTCAGCCCGTATGGGAACAGGGCTGATATCGGATGCCGTCGATGTCGAAGTGGCCGGCGGCAACATCGTGTTTACAAGGCCGATTTACTCGGGCAAAGCGTTTGAACGGATCATTTCCGAAGATGAAACGATTTTTGCAACGATCAGACCGAATAATATCGCCCCGCTTGACAAAGATGAGACGCGGACAGGAGCGGTCGAAAGCATCGAAGCAGATATTCGGGACATCAGAACGGTCATCAAGGATATTGTCAAAAAAACGTCCGAAGGCGTCGATTTGTCTGAAGCGAAAATTATCGTAGCCGGCGGTCGCGGCGTCAAAAGCGAGGAAGGCTTTAAACCGCTGCAGAAGCTCGCCGATGTATTGGGCGGGGCGGTCGGCGCTTCAAGGGGAGCCTGTGACGCAGACTACTGCGACTATTCGCTTCAAATCGGCCAGACCGGCAAAGTTGTGACACCTGACTTATATATCGCCTGCGGCATTTCAGGAGCGATTCAGCACCTCGCAGGGATGTCAAACAGCAAAATCATCGTTGCCATCAACAAAGATCCGGAAGCTGATATATTTAAAATTGCCGACTACGGGATCGTCGGCGACTTATTTGAAATCGTTCCGCTGCTCACGGAGGAATTTAAAAAGCTGAGCGTCAGCACATGATCAAAAGCCGGCCTGAAATGGCCGGCTTTTGACATAGGCACATTTCCGCCTTCTGCAAAATAACATGGGATATGGACATTTTCAGAAAGGCTAAAATCCCGATGTGTAAAACTGTGCAGATAGGGAAACGTATAATCAAGCATTATGTTAGCGTGAACCAAAGGGAGATGCTATACTAAAAAGCATAATTTCACAATTGGAGGAATGAAAGAATGGCTATCGTAAAAGCAACTGATCAAACATTCTCATCTGAAACAAGCGAAGGCGTAGTTCTTGCCGACTTTTGGGCTCCTTGGTGCGGACCTTGTAAAATGATCGCGCCGGTACTTGAAGAGCTTGATCAAGAAATGGGAGACAAACTGAAAATCGTAAAAATCGATGTTGACGAAAACCAAGAAACTGCCGGCAAATACGGCGTGATGAGCATCCCGACTCTCCTCGTACTAAAAGACGGCGAAGTGGTCGAAACATCTGTCGGCTTTAAACCGAAAGAAGCGCTTGAAGAACTGGTCAACAAACATTTGTAAAATAGAAACCTGTGAAAAAGGCGATTCCAAAGGGATCGCTTTTTTCTTACAAGTCATCTTCTTTCTCCATTTGTGGCGAACGTACGGTCGGTCATGGTAAACTTAAATGAAGGAAAAACGCCGAAATAAGGAAGGATTTTTGATGAACAAAAAAATCAAAGAAAAGCTGGCCCTTCTTCCGGATCAGCCTGGCTGCTACTTGATGAAAGACAGGCAGGATACCGTCATCTACGTCGGGAAAGCGAAAATCTTAAAAAACAGGGTCCGCTCCTATTTCAGCGGGTCCCATGATGCCAAAACACAGCGTCTTGTCAGTGAAATTGAAGACTTCGAATACATTGTCACATCCTCGAACATCGAAGCGCTCATTCTTGAAATGAATTTAATCAAAAAGTACGACCCGAAATATAACGTGATGCTTAAAGATGATAAAAGCTACCCGTTCATTAAAATCACGAACGAGCGGCATCCGAAGCTGATTGTCACAAGGAAGGTCAAAAAAGACAAAGGCCGCTATTTCGGGCCGTACCCCAATGTCCAGGCTGCGAGGGAAACAAAAAAGCTGCTGGACCGCCTCTATCCGCTCAGAAAGTGCGCCAAGCTGCCTGACCGCGTCTGTTTGTACTATCATCTCGGACAATGTCTGGCGCCATGCGTATATGATGTGTCTGAAGAGACAAACAGACAGCTCACAGAAGAAATTACCCGCTTTTTAAAAGGCGGCTACAATGAAGTGAAGAAAGAGCTTGAAGCAAAAATGCTCGAAGCCTCGGAAAACCTGCAGTTTGAACGGGCGAAAGAATTCCGCGATCAAATTGCCCATATCGAGTCAACGATGGAAAAACAGAAAATGATGCTGAATGACATGGTTGACCGCGATGTATTTGCCTATTCGTATGACAAGGGCTGGATGTGCGTCCAGGTCTTCTTCATCAGGCAGGGCAAATTGATTGAAAGAGATGTCAGCATGTTTCCTTTATACAGGGAAGCAGACGAGGAATTTCTGACATTCATCGGGCAATTTTACTCCAAAAACAACCATTTTCTTCCGAAGGAAATTTTGGTGCCTGACAGCGTCGACAAGGACATGATTGAGGAGCTTTTGGACGTGAACGTGCGCCAGCCGAAAAGAGGAGCGAAAAAAGACCTGCTGCTCCTTGCCCATAAAAATGCAAAGCTCGCTTTGAAGGAGAAGTTTTCGCTCATTGAACGGGATGAAGAGCGGACGATCGGCGCGATTGAAAAGCTCGGAAAAGCGCTGGACATCTACACGCCATACAGAATTGAAGCGTTTGATAACTCAAATATTCAAGGAACGGACCCTGTTTCGGCCATGGTTGTATTTCTCGATGGAAAACCGCATAAAAAAGAGTACCGCAAATATAAGATCAAGACGGTTGAAGGTCCTGACGACTACGGATCAATGCGCGAAGTCATCAGAAGAAGATATACAAGGGTGCTGAAAGAGAATCTGCCGCTGCCTGATTTAATTTTGATCGACGGCGGAAAGGGGCAGGTGTCTGCCGCCCTTGACGTTCTGGAAAATGAACTGGGTCTCGATGTCCCTGTTGCCGGTCTGGTGAAAGACGATAAGCACAGAACATCCAACCTTTTGATCGGCGATCCCCTTGAGATCGTCCAGCTTGAGCGGAACAGCCAGGAATTTTACCTGCTTCAGCGCATTCAGGACGAAGTGCACAGGTTTGCGATCAGCTTCCACAGGCAGCTCAGGGGAAAAAGCGCATTTCAATCGGTGCTGGACGGCATACCGGGCGTCGGCGAACAGCGGAAAAAACTGCTGTTAAAACATTTCGGTTCCGTTAAGAAAATGAAGGAAGCGAGCGCCGAAGATATCCGCAAGCTCGGCATACCTCTGAAAACGGCGCAGCTGATCGAAGAGGCATTGAAAAAATAATGTTGAACTTTTAAAAAGAATCTGATAGAATTTGTACTAATTTCATAATAAGATCGTGTGATATGGTGAAGATAGAGGTGCGAACTTCAAGAGTAGGCTTGATGAGGAAGATGGATTCCGATGAAGAAAGCCGAAAGGGGAGCGTCGCCGAAGCGGGGAAAAATCCACTCGTTTTTCCTGCTGGCTTTACATTGAATAAATGTGAGGCTGTCAAGAAATCATTTCTTGGAGAGCTATCTCGTTGTTTAAGATCATCGGCATTTTTGTTGGTTAAAGCAATGAGGGAATTCTCTCGTTGCTTTTTTTGTGCAAAAAAAACCGTACAGGCCGCCGGTCAAGCTTTCCTCTTCATACATAAACAAACACGAACGAAAACAAAAAGGGTGGTATTTGATGGGTCTCATCGTCCAAAAATTTGGCGGAACTTCCGTAGGGTCAGTGGAAAAAATATTGAATGTCGCAAACCGCGTCATCGAAGAAAAACAGCGCGGTCATGATGTTGTCGTCGTCGTTTCGGCGATGGGCAAATCGACGGACTCCCTCGTCGCGCTTGCCAAGGAAATCACCGAGCAGCCGAGCAGCAGGGAAATGGACATGCTGCTGACAACAGGAGAGCAGGTGACGATTTCGCTGTTGACAATGGCTTTGCAGAACAAGGGGTATGATGCGGTTTCCTATACAGGCTGGCAGGCCGGCATCGAAACCGAAAATATTCACGGCAACGCAAGAATTACGAACATTGATACAGCCAAGCTGAAAGAGCGCCTGAATGAAGGGAAAATCGCCGTTGTCGCCGGATTCCAGGGCGTCACAGCGGAAGGCGAAATCACAACGCTCGGCAGAGGCGGATCAGATACGACAGCCGTTGCCCTCGCAGCAGCCCTGAAAGCTGATAAATGCGACATTTACACCGATGTGCCGGGGGTTTTCACGACGGATCCCCGCTATGTGAAAACAGCGCGGAAGCTGGCCGGAATCTCCTACGATGAAATGCTGGAGCTTGCCAATCTTGGAGCAGGCGTCCTTCATCCGAGAGCTGTTGAATTTGCGAAAAACTACCAGGTGCCTTTGGAAGTCCGTTCAAGCACCGAAAAAGAAGCCGGCACATTAATCGAGGAGGAATCATCAATGGAACAGAATTTAATCGTAAGAGGCATTGCATTTGAAGATCAGATCACACGCGTGACCGTATGCGGCCTGGCGAGCGGCCTGACGACGCTGTCAACGATTTTTACAACGCTCGCCAAACAGAACATCAACGTTGACATCATCATTCAATCGGTGACAGGCACAAGCAAAACGTCGATTTCTTTCTCAGTGAAAACGGAAGACTTAAAACGGACGGTTGAAGTTCTAGAAGAATACAAAGACGCGCTCGACTATGAACAGATTGAAACGGAAAACAGGCTTGCCAAAGTGTCGATCGTCGGTTCTGGCATGATCTCCAACCCGGGAGTAGCAGCGGAAATGTTCGCTGTGCTGGCGGAAAAAAACATCCAGGTCAAAATGGTCAGCACATCCGAAATCAAAGTTTCGACTGTCGTCAACGAAGGCGATATGGTGAAAGCCGTTGAAGCGCTGCATGATGCTTTTGAACTGTCGAAGCAGACAGCAGTCATTTAAAAAGAAAAAGGCGGGACTTTTGCAGTCTCCGCCTTTTTGCATAGTTATGCCGGGTCTTTCAAATCCCATTTCACCGTTAAAACCACTTTTCCGGCTCTTTTTTTCACCTGTTCATAAGATTCGGCAATTTGTTCGTTCATCAGCTGGATTTGCTCGGCGATAAACCCGGCTTCAAGCTGAAAGCAGGGCTCCTTTTGATACTTGAGGCGGTTTGAAACCAGCGGGCCTTCGAGTTCAAACTCAAGCTCCTGTTTTTTTGAATGGACGATCGCAAGCGTTCCCCAGCCTGCATCCTGAAAGAAAGCGGGAAGATCCTCCCGGGATTCAAGCGGGAACTTGCGGGCGAGCTTTTTTCCCGCCCAGTACATCATATCTGCGTAGTCTTGTCCCAGCATATCGGGAAGCAGCACTTCCCTGATCAACTCATAGCCATATGCGGAGACTTCCAGCTCTTTTAATTGCGCTAAGTTTGCTTCATATTTATTCATATCCAATGTCTCCCCTCTTTTCTCCGTTTATTATAGCTTAAATGGGGTGAAAGATTACAGCGGAGACATGCATTTAGGAAGAAAAAAATCTGATATATTTATATTTTGATAAAATAAAATTTTCAAAAATATGATTAAATTTTAGAAAATTTCAATTTATGTACGCGTTTTCTTGACGCCTATTTCTCATAGGAGTAAAATGAAATTGTCATAAAAACTTAACAAAGTGCGATATTTGAAACAGGACGGGGGATAGGAGACCTTTCATTTTTACTGCACTTTTCAACTAGGGGGTAAAGCAATGGCCGGGAACAGAGAGTTTGTTTATCGAAGACTGCATTCTTTGCTTGGCGTCATACCGGTGGGCATATTTTTAATCCAGCATTTGGTTGTCAACCATTTTGCGGCAAGCGGAGAAGAGGCGTTTAATAACGCCGCTCACTTTATGGAAAACCTGCCGTTCAGGTACGCTTTGGAAATCTTCGTGATTTTCCTTCCGCTGATTTATCATGCTGTTTATGGAGTATACATAGCTTTTACAGCGAAAAACAATGCGAACAGATTCGGCTTTTTTAGAAACTGGATGTTCGTTCTGCAGCGGATTACAGGAATCATTACCTTGATTTTTGTCAGCTGGCACGTGTGGGAAACACGGATTGCCGCCCAAATGGGGGCAGAGGTGAACTTTGACATGATGGCTGATATTTTGAGCTCCCCGATCATGCTCGGCTTTTACATTGTAGGTGTCCTCTCAACAATCTTCCACTTTTCAAACGGTTTATGGTCGTTTGCTGTCACTTGGGGAATCACTGTTTCTCCTCGCTCACAGCGAATCGCCACGTTTGTGACAATGGGAGTCTTTGTTGTGCTGTCCTATGTAGGGCTGAGAGCGATTTTGGCATTTGTGTAAAAGAACTAGATTACTAGAGGGAGTGGGGCAGGCATGAGCAATTCAAGCATCATCGTTGTCGGCGGAGGACTAGCGGGTCTGATGGCGACCATTAAAGCTGCGGAAGCAGGAACAAATGTAAAACTATTTTCGATCGTTCCCGTTAAGCGCTCACATTCCGTATGTGCGCAGGGCGGAATCAACGGAGCGGTCAATACAAAAGGTGAAGGAGACTCCCCATGGGAGCATTTTGACGACACGGTGTACGGAGGCGACTTTCTGGCGAATCAGCCGCCGGTCAAAGCGATGTGTGAAGCGGCGCCGTCGATCATTCATTTGCTTGACCGCATGGGCGTCATGTTTAACAGAACGCCTGAAGGGCTGCTTGACTTCCGGCGCTTCGGAGGAACCCAGCATCACAGAACGGCATATGCGGGGGCGACGACCGGACAGCAGCTCTTGTACGCGCTGGATGAGCAGGTTCGCCGCTTCGAAGTTGAAGGGCTCGTTTCGAAATATGAAGGCTGGGAGTTTCTCGGAGCCGTTCTTGATGATGACAATACGTGCAGGGGCATCGTCGCCCAAAACTTAACGACGATGGAAATCGAGTCGTTCCGTTCGGACGCAGTCATCATGGCGACCGGGGGGCCGGGCATCATCTTCGGAAAATCGACGAACTCGATGATCAATACCGGATCAGCCGCTTCGATCGTTTACCAGCAGGGTGCTTACTATGCGAACGGAGAGTTCATCCAGATCCATCCGACCGCCATTCCTGGAGACGACAAGCTGCGGCTGATGAGCGAATCGGCGCGCGGTGAAGGCGGACGAGTCTGGACGTATAAAGACGGCAAGCCTTGGTATTTCCTCGAAGAGAAATATCCGGCATATGGAAACCTTGTGCCGCGTGATATTGCGACGCGTGAAATATTTGATGTGTGCGTCAGACAAAAGCTCGGCATCAACGGCGAAAACATGGTTTATCTCGATCTTTCCCACAAAGATCCGAAGGAATTGGACATCAAGCTGGGCGGAATCATTGAAATCTATGAAAAATTCATGGGTGACGATCCGCGCAAGCTGCCGATGAAAATCTTCCCTGCGGTTCACTACTCAATGGGCGGACTTTGGGTCGACTACGATCAGATGACCAACATTCCTGGACTGTTTGCCGCGGGAGAATGCGACTATTCGATGCACGGCGGAAACCGCCTGGGAGCGAACTCGCTCTTGTCAGCCATTTACGGCGGCATGGTGGCAGGTCCGAAAGCCGTTGAATACATTCAAGGTCTCGAAACATCCGCAGAAGATCTGTCTTCTTCCGTTTTCGATGCATACGTCAAAAAGGAAGAAGAAAAGTGGGCTGACATAATGAAAATGGACGGCAATGAAAATGCTTATGTCCTTCATAAAGAGCTCGGCGAATGGATGACAGACAACGTGACGGTCGTGCGCTACAATGACAAGCTGCTGAAAACGGATGAAAAAATCCAAGAGCTTGCCGAGCGCTACCGAAACATCAATATCAACGATACGGCAAAATGGAGCAACCAGGGCGCCGTATTCACGCGCCAGCTGCACAACATGCTGCAATTGGCACGGGTGATCACGCTCGGTGCATACAACCGGAATGAGAGCCGCGGCGCCCATTATAAACCGGATTTCCCTGAACGTAATGACGAGGAATGGCTGAAAACAACAATGGCGAAACATGCAGGCGATTTTGAAGCCCCGAAATTCCATTATGAGGATGTCGATGTTTCATTAATCGCACCGCGTAAACGGGATTACTCGAAGAAAAAGGTGGCGAAATCATGAGTGAAAATAAGACAATCAAGTTTATCATCACTCGTCAGGATACATCGGATTCTAATCCTTACCAGGAAGAGTTTGAAATTCCATACCGTCCGAATATGAACGTGATTTCCGCTTTGATGGAAATCAGAAGGAACCCGGTGAATGCAAAGGGAGAAAAAACGTCGCCGATTGCTTGGGATATGAACTGTCTCGAGGAAGTGTGCGGCGCTTGCTCCATGGTGATCAACGGCAAGCCGAGACAGTCCTGTACAGCGCTGATCGACCAGCTTGAGCAGCCGATCCGCCTTGAACCGATGAAAACATTCCCGGTTGTCCGCGACCTTCAAGTGGATCGGAGCCGCATGTTTGATTCGTTAAAGAAAGTCAAAGCATGGGTGCCGATCGACGGCACATATGATCTCGGACCGGGACCGAGAATGCCTGAAAGAAGACGTCAGTGGGCTTATGAGCTGTCAAAATGCATGACTTGCGGCGTGTGTCTTGAAGCTTGTCCGAACGTGAACGATAAAACAAACTTTATGGGACCTGCACCGCTCTCGCAAGTTCGCTTATTCAACACCCATCCGACGGGAGCGATGAACAAATCTGAACGGCTTGAAGCGATTATGGGAGACGGCGGACTGGCCGAATGCGGCAACTCGCAAAACTGCGTGCAGTCGTGTCCGAAAGGCATCCCGCTCACAACCTCAATCGCTGCATTAAACAGGGATACGACCGTTCAGGCGTTTAAAAACTTCTTCGGAAGCGACAACACGGAATAACACGAAAAAACGCACCTCTTCAAACCGAAGAGGTGTTTTCATGATCAAAGGGGATGAAAACATTGAAATTGCCGGGATATATCGAAGAACCGTTTGACACATGGTGTCAGTCATTTTCTTTTTTTGATGAAGTTTCCGTCCGTTTTTCAGAAACGGACATGTTCGGTCATATGAACAATGTCACACCGTTTGTCTACTTCGAAGAAGCGAGGATTTCCTATTTCAAGCACCTGGGCGTCATGGACCGCCTTTCAGACGGGAAGAGCGCGGCCATTCCCGTCGTGGCGAGCCAGCAATGCGACTATTTTCAGCAGGTCATGCTTCATGAACGTTTAAAAATCGGCGTCAAAACAGCATCTGTCGGCAACGCCTCGCTCACCCTCCATTACGCAGCGAAAAATGGGGAAGGCGGCCTTTGCTTTACAGGACTGGCGGTTATGGTGCAAATTGCGAAAGATACGGGTAAACCCGTGAAATGGACAGACGAACAAAAAGCAAAACTGCTTGGCAATAACTCATTTCCTGAGAAATAATTGACAGGGAGAGGAAAATGAAAAAAGCGATAATCATCGGCGCGAGTTCCGGAATTGGCAATGCGCTTGCCAAGCAGCTGTCAGCCGGAGGAGTGGAGGTCGGTCTTGCTGCAAGACGGTATGAGCTGCTAGCCAAATTGCGCGACGACCTCCCTGGACCTTCATACATTAAAAAGATCGATACAGCCGACAGCGAACACTCGCCTATACTGTTGAAAGAACTGCTTGATGAGATGAATGGGGCAGACGCAGTCTTCATCTGTTCAGGTGTTGGATATTTGGAAAGCGAAATGGATTGGAGCAAAGAAAAGGAAACGATCGATGTCAATGTGACGGGATTTGTGTCCTGCTCGAACGTGTTGATGGAGCATTTTATCAAAAACGGGAGAGGGCATTTAGTCGGCATTTCATCCATCGCCGCGCTGAGAGGAAACGGAGGGGCCGTCACCTACGCCGCTTCAAAAGCATTCGTTTCAAATTATTTAAAAGGACTTCGTCAAAAAGTGAAAAAACTCGGTTGCGATGAAATTGCGGTCACCGAAATTCAGCCCGGCTTCGTGGACACGGCTCTTGCAAAAGGTGATCATCTGTTTTGGACGGCTTCGCCCGAAAAAGCGGCTGCACAAATCATCAGCGCTGTGCAGAAGAAGAAGACGCACGCATATATTACGAAGAGATGGCGGCTGATCTCCTGGATTTTAAAATGTCTTCCTTAGAAGTTCAGCCCTGAAACGATGCCTGTGTCATGATTTGAAAAATAGGTGTTTGAGGGAACCCTTTTCTCCGTCAGAAACGTCACCGACCTTGCGTATGTTTCATATGATATCACGACTATATCGAAACCCATTCGTTTCAGATCAGCTCTCACCTTAGCAAGGAGGGTTACAATACTTGAAGGAGAAAGAGTTTCAATCAAAGCCGCTGCTAACAAAAAGAGAAAGAGAAGTGTTCGAATTGCTCGTTCAAGACAAGACAACAAAGGAAATCGCAAGCGAGCTCTTTATAAGTGAAAAGACTGTACGTAATCACATTTCCAATGCAATGCAAAAATTGGGAGTGAAAGGCCGTTCGCAAGCTGTTGTTGAACTTCTTCGAATGGGTGAGCTAGAGCTCTAAATTGAGCCGGTGTTCCTTCTTGTATCAAGAAGGGAACCGGTTATTTGTTTTTTCAAGAGCAATTTGTATATTCATGTTGAAGTCTTGCAATTTGTGTAGAAAAGAAGGAAAATAGACTCAAGTGTTTTGAAAACAAAACAACGAGTCGAGCGAGGTAGAGAAAATGAATTCGAATGCTTCTTTGAATCACATAGCGGACATTGAAAAATCACTCCGCCATATTGCGGGCATCATTAAACAAAAAGGAAGAGAAATTCTCACCCAATATACGATTACCCCTCCCCAGTTTGTCGGTCTTCAATGGCTGTATGAATACGGGGATATGACGATCGGCGAGTTATCACAAAAGATGTACCTGGCGTGCAGCACCACAACGGATTTAATTGACCGAATGGAGAAAAACAACCTCGTTGAACGGGTTAAAGATCCGTCCGACAGGCGCGTAGTCCGCATTCATCTTTTATCGGAAGGAGAGCGGATCATCCAGGAGGTCATTCAAAAAAGGCAGGACTATTTAGAAGACATGTTAGAGGCGTTTTCCGAGGAAGAAACAGCCGCGTTTGAAAAATTATTAATTAAACTTCAGCAGGAAATGAACAGAAAATGAGGCGATTTTGTTGGATCAACCGATAGGAGTCATTGATTCGGGAGTCGGCGGTTTAACCGTTGCAAAAGAAATCATGAGGCAGCTGCCGAAAGAAAAAATTATATATCTTGGAGACACGAAAAGGTGTCCATACGGACCGAGGGACAGAAAAGAAGTCCTGTCATATACATGGGAAATGACAAATTATCTGTTATCCCGCCACCATATTAAAATGCTCGTGATCGCCTGCAATACAGCAACGGCCATCGCGCTAGAGGAAATCAGCAGGGAAGTTGCGATACCCGTCATCGGCGTGGTGCAGCCCGGAGCCAGAACCGCGATTAAAGTGACGGAAAACCAGCGAATCGGCGTAATCGGAACGGAAAACACGATCAAAAGCGGCGCATACGAAGAAGCGCTTCTTTCGTTGAACGGAGATTTAACGGTGGAAAATCTGGCTTGCCCAATGTTTGTCCCGTTTGTGGAAAGCGGCAAATTTTTGGATGAGACGGCTGATGAAATCGTCAGGACGTCACTGCACCCGCTCAGAGATTCATCAATCGATACGCTGATTCTCGGATGTACGCATTATCCGATTTTAAAAGAGCCGATTCAGCGCTATATGGGAGAGCGCGTCAACATCATTTCCTCCGGAGATGAAACGGCCAGGGAAGTCAGCACGATCTTGTCATACAACGGTTTATTAAGCAAAACGGCGGAACCGCCGGAACACTTGTTTTTAACAACTGGGGAGCGCGCCCGCTTCACAAAAATTGCAAACGATTGGTTTGGATACGAAGTGAAAAATGTGGAAAGCATTTCTCTTCAGGAGACCGCTGTAAAATAAAGCTGCCGCACATGCAAACGGCAGCTTTTTTCATGGCCTTTTCTTTTAAAGAAAAGGTTTTTTGTATTCAGAGGGATTTTTTTAAAAAGCGGTCTAATTCAAAAACGGGCTCGTATACATAATAGTACAAACTGCCTTAGGAGGGAAAAGTATGCTGAAAAAAGGAATGAAAGGAATCGCGGTTACGGTTACGGCCTCCGCGCTGCTTCTTTCCGGGTGCGGAATATTTCAGTCAGATCAAGCCTCAGAGGAGATAGATCCGCCGCAGGACATCACATATGTAAAAGAGGAGAAGGAGCAAGACAAAACAGACAAAACCAAAGATAAAACAGAAGACAAAGGCAGCAAAACGACAAGCGACGATAAAGCCGCTCAAACGGGCGATACGGTCATGAGAGAGCTTTATCTCATTGATAAGAACGGCTATGTGACAGCGCAGACGCTGCCGCTGCCAAAGCAGGAAGGGACGGCTAAACAAGCGCTTGAATACCTCGTTGAAGGCGGCCCTGTTTCAAACATCCTGCCAAACGGATTCAGAGCCGTGCTGCCGGCGGATACAACGGTCAATGTTGATATTAAAGAAGACGGAACAGCGATCGCTGATTTCTCAAATGAATTTAAAAACTATAAAGCTGAAGATGAGCAAAAAATCGTACAGGCGATTACATGGACGTTAACGCAGTTTAACTCGATTGATAAAGTGAAGCTCCGCATGAACGGCCATGATTTGAAAGAAATGCCTGTTAACGGCACGCCGATTTCAGAAGAACTCAGCCGCGAGGACGGCATTAACCTCGACACGGCGGGTGTGACAGATATAACGGCGACACAGCCGGTCACCGTCTATTATTTGGCTGAATCAGATAAAGGCACATATTACGTTCCGGTGACAAAGCGGACGTCTGCAAAAGAAAAAGATCAGGTGACGGCGGCGATTAAAGAGCTGACTGAAGGACCGGACAATAAAAGCGGCCTGCTCTCCGATTTCCAGGGCGACGTCAAGCTTGAAAACAAGCCGAAGATTGAAGACGGCCATGTAACCCTCGACTTTAACGAAGCGATCTACGGAAGTGCCGACGGCCAGAAAAAAGTGATATCGGATGAAGTGTTAAACAGTATCGTGTTGACATTAACCGAACTGCCTGATGTGAAAAGTGTGTCGGTTACCGTGAACGGAAAATCCGAGCTCGTGAATGAAAAAGGAGAAAAGCTTTCCAAGCCGGTTTCAAGACCGAGCAAGGTGAACACAGGTAGTTTTTAAGCCGAAATTTTTGATATACTATAGAAAAAGAGGTGAGCGATCAAAGCTGCCTCTTTCTTTATTCAGCTTTTTGGAAGAGCGGAATGATTGTGAAAGGTTTATGTACATACAATCGGAGGTAAAAAATGAGATACGATGGAAGAAAAAACAATGAACTGCGCCCTGTCACAATGGACCTCGACTTTATTACGCATCCCGAAGGATCGGTCCTGATTACAGTCGGCGGGACAAAGGTGATATGCAACGCGTCTGTGGAAGACCGCGTACCGCCCTTTTTGAGAGGAGAAGGGAAGGGCTGGATCACCGCGGAATACAGCATGCTGCCGCGGGCCACGAACCAAAGGACGATCAGGGAATCGTCAAAAGGGAAAATCTCCGGGCGGACGATGGAAATCCAACGGCTGATCGGAAGAGCTCTTCGGGCGGTTGTTGATTTGGAAAAGCTCGGTGAGCGGACGATCTGGATCGACTGCGACGTCATTCAGGCGGACGGGGGTACGAGAACTGCGTCGATTACCGGAGCATTCACCGCCATGGCGCTTGCCGTCGGAAGACTCGTCGAAAAAGGCGCGCTGAAGGAGATGCCGATCACCGACTTTTTGGCTGCCACTTCAGTGGGCATCGATAAGGAAAAAGGATTGATCCTTGATTTGAACTACCAGGAAGATTCTGCAGCTGAGGTTGATATGAACGTCGTCATGACAGGCGAAGGCCGCTTTGTCGAACTTCAGGGAACAGGAGAGGAAGCGACATTCTCAAGAAGTGAACTGGACGGGCTTTTAGAGCTGGCTGAAAAAGGGATCGCCGAACTCATCGAAAAGCAGAAAGAAGTGCTCGGCGACGTTGCATTATCTATTCAACAATAACATGAGAAAGGCTGATACACGATGAAGGAAGTCATCATTGCCACGAAAAACGAAGGGAAAGTCAGGGAATTCAAAGCGATGCTTGAACCGAGGGGCTACGATGTCAAATCTTTACTGGACATCGGCTATACACCCGAAATCGAAGAAACCGGGCAGACTTTTGAAGAAAACGCTGTGATTAAAGCGGAAACAATTTCGAAAGAAACCGGAAAAATCGTGATTGCCGACGACTCCGGCCTGTCTGTCGACTATCTCGGCGGCAGCCCCGGCGTATACTCGGCCCGCTATGCAGGAGAAGAGAAAAACGATCTCGCCAATCTGAAAAAGCTATTGAAAGAGCTCGAAGGGGTGGAAAAAGAAGACCGTTCCGCGAGGTTCAGATGCGCGCTCGCAATATGCATTCCCGGACAGGAAACGAAAACGGTCGAAGGTTCTGTGGAAGGGTACATTACCGAAGAGCCGTGCGGCACAAACGGCTTCGGCTACGACCCGGTTTTTCTCGTCAAAGACAAAGATCAAACGATGGCCGAGCTCTCAAGCGGCGAAAAGAACAAAATCAGCCACAGAGCGGAAGCGCTGAAAAAGCTGTCCGCTTTATTGGATCAAGCGTAAAGGAGGAGGGCCGATCATGAAGGTTCTGATTGTCAGCGACAGCCACGGCCTTGAAGACGAACTGGAAATGATCGCTGAGCGGCACGGGAAGGAAACAGATCTCATCATCCATTGCGGGGATTCTGAATTGGACCCTTCCCATCCCGCGCTTTCCTCTTACTTAACGGTAAAAGGAAACTGCGATTTTTACGGGGAGTTCAAAGACGAAATCGTCGTTCCCGCCGGATCGAGAAAGCTTTTTTTCACACACGGGCATTTATACGGCATTAAACAGTCGCTTTTAAATGTGTACTGCCGGGCTGAAGAGCTCGGCGCCGATATCATCTGTTTCGGCCATTCCCACATCGCGGGAAGCGAGCTGATGGACGGAAAACTGCTGATCAACCCCGGCAGCATCCGCCTTCCGCGGGTGCGGAAAGAAAAAACTTATGCTATACTAAACATTGACAAAGACAATGCAACGGTTCGCTATTATGACTTGGACGGCCGGGAAGTCGAAAGCCTGACGAACCATGTACAATTGCCAGCACATTCATGAGGAAGAATTTTTTTCTTCCTCGTGAAGAAAAAAATTCTAAAAAGTTGTTGACTTTATGTCCCGATCCGCATATAATAAATCTTGTCGCTGATAGTTAAAGCGAAACAAAACAACATCATGTCCCAGTAGCTCAGCTGGATAGAGCAACGGCCTTCTAAGCCGTCGGTCGGGAGTTCGAATCTCTCCTGGGACGTCACGTAATGGGGCGATAAAGCCCGTCATCATACGCTTTCTACTCGTTAAATGTAACGGTCAATGTATCGGTCAATTAAAAAACCGACGCAATTTTGAACCGTTCAATTTAACGAAGTAGGAGGCGTTTTTTGTTGACGAAAAAGAAACCGATTTTCACAATCGACGAAGATTTTTCCGATTTGACTACGGCGCAGAAGCCTCCGGTAAATACGCCGAAAAAGCGAGTGAGGGATCGAATTACCATCGAAATGAAATTATTTGAGAGAAACAACAATTAAGTCTGATGGATTCAGGAATTTATATTGGTCCAAGACGGAGAGCCTGCGGACACCAAATTGACGTTGTATATACGTTTATTTGGTGTCTAATTTGTTTTTAGGAGGGATTTAGCATGTCAGCTACACAACTGACTTTTCTGCCGCCTATAGACGAAAAAGAAGTCAGAAATACGATTATAAGGGAGCTAAAAAGATATAAGGCTTTAAAGGTTCAGCTTGAAAACCGGAAAGAACGGGAAGCGGCCGGGATGAATAACCTTTTCCCGCAGCTCAGGGATCAGCACTCTTTAAATGAATTGAAAGTTTGTCAGATGGACAGGGCGCTTAAACAAAGCCTTGATGGTGATGAATTAAAGATCATAAAGGCCAAGTATCTCTCTCCCCAAAAAATAAAGGACATTGAGATTTATATGGAGATGGGGTTGAAAAAGGACAAATGCTATCAGGTCAAACGGCGGGCCATTTACAATCTTGCGACAGCTCTCGGGATAATCTGAGGGCTGTTGTGAACAAAAAAGCAGACTCCCAGGAGTCCGCTTTATCAAAGTGTACTTTTTTAATCTTAAGGGCCGAACTGAATCACGTTATGATTTAACCAAAAAACGCATTTTCAGCAACTTTAAAGTCTCCAGTACCGAATTCAGCTTTTCCTTGAGTAGTAAAGTTTAAAATACCAGTTAAAAATACACCTGTTATTACTGCACCTAAAAGTAATTTTTTCATGAGACAAGTTCCTCCGTCCATGTTTGAATTTTGTCGCGAGCGACTACTCCTTCATCGAAGTATTTCGCCGCTAATTCATGATATTCCTTCTTTTTGAAGTGTCTTGCTGCAATGATAGCTAAATCTGCTACGTCTGACCAAAGCTTTTTGTCTCTTAGCATATTCAATCCTTTATCTAATAAGGTCTTATCCAACTCTTTATATATTGAGTGTATGACTAATAACTTGGCTTCGTACGTTTTTTCGTTTATTTCTTTTGCGAGATTGAGGGCTTTTTGATACCAATGTGTCCCTTCTTCGAATAAACCTTTCTTGAATAAAACCCTTGCCAGCATATAAGAAGTTCTGATGATTGCGATTTTGGAATGTAGATTTTCAAAAATGTCGAGAGCTATTTCGAAGGATTCACGCGCTAAATCGAGTTTTTCTTGTCGTTCGTAAGCAAGACCGAGATTGTGATGTCCGAGTCCCTCAACGTAATTTTGTCGGGTATCAGCAGCCATTTTTATTGCTTTTTTATATACGGACTCAGTTAATTCGTATTGATGTAGATCCAGTCTGTTTGCCGCAATTATCATTTGAGTGGTTGCTGCCCGATTTTCATAATTTCCAAGGGCTAAAAAGCTTTCGAGCGCTTTTTCTGCGTGTGTTAACGAGAAAAAATTTTGGTGAATTTCATAATATGCAATAGCAATTTGATAATTGAATTCTGCTCGTTCTGCTTCGTCTGGTATTTTATTTATCCAATTTTCAGCAATGCGATAAAAATTAATGGCTTTCGTAAAGTTCTTTATGTAAAACTGATACAGCCCGCTGAAAAAGTAAAAGTAATACTGAAGCATGTCGTCCGTCTTCTTTTCTTCAGCTCTATACTTAAGACTTTTTAAGATGCTTCCGGATTCGTTATATTTTTCGATCAATAATTTATACCGAGAATCTATCATATTGAAATAAAGCAAAACATCTTGATTCTTCTCCATATTATCAATAGCCTTCTGAATTTCTTTCTTCATTTGAGTTGCTTTATGAACTTGCTGTAACTTAATTGTTGCATACCATTGATTCAACATATTCCCGACCTTTTCGGATCGTATTTTAACAACCAATTCCCACCATTCCTTTCGTATAATTGATTTGAAATATTCAAAAAAATAAGTATCCATTTCCTTTTTCTGCATACCTTTCATTTTACAGAAAGGATCATTTTTTTACAATGATTTTCCTTTTTTGGAATTCAAAAAAAGCCTGTCGACTGTGTTGGGTTTTAAGACCTGATCAATAAGATTCATTTTCATGGATAGACAGGATTTATTCACCAATTTCTTTCCGTAAAGTGGTAAAATCTATACTGATTGTAACTTTAGTATTAGAGGGGAATGCCATGAAGACTCTTGATGTCCATGCGTTGCACCATGCAATTGATCAAACGCTGGAACAATTAAAACAGCAGTCAGACGAATTATCCAAAGTCAAAAAAGCCGTAGAGGGCATTACATCACTTGATGATGCTTTAAAAGGAAAAGGCGGCGACGCGATCCGCGCCTTTTACGAGGAATGCCACACCCCTTTTCTACAGTTCTATGATACTTTCATAGAGGAATACAGTTCCACGCTGAAGAAAATGAAAAGCGCGCTGAATTCGCTGGAACCAAACCACAACGGGTTTATTTCGCAAAGCTTTCTTGAGCACGAGCTGGAACAAGGATTGAATGCGGCCGACCGCACTACGAAGCGTTTGGTTTCTAAAACAAATGCCACGATCGCAAAAGTCAGCCACATTGTCGATTTGCCTGATTTGAATGACAGCGGTTTTCACGAACAGAATCAGAAAGCTTTAAAGGAAATCAATCAGACAATTGAAAAGCTGCACGCCTTCGACCGCGAACAGACAAGCGCTCTTAAAACCGCTGAAAACGACCTGGAAACGATGCAGAGATACATAAGCCGGCTTGAAAAAATGTACACAGGCCCTAAAATTGAAATTACCGGTTACCAAAAAGGCTCGATTTTAAAGCCGGATGAGATGGATGCTTTGCGTGGTGGACAAGACACAGCGATGGGCGTCATGTTGGATAAGCTGGATAAGAGATCAAAGCTTGAAAAAGAGGCCAGCAAAATAGAACCTATGAGTCATACTGATACGTTGAAGAAAAAACTTGAAAAGTTGTATGATGATCCGGATGAGTTTCTCAAAGTTGCTAGAGAGATTGGATATGATAATCTTACATCTGAACAGATGAATTATGTTACTGCCATTGAAGAAGCTTATGAGTTCAGAGCAGATCCAATTAAAGGAACTCTGGAAGATGGAAAACATGTCTTAGAAAGTATGAAAGGCTTTGTGGTTGGAGGATATGAATTTGCAAAAGATACGATCCAAGGAACGATTGAAACAGGTAAAGCTCTTATTGGACAAGCAGACGACTTTATTAAAAACCCAAAAGCAACTGTAAATTCAGTACTTGAGTATGATTACAAAGCCGCTTTTGAAAGTATGTTGCAATCAATCGCAGATTCGTGGGACGAAAAAATGGTACATGGGGATTCATATTCTCGCGGACACTATATTGCTTATGCGATTGGGACGATATGGGGGTTGGCAGAGGCCGGTCCTACTGTCGTATCAGGCTCAAAAAGTCTTGGCAAAGCTGGCAAGGCTGCAGCCCAAACAGCAAAGAAAAGTGTTAACTCTGTTAAACAACATTTCAGCCCGCCTAAAAATCGCTATACTCCTGCATTAGAAGGGATGCTCCAAAGAGCGGGAGAGGCCCCTAATGTGAAAAATACGCCTTTGCTGAGAGAGCTGGTTGAGGATAAGAAGAAGAGTGTGCTTTTTAAAGCTAATAGTGGGAAAAAACCTGGAAAAGCAGATAGTCATGCAGTACATACAGTAAAATACGGAGACCAGTATACCAGATTAAATCGTAAAAAAGTTTTGAAGCCAAACGTTGTGTATGAAACAAAACAGGGCTATACGTTTAAAACGGATCAAAAAGGTCGAATTAATAGTGTAAATGCCGATTTGCAACTTGGAAAAGCAAAAAGAAATCTGTATGCTCAATCTAACGTTGGTAAACCAGATAGACTGCCAGATGATGACGGAGGACATTTAATTGCTTCTCAATTTAAAGGTTCAGGGGACATAGATAATCTTGTGCCTATGAATTCTCAGGTTAATAGAAGAGGCGGAAAGTGGTATGAGATGGAACAAGAATGGAGGAACGCTTTAAAAGAAGTTCCCCCAAAAAAAGTTAAGGTCAAGATCAGCCCTATATATAAAAATGACTCTTTAAGACCGGATTATTTTAAAGTCGAATATAAAATTGGGAATGAAAAAATCAAAAAAATAAGAATTAAAAATGAGAATGGAGGTTAATATTTATGGAAACTGAAAAGATGGAAAAATTATACCAAGAGATAGCAGAGGGGATTAACGAAATCATCCCTACTGAATGGGAAAAGGTCTATCTCTATGCTGAAATATTAGATGATTCATCAGAGGTTTTCTTTTATTTTAATGTACCGCAAAATAAGGATTATATTTATTCTCATAACATACCTGAACATTTCAATGTTAGTGAAGATATCTATGATGAGTTATTGTTTGAGCTTCATGATTTATTTGAGGATCTGCAAAATGAGTTTAAACAAAATAATTCCGAAGTTTGGACAAATCTCACTTTAACACTCGAGAGAAATGGAAAGTTTTCAATGGATTATAATTATGATGATGTAATTAAATCAGATTTAAATGGTTCTCAACGACAAATTATCTGGGAATATAAGAACTTAGGCATTTTTCCTAATGATGAAGATAATATTAGATTCTTGGAAGAGTATTTAAATTCAAATAATAATTAATAATAAGCTCCCTATGAAAGGGGAGTTTTTTTATGAAGAAGTTGCTGTTTAATGGTTAGATATCCGAGAAAAAGCCGACAAAAAGGGGGATAAAATGGGGGACTTTTTCTATTCCATTTTGTCATACGATAGAGACAAGAAAAACGAACGTGAATATCGAGTCCAAGACGGAGAGCCTGCGGACACTGATCTTTTGCACACGGATGTTGTGCAGCTGATTGGTGGCCGCTTTTTTATTGGCCAGAATGGGAGACGCACCTTTCCCTTATCAAGGGTGAACTCGGATGTATCGAATGATGATGAAGATCGTCAGCTTCAAAGGAGGAGCGGCTGGAGTCTATGCAGGATTGCGCGCGATAGTCGCGGGGAACGCAAGCGGTGAGATCCCGTTTGCACAGGAAGTCATTTTTATATGGCTTCCTATAATCTTTGCGTCCTCATGGAAGAAAATCCAAAGACTCTCCTGGTTTCAGTTGTAAATTTTGATGAGGCTGAGGAAAAAGCGCTCAACCTGGCTTTAAATAAGATCAGCGGTGACTGGGATGATTACAAACTTGAACAGGTTTTGGAAGACCTGCAGCACAATAATTTTGATCTATCCCTTACAGGCTTCTCAGAAAGTGAAATAGATGAAATCTTGGGAGAGCTGGCTGAGCATGAAGGCAACGAAGGAAAAATCAATGACAGCCAGGAATTAGACCTGGATGATTATGAAGATGATCATTTCCAACATACCTGCCCCAAATGCGGATTTTCATTTAATGAATAGATGATTACATGGAAAAGAAAGAGTACCGTTGGAAGTTGGGCGATTTAAAAAACATCAAGAAAAATGGCCTTAAAGTATTCAGTACATTCTCTTGCGGCGGGGGTTCCTCTATGGGCTATAAGCTCGCCGGTTACGATCTTTTGGGGAACTGTGAGATCGATCCGCAAATGATGAAGATTTACAGGAAGAATCATAATCCGATATATCCTTTTCTTATGGACATCAGAGACTTTAACAAAATGGAAAATCTGCCTGATGAATTGTTCGATTTAGATATTTTTGATGGTTCCCCGCCCTGCAGCGTGTTTTCTATTGCGGGGGATCGGGAAAAGGCTTGGGGAAAAGAAAAAGCCTTTCGTGAAGGACAGGCAAAACAGTCACTTGATGATCTATTTTTTCATTACCTTGATGCTGTTGAAAGGCTGCGGCCAAAAATCTTTGTGGCCGAGAATGTCAAAGGAATGGTCAGCGGAAATGCAAAAGGTTATGTGAAGCTGGTGATTGAACGGGCCAAGGAAATTGGATATGATGTTCAACTGTTCTTGTTGAATGCTGCCACAATGGGAGCCCCGCAACGTAGAGAGCGGGTCTTTTTTATTTGCCGAAGGAAGGACTTGAATTTACTACCGCTTAAATTGTCCTTCAATGAGCCACCGATTGTATATAAAGAATTCAGAAGCGGCCATGGTGCAAGGCTTAAAGAAACATCAAAGCTTTATAAAAGATGGGTGAAGCGACGGCCGTCGGATAATAATGGGAGACATCACGAAAAGGATTGAAGGGAAAGAATCTAATTTCAATACGATATTAGTGAAAAATAGCCTTGTCCCGCCTACTCTCGGGAGTGGTTCGGTATTTGTCCGTTATGATGAGCCCTACTATATCTCTGAACGGGATATCATTTTAATGCAATCTTTCCCACTCGATTATGATTTTATGGACGCATCTGTTCAATATGTTTGTGGGATGAGTGTTCCTCCGGTCATGATGAAAAAAATATCGGAACAGATTTACAATCAGTGGTTTTAATAATTCTCACTACATTTAGAAAAATGTTATTATTTTTCTAAAAAGGGTGGAATATATGACCGTTGTGCCGGAGAAATTGTACTGTAGAGCTTGTAAGAGAAAAACAAACCATCAGATAGTTAAAAATGAGCATGACAATGAACTAAAGTATTCAATAAGTAATTTAGATTATGATGAAGAAATTGATTTTCAATTTAATGAGGATTATGCAATAGTTCAATGTAGAGGTTGTGACGCTATTGCTTTTCTAAAAATATACGGCGATGAAGATATGTTTCATATAGTCGGTTCAAATTATCATACTGATAGAGAATACTTTGTCGAATACACTGTCTTTCCAGAAGAGCCAAAAAAGGAGGATCCGGTAGAACAGTTATTACAATTCAAAGAAAAATATGAATTCGATCACTTACCTAACTTAATAAATGGAATTAGAAATGAAACAATTAATGCTTATCGCCAACGTATGAATTTATTATGCAATACGGGAATTAGAATGCTTATTGAATCAATATGTATGGTAAATGGAATTGATAAAAGACCGAAGATTAAGAAGGGAGAACCAGTGTTAGATGGTGATAAAAACCCGGTAATGGTCAATTTAAATTTGGTTCAAAAGATAAATGAACTTAAAGAAAAGAATATAATTGATGAGGAACAACGAAGGATACTCTTGGAAATTAAAGATGTAGGAAATCAGACAGTACATGAAATATTTCGACCGAAACGGAGAGATTTATTGTTATATCTAGAAACATTAGATTTAATACTATTTAATATTTATGAATTACCTCATATTAAAATAACAAATTCACCAAGCCCTAGTTAGGGCTTATTTTTATAAAGAGGGTGCTGACAACACCCTCCCTTACCCAAGGCCATCACCCTGGTAAGAGCGTGATGAAGACGCGGCCGCGTTTCGTGGGAAAATCACGCTCTCATCTCTATTCTATTGGAGGACCAGGCAAATGGCAATATAAAATACAAACATACGTTCCTGCGATGATAAAGAAAAAGAGAAACTGCTTCTCCTGCATAGCGCTGAATTGCTTGAAAACATCAGTCAATCTAAAGAGAAATATCGAAAAATTATTCAGGCAGGTATCACCCAATGGGTCAAAGATTTTCAAAGCGGTCATATTAAGGTGAACACTGTTGAAGATTTAAAAAAGCTCATCGAGCTCGATATACAGCTGCAGAAAGATGAAGAAATTTAGGGAATATATTCCCTATTTGGGTTTATTAATGCATAATGAATATAAGAATTTTCTTGAATGACATAAAAAAATTGATAGTAATGCCTAAATGGGGGAGAAATTATGTCTGAGTTAATGGATAAAAAAAGTTTTTTCGAAAAATATAGAATCAAAGAAGAAACTTTCGAAGGTACTGATTTAAAATGGGAGGAATTAAAGTCGATTTACAATGATTATATATCTTATAGGCCGCTGCTTGAAAGTACAGGGAAAACGATTGCTGATCTATTAAGAACTCATCCTGATGCCCATACTGTTAGAATGAGAATAAAAAATCCTGAACATCTTATCGAGAAATTGATAAGAAAAAAGGCCGAAAATAATGACTTTTCCTTTGATTTAAAGGATTATAAGACGAAAATAACTGACTTAATTGGAGTGAGAGTTCTTCATTTATATAAAGATCAGGCAATAAATCTTGATGAGATGATAAGAGAAAATTGGGAGTTAGCAGAGCCAGTCACTATCTATTTTAGACATGGTGACATAGATGATGATGAGAAAGCTGAATTAGAAGCAGAAGGGAAATTCAATGTTAAAAAACATTCTGCTGGTTATCGTTCCTGGCACTATTTAATAAAAAGTCGTTTAACTAAAGAAGAGACATTGGCTGAGATACAGATTCGTACAATTTTTGAAGAGGGTTGGAGTGAGATAGACCATCAACTTCGTTATCCTTATTATGTCGGTGATCAAATATTAACTAATCAGTTACTAGTGTTGAATAGATTGGCTGGTAGTGCAGACGAAATGGTAAATTCAATAAAAGAAACATTAGAGCGGTTTAAAGAGCTCAATAAAGAGAAACAAGAATCACAAGATACGATTGAGGAATTACGAAAAGAGATAAGAAATTTGAACTTGAAGAAACCACAATCAGAGTCACTTTTAGAATTAGTAAATAATATTGAAAGAAAACAAAGCTATTTTAGCATTCCTGATTTCTCTCACTTAGCGGAAGCGATGGAGCGTGCCCAAAAAATCGGAGGTATTGATGCACTAAAAAGAGCTGCTGAATCTATATCTATAGCGCAAATAGCTTCAAAGCCAACAAAAGAAAATAAGTAAAACAAACTCAAACTCAATTCAGGTTGCGGAGGTGGGTGAAATGTAATGGCCAGACCGCGTGATCCAAGACGTGACGAAGCGTTCCGTTTATGGAAAGAAAGCAGCGGAACCAAGAAATTAAAAGACATCGCGGATGAATTGGGCGTCTCAAGCAGTACCGTCCGCAAGTGGAAAGCAATAGATAAATGGGAAGATAAAATCAAAGGGAGCGCTCCTAAATCGAATGGGAGCGCTCCTTTTCGTCCCGGTGCTCCAATAGGCAATAAAAACGCCAAAGGAAACAAGGGCGGGAATGCACCGCCTGGAAACGAAAATGCGAAAGGGAATAGGGGTGGTGCTGCTCCAAAAGGGAATAAAAATTCCGTCCGTACCGGCGAATATGAAACGATCATGTGGGACTTTTTAAATGAGGACGAGCGACAGCTATTTGGAGAAATTGAAACCGATCCGCTTTATCAAATTGATTTAACGATCAGGGAGTTGAGTCTTCGGAAGCGGCGGATGATGCAGCGAATAAATAGAATCCAGAACGGTTTATCTGAAAAGCAGCGCCGCGTGCTTCAGCAAATGCGCAAGGTCAAGGACATCGTTCAAACCCCGGATAAGAATGGACTAGTCAAACCCGTCCCGGTTATGAATGAGCGTCTTGTTGTGACTGAAATTGAAGAAACCGAGATGAGGGCTATTGATGATATTTTGAATATCGAGGAGGCGCTCACCCGTGTAACGGATAAACGGTTGAAAGCCATTCGCCAGAAATACGATATGATCCGCTTAATGGATGAACATGAATTGAAGCTCCGCGGCATCTATCTTTCAAATGAGACAAAACAAGCAGAGCTTGAACGCCTTACCGCCCGCCCTGTGGACAATTCTGTGAATATCACAATTACTCGTAAGGGTGACGGCAAATGACGGTAAAAGAAGTCAATCCGCATTTTGAAGATTTTCTCTTTGACTGGAACCAAAAATTTCAGCTGCTCGTTGGCGGTTACGGATCATCCAAAAGCTATCACATTGCTCTCAAGCTCATTTTGAAGCTTCTTGAAGAAAAACGGACAGTCTTAGTCATTCGTGAAGTGTACGACACTCATCGGGATTCTACATTCTCTCTTTTTGAAGGGATCATCAATGACTTAGAGATTGATCATATTGTGAGGTGTATGACATCTCCGATGCAAGTCAGGTTCCCAAATGGCAGCCGGATCATCTTCAAGGGGCTGGACAAACCGGCCAAACTGAAATCGATCAACAACATCTCAATAATATGGATTGAGGAATGTTCAGAGGTCAAATATGAAGGCTTTAAAGAGCTTCTCGGCCGTCTGCGGCATCCTACGCTGCCGCTTCATATGATTTTTTCCACGAATCCGGTCGGGGAAGACAACTGGACGTATAAGCATTTCTTTAAAGACGATCTGAATAATCGATTTGTCCTGGATGATAAAGAGCTTTATGAAAAGCGAACGATCGTCTTAAATGACACATACTATCATCATTCCACGGCGGAAGATAATTTGTTTCTGCCAGAAAGCTATGTAAGGCAGCTGGATGAACTGAAAGAATACGATCCAGACCTTTACCGCATCGCCAGGAAAGGTCATTTTGGCGTGAATGGGGTTCGGGTTTTTCCTCAGCTTGAAGAGTGGCCACACGATGAAGTAATGCAGGCCGTCTCGAACATTGACTGCCCCATCAAGCGGGTAGGAATGGACTTTGGTTTTGAAGAATCCTATAACGCCGTTGTCCGGCTTGCGGTGGATCATAAGAAAAAGTACCTCTATATCTATTGGGAGTATTACAAAAGAGGAATGACGGATGACAGGACAGCAGAGGAGCTCCAAGAATTTAAGAACACCCAAGAGCTTATCAAAGCTGATTCAGCGGAGCCTAAAACGATTCAGTATTTCCGACAGCATGGTTTCAATATGGTGGGAGCTCATAAGTACCAGGGTTCGCGCCTACAGTATACGAAAAAGATCAAGCGGTTTAAAAAGATCATTTGTTCCGACCAATGCAAGAACACCATTTTTGAACTCAAGCCGCTGACCTATAAAAAGGACAAGCTGGGTAACATCATTGAAGATGAATTCAAGATCGATCCCCACACTCTTTCGGCCATCTGGTATGCCCTCGATGATTACGAGGTCACCGATCTGAAGGAGAAACCGAAAATCCGGCAGCGGCCAAATAGAGAGAGGAGGTAAAGCATGGCTCAACAATCTGTGAAAGCCACCGTGTTCAAGGCAAATGCCCCAAGTGAAACGACCAAACAGATTTACGAAGATCAATTCGACTATAAAGGAAATGACATCATCGAGCCGCCTTATAGTTTGAAGGAATTGAAAAGCACCGCAGAGTATTCAACGATCCTGCAGCAGTGCATCCATGCCTATAAGACCAAATATTCTCGGTTTTGGTTTTGATGTAGAGTACACCTTTGATATTAACGGAGATGATGTAAAACCTGGATTTTGCTTTTGGCAACAGGGGAACGAATGTCCACTTTTTAAACTTACGAATTAATTGGAAAATTGGGAGCGAGCGGGGAGCGGATTCGCTCCCAATCAGGTATTTTTCGTTCCTCCAGAAAACAAAAAAGAGCAAAGAACCTTGATATCATGGGCTTTCGGTTAAGTGGTGTCACATGCTGTCCATAAGGGTCATCGGCCTTCTAAGCCATCGGTCTGGAGTTCGAATCTCCCCTGGGACGTCACTGAAAAAAGCCTCAAACTTCTTGGCATACAAGGGTTTGAGGCTTTTGGTGTTGCAAAACAACAACATCCTAAAAATTCCCTTTCATCATTTCAAACAAAATGAAAAAGCTAAAGGGTGTGATCAATTTTAAGGAGGATGTTGTAATGACAAAACAACAGCAAAATCAGCAGCAAAAGCAGAAGCAACAAAAACAAAAGCATGAGCAGCTGCTCGGGGCCAACATCACAGATACCGAACTTGCTCAGGAATTCGGAAATATCCAGCAGCAGCTTGCCCAGCTGGAGCAAACTGTTAATCAAATGGGGTCACAGCAGCAGGGCCAAAGCGGCCAGCAGAGCTCTCAATTGAGCCAGGGAATCAATCAGCTGAAACAGCAAATTCAGCAGTTCAGCTCCCAATCTCAGCAGCAAATGCAGCAGACGGATCAGCAAATTCAGCAAAGCATTCAGCAGGCTGTCCAGCAGCTGAATCAGGCTCTTCAAGGGATCCAGACAAACCAGGCCATGAACCAAATGAGCCAGGCGCTTCAGCAGGCGCAGCAGTCATTTAACCAGCAAGGGCAGCAAGGACAACAGGGTCAGCAAAATCAACAAAACCAGCAGCAAAATCAAAATTTTCAACAGCCTCTACAATAAAAAGCTGTAAAGAGCCGTTTAGCACGGCTCTTTTTTATATCGGTCATTCCTCGTTTTGATCCTCTTCGTCATGGGTTGGATGCGCTCCGGGATATTGACGCGGCGTTCCTTGATGAAGATTGCGGAATTCGTATGCGAAATTGCTGTAGTATTGCTGGCCTTCCTTCCATGGCGTGCTTTTGTTCTCAACGGGCTCGTCTTTGCCCTGTGCAGCTCCATACGCACCTTCAGGAAATTCTTCAGCTGTTAAAAAGTTTCTTTGCGTTTCAACGTTCGACATTTCTTTTTTGTCGTCCATCAGATCACCCCTGTTTTAGTTTTATTGTTGCCATGAAAAAGGGGAGCTATGTGTTTTCGTTTTGTATGCAGTAGGTTTCATTTTAAAAACGGGATAAGATGCTCATTCTCTGCCGGGAGTACAAGGGGGGAAATGCGCCGATCACAAAGAAAATAGACATTTTGTACAGAAAGAACCTGTCAGATAAAGTGGTATTTTATGGTTTATTGGTCCTTTTCTCCTCAGCTTTTAAGAGCTGTCCTTCTATCTTATGACCCGTCTATTCTCGCTTTTTGTTATACATCTCAATTCAGCAATGGTTTTATCTGTTTTCCAGATTGATGTAAATGGGGCATTGGTTGTAAAATTTACCATGAGAGAAAATCTTACAATGTTCGTTCTGCTTTTATTTTAGAAAGGGAGCTGAAAAAAGGTGCATACGCTAGAAAAAATGGAGCAAACAAATTTCCAGACGGCGAGAGATTATGTGACACAAGCATACGAGACAGTACAGAAGCGAAATTTTTACGAAAGCGAATTTCTTCAAGCTGTAAAGGAAATATTTGATTCCCTTGTCCCTGTATTGGCAAGGCATCCAAAGTATATCGAACACCGCATTCTTGAGAGGATCGCAGAGCCGGAACGGATGATCACCTTCAGGGTGCCGTGGGTCGATGATGAAGGCAATATCCGGGTTAACCGAGGGTTCCGGGTTCAATTTAACAGTGCAATCGGTCCGTATAAAGGCGGCATCCGCTTTCACCCTTCTGTGAACGCGAGCATTATTAAATTTTTGGGTTTTGAGCAGATTTTTAAAAATTCTTTGACCGGACTGCCGATCGGAGGCGGAAAAGGCGGGGCTGATTTTGATCCGAAGGGCAAATCGGACAGGGAGATTATGAGTTTTACGCAGAGCTTCATGAATGAACTGTACAGACATATCGGACCGGACACGGATATCCCTGCCGGCGATATTGGTGTCGGAGCAAGGGAAGTCGGGTTTATGTTCGGACAGTATAAAAAGATTCGGGGCCGCTATGATGCAGGCGTGTTAACAGGCAAAGGCCTTGAATACGGGGGCAGTTTAACGAGGAAAGAAGCGACAGGGTACGGTCTGGTTTATTTCGTGGAAGAAATGCTGAAGGATCAGGGGCTGCGCTTTGAAAACAGCACCGTTGTCGTCTCCGGTTCAGGGAATGTGGCGCTGTACGCGATGGAAAAAGCCGCTCAATTCGGTGCGAAAGTGGTGGCCTGCAGCGATTCTGACGGCTATGTCTATGACGAAAAAGGCATCTGTCTTGAGACGGTGAAGCGGCTCAAAGAAGACGGGAACGGAAGGATTCGCGAGTATGTCAGCGAGCATCCGGAAGCACACTATTTCGAGGGATGTACCGGCATTTGGTCTATTCCATGCGATATCGCGCTTCCGTGCGCGACCCAGAACGAAATTGACGAAGAGGCGGCCGAAGTGCTCATTTCAAATGGGGTCAAAGCTGTCGGAGAAGGAGCAAATATGCCGTCTGAAGAGGGCGCCGTCAAACGCTTTTTGGATGCGGGAGTTCTATTCGGACCGGCTAAGGCTGCAAATGCCGGCGGTGTAGCCGTTTCAGCGCTCGAAATGGCGCAGAACAGCGCACGGCTTCACTGGACGGCGGAAGAAACGGATGCGAAGCTCAGGGCGATCATGGCTGATATTTACAAGAGAAGCGTTGAAGCGGCTTCAGAATACGGACGGCCCGGAAATCTGCTCGACGGCTGCAATATAGCCGGATTTATCAAAGTGGCGGATGCGATGATCGCTCAGGGAGTCGTTTAACGGTAAAAAGAGAGAGCATGATGCCCTCTCTTTTTTTGTGCTTTATTCATTGTCTCTGAATCCACCGGTAAAGGCGTGTACAGCCGGAACGGAAATTCCCGGGTAGCCGATGCCGAATCCGAGCGTCGGAGTGGTGAACACCCCGCCGTACGGATAATAGGTATATGGCCCGTGTGCTGAAGGATTATAGACATAAGTAACCGGGTAGCCGAAGTATCCCGGGTATTGGCGCACGCGGGGAACAGAGTGCGCAGGAAATGTGCGGTACATCATATTCACCTGTTTCTTTTTGATTAACACCAGTTTATGTAAAAAATCGTAAAATGGAGTCTGTACATATATGTGGCAAAAAATCTAACCGGCGGGGATGAAATTATAAAAAATTGTCGGGATAAAATCTAACAAAACTGTATAAAACGCCAGTTTTTTTATGTAATCTTTATAGATTACATAAAAAATTTTAAATTGTTTTTCAATTTTACATTTCCTTTTATATCAATCATGTAAGCGTATACAAATAGATTGATTAATCAAAATTGTCTAATAATTTTAAAAAATACGGTTGACACTGTATGTAAAGGGGCGTAATATGAGTTCAAACAAAAGAACAAATCACTTGAAAACTTTTCATCTTTCCCGGGAATGACAGCGGGAAAACGGGTTCCCGCATCATGAATTTTTAATCGTTTAAAGCGTTCATTTACAACAGAAAGGTGTGCTTGAGGGATGGGGGACCAGAAAGACCAGTGGATCTTCCTAAACGACAAACTCGTTAAAAAAGAAGACGCTAAAATATCAGTCTATGATCACGGATTTTTATACGGGGACGGCGTGTTTGAAGGGATCAGGGTATACGACGGCAACATCTTCAGAATGCAAGAGCACATGGACCGCCTCTACGATTCTGCGAGATCGATCATGCTGGAGATTCCATATCCACAGGAAGAACTGACACAGCACGTACTCAAAACAGTCGAAAAAAACGGGCTGAAAGACGCTTACATCCGCTTGGTCGTTTCAAGAGGAGCAGGTGACCTCGGACTCGATCCAAACAATTGTTCAAACCCGAGTGTCATCATAATTGTCGAACCATTGGCAATATTCCCGAAACATTTATATGAAACGGGGATTGACATTGTTACGGTTCCGACAAGAAGGAACAGACCCGATGTGCTGAGCCCTAAAGTAAAATCGCTGAACTACTTAAACAATATTCTTGTCCGGATCGAGGCGCATATGGCGGGTGTGACGGAAGCGCTCATGCTCAATGATCAAGGCTATGTCGCCGAAGGGTCTGCGGATAACGTATTTATTTATAAAAACGGAAAGCTCTTGACGCCTCCGGGCTATATCGGAGCGCTTGAAGGAATCACCCGGAATGCCATCATCGAAATAGCGCGAGAGCTCGGCTATGAAGTGAAAGAAGAGCCGTTTACCCGCCATGACGTATACACAGCCGAGGAAGTGTTTTTAACCGGAACGGCTGCAGAAGTCATCGCGGTCGTAAAAGTTGACGGCCGCAAGATCGGGGACGGCAAACCGGGAGTCCACACAAACCGGATGCTTGAAAAGTTCCGCGAGCGCGTCGTCCGTGAAGGGTTAAAAGTCAGCCTCAAAGATCAAAGCTTAAGTGTCAGCTGAATAAAGATAAACGTTGAAGAGGATAAGTAGCAGCGGAAACGCCGCCTGCAGAGAGCCGGGATTGCTGGGAACCGGTGACGGCCTCCGCTTGTGAACTCCCCTCTGAGTGTCAGTCTGAACGATTTCCATGTTTAGTAGGGCTGGCCGGGTGAACATTACGAAGGTTCACTCGTTATTAAACCGGATAAGCGATTATCCATAAGGCGGCTTTCAAAAGCCGCGAACAAGGGTGGTACCGCGGAAAGAAAAGCCTTTTCGCCCCTTTGGCCTGCAAGGTGTGCAGCGTCAACAGTGGGCGGGAAGGCTTTTTTTAGCTGCAAAAGCAGATTGGATACATGCTTTGCGGCACATATATATTGATTATTTTTTGAAAAACAATTGTGAATGAACAGTGATGATGATCACTTGATAAGGAGGAAGAAAAATGGGGACGAATGTACAGTTGGATGCTGAAAATGCCCAATGTACACAAACAATGGCAGGGGCGTCAATGCTGATCGAGGCTTTAAAACAGGAAAATGTTGAAGTGATCTACGGGTATCCGGGCGGTGCGGTCCTGCCGATTTATGACAAACTCTACGGATCGGGAATGTTTCATGTGCTGACGCGCCATGAACAAGGCGCCATCCACGCAGCCGAAGGATATGCAAGGATTTCCGGGAAACCGGGTGTCGTCATCGCTACATCCGGACCGGGAGCGACCAACCTTGTAACGGGTCTGGCCGACGCGATGATCGATTCATTGCCTCTCGTCGTATTCACCGGTCAGGTTGCGACATCGGTTATCGGATCTGACGCATTCCAAGAAGCGGACGTCATCGGAATTACGATGCCGATTACAAAGCACAGCTACCAGGTACGCAATGCCGAAGATTTGCCGAGAATTATTAAAGAAGCATTCCATATCGCAACAACAGGAAGACCGGGCCCCGTTTTAATCGATATTCCTAAAGACATCGCCGTTGTAGAAGGAGAATTCCGCTATGACCACGACATTCACCTTCCGGGCTATCAGCCGACGAAGGAACCGAATTATCTGCAGATCAGAAAGCTTGTGGAAGCGGTCAGTGCAGCGAAAAAGCCGGTTATTTTAGCGGGTGCGGGCGTCTTGCACGGGAAAGCGTCAGAAGAATTAAAAAATTATGTCGAACAGCAGCAGATTCCGGTGGCACATACGCTGTTAGGCTTGGGAGGATTTCCGGCCGATCATCCGCTTTTCCTCGGGATGGCCGGAATGCACGGAACGTATGCGGCCAACATGGCTCTGTATGAAAGCGATCTGTTAATCAGCATCGGTGCCAGGTTTGATGACCGGGTCACAGGGAACTTGAAGCATTTTGCAAAATATGCGAAAGTCGCTCACATTGACATCGATCCGGCTGAAATCGGCAAAAACGTTCATACGCACATTCCGGTTGTCGGCGACAGCAAGCTTGTACTGACGGAGCTGATCAAGCAAAACGGCAAGCCGAGCGCTTCTGATGAGTGGAAAAAGCAGCTTGCGGCATGGAAAACCGAATATCCGCTCTGGTATGAAGAAAATGAAACAGAAGGATTCAAACCGCAGAAGCTGATCGAATATATCCACCGCTATACAAAGGGCGAAGCTATTGTAACAACAGACGTCGGACAGCATCAAATGTGGGCCGCGCAATTTTATCAGTTCCAAAAAGCCGACAGATGGGTCACTTCCGGCGGGCTCGGCACAATGGGCTTCGGACTTCCGGCGGCAATCGGAGCACAGCTTGCGGATAAGGATGCGACGGTTGTATCGATACTCGGCGACGGAGGATTCCAGATGACGCTGCAGGAGCTGTCTGTTATTCACGATCTGAACCTTCCGATCAAGGTCGTGGTCTTAAACAACCGCTGCCTCGGAATGGTCCGGCAATGGCAGGAAATCTTTTACGATGAGCGCTATTCGCACTCCAAGTTCACATCACAGCCTGATTTCATCAAGCTGTCTGAAGCTTACGGCATCAAAGGCGTCCGAATCACATCCGAAGAAGAAGCGGAAGAAAAGCTGGAAGCGGCGCTAACGTCGAATGAACCGATGGTCATTGATGTTCAAGTTGCACAAGCTGAAAAAGTATTTCCAATGGTTGCGCCTGGAAAAGGGCTGCACGAAATGGTGGGGGTGAAACCTTGAAAAGAATCATCACGCTGACGGTTTTGAACCAAAGCGGCGTCTTAAACAGAATCACAGGGTTGTTTACAAAACGGCATTACAACATTGAAAGCATTACGGTCGGCCACACCGAAACCGCGGGAATTTCCAGAATCACGTTTGTCGTTCATGTGGCAGATGAAAAAGAAACGGAACAGCTGACAAAACAATTAAACAAGCAGATTGATGTACTGAAAGTCACGGACATTACGAATCAATCGATCGTCCAAAGAGAGCTGGCGTTAATCAGGGTGGTTTCCCCTCCGTCGAGCAGGACGGAAATAAACGGCGTCATCGAACCGTTTCGGGCGTCTGTCGTCGATGTCGCAAAAGACAGCGTCGTGATTCAAGTGACAGGGGAATCGAGCAAGATCGAAGCCCTGATCGAACTATTGAAACCATACGGGATTAAAGAGGTAGCCAGAACAGGCACCACGGCCTTTGCGAGGGGAACTCAGCAAAAGCCGGCCTCTATTAAAACAATATCTATTGTATAAATCATAAAAAGGGAGAGATTGAAATGGTAAAAGTATATTATAACGGTGATATCAAAGAAAACGTATTAGCAGGCAAAAAAGTAGCGGTGATCGGATACGGCTCACAAGGCCATGCGCACGCACTGAACCTGAAAGAAAGCGGAGTGGACGTCATTGTCGGCGTCAGAAAAGGGAAATCCTTTGCAAAAGCAGAGGAAGACGGCCATCAAGTTTTCACGGTAAGAGAAGCGGCAGAACAGGCCGACATCGTCATGGTGCTTCTTCCGGATGAACAGCAGCAAAAAGTGTATGAAGCGGAAATTAAAGACGGACTTCAAGCTGGCAATTCACTTGTATTCGCCCACGGATTCAACGTTCATTTCCATCAGATCGTGCCTCCGGCGGATGTTGACGTATTCCTTGTCGCTCCTAAAGGACCGGGACATCTTGTCAGAAGAACGTTTGAACAAGGTGCGGGGGTTCCGGCGCTGTTTGCGATCTATCAGGATGTGACAGGGGAAGCGAAAGACAAAGCCCTTGCTTATGCTAAAGCGATCGGCGGCGCAAGAGCCGGTGTTCTTGAAACAACATTTAAAGAAGAAACTGAAACCGATCTTTTCGGAGAACAGGCGGTGCTGTGCGGAGGATTGACTTCCCTTGTCAAAGCCGGGTTCGAAACGCTGACAGAAGCGGGCTATCAGCCTGAACTCGCATACTTCGAGTGTCTGCACGAGCTGAAGCTCATCGTCGACTTGATGTATGAAGAAGGTTTGGCAGGGATGAGATATTCGATTTCCGACACAGCGCAGTGGGGAGACTTCGTATCAGGTCCGCGCGTTGTCGATGAGAAGGTAAAAGAATCAATGAAAGAAGTATTGAAAGACATCCAAAACGGTACATTCGCAAAAGAGTGGATCGTCGAAAACCAAGTCAACCGTCCGCGTTTCAACGCCATCAATGCAAGCGAAAACGAACACCAAATCGAAGTGGTCGGCAGAAAGCTTCGCGAAATGATGCCGTTTGTCAAGCAGGGCAAGAAAAAGGAAGCGGTGGTAGCCGGTGCGAAAAATTAACTTTTTTGATACGACACTCCGTGACGGTGAACAGTCGCCGGGCGTTAATTTAAACACGCAGGAGAAGCTGGCGATCGCCCAGCAGCTTGAAAAACTCGGGGTCAACATTATGGAAGCGGGCTTTCCCGCTTCATCCCCCGGGGATTTCAATGCAGTAAAAGAAATCGCAAGGACGATTAAAAACTGTTCGGTAACAGGGCTTGCCCGCTCTGTCAAAGGAGATATCGACTCGGCGTGGGAAGCGCTCAAAGACGGAGCTGAACCAAGGCTTCACATTTTTATCGCCACTTCTGACATCCACTTAAAATATAAGCTGAAAAAAACGCGCGAACAGGTTCTGGAACAGGCGGTCGCAATGGTGAAATACGCCAAAGAACGCTTCCCGATCGTCCAGTGGTCTGCCGAAGATGCGTGCCGGACTGATCTTCCGTTTTTAGCCGAGATTGTAAGCGAAGTGATCGCCGCGGGAGCGGATGTCGTCAATCTGCCGGATACGGTCGGTTATTTAGCGCCTGCCGAGTATGGAAATATCTTCCGCTATATTAAAGAAAATGCCCGCAATGCCGACAAAGTCCAGCTTTCAGCCCATTGCCACGATGACTTGGGCATGGCTGTCGCCAACTCTTTGGCTGCGATTGAAAACGGAGCGGATCAAGTCGAATCGGTCATCAACGGCATAGGCGAAAGAGCGGGGAACGCCTCGCTTGAAGAAATCGCCGTCGCCCTCCATATCCGAAAAGATTTCTACCAGGCGGAATCAACGATTCAGCTGAATGAGATTAAACGGACAAGTGATTTAGTGAGCAAGCTGACCGGCATGGCCGTGCCGCGGAACAAAGCGGTTGTCGGCGATAATGCCTTTGCCCACGAATCAGGCATTCACCAGGACGGCTTCTTAAAAGAAAAAACAACATATGAAATTATTTCTCCGGAACTTGTCGGCGTGAAAACGGATGCGCTTGTGCTCGGAAAGCATTCAGGGCGCCACGCATTTAAAGATAAGCTGCAAAACCTCGGATTCCAGCTTGGAGAAGAAGAAATCAATAAATTCTTCAACATTTTTAAAGAGCTTACCGGAAAGAAAAAGGAATTTACGGATGAAGATCTCATCTCGCTGATACTCGAAGAGAAAACGGCAGACCGCAAAATCGGCTATGATTTTATTTCACTGCAGGTTCATTACGGCACCTCCCAGGTTCCGACAGCAACAGTCTCCCTTAAAGATCAGGAAACGGATCAGGTCATCCAGGAAGCGGCGACCGGAGCGGGAAGCGTTGAAGCGGTGTACAACACGCTGAAGCGCTGTATGGATAAAGAAGTCCAGCTCCTTGATTACCGGATTCAATCCAACCGCAAGGGACAGGATGCATTCGCGCAAGTATACGTCAGGGTGATGATCGATGGAAAAGAATCGGGAGGACGCGGGGTTGCCCAGGATGTTCTCGAAGCATCTGCCAAAGCCTACTTGAATGCTGTGAACCGCTATCTCGTATTGAAGACGAATACGGAAGGATTGTCAAAACAGGCGGCTGTAGGATCATAACAGTAAGAAGGAAGGAGTTTGTTGAATTTGAAAAAACGAATCGCACTTTTGCCCGGTGACGGAATTGGTCCCGAAGTATTGGACGCGGCTGTTGATGTGCTGAAAAGCGTTGCTGAACATTATCAGCATGAATTCGAATTTGAATACGGCCTGATCGGCGGGGCGGCAATTGATGAGGCAGGAGCGCCGCTTCCTGAGGAAACTGTCGCCGCCTGCAAAGCTGCGGACGCCATTTTGCTCGGAGCTGTAGGCGGGCCGAAATGGGATCAAAATCCTTCTGAGCTGCGGCCTGAAAAAGGGCTGCTCGCCATCCGCAAGCAGCTCGATCTTTTTGCCAATCTGCGGCCTGTTAAAGTATTTGAAAGCCTTGCGGGAGCTTCTCCGTTAAAAACCGAATATATCGAAGGTGTTGACTTTGTCATCGTTCGCGAGCTGACGGGCGGCTTGTATTTTGGAAAGCCGAGCGAGCAGTACGTCAATCAGAACGGCGAGGAAGAAGCGGTTGACACGCTGTTTTATAAAAAGTCGGAAATGGAAAGGGTCATCAGGGAAGCCTTCCAAATGGCGCAGAGTCGAAAAGGCAAAGTGACCTCCGTTGATAAAGCCAACGTTCTTGAGTCAAGCAAACTATGGCGCAAGACGGCGGAAGAAGTGGCGAAAGAGTTTCCTGACGTCAAGCTTGAGCACATGCTCGTCGACAATGCAGCCATGCAGCTCATCTATGCGCCTGGACAGTTTGATATTATCGTGACAGAAAACATGTTCGGCGATATTTTAAGCGATGAAGCATCGATGCTGACCGGATCGCTCGGCATGCTGCCGTCGGCCAGCTTATCAAGCTCTGGACTTCATTTATACGAACCTGTGCACGGCTCGGCTCCTGATATCGCGGGACAGAACATTGCCAATCCGCTTGCGGCGATCTTGTCCGCGGCTATGATGCTCAGGACGTCATTCGGTCTTGAAGCTGAAGCGCAAGCTGTTGAACATGCAGTCGATCAAGTTCTCCGGGCAGGAAAACGGACGAAGGACCTGGCAAAAGGCTCGGAACATTGCACAACTCAATCGATTACAGGGGAAGTAAAAGCCGCGCTGGCAGACGACAATGCCATTTCAAACATCATGACCGCTTACGTTTAAGGAAAATGGATATTGGTAGAGGGAGGAAGAAAGATGATGCCTCGAACGATCATCGAAAAAATTTGGGATCAACACGTGATTAAAAAAGGTGAAGGGAAGCCTGACCTTCTCTATATCGATCTGCATCTGATACATGAGGTAACGTCGCCTCAGGCCTTTGAAGGCCTGAGGCAAAAGAACAGAAAAGTCAGACGGCCTCAAAATACGTTTGCCACGATGGACCACAACATTCCGACTGTCAATCGGTTTGAGATTAAAGATGATGTCGCTAAACGGCAGGTCAGTGCGCTCGAACGGAATTGCGAAGAATTCGGCATCCGCCTTGCAGACTTGTCAAGCGTAGACCAGGGGATCGTCCATGTCATCGGGCCTGAACTGGGATTGACGCTCCCGGGCAAAACGATCGTTTGCGGAGACAGCCATACATCCACACACGGAGCGTTTGGCGCGCTCGCTTTCGGAATCGGAACGAGCGAAGTCGAACACGTCTTGTCAACGCAGACGCTTTGGCAGCAAAAACCGAAGACGCTGGAAATCCGCGTTGACGGCAAACTGCAAAAAGGAGTGACGGCTAAAGACGTCATTCTGGCGATCATCGGAAAATACGGGGTTAAATTCGGTGCGGGCTATGTCATTGAATATACCGGCGAAGTGTTCCGAGACATGTCGATGGACGAACGGATGACGGTTTGCAACATGTCAATCGAAGCTGGGGCAAGAGCTGGATTGATTGCACCGGATGAGACGACGTTTGAATATGTCAAAACAAAAAAATATGCGCCAAAAGGCGAGGATTTTGAGAAAGCTGTAGAAGAATGGAAGAACCTGAAAACCGATCCGGGGGCGGTCTACGACCGGACGATCGTGATGGACGGAAGCGCCATTTCTCCGATGGTGACGTGGGGCATCAACCCTGGCATGGTGCTGCCGGTTGATGAAACGATTCCGGGGCCTGAGGCTTTCTTGCAGGAAGACGATAAAAAAGAAGCGCAGCGCGCATATGAATATATGGGTCTTGAACCATATAAAAAAATCGAGGACATTACAATTGAGCATGTCTTTATCGGTTCATGCACCAACTCGCGTATGACAGATCTTCGCCAGGCGGCCGAAATGATTAAAGGTCAAAAAGTCGCCGACGGCGTCAGAGCGATCGTCGTACCCGGCTCGCAAAGCGTCAAAATCCAAGCGGAAAAAGAAGGGCTTCACAAGATTTTCATCGAAGCGGGCTTTGAATGGAGAGAATCGGGATGCAGCATGTGTTTGAGCATGAACAATGATGTTGTCCCTGAAGGAGAGCGCTGCGCTTCGACTTCCAACCGCAATTTTGAAGGCAGGCAGGGCAAAGGAGCCAGAACGCATCTCGTCAGCCCGGCGATGGCTGCGATGGCCGCGATTCACGGCCGCTTTGTCGATGTCAGAAAATATTACCAAGAGACAACAGCTGTATAGAGGAGTGACAAGATGGAGCCATTAAAGACCCATAACGGAATAGCGGCGGTGCTAAACAGAATCAACGTAGACACGGACCAGATCATTCCGAAGCAATTTTTAAAAAGGATCGAAAGAACGGGATACGGCCGTTTTGCTTTCTTTGACTGGCGCTATCTGGATAACGGCGATCCCAATCCTGATTTTGAACTGAACCGGCCGGAATACAAAGGCGCTTCGATTTTAATCGCCGGCGAAAACTTCGGCTGCGGCTCTTCAAGGGAACACGCGCCATGGGCGCTTGACGACTACGGATTTAAAATCATTATCGCGCCGTCTTTTGCCGATATCTTTCACCAAAACTGTTTTAAAAACGGCATGCTGCCGATCCGCCTTCCTTATGAGGCGTGGAAAGAGCTTGCTGAACAGTATGAGTATCAATCTTTGACGATGACGGTCGATCTCGAAAAACAGACGATAACAGATCATGCCGGGCGGCAGATTGCCTTTGAGGTCGATCCGCATTGGAAAGAGATGCTGCTGAACGGTTACGACGAAATTTCTTTAACATTGCTCCTTGAAGAAGAAATCGAACAATTTGAGAAACAGAGAAGTTCTTGGCTGCAAGCATAAAAAAGCTGTCCGATGTAGATCGGAGGCTTTTTTTGCTGGCGGCAGCATACTGCCGCCGGTTCTTTCTTGTGTTTAGCGGGCCGGGTTGATACACTTGTTAAAAAATAAGTGCCTGAAAGGAACTTAGAAATGAAGCATGACAAGAAGAACTCGAAGATCATACCGTTCCCGAACGTAAAGGAGCGTTTAGTGCACAAAGGGATGGGTGCGCTCAAAGAAAAGAATTACCATGAAGCGCTCAGGCTGTTTTCTGAAGCGAAGCGCTATGATGATGAGGAATCTGATATTTATCTGGGAATGGCCATCTGCCTGCTTGAAATCGGCGAGCTTGAAGAAGCGAAAGGCATCTGCGAAAAAATGCTGAAGGAAGGCCACGGCCACTATTTTACCGTTTTGCAAGTCTATATGACGATTTTAATCCAGCTCAGACAATACGAAAAAGTTAAAGAAACGATCGAAGCTGTACTCGAAGAAAACAAGCTTCCTCCTGAAAGCGCGGAACAGTTTTATAAACTGCTTGATTTCAGCCGCAAGATGACGGAAGACCCGGGGCCTGAGGACATCACCGAAGACCTTCCCGAGACGGAGGAGGTTGATCAGGAAAGGCTTTTGAATGACACGGAAGAGCAGGTTAAGCTTCTTCACGGGCTGAAGGACCGCAATCTGACAAGCTATATCGGCTTGTTGAAAACGATTCTGCAAAATCCGAGCGCACATCCTGTCGTAAAAACGATGATTCTTCAGCTTTTAGCCGAGTCAGACCATGAAAAGCCGACGCTTGTCGCAAAATTTGGCGATTCGATGACAATTAATCCGACAGAGACGGTCAAGCCTGATGACATGCCGATATTAAAGCATGTTCTGAGCGTGCTCGATGATACGCTGGGGAATGAAAATCCCACGCTGTACCAGGCGGTCGAAGAGCTGTGGAGAAGGCATATTTACGTCCTCTATCCGTTTCAGCCGAAATACTCAAACCGCGAGCTCTGGGCTGCTGCACTGCATAAAGTCGGATATGAGATGCACGGGATCGACATCGATAAAGAGGAGCTTCATATTCTCTATGAATTCAATGACAGACAGCTTGACGAAGCCTGCGCGCTGATCAAAGACATAGAAGAAATTTCTTATTTGTAAATGTTGAAAGCAGCAGGCATTGTGTTATAATATAGTGGTTGCATTTGTGAAAAACGGAAGTTGATCCGTTTGCCGCTAAAGATTCATTATTTATCTTTGTATACATAATGATGGCTGTCAGAAACACATGAGCTGCACTCAGTCGGCAGCTTGCGATGGACGTAGCCGTTTGCTTGTTTTAAAATGGAAAACCGACACAACCTGAATAGATTTTGGAGGGAAACACATGTCAGTAAAATGGGAAAAGCAAGAAGGAAACGAAGGCGTTTTAACGGTTGAGGTAGATGCCGATACCTTTAATAAAGCCCTTGATGATGCATTTAAAAAAGTAGTAAAGCAAGTATCCATTCCTGGATTCCGCAAAGGGAAAGTGCCGCGCGGTTTGTTTGAACAGCGTTTTGGCGTAGAGGCGCTTTATCAGGATGCGCTGGACATCCTGCTTCCTGTCGAATATCCGAAAGCGGTAGAGGAAGCAGGCATTGAGCCTGTTGACCGTCCGGAAATCGATGTGGAAAAAATCGAAAAAGGCGAAAACCTGATCTTCACTGCGAAGGTAACGGTTAAGCCTGAAGTGAAACTTGGCGAATACAAAGGCCTTGGCATTGAAAAAGACGATACTGCCGTAACGGATGAGGACGTTCAAAACGAACTTAAGTCTCTCCAAGAGCGCCAGGCTGAACTCGTTGTAAAAGAAGACGGCAAAGTTGAAGAAGGGGACACTGTTGTTCTTGACTTCGAAGGATTCGTAGACGGCGAAGCATTCGAAGGCGGAAAAGCGGAAAACTATTCCCTTGAAGTCGGTTCAGGCTCTTTCATCCCGGGCTTTGAAGATCAGCTTGTCGGACTTGAAGCCGGTGCTGAAAAAGACGTTGAAGTGACATTCCCAGAGGAATACCACGCGGAAGAGCTTGCGGGCAAACCTGCGGTATTCAAAGTGAAAATTCACGAAATCAAAGCGAAGGAGCTTCCTGAGCTTGATGACGAGTTTGCAAAAGATGTCGACGAGGAAGTTGAAACGCTTGCCGAGCTGACTGAAAAAACGAAAAAACGTCTCGAAGAAGCAAAGGAAAACGAAGCGGACGCTAAACTTCGCGAAGAGCTTGTCTTGAAAGCAGCTGAAAACGCTGAGGCTGACATTCCTCAAGCGATGATCGACACAGAGCTTGACCGCATGATGAAAGAATTCGAACAGCGTCTTCAAATGCAGGGCATGAACCTTGAGCTTTACTTCCAATTCTCAGGACAGGATGAAAACGCGCTGAAAGAGCAAATGAAAGAGGATGCTGAAAAACGCGTGAAATCCAACCTGACACTGGAAGCGATCGCCAAAGCGGAAAACCTTCAAGTCACTGACGAAGAAGTCGAAGAAGAGCTTTCTAAAATGGCTGAAGCATACAACATGCCTGTTGAAAACATCAAACAAGCAATCGGTTCTACAGACGGAATGAAAGAGGACTTAAAAGTTCGCAAAGCAATTGATTTTCTTGTAGAAAACCGTTAATATGTTTCATAATCATACTTTATATAAAACAGGGCGCGAATGTTTCGTGCCTTGTTTTATACAATTTTGACTTATCATCTTTTCTTTGGGAAAGGATAGATAATGTCGTTTTGATCAACATACATATTGAATATGCCGGACGGCAAACACAACGTTATCGCCTTTTTGGAAAGTGTGGTAAAATGCAATACATAATGGAACGAATGTTTTCAAGCGATGTTTCTTTTAACGAAGAAACAGGAATGACAAGGATATAAGGGGTGAAAGAATGTTTAAATTCAACGAGGAAAAAGGACAATTGAAATGCTCGTTTTGCGGTAAAACACAAGATCAGGTACGCAAGCTTGTCGCCGGACCAGGCGTATATATATGTGACGAGTGCATCGAACTTTGCACTGAAATTGTAGAAGAGGAACTCGGCTCTGAAGAAGAAGTGGAGTTCAAAGATGTTCCGAAGCCAAAGGAAATCCGCGAGATTCTTGATGAATACGTCATCGGCCAGGACCAGGCAAAAAAATCCCTTGCCGTGGCCGTCTACAATCATTACAAGCGGATCAATTCGAACAGCAAAGTCGACGACGTCGAGCTGTCAAAAAGTAACATTTCCATGATCGGACCGACTGGAAGCGGAAAAACGCTTCTTGCTCAAACGCTTGCCCGCATCCTGAATGTGCCGTTCGCCATTGCGGATGCCACGTCGCTTACTGAAGCAGGCTATGTCGGTGAAGATGTGGAGAACATTTTGCTTAAGCTGATCCAGGCAGCTGACTACGATGTTGAAAAAGCGGAAAAAGGCATTATCTACATCGATGAAATCGATAAAGTGGCCAGAAAGTCCGAGAACCCTTCGATTACACGCGATGTATCAGGCGAAGGCGTTCAGCAGGCATTGCTTAAAATTCTTGAAGGTACGGTTGCCAGCGTTCCTCCACAAGGCGGAAGAAAGCATCCTCATCAAGAGTTCATCCAAATTGACACAACCAACATCCTGTTCATTTGCGGCGGAGCTTTTGACGGAATCGAGCAGATCATCAAGCGCCGTCTCGGCCAGAAGGTCATCGGCTTCGGCTCTGACAACAAGCATGAAGACCTTGAAAAAGAAGCGCTTCTTTCCAAAGTGCTTCCGGAAGACTTGCTTCGCTTCGGGCTGATCCCTGAATTCATCGGCCGTCTCCCGATCATCGCAAGCCTTGAGCCGCTGGATGAAAAAGCGCTGGTTGAAATTTTAACAAAACCGAAAAACGCGCTTGTTAAACAATATAGAAAAATGCTTGAATTGGATGATGTGGAGCTTGTGTTTGAAGACGAAGCGCTCACAGAAATCGCTAAAAAAGCAATTGAACGTAAAACAGGAGCACGCGGACTTCGTTCCATTATCGAAGGAATCATGCTCGACGTGATGTTTGATCTGCCGTCTCGCGAGGATATTGAAAAATGCGTGATCACAGGCAAAACCGTCACTGACGGCGAACCGCCGCGTCTCATTATGAAAGACGGCACGGTCGTCAATAAAGACAAAAAAACTTCAGCATAATGCAGAGAACCTCCTGGCCTAAAGGAGGTTCTTTTTTTGCATCCGGAAACCGTCGGCATCCCGGAGCAGAGTGACGGCTTCAAAAGCAAAATAATCCCTTTCTGTACGTTTATTCCCTCCCTGATCAGGAAATACTATCTGACATACTAAAGATACGAAACCATTTCAGGAGGGACCATCAGTTGAGCTGGACGAGCATTGCACTTTTTGTACAACTATTTTTCGGGATCATCATCGGATTATATTTTTGGAATTTGCTCAAAAATCAAAGAACCCAAAAGGTTACGATAGACAGAGAGTCCAAAAAAGAGATGGAACAGCTCCGGAAAATGAGATCAATCCATTTATCAGAACCTTTATCGGAAAAGGTGAGGCCGACGGCTTTTAAAGACATCGTCGGCCAGGAGGACGGCATTAAAGCGCTGAAAGCCGCCCTTTGCGGACCGAATCCGCAGCATGTCATTATTTACGGCCCTCCAGGTGTGGGAAAAACGGCAGCTGCAAGGCTTGTCCTTGAAGAAGCGAAAAAGAACAAGCGCTCACCGTTCCAGGAACATTCCGCCTTTGTCGAGCTTGACGCGACAACGGCCCGTTTCGACGAGCGGGGAATCGCCGACCCGTTGATCGGTTCGGTCCACGATCCGATTTATCAGGGCGCCGGAGCGATGGGGCAGGCCGGAATTCCCCAGCCAAAGCAGGGAGCCGTCACGCATGCACACGGTGGAGTATTATTCATCGATGAAATCGGAGAGCTTCATCCGATTCAAATGAATAAAATGCTGAAGGTGCTCGAAGATCGGAAAGTTTTTTTGGAAAGCGCCTATTACAGTGAAGAAAACACGCAAATCCCCAAGCATATTCACGACATTTTTCAAAACGGGCTGCCGGCGGATTTCAGACTGATCGGCGCGACGACAAGGATGCCTGATGAAATCCCGCCTGCCATTCGGTCGAGATGTTTGGAAGTGTTCTTCCGCGACCTTGAAAAGCACGAATTAAAAACGGTCGCCAAAAAAGCGGCAGATAAGATTCAAAAGAAAGTCGCAGAGGAAGGACTCGACCTGTTGACGCGGTATGCGAGAAACGGCCGCGAAGTCGTCAATATGATGCAAATCGCCGCCGGAATGGCTTTGACTGAAGAGCGCGACGAGGTGACGGTTGAAGATATCGAATGGGTGATCCATTCGAGCCAGCTGACACCGAAATACGAACAAAAAATCGCCTCTAAACCGCAGGTCGGCATCGTCAACGGACTTGCCGTCCACGGGCCTAACAGCGGTTCGCTGCTCGAAATTGAGGTCACAGTCAATCAGGCGGCTGATAAAGGATCGATTAATATCACAGGCATTGCAGAAGAAGAGAATATCGGCAACCAGTCAAAATCGATCCGCCGGAAAAGCATGGCGAAAGGATCGGTCGAAAACGTCATGACTGTATTGCGGACAATGGGAGTCAAAGCTTCGGATTATGATATTCACGTGAATTTCCCCGGCGGTATCCCGGTTGACGGACCATCTGCAGGGATTGCAATGGCGGCGGGCATATTCTCCGCTATTCATAAGATTCCGATAGACCATACTGTCGCCATGACGGGTGAAATCAGCCTGAACGGCCGGGTAAAGCCGATCGGCGGCGTGATTCCGAAAATCAAAGCGGCCAAGCATGCGGGGGCAAAAACAGTCATTATTCCGCACGAAAATGTTCAGTCGATTTTAAAGCGGATAGAAGGCATACATATCGTTCCCGTCAAAACCTTGCAGGAAGTACTCGACCTCGTATTGGTCAACCCTCCTTCAGAAATGCCCGACGGCGTTCAAATGAAAAGAGAATCCGTTTAAATCCCCATCGTTTCAGATGGGGATTTTTTTCGGGGCGGTTTCTCCGAAGCCGGGAGCCGGCATGTTTTCTTAGCGGAGGACATCTTTTCCTTTTTCAGAACTGAAAGAAAGGGTATACTACAGGAGACCCTTTTTATTTCGCCGGGCTTACAATTGTACAGGAATAAAAAAAGTATATTATAATGGTTCATACTAAAGTTACGGAGGTGTCAGTCAAAATGGCAGATGAAACGAAACGAAACATCCCGCTCCTCCCTTTAAGAGGTTTACTCGTCTATCCGACGATGGTTTTGCACCTTGACGTCGGGCGTGAAAAGTCGGTTCAGGCACTTGAACAGGCGATGATGAATGACCATATGATCTTTTTGGCAACGCAAAAGGACATATCCATAGACGAACCGGATGAAGACGAGATTTTTACATTCGGAACCTATACGAAAATCAAGCAGATGCTCAAGCTGCCGAACGGAACAATCCGCGTTTTGGTGGAGGGGTTGCAGCGCGCCCGCATTCTTGAGTACCATGACTTAGATGAATATACGTCTGTAAAAATCGAGCGAATCGATGAAGAGACTGAAAAAGATGTTGAAGATGAAGCACTCATGCGCACATTGCTTGACCACTTCGATCAATACATAAAGATTTCGAAAAAAATATCGGCGGAAACATTTGCCGCTGTGACAGATATTGAAGAGCCGGGAAGAATGGCCGATATTGTCGCCTCCCACCTCCCGCTCAAGCTGAAAGACAAGCAGGAAGTGCTGGAAACGATCGATGTCAAAGCCAGATTGAACAAAGTAATCGACCTGATTCACAATGAAAAAGAAGTCCTTGAGATTGAAAAGAAGATCGGGCAGCGCGTCAAGCGTTCAATGGAAAGAACACAAAAGGAGTATTACCTGCGCGAGCAGATGAAAGCCATCCAAAAAGAACTTGGCGATAAAGAAGGAAAAACGGGCGAGGTCCAAAAGCTGACCGAAAAAATCGAACAGGCAGGAATGCCTGACAATGTGAAAGAAACCGCGCTTAAAGAGCTGAACCGGTACGAAAAAATTCCGTCCAGCTCAGCTGAAAGCTCTGTCATCCGCAATTATATCGAATGGCTTATTTCTCTCCCATGGAACGATGCAACAGAAGACAGGCTGGATTTAAAGCTCGCCAGTCAAATTCTCGATGAAGAACACCACGGCCTTGAAAAAGTGAAGGAGCGGGTTCTCGAATATTTGGCTGTCCAGAAGCTGACCCGCTCGTTAAAAGGACCGATCTTATGCTTGGCCGGCCCTCCGGGTGTTGGAAAAACCTCTCTGGCGAAATCGATCGCCAAATCGCTCGGACGCAAATTCGTCCGCATTTCCCTTGGCGGCGTGAGGGATGAATCTGAAATCCGCGGTCACCGCCGCACATATGTAGGCGCCATGCCGGGCCGCATCATTCAGGGGATGAAAAAAGCAGGCAAGAACAATCCCGTATTCCTTTTGGACGAGATTGACAAAATGGCGTCGGATTTCAGGGGAGATCCCGCTTCAGCGATGCTGGAAGTGCTCGATCCTGAACAAAACCATACGTTCAGCGACCATTATATTGAAGAGACATTTGACTTATCAAAGGTTTTGTTTATCGCAACCGCGAACAACCTGGCCACAATCCCCGGCCCGCTCAGAGACCGCATGGAGATCATCACGATCGCCGGCTATACGGAAGTGGAAAAGGTCGAAATCGTCAAAGACCATCTGCTTCCAAAACAGCTGAAAGAACACGGTTTGAAAAAATCCAATCTGCAAATACGGGAGCAGGCTGTCCTGGCCGTCATTCGCTATTATACGAGGGAAGCCGGCGTCAGAAATCTTGAACGCCAAATCGCAGCGATATGCAGAAAAGCGGCGAAGCTGATCGTATCAGGGGAAAGAAAAAGAATTACGGTCACAGACAAAAACCTTGAAGACTATTTAGGAAAAAGAATGTTCAGGTACGGACAGGCTGAGCTCGACGATCAGATCGGCGTTGTCACAGGTCTTGCCTACACGACGGTCGGCGGTGATACGCTGTCCATCGAAGTGTCTCTTTCCCCCGGGAAAGGCAAGCTCATTTTGACCGGAAAGCTCGGCGATGTCATGAGAGAGTCGGCGCAGGCCGCATTCAGCTATGTCCGTTCAAAGGCGGAAGAGTTGAACATCAGCCCTGATTTTCACGAAAAACACGATATTCACATTCACGTGCCGGAAGGAGCCGTTCCGAAGGACGGCCCATCCGCGGGGATCACAATGGCGACGGCTCTTGTCTCGGCGCTGACGGGCCGACCTGTTTCGCGAAATGTCGGCATGACCGGCGAAATCACGTTAAGAGGCCGCGTTCTTCCGATCGGCGGCTTGAAGGAAAAGGCGCTCGGCGCACACCGTGCCGGCTTAAAGACTGTCATTATGCCGAAAGATAATGAAAAAGACATTGAGGACATTCCAAACAGCGTGCGGGAAGGCTTGACCTTCATTCCCGTCGCTCACCTGGACGAAGTTCTAAAGCATGCGCTAGTAGGAGAAGAGAAATGAAAGTAACGAAATCAGAGATTGTCATCAGTGCGGTGAAACCCGAGCAGTACCCTGAAGGGGGACTGCCGGAAATCGCCCTTGCAGGGAGATCTAATGTCGGAAAATCGTCATTCATCAATACAATGATCAACCGTAAAAACTTAGCGAGGACATCTTCAAAACCGGGCAAAACACAGACATTAAACTTTTATATCATTAACGATGTCCTTCACTTTGTCGATGTGCCCGGCTACGGATTTGCAAAAGTCTCCAAAACGGAGCGCGAGGCTTGGGGCCGTATGATAGAGACGTATTTGACATCCCGCGAAGAACTGAAAGCGGTCGTTCAAATCGTCGACCTCAGGCATGCTCCTTCACAGGATGATGTGATGATGTACGACTTTTTAAAGCATTATGAAATTCCTGTGATCGTGATTGCGACAAAAGCGGATAAAATCCCTAAAGGCAAATGGGAAAAGCATGCCAAAGTCGTCAAAGAGACGCTTAATATAGAAAAAGAAGACCGGCTCATATTGTTTTCCTCCGAAACGAAAAAGGGTAAACAAGAAGCATGGTCGGCGATCGAGCAAATGATCGCGAGATAAAGAAAAAGCACTTGCGGGATTGATGCAAGTGCTTTTTCTTGAATAAACTATTTTCTTTTTAAGAATAATAAGAGCAGACTAACCGCGATAAAAGCGGCCGGCCAATAAGCTTCTACATATGCCGTCTCGATATTCACCGACTTCAGCCAGGCGGCAATTTGCCGGAAAAAGTAAAGATAGAGGGCGACCGCGATCATCAGCAGACTTTCATATTGATATTCTTTTGTCTTAAACGATTTGACAAGCAGCGCCGCACCGAAGATCAGCACGATGACCGCAAAATCATCCGCGCGGCTGAAATAGTCCTCTTTAAATGTGAAATAAACGCCGATCGCTGTCATTAAGAGCCCTGCAAAGGAATGGGCGGAATCGGCTTCCTTCTGTCCCTGATAAAAAAGAGCCAGTCCGACGAGACCTGCAAGTACAGACCATTCTTCCTGGCCGTCAAACAGGCTGATCCGGCCCGACCGCAAAAAGGCGTAGACAGCAACGGCTATCAACAGCAATGGAAGCAAAACAGATTTCTTTTTCAAAGTATCACCTTCTTGATGTAGTGAAAGAAATAGAAACACATTTTCTACTATATCACATCAATTTTTTAAAATCTGTTCACATTTTGGGAAGAGAAAATAGTGAATATATGTTATAATCGTTTTGAATAATAAATTCTATATTATAATCATTCTAATTTAGATAGATGTTGGGGGTGCAAGCAAGAGTTATGCATATACTTGTCGTGGGATTGGATTACAAATCAGCCCCTGTTGATATACGTGAAAAGTTAACCTTTCAGCCGGATGAGCTGGGGCAGGCGATGTCGCAATTGAAAGAAGAAAAAAGCATACTTGAGAACATCATCGTGTCGACATGCAACCGGACAGAGCTGTATGCAGTCGTTGATCAGCTGCACACCGGACGTTATTATATGAAAATGTTTTTGGCGAACTGGTTCGGATTAAGCAAAGAGGACGTTTCGCCTTACTTGAAGTTTTATGAAAACGACGGGGCCGTTGAACACCTGTTCCGCGTATCGTGCGGATTGGATTCGATGGTTATTGGAGAAACGCAGATTTTGGGCCAAGTGCGTACAAGTTTTAAGCTGGCTCAGGAAGAGAAGACAATTGGTACCGTTTTCAACTATTTGTTTAAGCAGGCGGTCACGGTCGCAAAGCGCTGCCATGCCGAAACGGACATTGCTTCAAATGCTGTATCCGTCAGCTATGCCGCCGTCGAGCTTGCCAGGAAAATCTTCGGCGACCTTTCCGATAAACACGTGCTGATTCTCGGGGCGGGCAAAATGGGTGAGCTTGCGGTTCAAAACCTGCACGGCCACGGAATCGGACAGGTTACGGTGATCAACAGAACATTTTCAAAAGCGAAGGAGCTTGCCGGCCGTTTTTCAGGCGCGGCGAAAAGCTTGAATGAGCTGCAATGCGCTTTGATGGAAGCCGATATTCTCATCAGTTCGACCGGCGCCAGCGGCTATGTCGTCACAAAAGAGATGATCGAACATGTCAATAAGCTTCGCAAAGGCTGTCCGCTTTTTATGGTGGACATTGCCGTGCCGCGGGATCTTGACCCGGCTCTCAGCGAAGTGGAAGGCGTCTTCCTGTACGATATTGACGATCTTGAAGGGATCGTCGAAGAAAATTTGAAGGAACGCCAGGCCGTTGCCGAAGAGGTGGAGCTGATTATTGAAGCTGAGATCGTTTCTTTTAAACAATGGCTGAATACGCTCGGCGTCGTGCCGGTCATCTCGGCTCTCAGGGAAAAAGCCTTGACGATCCAGGCGGAAACGATGCAGAGCATCGAACGGAAGCTCCCTCATTTGAGCACAAGGGAGAAAAAACTTTTAAACAAGCATACGAAAAGCATTATCAACCAGCTTTTGCGCGACCCGATTTTAAAAGTGAAGGAGTTTGCGTCAGAAGCTGATGCCGAAGAAAAGCTTGCACTGTTCACGCAGATTTTTGATATTGAAGAAGCGGCTTTTCCCGACGGGGAGAAGCAGGACGAACGTCAGCCGGTTCATGCGTTTAAGCGGCAAAATCCGCAGGGTTTGACTTCTATCGCGAGCGAGTGACAGACATGACAGACACATTGTTAGCAAGGCTTAACGAAGTTACAATCGTGTTGTACGCGTTCACCGTTCTCTTTTATTTTATAGACTTTTTACAGCACAACCGGAAGGCGGGAAAAGCGGCCTTCTGGTTGCTTTCTATTGTCTGGATTCTCCAGACGGTTTACCTTTTTTATTTCATGCAGTACACAGATCAGTTTCCTGTTTTGAATAATGCGCAGGGGCTTTATTTTTACGCGTGGGTGCTCGTGACGCTGTCTCTCGTTTTGACGAAACTCTTGAAGGTGGATTTTCTCGTTTTTTTCACCAATCTCATCGGCTTTTCAATGGCGGCGATCCACACGTTTACTCCGACGGCCCAGCAGTCGGCGGAGCTTTCGGGCAGGCTCGTGTCCGAGCTTTTGATCATCCACATTACGATGGCGATTCTTTCGTACGGGGCATTTTCATTGTCCTTTGTCTTTTCCGTGCTGTATCTTTTTCAGTACCGCTTATTGAAAAAGAAAAAGTGGGGGAAATGGCTTTTGAGAATAGAAGATTTGTCAAAACTTGATCATATGGCGTATGTCCTCAATCTCATCGGCGTTCCCATGCTTCTGCTGAGCCTGATTCTGGGGATTATCTGGTCGTATGTATCGCTTGAAACCCTGTACTGGGCGGATCCGAAAGTGCTTGGATCGATCGTGCTGCTTTTTTTATACGGATACTATTTATTTATCAGGATTGTCAAAGAGCTGCAGGGAAGGATCGCGGCCATGTGGAATGCCGCGTCTTTTCTTGTTCTTTTAATCAATTTCTTTTTGCTCGGCAGCTTTTCGCAGTTTCATTGGTTTAGTTAGTTAAAACGGTTGCCCGTGACGGATTGGGAGGAAGAAAACATGAGAAACATCATTGTAGGCTCAAGAAGAAGCAAATTGGCGATGACCCAGACAAAATGGGTGATCAAAAAGCTGGAGGAATTAAATCCGGATTTCACGTTTGAAATAAAAGAAATCGTTACAAAAGGCGACCGGATTTTGGATGTTACGCTGTCAAAGGTCGGCGGGAAAGGCCTGTTCGTCAAAGAAATCGAACAGGCGATGCTTTCCGGGGAGATTGACATGGCCGTTCACAGCATGAAGGACATGCCGTCGGCGCTTCCTGAAGGGCTGATGGTCGGCTGCATTCCAAAACGGGAAGACCCCAGGGACGTTCTCATTTCAAAAGGCCGTCAAAAGCTGGCTGACTTGAAACAAGGCGCAGTTGTCGGAACGAGCAGCCTCAGAAGAAGCGCACAGCTTTTGCAAATGCGCCCCGACCTTGAGATCAAGTGGATCAGGGGAAATATCGATACAAGGCTGAAAAAACTTGAAACCGAAGATTACGACGCGATTATTTTAGCTGCGGCCGGCCTGTCAAGAATGGGGTGGAAGGACGATGTCGTCACTGAATTTCTTGATCCGGAAAGCTGCCTTCCCGCCGTTGGGCAAGGCGCTTTGGCGATCGAGTGCAGAGGCTCTGATGAGGAGCTGCTGTCTCTCTTTTCGCGCCTGAACGACCGCTACACACAGCTGACCGTCACGGCTGAGCGCGCTTTTCTTCATGCGATGGAAGGCGGCTGCCAAGTGCCGATCGCAGGATTTGCAAAGATGGACGAAGACGGCGTCATCGAACTGACCGGTCTGGTGGCATCGCCTGACGGAAAAACCGTATACAGAGAAACCGTAAAAGGAAAAGATCCGGGGGCTGTCGGCAGAGAATGCGCGGCGGTCATGTCGGAAAAAGGAGCGAAGGCACTGATTGACCGGGTGAAACAGGAGCTGGAAGATCATGAAGCATGATCTTCCTCTACAGGGAAAGAAAGTGCTCGTCACCCGCAATAAAGCGCAAGCCCAATCCTTTAGGGAAAAGGTGGAGGCTTTGGGCGGAGAAGCTGTTTTAACGTCATTGATTTCGTTTCGGCCCGCCCTTCCGCCAGAGGCGGCCCAGCGCTTTCAAGCGGATCTTGAAAGCGCGGACTGGCTTGTTTTTACAAGCGTGAACGGGGCAAAATTCTTTTTTTCTTATTTAAAGGACGCCGGGGCCAGTGCTCCTCTCGCGTCCGAGGCGAAGGTTGCTGCAGTCGGTGAAAAAACAGCCCGGTATTTGCGCGACAGGGGTCTTTCTGTCGATCTGATGCCGGAGTTATACGTGGCTGAACATTTGGCGGAGGCACTTAAGCAAAATGCCGGACGTCATGACAAAGTGGTCGTTTTAAAAGGGAATTTATCCCGGGACGTCATCAAGAAAACCCTCTCTCCTCTCGGAATTCAAGTTTCGGAATGGATTTTGTATGAAACCGTGCGTGATGAAAGGGGAATTCTGGACCTGAAGGAAGCAGCAAAGCACGCGTCTTTTGATTTTGTGACGTTTACCAGTTCTTCGACGGTACATACATTCATGTCCATTCTGAAAGAGGAGAGCTTAGCGTGGGCCGAAAAGAACCGGACGGCTTTTATTACGATCGGGCCTTTGACAAAGAAGGCGCTGTCGGACTACGGAATTCCATCATATATGCCGGACGTCTATACAATCGACGGAATGCTGCGCGAAATGTGCCGCATTTCAAGAAAGGGAGAATGACTAATGGAAGCATCATTTCAAAGACACCGCCGCCTGCGGACGACAGCAGGTATGCGGAAATTAGTAAGGGAAACCGAGTTAAGAGCATCTGATTTCATTTATCCGATATTTGTTACCGAGGAAGAGAACGTCAAAAGCGAAGTTCCTTCTATGCCGGGCGTGTACCAGCTGTCTTTGGACCGTTTGAAAGAGGAGATGGAGGAAGTCGCAAGCCTCGGCATTCAATCTGTGATCGTCTTCGGCGTGCCTGAGCACAAAGATGATGTGGGAAGCGGAGCCTATCACGATCACGGCATCGTCCAAAAAGCGATTGCACAAATTAAACAGGACTTTCCTGAACTTGTCGTTATCGCCGATACGTGCCTATGCGAGTACACGGACCACGGTCACTGCGGCCTGGTGGAAAACGGTGAAATTTTAAATGACGAATCGCTTGTTCTTTTGGCAAAAACCGCTGTCAGCCAAGCCCGTGCAGGCGCTGACATTATTGCGCCGTCAAACATGATGGACGGTTTCGTTGCCGCTATCAGGGAAGCGCTTGATCAGGAAGGATTTACAAATGTGCCGATCATGTCGTACGCTGTAAAATATGCGAGCGCTTTTTACGGACCGTTCCGCGATGCTGCGGGAAGCAGTCCGCAGTTTGGCGACCGCAAGACGTACCAAATGGATTATGCCAACCGCAGGGAAGCTCTCCGGGAGGCAAAATCCGATGTGGAAGAAGGCGCCGATTTTCTGATCGTCAAGCCGACGCTTTCATATCTTGATATCGTCAGAGAAGTGAAGAACGAATTTAACCTGCCTGTTGTCGGATACAATGTGAGCGGGGAGTATGCTATGGTCAAAGCCGCCGCCCAAAACGGATGGATTGAAGAAAAAGCTCTTGTTCTCGAAATGCTGACAAGCATGAAGCGGGCTGGCGCCGATTTGATCATTACGTACTTTGCAAAAGACGCGGCAAAATGGATTTCGGAATAAGAATTTGAACTGGGGGTTTTAGAGGATGCGGAGCTATGAGAAGTCTAAAGCGGCATTCGAAGAGGCGCAACGAGTCATGCCGGGCGGGGTGAACAGCCCGGTCAGAGCCTTTAAATCAGTCAACATGGACCCGATTTTTATGGGGCGGGGAAAAGGATCAAAAATCTATGATATTGACGGAAACGAATACATCGATTATGTCCTGTCATGGGGACCGCTTATTTTGGGCCACAGCAATGAAAAAGTGGTGAAAGAGATTCAAAAGGCGGCAGAACACGGGACAAGCTTCGGTGCGCCGACAGAACTGGAAACCGAGCTTGCCGAGCTTGTCATCGACCGCGTTCCTTCCATAGAAATCGTCCGGATGGTGAGCTCCGGTACGGAGGCGACGATGAGCGCCTTGCGGCTGGCGCGCGGATACACAGGCCGTAACAAAATCGTAAAATTTGAAGGCTGCTACCATGGACACGGTGATTCCCTGCTGATTAAAGCGGGCTCGGGAGTAGCGACACTCGGCCTCCCTGACAGCCCCGGAGTTCCGGAAAGCATTGCAAAAAACACGATTACCGTTCCTTACAATGATCTGGAAAGCATGAAACTTGTCTTTCAAGAATTCGGAGATGACATTGCAGGCGTCATCGTTGAACCTGTCGCTGGCAATATGGGCGTCGTACCGCCGGTTAAAGGGTTCCTCGAAGGGCTTCGCGAGCTGACTGAGACGCATGGCGCCCTGCTGATATTTGATGAAGTGATGACAGGATTCAGGGTGGATTACAACTGTGCCCAAGGCTATTTCGGGGTGACGCCTGATTTGACATGCCTCGGAAAAGTGATCGGCGGCGGTCTTCCTGTCGGCGCTTATGGAGGAAAGGCGGAAATCATGGAGAAGATCGCGCCGAGCGGTCCGATCTATCAGGCCGGGACGCTGTCCGGCAACCCGCTTGCCATGACAGCCGGACTTGAAACGTTGAAACAGCTGACCCCTGAATCCTACCGGGAATTCTCCCGCAAAGCTGACCGCTTGGAAAAAGGAATTTCTGAAGCTGCAGAGAAAAATGGCATTCCGTGTACATTCAACAGGGCGGGGTCTATGATCGGCTTTTTCTTCACAAATGGACCGGTCATCAATTATGATACAGCGAAACAGTCTGACCTCGGACTGTTTGCCGAATATTATAAAGGAATGGCCGATGAAGGCGTGTTTCTGCCGCCTTCACAGTTTGAAGGGCTGTTCTTGTCAACCGCTCATACGGATGACGACATTGAGCATACGATTAAAGCTGCTGAACGCGTATTCGAAAGAATCAGCCGCTCCAGATAAAGAAAAGGGCTGCCGGACATTGCCGGCGGCTCTTTTTTGCATGGTGCCGAAAACGGCTGCTGATTTTTCTGTTCATATTCTGCCTGCTTTTCACATACATCTTTACTGACATCTAATTTTAAAAATTAGGTGAAGGGAGGATATCAGTTTGCCGCAAAACAATCGTTTGCAATTTTCTGTAGAAGAGTCAATCTGTTTTCAAAAAGGACAGGAAGTATCCGAATTATTATCGATTTCATTGGATCCTGACATTACCGTTCAGGAAGTAAATGATTATGTATCCATACGAGGGTCATTAGAGCTGACAGGCGAATACAACATAGATCAAACCCGGGAGTATGCAGAGCTGCCTGCGACAAGCCGATTTGTAGAAGATGTAAAGCTGAAAGGGGACGGCAGCGCAGAGCTGACGCATTGTTTCCCAGTGGATATCACCATCCCGAAAGACAAAGTCAATCATTTAAACGACGTATTTGTTTTTATTGACGCTTTCGATTATCAGCTGACAGATGCGAGGATGCTGACGATTCAGGCTGATTTGGCGATTGAAGGCCTCTTGAATGTGAGCGGTGAAGCGGGTGAAGAAGAACCGCGCACTATGCCTGCGGCCGTCCATCCGGAAGAGGAGCTCGAACCTGCCTACAGATCACCTTCAAACGACGAAGATCAGGGTGAAGAGAAAGAATATTTGATCCAGCTTGACAGACCTTACGAAGAGCAGGACGAAGAACAGGCGGAAGAACATGATACCGGTGAGGAAACGGTTCCGATTTACCAGTCGTTTCTCGGAAACGACACAGAGGAAGCTAAACCGTTTTTTACAGCGTCTTTGTCGGCGGCAGAGCGTACGAAGCGCGAAATAGAAAATCAAAAAGAAGCCTCTCTTGAACAGCCGGAAGAAGAATATAAGCTGAAAAGAGAGAAAGTGGAAGAGGAACCGGAAGAATATGAGCTGAAAAGAGAGAAAGTGGAAGAGGAACCGGAAGAATATGAGCTGAAAAGAGAAGAAGCGGAAGAAGAGCCGGAGCTGTCGCACAGCTCTTATCAACCTCACGAGGAACTGAAAGAGAACCCGTTCTACAGTGTTCCTCCTCTTCTGAAGGAAGACCAGAATGACAGGGAGCCTGAGGCTTTTGAGGTTGAGGTGACACAGGAAGCAGAAGCGATTGATGAAGAAGAGGAAGCCGGGCATACGATTGAAATCCCGGAATATTCGTTTCATGAGCAGACGGAGCCCGAAGAAGAAAGAGATGAAATGCAGGCAGCGGATGAACAGGAAGTGTCAGCAAAGGAAAACGACAACGCACTCTATTTGACAAAGCTGTTTACAAAGCAGGGAGAGGAGGAGTTTACTCGAATGAGGATGTGCATCGTTCAGCAAAATGATACGATTGATCTTCTGTGCGAGCGCTATGATATTAACGTCCAGCAGCTCATCCGGATGAATTCCCTTTCCCTTGACGAGGAATTAAAAGAGGGACAGATCCTTTATATACCGGATTATCAAAACAGCCATGCCTAATGCATTGATAAAAATGTGGTGAAGCCGATGGAAGGCATCCAGTCTGTTTTAAATGAGTACGGTCTTACGCCTGAATATATGGAGTCCGTCAGTTCAAAGGTGTGGAAAGTGTATACGGATCACGGTGTATTTGCTCTGAAAAAATTGGCGGCTTCAAGAAACACCCGCTTCACGGAACAGATGATCATGCTGGAGGAAAAAGGCTACAGGCAGTTCGTTCCTGTCTATCGAAACCGCACAGGCGAATTTTTAACGCAAGCCGGAGAAGATGTCTGCTATCTCATGCCCTGGCTTACTCTTGAAAGGGAGGAAGAGCGGGATCAAAAACACGAATATATGTTTAAAGAAATCGCTCTTCTTCACCAGCGGACGGAAAAAGAGCTCGGCGTGAGGCGGGAAGAAATACTCGGACACTATGAACGGACAAAACGGAAATGGGAACAGCAAAAACAGAAATATGAAGCATTCATCATGAAAGCGGAAAACGAATGGTATATGTCCCCGTTCCAGCTTCAGGCGGCCATGTATTTCAAAGAGACGATATCAGCTGCCGACTTTGCGCTCGCCCGCCTTGAAGATTGGCATGAAGCCATGAGAGAAAAAGAGTCTGCCAGAATGGTCTTAAACCACGGGCACCTGTCCGTTCGGCATTTTCTCTATAACGATACCGGAACGGGTTACTTTACGAACTTTGAGAAAGCGGGACATGCGCCGCCTGCAAATGATCTCATCGTATTTTTTACTAGAATGTTTAAGACGAACCCCGTTATGTGCACGGAATGTGTAAACTGGTTTTATACGTATCACAATGTCTATCCTTTGCGGGAGGAAGAAATCGGCTTATTCCTCAGCTATATGGCTTACCCGGGGCCTGTATTCGGCGTACTGAACCGCTACGAACATGAGAAGGGGCTCGGGGAAAAAGAAGCCTGCACAAGGCTTTTAAAGGCGTACTGGCAAATGAAAAACGCTGAGCCGCTTGTGATGAGCATTCACGAGACGGAAGAAAACAGAAAACTGCAGGAAGAAACAGAGTCCCCATCATCATGATGCGGACTTTTTTTCGTGCTTAAATCCAGTCAAGGTGAAAGGCGCACGCAAGGAATATGAGAATGCCCAAAAGGAGGACATCAAATGTGGTAGGAAAGATGATCGTGCGGATGCCCTGGAATATCGTAATCGGGAGGACGACTTGAACAGCAACAAGCCTGACTTGCTTCAGCCACGGCTGGAATGAATATGTGTTGAATTTTTTTCGCATCTTATGCCTCCTCTCCTTTTCGTTACAGCATCATATGAGGAAAAGGAGCTTGTGTGCATGGCCCAATCTCGTATAAAACAACAGAAAAACGGAAAAGATGATTGACGAAAATGAAAAAGATTTAGTAATATAAGAAAAAGTACGTGCTGAAAAGTCAATGATCACCCGCTTTGAATGGGAAGAGTACAAAAACAGACGCTTGCAGAGAGGGAAGCCGGTTCGCTGAAAGGCTCCCAGTCAGTCTTTTTTGGAAGGTCGCCCAGGAGCGCAATTTCTCGAACAAAAAAGTAGAGAAATTCGGGAAAGTCCCGTTATCCCATTTAAGTGCGTGAATGCGTTTTTTTTGCATTCATGAAAAAAGGTGGTACCGCGAGAGAGTTCTCTTCGTCCTTTTAACAGGATCAAGAGGACTCTTTTTTATTGTTCAGCCGTTTAATACTGTTGGAGGTTTGAAAATGGATAATCAAGAACTGACGATGCCGACAAAATACGATCCGTCTGCAGTTGAAAAAGACAGATACGACTATTGGGTGAACGGCAAATTTTTCGAAGCGAAAAACGATCCTGAAAAAGAACCGTACACCGTTGTCATTCCCCCGCCGAATGTGACGGGTAAGCTGCACTTGGGGCATGCTTGGGATTCCACCTTGCAGGATATCGTGACAAGAATGAAACGGATGCAGGGCTATGACGTGCTCTGGCTGCCGGGTATGGACCACGCCGGTATTGCAACCCAGGCAAAAGTAGAAGCGAAGCTTCGTGAAGAAGGAAAAACGCGCTATGATCTCGGACGCGAAAAATTCCTTGAAGAAACATGGAATTGGAAAGAGGAATATGCCGATTTTATTCGCAGCCAGTGGGCAAAGCTCGGTCTCGGCCTCGATTATTCTAGGGAGCGGTTCACCCTCGATGAGGGGCTTTCTAAAGCGGTGCGCGAAGTATTTGTAAAGCTTTATGAAAAAGGGCTGATTTACCGCGGAGAATATATCATTAACTGGGATCCGGCAACCAAAACGGCTTTGTCAGACATCGAAGTCATCTATAAAGACGTACAAGGTGCGTTCTATCATATGCGATATCCGCTGAAAGACGGTTCAGGCTCGATTGAAATTGCGACGACCCGTCCGGAAACAATGCTCGGCGATACAGCGGTTGCGGTGCATCCGGAAGACGAGCGGTACAAACACCTAATCGGAAAAACGGTCATTCTGCCGATCACGGGCAGAGAAATCCCGATTGTCGGAGACGACTATGTCGATATGGAATTCGGTTCAGGCGCCGTCAAAATTACGCCTGCCCATGATCCGAACGACTTTGAAATCGGAAACCGCCACAACCTTGAACGCATTCTCGTCATGAATGAAGACGGCACGATGAATGACAATGCCCTTCAATATAAAGGCATGGACCGTTTTGAATGCCGCAAGCAGATCGTGAAAGATCTTCAGGAAGAGGGCGTGCTGTTCAAGATTGAAGAACATACGCATTCGGTCGGCCACAGCGAACGAAGCGGAGCAGTCGTTGAGCCGTATTTGTCAACACAGTGGTTCGTGCAAATGCAGCCGCTTGCCGACGCCGCCATCGAATTGCAAAAAAGCGAAGGCAAAGTCAACTTCGTCCCTGACCGTTTTGAAAAAACGTATCTGCACTGGATGGAAAATATCCGCGACTGGTGCATTTCTCGCCAGCTCTGGTGGGGCCATCGGATTCCGGCATGGTACCATAAAGAAACCGGTGAAATCTATGTCGGCGTTGAAGCGCCGGAAGATGCAGAAAACTGGGAGCAGGACAAAGACGTTCTTGATACATGGTTCAGTTCCGCTCTTTGGCCGTTTTCAACGATGGGCTGGCCTGATATCGATGAGGAAGATTTCAAGCGCTACTATCCGACGAACGTCCTTGTCACAGGCTACGATATTATTTTCTTCTGGGTATCGAGAATGATCTTCCAAGGTATCGAATTTACCGGAGAACGTCCGTTTAAAGATGTCTTGATCCACGGGCTCATCCGCGACGACCAGGGCCGCAAAATGAGCAAATCGCTCGGAAACGGCGTCGATCCGATGGATGTAATCGACAAGTACGGAGCGGATTCGCTGCGCTACTTCCTTGCAACAGGAAGCTCTCCGGGTCAGGATTTACGCTTCAGCTTTGAAAAAGTAGAGTCAACATGGAATTTTGCGAACAAGATTTGGAACGCATCAAGGTTCGCTCTGATGAACATGGACGGCATGACATACGAAGAGCTTGACCTGTCAGGGGAAAAATCCGTTGCCGATAAGTGGATTTTAACAAGGTTGAATGAAACGATTGAAACCGTGACACAGCTGGCCGACAAGTACGAATTCGGCGAGGTTGGCCGCCATCTCTACAATTTTATCTGGGATGATTTCTGTGACTGGTACATCGAAATGGCTAAACTTCCGCTTTACGGCGAAGATGAAGCGGCGAAGAAGACAACCCGCTCCATTTTAGCGTATGTGCTGGATCAAACGATGCGCCTCCTGCATCCGTTTATGCCGTTCCTGACGGAAGAGATTTGGCAGCATCTTCCTCACGAAGGGGAATCCATTACAGTCGCCAAATGGCCTGAGGCCGTCAAAGAATATACGGACACCGAGGCCGCGGCGGATATGAAGCTTCTCGTTGAAGTCATCCGCGCCGTACGGAACATCCGCAGCGAAGTTAACACGCCGCTCAGCAAGCAGATTGAACTTTATATTAAAACGAGCACGCCGGAAATCGCTGAACGACTTGAAGAAAACCGTTTGTACGTAGAACGCTTTACGAATCCGAGCCTTCTTCAGATCGGAACGGATATTCAAGCGGTCGATAAAGCGATGACCGCTGTCGTATCTGGCGCCGAGCTGATCTTGCCGCTCGAAGGTCTGATTAACATTGACGAAGAAATCAGCCGCCTTCAAAAAGAACTCGATAAGCTGACGAAGGAAGTTGAACGGGTTCAGAAGAAATTAAGCAATGAAGGATTTATGAAAAAAGCACCTGCACATGTCATTGAAGAAGAGCGGGCGAAAGAAGCCGATTATACGGCGAAGCGTGAAGCTGTAGAAAAAAGAATCGCCGAATTGAAAAACTGATAACACGAAAAAGGAGGTGTTTTCCAGGTCTTTCTAAAGCCGCTGGAAAACACCTTCATCAATTGAAGGGAAGGAATGCGCTTGTTCAAAACGTTTGATGAAGCACTCAGCTGGATTAACGGAAGGCTTAAATTCGGCGTGAAGCCGGGTTTGGAACGAATGGAATGGCTGCTGAGAAAGCTCGGGCACCCCGAGAAAAAGCTCAATGCGGTTCATGTCGCCGGAACAAACGGAAAAGGTTCAACGATCGCTTTTCTCCGTTCGGTATTAAATGAAGCCGGTTATACAGCAGGCACCTTCACATCACCGTATATCATCACCTTTAACGAACGGATCAGCGTTGACGGCGCCCCGATCTCAGATGAAGAATGGACGGCGCTCTTTAATGAGGTCGGGCCTCTTGTCCTTGAGCTTGAAAAAACCGAATTCGGAGCCGCCACAGAATTTGAAATTATTACGGCATGCGCATTTTTATATTTTGCTAAATACAGGCGGACAGATTTTGTTATTTTTGAAACGGGCTTAGGCGGCCGTTTGGATTCGACAAACGTCGTGAAGCCGATGTTAACGGTCATCACTTCGATCGGCCATGACCATACGGCGATATTAGGCGGTACATTGAAAGAGATTGCCGCGGAAAAGGCAGGGATCATCAAACGCGGCGTTCCTGTTATCACAGCCGTTCATCAGCATGAAGCGGCTGAGGTGATAAAGCGAAAGGCGATGGAGACAGAATCTGCTTTTATATCCCTTCACGAGGATTGCCAGCTGTACGGGGAGCTTTCATTGCCTGAGGGAGAGCAGTTTTCGTTGAAAACACCGTTACATCATTATGAAGGAATTGAAACAAGCCTGATCGGCACCCATCAGCGGCAAAACGCGTCTTTGGCCATACTTGCGGCCGAATGGCTGACAGCCGAAAAACATGCGGCGATCGGCGAAAAAGAGCTGAAACGCGGCATTCGTAACGTGGGATGGCCCGGCCGGTTTGAGAAGGTATTGAACAAGCCTCTTGTTTATATCGACGGCGCTCATAACAAAGAAGGGATGGAGCGGCTGGCCGAGACGATCTCCTCCCACTTCGCCGGGCGGAATATTCACGTATGCTTCAGCGCTCTTAAAGATAAGCCGTACAGAGACATGATCCGCAAAATCGAGTCGTTTGCGTCATCGATTCACTTCACATCCTTTGATTTCCCGAGGGCGGAATCCGCTCAAAAGCTGTTTGAGCAAAGTACCGCTGATTATAAAACATTTGATGAAGACATCGCCTCTGTTTTCCGGTATATCGAAGAAAAAGCTGAAGAGGAAAAAGCGGTGGTCGTTATCACCGGGTCGCTTTATTTTATTTCCGCCGTCAGGGCAGCTTTAACTGAATAAAACATAAAAATGCGCTTTTGGCCACCGGCTGACGGCGCATTTTTATGTTTTAGGAAAAGAGGAGGCGCTTCATATTTGCTAAAATAACAGCCGCTAGGCAGCAGCTTTTTTCATGAAATTTGATTCTGCGAGGTTGATAACGATGTTCATCTTTTACCTTTTTACGGCAGGTTTAGTGCTCGGCTCTTTTTTTAATTCGGCCGGGCGCCGCATTCCTGAAAAGATATCATTGATTGCTCCGCGTTCCCTCTGCCGCGTCTGCAAAAGGCAGCTGGGCTTCTCGGAGCTGATACCGGTTTTGTCCTATTTGATGCAGCGGGGGAGGTGCAAAGGATGTCAAACCCCGCTCTCGATCGTGTATCCGGCAGTTGAGCTCTCCGCCGCCATCCTGTTTGCGTTTGCCGGCATGCACGTTGGGCATGAGGGGGAGCTGGTGATTGTGCTTGCTCTTATATCTCTGCTTTTGATCGTCTTTGTATCTGATGTGACACACATGATCATTCCGGATGCTGTTCTTTGTTTTTTCCTGCCTGTCTTTGCCGTCGGACGATTCCTTGTTCCTCTGGAACAGTGGCACTCAAGTTTGAGCGGTGCGATGGCCGGCGGTATGCTGCCCCTCTTGACGCTGCTTTTGACGAAAGGGGGGATCGGCTGGGGAGACGTAAAGCTGTTTGCGGTAATCGGCATGGCGCTCGGCAGCCGCCTCCTCGTTCTCGCTTTTTTCCTCTCGGCAGCCGCAGGAACGGTGCTTGGTCTTATTGCACTCCTGGCAGGCAAACTGAAGAAAAATGAACCAATGCCGTTTGCTCCCGCGATTCTGGCCGGGACGCTGACGAGCTGCTTCTATGGCGAACCAATGATCGAGTGGTACCTTCAAACGGCATGGTGGTGAAAAATTTGACGAAACCTTTTTGGGCAAGACGACAAAAGTCTTGTTCTTTTTTTTTGAGGCTGTGATAAAGTGTGGACATTAAGAGGGACAGCCTTTAGGAGAACTCCTCCTTCCTTCTGGCTTCCCTCTGCCGAGCGTATAGAGAGCGGCCAAGCTGCCGCCTAAATCAATATAAAACAATTAACAGAAAGCGAGGGAAGCATATGAAAAAACGGAAAAGCAAGAAAAACTCAGCTAAAAAAGCGCCCGAACAAGACCCGCTTAAAGTGATGATCAACGGCAGAGAAGAGACTATCTACGGAAATGAAAAAGAGTTTTCCAACAGAAATGAAGAAAAGAAGTTTACCTTTTCGAACTGGGAAGAAAAGAGAAAGGCAGAACGGGAAATATCGGCTTCAAAAGAGGACGGCACACATGAAACAGGTGAATTTACATGGACGCCACCGGACGAAGAAGAAACCGTCTACAAAGACGATCCTAAAGTGGTGGCGCCTTATCAAAAGAAAAACGAGCCCAAAAACAACCGCAAAACGAAAACGTCTCTTACGTATCCTGTGAAGCGATTTGCCGCGACCATCGTCTTTGCTGTTTTGCTCGGGACGGGACTCGGTCTGTTTGCGCTGAATCTCGCAACGCATAAAGAAGGAGTGCCGGCTTCCGGCAGTCTTGGGGCGGATGCTGAAAACGGCCAGACCGTTAAAGCCGGTGACTCCGGTGCCGAGGAGAAAAAGAGCGGAGAAAAAAATAGCGGACAAGCGGGAGAATCTTTTAACAGCTTCGCCGTTCAGGCCGGAAAGTTTTCGTCTAAAGAAGGAGCGGATACGCTGGCCTCTCAAATCGCAGACAAGGGGTATGCCGCCGTGTCGATTGCCAAGGACGACGGGTTTTATGTAATCGCCGGAATAACGGGAGAAAAGCAGATGACATCTGAACTTGGCAAAATATTAATCGAAAACGATTTTGAAGCGTGGGGCGGAAAAGAGCTTCCGGTTGCAATCGAGTCCGGTTTGCTGGAGCCTTTTAAAGAAGCGGCTGAGCTGTCGGCAAAAGCGATTCTCGGCGCGGAGGTTACATCTCAAAACATAGCCGATGTCAAAGCTCAACTTGACGGGGCCCAATCAAAAGGCTCTGAAGAGGTAAAGAAGAGCATACTGGAAGCCGTCAACCTTCTGGAGAAACCGACCGCAGCCAACGGCTGGAAGAGCCAGCAGCTATTGCTGGGCCAAATTAAATAAATAGAAAACCAGCAGACGTGCTGGTTTTTTTATTTTCGCGATTTTTGTCATTAAAAAGTTATTTTTCTGAAATTGTGGCGGCGGCGTTCTTTTGGTAGGATAAAACAGGTATCTTTTTTTCCTATGCAAAAACCTTTGAAAGGATGGCTTCTTATGACCCGACAGCTCATATTGGCTTCACAATCACCCCGCAGAAAGGAACTCCTCGATCTCCTGCAGATTCCGTACAGCATCGTTACGAGCAATGCGGAAGAAAAATTAATTCGAAACTTTTCACCAGCAGAAAACGTCAAATGGTTGGCGGAACAAAAAGTGCGTGCAGTAGCCGAACAATATCCTGATGCCGTCGTGCTTGGCGCCGACACCATTGTTTATTATGACGGAGCTTATTTGGGCAAGCCCAAAGATGCCGAAGATGCAGAACGGATGCTGAGCATGCTTTCGGGACAGACCCATTCAGTGCTCACCGGCGTCTGCATTAAGGACGGCGAAAGATGCGAAACATTTTTTGAGGAAACCGAAGTCTCTTTTTGGCCTCTTGAAGAAAAGGAAATCAGCGCTTACATCGCTACGGGAGAACCGTTTGATAAAGCCGGTTCATACGGAATACAAGGAAAAGGCGCGCTTTTTGTCAAACAGATAAAAGGAGACTATTATACAGTTGTGGGCCTTCCGATTTCCAAAACGATGAGAATGCTGAAAACGTTTGATCTCCACTCCTTTTGATGTACCGAACGAGAAGGGAATCAAAAGGGAGGGTTTATCATAAGCGATCTGCCATTGAAATTAAAAGATTTTCCTGATGAAGAAAGGCCAAGGGAGCGCCTTCTCAACACAGGCGCCGAAAGTTTGTCAAACCATGAACTGCTTGCGATACTGCTCAGAACCGGTACGAAAAAAGAATCGGTTCTTCAGCTTTCAAGCCGGCTGCTTCAAACGTTTGACGGCCTCCGTTTGTTAAAAGAAGCATCCGCCGAGGAGCTTTCAAGCATTTCCGGGATCGGCCGCGCAAAAGCCGTGCAGATTTTGGCGGCCCTTGAGCTTGGCCGGCGCATTCACAGTCTGGCTTGCAAAGACCGTTATGTGATTCGTTTTCCCGAAGATGCGGCCAATTTTTTAATGGGGGATATGCGCTTTCTCTCTCAGGAGCACTTCGTATGTGTGTATCTGAACACGAAAAACCAGGTGATCCACAAGCGCACGGTTTTTATAGGGAGCCTGAACTCTTCAATCGTCCATCCGAGGGAAGTGTTTAAAGAAGCTTTAAAGCGCTCCGCAGCTTCATTCATCTGCGTCCACAATCATCCGTCCGGAGATCCGGCTCCAAGCCGCGAAGACATAGAAGTTACACAGCGCCTTCACGAGTCCGGACAGCTGCTCGGAATCGAATTGCTCGATCATATCATCATCGGTGATCAAAAATTTGTGAGCTTAAAAGAAAAAGGATATTTGTAACACTTTTTTTTTCATTAAATTAAGCTATAATAGAATTTATGGGTTTTTGCTTAGGAATATTGTTTTAAGAAAGGAAGATACATACAAATGTTTGGAATTGGTGCGAGAGACCTTGGAATAGATTTAGGAACGGCGAATACGCTTGTTTTTGTGAAAGGTAAAGGAATTGTCGTCAGGGAGCCTTCTGTCGTTGCACTGCAAACAGACACAAAGCAGATTGTCGCAGTCGGAAATGATGCGAAAAACATGATCGGACGTACGCCCGGCAATGTCGTTGCCCTCCGCCCGATGAAGGATGGCGTAATCGCTGATTATGAAACAACAGCGACAATGATGAAGCATTATATTAGCAAAGCAGTTAAAAACAAAGGCTTATTTGCGAGAAAGCCGTATGTCATGGTCTGTGTCCCGTCGGGAATTACGGCCGTCGAGCAGCGTGCGGTTATCGACGCCACGCGCCAGGCCGGAGCGAGAGATGCATATCCGATTGAAGAACCGTTTGCAGCGGCGATCGGTGCAAACCTTCCTGTTTGGGAGCCGACTGGAAGCATGGTGGTCGACATCGGAGGCGGAACGACCGAAGTCGCGATTATTTCCCTCGGCGGCATCGTCACATCCCAGTCTATCCGCGTTGCCGGAGATGAAATGGATGAAGCAATCATTACTTATATTAGAAAAACATATAACTTGATGATCGGTGACCGGACTGCAGAAGCGATCAAACTTGAAATCGGTTCTGCCGAAGCTTCTGAAAACGGAGAAAGCATGGAGATCCGCGGCCGCGATCTTTTAACAGGCCTGCCGAAAACGATTGAAATCACTGAAAAAGAAATTACAGCGGCTCTTCGCGACACTGTGACCGCCATTGTCGATGCCGTAAAAAATACGCTTGAAAAAACTCCGCCTGAACTCGCGGCTGATATTATGGACCGCGGAATCGTCCTTACGGGAGGCGGCGCACTGCTGCGCCACCTGGACAAAGTCATCAGCGAAGAAACGAAAATGCCGGTTTTAATTGCGGAAGACCCTCTTGACTGTGTAGCGATCGGAACAGGTAAAGCTCTCGAGCAAATTCATCTATTTAAAGGCAAAAATTAAGGACACAGGGAATAGAAGAGGTGTATAATCATGCCGCAGTTTTTTACAAATAAACGGTTGATGCTTTTACTCCTTTGTATCATCATTTTAGTGGCAATGATTGGATTTTCGTTAAAGAATGACCGGAATGCAACTTGGCCCGAAAAATTTATTGGCGATACAACTGGTGTATTCCAGACGATTTTTCATACGCCCGCTCAATTTTTTGCGGGCTTCTTTGAAAATATCGAAGACTTAAAAAATACGTACAGCGAAAATGAGCGCCTGCGGAAAAAGCTCGACGGCCAGACACAATACGAGGCAAAGCTGCAGGAGCTTGAAAATGAAAATAAGTCTTTAAGAAAAGAGCTCGGCCATCTGAAATCAATTAAAGACTACACGCCGATTCTGGCGACCGTTATCGCCAGAAATCCCGATAAGTATGAGTGGTGGAACCTGATTACGATCAACAAAGGTTCAAAGCACGGCGTTGAGAAGGATATGGCGGTAACAGATGAAAACGGCAACTTGATCGGAAAAATCAAAAGCACAAAAGTGAACAATTTCACTTCCACCGTCCAGCTTTTAAGCGCAACAGACAGAAACAACAGAATCTCCACAGTTATCGCTGCAGATAAAGGCAAGAAAACGGTGAACGGAATCATCAACGGCTACGACTCAGATAAAAAGGCGCTTTCCATGGAAATCATCGAGCCTGATGAAGACAGGGAAGTGAAAAAAGGTGACCTCGTCGAAACTTCCGGTGCGGGCGGCGTTTTTCCTAAAGGCCTGACAATCGGAAAAGTGACAGAGGTTGAACCAGATTCCTACGGTTTGACGAAAATCGCTTATGTAGAGCCGGCAGCCGATATGTATAACCTTGATAACGTCATCGTCGTCGACAGAACGCTTGATACGGTGGATGTCGACAAGATGGACGATGAGGAGGAAGGGTCGTGAAACGCTTCCTTCTTCCCGTCGTCATGATGTTTGTTTTAGTATCTGACAGCGTCTATGCGGATTTTGTCAACTTGCCTTTTGTGACGGAAGAACAGCAGCTCATCCCGCGTTTTCTGCTGCTTGTCTTAGTTTTTATGACGGCTTATGTCAATCAGCCTTTTGCCATTACATATGGATTTATTTTCGGACTGTTATATGATATTAATTACACCGACCTTTTAGGTGTATATATGTTTGGTTTTGCCGGTATTTGCTATTTATCGTCAAAAGCGTTCAAAGTATTGCAGACAAACGCGCTGGTCGTCATTTTTATTTCGCTGCTCGCCGTCTGTGTTCTTGAATTTTACCAATATGGCGTGCAGATGCTGATACGTCCGGAAATTATGCCGTTCCATCAATTTGTGCTCGGCAGGCTCCTGCCCACGCTTGCGCTGAACGCCGTTGGCGGCCTTCTGCTCATTTACCCGTTCAAATGGTTTTTTACCAGTCTTAAGAAAGAGCTGAGGAATGAGTAAAAAGAGGATTTTATGAGCCGATGTCGAAAAGAGTATGATGTTGAGGTGAACACCGTGAAGACCCAAAAGCAGCAATACGTAACAATTAAAGGAACGAAAAATGGATTGACGCTTCATCTTGATGACACATGCTCTTTTGAAGAATTATTGTACGGTCTTCAGGATATGCTGTCACTCGAACATTATATGGATGGAAAAGGCCAGAAAATCAATGTTCTCGTTAAGCTCGGCCACCGCTATGTGACCGAGGAGCAAGAACAGATCCTGACCGATGTGATCACTGAGAAACAAAATCTGTTCATCCACTCCATTGAAAGTGAAGTCATGACCAAAGATGAAGCAAACCGCTTAAAAGCGGAAAGCGAAATTATTTCTGTCGCTAAGATTGTCCGTTCCGGGCAAGTCCTTGAAACGGAGGGTGATTTGCTTCTCATTGGGGATGTGAATCCGGGAGGAATGGTGAAAGCCGGAGGGAATATTTTCATCCTCGGCTCATTAAGAGGGATTGCCCACGCCGGTTTTAATGGAAATAAACGAGCTGTTATTGCGGCTTCGGATATGAGACCGACTCAATTGCGTATCAATCATGTGCTCAATCGCTCCCCAGACAACATCCAAGAAGGGAACGACATGGAATGTGCTTATTTAGATGAAAATGAGAATATGGTCATTGACCGCCTTCAGCAATTAGCTCATTTAAGACCTAGTTTAACAAGGCTTGAGGGAGGAATGTAAAATTGGGTGAAGCTATCGTAATAACCTCGGGGAAAGGCGGAGTAGGCAAAACGACGACGTCCGCAAATCTTGGCACCGCCTTGGCCATTTTGGGGAAACGGGTATGTCTCGTTGACACGGATATCGGCCTGCGCAATCTTGATGTTGTCATGGGCCTTGAAAATAGAATCATATATGATTTGGTGGATGTCGTTGAGGAACGATGCAAAATCCATCAGGCGCTTGTGAAAGATAAGCGCTTTGATGATTTGCTTTATTTGCTGCCGGCCGCTCAGACAAGCGATAAGTCGGCTGTTTTGCCCGAGCAGATGGTCAAGCTGATCCAGCAGCTCAAACAAGACTTCGACTACATTGTCATTGACTGCCCTGCAGGGATTGAGCAAGGTTATAAAAATGCGGTCTCGGGCGCAGACAAGGCGATTGTCGTGACAACACCGGAAATCTCCGCTGTTCGTGACGCTGACCGGATCATCGGCCTGCTTGAAAAGGAAGAAAATATTGAGCCGCCGAGACTTGTCGTCAACCGGATCCGCAACCACTTAATGAAAAACGGCGATACGCTGGATGTTGATGAAGTCATTCAGCACTTGTCGATCGAACTGATCGGTATTGTTGCGGATGATGATGAAGTGATTAAAGCTTCCAATAACGGGGAGCCTGTCGTCATGGACCCGAATAATAAAGCTTCAATCGCATACCGGAACATCGCCCGCCGCGTGCTGGGCGAATCTGTGCCTTTACAGTCGTTTGAAGAAGAAAATAAAGGCGTTTTCGCAAAGATTAAATCATTTTTCGGCGTACGCGCTTAACTGCAAAAAGCAATCTCCAAAGCGAGATTGCTTTTTTTGCAGTTTTATTGATCGTTTTCTACTTTATGCTTTAGCAAGGAAAGCTTATTGTCCCAATACATGTCGAAGTAGGCGAGCCACTGCTGCAGCTCGGCGAGAGGTTCGGGATGAAGCCTGTACAGTTTTTCTCTGCCCGCTTTTCTCCCGCTGACTAGGCCTGCTTCGGACAAAACTCTGAGATGCTTTGAAACAGCCGTCCGGCTCATCGGGAAATGGCTGCTGATATCTGTGACAGGCAATTCTTTGCCGGCGAGGAGCTCCAGCATTTTTCGCCGGGAGGGATCGGAAACGGCTTGGAACACATCATGTTTTGCGGCGGATGTCACTAGCCCTCAACTGCCTGACGCAGCTTTTGATTGACGATTGTTTCCCAGCCGCCATTCATCCGATTGCGGACATCCGCTTGCTTTTCTCCCGCTTTTGAAACCGTTTCTTCCGGCGCACCCCATCCTGAATGAATCAGGGTAAATTCGGTTTTTTCTGCAGAAAGCTCTTTCAATTCAAATGTGACGATCCATCCCGACGTATCCCAGCTGAAAGCGAGTCGATGCGGCGCATCAAGCTCGATCACTTTGCACGGGGAGGGGCCGAAAGGAGACTGCAGGGTGAATTCGCAGCCGATCTCCGGGCGGAAATCATTAGGCATAAACCAGGCGGCGATGCCTTCACTGGTGGCGACGGCCTCCCACACTTTTTCTATCGATGCGTGAAAAACAGCCTGTTTATGTATATCAGGCACTAGTTGATTGCTCATAATAGACCTCCTAGAAAAAAGTAAAACCAAATGGTTTCCTTTCTATTATATGAAACCTTTTAGTTTTATGTCAATGTTCCGTCATAATTCCCTGGGACAAGGCATATCATTGAACAAACGAACCTGAATGTAAAGGATGAGGGTTATGAGTCATAGAGCAGATGGGATTCGAAAAAGAATGGCCAGGAAAAGAAAGCGGAAAACACCGGACAAACAGCCCTTTTCATCAGACGGCAAAAAGCGGCCGCTCAAGCCGCCTGCATGGACAGCCTTTTCGGAAGATGAAAAAGGAGGAGACTTCCCTCCGCCTGAAGGAAGTTCCCTGCTGATAAACGGGAAGCACCCGCTTGTCAAGGCGGATGCGCTCATCTTGAAATGTCTTCTGTCGGCATGCCTTGTTCTTGTGTCCGCCATTGCCTACAAAGGCCAGTTTGAACCCGCAAACCAAATCAAACCGGTTATCAGCCAGGTGTTTACTGAAGAGTTCCAATTTGCGGCCCTCCAGAATTGGTATGAATCCAAGTTCGGCGATCCCCTCGCATTCTTTCAGCCGAAAGGCGCCAAACCGTCCGGCCAGGTCGAGGTGAATCAGGATCTCGCTGTACCTGCCGTAGGAAAGGTTCAGGAGAAATTCTCAGGGCAGGGCATTAAGGTAGAAACAGAAGACGAAACGATCCGCAGCATGAAGGAAGGCTATGTCATTGAAGTGGACAAAAATCCGGAAACAGGCCTGACGGTGGTCTTGCAGCATGCGGACAACAGCTATACCTACTACGGCCAGCTGAAAAAAGCGGATGTCGCTTTATACGATTATATAGATAAAGGAACGAAGCTCGGAACGATTGAGCAGGATAAAAATCAAAAAGGCATCTATTACTTTGCGATCAAACAAGGAGAGGAATTTGTTGATCCGATACAGGTGATCACATTTGAGTAAATGGACGGAGCTCTTCACCAAGCTTCACATTCATCCGCTGCTGTGGCTTGTCATGGCGATCGGTATCATGACAGGACATATTAAAGCGCTGTTTTGTTTAATGATCATTATTTTGATCCACGAGCTTGGCCACGCTGCTGCTGCCGTTTATTTTTCATGGAGAATTAAAGGCATTTTCCTGCTGCCTTTTGGAGGAACGCTGGAAGTCGATGAACACGGCAACAGACCGTTAAAGGAAGAGCTTGCCGTCATCGCCGCGGGGCCTGTTCAGCACATTTGGCTTCAATTTGCAGCCTGGCTTTTGGCGGTCAATTCGCTCATCAGCCCTCATATATTTGAAACGTTTACTTTTTACAATCTGACCATCCTCTTGATAAATCTGTTTCCTATTTGGCCGCTTGACGGCGGGAAGCTGCTGTTTCTGCTGTTTTCAAAACACCTTCCGTATCAGAAAGCGCAGCGGATGATGCTGGCTGTATCGTGCTTTTGCTGCGCTGTTCTAATCGCGGCGACTCTGCTGGTCTCCCCGTCGCAGCTGAGCGCTTGGGTGCTTCTCGTATTTTTGGCTGCATCCCTTTACCAGGAATATCGCAATCGGCATTACGCCCATATCCGTTTTTTGCTTGAGCGCTACTATGGAAATGAGAGGGAAGTGCGGCGACTCGCACCGATCACGGTGTGCGCCGAACAGCAGATTTATGAGGTCATGCTCATGTTTAAAAGGGGCTGCAAACACCCGATCATTATTGAGAAGGACGGACAAAAACTGAGCCAGCTGGATGAAAATGAAGTTCTCCACGCTTATTTTACAGACAAGCGCACGACTTCCTCAATGGAAGATCTGCTTCTGGTTTATTGACCATCCTTCTAAAAGACATTGACACTCGGGCTCTTTTCTGGTATATTTTTTAATGTTATGGATGTAGCACCCGTGCTACAACCGCTCAGCACAGGCGTTAAGTGCTTTCTTAGCCCCCTGTGACTGGCGAGTCTTAGTTTATTAGGAGGTGCAGAGATGTACGCAATTATTCAAACAGGCGGAAAACAAATCAAAGTTGAAGAAGGCCAAACTGTATACGTCGAAAAGCTTGCTGCTGAAGCCGGCGAAACAGTTACTTTTGACAACGTATTGTTTGTCGGCGGTGAAAATGTTAAAGTTGGCAGCCCTACGGTTGAAGGTGCTACGGTAACAGGCAAAGTTGAAAAACAAGGCCGCGCTAAAAAAATTACCGTATTTAAGTACAAGCCGAAGAAAAACCAACACAAAAAACAAGGTCATCGTCAACCTTACACTAAAGTTGTTATCGAAAAAATCAACGCTTAAGGCGTGTATGATATGATTCATGCAAAGATTACAAGATCCCGATCGAACAAAGACATCTTGGGCTTTGAAATGTCGGGACATGCGAATTTTGCTGAACATGGTCAGGATCTCGTTTGCGCAGGGGCGTCGGCGGTCGCCTTTGGAGCCGTCAATGCCGTAATGAAGCTGACGGGCATTGAGCCGGTCATTGACCTCGGGGAAGACGGCGGGTTTTTATCTTTCCGCTTCCCGGACGGTACGGATCGTGAGGCTTTTGAAAAGGCGCAGCTCCTTCTCGAAGGCATGATCGTCTCCCTTGACACGATCGAACGAGACTACAAAGGTTACTTAAAAGTAACGACGAACAAAATATAGGAGGTGAGCTACATGCTAAGATTAGATCTTCAGTTTTTTGCATCTAAAAAAGGAGTAGGTTCAACGAAAAACGGACGTGACTCTGAGGCGAAGCGCCTAGGTGCTAAACGTGCAGACGGTCAATTCGTATCTGGCGGTTCAATCCTTTATCGTCAGCGCGGAACAAAAATCTATCCAGGTGAAAACGTTGGGCGCGGCGGAGATGACACTCTATATGCAAAAGTCGACGGAACTGTTAAATTCGAACGTTTCGGCCGTAACCGCAAAAAAGTGAGCGTATATCCTGTAGCCTAACCTTTAAACGAAACTCCGGTCGTTCTGACCGGAGTTTTTTACATTCAGCACCATGACTTGCTTAAAACACCTTCCCGACGCCTAAATAAGGCCGGGTTTCCGCTCTGATTCTGCTTCGTTAAAGTATATAAACGTGTTTCATTTATACTGCCTTCTCTGTTATAATTCAAAGTACAAACTGAATCAGACTCCTAAAAGAGAGACCAAACGATTGGGAGTGCCAAAATGGAAGAAACTTCGAAAAAACGAGAAAAGAATATGGACGATAAGGCTTTGACCCATGAGCTTATCCATCTGCTCAGCCACTCAAGGCACGACTGGATGAATAAACTGCAATTGATTAAAGGAAACTTAACATTAAAAAAGTATGACCGCGTATTTGAAATTATCGATGAAGTGGTCATCGAAGCTCAGCATGAATCAAAGCTTTCAAACCTTAGAATCCCGCGCGCGGCGTATGAGCTGCTTACATTTAACTGGATGGCCCATTCGCTGACGCTTGAATATGAGGTGATCGGTCAAGTCAAGGATTTGTCAGCTTATGAAGAAAGGCTCGTCGTTCTCATCAGAAAGCTGTTTGGGATTTTTGACGATGCCGTTTTGAAAGGCAGCGACAATCATCTGACGATCACGCTGCAGACGGACGGTCCGGACGACCGCCTCGTCATCTTTCTCGATTTCCACGGCGTATTCACAAAGCTGACCGGTATCAAAGACTTTCATCATTCACTGGCCGACTTTTATGAAATCAAGCGGTTTGATGTAACAGACCGTGAGTGCATCGCCGAAATTCATATCAAGTAAAGCGGTTTTTTAGGAATAGAACGGAGGACATTATGTTTGTTGATCAGGTGAAAATATACGTAAAAGGCGGAGACGGAGGCAACGGTATGGTTGCTTTCCGCCGCGAAAAATATGTGCCAAAAGGAGGCCCTGCCGGAGGTGACGGCGGAAAAGGCGGAGACGTCGTTTTCAAAGTTGACGAAGGTCTCAGCACGCTGATGGATTTTAGATATCAAAGACATTTTAAGGCAGCGCGCGGAGAACACGGCATGTCTAAAAACCAGCACGGCCGAAATGCCGAAGACATGGTTGTGAAAGTCCCGCCCGGCACGGTTGTCATTGACGATGATACAAAACAGGTCATCGCTGATTTAACGGAGCACGGACAGGAAGCCGTCATCGCAAAAGGGGGACGCGGCGGACGGGGCAATACACGTTTTGCGACGCCTGCCAACCCGGCGCCGCAGCTTTCTGAAAACGGCGAACCCGGCAAGGAGCGCTATATTGTTCTCGAGCTGAAAGTTTTGGCAGATGTCGGTCTTGTCGGCTTCCCAAGCGTCGGAAAATCAACGCTCCTGTCTGTCGTGTCTTCGGCCAAGCCGAAAATTGCCGATTACCACTTTACAACGCTGAACCCGAATCTCGGAATGGTCGAAACGGAAGACGGCCGCAGCTTTGTAATGGCGGATCTTCCGGGACTGATTGAGGGGGCGCACGAAGGAGTTGGCCTCGGACACCAATTCCTCAGGCATATCGAAAGAACGCGCGTCATCGTGCACGTTATTGACATGTCGGGTCTTGAAGGGCGCGACCCGTATGAAGATTATGTGACCATTAATAAAGAGCTTGAACAGTATAATCTCAGGCTGACAGAACGTCCTCAAATTATTGTCGCCAATAAAATGGATATGCCGGATGCGGAAGAAAATCTGAAGGCTTTCAAAGAAAAGCTCACAGATGATTATCCTGTTTTTCCAATCAGCGCGGTGACCAGACAAGGCTTGAGGGATCTGCTGTTTGAAATTGCCGACCGTTTGGAAACGACGCCGGAATTCCCGCTCTACGACGAAGAAGACATGGCTGAAAACAGAGTCATGTATAAGCTTGAGGATGAGGAAGCGCCGTTTGAGATCAGCCGTGATCCTGACGGCACCTTCGTGCTCAGCGGAGCCAAGCTTGAACGCTTATTTAAAATGACGGACTTTTCAAGAGATGAGTCTGTTAAGCGTTTTGCCAGACAGCTTCGCGGAATGGGCGTCGATGATGCGCTTCGGGCCCGCGGTGCAAAAGACGGGGATACGATCCGTCTTCTCGAATTTGAATTTGAATTTATCGACTGATCATACCGGAGAGTTTGCCAAGCAAGCTCTCCGACTTTTAGCTGAAAGGAACGCCCTTCCTTTCGCAGGATCAATGTAAAGGAATCAGGGTTTTTAAAAGGAGAGAAAAGTCTGTGAAAGAGGAGACCTTTTATCTTGTCAGGGAAGACGTGCTGCCGGAGGCAATGCGGAAAACACTTGAGGTCAAAAAGCTGATTGAGCGGAAAAAAGCGGAATCTGTAGCTGAAGCCGTACAAAAGGTAGATTTGAGCCGAAGCGCTTTTTATAAGTACAGAGATGCGGTTTTTCCTTTTTATACGATGGTCAAGGAACAGATTATCACGCTTTTTTTTCATTTGGAGGACCGCTCAGGAACGCTGTCCCATCTGCTGCAAGTGGTAGCTGAATCGGGCTGCAATGTGCTGTCGATCCACCAGACCATCCCTCTTCAAGGAAGAGCGAATGTCACGCTCTCTGTCAGTACGAGAGGCATGGATGAAAATATCGATTTGCTGATGAACAAATTAAGAAAGCTGGAATTCGTAGAAAAGGTCGAAATACTAGGTTCGGGCGCTTAAGGGAGAGAATGACATATATCATGAGTATGAGAGTAGGTTATTTAGGTCCAGAAGCAACTTTTACGCACCTTGCCGTCTGCTCCTGCTTTTCAGATGCAGACCAGCAAGCATTTAACACGATACCGGCCTGCATGGATGCGGCGATGAACGGGGAGATCGATCTGGCTGTCGTCCCGCTTGAAAATGCGATTGAAGGATCGGTGAATCTGACAATAGACTACTTAATTCACGAACAGCCTCTTTATATTGTCGGAGAAATCACCGCTCCCATCCGTCAGCATTTGCTTGTGCATCCTACCAGAAAAGAGGCTTGGGAAGACATTCAGAAGGTTTATTCCCATTCCCATGCCATCGCGCAATGCCATAAATTTTTGCACAGCCGGTTCCGCTCCATTCCGTTTGAATATGCGACATCCACCGGAGCAGCTGCAAAATACGTGAGCGAAAATCCGGAAGAGAACATCGGCGTGATCGCCAATGAAATGGCAGCAGATACTTACGGATTAGACATCGTCAAAAGAGATGTGCATGACTATGAATACAATCACACGAGATTTGTGATGCTTCATCCGGATCGCGAGGCATCCCCTCCGGTCAACCCTCAACTCAAGGGAAGACCGAAAACGACTTTGCTGGTGACCCTTCCTTCGGACAGATCGGGAGCTCTCCACCAAGTGCTGTCGGCTTTCGCCTGGAGAAATTTGAATCTTTCTAAAATTGAATCGCGGCCGACAAAAACCGGTCTCGGCAATTATTTCTTCATTATTGATATTGAAATGGCCCTGGATGACGTGCTGATTCCAGGTGCAATAGCTGAGCTTGAAGCTTTGGGCTGCAAGGTGAAAATGCTCGGTGCCTACAACGCATATACACTATAAAAGAAAGGTCCTTTGCGCTGATAACGGCAAAGGACCTTTTCTTTTATTCGGGAATGAGGATGCCCGCTTTTTGCAGGGCGCCGCAAGCTTGTTCGATCTTCTCTTCATCATCTGCCTCCAATGTGTGGAGATGGATGCCGTTTGTCAGCTGAGACAGATAAGCGGCGTTTGTCGAAGAGATTTTTTTGACGAAATCCGCGACTTCTTTTCTTGTGCTGACCCTGATCGAAGCTGTTAAGTCTCCGTAGACCGGATGTTCAATCGTTACATCTTTCACCGTTACGCCAAAGTCGACGATCAGATTCAGCTCTTCTTCCGTTTTTTCGGGTTCGTGGTCACAGGCGATGATCCGCTGAACCGGCTGTTTTTTGCCGAGGGCTGACCGCAAATACATGTACCCTTGGCTTGTTGCGATGATCGGTTCGTTTTTTGCTTTTAATAAAGAAATATCCTGTACGATGACCTGCCGTGAAACAGATGCTCTTTTGGCCAGCTCGCTTCCTGTAAGCGGAGCCTCTGACTCCTTCAGCCAAGCCAGCAGCTGCTGGCGCCGCTCAGCTCCCGTAAGTTTTAATCCGTCTGTCAATCCGATGGTCTCCTTTCTCATTCATCATATCTTCAAGAACGTCCAACAGCCTATCAACATGTTCGCTTGTCGTATCGCATCCGAATGAAATCCGGACGAATTGAAGCGCGAGCTCCCTAGGGATCAAAAGGGCTTTCATCGTATTCGAAGGCTCATGATAGCCCGCTGAACACGCGCTTCCGGTAGAAATGCAAATTCCTCTCCGATTACATTCCAGCATAGTATATTGTCCTTCAAAGGAATGAAAAAAACAACCTATAATATGCGGCAGAACATGCGAATTTGCCGAATCGGGCACAGCAAGGGAGACGGGAAGCTTCCGGTCTTTTACTCCTTCCAGAAAACCTGCGCGCAGCTCCTGGAATTTGAGATGCGCGGCATCCATGCGGTTTATTGTCGACTCTGCAGCGGTAATGAAAGCGCCGATTCCGGGGACATTGACGGTGCCGCTTTTAAAGCCGTTTTCATGCAAAGTGCCCGGGTAGACGGGTTTCCAGTTTACACCCGGCCGAATATAGACAGCCCCAACTCCTTTTGGGCCGTATACTTTGTGGCTTGAGACCGATAAGGCATCAGCGCCGAGCTCATCAATGCGGACCGGAATCTTGGCAAATGTCTGTACGCAGTCGCTGTGCAAGAGCACGTCCCGCTTATGCAGGTAAGCCGAGAGCTTTGCCAGAGGCTGGATGACGCCTGTTTCTGAATTGGCATGCTGAATCGAAACCAGACCCGTATCCGGGCGGAGGTGCCGTTCAAGTATATCCCTTGTAATGATGCCTGAAGCATTCGGCTTCATCAAGTCGACATCAAATCCCAGCATCTCGAGATGCCGTTTCAAAATATGGATCGACTGATGCTCCATTTCTGTCATTAAAAAGCGCTTTTTCCCGGCGGGAAGTCCATTTAAGATGGAGTGAATCGCTAAAAAGTTGGCTTCGGTGCCTCCGCTCGTAAAATAAACGCCTTCTTCTTCTCCGGATAAAAGTTCTGCCATCCTTTGGCGGCAGCAGCGCAAAATGTTTTCGGCTTTCCCTCCTGCATCGTGCAGACTGCTCGAATTTCCGTATACGTCTGTGCTAAGTTTTTGAAACGCGTCCAAGGCTTCTTTTGATGCCGGTGTCGTCGCTGCATAATCAAGATAAATCACGGCGCTCGTCTCCCATTCTTTATAAAAAATACTTGAGTTTATTTTATCGATGTGTAAATATAGGTGTCAAGACACATGTAAACTTACAGGAGGAGTCGACATGTCTCATCAGACGATTATTGTTGTCGGAGCAGGTGCCGCAGCGTTGTCTTTTGCTGCATCCATTCCGCCGTCTTATGAAGTGGTTGTGATGACAAAAGCATCTGTAAAAGACAGCAATTCAACCCTCGCTCAGGGAGGAATTGCATCTGCTGTATTGCCTCGCGATTCCTGGTCGCTTCATGCGGACGACACGTTGTATGCCGGGTGCGGCCACAATCAAATCGAAGCGGTCCATGATGCCATTAAAGACGGACAGCGCCTTGTTGATGAGCTGATCCTTCAGCATTTCCCTTTTGATACTGACGAATCAGGAAAGCTGAGCCTCGGAAAAGAAGGCGCGCATTCGGTGAACAGAATTTTGCATGCCGGGGGAGACGCAACAGGACAGGAGTTGATCCGGCACTTAATCGGACGGCTCGGTCCGCACGTCGTGCTGAAAGAATACGAAACGGCGGCGGATTTATGGATTGAAGACGGACGCTGCTGTGGCGTCTGGACGAAAGACAGCCGTGGGAAGACGTTTCTCAGAAAAGCCGATTTTGTCGTGCTGGCGGCAGGAGGCTGCGGAAATCTATTTCAAATCAACACGAATAACCGTTCTGTGACAAGCGATGCGATTTCTTTGGCGTATCGGGCAGGAGCAGAGCTCGCAGACTTGGAATTCGTTCAATTTCATCCTACATTGCTTGTCAAAGACGGGCGCGCGCACGGACTTGTTTCAGAAGCTGTGCGCGGAGAAGGTGCTGTGTTGATTGATGAAAACGGACAGCGGGTGATGGAAGGCATACATTCTTTGCTGGATTTAGCGCCGCGGGACGTTGTATCTCGGGCGATACACCAAAAGCTTGCCTGCGGAAGCAGCGTATTTTTAGATATTTCCCGCATATCAGACTTTAAAAGCCGCTTCCCTACGATTTCTTCTCTTTGCGAAAAAGCCGGTATTTCCATTGAAGAGGGCCGGATTCCGGTTTCACCGGGCATGCATTTTTTAATGGGGGGCGTTTCTGTGAATAAATGGGGAGAAACGGCTGTTCCAAACCTTTTTGTGATCGGGGAAGCCGCTTGCACCGGCTTTCACGGTGCCAACCGTCTGGCAAGCAATTCTCTCTTGGAATGCATCGTCTTCGGAAGGAGAGCGGCGGAGCGGATTCAAGCCTGCCAAAAACCGGAGCCTGTCAGAGGCCAATCTCCTCAGCCTGAGAATGTGACGTATTCTGTTCCTTTGACAGATGTGAAGGATATTCAGAAACAAATGACAGATTATGCGGCGATCGTGCGGACGGAGGATGAATTGACGAAGGTGAAAGAATGGCTTGAGCGAATGCCGGTTCAAATCGTAAATGTGAAAGAAATCACAATAGAACAGCTCGAGCTAGCTCATTTATGGCAGACTGCCAAACAGATGACGGCCTCGGCACTGCTTCGTACAGAAAGCAGGGGCGGCCATTACCGTTCGGATTGTCCGGCGCCTGATGATAAAAACTGGCACGGCAAGCAAATCGTTCACACAAAAGGCGGGATCAAGATCAGACAAAACGAAGGGATTGTGAAATATGCAGCGGTTCATACTTAGGAACATGCTTAAGGAATTTTTCAAGGAAGATATCGGCCGGGGGGATCTCACTTCAGAAGCCGTTTTTGATGACAATCATCAATGCGAAGCTGTCATCACAGCGAAGGATGACGGCTTGTTTGCAGGAGAATTAGTGATTCTGGAAGGCTTTCGGCTGCTTGATGAAACGATCGCCGTCCACATGCTGAAAACAGATGGCGAAGCGGTTCGTAAAGGGGAAACGATCGCGCGACTCAAAGGCCGTGCAGCTTCCCTCATGACCGGTGAACGGGTTGTGCTGAATCTCATTCAAAGAATGTCCGGGATCGCCACATTAACAAAGCAGTCCATTATCAGGCTGAATGATCCGAATATCGCGATTTGCGATACGAGAAAGACGACCCCGGGCCTGCGCATCCTTGAAAAATACGCGGTCAAAACCGGCGGGGGCAGCAATCACCGCTTTGGATTGGACGGCGGCATCATGATTAAAGACAACCATATTGCCGCCTGCGGCTCGATTTCAAAAGCGGTTGAAAAAGCGCGGTCAGCGTGCGGCCATATGGTCAAGATCGAAGTGGAGATCGAATCTGAACAAGAGCTTCATGAAGCGATTGAGGCCGGCGCCGATATCATTATGTTCGACAATTGCCCGCCCGAGACGGTGAAAGCATTTGCTGAAATGACACCTGCCGGCATTATAACGGAGGCTTCAGGCGGAATTTCATTTGAAAATCTCCCCGCTTACAGGGGAACAGGGGTGCACTGTATTTCATTGGGCTACTTGACTCATTCGGCGAAAAGCCTTGATATCAGCATGAATGTTGATCTGAAAAAATAAGCGGGATTGGAGAGGGTACAGATGTCTATTTTAAAAGTGATTCATGACAGGAACGCCGGCATGATGCCGGAGGTGTATAAAGAATTGACTGAGGAAGAAATGGCCGGAAGGATTTTGAAAATCAAAAAGAAATTCGGAGCAAGGCTGTTTATCCCGGGGCATCACTACCAAAAAGACGAAGTGATTCAATTTGCGGACGCGACGGGCGATTCGCTCCAGCTGGCACAGGTCGCCCAAAAAAATAAAAAAGCGGAATATATCGTGTTCTGCGGCGTACATTTTATGGCGGAAACAGCCGATATGCTCACTTCGGACGAACAGATTGTCGTTTTGCCGGACATGCGCGCAGGCTGTTCGATGGCCGATATGGCCAATATGCGGCAGACAAATCGCGCCTGGGAAGAGCTGACGAAGCTGTTTGGCGATACGGTCATTCCGCTCACATATGTCAATTCGACAGCTGAAATTAAGGCTTTTGTGGGAAGAAACGGAGGAGCGTCCGTGACATCCTCAAATGCGGCGCGCATGTTGACATGGGCGCTATCGCAAAAGGAGAGGATTTTATTTCTTCCGGATCAGCACTTGGGACGCAACACGGCATTTGACCTCGGCATTCCTCTAAGCAGGATGGCGGTATGGGATCCAATTGCAGAAAAACTTGAGTATAACGGCGATATGAAAGACATAATAATCATTTTGTGGAAGGGGCATTGTTCAGTTCACGAAAAATTTACCGTGGCGAATATCAAAAGTGTTAAAGAGCGGGATCCGGACATCAATGTTATCGTTCATCCGGAATGCACCCACGAAGTCGTTGCGCTCAGCGATTTCAGCGGATCTACAAAAAAAATCATCGACTCCATTAATGAAGCAAAACCGGGGAGCAAATGGGCGATTGGAACAGAGATGAACCTTGTTTCACGCATCATTCAAGAACATCCTGATAAACAAATCGAATCCCTTAACCCTGATATGTGTTCTTGTTTGACAATGAACAGAATCGACATGCCGCATTTGCTGTGGTCGCTGGAGCAGATCGACAAAGGTGAACCGACAGGCGTGATCAAAGTGGATCAAGATATTGCAAAAGATGCCATTCTTGCGCTGAATCGGATGTTAACGATCCGTTAACTTTTTGGAGAACAAGTTTTTATCATAACCCCTCCGCTATGCGCATAAATTTGTGGAGAAGCATATTTGTTATTCTCATCTGTTCGTTCACGTTTTTGCATAGGAGGGGAAAACGTTGAAAATTCATATTGTCCAAAAGGGCGATTCTCTGGAAAAAATCGCGGAAAGATATGAAGTGGACTTTGAAGAACTGAAAAAGCTGAATTCGCAGCTGAGCAATCCAGACTTGATCATGCCGGGCATGAAAATCAAAGTACCGTCAGGGGGAGTGCCGGTCAAAAAAGAAGAACAGCTCAATATGCGAAAGGAATTACCGAAAAAACAGCAGGAACATCCATTTGCAAAAGAAAAGCCGAAAAGCAAGCTTGATGTTGAAGATATAAAACCGAAAGAAAAGCCTTCGGTTCCTTATGTTCCGCCTGTCCCGAACATCGGACAATCAAGTTTGCCTGAAGGCGACATTTCGAATTTGTATCAAAGCGTCAATCAGCTTCATCAGCCGTACGTACCTCCAAAACCTTATGAACATCAAGAGAAAGGCCCCAACATGTATAATCCATGGACAAATGAGGAGGAAAACCATATGGAAAATGTCAATTATCCGAATGTTCCGCAGCCGCCAAATGTCGGTGCAGCAGGTGATGAAAATAAGCAGTTTCACGGCATGCCGAATGTAGCTGCAGCGGGATATCATCACCATCCATATCCTTATCCGTTCTATCCTGGAGGCTGCTGGATTCCTGTTTCACCGGTGCTGCCTGGATCGGGATTTTGCCATCCTTGGTATCCATATCCTGCTCAAATGCCTTATATGCATCAGCCTAGCTATGTATCTCCTGCTGAATATGACGATGATGACAACATGGGGCATGACAATGCCGGTCATCACGGATACCATCATCAGCCGATGACTGCCCCGGCATATGCGCCTTACCAGCCGTTCCCGGGATTTGCACCGCCAAACGTCGGTCACGCCGGGGACCCTAATATGGCACACGGCAAAGAAGATGACTGCGAGTGCGGGCCGGGCCAATTCCCGGGAGGTTTTCCAGGTGCGGCGCCATATGGACAGATGCCGCAAATGGGAGCTCCGTACGGTATGGGGGGATACGGACAGCAGCCTGCAGGGGGACAGATGTTTAACAGACCGGAAGATGATGAAGACTGATTCGGAATGGGACGATGATCTATCGTTCCTTTTTTATTGTGGACCGCTATAAACATTTTCATGCTATTTAACGGGAATGTCTATAACTGTCAAGGGTAACTCTTCGCATCCCGCACATCCTAAAAAAGAGCGCAATGCTCAAATTCAGCGGTTTTCACGGGGGGTACTACCATTGGACAGCAAGCTGAAAGTGTTTTCGGGGATTTTGCTTTTGACAGCAGGTCTATCTGCATGCGGAACGAACGACGCTATAGATAATGGAAACAATACGCGCCCGATCGGATATTATTCAAATGATGCAGATCGTAATGCAGGTCTTGATAATGACGGTCCTGTTACAGAAATGCTTGAAAACATGAACGGGAGAAACGGTGCAACAAACGTAAACAATCGAGCGGGCAACGGCAATCCCGTTCCAACAGGCGATGGAACTTACAGCCGGGGAGACATGAATTATCACAACCATTTGGTGAATACGGCGGATACAGGCTATGACAGACCGGAAAACCGTAAAATCTCAAGGAATATCACTGGGCGCGTCAACAAATTGAATTATGTTGACGAAAGCCAGGCAGTCGTAACGAATGAAACGGTCATCATCGCCGTACGGTCTGATAAAAGGCTGACAAATAACGAGAGAACTCAAATTAGAAAAGCAGCCAAAACATTTGCCGGAGACCGGACCGTTCAAGTTGTCGAGGACGACGGCGCATTTACAAGGCTGCGCGAAATGAACGATGATCCTCAGAACATTAGGGATCGCGGAGACACGACGAATAACAATTTGAACCGCTTGCGGAACCAATAACAAGCAGGGAATTGCCGGGGATTCCCCGGCAATTTTTTATAAGCGCTCGGCCGATTCCTTTACAAAAACGGGGAAAACCGTATAAAGTGTACATAGAGACGAGAATTATTTTGGAGGTAGAAAGTTATGGCTGGCCATTCTAAATGGAAAAATATTCAGAGACGAAAAAATGCCCAAGATGCTAAACGCGGCAAAATTTTCATGAAGCTTGCCAAAGAAATATATGTAGCCGCGAAAGAAGGGGGACCAGATCCCGAATCTAACGCAAGTCTGCGTCTCGTCATCGATAAAGCCAAAAATGCAAACATGCCAAATGACAACATCGACCGCGCCATCAAAAAAGCTTCCGGCAGCCAGGATGGAAAAAGCTATGAGGAAATTACGTATGAGGGCTACGGACCAAGCGGTGTGGCTGTCATGGTCAAATGTTTGACAGATAATAAAAACCGGACGGCGACAAGCGTCAGAACCGCTTTCAGCAAAAACGGCGGCAGCTTGGGAGAAACAGGATGCGTTTCTTATATGTTCGACCGGAAAGGATATATTGCAATCGAACGTGAAGATCTTGAGATAGATGAAGAAGAGTTTATGCTTGAGGTCATTGATGCCGGTGCTGAGGAGCTTGAAACGAGCGAAGAGCTGTTCGAGATTTATACAGAGCCCGAACAGTTTGAAGAAGTGAAGAAAAGCTTGGAGGAGCGCGGCTACAAGCTGGCAACATCCGAAATTACAATGGTTCCGCAAACCTATGCAGAAGTCGATGAAGCGCTTCAGGAAAAAGTCGAAAAGCTCATTGACGTGCTTGAAGATGATGACGATGTGCAGGAAGTGTATACGAACGTTCATTAAAGAAAAGGGCGCCGCTCAAGATTAGCGGTGTCCTTTTATGCTTCATCAAACCATTTAGCAGCCGTATCAAGCTCCAGCGGAAACATGATTTGATTTTTGATCATATATTGTGAAGGAATCTGTCATCTATGAGAGGAGGATCTATAAATGGCTGAACAGCAAGGAAATGAGAAGCCTTTCACGGCTATGGGCGCCGGTGCGCAAGATCAGGAAACCGCTCAAATCATCGAGAGAGTCGGCAGCCTTATCACCGGATTTGGCGAATCCATCTATGAGCTGGTACAGAAAAACAGCGGCATCGATCTGAGAGAGGCTGACTTCACAAAAAGCGAGAATGCGGAACTGAATCAAGCGATCCAAAATATTATCAGCGAATACATTCAAAATCTCAACAATCTGAATGCCGATCTCAGCGGAAAGATCGGTGAATCGATCCAAGGCATCGTCACAAGCAAAGATCAAAAAGACGCTTAAATATTGGACAGCATGATAATATTGTCGGCAAAGCTGCATTCAGCCTTGTCGACAAGTTTTTTTTATACATACGAAAATTTTGCTGTAACGGTCAAATGCTTTTTTTCATCCCGCAGCGCCGGCATTCGCGCAAAAACTGCCCGTTTTTCACAGAGCTTTTAAAAAGGGTGTAATCGCAATTGTCGCACCGTCCGTGGCGGACATCCAAATATTGATTGTAATCATAAACTTTTGTCAGGTCGTAGCCTTTTGTTTCATATTCTGTTTCCATGTTTTATCACCTGCACTTTTATTGTCGGTTATAGGATAACAGAACGGGGGAGAAAAGAAAATATAACATCTGCCGGTGGCGGCCGCAGATGATTCTCACTTTTATCAAACCGTATACCCCGTTCCTGATAGAATGCTTCATTCTCAAGCTGGATGGGCTTTTGGGAAAAACCTGCAACCAGAGGAGCCCATTCTTATGAGATTTTCTTCTTAAAATTTATCGATCTTTTAAACTAAAGAAAAAGTATTGTTTTAATAAAAATATTTAAATTTTTATTTTTTATCAAACTTATTCATAATTGAACGCGTCATGTCTAAAGCGTAAAATAAATGTGTCACAAAAAAGCCAAATATACAATGAGGCATGGAGGACATGCCTATAAATCGAAAGGTAGTGTAAAAGGGGAATAACCAATGAAGAAAAAAGTACTCATCTACTTGGTGATCGCAGCAGTGATGATAAATGGTGTATACAGGTGGTCCGAAAAAACAACCCGGGAAAGCTATCAGATCCAGGCCGGGGACAAATACAAGAACTTCAAGGAATTGCAGGAAAACGAAAAAAGCGGCTATGACATTGATTATCACGAAAAAGCGGGAAGCGACTGTTTAATCTTTTCGCCCCATGGAGGAAGAATAGAAGGCGGAGTGAGCGAGCTTGTCCGAGCTTTTAATGATGATTATTCAACTTATTTATTCGAAGGAAAAAAGGATGAGAACAACTCCGATCTTCATATTACCAGCACAAACTTTGACGAGCCTCTGGCATTGCAGAAAATAAAAGAACACCGCTATACCATCGCATTCCACGGCTATTCGGGCGACCGTCCGCACACGCTTGTGGGAGGAACGGACAGAAAGCTGGCAAAAGCCATCGTCAAATCTCTGAAAAAGTCTGACTTTTCCGCAGAATTGGTCAAAGTGGACGGGAAATTTGCCGGAACTGCTGAGGAAAACATCAATAATGAAAGCCAGACAGGAATGAGCGTGCAGCTTGAAATCAGCACGGCTCAGAGGAAAGAGTTTTTCGAAGACTTTTCCTATAAAGAGAGGGAAGAGACAAAAACGAGAACATTCCGAAAATATGTCAAGGCGGTCCGCAAGGTGCTGCAGGACAGATGCTGAAAATGGAAACTCATGTTATTCTGTGTATGAACTGCTAAAACATGAAGGAGGAATAAAAGAATGGAACGGAAAGACCGCATCGTTCAGGAATTTATGTCCCACCGCCTTGTGACAGAAGAACTCATTCAAAAAATTGATGAAAAACATCTCGATTACAAACCGACTGAAACGTCGATGCCAGCAAAGGAACTTGTCACGCATATGCTGCAATCTTTCTATACCTTTGCTTCGGCGGCAAAGGAAGGGAACGGAGAGCCTTTTAAAAAGAAGCCCGAAGAAACAGGGACAAGCTTGAGCGAGCTTGCCAAAACGTATACAGAAAAAACAAAAACGCTGCTTGAATCCTTTACGGATGAAGAATTGGATCGTGAAGTCGATTTGACCGGCGTCTTCGGACGAAAAGTAGCCGGCGAACAGCTACTGCAGCTCGCGATCGGACACGAAATTCACCACAAAGGCAATCTGTTTGTTTATGTCCGTGAAATGGGACACACGGATCTGCCTTTGTATGTAAAGATTCATTGATCCTGAGAGCCCTCCTTGAAAGAAAACCGGTTAAAAAGGAATACGAAAGCACCCGGGAGTACACATTATGAGTAAAAGCTAAAGGAGGGTGTCAGGTGAATACGCAGCGTGCCCAGGAAATCGTCGAATCACCCGATATGGTTGATGTTACTTATAACGGCAGGCCGATTTATATTCAGCGTGTCGACGAACAAAATGAAACCGCAAGAATCTTTCCGCTCGGCCAGCCGGAGAACGAGCAGGAAGTGCCGCTCGCAAATTTGAAAGAACATTAAAAAGAAACCCCTTCTGAGGAAGGGGTTTTGTTTTGGATTTGCCTGCCACACAGCCATCAAAAAAACACCCGAAAGACCGAGTGTTTAATTTATAATTTTCGCAAGTCCTCTTACTGCCAGCCTCAGCACATAAAACAATGGCTCAAGCAAATCGACGAGATAAAGATAATCCCATTTGTCATCATTACGTTTATTTTTTTTCTTCAACGAATGTTTCTCCTTTCTTGACGGTAATGGGGTTATTTCATATACGAGCATGCTTCCTATAAGTTTCAGATTACGGGTGAAATTTGTTTTTTCTGGAGGCCCATTGTTTTTGAAGCCAGCTTTTTTTATAAAGATAAGCGATCAATTCCATCCACATCTTAGGAAGCCTCTGCGGGAAACGGCTTTTTTTGTAAAGGGTTTGATAGGCTGTTTTTAAGTCATCCCACTGCCTGCATTCTTTCGTCTGCAAAAATCTGGCGACATCGATGACTTTGATTGTTCCAGACGGCGTCAGTATCAGGTTTCGGAGGTGGATATCGGATGGATTCAATCCTTTCCGCCTCGCATCGTTCAATGCGCGGTCGACCTCGCAGATCATGTCATCATCGATCCGAATGCCTTTGTTTAAACACTCATAAAAAGTATATCCTTTAATATACTCCATTAAAATATATGATGGCCCTGTTTCATATATATCAGGATAATAATTCGAATCAGAAAGCTTTTTGTAAATCTCCGCTTCCCTTGCGGCGATGTTCTTAAATTCAGGAAAAAAGACTTTAAGAGCCATTTCCCTGCCGCCCTCTTCAGTCAGCTTAAAAACGTATGCGCTCCTGCCTTTCCCGATCAATTCCAAGTCATCGGGTTTTTGGATAAGCTTGTTGAACTTTTTTTTCGTATCATACTTTACGGCTTCTGCATAGGTATGCGCCTTTTTCACGCTGAGCTCACCTTCTTTTTAAGGGCTGGTCAAACGAAAAACTCTCTATAATGTTGTTTATACATGAGAATGGGCTGTTTTGCACCTTAAATGCTTTTGAGTTCTTCATATTGGTTTGAAAATGTAACATTCGTAAACCGGTTGTCATCTAAAAAGAGATCGCTTGCTTTTTTAGATTAATTTTTAAAAGCGTTGGTCAAACTAAGGATATGATCGTTAAGGCAAAAAAGAAGGTGATATTGATGTACAGCCGAAGCAAGTTCAAAATCGGTTTATTGCTTATTGGAAGTCTGCTGGCCGCGCTCAGCTTTCACCTGGAGGCCTTGGCCGAAAAGCCGGCTAAAGTTCAAATCCAGCTTGAAAAGGTTTATCTGGACGGAGACGTTGGAATTGAGAATAAAGTAGAGGCCGCTCGCACACTGGAAGACTTTAAAGCTGCTTATAAAGGGTGGCAGCTCATCGATCAGAAAAAGGGGTTTATTCTGTTTCGCAAACAGGTGGACGACATTTCTCCCCTCAGCAAAACAAACGGTTATATCGGAGTGACTGAAGATGGCGTGATTTCGACTTTTCACGGTCGCCCGGGCATCTTATCAGAACCCATTCAATCGTTTTTTCAGATTGATATAAAGCGGCTGGAAAGCCGGATGGCGGATGATCTGCGCAAAGGGATACCATACCGCACGAAAAAGGAATTTGAACATGTCATTGAAGCCGTAAAATCATCCGGAAGCCAACATCATGTAGAAGATATGAAGACATGACGCTGTTATGTCTTTTTTCAGCTGCAGACAGAAGCTTTTTTAGCGAACATATGTTAACTTTTTCATTCTAGCTTTGCCTGTTTTGTGTTACAATGAAGAGCAGTCAAAGAGGTGAATGAACGTTGATCGAATTCGTAAAAGGGACGATTGATTATGTATCGCCCCAATATATTGTCATTGAAAACGGCGGGATCGGCTATCAGATCTTCACGCCAAATCCGTTTATTTATAAGAAAAACAGCAAAGAAACAATCTATACATACCATTATGTAAGAGAAGACACGAATGCGCTGTACGGCTTTTCGACAAGGGAAGAAAAAATGCTGTTTACGAAAATGCTGAATGTTACGGGGATCGGCCCAAAAGGAGCGCTTGCGATCCTCGCTTCCGGCGATCCGGGAGCGGTGATTGAAGCGATCGAGAATGAGGACGAAGCATTTCTCGTCAAATTTCCCGGCGTAGGCAAAAAAACGGCAAGGCAGATCATCCTTGACCTGAAAGGGAAGCTTGCGGATGCCGTTCCTGAAATCGCTGCCGATCTGTTTAACCATGAAGAGCGGGAGCAAATTCATGAAGCGGCAACGGCTCTTGAGGAAGCGCTTGAAGCATTGAGGGCGCTCGGCTATTCCGATCGGGAAATTAAAAAAGTCCAGCCTCATTTGAAAAAGGAAGAGGCGCTTTCGACAGATCAATACGTTAAAAAAGCATTGCAAAAATTGTTAAAGTAAGGTGATATCATGGATGAGCGGCTTGTATCAAGTGAACTAGACAACCATGAATCAGCGATTGAGCAAAGTCTGCGTCCGCAAAGACTTGCTCAGTATATCGGCCAGGAAAAAGTGAAAGATAACCTCAAGGTTTTCATCGAAGCTGCGAAAATGCGGGAGGAAACCCTTGACCATGTCTTATTGTACGGGCCGCCGGGATTGGGAAAAACGACGCTCGCCGCGATCATCGCCAACGAAATGGGAGTCAATCTCAGAACGACGTCAGGTCCGGCGATCGAGCGCCCCGGTGATTTGGCGGCGATATTAACGGCTCTGGAGCCAGGTGACGTTTTATTTATAGACGAGATCCACCGCCTGCACCGTTCGATCGAAGAGGTGCTGTATCCTGCGATGGAAGATTTCTGCCTTGATATCGTGATCGGCAAAGGACCGTCGGCACGTTCTGTGAGGCTCGATCTTCCTCCTTTTACCCTCGTCGGCGCGACCACAAGGGTTGGGCTTTTAACCGCGCCTCTCAGGGACAGGTTCGGCGTTCTGTCGAGGCTTGAGTATTACACGCGTGATGAGCTTTCAGAGATCGTGATCAGAACGGCAGAGCTGTTTGAAGTCGACATCGATTCGCTCTCGGCTCTCGAAATCGCGAGACGGTCAAGAGGGACGCCGCGGATTGCCAACAGGCTTTTAAGGAGGGTCAGGGATTTTGCCCAGGTGCTTGGAAACAGCTCCATCACAGAGGAAGTGGCGGTTGATGCGCTTGAACGCCTCCAGGTTGATAAACTCGGGCTTGACCATATCGACCGCAAGCTTTTGATGGGCATGATCGAAAAATTTGGCGGCGGCCCCGTCGGCATCGATACGATTTCGGCTACTATCGGTGAGGAGTCTCACACGATTGAGGATGTGTATGAGCCGTATCTTCTTCAAATCGGTTTTATTCAAAGAACGCCGCGGGGGCGCATCGTAACCCCTGATGTTTACAGCCACTTTAAAATGGAGGTTCCGAACCATGACTGAATTTCCAAAGATTTTAATGGTGCTGGGCGCCGTCATTTTTGGCATCGGTTTATTCATGCAAGTCATCGGCAGGCTTCCCGGCGACATTTTTGTGAAAAAGGGAAACGTGACGTTTTTCTTTCCGGTTGTTACATGCATTGTCATCAGCATCATTCTGTCCGTCGTGTTTTCATTCTTCGGACGAATGAAATGATGCGATATTCAAGTCTATAGATAGAGTAAGGTGAAAAAAGATGAAAGTAGAATTATTCGATTTTGACTTGCCTGAACGCCTCATCGCACAGGTTCCTTTAAAAGAGCGGGATGCGTCCAGGCTGATGGTGCTGGATAAAAAAACAGGGGAGATCACTCACAGCACGTTTAAGCACGTGATTGATTTTCTGAACGCGGGCGATTGCATCGTTCTGAACGATACGAGGGTGCTGCCGGCCCGCTTGTACGGAGTCAAGGAAGAGACGGGAGCAAAGGTTGAAGTTCTTCTGTTAAAACAGGAGGAAGGGGACGTCTGGGAAACGCTTGTCAAGCCCGCAAAGCGGGTCAAGCGCGGAACTGTTCTTTCGTTCGGTGACGGCCGTCTAACGGCGGTCTGCACAGAAGAGCTCGAGCACGGCGGCAGAAAAATTGAATTCCGCTATGAAGGGATTTTTTACGAGGTGCTCGAGTCGCTCGGTGAAATGCCTCTGCCTCCTTATATTAAAGAACAGCTCGATGACAGGGAGCGCTATCAGACGGTTTACTCAAAGAAACAAGGATCGGCGGCTGCGCCGACGGCCGGGCTGCATTTTACGGAAGAGATTCTCGATGCGCTCAGGGAAAAAGGCGTGCATATTGCGTTTATCACCCTTCATGTCGGTCTTGGGACATTCCGGCCTGTCAGTGCGGAAAATGTAGAGGAACACGACATGCATGCCGAGTTTTATGAAATGTCGGAAGAAACGGCAGCATTGTTAAACCGCGTCAGACAGGAAGGCGGAAGGATCATTTCCGTCGGCACGACATCGACGAGAACGCTTGAGACAATCGCTTCCGAGCATGACGGCCGCTTCCGGGAAGCGAGCGGCTGGACATCGATTTTTATCTATCCCGGCTACACATTCCGGGCAATAGACGGGATGATTACCAATTTTCATCTTCCGAAATCGTCCCTCATTATGCTTGTCAGCGCGCTCGCAGGCAGAGAGCATGTGCTTTCCGCCTACCGGACCGCAGTGGAACACGAATACCGCTTCTTCAGCTTTGGAGACGCCATGTTGATCAAATAAAATTCAAAAAGATTGGAGGGCTCATAATTTGTCGCAGCAACCGATACGCTATGAGTTCATAAAAGCATGTAAACAAACAGGAGCAAGGCTGGGGAGAGTGCACACCCCGCACGGCTCTTTTGAAACGCCGGTGTTTATGCCCGTAGGAACGCTCGCCACCGTTAAAACGATGTCGCCGGAAGAGCTGAAAGAAATGGGTGCAGGCATTATTTTAAGCAATACGTACCACCTTTGGCTGAGACCGGGCCATGACATCGTCAAAGAGGCGGGGGGGCTTCATCAGTTTATGAATTGGAACCGCGCCATCTTGACGGATTCAGGCGGCTTTCAGGTGTTTTCCCTGAGCGAGTTCCGCAAAATCGAAGAGGAAGGCGTTCATTTCCGCAATCATTTAAACGGAGACAAGCTGTTTTTATCTCCTGAAAAAGCGATGGAAATCCAAAACGCCCTCGGCTCGGATATTATGATGGCGTTTGACGAATGCCCGCCATACCCGGCAGAGTACGATTATATGAAGAAGTCTGTTGAACGCACGAGCCGCTGGGCGGAAAGGTGCCTGAAAGCTCACAATCGCCCTGACGAGCAGGGGCTTTTCGGAATCGTTCAAGGCGGCGAGTACGAAAATTTGAGAAAACAAAGTGCGAAAGACTTGATTTCATTGGATTTCCCGGGATATGCTATAGGTGGACTATCCGTCGGAGAGCCAAAAGACGTGATGAACCGTGTGCTGGAGTTTACAACTCCGCTGCTTCCAGCGGATAAACCGCGCTACTTAATGGGTGTCGGTTCACCGGACTCACTGATTGACGGAGCCATCCGCGGAGTGGATATGTTCGATTGCGTGCTGCCGACAAGGATAGCGAGAAACGGTACGCTCATGACGAGCGAAGGGCGCCTCGTCGTCAAAAATGCAAAATATGAAAGAGATTTCAGGCCGATTGATGAGCAGTGCGACTGCTATACGTGCCGCAATTACTCGCGCGCTTATATCAGACATTTAATCCGCTGCAACGAAACGTTTGGAATTCGTTTAACTTCTTATCATAATCTTTATTTTCTGTTAAAATTAATGGGGCAAGTGAGAGATGCCATTCGTGAAGATCGTTTAGGTGATTTCCGGGAAGAGTTTTTTGAGCGCTACGGTTTTAATAAACCAAATGCTAAAAGTTTCTGACACATAAACGAAGAAAGCGATAAAGCCATTTGAAAGGGGTGAAAAAATAATGGAGATGCTTGGAACATTACTTCCGATTATTTTAATGTTTGCGGTTCTTTATTTCCTTTTGATCCGTCCGCAGCAAAAGCAGCAGAAGGCTGTCCGCCAGATGCAGGAGGAGCTGAAAAAAGGGGATAAGGTCGTAACGATCGGCGGCCTGCACGGCATCGTGGATTCAATTGACGAAAGCAAGGTTGTCATCAAAACAGGCGACAATACCCGTCTGACATTCGACCGCCGCGCAATCAGAGAGGCGTCAGCAGAATAGCCGAAAGATACATAAACATCGGAAATCGGGCTTTCACACGACGTGACGGCGGCGCTGTTCGGACGGGGACGTCCGCGCGCTATAAGCGCCGTTCCTTATTGTTTTAGGAAGCTGCGAATGACGAAAGAAGCCTGCGGGCACTGGGAAAAGGGAGCGGACATCCGCTCCCTTTTTGCTGCCTTTATGCACGGCTCCCCTGCAGATTGACCCCGAAAACCCCGCCCAGCATGCTGACTCCCAAAAAGCCGGAATGATAGAGGAGCTGCTTCAAATTGAAGGCCTCTCCAAAGCCGAGATATTGAAACAAAAGCACCGTAAGGGAGAAGCAAAGCGCTGTCAACCCTCCGCTCAGCCACCCCTTTTCCTTCGATTTTCCTCCCGCAATAAAACCGCCGATGAACAAGGTAATAAAAGATATGGCGGTAATCAACCAGCTGAATGAACTTTCGGTTAATGATGTGAAGGTAAGGAGCAGCGAAATAAGCAGGCTTCCTGCAAACATCAAAGCGAAAATGACCACCAAGCTGTATAAAATCCCTTTGCCGACTTGTTTTGGTTCGTTCATCACGATCCTCCTTTCAAAATAGACGGGCTCGTCTTTTTAAATGTATTCTGCATGTTTCGCAAATAGACTAGCTCCCCCGACCTTTTATACATAAAAGACTCAAATTAACAAAGGCTATGTTTATGATCATGATAGGCGGAAGGAGGCGGGCCGTAATGGATGAAATCTTAGCTCTTACGTTTCGGACGATCGTTTTGTATTTCATCATCTTTATTTTGTTTCGCTTGATGGGGAAGAGGGAAATAGGCGAGCTGAGCATACTGGATCTTGTCGTTTTTATCATGATGGCCGAAATCGCGGTTTTGGCTATTGAAAATCTCGATGACCACCTTCTCCATACGATCATCCCGATTCTCGTTTTGACGCTGATCCAGGTTATATTTGCATATCTGTCATTGAAAAATCAAAAAATCCGCCGGCTTCTCGATGGAAAACCGACGATTATCATAGACCGCGGAAAAATTGATGAACACGCCATGAGGACACAGCGCTATAATTACGATGATTTGATGACGCAGCTGAGAGATAAGAATGTGGAACGAATCGGGGATGTTTCATATGCGATTTTGGAGCCGACCGGGAAGCTTTCAGTGTTTACAAAAGACGGGCCGAACAAAATGATCGAACTGCCGTTGATTGTTGACGGAGTTGTTCAGAAAGAAGAATTGGAAAAGATCGGGAAGGATCAAGAGTGGCTTGAGCAAAAGCTTGAAAAAAGAGGACACCGCGATCTTTCCAAAATTTCTTATTGCACTTACAATAAAGGTTCTTTTTTTATTGACATAAAGGATGAATTCAAGCCTTAAAAAGAAAGCTATGAAATCCAGCGGCCGAACAGCGGAAACCGCTGGATTTCTTCCTTTTTGACCAGCTTGAAGGCAATCAGAAGGAAAACGTAGAGACAGCTTGTAACCGCGATACATAAAAGCAGGCGCATCGGCTCGGACTGGGCTAAAAAAAGGTGTTCTTTCATCAGAAGGCTGCCCCACCCTGATATCAAAATGACGCCGAAGGATACGATATATTCTTTCAGGTTAATGCTGATGGGAAGCACTTTGCTGACGGTTGCAGCGTGCAGCAAAGTGACAAGGATGATTCCCGTCAAGATCGCAAGCGCAGCCCCCATAATGCCAAGCGAAGGCCGTGAAGCGAGAACAAAAATGAGACCGGTTTTCACAACGGCGCCGACCAAGCTGTTCATCATTGCCGCGCCGGCCAGGTTTAAAGCCTGCAGGACGGCCTGCAGGGGGCCTTGGAAATAGTAGAACAAAAAGAATGGAGCCATGATTTTGACGTAAATGGCGGCATTTGACGACCCGTACATCACGCTGACCAGCTCATCAGCATACGAAAATAAAATGACCGCTGATATTCCGCCGCTTAATAGGCAAAGCCTCATCGCCTGCTCAAGCCTGTATTCCACAACCTGCATTTTTTTCTGCTCGATTCCTTCGCTGATGGCGGGAACGAGCGCGGTAGACAGCGAATATGTGATAAAGCTCGGGAGGGTGAGAAGCGTCAGGGCAAAGCCGGTCAACTCCCCGTACTGGCTCGTTGCGGCGGAAGCGGCGACCCCTGCTATCGCAAGGCTTTGCGCTACGACAATCGGCTCAAAAAACCATGACAGGTTCCCGATAAAACGGCTGCCCGTCGTTGGGAGCGAGACGCTCATCAGCTCGAAAAAAGTCGTTCGCCCCGCTTTAAGCGATTGGAAAAAACGTTTTCTGATGCGGATTTTCTTTTTGTATTTAAAGGCGACGAACAAATAAAGGAGTGAAGCCAATTCGCCAAACACGGAAGACAGCATGGCGCCCGCTGCTGCATACTCGATGCCGAGCGGAAGGAATGCTGTCGTGCAGACGGCGACGAGCGATATCCGGACAATTTGTTCGAGAACCTGGGACACGGCAAGCGGCCGCATATTTTGCTTCCCTTGAAAATAGCCCCTCAGCACGCTGGAAACGGCAATGATCGGCACGACCGGCGTAACCGCCAAAAGCGGATAAAGCGTTCTTTTGTCTGTGAGCAGCGTATCGGCCATCAGCGGGGCGTAAATGAGAAACACCGGAGTGATGATGGCGCTGAGCGTCCCGGTGATCGCAAGAGACATCACTAAAATCTGTTTTGTCTTCCTATGGTCTCGGCGCGCTTCCGCTTCAGCGACCAGCTTGCTGATGGCGACCGGGAGGCCGAACTGGGTGAGGGTGACGGCCAGAAAAAAAGTCGGGGCCGCCATCATGTAAAGCCCGACGCCTTCACCACCGATGAACCTTGCGATGACAATCCGGTTGATAAAGCCGAGCATTCTCGTAATCAAACCCGCCGCTATTAAAATGAGCGTTCCTTTTAAAAACGTCTGCTTCGTCATTTCTAGAGTCCCCTGCCTTCTCAAACAACCTTTAATCATATACAATAAGATATGCGCATACATCGTCCAAGCATGACAAGTCTCTCTGAAAAAATGTGAAAGGAGCGTGGCTTTGGCATGGGCAAACATCCGGCTGATCTGTACAAGGATCATTTAAAACCCTTTCTTCGCAGCAAGACGGAAGAGTTTAGAATACTCGGTTATGACGATATTGAAATAGAGGAATTGTGGTCATACTTATTGAATAAGAAATGGAAGAACCGGAAGGATGTTCAAATTCACCAGCTGGCCGGTGACATTTTATCTGTGAAAATTGGCGAATTTATGAACTATGCAACCGTAGAATCGTTTAAAACGTCTAATTTACTCGACAGCAAAGAAGGGCAGGATATGCTCGATGAGCTGCTGAGGTAGCCGTTGATTTTGGTTGATTTAAGGAGGAAATACATAATGAAAAAAGGACGCTTGATTGCGTTTTTCCTTACCGTTCTCTTGATCGGTACAGGACTGGGAATGTTCACGAAGCCGGCTGCAGACAACATCAGCCTCGGCCTTGATCTTCAGGGCGGTTTTGAGGTTCTGTATGAAGTCCAGCCTGCCAAACAGGGCGACAAAATTGACAGGGATGCCCTCATCAGCACGGTTGAAGCGCTGAACCGCCGGGCGAATGTATTAGGCGTCAGCGAGCCGAACATTCAAATTGAAGGAAACAACCGGATCAGGGTTCAGCTTGCCGGCGTCGACAACCAGAACAGGGCGCGGGAAATCTTATCGACACAGGCTCAACTTACGTTCAGGGATACGAATGACAAAGAGCTTTTGAACGGTGCGGATCTTGTCGAAAACGGCGCCAAACAGTCGTTCAAGCAGGATACGAATGAGCCGATCGTGACGATCAAGCTGAAGGATGCCGATAAATTCGGCGAAGTGACGAAGAAAGTGCTCGATATGAAGCCGAACAACCAGCTCGTCATCTGGCTTGATTACAAAAAAGGCGACTCTTTTAAAAAGGAATCGCAAAAAGCGGATCATAAATACATTTCCGCTCCGAATGTCAGCCAGGTGCTGAATACGTCAGACGTGATGATTGAAGGCAACTTTACGATTCAGGAAGCAAAAGACATGGCGAGCATTTTAAATGCGGGAGCTCTTCCTGTCAAACTCGTTGAAAAGTATTCGACATCCGTCGGAGCGCAGTTTGGGGAGCAGGCTTTGAATGATACCGTGTTTGCGGGAATCATTGGTATTGCTATTATTTTCTTATTTATGCTTCTTTACTATCGCTTGCCTGGTTTTATTGCGGTCATTACGCTTTCGGTCTACATCTACATTACACTGCAGATATTCGACTGGATGAATGCGGTTCTGACCCTTCCGGGGATCGCGGCTCTTATATTGGGCGTCGGGATGGCGGTTGACGCCAACATCATTACGTATGAACGCATAAAAGAAGAGCTGAAGCTCGGCAAATCGGTCCGTTCGGCTTTTAAAGCAGGAAACAGAAGATCGTTTGCAACGATTTTTGATGCCAATATTACGACGATGCTTGCCGGAATCGTGCTTTTCATATTTGGTACAAGCTCTGTCAAAGGCTTCGCGACCATGCTGATCCTATCCATTTTGACAAGCTTTATTACAGCTGTCTTCCTGTCGCGCTTCCTGCTCGGCCTGCTGGTCGAAAGCCGCTGGCTTGACCGGAAAAAAGGCTGGTTTGGGGTGCGCAAAAAAGACATTTTGGATATCAGAAAGACAGACGAAAATACGGAGCCTCCGAACCCGTTTTCCAAATGGGATTTCGTCGGGAAGCGCAAATGGTTCTTTGCATTTTCGGGCGTTCTTCTGGCCGCTGGTCTTATCGTCTTGCTTGTGTTTAAGCTGAACCTCGGCATCGATTTCTCAAGCGGATCGAGAATCGAAGTTCAAAGCGATCATAAGCTGACAACCCAGCAGCTCGAAAAGGACTTTGAACAAGTCGGGCTTGATCCTGACTCGATCGTTCTTTCAGGCGAAAAAAATGATCATGGCGTCGCCAGGTTTGTCGGCGTGCCGAATCAGAAAAAGATCGCTGAAGTGAAAGATTATTTTAAAGACAAATACGGAAGCGAACCAAATGTCAGCACCGTATCGCCTACCGTCGGCAAGGAGCTGGCGAGAAATGCGCTTTATGCGGTGATCATCGCGTCAATCGGGCTCATTTTGTATGTCTCGATCCGCTTTGAATACAAGATGGCGATTGCGGCTATTACTTCATTGCTGTATGACGCGTTTTTCATCATTGCCGTCTTCAGCCTGACAAGGCTTGAGGTTGATGTTACTTTCATTGCTGCCGTGCTGACGATCATCGGCTATTCGATAAATGATACAATTGTAACGTTTGACAGGATCAGGGAGCATATGAAAAAGCGCAAACCGAAAACCTTCAGCGACTTGTCGCATATTGTGAATTTGAGCTTGCAGCAGACGTTCACGCGTTCGATTAATACGGTGCTGACTGTCGTCATTGTCGTCATTGCACTTCTCATCTTCGGCGCTGCATCGATTTCGAACTTCTCTGTTGCGCTGTTGGTCGGACTTTTGAGCGGAGTATATTCATCACTCTACATCGCAGCTCAACTATGGCTTGTCTGGAAAGGGCGCGAACTGAAAAAGCCGAAGCGCAAGCCTGCAGAAGAATAAATAATGGACTGCCCGCACTGCCGGGCGGTCTTTTTTTGATTTGAATAGAAAAAAAGTTGTTTTGGCGGCTTTCTATCGATCTTCTTTTTGTTTAAAATTGGAGCAGAGCGGGAAAATAACGCTAGAAAACGACGCGAATGGAGAGAGTATCTCATGAACAAACAATGGACGTTAATTGCTGCACTTATTTTTACATTAATTGTTGCTGTTTTCGCGGTCATTAATGTTGAACCGGTGAAGGTTGATTTTCTTTTTGGTACAGCAGAATGGCCTTTGATCCTGGTGATTTTGGTGTCGGTATTGATGGGGGCGCTTATCATCGGCTCGGCCGGCGCTTTCCAGATCATGCGGCTGAAAAAAGAGCTCAAGACGCTCAAGAAAGAAGAACGGGCAAAGCATCCTGAACTCGAAGCCGAACCGGCGGCGCCCGAAAATCAGAAAGACTAGAAAGATTGTACGAAATAAATTGAATCCCCTCATGCCGCTCTAGTATAATAGTGTGGTTGAGGGGTGAATTTATGTTAGCGTCAAAAATGCGTTGGGACGTGCAAACGCCCGACAAAGAAAAGGTGGAGCAGCTCGCCGGAAGGTTAGGCATTACTCCCCTTGCCGCCTCATTGCTTGTCATGAGAGGTTACGATACAGCCGACAAAGCATCTTCATTTTTATATGGCAATGATGCACGTTTTCACGATCCTTATCTGCTGAAAGATATGGAAAAAGCTGTACGGCGAATCAAACAGGCAATTTCAGATCAAGAAAAGATTATGATTTACGGCGATTATGATGCGGACGGTGTGACAAGCACGACTGTCCTTTTGCAAATGTTGAAAAAATGTTCAGCACAAGCCGATTTTTATATACCTGACCGCTTTAAAGAAGGGTACGGTCCGAATGAAGCGGCCTTTCGCGGGATCAAAGAATCAGGCTATTCATTGATCATTACAGTTGACACAGGCATTGCCGGCGTTCATGAAGCTGAAGTCGCTAAAGAGCTCGGCATCGACCTGATCATTACGGATCACCATGAGCCGGGTCCCGTTTTGCCGGATGCTTATGCGATCATTCATCCGAAACAGCCGGGCTGCGGCTATCCATTTAAAGAGCTTGCCGGCGTCGGTGTGGCATTTAAGCTTGCCCATGCCTTGAACGGAGAGCTTCCGGAAGATTTGCTCGACCTTTGTGCGATCGGTACGATTGCCGATCTTGTGCCGCTTCATGATGAAAACAGGCAGATAGCCAAGCGCGGCATGGAACAGTTCAGGAAAACGAAGCGTCCAGGATTAAAAGCGCTGGCGAAAATTGCCGGAGCGGAGATACATAACGCGGATGAAGAGACCATCGGTTTTCAAATCGCGCCCCGCTTAAACGCGGTCGGCAGAATTGAACAGGCTGACCCGGCCGTTTACCTCCTGAACACAGAAGACGAAAGAGAAGCGGAAGAGCTTGCTGAGGACATCAACGCCTTGAACAAGGAGCGCCAAAAAATCGTCAATCAGATGACAGAGGAAGCCGTTCAGATGATCGAGGAGGAAGGCCTTGACCAGCCTGTGATCGTCGTAGCGCGGCCGGGCTGGAATCCTGGCGTCGTGGGAATCGTGGCTTCAAAGCTTGTCGAGCGGTTTTACAGGCCCGCCATCGTCCTTGGCGTCGATGAAGAAAAAGGAATTGCCAAAGGATCTGCGCGCAGCATCAAAGGATTTGATTTATTTCAAAACCTTTCCGAGTGCCGGGATATTCTCCCGCACTTCGGCGGCCACCCGATGGCAGCCGGAATGACGCTCAACCTGGAAGACGTTTCGGCTCTGAGGGAGAGAATCAACCGTCAGGCTGAAGCGGTTCTGACCGAGGCAGATTTTATCCCCGTCCAAGACGTCGATTTGTGCTGCCGGCTCGAAGATATATCGGTTGACAGCATTGCCGAAATGAACTTGCTGGCGCCGTTCGGCACGGGAAACCCGAAGCCGTTCGTTCTTGTCAGCGACGTAAAAATTGATGACGCCAGAAAAATCGGCGCCAACAAGAATCATTTGAAGCTTGTGCTTGCAGACGACGGGAACAAGCTCGATTGCATCGGATTTTATAAAGGCGATATCGAAGAAGGAATCGTTCCTGGAGCAAAGATCTCGATTGTCGGGGAACTGTCGATTAACGAATGGAATAACAGAAAAAAACCGCAGCTGATGATCAAAGATGCGGCCGTCAATGAATGGCAGCTGTTTGATCTGCGGGGAAAACGGTCATGGGAAGAAAAAATATTGAAGCTGGACCCTGCGAAACGGGCGTGCATCTGCTTCCGCGAGGAAACAAAAGCAAAGCTGGCAGGGACAGGCCTTGAAGAAGAGCTGACCGTCATCAGCGGCCCTGAAGATGCAGAGCGGCTCGACCTTGAGAGCCGTTATGCGGTATTTATAGATATTCCGCAGTCGCTCGACATCTTTGATCATGTAATAAACGGCAAAAAGCTGGAGCGCATTTATCTGATTTTTTATCAATCAGACGAACATTTTTTCTCAACATTCCCAACAAGGGAATATTTTAAATGGTACTATGCTTTCCTCCTGAAAAGAGGTTCTTTTGACTTGCCGAAATACGGCGGAGAGCTTGCCAGACATAAAGGCTGGACAAAAGACACAATTGATTTTATGACAAAGGTGTTTTTTGAGCTCGGTTTTGTTACAATAGAGAATGGTGTTTTATCTGTTGTTTATCATGCCGAAAAGCGCGATTTAACAGATTCTGAAACCTACCGGGAAAAACAGCGCCTGATTGAATTGGAGCAAAAGCTCATTTATTCTTCGGCGGATGAGCTTAAACAGTGGCTGGATAAGCGGATGGCGGAAAAAGCCGGCGCTTATAAAGTATGAGGAGGACATGAAGACAGATGGATTTGAAGAAGTATGTGACAATTGTGCCGGATTACCCGAAGGAAGGCGTACAATTTAAAGATATTACAACATTGATGGACAAAGGCGACGTCTATCGCTACGCGACAGATCAAATTGTAACGTATGCGAAGGAAAAAGAGATCGATCTCGTCGTGGGACCTGAAGCGAGAGGATTTATCATCGGCTGCCCTGTCGCATATGCGCTTGGGGTAGGGTTTGCGCCTGTCCGCAAAGAAGGCAAACTGCCGCGCGAAGTCATCAAAGTCGACTACGGATTGGAATATGGAAAAGATGTCCTGACCATCCATAAAGATGCCATTAAACCGGGGCAGCGCGTCTTGATCACTGACGACCTGCTTGCAACCGGCGGGACGATTGAAGCAACGATCAAGCTTGTTGAAGAGCTCGGCGGCGTCGTGGCCGGAATCGCTTTCCTGATCGAACTGACATATCTTGAAGGAAGAAATAAACTGGACGGATATGATATTTTAACCTTGATGCAATACTAAACAAATTTTATACTATAAAAAGCACTCATAAAAAGCGGGTGCTTTTTTTCCTATTCATAAAAGTATTCCGGGGCCGGCAAAAGCCCTTTTGAATTTCTTCTCTTTACATCTGTGACATTTTTCTTGATAATAATTACAATACAGTTTTCAATTATAAAAAAGGTGATTCCATGGCGAACGAACAAGTATTAACCGCTGAGCAAGTCATTGAGAAGGCGAAAAGTTACCTTTCCGATGAACATGTTGCTTTTATAAAAAAGGCTTATCAGTACGCGGAAGACGCACATCGCGAACAATACCGCAAATCGGGCGAGCCGTATATTATCCATCCGATCCAGGTCGCGGGAATCCTCGTCGATTTAGAAATGGACCCCGCCACAATAGCGGGAGGATTTCTCCATGATGTGGTGGAAGATACGAGCGTAACGCTTGAAGATTTAAAGGAAGCATTCAACGAAGAAGTTGCGATGCTTGTCGACGGCGTCACGAAGCTTGGGAAAATTAAATATAAATCACAGGAAGAACAGCAGGCAGAAAATCATCGGAAAATGTTTGTGGCTATGGCTCAGGACATCCGCGTCATTTTGATCAAGCTGGCGGACCGCCTTCACAACATGAGAACCCTGAAGCATCTGCCGCAGGAAAAGCAGCGCAGAATTTCAAATGAGACGCTTGAAATATTTGCTCCGCTGGCTCATCGCCTTGGGATTTCAAAAATAAAGTGGGAGCTTGAGGATACCGCTTTACGGTATTTAAATCCGCAGCAATATTACCGGATCGTCAATTTGATGAAGAAAAAGCGGGCCGAAAGGGAATTGTACGTCGAAGAGGTCGTAAACGAAGTGAAAAGCCGCGTCGAAGAGGTCAATATTAAAGCGGACTTTTCCGGCCGGCCGAAGCATATTTACAGCATCTACAGAAAAATGGCGATGCAAAACAAGCAATTCAACGAAATTTACGACTTGCTCGCAGTCCGGATCCTCGTCAACAGCATCAAGGACTGCTACGCGGTTTTAGGCATCATTCATACGTGCTGGAAGCCGATGCCGGGCAGATTTAAAGACTATATCGCAATGCCGAAGCCGAACATGTACCAATCGCTCCACACCACGGTCATCGGTCCGAAGGGCGATCCGCTGGAAGTCCAGATCAGGACGTTTGAAATGCATGAAATTGCGGAGTACGGAATCGCTGCCCACTGGGCTTACAAAGAAGGCAAAAATGCCAATGAAGATTCAAGCTTTGATAAAAAGCTTTCCTGGTTCCGCGAAATTTTGGAATTTCAAAATGAGTCGAGCGATGCCGAAGAATTTATGGAATCTCTTAAAATCGATTTGTTTTCCGACATGGTATTCGTTTTTACGCCGAAAGGGGACGTCATCGAATTGCCGTCAGGATCCGTGCCGATCGACTTTTCGTACCGAATCCATTCAGAAATAGGCAATAAAACGATCGGGGCCAAAGTAAACGGCAAAATGGTCACCCTTGATTACAAGCTGCGCACAGGGGATATCGTAGAAATTCTGACGTCCAAGCATTCGTACGGTCCGAGTCAGGACTGGATCAACCTTGCGCAGACATCTCAAGCGAAGCATAAAATCCGTCAGTTCTTTAAAAAGCAGCGCAGAGAGGAAAATGTCGAAAAAGGCAGAGAACTGGTTGAAAAAGAAATTAAAAACCTGGACTTTGAAGTGAAGGACGTCTTAACAGCCGAGAATCTGCAGAATGTCGCCGACAAATTCAACTTTGCCAATGAAGAAGACATGTATGCCGCTGTCGGCTATAACGGCATTACAGCCGCTCAAGTTGCAAACCGCCTTACGGAAAAAGAACGGAAGATCAGAGATCAGGAAGAACAGGTGAAAAGCGTTCAGGACGTAACGCCTGAAGTGAAACCTTACCAAGGGAAGAAACGCGAAGCGGGTGTTCGCGTCAAAGGCGTTGACAACCTTTTGATCAGGCTGTCAAAATGCTGCAACCCTGTTCCGGGAGATCCGATCGTCGGATTCATTACAAAAGGCAGGGGCGTATCCGTCCATCGCGAGGACTGCCCGAATGTTTTAACAAATGAAGCGCTCGACCGGCTCATTCAAGTAGAATGGGAGCATGAACCGCAGACCCAGCGGAGAAAAGAATATAACGTCGAAATTGAGATTCTCGGCTATGACCGCCGCGGTCTTCTTAATGAAGTTCTACAGGCAGTTAATGAGACAAAAACAAATATTTCATCTGTTTCAGGTAAATCGGACCGCAATAAAGTGGCGACGATCCATATGGCGATCTTCATTCAAAATATTAACCATTTGCATAAAGTAGTTGAACGGATTAAGCAGATCAAAGATATTTACTCCGTGCGCAGGGTGATGAATTAGGAGGAAAAGCGTCATGAGATTAGTTGTTCAGCGCGTCACAGATGCAAGCGTTTCGGTAGGAGGCGAGACTGTCGGCGAAATCGGCCTCGGCTTGATGGTGCTTGTCGGCGTGACGCACGAAGATACGAGCGAGGATGCCGCATATTTGGCGGAGAAGCTTGTCAATCTGCGAATTTTTGAGGATGAAGGCGAAAAGATGAACCTGTCGCTTTTAGATGTCGGGGGCTCCGTTTTATCGGTTTCTCAGTTTACCTTGTACGGCGACACGAAAAAAGGAAGACGGCCGAATTTTACAAAAGCGGCAAAGCCCGATCAGGCGCTTCAATTGTACGAAGAGTGGAACAGCATGCTTCGCGCAAAAGGCGTCACTGTCGAAACGGGAAGATTTGGAGAAATGATGGATGTCAAGCTGACAAATTCGGGTCCCGTCACGTTTATTATGGATTCGAAAGCATAAAAAGCTCCCGATTGGGAGCTTTTTAAATTAGTCAAAATAGTTTTCTAGACCGCTTCTGATGCCGTCTGTCACTCTTTCTCTGTAAGCGTTCGTGCTGACTACCGCTTCTTCTTGAGGATGGCTCAAGTAGCCGAGTTCAAACAATGCGGCGGGCTGTTTATTTTCTCTTAATACGAAGTAGTCCCCGAATAGTACGCCGCGGCTTGGCAGAGGCGAGTGCCTTTCGATCTCGGACTGCACGTCTGCTGCGAGCTTCCGGTCTTTGGACGGGCTGTAGTAATAGGCCGTATTTCCCCTGACGGACGCATTTGGAAAGCTATCATAATGAATGCTGATAAAAGCGTCGGCGTTTCGGTAATGAGAGGTCGCGACCCGCGACTGAAGGCTGACGAAAGAATCGTCATTCCGCGTCATATAGACGTTGACGCCATCGGCTCTCAGTTTCGCGGCAAGAAGCGTTGCCGTTTTGATGGTCAGCCGTTTTTCGAGCGTCCCCCGCGTTCCGATTGTCCCGCTGTCATGTCCTCCATGTCCGGCATCGATGACAACCGTTTTATTTTTGATTGTGCCTCCCGAGCTTGACCGCTTTGCCAAAGGCGGTGCTGCGCTTTTCGAATCTCCGGCTGAGCCTGCCTGGTCAACAGTCTGAACGACCCAGCTTGCGACATAAGCGGAATCGCCGTTTGACAGTTTGATTTCATACCAGTCTCCTTTTGTAGAGACGATCGGGTAAGACTCGCCTTTTCCCGTGCGTTTGACGATCGCTGAGGATGTCGAAGGCCCGCTTCTAACATTTGTGCCTTCATACACGATGGTGGCCTGCCGTTTTGCTTCGGAGCTGCTGCTTGTTTCCGAGGTTCCGCTGTTCTGTTTGTTTCCTTCGAGAATATAGTGGCTTGCGGCCCAGCCTTTTTGTCCATTAAATTCGATTTCATACCAGCCGTGCTGTTTGTTTAAAATCGTCACACTTGCATTCCGTTGGAGCGTGGCAATAATCCGGCCTTGATGGGAAGCTGTGCTCCTGACATTTAAGGTGGATACGCCGACCGTTCCCGATTTTGATGATGAAGCATGTGATGAAGACGATTGAGACTGTTTCGCGCCTGAACCTTGATTGACATAATCTGAATAGACCCAGCCTGTGATGTTCTGATAGGAAATCTTTATCCATTTTCCGTCGGTCTTTAGCAGGTCAGCCTGTTCTCCTTCAGGGAATACGCCTTGGACTTCATATGAAGTGCCGGGGCCTTTTCTGATTCTCAAGTTTGCTTCGGAAGATGTGACTTTTCCCGATGCGGAATCAGATCCGCTGGAGACTTGGCTCTTTTTCTTGATCAGCCAGGATACGACCCAGCCTTTTTGCCCGCCGTTCAGCTGGATTTGCACCCAATCCCCGCGTTCTTCAAGAATCGGATAGCTTTCATTCCTGCTGACGACGCTGACGATTTCGTGGCTCAGTCCAGGCCCGCTTCTGACATTGATTTCATCGGTGGCAATCACGGCTTCCCCGATGGCTGCAGAAGCTGTGTTTGACGATGTATAAAAGGCTGCTTGTGCTGCCAGCATCATCGATAGGATCAATACCGCTCTTTTTTTCATATTGATTCCCATCTCCTCCTTTCGGTAAAAAACTTGGAACACTACTTCTTCTTCTATATCGTATATTCCTTGCCGTTTTTTTAATAAAATGAAAATGATTTGTTTATACTATAGAAAAAAGATATCAAAAGGATGTTGCTGCATGAGGTATAATCAAAGAATGGGCAGGGCGATCCATGAGCAAGATGCGAATCTGCATCTAAAGGAGCATGCGGACCCGGAGCGCGCCGGCTTCATGGAAGAAACGGCCACTGAGCTGGGGCTCACGTCCAAAGAATCAATTCAGAATAAAAAGAACCGCAAATAGGGTTGACATGCAAACGTAACACTCGTATTATAATATAAATTAGTGTACATATGAGCTGAACTGAAGATGGAGAATAGTAGGCAAGAGTACGTGAAAAGAGAGGAACCGCCCTGGGCTGAAAGCGGTCTGCACGGTATCTTGACCGAATGAACACTCCGAAGGTTTCCCGCTGAAAGCCCGGCATAACATGCGAGCAATTAGGCGGCGGACGTGAACCTGCGTTAAAGGCATGAGCGGGAACGGATTTATCGTTCCAACTAGGGTGGCACCACGGGTATAACTCTCGTCCCTACTATTGGTTTTATAGTAGATTCGGGGGTTTTTTTATTTCCATAAATGAGAAAAGCATTTAAGTCATGAGGAGGATTTTAAAAATGGGATTTAATATTCCAAGGGGAACACAAGATATTCTCCCCGGAGAATCGGAACGCTGGCAATATGTCGAAAAGATTGCGAGAGAAACGTGTCATGCGTATCAATATAAAGAAATCCGGACGCCTATTTTTGAACATACAGAACTATTTTCCCGCGGGGTGGGAGAATCGACCGATATTGTGCAAAAAGAAATGTATACATTCGCAGACAAAAAAGGAAGAAGCCTGACGCTTCGTCCTGAAGGCACTGCATCTGCAGTACGCTCTTTTGTGGAAAACAAACTTTTTGCAAATCCGGTTCAGCCGACGAAGCTTTACTACATTGGACCGATGTTCCGCTATGAAAGGCCGCAGACGGGCCGCTACCGCCAATTTTATCAATTCGGCATCGAAGCGATCGGTTCGAACGATCCGGCGATTGACGCGGAGGTCATTGCTTTGGCGATGAGTGTATACCGGAAAGCGGGTCTCAGCAACCTGAAGCTTGTCATTAACAGCCTCGGCGACAAAGAGAGCCGAACCGCTCACAGAGAAGCGCTGATCCGCCACTTTGAGCCGCGGATCGACGAGTTTTGTTCAGACTGTCAAAAACGGCTCCGGCAAAACCCGCTGCGGATTCTGGACTGCAAAAAAGACAGGGATCATGAACTGCTGAAAACGGCTCCGTCGATTCTTGACTACTTAAATGAAGAATCTAAAGCATATTTTGCAAAGGTACAGCAATATCTGACGGACATCGGCATTGCATTTGAGGTCGATCCGAATCTGGTGAGAGGGCTTGACTATTACAATCACACGGCCTTTGAAATCATGAGCAATGCCGAAGGCTTCGGAGCGATTACGACGCTTGCCGGCGGGGGGCGCTATGACGGCCTTACCGAGGAGTTCGGCGGTCCGAAAGCGCCGGGCATCGGCTTTGCGATGAGCATCGAACGCCTTCTCGCCGCACTGGATGCTGAAAATGTAAAAGTCGGAGCGGATGAAGGCATTGACTGCTATATCGTGACACTTGGCGACAAAGCCAAAGACTATTCCGTATCCCTTCTCTATAAACTGAGAGAAGCGGGGATATCCGCGGAAATCGACTATGAACAGAAAAAAATGAAAGGCCAGTTTAAATCCGCCGACCGTCTCAATGCGAAATATATCGCTGTTTTGGGCGAGGATGAACTGAACCAAAATCAAATTAATGTCAAAGATGGGAAAACAGGAGATCAACAGGCCATCGGCCTTGATGATTTCATCCGTTTTTTGAAAACAAACACTGAAAGTTAAAGGAGAGGACCGCTTTGTTTGGACGAACGTATTATTGTGGCGAAATAACGGAGAAGGCGATCGGAGAAACCGTCGTTTTAAAAGGATGGGTTCAAAAAAGACGCGATCTCGGAGGCTTGATTTTTATTGATTTGAGAGATCGTACCGGCATTGTGCAGGTCGTATTTAATCCAGACGTTTCCAAAGACGCCCTGGAAACAGCTGAAAGCATCCGCAGCGAATATGTGCTTGACATTACAGGCAAAGTCGTTGCCCGTGAAGAAGCAACAGTCAATCCAAACTTGAAGACCGGAAGGATCGAAATTCAGGCGGAATCGGTAGATGTGCTGAGTGCGGCCAAAACGCCTCCTTTTGCGATCAGCGACCAGGCTGCAGAAGTATCTGAAGACATCAGATTAAAGCACCGCTATCTCGACTTGCGCCGTCCGGAGATGTTCAACTCCCTGAAAATGCGCCATAACGTCACAAAAGCTGTCCGCCGCTTTTTGGATGACAACGGCTTTCTTGATATTGAAACGCCTGTTTTAACAAAAAGCACGCCTGAAGGCGCGCGCGACTATCTTGTACCGAGCCGGGTGCATGAAGGGGAATTTTATGCGCTTCCGCAATCTCCGCAAATCTTTAAGCAGCTCTTGATGGTGTCAGGGTTTGACCGCTATTATCAAATCGCCCGCTGCTTCAGGGATGAGGACCTGCGCGCCGACCGTCAGCCTGAGTTTACGCAAATCGATATCGAAATGTCATTTATGAGCCAGGAAGACATCATGAAGCTCTCAGAAGAAATGATGGCGCATGTGATGCGTGAAACGCACGGCATTGAAATCTCGCTTCCGCTTCCTAGAATGTCGTATGAGGATGCAATGAACCGATACGGCTCAGACAAACCGGATACGCGCTTCGGCATGCTGTTGACGGATGTGTCAGAAGCAGTGAAGGATTCGGACTTTAAAGTGTTCGCTTCGGCTGTGGCGAACGGCGGAGCGGTCAAGGCGATCAATGTAAAAGGAGCCGCTGCAAACTACTCTCGCAAAGATATCGATGCGCTTGGAGAGTTCGCTGCAAACTATGGAGCAAAAGGGCTGGCTTGGCTGAAAACAGAAGCGGATGGACTTAAAGGACCGATTGCGAAGTTTTTTGCCGGCGAAAAACAGGAGGCACTTGTTCAGGCGCTTGACGCCGCAGACGGGGATCTGCTTCTCTTTGTGGCCGACAAGCTCGAAGTCGCCAATGACGCGCTGGGAGCGCTTCGTTTAAAGCTTGGTAAAGAGCTGAACCTGATCGATGAAAGCTTGTTTAACTTCTTATGGGTTGTCGACTGGCCGCTTCTTGAGTACGATGCTGAGGAAGGCCGCTACTATGCCGCACACCACCCGTTCACAATGCCTGTCAGAGAGGATCTCAAGCTGATCGAGACGAATCCGCAGGACATGAAAGCGCAGGCTTACGACCTTGTCCTAAACGGCTATGAACTTGGCGGCGGCTCGATCCGTATTTTTGAAAAAGACGTTCAGGAGAAAATGTTTGGCCTTCTCGGCTTTTCAGAAGAAGAAGCGAAGGAGCAATTCGGGTTCCTGCTCGAGGCTTTTGATTACGGGGCTCCTCCGCATGGCGGAATTGCGCTCGGTCTTGACAGGCTGGTGATGCTGCTCAGCGGCCGTACGAATTTGAGGGATACGATCGCATTTCCGAAAACGGCCAGCGCAAGCTGCCTGATGACCGAAGCGCCAAGCGAGGTCGACAATGCTCAGCTTGATGAGCTGCACCTTGAAATCAAACGCAAAATTCGACAGTAAATTGTAAAATATACGGCTGTACATCCCATTGAAAATCAAAGGGACGTATGATATCATTTTTAACAAATAAAGTCCTGATGTGTTTGTTGTACACCTAGTTTTGACCGAACATTTTTTTACTTGGGAGTTCGATGTTTCCGAATGGAGCAAATGCCTCTTATCACTCGTGTGCTCAGGAGGACTTGCAAAGTTTGGAACAGAACACCCACCTGCCGAGAGCGGGATCAAAACGAAGGAATACGACAACGGCACAATCGGGACTTTTTTGTGCTTGAAAAGGCCGTTTTTCGGCCATACATAGGATAATCTATGAGGCGAAGCGAAAAAATATGACGGCAAAATGAAATAGACCGCTTGTTTAATCACCCGATTATGATAAGATACTATCGGTAACTGTTTATAAAGATGGAGTGAGATTCTTGTTACATCAGTTTTCACGCAACGAATTAGCGATTGGAAAAGAAGGTTTAAATATTTTAAAAAACAGCACGGTCGCCGTTTTGGGCGTCGGCGGGGTCGGTTCTTTCGCCGCGGAAGCGCTCGCCCGTTCAGGTGTCGGCAGAATCGTGATGGTCGATAAAGACGATGTTGACATCACGAATGTCAACCGTCAGCTGCCTGCTTTACTTTCAACGGTCGGACAGCCGAAAGTTGACTTAATGAAAGCGAGAATCGCCGATATTAATCCGGAATGCGACGTCATCGCTTTAAAAATGTTCTATACCGAAGAGACGTATGAACAGTTTTTTGCATATGAACCGGATTATGTAATCGACGCTTCAGACACGATTCATTATAAAATCCACTTAATGAAAGAGTGCCTGAAGCGCGGCATCAACATCATCTCAAGCATGGGAGCGGCCAATAAAACAGATCCGACAAGGTTTCAAGTGGCCGATATTTCAAAAACCCACACCGATCCGATTGCAAAAGTCATCCGGACGAGGCTTCGCAAGGAAGGCATTACGAAAGGCATTAAAGTCGTCTTTTCTGACGAAAGTCCGATCGTGATCCGTGAAGACGTACGCCAAGTCGTCGGAAATGATGAAGCGAAAATCCGCAAAGCGCAGATGCCGCCGTCTTCAAATGCTTTTGTTCCGTCAGTCGCAGGCTTGATTATGGGCGGCCATGTGATCATGGAGCTTTTGAAAGATATTCCGATCAAAAGGGTGAAAGATAAGTAATACAAAAACGACAGCAGAGGTGCTGTCGTTTTTGGTTTCAAGACAAACGGCCTGTCTCCTTAATGAAAAGAAACAGGCCGTTTATTATTTTTGTTTCATCAGCTTGTCGTATACTTGTTTCAGTGCGAGTTCAAATTTTCCCGTCTGCTTCGGCTGATAGTAAACTTTGTTTTTCAGCGGATCAGGCAGGTACTGCTGTTTGACCCAGCCGTTCTCGTAATCGTGCGGATATTTGTATTCCACACCTCTGCCAAGCTCAGCGGCTCCTTTGTAATGGGCGTCCTTTAAATGGTTCGGCACATCGCCGATCTTTCCGGAGCGGACGTCTGACAGCGCTTCGTCAACTGCAAGGATCGCCGAGTTCGATTTAGGAGACAGGCAGAGCTCAATCACGGCGTTGGCCAGCGGAATCCTCGCTTCCGGAAATCCGATTCGTTCCGCCGTTTGAATGGCTTGAAGCGTTCTTCCACCAGCCTGCGGACTCGCCAGCCCGACATCCTCATAGGCGATAACAAGCAGCCTCCGTGCAAGGCTTTCCAAATCCCCCGCTTCAATAAGCCTTGCCATGTAGTGCAGTGCAGCATTGACATCAGAGCCTCTGATTGATTTTTGGAAGGCGGAAATGACATCATAATGCGCGTCTCCATCTTTGTCATGGACAAAGCCTTTTTTCTGCAGGCATTCTTCTGCGATTTCCAATGTAATGCGTATCGCTCCCTCACTGTTTTCCTTTGTGGACAATACGGCAAGTTCGAGCGCATTCAAAGCTGAGCGGACATCTCCGCCGCAGCCGCGGGCCAAATGGTCAAGCGCCTCATCATCGACGGCAACGTCATACGAACCGAGGCCTCTGTGTTTATCTTCAAGCGCCCGTTTAATGGCCGTTTTGATTTGTTCAGGGTCTAACGGATGCAGCTCGAAAATCTGCGTTCTGCTTCTGATCGCCGGATTGATCGCATGGTACGGGTTGGCTGTCGTCGCCCCGATCATGATAATCATGCCGTTTTCCAAATACGGAAGGAGAAAGTCCTGCTTGCCTTTGTCAAGCCGGTGCACCTCATCAAGGATTAAGATAACCTGCCCCGACATTTTTGCTTCGGCGGCAATGGCTTCCATATCCTTTTTATTATTGATGACTGCGTTCAGCTTTCGGAAAGCGATGCTCGTGCTGCCGGCAATCGCCGTGGCGATCGACGTTTTGCCGATGCCCGGGGCGCCGTACAGAATCATCGATGAAAGGTGTTTGGCCTGCACCATCCGATGAATGATCTTTCCTTCCCCGACCAGGTGATCCTGGCCGAGAACCTCTTCGATTTTTGTAGGGCGCATTCGAAATGCGAGTGGTTTCATGATTGATCTCTCCCGAATGTATTCTTTTTATAGAGTAACGGAAAAAAGACGATTAGAAAAGAAATGAATATGGCAAGCTGAATATAAGGCCGAAAATGAAAGTTTATATAAAGTGTGCTATAATAACCTGTAATCTATCAGACGGACAAGGCCGGAACCTTGTCCCAACCGAGTTTTTAATATATAACAGACGCTTGAATCCGACAGCCGGCTTCCTGCCGGTGTTTCAATCTTGGAGATCGGCTTATGCCTTATGAGGATGCACCGCGGCGCTTTCTGCGCCTGAACGGGACTCGGCTTAAGGGCTTTTGTTTGCTGTGAGGAACGCCGAGCACCTTTGTTCTGGTGTGAAAAGGACTCGGCTAAGGGCTTTCACATCCTGTGAAAAACGCCGAGTACCTTCGTCCTGGTGTGAAAGGAGACTCGGCTAAGGTCTTTCGCGTCCTGCGAAAAACGCCGGTCACCTTCGTCCTGGTGCAAAAGGAGACTCGGCTAAGGTCTTTCGCGTCCTGCGAAAAACGCCGAGTACTTCGTCCTGAAGGCATGATTTATTATAGGTTAGAGGTGTTTATTTTGAAAATATCAACTAAAGGCAGATACGGGCTGACGATTATGATTGAGCTTGCGAAAAAGCATGGGGAAGGCCCGACTTCTTTGAAAAGTATTGCTCAGACAAACGATTTATCGGAACATTATTTGGAACAGCTTGTTTCACCTTTGCGGAACGCCGGGCTTGTGAAAAGCATTCGCGGGGCCTACGGCGGCTACATTCTTGGTGACGAGCCTGCGGCGATTACGGCGGGCGATATCATTCGCGTCCTGGAAGGGCCGATCAGCCCGGTGGAAGTGCTTGAAAATGAGGAGCCGGCAAAGCGCGAACTGTGGATCAAGATTCGCGATGCTGTCAAGGAAGTGCTGGACTCCACGACGCTTGAAGACTTGGCCAGCTATACAGAGGGCGAGCAGGAAGCGTATATGTTTTACATTTAAGATCGAGGTGTAATGGTAGGATGGAACGGATTTACTTAGACCATGCAGCGACTTCTCCGACTGACCCCCGGGTAGTGGAAAAAATGCTGCCTTACTTAACGGAAAACTTCGGAAACCCTTCAAGCATTCATTCCTTTGGAAGGGAGAGCCGGAAATGGCTTGACAGCACGAGGGAGCTGATCGCTCAGGAAATCGGAGCGCATCCCAATGAAATCGTTTTTACGAGCGGGGGAACCGAAGCCGACAATATGGCGATTCTCGGAAGCGCGCTGGCGAGAGAGAAGCAGGGCCGCCACATCATCACGACAAAGATCGAGCACCATGCCGTTCTGCATACGTGCAACAGGCTTGAAGAAATGGGATTTGACGTCACATATCTAGACGTCGACGAAAGCGGAAGAATCTCCGCCGAGCAGGTGAAAGACGCACTGCGAGACGATACCATCCTGGTGACGGTTATGTATGGGAACAATGAAGTGGGAACGATTCAGCCGATAGATGAGATCGGCGATCTGCTAAAGGACCATCCCGCGCTGTTTCATACAGATGCGGTTCAAGCCTTCGGTTTTTTGCCGATTGATGTGCAAAAAAGCCGTATCGATATGATGTCTGTCTCCGGACATAAACTTAACGGGCCGAAGGGAACAGGCTTTTTATACGTCAACGAAAACGTGAAGCTCAGCCAGCTTCTTTTCGGAGGAGAGCAGGAACGCAAACGCCGGGCGGGAACGGAAAATGTCCCGGGAATCGCGGGGCTCGGTGAAGCTGTTTTGCTCTCGGGTCGGGAAAGAGAAGAAAAATCGGATCTTTACCGCCGGTTTAAAGACATCATCACCCGTACGCTGGAAGCAGAAGGCGTCTCATTCGATGTGAACGGCAGCAGGCGGCACAGTCTGCCGCATATTTTGAATTTGTATTTCCCGGGAGTATCTGTTGAATCGCTGCTCGTCAATCTCGATATGGCGGGAATCGCAGTATCGAGCGGATCGGCGTGCACGGCCGGGTCTGTGCTTCCGTCTCATGTTCTCTCCGCCATGTTTGGCGAAGAAGACGATCGGCTCACGTCATCCATCCGGATCAGCTTCGGCTTTGGCAATACAGAGGAACAGGTTGAGCGCGCCGCGAAAGAACTTGCTAAAGTTGTTAAGCGTCTGTCATAAATTTCGGGAAGCCATGCTCCGAGCTAAAGATTCGCATCCTGCCCGAAAATGATGATATGATCTGAAAGGACAAGTTTTTGAATTGATTTATTGGAGTTGATGAAAATGGCGAAGCGGCCTGAAGATACACGGGTGGTCGTCGGAATGTCCGGAGGCGTTGATTCCTCTGTGGCGGCTTTGCTTTTGAAAGAGCAGGGCTATGATGTCATCGGAATTTTTATGAAAAACTGGGATGACACAGATGAGAACGGTTTTTGCACAGCGACGGAAGATTACGAAGATGTCATAAAGGTATGTAATCAAATCGGCATACCGTATTATGCGGTGAATTTTGAAAAGCAGTATTGGGAAAAGGTTTTTCAATATTTCCTTGATGAATATAAAGCGGGCAGAACGCCGAATCCAGATGTCATGTGCAATAAAGAAATTAAATTCAAAGCCTTTTTGGAGCATGCTTTGTCGCTTGGAGCCGATTATTTGGCCACCGGCCACTATGCGCGGGTCGACCGTACGGACGGGCGTGTTAAAATGCTCAGAGGGCTTGATGAAAATAAAGATCAAACCTATTTTCTAAACCAGCTGACAGAAGAGCAACTGAGCAAAGTGCTGTTTCCGATCGGGCAGCTTCAAAAAAGCCGCGTCAGGGAAATTGCAAAAGAAGCGGGGCTTGCGACAGCTGCCAAAAAAGACAGCACAGGCATCTGCTTTATCGGGGAACGGAATTTCAAAACGTTTCTCAGCCAGTACCTTCCAGCACAGCCGGGAGATATGCGGACGATGGAAGGCGAATTTAAAGGCCGCCACGACGGTTTAATGTACTATACGATTGGACAAAGGCACGGCCTCGGCATCGGCGGAAGCGGAGAGCCGTGGTTCGTCGTCGGAAAAGACCTTGAAAAAAACATCTTGTATGTAGATCAAGGTTTCGACAATCCGCTGCTTTTCTCCGATAAGATTACGGCGACAAACGTAAGCTTTGTGCATAAGGGCGTCTTCGGCGGCGAAGAGGAGCTCGCCTGCACGGCCAAATTCCGCTACCGCCAAGCCGATCATGAAGTCACTGTCAGAATGACCGGGACGGATGAAGCGGAGGTCGTCTTTAAAGAGCCGGTCCGCGCCGTGACGCCGGGACAAGCGGTTGTCTTTTACAAAGGCGAAGAATGCCTCGGCGGCGGAACGATTGATGATGTGTTTAAAGACGGACAACAACTTTGGTATGTATAAAACCGGGGCTCTGGATACACCCCGGAGCTTCTCGAACGGCTGCCGGCAATGTCGGCGGCCTTTTTAAAATAGTTCGTGAAAGGGAGAGGGCTTTTGGATTACAATCAAATTGGAATAGATGCAATGCAAAAAGGCGACTTTGAAAAAGCCGCTGAAGCCTTTACAAAGGCAATTGATGAAAACAGCGGAGATCCGGTGCCTTATATCAACTTTGCCAACCTGCTTTCTGCAGTCGGCGAATTGGACAGGGCGCTTAAGTTTTACGACAGGGCGGCTGCTTTGGATGAGAAAGCAGGAGCGGCTTATTATGGAGCAGGGAATGTCTATGTCATGAAAGAGCGGTATCAAGAAGCGAAGGACATGTTCGAAAAAGCGCATCGGACGGGCATGGAAAACAGCGACTTATATTATATGCTCGGAACCACGCTCGTGAAGCTTGAGCAGCCGAAGCTCGCAATGCCGTATTTGCAAAGAGCCGCCGAGCTGAACGATGCGGATGTCGAAGCCCGTTTTCATTACGCGATGTGCCTTGCCAATGAAGGGATGCTGGACGAAGCGATCACGGAATTTTCAAATGTAACGGAGCGCGACCCGTCCCATGCCGATGCATTTTATAATTTAGGCGTTGCCTATGCGTTTAAGGAAGATCGGAAAACAGCGCTCGACATGCTGAACAAGGCGCTGGACATTCAGCCGGATCATATGCTCAGCATTCGCGCCAAGCAGCTTTTAGAAGAAGCTTGATTGATCAAGGGCCGTCATGACCGATTTTGAATGGAGGGGGGATAACAGTGATGCAGCGCCATAACCCGGACCAGATCGAAATGGAAGAAGCTTCATTTGTAAAAGGAACGGTAACGGCTGTCATATATCATAATGAAACAAACCTGTATACCGTACTGAAAGTAAAAGTGGAAGAAACATCAGAGTCTTTTGAAGACAAAACCGTTTCTGTCACCGGTTACTTTCCTTTGATCCATGAAGACGATATCTACACATTTTACGGAAAAACCGCCTCCCATCCGAAATTTGGCCTGCAATTTCAAGCGGATCATTTCAAAAAGGAAGTGCCGACAACGAAAGAAGGCGTGATCCAATACTTGGCCAGCGATTTATTTGAAGGAATCGGCAAGAAAACGGCCGAGGAAATTGTCAATAAGCTGGGGGAAGGGGCAATCAACAAAATTTTAAGCGACGGCGCCGTCCTGTATGATGTCCCGAAGCTCTCCAAAAAAAAGGCGGATAAGCTTGCCGCTGCCCTTCAGCAGCATCAGGGGCTCGAGCAGATTATGATCTCCTTGAGCGAATTCGGCTTCGGCCCCCAGCTGTCCATGAAAATTTATCAGGCGTACGAAGCGGAAACGCTCGATAAAATCCGCGAAAATCCGTACCAGCTTGTCAAAGATGTTGAAGGAATCGGCTTTATCAAAGCAGACGAACTGGGCGGCAGAATGGGGATCTCAGGCAAACATGAAGAGCGGATCAAAGCGGCGATTTTATACACGGTTGAAGCGACATGCCTTCAAGAAGGGCATACGTACATAGAAACGAGACAGCTCATCATCGAGACGCAAAAGCTGTTAAACCAGTCAGCAGGCGATGAAAAAGTAACCGAGATGGATGTGGCGGACGCGATCATTTCCTTAGGGGAGCAAAAAGAGCTGTTCATTGAAGATGAAAGGTGTTATTATCCGTCCCTTTACTACGCTGAACAAAGCTTTGCCAAAAGGGTGCAGAAAATCGCCGGACAGACCGAATACGATGACCAGTTTCCCGAATCGGAATTCCTGCTCGCTTTAGGGGAGCTTGAAGAACGGATGAAAGTGCAGTACGCGCCAAGCCAAAAAGAAGCCATACAAAAAGCGCTGATGTCGCCGATGCTGCTTTTGACGGGCGGACCGGGAACCGGGAAAACGACCGTCATCAGGGGAATCGTCGAGTTGTACAGCGAGCTGCACGGCTTAAGCTTAAATCCGGCTGATTACAAAAAAGATGAAACGTTTCCGTTTGTGCTGGCAGCACCGACCGGCCGGGCCGCTAAGCGGATGAGCGAGTCGACCGGTCTGCCGGCCGTTACGATTCACAGGCTTCTCGGCTGGAACGGAGCCGAAGGATTTACGCACGATGAAGACAATCCGATTGAAGGACGGCTGCTCATTATTGATGAAACGAGCATGCTTGATATATGGCTTGCCAACCAATTATTCAAGGCGATCCCCGATCGGATACAGGTGATCATGGTCGGAGATGAAGACCAGCTTCCGTCCGTCGGTCCCGGACAGGTGCTAAGGGATCTGTTGGCATCGAATGTGATTCCTTCTGTCAGATTAACCGACATTTACAGACAGGCTGAAGGCTCTTCAATCGTTGAACTGGCGCACGAAATGAAACAGGGAAAGCTTCCGGAAAACTTGGCCGCCCCGACAAAAGACCGTTCTTTTATTCGCTGCCGCCAGCAGCAGATCAAAGAAGTCGTCGAAAAAGTCGTCAAAAACGCGCTGCAAAAAGGATATTCGGCCAGGGATATTCAGGTTTTGGCTCCGATGTACAGAGGAGCGGCCGGCATCAATGAGTTGAACGCCCTTTTGCAGGGCATACTGAATCCGCCGAAGCCGAAAGGCAGGGAAATGAAGTACGGAGATGTCGTGTACCGTACCGGAGATAAAGTGCTCCAGCTCGTCAACCAGCCGGAGCATAACGTGTTTAACGGTGACATGGGCGAGATCGTCTCGATTTTTTATGCGAAAGAAAATACGGAAAAAGAAGATATGGCCGTTGTCTCTTTCGACGGGAATGAAATCACGTTTGCAAAAAAAGATTTCAACCAGTTTACGCACGCCTATTGCTGTTCGATCCACAAATCGCAAGGCAGCGAATTTCCGATCGTCATCCTTCCGGTCGTCAAAAGCTATTACCGGATGCTGAGAAGGAACTTGCTTTACACGGCTATTACAAGAAGCAAAAAATTCCTGATTCTGTGCGGCGAAGAGGAAGCCCTTGAATGGGGCGTGAAAAATAAGGAATCATCAGAAAGGCAGACATCGCTTAAAAGACGGCTTCAGCAGGCGGCACATGAAGAGGATGAAGAGCTCATGGCGCTTCAAAAAGAGCTGCCATTCAGCGTCTATGACGCCAATATCGGGATGGAAGGCATTACACCTTTTGATTTTATGGAAAAGGAAGCAGAATAAGTGTTTTTCATGGAATCCATTTCATCGTATGAGTCGCGGCGCAACAGCAGATCATAAGAGTGTTCGTAAAAAGGTGGTTGATCACACTTTGAGAACATGCAATGAGCTGGAAGGACTCAATGTTTACGACAGACAGTCTTCTCTCCCGCTTGGGGTGGTAACGGATATCTGTTTTTCTCACGAAGGGACATGTCTCGGATTGATTATGGAAGAGAAGCGGCGCTTTTACAATCCCCGTTCGCTTCTTCCGCTTCCCGCGGTCACCGAAATCGGACGTGACGGCGTATACGTTGATTTCACCGAGTTCAAGCCGATGCAAGTTCCGAAGCAGAGTCTTTCTTATGACCAGATGAAGCAAAAAATGGTCAAAAACGGAGCAGGAGATACGCTGGGCATGCTGGAAGATGTATACTTTTCTTCCGACACGGGCATAATCGTAGCATATGAACTATCAGACGGTTTTTTTGCCGATTTGTCAGGCGACAAAAAGCAGATTCACTCATCTGGGGAACCGCTTGAAGTAGGCAGAAGCACAATCGTCTTGAACGAATAAGAGGTGTGTGTTCAAATGCTCGTTTGCCCGAATTGCAAAAGCAAAAACATCGGCAAAATCGGTGTAAATCAATATTACTGCTGGGGATGCTTTATTGAGCTGACCCTATCAAAAGGAAAAATTTCGACCCATCAAGTCGAAGAGGACGGAACATTGAGCAGCCTGGACGATCTGTTTACAGATGACGAACGAACGATCAACCTTTGAATGGAGGTTAGAAAGTTGAATCGTACAATGACTTCTCTCATTTCTTTAGGAGCCGGGGCTTTAATGTACTACATGGCGTCTCAGAACGATATGATGAACAAGCGAAACATGAGAAAGCTGAGAAGACGCGTCATGAAAATGTTTTAAGCAGAAAGGGATACCCTTAAAAGGGGTGTCCCTTTTTTTCTTAGGGAATAATTACAAGCAGAAATCAAAAGCTAACAAGGGGTGAAAAACATGCTGAAAAAACCGCTGCAGCTTTTAATGTGGGTCTCGATCTTTATGCTTTTGCTATTAACCGTCTATATCTTTTTGCAGCTGAGAATGATTTGGGAGCCTGTCTGCGTGCTGCTCAAGTCGATTCTGATCCCGCTGGCGATCGCGGTTTTTATCACCTATCTGCTTTTGCCTGTCGTGGAAAAGATACACCGGGCAGGCGTGCCGAGAACATTGAGTATTTTGCTGATTTATTTTCTGTTTTTTGCAGGTCTCGGCTACGCTTTTTACAAAGGGGTGCCGATCCTCATTAAACAGCTGACAGAGCTTTCAGAGGGAATTCCGGTTCTTGCCGCATCATACGAAAACATGCTGGATCAGCTGCATCATCATACAGACGGCTGGCCTGACGGCATGCACGACAGAGTCGACAGGTTCGTCAATCAGACGGAAGAATTCGTTGCAAGCTGGGTAGAACGGACGATACGAAGCATCCGATTCGTTTTTGATTATATGCTCTTGGCGGCGATCATTCCGTTTTTAGTATTCTACATGGTGAAAGATATTGATACGATGAAAAAGGCGGTATGGTATTTGACGCCTTCTTCATGGAGAGCAAGAGGCAGCGAATTCATCCGGGATGTCGATGATTCTCTCGGGGACTACATCAGAGGCCAGCTTTTTGTCTGCCTTGTCATCGGCTTGGGAGCGAGCCTGTCATTTTGGTTTTTTGACCTGCCCTATCCGCTGATCCTCGGCCTTGTCATCGGCGCGACAAATGTCATTCCGTATTTCGGCCCTGTCATCGGCGCGATTCCGGCTGTCATGGTAGCAGCCGCTTTATCGACGAGGCTCGTTTTCGTGGTGATCATTACGATTTTGATTCTTCAGTTTATTGAAGGCAATATCCTCGGGCCCCTTGTCGTCGGCAAAAGCCTGCATATGCATCCGGTTGTCATTATGCTTGGATTGCTGGCGGGCGGGGAGCTTGCCGGCATCATCGGCATGATTCTGGCTGTGCCTGTCATGGCTGTTATCAAAGTGATGCTCGTCCATTTTTTAGCGGCAAGAAAAGCGTAAGCGGCAGAAGTTTGACATAACGGCTTCCGTTGTCTATAATTTCGAAATAGACATACATACGTATCTCGATTGACGGATCCGAGTATACTGAAGCCCTGTTTTATAGAGAGAAGCTCCATAGCGGTGAAAGAGCTTTAACAGAAGATCAGTAGAAGCTAATCCTGAGTGCAGGCGAAAACCTGCCGTCTTCATCCGGCGTTATTCGGATATCAAGGTGATGGGCGTTTCGTTTTGTTACGCACATAATCAGGGTGGTACCGCGAGAGGAGCTCTCGTCCCTGTGTAAACGTTGTTTGCATGGGGCGGGGGCTTTTTAATTTGCATGTGCATCATTAAAGGAGGAAAAAATAATGAAGACATTAACATCCGCACAAGTGCGCCAAATGTTTTTAGACTTTTTTAAAGAAAAAGGGCATGCCGTTGAACCGAGCGCCTCTCTTATTCCGCATGAAGATCCCTCCCTGCTTTGGATCAACAGCGGAGTCGCGACGCTGAAAAAATATTTTGACGGACGGGTTGTGCCGGAGAATCCGCGCATCTGCAACGCTCAAAAATCAATCAGGACGAACGATATTGAGAATGTCGGGAAAACAGCCCGCCACCATACGTTCTTTGAGATGCTCGGCAACTTTTCGATCGGCGATTATTTCAAAGAAGAAGCGATCGAGTGGGCATGGGAATTTTTAACCGATCAAAAATGGATCGGCTTCGATCCCGAACGCCTGTCAGTCACGGTGCATCCGGAAGATGACGAAGCGTATGAATTATGGTCAAAAAAAATCGGCATACCTGAGGAACGGATCATCAGACTGGAAGGAAACTTCTGGGATATCGGCGAAGGCCCGAGCGGACCAAATACCGAAATCTTCTATGACCGCGGTGAAGATTATGGAAATGATCCGTCTGATCCGGAGCTTTACCCGGGCGGGGAGAACGAGCGTTACCTAGAAGTATGGAACCTTGTGTTCTCCGAGTTCAACCACAATCCTGACGGAACATATACACCGCTTCCGAAGAAAAACATTGATACCGGGATGGGTCTTGAACGGATGGTATCTGTTATTCAAGACGCCAAGACGAACTATGATACGGATTTGTTTATGCCGATCATCAAGGCGACAGAAGCCATTTCAGGAGAAAAGTACGGCACATCTGCTGAAAAAGATACGGCGTTTAAGGTTGTGGCCGATCATATCCGGACGGCTGCGTTTGCGGTCGGCGACGGAGCGCTTCCGTCAAACGAGGGGCGCGGCTATGTCATCAGAAGGCTGCTTCGCCGCGCTGTCCGCTATGCGAAGTCCATCAATATCAACCGTCCGTTTATGTATGAGCTCGTACCGGTAGTTGCCGACATCATGGCCGCTTTCTACGGCGAAGTCAAAGAAAAAGCGGACTTTATTGCGAAAGTCATCAAAACAGAGGAAGAACGCTTCCATGAAACATTGCACGAAGGCTTGGCGATTCTCTCAGAAGTTATTCAAAAGGAAAAAGCAAAAGGTAACCGCATCATTTCCGGGGAAGATGTCTTTAAACTGTATGATACGTATGGATTCCCTGTTGAACTGACTGAAGAATACGCAGAAGATGAAGGCATGCAAGTCGATCATGAAGGATTTGAGCGCGAAATGGACAAGCAGCGCGAACGGGCCCGGCAGGCGCGCCAGGACGTCGGCAGCATGCAGGTTCAAGGCGGCGCTCTCCGCGATATCATGACAGAAAGCGAGTTCATCGGCTATTCCGATATCAAAACGGAAACGAAAATCGCCGAGCTTCTTCAAGACGGAGAACTTGTCGATCTCGTTCAGGAAGGCCAAAAGGTTCAGTTCATTCTGGAAAAAACGCCGTTCTATGCTGAAAGCGGCGGACAAATCGGTGATAAAGGCTGGGTTAAAAGCGGTGATGCGGCTATTCGCGTCACAGACGTTAAAAAAGCGCCAAACGGCCAGCACCTGCATGAAGGGATCGTGGAAAGCGGCGCAATTAAAAAAGGCATGAGCGTAACGGCAGAAGTCACTGAGCGGCTCAGAAAAGACATCGTCAAAAACCATACCGCGACACACCTGCTTCACCAGGCGCTGAAAGATGTGCTCGGTACGCATGTCAACCAGGCCGGCTCGCTAGTCACTGACAGCCGTCTGCGCTTTGACTTCTCTCACTTTGGACAGGTGACAAAGGAAGAACTCGAACAAATCGAAACAAAAGTGAACGAGAAAATTTGGGCATCGATTCCGGTTCAAATCGACTTAAAACCGATTGATGAAGCGAAAGCGATGGGAGCCATGGCACTGTTCGGCGAAAAATACGGGGACATCGTCCGCGTTGTTCAAGTCGGCGACTACAGCATCGAGCTGTGCGGAGGCTGCCATGTGAGAAATACGGCTGAAATCGGCCTCTTTAAGATCGTATCCGAATCAGGCATCGGGGCTGGCACCCGCAGGATCGAAGCGGTAACAGGGCAGGGCGCTTACGAAGAGATGAACGCCAAACTGGAGCTTCTCGAACAGGCGGCAGAAGTCCTGAAAACCAACGTGAAGGAAGTGCCGAAACGGATCGAAGCGCTCCAGTCTGATCTGAAAGAAGCTCAGAGAGAAAACGAATCTTTATTGGCGAAACTGGGCAATAAAGAAGCCGGAGAGATTTTGGAAAAAGTAAAAGAAATTGACGGAATCAAACTGCTCGCAGAAAAAGTGAATGCCAAAGATATGAATCACCTGCGCACAATGGTTGACGATCTGAAGGCGAAACTGGGCTCAGCCGTTATTGTTCTCGGGGCGGTTCAAAATGAAAAAGTGAATATTTCCGCCGGAGTTACAAAAGATTTAATAGAGCGGGGTTTCCATGCAGGCAAGCTTGTCAAGCAAGTCGCAGAAGCATGCGGAGGCGGCGGAGGCGGCCGTCCTGACATGGCGCAGGCGGGAGGAAAACAGCCTGAGCGGCTGGCTGAAGCATTGGCATCTGCGGAAGAATGGGTAAAATCCGTTTTATAAATAGCGATTGTGGTGTAGAATGGTGATTAGAAGGTAATCAGGCTGAAACTTTGCCTGCGAATTTGGGAAAGAGGTGCAAAACGGTGAGCTCATTTGATAAGACGATGAAATTCAACTTTTCCGACGATTCGATGGAAACCAATGTAAATGAAGTGCTGATAACCGTCCATGACGCGCTTCAGGAAAAAGGCTACAACCCGATCAACCAAATTGTCGGATATCTGCTGTCAGGAGATCCCGCTTACATTCCAAGGCATCGAGATGCACGCAACCTGATTCGGAAAATAGAAAGAGACGAGATAATCGAAGAATTGGTTAAATCGTACTTAGAACAGCATAAAGAGGCGTAAACAAGCATGCGAATATTAGGTCTGGATTTAGGTTCGAAAACGCTCGGCGTAGCGCTGAGCGATGAAATGGGCTGGACGGCTCAAGGGATAGAAACGATTAAAATCGACGAGGCGGGCGGTGACTACGGCTTGAACCGCCTTGCCGAATTGACGAAAGACTATGTAATAGACAAGATTGTACTCGGTTTTCCCAAAAACATGAACGGAACCGTCGGCCCGAGGGGGGAAGCGAGCCAGAAGTTCGCGGAAGTGCTTGAAGAAACGTTTCAAGTTCCCGTCGTGCTTTGGGACGAGCGCCTCTCGACAATGGCGGCCGAAAGAATGCTGATTTCAGCAGATGTAAGCAGGCAAAAGAGAAAAAAAGTAATTGATAAAATGGCGGCCGTGATGATCCTTCAAGGATATCTCGACAGCCTAAACTCATGAGGTGATTACGATGGAACACGGAGAAAAAAACATTACAATTGTAGACGATAAAGGGAATGAACAGCTGTGTGAAGTGCTCTTTACATTTGACAGCGACCAGTTTAACAAGTCATACGTGCTTTATTATCCGATTGAAGCACAGGACGATGAAGAGATCGAGATCCATGCTTCAAGCTTCGTACCGAATGAAGCAGGAGAAGACGGCGAACTGATGCCGATTGAAACAGAAGAAGAGTGGGATATGATTGAGGAGACGCTGAACACGTTTTTAGCGGATGAAGACGAAGAAGAATAAAGAAGCGGCTAGACTGCTTGACAAAATCCTAAAACGATTGAAGTTTTAGGATTTTGTCATTCTTTAAAGCGTGATCTGCAATTTTTCTCACCCGGCTGCCGACAGGCGGCTTTTTTTATTAAAACATTTTGTAATAAATTGCCGAATGATAACGAATCATGTAGTATATACCATGGGAGGAGAGGAGGACACCAATGTTTGAAGATCAGACAAAGAAACCGTTTATAAAAAGACTCCTTAAACATAAAATAAAGTTTTGGCTGACTGTGGTTGCGGTTCTGCTGATTTTAACCGCAGGCGCTGTTTCGCTCTACGTTAAATCGGCGCTCGAACCGGTCGATAAAAATAATGCAAAAACGGTCAATGTCTATATTCCGGAAGGATCGACCGTTACGTCCATCGCCGCCAAACTAAAAAAAGAGGACCTAATTAAAAACGAAAAAGTATTTATCGCTTATGTGAAATTTAAAAATGCCTCCGGCTTTCAAGCGGGGAACTTTCAGCTCAGCCAGTCGATGGATGCGGCAGGCATGATTAATAAGCTGACAACCGCTTCACATGTGCCGGCATTTAAAATTACCGTTCCTGAAGGAAGGCAGCTCCAGGAAATCGCAGACATCATCGCCGGACAAACGAACTACTCGGCAAAGGACATTATGAAAAAGCTGGATGACAGGGAATTCATCAGCCGATTAAAACAGAAGTATCCGAAACTGATCACAGACGACGTGTTGAACAAGAACATCAAGCATCCGCTCGAAGGATACCTGCATCCTGCGACATATCTATTTTACGACCCTGAGACGAAGCTTGATGCCATTATCGAAGCGATGATCAAACAAACAGATCAGCTGGCTGAAAAGTATGAAAAGCAGATGAAAGACAAAAAGATGTCCGTCCACAAAGCCTTGACGATGGCTTCGTTAATTGAAGAAGAAGCTACCGAAAAAGCGGACCGGCACAAAATCTCAAGCGTTTTCTACAACCGCATCAGCAAAAATATGCCATTGCAAACGGATCCGACCGTCTTATATGCACTGGGAGAACATAAAAACCGCGTCATGTACAAAGACCTTGAAGCGGATTCCCCATATAATACGTACAAACATACCGGTCTTCCGCCCGGGCCGATTGCAAACGCTGGAGAGACTTCCTGGGAGGCGGCATTAAATCCGGAGCAAACAGACTATGTTTATTTTCTTGCAAAGAAAAACGGGGAAGTCGTCTTTACAAAAACGCTTGAAGAACACAATAAAGCAAAAGCCAAATATATTACGAACACGCAGGACGAGGAAAAAGGAGAGTAAAAAATACTCTCCTTTTATTCGCAAATACAAAGGTTTTATGATAAAATATATCGGGTTGTTTATTGGAGAAAAGACAGTCAACTGCTTTAGGAGAGTGCTGAACACCTGACCTAAGGCTCTTTTTTATGAAAGGGAGGCCATCTGCCCGTGAAGATTGGACACGAAGAATTGACCGGCTATCTTGAAAAGCTGCTAAAGCCGCGGCCGGCTGAAATTATGAAACTGGAGGCCTATGCCGAAGAGCATGGCGTGCCCATTATGGAACCGACAGGAATCGAAGTGCTCCTGCAGCTTCTTTCATTCAAAAATCCGAAAAAAATTCTTGAAATCGGTACCGCCATCGGCTATTCGGCGATTCGGATGGCGCTTGCCCTTCCCGAAGCCGAGATTTTTACAATCGAGCGCGATGAGGACAGGTATCGGGAAGCGCTGAAAAACATCCGGTCATTCCAGCTTGAAAACAGAATTCACGTGTTCTTCGGCGATGCGCTCAGCGAGTCTGACCCCGTTCAATCGATGGCTCCCTATGATGCGCTGTTTATCGATGCCGCAAAAGGCCAGTATCAGAAGTTTTTCAGTATATATGAAAAAATGCTTGCCGATGACGGCATCATTTTTACGGACAATGTCCTTTTCAAAGGCCTTGTCGCATCAGAATACAATCAGATCGAAAGCAAGCGCATCAAAAAGCTTGTATCGAAAATAGATCATTACAATCATTGGCTGATGGAGCATCCTGACTACCACACGGCGATCCTGCCTGTGGGCGACGGATTGGCCGTCAGTCAAAAAAGAGGTGAACGGATATGAAAAAGCCTGAACTGCTTGTGACGCCGACTTCTGTTTCGGATATTAAGCCTTTGGCAGAGGCGGGCGCCGATGCGTTTATCATCGGTGAACAAAGGTACGGTCTGCGTTTAGCCGGGGAGTTTTCCAGAGAAGAAGTAAAAGAAGCCATCATTCAGGCTCATGAAAAAGGCGCAAAAGTATATGTTGCTGTGAACGCGATTTTTCACAATGACCGGGTTCCGGAACTGAATGACTACCTTTCATTCTTGGACGAGGCAGGCGCGGATGCGGTTGTCTTCGGCGATCCCGCCGTACTGATGGCTGCACGGGAATCAGCGCCGAACATGAAGCTTCACTGGAATACGGAAACGACCGCAACCAATCATTATTCCTGCAACTATTGGGGGCGCAAGGGCGCGAAGCGCGCGGTGCTTGCAAGAGAGCTCAACATGGACAGTATCGTTGAGATTAAAGAGAAAGCAGACGTCGAGATTGAAATTCAGGTTCACGGCATGACATGCATGTTCCAGTCAAAGCGCTCCCTGATCGGCAACTATTTTGAATACCAGGGAAAAGTCATGGATATCGAAGGCAAGAAAAAAGAAAAAGGCATGTATCTCCATGATAAAGAACGCGGAAATAAATATCCGATTTTCGAAGACGAAAACGGCACGCACATCATGAGTCCGAATGACGTCTGCATCATTGATGAGCTTGAAGATTTAATCGATGCCGGCATCGATTCATTTAAAATCGACGGAATTTTAAAATCGGTCGAATACATGACTGAAGTAACGGCCATGTACCGCGAAGCCATCGACCTTTGCATCGCAGACAGGGAAGCATATGAAGACAAGAAAGAACAATGGATCGAGCGGATCGAACAGCTGCAGCCTGCAAACCGCAGCATCGATACCGGATTCTTTTTCAAAGAAACAGTATACTAAAAGGAGGGATAGCCATGTCTGCAGTAAAAGATAAAATTTCCAAAATCGTTAATGGAAAACGCGTCATTACGAAAAAGCCAGAACTTCTTGCTCCGGCGGGGAATTTGGAAAAACTGAAAATCGCTGTCCACTATGGAGCAGACGCTGTATTTATCGGCGGACGTGAATATGGACTCCGCTCAAACGCAGATAACTTTTCAATTGAAGAAATGGCTGAAGGTGTCGAATTCGCGAAAAAATACGGCGCAAGAATTTATGTCACGACAAACATTTTTGCGCATGAAGAAAATATCGACGGACTGGAAGACTATTTGCGCGATCTCGAGGGAGCAGGCGTGTCAGGCATTATCGTCGCTGATCCCCTGATCATTGAAACGTGCCGCAGGGTTGCGCCGAAGCTGGAAGTGCATTTGAGCACACAGCAGTCCCTTTCAAACTGGAAAGCCGTTCAGTTCTGGAAGGAAGAAGGCCTTGAGCGGGTTGTGCTCGCACGTGAAACGAGCGCACTTGAAATCAGGGAAATGAAAGAAAAAGTGGATATTGAAATCGAAACGTTTATTCACGGTGCGATGTGTATCGCTTATTCCGGCCGCTGCGTGCTCAGCAACCATATGACGGCAAGGGACTCCAACCGCGGAGGCTGCTGCCAGTCATGCCGCTGGGACTATGATTTGTATCAGACGGACGGGACGAATGCACTGCCGCTATATGAAGAAGGCGATGCTCCATTTGCGATGAGCCCGAAAGATCTGAAGCTGGTCGAATCGATACCGCAAATGATTGAAATGGGCATCGACAGCCTGAAAATCGAAGGCCGGATGAAATCGATCCACTACATTGCGACAGTCGTCAGTGTGTACAGAAAAGTGATCGATGCTTATTGCGCTGATCCTGAAAACTTCGTCATCAAAGAAGAATGGCTGAAAGAACTGGACAAATGCGCCAATAGAGACACGGCGCCTGCTTTCTTTGAAGGAACGCCAGGATATGAAGAGCAGATGTTCGGCGTCCACGGCAAAAAGACAACATACGACTTTGTCGGACTTGTCCTTGACTATGATGAAGAGACAAAAATGGTCACGCTCCAGCAGCGGAACTTCTTTAAATCCGGAGACGAAGTCGAATTTTTCGGTCCGGAAATCGAAAATTTCACATGCAAAATTGACACGATTTGGGACGAAAAAGGCAATGTGCTTGACGCAGCCCGCCATCCCCTGCAGATCGTCAAATTTAGAGTGGACAACAAGATTTATCCTAGCAACATGATGAGAAAGGGGCAGTAATGGCATGGGGAAAAAACCGGTAGTTATCGGCATAGCGGGAGGCTCCGGATCAGGAAAAACGAGCGTCACCAGATCCATTTATGAACAGTTTAAAGGTCATTCGATCTTAATGCTCGAACAGGATTTATATTATAAAGATCAGAGCCATCTGCCGTTTGAAGAGCGGCTGAATACGAACTACGACCATCCGCTTGCATTTGACAATGACTATTTGATCGAGCATTTAAACGAATTGCTCGCGTACAGGCCGATCAAAAAGCCGATTTACGATTACAAGCTGCATACGCGTTCAGAGGAAGTCGTGCACGTCGATCCGAAAGATGTTATTATTTTGGAAGGAATCCTTGTTCTCGAGGATGAAAGGCTCCGCGACTTAATGGACATCAAGCTGTATGTCGATACGGACGCCGACCTGCGGATCATCAGAAGGATGCTCAGAGACATAAAAGAAAGGGGACGTTCGATCGATTCTGTCATCGAGCAGTACATCTCAGTCGTCAGACCGATGCATAACCAGTTTGTCGAACCGACGAAACGCTATGCCGATATCATTATTCCGGAGGGCGGCCAAAACCGCGTCGCCATCGACCTGATGGTAACAAAAATACAAACTATTCTTGAACAAAACGCGATTTTATAATAACATAGCATAGACAAACACAACTCTGACCATATTATGTATAGAAATTGAAGGGTTCTCATCCTGAGCCCTTCTTTAACTGTATAAGCACCATTTACCGGAGCCTTCCATCCGGTTTATATGATACTTTACAAATATGGGAGAGAAGAAGGGGACAAGGGTTGTCCTCATTCTTGTATATTCAAGTCTATACTCTCACATACAAGTGATGAGGAACCAACTAGAAGGAGTGAAGGAACATGGCACAAGAGAAAGTATTTCCTATGACAGAAACGGGAAAGAAAAAACTGGAAGAAGAACTTGAGTATTTGAAAACGGTTAAACGTAAAGAAGTTGTTGAACGTATTAAAGTGGCAAGAAGCTTCGGAGACCTTTCCGAAAACTCCGAATACGATTCAGCAAAAGAAGAACAAGCTTTTGTAGAAGGGCGCATCACAACCCTTGACAATATGATCCGCAACGCAAAGATCATCGAAGATGACGGTGCAAACTCAGACATCGTCAGCCTTGGAAAAACCGTTACATTTACGGAGCTTCCTGACGGTGAAGAAGAATCTTATACGATTGTGGGCAGCGCGGAAGCCGATCCGTTTGAAGGAAAAATCTCGAACGATTCCCCAATCGCGAAAAGCCTTCTCGGCAAGCAGGTTGGAGACGAAGTAACCGTTCAAACACCTGGCGGCGAAATGCTTGTAAAAATTGTGAAAATTTCATAAAATTTGTTTAGCAAACGATGACCTCGTCCACAATGTGGATGAGGTGTTTTTATAATGAAATGGCAAAAGCGTATGAAGTGGGTATCGATTATCATTTCGGCTGCTCTTTTATTTCTGCTGATCAGGCTGGCTGAAATTCAACTGTTTTTTACCGAGTCCTTTTCTAAACGGAATGTGAACTTAATCCAGGAAAGCGTCAAACAGCGCACGGAGGAAGTTCGGATTTCAGACGGGAGAGGATCTTTTTTAGATCGGAACGGCGAACATTTGTCCGTCAGCCAAAGACCGGCCATCGTCTTGTTCCCTTTTTTAAAAAATCAGCCGTGGCCGGCCAAAGAAGCAGCCGAAATTTTAAACATGACAGAAGATGAGCTTGGAAGCAAGCTGGACCATGCAAAAAAACCCGTGATTCTCACAAAACATGACGGAGCGTCCGTTTCAAAGACGGCTCTCGAAAAAATCAATAAACTGAAATATCCGGGCGTTTACGGCGTATACATAGAAGAAACAGAAAAGAACAGGCTGGCTTCGCATACGCTCGGTATGACCAATCAAGACCCGGACCTCCTCAGACGCAAATATCCCGATAAAGAGGGCCTCTCCATCAGCACGAAAATCGGCACCTTCGGCATGGAGCGGACGTTTGATGAATTCCTGCTGCCTGAACAAGACACAAAACTGTTGTATCATGTGGACGGATTGGGAAACCCTTTGTTCGGCATGGACGTCAAATATACAGCAGACGCAAATCCGTTTTACCCGCTGCAAGTCAAAACAACGCTCGATAAAAAGGTTCAGCAGGCAATGGAAGATGTACTTGATGACCATCAGCTCGATAAAGGCGGGGCGGTCCTGCTTGACATCGAGACGAACGGCGTGGTGGCGATTGCGAGCAAGCCCGACTTAAACATGGCTGCGCAAAAAACAAGGCAGAACTATATGCTGACTCCGGTATATCCCGGCTCGGTTTTTAAAACCGTGATTGCCGCTGCAGCGATTGAAAACGGCTTGGATCATCCGTCTAAAACCTTTAACTGCAATTTGAACCTGTACGGTGAGGCCGGAGAGGACAAAGGAAAGCTCAGCCTGGAAGACAGTTTTGCGGAAAGCTGCAACTACACGTTTACAAATCTTGCCGGACAGCTCGTAGAAAAAAACAGCTCCGTGATCGAAGATACTGCTGCAAAGCTTGGGCTGACCGGACGGGTCGGCTGGGAAGGAAAGCTGTATCATGAAGATGAGTTCAGACAGTTTTATCATGAAACTGCAGGATCAATCTGGGGGGATGAAAAGGACAAAAAAGTTAAAAAAGCTGTAGCCCAGACCGCTATCGGCCAAAAGAATGTGAAGCTGACTCCGTTGGAAATCGTCAACATGATGGCGACCATCGCAAGAGGCGGAGAGAAAAAACAAGTCAAGATCGCAGACCAGATCGAATATAAAAACGGCACATTGATGACGGCTTTTAAAGATCACGAGCTCCCAGGAGAGAAAATCGACCAGTATACAGCGCAAAAGCTGCAAAAACTGCTCAGAAAAGTTGTCACATCTGAAAAGGGGACGGGCCGGCGCTTCAGCGATCTTCCGTACGATGTAGCGGGAAAATCGGGCACAGCGCAGACAGGCAGGACGACAGATGACAAAAAAACGCTCTATCATAAATGGTTTGCCGGTTATTTTCCGGCGGACAAGCCGAAATATGCGCTCGTCGTCGTCCATATGGATACGCCGGATAGCAAGGCTGCGACAAATGCCGTATTTTATGATATTGTTAAAAAAGTATATGAAATTGAAAAGAACCAGACATAGAAGAATGCCTCAGGTGATGATAAAATAGGAAGCGAGGCAAGAGGGAAAAAGGAGTGCAATGAACTTGAGCGAAACAAGGGAATCTCGTTTTGAAAATCGTGATAAGCGCAGGAAAGCGAATCTTGTGCTTAACATTTTAATAGGCATCGTATTGGTATTAATCGTTGTCGTTGCCAGCAGTCTGATGATGAACAGTCCGAAGGAGCAGGCGCAGCAAGATGTCTCGAAAAACGATTCTGAACAGACGACAGAAGCGCCTGCTTCCGACAATAAGAAACAAACATCTGATGAAGATGTAAAAGATGAGGACAAAGGAAAAAGCGATTCTGCCGATAAAGAAGACAGCGATTCCGACTCAGACAAGAATAAAGAATCTGCTTCAGACGAGGACAAGTCAACATCAGATGATCCGTTTGAAGGAGCCGAAGTGACAGAAGGCGGTTCAAGCGCCAATGTTGAAAAAACGATCATCAATCCTGACTGGGAGCCTGTCGGCACACAACAGAGCGGACAGCATACCGCAACATATGATTCCTCTTCACAAGACTGGAAGGAAATGCTTGAAGCCATTTCATATGCGACAGGGGTTTCTAAGGATAACATGACGGTGATCTGGCTCGGAAACAACGGCAGCCCGCAAGATGCGAAAGGAACCATTCGGGCGAAGGACACTGGCGTCAAATACCAGGTAGCCATTACTTGGGTTGACGGAAAAGGCTGGAAGCCGACAAAAGTTGAACAATTGAAATAAAGAAAAAAGCGGCCGGTTGCTAAAACCGGGCGCTTTTTTTATGATTCGGCTTTAAAATGAACGACTGCGCTGTAGTGGATCCGTCCGTCAATAACCGCCGTATGGTGGGAAACCGAATGGACCCTCAGCAAAAGCGCCTGGTTGTTTTCAATCTGCTGACTGATCTTTTTTTCAAGCTCCTCTAAGCTCAGTGCCTCAAAAAACTCAATTTTATCTTTGATCAGATCGAGGCCGAAGTTCATAAACCAATCCTCCATTCGTTTCAAGTCATTTTTTATTAAAGCAGAGAAGCGGCCGGGTGACAAGGGAAATATAACCAAGCCTTTTTTGTACCCAAAACGAATGACTTGTGGTAGGATAAGAACTAATCAATCGAATAAATCATACTATACTTATAGGAATTGTAAAAATAGATGGAGAGTGACGACAAAATGGGAAGAGAGTTCATTCCTTTATTTGAGAACTGGGCAAATTCTTATGATGATACAGTAGTTGGCCGCGATCTTCAATACAAAGAAGTGTTTCGCGACTACGACGGCATTTTGGATGATGTCGTCAGCCGCTCGGGGCATAAAGTTCTTGAATTCGGCGTCGGCACAGGCAATCTGACTGCAAAATTGCTGGCGGCCGGAAAGGCAGTCACCGGTGTAGAGCCTTCAAAAGCGATGAGGGAAATTGCCGAGGCAAAGCTGCCGGAGAATGCAGTGATCGTTGACGGAGACTTTCTTGACTTTCCGGACCCTCCGTTTTCTCCCGACACGATTGTCAGTTCTTATGCGTTTCACCATCTGACAAACGAAGAGAAGCGGGAAGCTGTGAAGCGATATGGAAAAATGCTCGGGAAGCATGGTAAAATAGTGTTTGCTGATACCGTCTTCAAGGATCGGGAAGCCTTCTCTGCCGCTGTTAAAAAAGCGAAGGAAAACGGGTTTCTGCAATTGGCGGAAGACCTTGAAACGGAACATTATCCGACGATTTCGGAGATGGAAACGATCTTTACCTCAGAACATTTCAGTATCGCCTTTCAAAAGCATAATGATTTTGTCTGGGTAATGGAAGCGGCAAAATTGTAATTTGAAGGGAAGTTTTAAGATATGAAAATCGCAGTTATCGGAGCAATGGAAGAAGAAGTCACGATTTTGCGAAGCAAACTCGAACAGACGAACCGGGAAGTCATCGCAAACTGTGAATTTACCAGCGGGTTTTATGAAGGAAAAGAGGTCGTGCTTTTAAAGTCCGGCATCGGCAAAGTCAATGCAGCCATGAGCACGACGATTCTGCTTGACCGCTTTAAACCGGACGTTGTCATCAACACCGGATCAGCCGGCGGCTTTCATCATTCGCTTAATGTCGGAGACATCGTCATCTCGACCGAAGTCCGCCATCACGATGTCGATGTCACGGCATTTGATTATGAATATGGACAGGTTCCGAATCTGCCGGCTGCATACAAAGCCGACAGTGCATTGATCCAAGCGGCGGAAGACGAAGCGTCTGAACTGGGGCACATTCAGGTTGTCAAAGGAACGATAGCAACAGGCGATTCCTTTATGAGCGATCCTGACCGCGTCGCATTCATCCGCGGCAAGTTTGAAGACCTTTACGCGGTTGAAATGGAAGCTGCGGCTGTCGCGCAGGTTTCTTATCAATTTAATACGCCGTTTGTTGTCATCAGGGCGCTCTCAGACATCGCCGGAAAAGAATCTGAAATTTCATTTGACCAATTTTTGGAACAGGCTGCCAAGCATTCGACAGATCTTGTGCTTCGCATGATTAAAAGAATCAATTAAAACAGGGGGAGGCTCCCCCTCTGTTTTGCACCTCTTGAAGGAGGAAGGAACATGAATGTGATCAAGGATATCACCGAATTGATCGGCAAAACGCCGCTTCTGCAGATTTTGGATTTTCGAATCCCTAAAGGCGTTAACATATATGCAAAACTTGAAATGATGAATCCGGGAGGCAGCATTAAAGACCGGCTCGGAGAAGTGCTGATTGCTGAAGCGATCGGTTCGGGAAAGCTGAAACCCGGTGGAACGGTCATTGAGGCAACAGCAGGCAATACGGGAATCGGTCTGGCTCTCGCCGCCAGAAAGCACGGCATTCGACCCGTTTTTTGCGTACCCGAGCATTTCAGCATGGAAAAACAGTCGATTATGAAAGCGCTCGGCGCTCGGATAGTTCATACCCCCAGAAGTGCCGGGATGAAGGGTGCGATTGAAAAAGCACTTGAACTTGAGAAGGAGATTCCCGATTCTTATTGCGTTTTGCAGTTTAAAAACCCAGTAAATCCATTGGCTTACTATAAAACGATTGCCCCGGAAATATGGAATGATCTTGGCGGCCGGATTGACGTCTTCGTCGCCGGAGCGGGGTCAGGCGGCACATTTGCGGGAACCGCCAAGTTTCTGAAAGAAAAAAATCCGTCCATTAAAACGGTTATTGTTGAACCGGAAGGCTCGATTTTAAACGGAGGGGAACCGCATGGGCATAAGACCGAAGGAATCGGAATGGAATTCATCCCGGAATACATGGAGGAAAGCTATTTCGATGAGATTTACACAGTGCTTGACGAAGATGCGTTTCGACTCGTAAAAGAAGCCGCGGAAAAGGAAGGGCTTCTGATTGGAAGCTCATCAGGCGCCACGTTGTTTGCCGCATTGAAAGAAGCCGAAAAAGCGAAAGCCGGCACAAACATTGTGACGATTTTTCCCGACAGCAGCGACCGCTATTTAAGCAAAAAAATTTACGAAGGAGGAATATGATATGAAGCCAAAAACGAAAATGATTCACGGCGGAATTACAGGAGACGAAAAAACAGGAGCGGTATCGGTTCCTATCTATCAGGTCAGCACGTACAAACAGCCTCGCGCCGGCCAGCATACAGGATACGAATATTCCCGGACGGGAAATCCGACGAGAACGGCGCTCGAATCCTTGATCGCGGATGTTGAAGGCGGTGCAGCAGGCTATGCGTTCGGCTCTGGGATGGCGGCGATCACAGCCGTCATGATGCTTTTTAAAAGCGGCGATCACATCGTATTGACAGATGATGTATACGGCGGCACCTACCGCGTGATGACAAAGGTATTGAATCGCATCGGCATTGAAGCGACCTTCAGTGATACGAGCAGCATCGAAGACATCGAAAAAGCGATCAAGCCGAATACAAAAGCGATTTATGTTGAGACGCCGACAAATCCTTTATTGAAAATCACTGACATCAAGAAAACTGCTGAAACAGCGAAAAAGCACGACTTATTGCTGATTGTCGACAACACCTTCTACACGCCGTACTTTCAAAATCCAATCTCGTTGGGAGCCGATATCGTCCTCCACAGCGCGACGAAGTACTTGGGCGGACACAGCGATGTCGTCGGCGGACTTGTCGTAGCAGCCTCGAAGGAACTCGCAGAAGAGATCCATTTCATTCAAAACTCTACAGGCGGGATTCTCGGGCCTCAGGATTCCTGGCTCTTAATGAGGGGGATGAAAACCCTTGGCTTGAGAATGGAAGCCCATGAGCAAAATGCCCGGAAAATCGCGGCGTTTTTAGACGATCATCCCGCCGTCAAAAAGGTTTATTACCCAGGGCTGCCGTCCCATCCGGGACATGAGCTTGCCAAGCGGCAAAGTACGGGCTTCGGAGGCATGATCTCGTTTGATATCGGAAAAGAAGAGAACGTGGACCTTGTCCTTGGCCGTTTGAAATGGTTTACGATCGCCGAAAGCCTTGGTGCGGTTGAAAGTCTGATATCGGTGCCGGCGCGAATGACTCATGCTTCGATCCCGCCTGAACGCAGGCTGGAGCTTGGCATCACAGACGGATTAATCCGTATTTCCGCCGGGGTTGAGGATATTGACGATCTGTTGGAAGACTTGCAGCAAGCGCTGGCCCCTCTTTCTTAAAATGGCTGAATTTACATGTCTGGTCATCTGTCAATCTATGTTATTCTCAAATCATATCCATTATGAAACAAAAGCAGGTGATCATGACATGCAGAAGAAAAAAGTCAAATCGCTGATGGAAGACTATAAGCAGTTTGCTTTTACGCTTCTCAGCGTAAGCGCATTTTTATATATCGGATCTGTCATTCCGGGACAAGGTTTGGAAACAGGCCAAAAGATGACAATGATGCTCGCGACGTGCGGCTTTTTAGGAGGAGCTTTCTATTGTGTGAAGCGCTCGCTCAAATATAAAAGACAATTAGACGAAATGGAAGAATCATAAGCAGAGAGACTCCTGAAGGGGTTCTCTGCTTTTTTTTGCTCGATCAATCCGTCCATTTTTTAAAAAAACGGTTTACAAACAGGAATTTGATGGATATACTTACAAAGTAAACAAAAAGCAAAGGAGGTTGATGAACATGAAACCAGCACTGACTACATACATTAGACTTTGTGAATGCCAATACCATGATTCATCAAACCTGTGGGAGAGATTGTGCACTTCCTTAACCGATGCTTTTACAGCACAGCCGATACGTTAGGAAGTTAGGCATAATAATACGCTGCTCCTCCCGCAAGATAAAGACTCGATTCGTTTTTATCTGGCGGTTTTTGTTTGCGCCCGCAGGTTTGTCAGATGATCTGCGGGCTGTTTTTGTTTTTTAGCGAACTTGAAAGGGGGTGAGCGATGTGACCATTAATCTATTCTTCTTAACACTAACCATTCAGAGACGATTTAAAAGTCCGGAAGAGTACGAGCGAGAATACGAAATTGAACAAATGTACAATGAAATGAAAGATCTGCAGCTAAAATATCTTTACCTGAACAGCCAGCGCTAACTTAAAGCGCGAAAAAAAATAAAGGAGGAGATCATGATGATTTATAGAAGGGAACTGTTGGCACATTACACTCGGGAGAAGGACCAGGTTTAGCCGGGGCAAAACGAGTTCCGCATCTCCGCTTTTCTGCATAATATGAAGCAAGCAATTCAAGGAATGCAGGTGAAAAGCATGCAGAAAAACGGCAGAATGCCTTTTATCGGCCACGGGTATACATCGATGCCCCATTCTTTCAAGCACGGATACGGTAATCCGTACCGGCGCCAAAGAATGGAGATGGTGCGCCACTTCGGGTATTGGCCGCATTATTGGTATTATTGAGAAAGAGCAGAAAACGGTTTGTTTTCTGCTCTTTTTCATTTGAACAAACTAAATGGCAAAATGAAAGGGGAGCTTTAAAGCCCCCCTCCTGTTCATTTAGCAGACGTAACAAGCGCCGATGATAATTAAAAGAATGAATAGAACCACAACAAGCGCGAATCCGCCTCCATAGCCGTATCCGCCGCCGTATCCGCCAGGGTAGCCACCCCAGCTGCCGCAGCATCCGCCGCCGTAACCAAAGCCCATAAATAGCACCACCTTTTAGTGAAAATTCCATATATACTATGCATGGGATTAAGTTGTGGAAAGGGCGGATAGACCAATTCATTAAAAAAACAGTTTTCTTAAAGCGAAACTTTTCAAAGCTGAAGCCGTCTAGTTATGGAATGTAACAAAACAATGCAGTTATTTTTGCAAATGCTTTTAATATTCGGTTCATTGGCCGATATGAGTGGAGAAAGGCCCGTTTGTACGATTTGCAGCAAAAATCGGGCTAATTAGAATTAAAGCAGGTGTTTTAACGTGTTTGAACAATGGCTTGGAAAACAATTGCGGAGCCCGAGAGGCATTTTGTCGAAATGGGTCGCGTCATATATGGAAAACGGGAATCATGATATAAACGAATGGACCATCAACTTGATGGATATCTGTCCGCATGAGCGCATCCTTGAAATCGGAACGGGAAGCGGAGCGGCACTTTATCGGATTGCGGAGATGCTTGAGGGCGGCAAGGCCTGCGGCATAGACGCATCAAAAAGCATGGTCAAGCAGGGAATGCGGCGAATCCGTCATGTGAAAGAAGAAGGAAAAGCCGAATTAAAGCTTGGCCATGCCGAACAAATTCCTTATCCGGATCGTTCTTTTCATAAAGTATTTTCAGTCCACACCATTTATTTTTGGACGGATTTCAAACAGGCATTAAAAGAAATTTACCGTGTTTTACAGGTTGACGGCACGCTGTTTCTCGCTGTGCATCTGGAAGGGCAAATGAAAAAATCGAAAAAAACAAAAGGCTTTTCCTTATACTCAGAAGAGCAAATCAAGCAACTGCTTGAGGAAAGCCATTTCAGAGACATCACGGTACATATGAACAAAAATTACTGCTGCATTTCTGCGGTAAAATCATGAACTTTGTATGATCATCCCTTTCAATACGGAAGGGATTTTTTATGTTTGATAGAGTTGAAACTGGATCTTAAATATCATATTTTTGATTTTTAAAGAAAAGTATTCCATTAACATAGCAAACATGGTTTAATATCAAAGTGAACGTTTTTACTATATTTTCCGGAGGTATTTATGAACAAAAGGATCGTGAAAAGTTCAATTGTTTTCTTTCTCCTTGCCGCATTAATTTTTGGCCAGCTGCCTTTACCGAAGACAATGGCAGCCGAAGACAGCGTTCCGAATAACGAAACCACATTGACCAGCGCGTCCCCTGTTGAAGCTTCGTTTCAAAGCGATGACGAGGTGCATTGGTATAAAGTCAATCCTTCAAATCAGGAAATCGCAAACTATACGCACTTCCGCGTCAAATTGAAATCAGATGCAGAGCTGAACATTTCCGTCTACTCCAGCCTGGAAAATGCAACTGGTCATCAAACGTTTGACCGATACAACGGCTACTCCTATGAAAATAATCCCGCTCTAATCGATTTTCCGATTGCCTGGAAAGGTCCTTACTACATAAAAGTAGAAAATCACCATGATGAGGAAAACGAAACCACTTCAATTACAGATATTTCTTACACCATAAGCTATGAAGGCGTCACCCTGCCTCCGTCAATCCAAGAGGCAGAAGAAGAGTGTCCGGCAGAATTAAGCGTCTCCGAAAGGGAAACAGGCAAGGGCATATTAAAACAGTTAAGAACGATCAGGGATGAAGTTCTTTCAAAAACTGAAAAAGGAAAAGAGCTGTCTTCCCTTTACTATAAAGCAGCTCCATTCATCAGCGCAAAAATGCTCTTTAACAAATCGATGAGAGACAGTGTCTACAAAGACCTGGTGCAGCTGAAGCCGCTGTTTGCCGATGTCGCAAAAAACGGACAAGTGAGCGCATACTCGATTACGAATGATGATCAAAAAGCGATCAGCCGCCTGTACGAAACAGCTCGCGCGTCCGTTCCCGAGCCGTTGAAAAAACAGCTGGATCAAGTCGCGAAAGACATCGGCATCGAACAATTAACAGGCAGCAAAGTATCGGCTGTGCTTGAAAAAGCGGGGATGGCGACAGCTTCATCAAGCGCGCCCGAAAACCGTTACATCGTAAAATTGAAAGAAGGCAAAAAACCGGGATCTTTCAAATCTAAAGCCCAATCATCCGGCGTCCAGGCATTAGAGCCCCTCGGTAAAAGCAAAACGGCATTTAAAGATATGTACGTTGTGGAAATGAAGGAAAGCCGTTCTTCCGGATTCAAAGCGGCGGCAAAGCAATATCAGGCGGCAGCCTCCAAGATCGCCAAGATGCCTGAAGTGGAATTCGTCGAACAGGTTCAGCAATATGAAGCACTGTCAAGAGACACCCAATATCCATATCAATGGTCGCTCAAAAATAACGGCAAAAACCGTGCTGCGAATGCTGACATACAATTTGAACAGCTTCAGAAGCTGATGAAAGGCAAAAAGCTGAAAGATACAGTAATCGCCGTCGTTGACACAGGCGTTGATCATACCCTTGCGGATTTAAGCGGCAGCGTCAAAAAAGACGAAGGCTATAACTATGTCGGCCGCACGGCGGATGCGATGGATGACAATGGCCACGGCACACACGTGTCAGGCATCATTGCAGCCGCGCAAGACAACCATTTTTCGATGGCGGGAATCAATGCTTATGCCAAAATTCTGCCTGTCAAAGTGCTGGATTCTTCAGGCAGTGGAGATACGGAACAGATTGCAAACGGCATCATCTATGCCGCCGACCACGGTGCAAAAGTCATCAATTTAAGTCTTGGCGGGCCATACAGCCGGGTGATGGAATATGCGCTTAAATATGCGGCTTCCAAAAATGTGACGATCGTTGCCGCCACCGGAAATGACGGAGTATCGGAGATTTCCTACCCTGCATCTTCGAAATATACGCTTTCAGTCGGGGCGACCAATAATCTCGATCTTGTCTCGGACTACTCCAATTATGGAAAAGGTCTCGATATGGTGGCGCCGGGAACCGATATTCCAAGCCTCGTTCCGGACGGGAATGTCACTTATATGAGCGGAACATCGATGGCGGCGCCGCACGTGGCAGCTGCAGCAGGACTTCTTTTGTCACAGAATCCGTCCTTGAAACCAAAGCAAATCGCAAGCCTATTGACCGAGACGACAGCAGATGTGGCATTTGAAGAGCAGGATAATCCCAACCCGGATTATGACCTGGATATAGAACCGGCTGCACAAATTCCCGGATATGACTTCGTCTCCGGGTGGGGAAGGCTGAATGTTTTTCATGCAGCCAGCGTTTTTGAGCTGAACATGAAGGTTCATCCCGTTTTAAACCGCCATACGGCAGTGACAGGCACAGCCAAAAGCGGTGTGACGGTCACAATCTTGCGAGGGAAGCAAGTATTGGGGACGGGCACGGCCGGAAAATCAGGCGCGTTTTCAGTGAAAATTCCGGCCCAGAAGGCGGGGCAAGTTCTTCATGTCGCGGCATCGGGCCATCAGGCGGAAACCTCGCTCAGAACCGTCGTGGAAAAAGCGCCGAAAAACCCGTCCGTCAAACGCATCACGAACAAAGATACTGCCGTAACGGGTAGAACGGCAGCCGGCTACACGATCAAAGTGAAAAACGCGTCCAAAAAAGTGATCGCGCAAGGCAAAGCGGATGCATCCGGAGCGTTTAAAGTGAAAATCAACAAGCAAAAAGAATATGCCGTTTTGTATGTCTCCGCATCTGCTGATGACCACAGAGAAAGCGGCGATGTCAAAATGACGGTGGCTGACGTCATCCCGCCAGGCGCCCCGAAAGTTTATCAGGTTTCCGATAAAAGTACGGTGATTCAGGGAAAAACAGAAGCAAACGCGCAAGTCAGCGCAAAAGCTAAAGGAAAGACGATCGCTTCCGGCAAAGCGAACGGAAAAGGTGAATACAAGCTGAAAATCAGCAGGCAAAAAGCCGGAACCGTCATCAGCGTAACAGCAAAGGATAAAGCCGGAAATGTCAGCAAAGCGACAGATGTCACTGTGCTTGACAAAACCCCGCCGTCTGCGCCGAAGGTGAATCCGGTGACAAACAAGAGCACGGCCGTTAAGGGGAAAGCAGAAGCGAACGCCGCCATCATCGTCAAATCAGGAAAGAAAACGATCGGAACCGGCAAGGCCGATAAAAAAGGCGCGTTTTTTGTCAAAATAAAAAAACAAAAGGCAAACACCGTTTTAGCGGTCACTGCAAAAGATAAAGCCGGCAATACGAGCAAAGTGAGCAAAATAAAAGTCAAAAAGGCAAAATAATCCGATGGCGGAGGAACTGATGACATATCAGTTCCTCTTTTTTTCATCAAAATTAATATATAAGAATATTATTAAATCTGCACTGTCTATTTTCAATTTGTGATTTTCAGCTCATATCGCCAATTGGTCCTATTATCCCTTTTTTCATTTTTCCTTAAAAATTTTTATATTAAAAAAGGAATCTTCGGGTGTTCTGTCAAAAAGTGAATGTATTGGAAACAGCGGAATGAACGTTCATTCCGCTGACTTGGAGGGCAAAATCAATGGAATCGGAAAGCAAATATCAGAAGATTATCGAGGCTTCGCTCGTCCTTTTCGCGGACAGAGGCTTTGACGCCGCAACCATTCCGATGATCGCCGATAAGGCAAACGTCGGTGCAGGCACCATCTACCGCTACTTTGACAGCAAGGAAGCACTTGTAAACGTCTTGTTCCAAGACAGTGTGAAGAGATTTAAAGAAAAGATAGAGGAGGGCTATCCTGAAGATTCAGCAGGCATAAAAAAACAATTTCAGCACATTTTCCGCTGCCTTTTCGAGTTTTCTCAGGAAAATATCCATGCGCTGTATTTTTTGGAAATTGACAAGACCTCTCATTACTTGACTGAGAAAAGCCGCGAGGTCTTGAACGAACTGCTGGATTTCATCTATTTATTTTTTGAAAAAGGGAAAGCGGCCGGCATGATTCGCCCTTTGCCTTCCCACATTTTGTCGGCTGTTGTATTCGGAGCGTTCGTTCATATTCAGAAGTTGGTAAGAGCAGGGGAATTCGAGGACCCTACCGAACTGATGGAGGAGATTGAAGAATGTTCCTGGGATGCTGTTAAACATCATGGATGAAAAGCTTTTTTCCAAAACAGAAAGGATGATTTTCATGAACAAGTTAGATGGAATTCCAATCCCTAAAACTTACGGGCCGCTCGGCAACCTGCCTTTGCTTGACAAAAACAGGGTCTCCCAGTCACTTTGGAAAATCGCGGATGAGATGGGGCCTATCTTTCAATTTAAGTTTGCGGATGCGATTGGGGTTTTTGTGTCCAGCCATGAACTGGTTAAAGAAGTCTCTGAAGAATCCCGTTTTGACAAAAACATGGGGAAGGGGCTATTGAAAGTTCGCGAGTTCAGCGGAGACGGGCTCTTTACAAGCTGGACGGAAGAACCCAATTGGCGGAAAGCCCACAACATCCTTCTGCCGAGCTTCAGCCAGAAAGCGATGAAGGGATACCATCCCATGATGCAGGATATCGCCGTCCAGCTCATTCAAAAGTGGTCCCGTCTCAATCAGGATGAAAGCATTGATGTGCCGGACGATATGACGCGGCTGACGCTGGACACGATCGGCTTATGCGGGTTTAACTACCGCTTTAACAGCTTCTACCGTGAAGGGCAGCATCCGTTTATTGAGAGCATGGTCCGGGGTTTGAGCGAAGCGATGAGACAGACGAAGCGCTTCCCGCTGCAGGATAAGCTGATGATTCAAACGAAGCGCCGCTTTAACAGCGATGTCGAGTCGATGTTTTCTCTTGTTGACCGGATCATCGCTGACCGGAAGCAGGCCGAGAGTGAAAGCGGAAATGACCTCTTGTCGCTTATGCTTCATGCGAAAGACCCTGAGACCGGCGAAAAACTGGATGATGAGAATATCCGCTATCAAATTATTACATTTTTGATTGCCGGACACGAGACGACGAGCGGTTTATTATCGTTTGCAATCTATCTGCTCCTGAAGCATCCGGATAAGCTTAAGAAAGCGTATGAAGAAGCAGACCGCGTGCTGACCGATCCCGTCCCATCCTACAAACAGGTTCAGCAGCTGAAATACATCCGAATGATTTTGAATGAATCGATAAGGCTTTGGCCGACGGCACCGGCTTTCTCTCTTTATGCAAAAGAAGAAACGGTTATCGGGGGAAAATATTTGATTCCAAAAGGACAGAGCGTTACAGTGCTCATCCCAAAACTGCACAGGGATCAAAGCGTCTGGGGAGAAGATGCCGAGGCATTCCGGCCTGAACGGTTCGAGCAGATGGACAGCATTCCGGCGCACGCATACAAACCGTTTGGCAACGGCCAAAGGGCATGCATCGGCATGCAGTTCGCCCTTCATGAAGCGACGCTTGTGCTCGGCATGATTCTTCAGTACTTTGATCTTGAAGATCATGCAAACTACCAATTGAAGATCAAAGAATCGCTGACATTAAAACCGGATGGTTTCACAATCCGGGTGAGGCCGAGGAAAAAAGAAGCAATGACGGCGATGCCGGGCGCTCAGCCTGAAGAGAACGGACGGCAGGAAGAACGGCCTTCCGCACCGGCGGCGGAAAATACGCACGGAACCCCTCTTCTTGTGCTCTACGGTTCAAATCTCGGCACAGCCGAAGAGATTGCGAAGGAGCTTGCTGAAGAAGCGCGTGAGCAAGGGTTTCACAGCCGGACGGCGGAGCTTGATCAATACGCAGGCGCCATCCCGGCAGAAGGGGCTGTTATCATTGTGACGGCTTCCTATAACGGAAACCCGCCCGATTGCGCAAAGGAATTTGTCAATTGGCTTGAGCATGATCAGACAGACGATTTGCGTGGTGTCAAATATGCGGTATTCGGCTGCGGTAACCGCAGCTGGGCCAGCACCTACCAGCGGATTCCGCGCCTGATTGACAGCGTATTGGAAAAAAAAGGCGCCCAAAGGCTGCACAAGCTTGGAGAAGGGGATGCAGGCGATGATTTTGAAGGACAGTTTGAGTCATGGAAATATGATCTGTGGCCGCTTTTAAGAACCGAATTTTCATTGGCCGAACCCGAGCCGAATCAAACAGAAACAGACAGGCAAGCCTTATCTGTCGAGTTCGTAAACGCACCTGCGGCTTCGCCGCTGGCTAAAGCTTATCAGGTGTTCACAGCGAAGATATCGGCAAACCGAGAACTGCAGTGTGAAAAGAGCGGGAGAAGCACAAGGCATATTGAAATATCGCTTCCTGAAGGCGCCGCATATCAGGAGGGAGACCATCTCGGTGTGCTACCGCAAAACAGCGAAGTGCTGATTGGCCGCGTTTTTCAGCGGTTTGGGCTGAACGGAAATGAACAAATTCTGATTAGCGGCCGGAATCAAGCATCACATTTGCCTTTGGAGAGGCCCGTTCATGTCAAAGACCTTTTTCAACATTGCGTCGAGCTCCAGGAACCGGCCACAAGGGCCCAGATACGCGAGCTGGCGGCTCATACTGTTTGTCCGCCTCATCAGCGCGAGCTTGAAGACCTGCTGAAAGATGACGTCTATAAGGATCAAGTGTTGAATAAGCGGCTGACAATGCTTGACCTGCTTGAGCAATACCCGGCCTGTGAACTGCCGTTCGCCCGTTTTCTGGCGCTTCTTCCTCCGCTAAAACCGAGGTACTATTCGATTTCCAGTTCGCCGCAGCTTAACCCGCGGCAAACAAGCATCACCGTCTCTGTCGTAAGTGGCCCGGCGTTGAGCGGCCGCGGGCATTATAAGGGAGTTGCATCGAACTATCTCGCCGGCCTTGAGCCGGGAGACGCGATTTCGTGTTTCATCAGAGAGCCTCAGTCAGGCTTCCGGCTTCCCGAAGATCCTGAAACACCGGTGATCATGGTCGGGCCGGGCACCGGAATCGCCCCTTACCGCGGATTTCTTCAGGCGCGCCGCATCCAGCGCGATGCCGGTGTGAAGCTCGGTGAAGCGCATTTGTACTTCGGCTGCCGCCGTCCGAACGAAGATTTTCTGTATCGAGACGAGTTGGAGCAAGCGGAAAAGGACGGAATCGTCCATCTGCATACAGCGTTTTCCCGGCTTGAGGGCCGGCCGAAAACATATGTGCAAGATTTGCTCAGAGAGGATGCAGCCTTGCTGATTCACTTGTTGAACGAAGGCGGCCGCCTGTATGTGTGCGGAGACGGAAGCCGCATGGCTCCAGCTGTTGAACAAGCTTTGTGCGAGGCGTATCGCATAGTACAGGGTGCGAGTCGGGAAGAGTCGCAAAGCTGGCTGTCCGCACTTTTAGAAGAAGGGCGCTATGCAAAGGATGTATGGGACGGCGGCGTTTCCCAACATAATGTGAAGGCGGACTGCATTGCAAGAACGTAAACAAAAAGAGGCATTCTGAATTGATCAGGATGCCTCTTTTTTAGAGTTTGTTATTTTTTCATTGATATAGATGAAAAGGTTTGATCCCAAGAACAAAACGAGCAAAATATACACCCATTTTGCCGGCGTTTCCCAACCCTCGAAAAAAGGCAGAGAAGCAATGAATGTTTGTCCTTTCATGATGACAAACACCAATAACGCCACAAAGATGATGAGAGTGATTCCCTGTAAGATGAGCGTTTTTGCACTTCGTTTTTTCAAGTCGTCCCATACGTACACCAGCACGAATACGAGGGAGGCCGTTGAGATGATATCATTCGCTGTGCCGTTTATCTTGAGCCCAAACCTGAGAAAAAGATTTAAACATACAGATGCCAAAAATCCATAAAATCCGATTGTTTTAAGCAAGGTGATTCCCCCCCTCAAACCATTATAGAGGGAGATAAAGGAAAAGCCAACATGACAGGCTGTGTTCAATCATTCTAAAAACGGCTGATCTTCAGGAGGAATCGCCATGCTGGCTTTGATTTAAATATCGGCATGCGGTGAAGAAAGTTTAGCTTTTATTTCGGACCTGTGAATTGTCTTGCCGTTTGTTTCTTTTGGCTTCGGCAAAGAAAATGACCGGATAAGCGATCAAAAGCAGCCCGATAATGAATGAGATGATTCCCGGCCATTTAAAATGGGTCCAGAAGAAGCCTCCGAAAGACCCCGCTAAGCTTGAGCCGAGATAATAGCTCAGCAAATAAAGGGAGGAAGCTTGAACGCGCTGTTCGCCGGCCGTCTGCCCGACCCAGGAGCTTGCGATCGAATGCGACCCGAAAAATCCAAATGTAAAAACAGCGATTCCGGCAATTTTAAGAGGAAGCTGAGGCAGAAGCGTAAGCAATGCGCCTCCTGCGATAATGGCAATCCCGATTTTCAGCATCAACGGGCTGCCAAAACGATCGGCTTTCTTCCCCATATAGACAGAACTGAGCGTCCCCGCCAAATAAACGATAAAGATGAACCCGATGACAGTTTGAGAGAGTCTGTACGGAGGTCCCATCAACTGAAACCCGATATAATTGAACAGCGTAACAAAGCTTCCCATTAATAGAAATCCAAGTGAAATGATTGACAGCAGCCGTTTGTTCATCAAGACGGCGCCGTAGGCCAAGCTCGCTTTTTTCACACTTGTTTTTCGCTTAGCGGAGTGCTGCGGCCGGGGCAGCAAAATCCAAAACAAATAGCTTAATAGTACTGATAATGCCCCGATGATTCCTAGCTCCGCGCGCCAGCTGAACAAGTCTGTCAAAAGGCCGGTCAAAAGCCTTCCGCTCATTCCTCCGAGGCTTGTGCCGCTAATGTATAGCCCCATCATTTTGCCGAGCCCTCGCGGATCAAATTCCTCTCCGACATAAGCCATGGCGATCGCGGGCATGCCTGCAAGGAAAAAGCCAAGCAGCCCTCTCATCGCCAAGAGCGCCGCGAAGTTCGGACTAAAGGCGGTCAAGAGGCCGAGCACTGATGTCGCAAACAGGGATATTGCCATAATCGTTTTCCGGCCGAACCCGTCAGATAAAGCTGCTGCCGTGAGCAATGCAAAAGCCAATATGCCTGTTGAAATGGATAAAGTTAAGCTTGCAGCTGCCGCCGATATGCCGAATTCCTCCGCAAACAGAGGCATGAGCGGCTGTGTGGTGTAAAGTGTGGCAAATGTCACAAAACCGCTGATGAATAAGGCGATGCTCGCTTTGTGATAATCCTTCGAATGCGGCTGTATGTAGGTCATGGCAGCTCCTCTTTTCTAGAATGACAATCTATGTTTCATGGTACGCTTTCATTTGTGATGTGTCTAATTTATAATAACTATCATCATCATGCGTTTTATTTATGAAGGAGCGGATGAGGATTGGAACTCTATCAAATTGACCATTTTATTGCCGTGAGCAGGCATAAACACTTTACAAAAGCAGCCTTGGAACAACGGATTTCCCAGCCGGCTTTGAGCAGGTCGATCAAAAAGCTTGAAGAAGAATTGGGCGTCCCGCTGTTTATTCGAAAAACAAAATCGATCCGCCTGACAAAGTACGGCGAGCAGTTCCTCATCAAAGCGAAGCAGGCCCGCCTTGCCCTTGACGAAGGCGTTCAGCAAATCAGGGAAAGCGTCAATCCGAATGCCGGGGAAATCTCGGTATCATTTTTGCATACGCTTGGTTCGCGGCTCATGCCGCAGCTGATTGCCGAATTTAAAAAGAAATACCCGAATGTTGCTTTCCGTCTGTATCAGGCCGCAAATGAACATCTTCAGCACATGGTGGAGACGGGCGAAGCTGATATCTGCCTCAGCTCTCCGCCGCTTCCAAACGAGCATCTTGAATGGACGGTGTTGGATACTGAGCAGCTTTATCTGGTGCTTCCAGCCGACCACCCGCTTGCAGATCGGAAAGAAGTCGCGATCCGGTCGATTGCACACGAAGACTTTGTCTGTTTTAAGCCGGGCTATGGTCTTCGATATGTGTTTGATCAAATGTGCCGGGGACTGTCCATCAGCCCGAAGCTTGCTTTTGAAGGGGAAGAAGTGTCGACGATTTTGGGACTAGTATCAGCAGGGCTCGGTGTAGCAATCCTGCCGAAAACGGCGGAGCACGTCCATTCTCCAGTGGCATTTTGCCGAGTGTCAGACTACCGTTCTGAGAGGACGATCGGTCTCGCCGTCCTGAAAGACCATTATTTGTCGCCGGCGGCACGCAACTTTAAAGAATTTGTCATTGAATATTATCGCCGGAACGAACGGTCTGATCAGCCGTAACTCAAATAAGGACTTCTCAAGATGACAAATATCCTGTATATTGATAATGATAATTATTATCAATTGGAGGATTAAATATGACGAAAAAGCAATATTCTTATATATTCACCCTTTTACTCGCTTTCGCTGTATTTCTTTCAGGCTGTCAAAGCGGCCAGAAACAGGCTGCATCAGAGAAAAATGAAGAGAAAACAAGAGTGGTGAAAACCATCAACGGAAATGTCACTGTACCGGCTAATCCGAAGCGCGTCGTGACGATTGGCTATGCGGGAACCATGCTTGCATTCGGGATCAAGCCGCTTGGAGAAACGGGAAAGTACCTTGGAAGTCCTTATATTAAAGATCAAGTTTCAGGAATAAAGGATATCGGGGGAAAAGACGGTTTTTCAGTATCTGTGGAAAAAGTTCTTGAACTTAAACCCGATTTAATCGTATCGATGACGAACGATTCAAAAGAATATGAAAAGCTGTCAAAAATCGCTCCCACTGTCGTCTATCCGTTCGGCACATTTAAAGATGCACGCGATGAAATGAAAACGTTTGGCAAGCTGCTCGGCAAGGAAAAGGAAGCTCGGGAGTGGACGAAAACGTTTAATCAAAAAATGAAAGCCGCCCGCGCGAAAATTAAAGATGCATCTGTAAAAGGTGAAACGTTCTCTTTAATCGGCGCATATGCAAAATCTTTATATGTCTACGGGGCATACGGGTATCGGGGCGGAGAAGCGATCTATACGCAGCTGGGACTGACGCCGCCTGAATCTGTTAAAAAGGATGCAATTGATACAGCTGACGGATATAAAGCCATATCTTTCGAGGTCCTGCCGAAATATGCCGGAGACTACATATTTGTCGACGAATCATACAACGGAAAGCTTGATCAGGACAATCCGGTTTGGGCATCGCTTGACGCGGTGAAAAAAGGCAAGGTCTTTTTCCTCGATCCGGACAGATTTTGGCCGTATGATCCAAACGCTGTTCAGGCACAGGCCGAAGAAATCGCCGACATGATTTCCAAGAAAGCGAAAAATAAATAGAAAAGCGGGGAGCCGAAAAGAATGATCCGGCTTCCCGCTTTTTCATTTTTCATAATGCTGAAATTGAATATCCAGTGTCCGGAGGTACGTTTGCAGGCCCGCATCTTGGATGGGGATGATATAGGCGGCTTCATCTGACTCATTATGGTGGGAATGCCATAATCCCGGCGGTGTAATGAAGGCTTTTCCGGTTACCCAGTCAATTCGTTTCGGATCAATGATTTCCTTTGTGGCCGGATCGATTTTGCTTCCGACTAATGTATACGTGCCGGGTGCGGCATAGGCGACAAAATCGAGAGCCACCGACTTGTGGCTGTGAGGAGCTTGATTGGAGCCGGGAGGCACGATGCCGAACATTGCCCACAATACATGGGTGATCGTCAGCGTTTGATCGAATATTTCATTGTTCAAGAGAACGGAAATGCGGTTGCGATAACGGGCGTCAGGAGCGGCGGCCGCTTCAGCCAATTTTGCTTTTGACTGTTCAGCGGTGTAGAGAGTTGGTTGAAAGCGGGATTCCGACGGCTTTACGCCCAAATAATTCAGGAGAGGTGAATCGGTGATGTAATAAATGGCTGCATCTTCTGCTGCGGTATGCCGGCTGCCTGAACCGGCAGGCAAAGTCAAAAAATCGCCTTTCTGCCAGTGAATCGTATCTTCGCCCGTTTCGGTTTTCCCTGCGCCGCTGACAATGTAATATAGTTCGCTTGTCGCACGGGGGGCAGTGTGTATCGTGTCGCCTGAACGAATCTTGATGAAGTGGGCGAGAAGGGAAGGGCTTGAAGCGGGATAATCCGTCTTCAGTTCTTCGGAAATGTCCAGCGGGATGATCCGCGTTTCACCTGTCTCATACAATTCAGGCCCGAACTCTTTCACAGGAACCGGGCTGATTATTCCGCTTCCAATCGGGTCAGAGGCAGTGGTATACTCGAAAAAACGGGCATGTTTCGTCAAATGCTCGGCTCGGGTTTCAAATTGAGAATGCATTGAAAAAACCTCCTGTTATTTTTAGATAATTCAATCATATCTCATTTGGAAGATGCTAGTAAACAGTTGCATTGACAAAAAACAGATTACGGAAAAGAGGGATTGCATTGGGAAAAGGATTGAACGGCAGAAGAATTGCCATCGGAGCATCGCGAAAAACGGATGAAATGAGCACGCTGATCAAAAAGCAAGGCGGGGTTCCCCTCATTCGCTCCCTTCAGGGTACCGTGTTTTTGGCCGAAAAAGAAGTAGGCCCTGATTTGCGTGCCTTCGTTGAAACGGGAGCCGACTGGGTGATTTTCACGACCGGAATCGGGACGGAAACGCTTGTCAGCCTAGCTGAGAAACTTGGGATCGGAGAGCGCTATTTACAAGCGATCCGCAGGGCGAAAGCGGCATCGAGAGGCTACAAAACAATCGCCGCTTTAAAAAAGCTCGGCATTACGCCCGTTGCGGCGGATGAAGACGGCACGACCAAGGGACTGATCGACTCGCTCCAATCCCACGATTTTTCCGGCAAACGGGTGATGGTTCAGCTCCACGGCGAAAACGCTCCGTCACTGCTTCAGTTTTTGGAAGAGAAAGGTGCAGACGTTGTTCCGCTTCTGCCGTATCGGCATGTTGCTCCAGACCGGGAAACCGTCGCTTTATTGTGCAGCGAGATCATCAACCGTGAAGTGGATGCGGTTTGCTTTACAACGGCTGTCCAAGTCCGCTCGCTTTTTCATTTCGCGAAAGAAAACGGCTATGCGGAGAAAATTGTTCAATCTTTTCAAGACAGCGTGTTGGCGGCCGCTGTCGGAAAAGTGACGGCAGAAGCTTTAAGAGAAGAAGGAGTCGAACGCCTTCTCGCTCCGGATCTCGAACGGATGGGAGCGATGATTGTGGAGCTGGCGCGGTTTTATGAAACGGAAGAGGGGATAAGAACACAGTAAGTGCGAAAGAAATCAGCAGATTGGGGTGTGGGAGTCTCCTTGGGGGCGTTGTGATGTTTTTTAAAGATGCAGACCCAAAAGGAAAAAAGCCGAAGATGCAGCTTGCCGTGCGGCTTTTATTTTCTGGGCCGTGATACTTTTTGGAAATAGTACTTTTGAATATTTTGATCATGAGCCGTTGATTGCGAATTTTTCTTTTTTGCTAGGCTTAGGCTTAGCCGTGTTTTTTCTGACGGAACGCCTGGTCAAACGGCTTGCATCCGCAAAAACAAGAAAAACGCTTCGCTGATGAGCCGAAGCGTTTTTTGCTTTATAAAACAAATTGATCTGAGACGAATACTGCGCCGTCTTCTTTAAACATACGGGCGGGCTTTGTTCCGATGACCCGGATGTCTGAAGTGCTTGCTGCGATTCCTGTTTCCTCTGGCAAGGCGATGACGGGAGTGCCAAAAGCATTCCTAAACCTTTTAATCAGCGGATCATGTTCAGCCTTGTAGTGGCACCAAACCGAATAGTCTCCGAGGAGCTTTAAGCCGTTAAAATCCCGCAATCCGCAAGCGTTGCGATCCATATAAGAGCAAGTCATAATGTTCTTTCCGAGAATGACGGCGCCGGCGCTTCCGCCGTAAATGGCGCCGCCGCTTTCGGCACAGCGCTTTAAAACCGCGGTAAAATGCGATTCGATGAATTGTTTTAGCAGACGAAACGTGTTTCCTCCGCCGATATATACGGCAGAAAACACGTCTAAATCGTGTACGGTTTTACCTTTGACATCCGTCCACATGACAATGTTTTTGATGCCGAGCGGGTGAAAGAGCCGGCTGATCCAGTCGAAGCCGTCATCATACCTGTCGGCGTCCATGGCAATCGGAATATACAATAATGGCTTATGAGGACAGATGCTCCGGGCAAAATGCCGATCCAGCTGTTCGGTTTGGTGTGCATCTCCGCCTCCGGAAAGAAACCATTTTCCCATCCTGACCTCCACTTATTTATCATGTTTCCTGTAATTGTTCATTCAGCACGCTGTCCTCCAAAACAGCAAATTTGTCTCCATACACTTTTGTAATGTGTTTTTCGCCCCAGGAGCACAGCGAATCCAAAATGTCTTTAAGCGTCCATCCGTATTCGCTGAGTTCGTATTCGACCTTCGGCGGCACCTGCTGGTACACGATCCGGTTGATGACGCCGTCCTCCTCCAGTTCGCGCAGCTGCTGGGTCAGCATTTTCTGCGTAATGTTCGGCATCAGCCGCTTGAGCTCGCTCGTGCGTTTTTTGCCGTGCGTCAAGTGACACAAAATCACGCATTTCCATTTCCCGCCGATCACTTCAAGTGTAGCTTCGACAGATATATTATACTTTTTCGGCTTCATGTTCTCCTCCAATCCATAGGTACCGAAAAGTACCTATCTCACTTTTTGGTTCCTATCACACTTAAAAGTGCGTACTTTTTTTTGCAGATGATATGTACCATAATATCATTAGCCGGCAGCCATTTGCTATACCTTAAAAAAGAAAGGAGAAAAAGAATGACCTCTGTTCATGATAAAAAACGCAGTATATTAGCGCTTTTAGCCTTGGCGGCCAGCGCATTTGCCATCGGCACGACCGAATTCATCAGCGTGGGGCTTCTGCCTTTAATTGCTGAAGACATGAATATTTCGGTGACGACGGCAGGACTGACCGTATCATTATACGCACTGGGCGTAACAGTCGGCGCACCTGTTCTGACGTCTGTCACATCCAGTATGCCGAGAAAAGCGCTGCTGCTGGTGATTATGCTCATTTTTATGATCGGCAACGGGCTTGCGGCATGTGCCGGAAGCATCGGTGTTTTATTAACCGCCCGCGTGATTTCGGCGTTTTCTCATGGCGTATTTATGTCAATTAGTTCAACGATTGCGGCAAGCCTAGTCCCGGCGGATAAAAGAGCCGGAGCGATATCGATCATGTTTACCGGGCTGACGATTGCAATGATTACCGGAGTTCCCATCGGCACGTTCCTCGGTCAGCAGTTCGGCTGGCGGATTGCTTTTGCGGCGATCGTCGCTGTCGGCGCACTGGCGTTTATCGCCAACAGCTTACTTGTTCCGGGCGATTTGCCGAAAGGCGTCCGAACGTCTTTCAAGAGCCAGTTGAAGCTTGTGACCAATGGGCGGCTGCTGCTTTTATTCATCATTACGGCGCTTGGTTATGGAGGGACATTTGTTGTCTTTACGTATTTATCCCCGCTGCTTCAGCATGTGACGGGCTTTAAACAGGAAGCTGTTGCCGTCATTTTGCTTGCTTACGGCATTGCCGTCGCGCTCGGAAATATTATCGGAGGTAAAGCGGCCAACAAAAAACCGCTTACTGCATTATTCTATATGTTCATCGCCCAGGCGGCTGTGCTTCTCATCTTAACGGCGGCTGCTCCTTATCAGGCAGCGGGCTTTATCGTCATCATGCTGATGGGATTTTTAGCCTTCATGAATGTCCCCGGGCTCCAGTCCTATGTGGTGATTCTGGCTGAACGGTTTGTTCCAGGGGCGGTTGATGTCGCATCAGCTGTCAATATTGCGGCGTTCAACGCCGGTATAGCGATCGGTTCTTATACAGGAGGCGCCATCACACAATCGATCGGATTGATTCACACTCCATGGGTGGGAGCTTTGATGGTGCTCGGCGCCGTCGTGCTGACAGGCTGGAGCAGGGCGCTGGAACGAAATGATCAAAAACAAAATGATCAAAAACAAAATCAAGCTTTAAAGGAAAACTGCGCATGACGCATACAAAATATAAGGAGGCCAATTAAATGATGACAGCAAAAAATTTGCAAGATCGAATCAAATTGAATAACGGGACAGCTATGCCTTGGTTTGGACTTGGCGTATTTAAAGTAGAAGAAGGGCCCGAACTGGTACAAGCCGTAAAAACGGCGATTAAACACGGCTACCGCAGTATTGATACCGCAGCCATCTACGGTAATGAAGAGGGGGTTGGGCAAGGAATCCGCGAGGGGTTGAAAGAAGCCGGCATTTCAAGAGAAGACCTGTTTGTTACATCAAAGGTCTGGAATGACGATTTAGGCTATGACGAAACGATTGCAGCCTATGAGGCGAGTCTCGAAAAGCTCGGACTTGACTACCTTGATTTATACCTGATCCACTGGCCTGTTGAAGGACGCTACAAAGCGGCGTGGAAAGCGCTTGAAACACTTTATGAACAAGGACGCGTAAAAGCAATCGGAGTGAGCAATTTTCAGATTCACCATCTGGAAGACTTGCTGAAAGATGCCGCCGTCAAACCGGCGATCAACCAGGTTGAGTATCATCCGCGGCTGACGCAGAAAGAGCTGCAAGCGTTTTGCCGTGCGCACGGCATCCAGCTGCAAGCATGGTCGCCGCTGATGCAAGGCCAATTGCTCAGCCATCCACTGCTGAAAGATATCGCGGACAAGTACGGCAAGACACCGGCCCAAGTCATTTTGCGCTGGGATTTGCAAAACGGGGTCGTTACGATTCCGAAGTCGACTAAAGCGGAGCGGATTGCCCAAAACGCGGACATATTTGATTTTGAACTGACCACCGAGGAAATGAAGCAAATTGACGCGCTGAATGAAAACACCCGTGTCGGCCCTGATCCCGATAACTTTGACTTTTAACAAAACGGCCCCGTTCGACATTCGAACGGGGCTTTAATTGAATTGTGCGGTTACACCGCCGGACTCCATCATCATCAGTTCTTTTTTCATATCCAATCCGCCCCGGTATCCCGTGAGCTGCCCGCTTTTACCGATAACCCGATGGCAAGGCACCACCATTAACAGCGGATTTGCGCCGATCGCCGCGCCTACTGCCCGCACAGCGGCCTGCTTTTCAATATGCTCGGCGATATCGGAATAGGAGCAAGTGCTGCCGTAAGGGATTTCGGAGAGCGCCTTCCACACTGTCAGCTGAAAAGGCGTGCCGGCAAGGTCGACAGGAAAGTTGAAATGAGTTCGCTTGCCGTTCAAATACGCCTGCAGCTGCTCGGCGTATTCTGCCAATCCTTTGTCATCCCGAATGAAAACTGGCTGTGTAAATCTTTTTTCAGCCCAAGCGGCCAAATCCTCGAAGCCTTGATTCCATCCCCCTGTAAAACAGAGCCCGCGGGCAGTCGCCCCAATGTGAATCTGCCAACCTCGGCAAATAAGCGTACGCCAGTATACGATTTGATCGTCCATATGTTTACCTCCGTTTCATTTGCCGGTACGACGTCGGCGATTGCCCAGTCTTCTTTTTAAACAAAGAGGCAAAATATTCCGCATTCGCAAAATGCCTACCATTGAAGCGATTTCTGCGATCGATCGTTCTGAATGAGCAAGCAAATCGACCGCTTTCTCAATCCTTTTCTGCAGGATGTATTCTGCCGGCGAGACGCCTTTGATTCGTTTAAATGTCCGCTGCAGGTGAAAAGGGCTGATATGGCACCTGTCAGCCAAAGCTTGCAGAGACAGCGGATCGCGATAAGATTCCTCGATGATTTCCACCACACGCTGTGCCAGCTCTTCATCCGGCAGCAGCGCCCCGGCCGGATTGCAGCGTTTGCAGGGGCGGTACCCTTCTGATAAAGCATCTTTTGCATTGAAAAAGATCTGCACATTGTCGATTTGCGGAACTCTCGATTTGCAGGAAGGGCGGCAAAATATGCCGGTCGTTTTGACCGCGTAATAAAAAACTCCGTCATAGGCGGAATCGTTTTCCGTAATCGCCCGCCACATTTCAGGCGTCAATCGTGATTTGCTGTTCATATCTTCACCCCGATCTATGTCAGTATAACCTATATGACAGCCGGAGGTGGAGAGGCGGAGAACGGCACAGCAAGAAGACAAAGAAGAAGAGAGACTGTTGCCTGGACCTCCGAAACGCGCTACAATTCATTTACAACACAGGATGGGGTGAGAATATTGCCGGAATCAGTGAAGCAGGCCTCCTAAAATAAAAATCTATATTTTAGGAGGTAAAACATGAATTTTCAAACAATCGAGCTTGACACATGGTATAGAAAATCTTATTTTGACCATTACATGAAGGAAGCGAAATGTTCTTTCAGCATCACGGCAAACGTCAATGTGACAAATTTGCTCGCCTTGCTCAAGAAAAAGAAGATCAAGCTGTACCCGGCTTTTATTTATATCGTATCAAGGGTCATTCATTCGCGCCCTGAGTTTAGAACAACTTTTGATGACAAAGGACGGCTGGGTTATTGGGAACAAATGCATCCGTGCTATGCGATTTTTCATCAGGACGACCAAACGTTTTCCGCCCTCTGGACGGAATACTCAGACGATTTTTCGCAGTTTTATCATCAATATCTTCTGGACGCTGAGCGCTTTGGAGACAAAAGGGGCCTTTGGGCTAAGCCGGACATCCCGCCCAATACGTTCTCAGTTTCATCTATTCCATGGGTGAGCTTTACAAACTTCAATTTAAACCTTGATAACAGCGAACACTTGCTGCCGATTATCACAAACGGGAAATACTTTTCAGAAGGCCGGGAAACATTTTTGCCCGTTCCCTGCAAGTACACCATGCCGTGTGTGACGGCTATCATGCCGGCGCCTTCATGAACGAGTTGGCACGGCTTGCCGCCGATTGTAAGGAGTGGCTTGTGTGACAGAGGAAAGGCCGATATGATTCGGCCTTTTTTATATGCGCTGCTTAGCGGTCTTACTGTGGTGTGTTTACTCCCGGCATTTGGAACGCCGGCTCTCAACAAACTTTCTGTAGTGAAAATCATGAACCAAACGGATCGTCGGCCTGATTAACAGCTGAAAGCTGCCGATCACAAACATCCATAGTCCCGCCGGCTTCAGTTCCTCGGAGAAAAAGCAGAAGCTCCCGACAAGGAATAAAAGGCCGATGAGAAAATCGTTTAATGTATGTAGAACTTTGTATCTTTTTTTGAAAAAGAGTTCATATCGATTGTTATTGTTTTGCGGCATTGCTTGATCACTCCAATCCTTTTATTTACCCTGCCGGAAGCCGGAGTGAAACGCCGGTATACATAGGATTTATGAATTAGGAAAACATATGGGGAAATAAACCATCCAGGAGTGAAAAATATGCGGTTATTCATATGTGCATCGTGCCTGTTCGGCTTGATTGTTCCGTCATTTGAAACGAAAGCGCTGACGTTTGAAGAATTGCCGGTTAAACAAGCTTCAAAACAATGGGAAGTTCAAATCGGTAAAGCCGAAGCCGGAAACGGAATGGCGAAACCGGAAAAAGGAGCGTTTCATACTTATGCTGTCGAAATCAAAAACATTGGACACGATGTGGCTTCGGCGGAAATTTTTGTCTATCGGAACGAGCCTAATTCTTCAACGAAATTTTCGCTTTGGAACATTCCTCACGAAAATCCGGTTTCTTTAGCCAAAAGCTTAAATCACGGAAGCTCTGTCAAGCACCGCAATCTGCTTATGGCAGAGAATGCGACCGAATTGGAAGTGGACATGATTTGGACGGAAAAAGGAAGCGAAGGCAGACTTTTAAAGGAAACGTTCATTTTCAAGGGAGATGAATCATGAAGAAAAAATGGCCGTTCATCGTCAACGGTCTTTTTTTAATGACTTAGGCAGCCGATCGTTCGGCCATACGATATCGAAGCGACCTCGAACCAGCAGAGCTCGTCACAAAACATTTGCATTTAAAGAAAAATACAGGATGTTTTCACCAATATTTTTCTCAATGATGATACACTATTGACAAGCTGCTACTTTGGGAGGGTGTTTCCATAGATGCCGATGAAGCAAAAACACCAAATGTGTCATGAGAGCTCTCTCTAATCGATATAAAAGTAGGGTGAACCGGGGTTGTCAATCTGTAAAAGATCTTTTTTTATCCCGTGATACGCTTTTGGAATTCTGAATCTTCAAGAAAGTCCCCAGCCTTTTGCTGATCAATCGAGAACAAAGGATGATACATATGAAAAGAATAGATAAAATCTACCATCAGCTGCTGGATAATTTTCGCGAAAAGAATATCAATCAGCTTTTAAAGATACAAGGGAATTCGGCTAAAGAAATCGCCGGGCAGCTGCAAATGGAGCGTTCCAATGTCAGCTTTGAATTAAACAATCTCGTTCGGGCCAAAAAGGTGATCAAGATTAAAACGTTCCCCGTCCGCTACATCCCGGTGGAAATTGTTGAAAACGTCTTGAACATCAAATGGAATTCAGAGTTGATGGAGGTTGAAGAACTGAGGCGGCTGGCTGACGGCCAAAAAAAGCCGGCGCGCAATATATCCGCCGATCCCCTCGAGCTCATGATCGGGGCTAAAGGGAGCTTGAAAAAGGCAATTTCTCAGGCGAAAGCGGCAGTCTTTTATCCTCCGCACGGCTTGCATATGCTGCTGCTCGGGCCGACGGGTTCGGGGAAATCGCTGTTTGCGAATCGGATCTACCAGTTCGCCGTTTATTCTGACATATTGAAGCCCGATTCCCCGTTCATCACATTCAACTGTGCAGATTACTATAACAACCCTCAATTATTGCTCTCTCAATTGTTCGGACATAAAAAAGGGTCTTTTACAGGTGCGGGTGAAGACAAAGCAGGATTAGTCGAGCAGGCGGACGGGGGCATTCTGTTTATGGATGAAATCCATCGCCTCCCGCCGGAGGGGCAGGAAATGCTGTTTTATTTCATAGACAGCGGCACATACAACAGGCTTGGTGAAACAGAGCATAAACGAACGGCAAAAGTCCTGTTTATCTGTGCGACAACAGAAAATCCGAGCTCTGCATTGCTGAAGACATTTTTGCGGAGAATTCCGATGACCGTACATATCCCTTCGCTCAATGAACGGTCCCTTGGAGAAAGAGTGGAGCTGACAACGTTTTTATTGGGGAAAGAAGCAGAGCGGATCAAAAAAAACTTAAATGTGCACATCGATGTCTATAATGCACTGATTCATTCTGCAAAATTCGGAAATGTCGGGCAGCTGAAATCAAATGTACAGCTGGTCTGTGCGCACGGGTTTTTAAATAACCTTGACAAAGACGAGGTTGTTGAACTGACCGTCCGGGATCTTCCGGACGAGATCAAAGAGGACTGGATGTCCAGCAGCAAAAATATTGAACGGAGCAAAATGATTTCTGAATATGTCAACATTACAACGATCATCTCTCCGATTGTGGAAGATGAAGCAACGAAAATCGATGACTCCTTTAACTTGTATCATGTCATAGAAGAAAAAGCGAAAATCCTCAATAAAGAAGGCTTAACAAAAAAGCAAATCAATCAATATATATTAACGGATATTCATTTGCACGTCAGAAGCTTTTTTAATCAGAAAATGCTTCAAAACCACAGTTTACTCAAATTCGTTGAAGACGACGTGATTCAGATGACGAAAGAATTAAAGGGAGTCGCCGAACATGAGCTTGACTGCAAGTTCGACCGTAAATTCATCTATTTCCTGAGCATGCACATCGCCGCATTTTTAAAGCGCGGAAAGCAGATTGATGTCTTAAATTCGCAGGAAACAGATGAAATCAGGGAAACCCATGTGAAAGAATACGAGGTCGCACTCATTTTCAAAGATAAAATTCAAGCATATTTCAAAGTAACCGTTCCGGAAATCGAAGTCATCTACTTGACGATGCTCATTCAGTCGATTAAATCATGGAAAGAAAACAAAAGGACGGGCATTGTCGTGGCCGCCCATGGAAACAGCACGGCAAGCTCTATGGTTGAAGTAGCCACTGAACTGCTGGGAAGCACCCCGATCGCTGCGGTTGATATGCCTTTGACCGTTTCACCCTCGGAAATCGTCAGCTGCCTAGCGGAGAAAGTGAAGCAGGTTGATGAAGGAGAAGGCGTTTTAATGCTTGTCGACATGGGATCGCTTGCGATGCTGGAAAGCAGGCTTGAACAACAAACGGGCGTTAAAATAAAAACGATCAGCAATGTTACGACATCTATGGTGCTCGATGCCGTCCGCAAGGTGAATTATTTGAATTTGAATTTGCACGCCATCTACGATTCGGTTACAAAGGATTTCATCGATTTATGGGCCGATAAACCGCGGGTCTCAGGCAAAAAGAAGGCGATCGTCTCCATTTGCACAACAGGCGGCGGAACGGCGAAGAAGCTCGAAGAGATTTTAACATCAATCGTGAGCAGGACATCTGATGAACAAATCAGCATTTTGACGGTGCCATCGATCAAATTAGCAAGCCGCATCAAAGAAATTGAAAAAGCGTATGAGATTCTTGCCACGGTTGGCACGAAGAACCCTAAAATCGATGCTCCGCACGTCCCTTTAGAAGTATTGATTGAAGGGGAAGGGGAAAAAGTGATTCAGCAGGTGATTGCAACCGGCGATATCCCGATGAGCGGCGGATTATCCGGTGAAAATGTGGTTGTAAAGGAGCTTTGCGAAGACAGCCTGAAGAAGTATCTTGTCTTTTTGAATCCCTATCATGTGATAGACATGCTGTTGGAGTGGCTTCAGACGGTTCAAGACGAACTGCGTATGACATTCAGCAACGCTGTGCTGATCAAAGTCATCATGCATACCGCTTTTGCTTTTGAAAGGGTGATCAAACAGAACCCGATCGCTTTTCCGGAGGAGGAAGAGATGAATGATCAGCTTGAAAACGTTCTTCACATCACAGAGAAAACATTAAAGCCTTACGAAGAAAAGCTTGGTCTTGCGATCAGCGAAGATGAAAAAATGTTTATCGCGTCCATCTTTGCTGAAGAGTTATAGCTGTTTCCCATCGGCAATTTTTTCATGTAAACCTGTATTAAGTGGACCCCCATTTTAATACAGGTTTATTTTTATGCTTAAACGTGTTTCAAATATGAAAATAATTCGTCTTGAAATACAATGAAAGCGCTTAATACAGCTTTGTTGGCACGATACTTGCATTATAAATAAGCGAACGAAAAAAGAAAGGAGCAAATGTACATGATTACAGTCATTATCAGCGGCCACGGAAACTTTCCCATAGCATTAAAAGAATCTTCAGGGATGATATTCGGAGAAGAGGAGAGCCTGATCGCGGTGCCGTTTCTGAAAGGGGAAGGCATTCAGACACTGCAAGAAAAATATCATCAGACGCTGAAGGATGTTCCGGAGGAACACGAGGTGCTTTTTTTAGTGGATATTTTCGGCGGGACGCCATATAACGCAGCGACCCCTTACATCGCGAAAGAGCGGAGATTCGATATGGCAGCCGGAGTGAACCTGCCGATTTTGTTAGAGGCATTGAGCTTGAGGGAGCATATGCCGCTCAAACAACTGCTGAACCAGTTGAAAAAGATGAGCCGGGAATGCTTCCAAATATGCAGCGAGCAATTGGAAAAATTCAGTCAGTCCAATCAGGGAAGAGAGGATGAATTGTAATGAAAATCGTTTTGGCAAGAATTGATGACCGCTTTATTCACGGCCAAGTATTAACAAGATGGATCAAAATCCACGCTGCTGATCGCATTATCGTTGTCTCCAATGAGGTGGCACAGGACGAAATGAGAAAAACGCTGATCCTTTCTGTTGCACCTTCAAATGTAAAAGCCAGCGCCGTTTCGATTTCCAAAATGGCCAAAGCGTTCCACAGTCCGCGGTACGAAGATACGACGGCAATGCTGTTATTCGAAAATCCGGGCGACATTGTTTCCTTAATCGAAGCAGGCGTTCCGATCGAAACAGTCAATGTCGGCGGGATGCGTTTCGAGAATAACCGCAGGCAAATCACGAAATCGGTAAGCGTTACTGAAAAGGACATCAAAGCGTTTGAACAATTGCAAGAATTGGGCGTAAAGCTTGAATTGAGGCAGCTGCCGTCAGATTCGAGCGAAGACTTTATGCAGATGTTAAGAAACGCAACAAAATCCTAGAAGGAGGGTTCTAAAGGCATGTCAACGATTCAAATTATTTTGCTGCTCGTCATTGCAGCTATAACAGGTATCGGTAGTGTATTGGACGAAGGGCAGACACACCGTCCGCTGATTGCCTGCACTTTGGTCGGCCTTGTCCTCGGGGATCTGAAAACAGGCATCATTCTCGGCGGAACGCTGGAGCTGATGGCGCTTGGCTGGATGAATGTCGGTCTTGCAATGGCCCCCGATACGGCCATCGCTTCCGTGATTTCGACTATCTTAGTGATTACCGCCGATCAGGGAATCGGCGAAGGGATCGCCGTCGCGGTGGCTTTGGCAGCTGCGGGTCAGGCGCTGACGATTTTCGTCCGGACGATCACCGTATTTTTAATTCACCGCGCCGACAAATACGCAAAGGATGGCAATTTTAAAGGAATTGAAATTATGCATATAACTGCCATGGCGTTTCAGGCGCTGCGCGTTATGATTCCGACATTGATCGTGGCTCTGATCAGTGTCAGCGCTGTTCAGGCGTTTTTGGGAAATATTCCGGAAGTCATCACAAAAGGCTTGCATATAGGCGGAGGCATTATCGTTGTTGTCGGGTATGCGATGGTCATCAACATGATGAACATTCCGTATTTGAAGCCGTTTTTCTATATCGGTTTTTTGCTGGCCGCGTTTACCGATTTCAATTTAGTCGGCTTCGGCGCCCTCGGGCTCTGTCTGGCATTTTTATATCAGCAAGTGATGCAAAAAAATCATGCTCAAGGGGCGGTTGCTGCCGCCAGTGACGGCAGCATGGCCGCTTATGATGATGACGATGATCTGGATGCTTAAAAATTAAAGGAGGGACGAATAATGGGCACAGAAAAAAGATTAACGAAGAGAGAGATTTTCAGTATGTTTATCCGCTCAAACTTTTTGCTCGGATCTTTTAACTTTGAGCGTGTACAGGCGCTCGGCTACTGCTACGTCATGATTCCGGCGATCAAAAAACTGTACGGTCCGGGAGCAAAACGGAGCGAAGCGCTCCAGCGCCATTTGGAATGGTTTAATACACATCCGTGGCTGACAGCGCCGATATTTGGCGTAACCGCTGCGATGGAAGAAGAAATGGCCAACAATAAAAAGATTGATGCCAAAGCAATTAATGGAATGAAAATCGGCTTAATGGGCCCGTTGGCAGGCGTGGGCGACCCGATTTTCTGGGGGACGTTGCGCCCGGTTTTGGCGGCCTTGGGAGCGTCGCTTGCTTTAAGCGGAAACATCGCCGGCCCGCTTTTGTTTTTCTTTTTAATCAACGCCGTCAGATTAAGCACTAAATACTACGGATTAAAGTACGGCTATGTGAAAGGCATGGAAATATTGCAGGACTTGGTGGGGAACCGCATTCAAAAACTGACGGAAGGCGCTTCAATACTCGGGCTGTTTGTGATGGGAGCTCTCGTTTCCAAGTGGACCACAATCAATATCCCGATCGTCGTGTCGAGAATTAAGGATGATGCAGGCAAAGTCGATGTACAGACCGTGCAAAACATTTTAGACAGCATCATGCCTGGTGTGCTGCCTTTAGGATTGACATTGCTCGCTGCCTGGATGCTTCGCAAAGGGGTGAATCCTCTGCTCATGATTTTCGGTATTTTTATCATCGGGATTGTCGGCTATTGGGCAGGTTTTTTGGCATAACATGTTTTGGGTGTTCTTTTCTTAGCTTTTGAGAAGCAGGTCCATTCGGCCGCAAAAAAGGGGGCGGCTGTTTGGACTTCCTGCCTAAAAAACCGAGTGAAGAAGAGGGGGGGAAAAGTCATGAAAAAGAGAATGATTCAGATGGGGATCATAGGGGCTATGATGTTCCCGGAAGCCTTTTCCGCAGCTGCTGCCGACCCGGACTACTATAACGAGGATCATCGGCCCAAGTATCATTTCACGCCGGAAGCAAACTGGATGAATGACCCGAACGGGATGGTGTATTACGCGGGGGAATATCATCTGTTTTATCAATATCATCCATATGGCTTGCGCTGGGGGCCAATGCATTGGGGGCACGCGGTAAGCAAAGATTTAGTCAAGTGGGAGCATTTGCCGGTCGCACTGTATCCGGATGAAAAAGGAACGATTTTTTCGGGCAGCGCTGTCGCCGATCGGCATAATACTACAGGGTTTCAAACAGGGACGGAGAAGCCGCTCGTTGCCATTTATACGCAGGACCGGAGCGGGGAACAAGTGCAAAGCATCGCCTACAGCAATGACAAAGGCAGGACATGGACGAAGTACTCAGGCAACCCTGTCATTCCAAATCCGGGAAAAAGAGATTTCCGCGATCCGAAAGTCATTTGGCATGAACAGACAAAAAAGTGGGTGATGTTGCTTGCGGGGGGCGATCGAATTCTGATCTATACATCGCCTGACTTGAAGCGGTGGACATATGCGAGCGAATTCGGCGAAGGAGAGGGCAGCCATGGAGGCGTGTGGGAATGTCCGGATCTGTTTGAGCTTCCTGTAGAGGGCAGGCCGAATGAAACGAAATGGGTGATGCAAGTCAGTGTTGGAGACGGTGCTGTCTCAGGAGGATCAGGCATGCAATATTTCGTCGGCAGTTTTGACGGAACAACCTTTAAAAATGAAAACCCGCCGAATCGCGTACTATGGACAGATTACGGCAAAGACTTCTACGCAGCTGTCAGCTGGTCTGATATCCCGAAGTCAGACGGACGAAGGCTTTGGTTAGGGTGGATGAGCAATTGGCAATACGCAAACGATGTTCCCACTTCCCCGTGGAGAAGCGCAATGTCGATCCCGAGAGAAGTAAAATTGAAAGCGTTTTCCGAAGGGCTTAGAATGATTCAAGCTCCGGTAGCGGAGCTGCAGTCGATACGGGGAGCATCGCAAACGTGGAAAAACAAGATCATTTCGCCTCGAAACGGAAATTTGCTGAAAGGGCTGTCAGGCGATGCTTATGAAATCAATGCGGAATTTCAAGTAAATACCGGAGCTGCGGCCGAATTCGGCTTTAAAGTCCGAACAGGGGAAAACGAGTATACGAAAATCGGCTACAGCAAAAACAGCGCTTCACTGTTCGTCGACCGGAGCCAATCAGGAAACGTCTCCTTTAATCCGAACTTTAACACTGGAAAGCATGCGGCCCCGCTGGAACCGGTCGCTGGGAAGGTGAAGATGCGCATTTATGTCGACCGCTCTTCAGTCGAAGTATTCGGCAACGACGGGAGGCAGGTGATCACCGACATTATTTTGCCGGACCAATCCAGCAAAGGGCTAGAAGTATACGCATCAAACGGGTTTGTCAAGCTGAATTCCATGACGGTTCATCCTCTGAAAAAAGTATGGGGAGCGTCGCCCTTTCAATCAAATTTGACCGGCTGGACGACCGTAAACGGTGTATGGGCCGATACGATTGATGGAAAACAAGGGCGCTCTGAAGGAGATTCGTTCATTTTATCTTCAGCAAAAGCAACAGATTTCACATATGAAGCAGATGTCGCGATAAAGGATGGAAATGGAAGAGGGGCAGGGGCTCTCGTGTTTCGGGCCGATCAGGATGTTAAAAACGGATACCTTGCCAATGTGGATGCCAAGCATGACGTGGTGAAGTTTTTCAAATTTGAAGACGGCTCGGCCTCTGTTATTGCCGAACACCGCACACCGATAGAAACCGGCCGGAAATATCACCTGAAAACGGTGGCCCGCGGTGCAAACTTTTATATTTACCTTGATGATCAATTGGTGATAAGCGCCCGGGATTCAACGTTTGCCGATGGAGCCTTCGGTTTGAATGCATGGGATGCGACCGCAGTCTTCCAACATGTTTATGCCAAACGATGATCATGTGGCTGGAATGCCGGGCATTCCAGCCTTTCCTTTAAAAGACGCTGCGGACCAATCCGCCGTCCGCACGCAAGGCTGCACCATTGATCGGCGAAGAAAGCGGACTGCTTAAAAATGTGACAAAGTGCGCGATTTCTTCCGGCCGAATCAGCCTTTGTATGATAGAGGTCGGCCGGTTTTCTTTCATAAACCGCTTTTCCGCTTCTTCGACTGTCAGGTTTTCATCCGGATAGAGGGTCTTCAGCATCGTTTCAACGCCTTCGGTTAAGGTTGAGCCCGGCATGACCGTATTGACGGTCACATTTGTACCTGCCGCTAGCTCTGCCAGGCTCCGGGAAATCGAAAGCTGCATCGTTTTTGTTGCGCTGTAATGAGCCATTTCCTGTGACGGCATAACCGCGGCTTCGCTCGCAATAAAAATGACCCGGCCTTCTTTTTTCTCGATCATGCTTTGCAAATACCTCCGCGAGAGCCTTACCCCGCTCATAATATTCACTTCGAAAAAGCGGAACCAATCCTCATCCGGTATCTCGAAATATTCCGCCGGTTCAAAGATCCCTAAATTATTGACCAGAATATCAACATCCGGGAATGCTGCTAATAGGCTTTGACACCCTTTTTCAGTGCCAAGGTCATAAGGGGCCGCTTGAAGAACAGCCTCGGGAAATTGGCCTTTCAATTCGTCTATTGTTTGGTTGACCTTTTCTTGCCGGCGTCCGTTAATGATGACAGACGCACCTTCTTTCGCAAGTGAAGCGGCAATCGCTTTGCCGATTCCGGACGTCGATCCGGTCACCAACGCTCTTTTTCCCCGTAAATCCAAGTTCATCATTGATCCCTCCGTTTTCTTTTCATTATAAACAGAACAATGTCAAACAAAACATCAATTATGATTATGGAACAGAAGACACCAAAACGGAAGTACGCACTTTTAAGTCATATAGGCACTTTTTTGTGCCTATAGGTATAAGGAGGGAACTTGATCAAAAAAACCCGCCGGCTGTAAACGGCGGGCTTGCTGTTTATGGGAAATTCAATCATAACAAGTAACGGTGATATATGTATCATTCCCTTTAAACAGGACGAGTTCTGCTTGTTTATTCGCACCATCTGTAAAACTGCTGACATCGATCGCCGGACTGTTGCTTTTCGGTCCGACGTAGAAATTTTTTCTTGCGATTTCAGGCGTGCTTCCCGCCCCGTCAACTTCATACAGCGTAAATGTAAAGCCGTAAAAGCTGTTGTTGTGAAAATAAAATTTCCCTCCGCTTGATTTGATGATCGGAGTTTGCGACGTCATGCCGTATGTGCCGATATTATCCCATACACCGGCACCTGCTGCAGTCGCCGAAGAAAAAGGCAAAAGCAAACACGCCAAAGTGAGCAGTAAGGCACCGATTTTGCTGAATTTCATGGCTTGAGCCTCCTTTTGAAGTCATTACATGGGGGATTATATCATCATTGCCAATGAAACGAATGAGGCGTTACTCCCCGACGCCTTTTCTGCACGATGCATTTTTTGTAAGCAGCATCCATAAACTGTCTTTCATTAAGACAAAAGACCGGGGGATAGGCGCTCATTTTGCATGCATATGCTCTTTTTTGCTGGTGTCGATGAAAAATACAAAAAATTTATATTTTTTAAAATTCGCACTTTACAGGTAGGCATAGTATAGATTATATTTAACAATAAAAATAAACCAATTGAAGTGGGAGGCCAACATGAAAAAGCTGATTGTGTTTGTCTTGATAGGATTATTTGCGCAGCTGATAGATGGCGCCTTAGGGATGGCGTACGGGGTGACATCGTCATCATTGCTGCTTGCCTTCGGCATCGCACCGGCGGTTGCGTCAGCATCCGTTCACCTGGCGGAAGTCGTTACAACCGCGGCATCTGGTGTGTCGCATATAAAGTTTGGAAACGTCGATAAACAAACGGTCAAACGACTCGTCATCCCAGGATCGCTCGGGGCATTTCTCGGCGCTTCCTTTTTAAGCAACATTCCGGGTGAGCTTGCGAAACCTTATATTTCAATGTTTCTGCTTGTTCTCGGCGTGTATGTGCTCATTCGATTTCTATTCATGTTTAAAATAGGAGAGCAAAAAAACAATATCAGCCTTTCGGGAAAAAAAGCCGTTCCCCTGGGATTGATCGCGGGTTTTGCCGATGCAACCGGAGGGGGCGGCTGGGGGCCGATTGCCACTCCTGTTTTGTTATCCAAAAAAGGCGTCAGTGCGAGAAAAGTAGTGGGAACTGTTGACACAAGCGAGTTTGCCATTGCCGTTTCGGCAACGTTAGGATTTTTCATTTCGCTCGGCTGGGAAGAAGTCAATTGGCTGTGGGTTGGTGCATTGATGATTGGCGGAATTATTGCGGCACCGATTGCCGCCTGGCTGGTGCAGAAGGTGCATGCCCGATTAATGGGCGTTCTGGTCGGCGGGCTGATCATCCTCGTCAACACAAGAACGCTTATCCATTCGTGGATCGATCAAACAGCATTATATCCGGTTATTTATATTGGAATTATCGCAGTTTGGATATCAGCTATTGTCTATATTGTTGTAAAAATAAGAACAAGTGATCAAACTGCTCAAGCGTTCAATCAGTAACTCTGCGACGGCTTTAGGCTTTCATGGACGTCGCCGTCAACAAACGAATAGATTCCGATCGGACAACCGAAGGGCTCCTGTTAGACTGCCGTTCCTTAAAAAGGAACTGTTAACTAAGAGGATTTTTTATTTTTAAATTTACTTATAGCGAGATCGGCATAGCACCGGTCTCAGCTTGTTTTCATTCCTTTTTTACATCTCTCCGTCTCATTTCTATACAAGGAATGCGGAAGGTGTTCATTAATGAACACCTCCCGCTTGATTGCCGATTGAATGTGGATTTTCCTGGAATTATAATATTTGTGAATGAGTGGATGTGAACAGCCTAACGCATTATTTCGGTATACAATTCCGATGCAGGCTGTTATTTACAAAAACAGAGATGGAGGTTGGATGTATGTCTTCAAAACAAGAGGAGAGCTTCGCCATATTAACTGAGAGAGAATTGTCTTCTGCAGCATTTAAAGATGAGGCGTATGAATTTTACAAGCGATTACGCGCTTCCCGTCCTGTCTGTCCCGTATCGATGGGGGAGCTGGGCGAAGGCTGGCTCATTACGAGGTACGATGATGCGGTCCATATATTAAAGGATGCAAGAGTGAAAAAAAATTACGAAAATGCGTTTACCGAAGAAGAATTAGAGAACTTCTCCGCTCTGGAAAATGAAGAACCTTTATCAAAGCATATGCTCAACGCAGATCCCCCCGACCACGGCCGTTTGCGGTCTCTTGTTCAGAAAGCATTTACTCCCCGGATGGTTTTACAGCTCGAAAACAGAATCCAAAAAATAGCTGATTCCTTATTGGATCAAGTAGAACCGAATCATTCCATGAATCTTGTAGACGACTTCGCTTTCCCGCTGCCGATCATTGTCATCAGCGAGATGCTTGGTATTCCGCTTGAAGATCGGCAAAAATTCAGAGTTTGGTCCCAGGCGGTTATTGATTTTTCTGACACGCCCGAAAGCCTGGAGGAATACAAGTATAAAATAGGCGAATTCGCTGAATACCTGGAATATTTGGTACGCAAAAAAAGGGACGAGCCGGCTGAGGATTTAGTCAGTGCATTAATTCAGGCAGAAAGCGAAGGAACGAAATTAAGCATAGAAGAGCTGTATGCGACGATTATGCTTCTTATCGTCGCAGGACATGAGACAACGGTAAACTTAATAACCAATATGACCTTGGCCTTGCTGAACCACCCTGAGCAACTGGAAAAGCTTCGCCAAAACGCAGATTTAATCGACTCAGCCATTGAAGAGGCGCTCAGATTTTACAGCCCCGTGGAATTAACCACCCTCCGCTGGGCGGCCGAACCGTTTACATTGCACGGCCAGGAGATTAAGAGAAAAGATGTGGTCATCATTTCATTAGCCTCGGCCAACCGCGATTATATGGTCTTTTCGAATGCCGACCGCTTTGATATTGAAAGAAAGGATAACCGCCACCTAGCCTTTGGCCATGGCAGCCATTTTTGCCTGGGCGCACCGCTTGCCCGATTGGAAGCCAAAATCGCCATTCAAACCTTGCTGCGCCGCTTTGAACATATAGAGATTAAAGGCGAAAGGGAGCAGATCAAATGGAAAGGCAACTTTTTGATGAGAGCTTTAGAAGAGCTGCCATTATCTTTTTAAATGATGGGATTTGCGATCAGCTGTGATGTGCTATCTGCCATTTTGGCAAGAGAAGGTATGGAATGTTTTCATCTTGAAAATAGAACATCAGACGATGAGACGTTCATCTCTATCACAAGGCTCATAAAAAAATCGTACTCCCCGATATGACGGGGAGTACTCCTCTTGCCGGCTTAATCTTCTATTGTTATTCAGGTTCGCTTTCACGAATGCCTCCTCTCATATTTTCCTCGCAGGTTTACCGCACAACAGCTTTAACTTTCTTATTGATTTTAATATTTGTAAGTTTCTTGTTTCTGTTTATAATTAGAAACATATGTTAATGTTCCGGCACCTGTTGAAACCGCTTGACAGATGGGCATTCCCGGAATATTATGTGAGGCTCTTTAAAATATACTGGCTAAAGAAGAAAGGTGTTTTTTAATTTGAGAGGATTCATCAAATGGGCAGGATTGGCGATTCTGTGTATTGGCTTGTTTGCGTGTACTTCTAACAGGAATGCCGAAAATGTTCATTATGCAAAAGACGACAGACAAACATTGGATATTTATACACCGCAGTCAAACGAGGGCGAAAAACATCCCGTTCTCATCTACCTTCACGGCGGAGGATGGACAAGCGGCGACAAAAGCAGGGCTGCTTCGAAGCCGGCATTTTTTACGGATAACGGCTATGTTTTTGTATCTGTCAACTATCGGCTTCATCCCGATGTTCAGTATGATGAAATGGCTGATGATGCGGCCAAGGCCGTAAAATGGGTGATGGATCATGCGGACGAGTATCAAATCGATCCGTCAAAAATCAACGTCATGGGACATTCGGCAGGGGGACACTTGGCCGGATTAATTGCCGCAGATTCAACATATTTAAATCGTGTCGGCCTCACGCCGGCCGCACTCAATTCGATTGTTGTTTTAGATGGCCCCTTGGATATGAAACGATTCATCGAAGCGATCCCGTCTTATAAAGAAGTGTTTGGCACAGACGAAAAGGTGTGGACAAAAGCATCGCCGCTCTCATACATAAACAACTCAAAATTGCCGCCGGCCTATCTTGTGACCCGCTGGGAAGACCCTGCCGTTTACAAGTTCGCGGAAACCGCAAACAAAGCGAAGGCAACGGAATTTGTGTATCAAGTCAACAGCTTATCTCACAGTGATTTAAACAAGATGTTCGGCTCTCCAGATGCACCGGCAGAAGCGCAGAATCTGACAAAAGCGGTTATGGCGTTTTTAGAGAAGGAAAATAAATAGATCAAACGGCCGACTCGGCTTCCTACATGTACTTGCTGAAAGGATATAAACAGCTGTTAAACTAGCAGAGAAAGGCCGAAAATGTTAAATTCGGCCTCTTCTCACACTTGGCACCCCCTTACTCATAAGACATCGATCTGAAAATTCCCAAAATATAAACAAAACATTAATAAAATCAAGCCATTTGATTAACAAATTTACGATACGATCATATAGAACTTGATGATTGGGAAAAGCATTTTGAGAGAAGATTAAGAGCAAGGGAGATATGATGTGAGAATGAAACGATTAAGGATGAGGAAGCATTTACTGATAGCTGTCTGTACTTTGGCACTTCTTCTAAGTTCCCCGATTGTAAGCGATGCGAGCCCGGCAACTAAACCAACAACTGCAGATTCGCCGCAATCTTCCGGATTTTTCGTAGACCATTACAAAAATAATATCTCTGCCAATACGACGGCGGAATCCAATCCTGTCATCGGCCTGCTTTCCGAATTTAATAAACTTTGGACTCCCGGAAAGACATGGAATACCGGTACTAAACTGAACAGCAGGGTGCTGGATGCCAACATTCAAAAAGTCGTGGATATTGCTGAACGCCGCACGATGCTTGAGGAAAATGCTGCCTATTTTGATGATCGGCGGAGCCAGAGCTACAGTATAATTGACGGCCTCGGCAAGCTTGCCGGCGTCTATCGAATGAACGCGGGAGCGACGACAACGATCACCAGCATTCCGGCAGATGCCTCGATTAGAAAATACAATGATGAAGGAACCAATTCGGGCAGCACCAGCTCTGAACTTGGAAATGTCGTAAGTTTGGTCAATACTTTACGCGGCAACTATTCTTCATCGAATCCGGCTAAAAGCTATTTCAACTATCCCCGCCCGTTTCGCTGGAAAGACAATTCGATCATTGTTCCAACGCTTATCCCCGTCATCAATCCTGATCCGAACAAAGACGGAGGTTTTCCAAGCGGACACACGAACGCCGCATATCTCAGCGCTTTTGCTATGGCCTATGCGATACCGGAGCGTTATCAGGAGCTGCTGACTCGCGCTTCAGAACTCGGTCATAACCGGATTGTTGCCGGTATGCATTCCCCGCTGGACGTCATGGGGGGACGAGTAATGGCAACAGCTTTGTCTGCAGCAATCCTGTCTGACCCCGCAAATGAAAGATTGAAGAAAACGGCTTTTGATGAAGCCCGCCGTAAATTATTAACGCAAACCGGTACAGCTGAAGACAGATACAGCGATTATGAGAAGAATAAAAAACAATATACGGAACGATTGACATATGGATTTCGACAAATGAACAAAACCGCCAAACCAATGGCAGTTCCAAAGGGAGCCGAAGTCCTGCTGGAAACACGTTTTCCTTACCTTGACAAAAAGCAGCGCCGTTCGGTTTTAGCCACTACCGGTCTTCCGGCCGGCTACCCTGTTCTTGATGATCGAGAAGGATGGGGAAGGCTTAATCTCTTTTCCGCGGCAGATGGGTATGGGGCTTTTACCAAAAATGTTACCGTGACCATGGATTCCGCAAAAGGCGGCTTCCATACAGCCGATCGCTGGCGCAACGACATCTCCGGCACCGGAAAGCTGACCAAAAAAGGGACAGGCGCTTTGAAGCTGGAAGGGGATAATACATATTCCGGCGGTACACGGATTGATCAAGGAACACTTGAGGGCGGTTCGGAGACAGCTTTCGGGAGAGGTGATGTTGCACTAAACGGAGGCATCCTTAAGGAAGATGCGCCGGGAAAACTGATCATCGAAGGAGACTACAAACAATCTGCTAAAGGAATACTTGAACTTCAGCTCAGCGGCAAAAAAGATCAGTTGAAAATTAAGGGAAAAGCAAGATTGAAAGGGACATTGCGTCTCAATTTTACGGACAATTACGTACCGGCTGACGGATCGGCGATCATAACCTTCCGCAAGCGTCATGGATCATTTTCTTCCGTCGAGACCAGTGGATTGCCAAGCAAGTATAAAGTGAAGATCATCTATAAATCCAACAGTATTCAGTTGAAAGTTGAGCAAAAGGGGAGAAGCTGATCTGCAAGAGGATTCACTCAAAAGCTGCAAGCTGGCGCATACTGCCGCCAGCTTGCTTTTAGTTTTGATGAAATCACAGCCAGAATGGCTGTACATCTTGAATGGGGAATCTTAAAAAATAGTCGGCACCATTCCCCCGTCCATACGGATCGGGGACCCTTTAAATGCGGATGCATAGGGACTGCATACAAATGCAGCCAGTCTGCCGATTTCAATAGGCTTGATAAATCGCTGTATTTCGGATTGAGGCAGGTTTGTCGTCATAAATTTCTTCTCTTTTTCTGAAAAAGTCATCCCTTCATCGGGGTACATTCCCTCAATGATTTGCTTCACATTCTCAGAGAGCGTCGGCCCCGGCATGATCGTATTGACTGTCACTTCTGTTCCGATTGTTAATTTTGATAAGCTTTTTGACAATGATAATAGCATTGATTTTGTCATACAATACTGAGGCATCTGGCCTGAAGGCATCATCGCTTCTTCACTTGCGATAAAGATGATGCGGCCAAAATCACTTTTCAGCATTTTAGGCAAATAAAATTTAGATAAACCGTTTGCAGCCAGCACATTGGTGCGGAAGTATTTTTCCCATACTTCATCGTCAACGTCCTCATATTGCATCAGTTCATAAATGCCCATATTGTTTACTAAAATATCGATTTGAGGGTGTTTTTTAAATAAAGCTTCCCTTTGCCTAATATCCACAATATCAGCCGCGGCGTTTTGGGGAAAGGTGTCAGGAAAAGCTGATTTTATTTCATTGACTGTTCGTTCTGCCTCTTCCTCATTTCGTCCGTTAATGAGTACATGAACACCTTCTTTGGCAAGTTCAATAGCGATGGCTTTTCCTATACCTTTCGTCGATCCGGTAACTAAAGCTGTTTTATTTTTTAATCCCATATCCATTAAACATTTCTCCTATTCTAGTTAAATCCATTCAGCCGGGTCTTCTTACGCCAATTAGAAGGAGTCTCGCCTTCCCAAAGGCGGAAGGCCCGGTAGAACGAGTTCTGATCTTCATATCCGATCAGAATGGCCACTTCTTTAATATCGAGCGAAGGGTCTGCCAAGTACTCCCGCGCCTGCTCATGTCTGACTTGGATCAACAGCTGTTTGAAGCTAGTGCCTTCGTCAGTAAGCCGGCGCTGCAAGGTGCGGCCGCTCATTCCCAACTCGCTCGCAACAGTCTGAATGTCGGGGTGCCCTCCTGGAAGCGTGCGTTTCATGATCCACTTGACCGCTCCGCTGATTGAAAGGCTATTTTGCTGATCATTCAACGATTGATCCAGCACGGGAGTCAAAATCTCCAGCAACTCCGCGTTATACGAGACAAAAGGGCGGTCAAGATCTCCTCGATTCAGCGTCAGCCGGTTCCGAGCTGCACCGCTCCGGATGCGGCAGCCGAAGTATGCTTCAAGCGCCTGCATGTCGCCCATTGGGTGTGCAAACTCGACCGACTTCGCTGTCAACGGCTGACCTGTGCCCCGGCGCCCGAGTTCCAGAAGAAATGCCAGTGTAATGCCAATCAAGAGCGGCGGACCGGGTAGCTTATCATCCAACCATTCCAGTTCGATTGCGCAGTGCTCATCTTCTTCGGTGATACGCAGGCTTTCAGGAGGGCATAATTGTTTGTAGCGGGCCATTCGTTTTAGCGCGCCGCGGTAGTCACGGGCATGGTAAGCCGCTAATACGGCCGGAGGGTAATGTGCCGGCTCAAAGCCGGTCGCAAGCTTGATGATTCCTTTGGAAACGTCATCAACAAGGTCGGAATACGCCTGCCAGATCGCGAAGTATTGGGCGGCGGTGACAACTGGTTCAGTCATCACGGTGAGCGGCAGCCGGGCTTTTCGAAGCACATCAGGGGCGTTAATTCCTAATTGACGCAATCCTGCCCAAAATCCTGCCGGGAATTTAATTCGAGTATGAGACATCTTGAGCACTCCTTTAACTTTCTGCACCTTCGCTCGTTTGGTCGTCATTCTGTCCAGCCTTGTTGGCGGGACAGTTATAACTTTACCTAACCATTGTCGATCTGTAACTAGCAAAGAGCGACATTTAACTTGCCGATCACGCCGAACGTGTCAGCCCGCCATATGCGTACGAAGGCTGTGACAGGCAGGCGCCTTTAATCTATCATGTCCTTCGAATAGGAGGGGATTCAAACAGCACAAACATTTCTTTTCCTTGAATGGACAAATTAAGTTCTATAGGACAACAAGCGGGGAAAATCTCCCGGCTGTAAAATCATCCCTTCCCGATAGCGGGATTTCCTTTTCCCATCACATGTTTTCTTGCAATGAAAAAGAGGAGGACGGCAACAAAAAACTCGGAAAGCGGCAAGGATAGCCAAACTCCCGTGACGCCAATAAACTTTGGCAAAATCCAAAGCAGGATGAACAGGGACACGAAGCTTCGCAATATAATGATAACAACCGATGAGCCGGCCCGGCCAATAGATTGAAAGTAACTCATATAGACAAAGTTATAGCCAAGGAAGGTATAGCCGATAAAAAACAGGCGGATTCCATCGATGGCCAGCTGCTGGATTTCGGTTGATTCTATTCCGAATAAGCCTACAAGGAATGGGGCAGCCCCCCAGCCGATAACGAGCAAAAGTATGCCCAGGATTACGGCGGTCTTCTCCCCAATCTTCATGCTGCTTTTGATTTGTTCGGTTTCTTCAGCACCATGATAATAGCTAATCATGGGCTGAAGTGCCATTTCAATGCCGAAGAAGGACAGGAACATGAACCCGTGAAGGTAGTTAATGACCGAGAAGGCAGCGACTCCTTCCGTGCCTGCCAGGCTTGCCATTGCCAAGTTGTATCCTGTAACAAATACGAGGAGCCCGGCCTCTGCCAGAAAGCTTGGAAACCCGATGGCAAAGATGTGCATAAGGGATTTCCAAGACCACTGAAACGCCGGCCTTCTCAGTTGCGCTTGACGGTTGAAGAAGTGCAGGGATAATACAAGCAGTCCGGCGAATCCGCCAAGCACCGTTGAAATCGCAGCGCCTGTTACCCCCATGTCCAAAATCATGATCGTATAAAAATTCAGAATGATATTCACAATCGATGTCGTTGCAAGAGCCATCATCGAAAGCTTCGGACTGCCGTCATTCCTTACAAAAATACTTAAGACCTGTTCTAATGTAATGACCCAGCCGAATAAAAACATGACACTTAAGTACTCTATGACAAAAGAAGAGGTGTCGGAGTTGGCACCAAGCCATATCGAAATGGTTTGAATGTTGAGAATCCCGAATACTCCTAAAAGCACGCTGATGATAAGCGCCAAGAAGAGAGCCAATGAAAAAATGCTGCTGGCCTTCTTGGGGCGATTCTCCCCGATGCTGATGGAGTACTTTGTTGCTCCGCCTATCCCAATCCAAAGAGCGATGGCCATAATGAGTGAAATAACCGGATAGGAAAGGTTCACTCCAGCCAGTGCTGCGGTTCCAATGCCATTGCCTACGAACAGGCCATCAATTAAAATATTCGCTGACATCAGGATTAATCCAAGCGTTGCAGGGACGAAATATTTAAAAAACACTTGATTTACTGGTAATTTCATGAGCTGCTGATGTGTTTCTGTCATCATGTATTCCTCCTATAATGAGCTACAGGAGTATTCTAAACCTTCAAGTTACTTGAAGGTCAATCAAAACTCTTTGTTACCGGAATTTGGATTAAAGTGACATAACGAGCTGACTCCTTGATCACAGCATCATCAAGAAATGAGATTTCAACAGGGATTCCCGCCAGCTCGTATTCCTTCTCTTTCAGCTGGCTTAAAACGAGCTGATAACTTTTCCTGATGTCCTCGTAGGGACCAATATGGGGGTAACTCGCATACAACCCTTCGTTTAAATAGTCTTCACTGTCTTCCTCGTGCAGCAATTCAAATACGCCGATATATTTTACCGGTCCTTCTTGCTTCAAGCTCTCCATATCAACGATTGTTCCAATGTCTCCGGTGAAGAAGCCGTTATTCTCAATCGACTGGCTTGAAAGCGTTTCTTTATCCTTTAAATAAATGTCGTCGCCTTCCTCCATCAGGTCGACAGGCTTGTCAAAATACAGGTAGGAAATAGCCCGTTTTGGGAAATACTGAAATGTTAAAGCAGGATGTTCGGCAAGTTTTATTCCTTCTTCGATTGTGGAAATTTTGTTCTCGATTCTCGCCGCGTTGCGTTGGAGACGAAAAATTTCCGCTCTGACTTCCTCAAGCTTTTTCTTCAAAATTTCCATCGTTGTTTCCGGAGTCCTTTGATCTAACTGATGCTGAATATCTTTTAACGAAAATCCATTTTTCCTTAAAAAAATAATCGTATCCAGGATCTGAAATTGTTCAACACCATAATATCGATAAGATGTTTCAGGATCGGTATACTTTGGCCTGAACAGCCCGATTTCATCATAGTAACGCAGAGTCGATGCAGGCAGCTTGAAAAGTCTTGCTACTTCTCCTACACGGAATCGATTGTTCATCATGTTTCACCTCATCTGTTCGTTTTAGTGATATCACCAAATACAGAGCTATTCGGTTATCGGAATTATGTATTAAGTCTACTATTGACATTAGGTGAAAATACATGCCTGGTCAATAAGGAGGCCCAGTATCCCTAAGCAATCTGTTCGATGCAAAACAATTCTTTTTGCCAAACCAATCTATTGAGGATTTTTAAAAATAAATGAGGGCTCCATCATTGGAAGCCCTCATTTGCCATATTTTTTTCACTGCGAATAAAAAAATCTGTATACAGTTTGATTAAAGAAGCTCATTCAGGAAAGCTCCCGGCTAATTTATTGCCGAACCGCTCTTGTTCTGATCGAACGAAAGCGCGGGTGTTCTGCCAGTATGGAACGCTTCATTTCTTGTACAACCGGGTGGTCTGACTTTAAAAAACGATGTTTATCGTAAAGTCCGGCCAATTGGCCGTGGTCTAATACACCTAGTGTATCACTCAATTGATAGGCGGCTTTTAAATCATGTGTGATAAAAAAATAAGACATTCCGAAATCGTCTTTGAGCTCTTTTAATAAACCCAATATAAGCGTTTGGGTTACCATGTCCAGGCTGCTGACAGACTCGTCTAATACGATCAGCTTCGGCTTGAGCGAGACCGCTCTTGCAATATTAATCCGCTGCAATTGGCCGCCGCTGAACTGGTGCGGATATTTTGTTAAATCCTTTTCAGTTAAGCCTACTCTTTCCAAGAGCTCGATAATGGTCCGTTTTTTCTCAGCGATTGTGAGCCTTTCATAGTTTTCTAGCGGTTCTGCTAGAATTTGTTCAGCCGTCATTCTCGGGTTGACGGAAGAATAGGAGTCTTGAAAAACAGCTTGAAGGTCGCGGCGGATTTTCCGCCGGATTGACTGATCTGCTTTATAGAGATCATGTCCTTGAAAAAAGATTTGCCCCGATTGCGGCCGCTCCAAACCAAGCATCACTTTTCCCAATGTGCTTTTCCCGGCTCCGCTCGGTCCAACCATGCCTAAGCATGCGCCTTCCTCAATCGAAAAGCTGACATTGGAAAGGACTTGTTTCGATTGAATTTTCCACTTGAATAATTTGCGCGCTGTATAATGATGAGTGACTTCTTTCACTTGTAATAAACTCACTTGTTCACCCCATCTCAAATGCCGGCCTTCCTCATACTGACTCAAGTCGCAAGTTGATCCACCGGCAATGTCAACCGTGCACTTAATAGCTTCTTAGTATATTCATGCTTTGGTTCATCAAACAGCTGAAACACATCTCTATTTTCTACAATTCTCCCATTCTGCATCACAGCAACTTCATCCGCCATTTCAGCAATAACGCCGAGGTCATGAGATATAAGCAAAATCGCCGTGCCGAAGTCAGAACGCATGCCGTCTAAATATTTCAGCACCGTCTTCTGATTATACACGTCGAGCGCAGTGGTAGGCTCATCCGCGATGAGAATGGCAGGCTTTAAGCATGATGCAATTGCAATCATGACCCGTTGAAGCATTCCGCCGCTTAATTGAAAAGGATAAGAATGTAAAAGTTTAGCAGGGTGGGGTAGGTTCACATGATGCAATGCTTCGGTCGCAAGCTCTTTCGCCTGTTTCTTGCTAAAAGATGTATGAGAGCGAATCGATTCGGTCATTTGCTGTCCTATCGTAAAAACGGGTGTAAAAGCGTTCATCGGATTTTGCATGATATAGGCAATATCTTTGCCGCGGATTTTACGCATTTCCTTATCTGCTAATCCGTTCAATTCACGGCCTCGCAATGCAATACTTCCTTCCACCTTAGTTGTTTTTGGATCAAGCGTCTGAAGAATAGACATGCTTGTTACCGTTTTTCCGCAACCGCTCTCACCAATCAGACCAAGGACTTGGCCGCGCTTCAAATCAAAATTGATGTCTTGCACAAGGGTTGAATGTCCTTTTTGGTTGTTAACCTGTACATGCAAATCTCTGACTCGAAGCACCGTTGATTGTTCTGTTCCCAACTTCCTCATTCCTTTTTAAAATCGACGTTTGACACCGTATTGATCTGATAAGGCTTCGCCCAATAAATTGAATGTCACAACCACAATCATGATCATCACCCCTGGATAAATCATTAACTCGGGATTCGACCGAATATACGATTTACCTTCATGAATCATCGCTCCCCATTCAGCCGCCGGGGGCTGGACGCCCAAGCCGAGAAAAGACATAGCCGAGATATCCATAATGGCCCAGCCCATTTCCAACGTACCGATGACGACGAGGGGAGGGAGGACATTAGGGATGATATGATTTTTAATGATTTTCCATTGTGAAGATCCATTGATTTTTGCCGCCGCAATAAAGTTCTCCTCTTTCAGACTCAGCACCATTCCTCTGAAAATTCTCGCATAATAGACCCATTGCACAAGCATGAGGGCCAGAATGACTTGAGGAAGTCCGGGGCCGAAAATGCCCACGAGGCCAAGAACTAAAATTAAGTTCGGAAAGGCCATTACACCATCGCAGCATCTCATTAACAGCTGGTCAATCCAGCCGCCTTTATACCCTGAAATCGTCCCGACAATGAGGCCGATAACGAGGGAGGAAATGAAAATAAGCATCGCGAATCCCAAAGAAATCCGGGCGCCGTACAAAAGGCGGGATAAGTTGCATCTTCCCAGATGATCAGTTCCTAAAGGAAATTCCCAGGATGGAGGCTGCAGCTTATATACCATATGGACATCAGCAGGATGGTGCGGCGCAATCCAAGGGGCGAATACAGCGATAATAAAAAGGATGGTTAATATAGTGGTGCATACCGTAATCACTTTTTGGCCTTTGAATATCCTGCGTATACTTATCATCATCGATGCTGCCCTTCTTTCCTTGAAATGCGCGGGTCAATATACATTTGAATGAGATCAACAATTAAGTTGCTCAATATAAAAAAGGTAGCGGCTAAGAACACATAGCATTGAATGACAGGGATGTCCCGATTGAAAATGGCCTCAATAAAATAACGGCCAAAGCCGGGCCAAGAAAAAACGACTTCAACAATAATTGTGCCGGTAAGCAGCTTGCCAAGATTCATTCCCAGACCCGTAATCATCGGAGAAATGGCCATTCGCAATACATGTTTGGCCATAATGTTCAACTTCGCTATTCCTCTTATGCGTGCAAATTGAACATATGGTTCCTGCAGGTTTTCGATGACGCTTGCACGGAGCAGCCTTGTATACATCGCAATTAAAGGAAGCGCCAATGTCATAGACGGCAGTACGAGATGCTGCCATGTCCCAGCGCCCTCTACCGGGAAAAGGTCTAATTGAACAGAAAAGAAAAAAACCAGCATATACCCTAACCAAAAAGTTGGGATGGATGCCCCGAAAAAGGAAATGAAGCGGCTGATATGATCAACTGCACCATTTCTTTTGATTCCCGCTAAGAAGCCGAGCGGCACACTGACAAGCACCGCAATCAATAAACTCCCAAGCGCAAGTTCGACCGTTGCCGGCATTCGGTGTGCCACTTCGTCCCAAACCGGCTGGTTTGAAACATAAGATATGCCAAAATCAAGCTGGCATATCTTCAAAACAGAGTTTACATATTGAATAAAAAATGGCTGATCCAAGCCAAACTCATGTCTTTTTTGCGCTAAAATTTCATCAGTTGGCTGGATATGCGCTGCGGCTAAGTATGCTTCAGCTGGGTCAACCGGCGAGAGATGAATCATTCCAGTTGTCAGAAGTGCAGCTAAAAGAAAAACTGGAATAATCGACATGATTCGTTTCAATATATAGTTGCCCATAAAAGCCTCCTAGTGTTGCTGCTTGACGCGAATGCCTGTAAATGGATGTTCGTCACGGTTAGCAGGGAACGTAAAGTCGGTGATATTCTTTTGATATATCGCCGTCTTTTTAATGTAAGAAACAGGTACGATGGCTCCCTGGTCTTGAAGTGATTTTAAAATAGATGAGTAATGCTCCTGCCGCTCTTTTTCATCAGTCGTTTGAGGCACCTTTGCCATCTGTTTGATTAGCTCGTCCTTGTTTGGATAGGCTGAGATCGCTTCATTAAATCCGAATCCTTTGGACGCGACAATGTTTAAAAATGTATGCGGGTCATAAGGCGCACCATAGTTGCTAAAGAAGTTCATATCAAACTCATTTGCCTTAAACCGTTTGACTTGGGTTGCCAATTCTACGCCTTCAAGATTCAGCTTTACCCCGATCGCTGCCCATTCTGCCTGCAGCGTTTCAGCCATTGTTTTTTGAATGGATTCAGCTGAATCATACATTAAACTAAATTCAAGAGGCTTTCCGTCTTTCTCGCGCACGGTCTTGCCATTCGGAAGCTTCCAGCCGGCCGCATCTAATAACTCTTTTGCTTTTTCTGTATCATAGTTGATTTGCTTTACATCAATATCAGACGTGTATGGGAAGTCTGTCGGCAAAATATGATCTGCTTTTTCTTCTAACCCTGAGGTGATGCCTTTCACCATGGCTTCTTTGTCAAAACCGTATTGCAGGGCCTGCCGCACGCGCTCATCAGAAAGCTGTTCTTTTTTCGTATTCATGACGAGCTGTCTCGTCGCCACGGGTTCAGAAAGGCTTGTTTCATATTGACCTGTCGATTGCAGCTGCTTGTATGCATCCAAACTGATAACGCCTTCGCCGTAAATGAGGTCAAGCTCGCCTTTTTCAAATGCTAGCACCCTTGTTTCGGCATCTGGGATAACTTTCACTTTGATTTTCTCGACTTTTGGCTTTTCACCCCAATAATGTTCATTGCGTTTAAAAACCGCATATTCATCAGCTTTATGCTCTTCCAATACCCATGGGCCCGTACCAACCGGTTTTTCGACACCCTTTGATGTATCGCCGTCCTCAGGGAAGCCCGCTTCTCCCAAAAACCGGACCGGCCGTACAACGGCTAGTTCCTGAATGGTCGGGTAGTATGGTTCAGTCAATTTTAATTTAAATGTATGGTCATCGATCACTTCTGTTTGGGCTATTTTTGAAATAAACCCTAACCAGCTATGTAATTCAGTATGTTTTAAAATGGAGTCAAAATTCTTTTTCACAATTTTCGCATCAAACTTCGTTCCATCTGAAAATGTTACATTCTTACGCAAATGAAACGTATATACTTTACCGTCACTTGATATATCCCAAGATTCGGCTAAATGCGGTTTAAGCTTTCCTCCCGCTTCATAGGTAACCAAAGGTTCATATACCATCGACTGGGCAAATAATTGGGAAGGATTATACACATGCGGATTCATTTCGCCTATATCTCTAGGCCAAGCCATTGTGACCAAGTTTTCATGAGTTTTCTCTGTTGAATTTCCTGAGGTTGTACATCCGGCTAATAAAATAGAAAAGGCGAGCATTAATATAAAAATAATTTTAATTTTCAAACTAATCCTTCCGCTCATCATGCTTTGTTTCCTCCTAAATGAAGTTGATAATCATTTTCATTTTATGCAGGGGGCATACCCTTGTCAATGTAAGATATAGGAACTATCTAAATGCTGCGGAATAGGGAGCGGCGGCAACCCATGAAGAACGAGCGGAAAGGGGGAAGCGGCAAAATCGAAGTGGGCGAAGCATGAACTTTTTATTAAAATGGATTGTAAAAATGGAGCAATCAAAGTACACTTAATGATAATGATAATCATTTGCGTTTGGTGTTTGTGAACTCATGACATATACCGGGAGTGAAGAGCGATGAGCAGAAATGAATTGTTTGATGTGACCGTTATCGGCGGAGGTCCGGCTGGGTTATATTCCGCCTTTTACAGCGGACTGCGGGGAATGAAGGCAAAGATTATTGAATATCAGCCGATGCTGGGCGGAAAGGTTCACGTTTATCCTGAAAAAATGATCTGGGATGTCGGGGGATTAACGCCTATTTCCGGAGCCAAGCTGATAGAACAGCTGGTGCAGCAGGGGTTAACGTTTCATCCTGAAGTGCTGCTGAATGAGAAAGTCGAATCGATTGCCCGCAATGAAGAAGGGTTGTTTGAATTACATACGGCTGCCTCAGGTGTGCATCTTTCCAAGACGGTCATCGTTGCCGTGGGCGGCGGCATCCTCAATCCGCAAAAGCTTCAGATAGAAGGCGCAGAGCGTTTTGAAGTGTCCAATCTGAATTATACGGTTAAGTCACTGCAGCATTTTAAAGATAAAACGGTCATTGTATCCGGCGGCGGCAATTCGGCTGTCGATTGGGCCAACGAACTCGAACCTGTAGCGAAAAAGGTCTACCTCGCTTACCGCAAAGATGCGCTCAGCGGGCATGAGGCCCAGGTGGATCAGCTTCTGAACAGCTCGGTGAGCTGCTTCTTTCATACAGAGATTACCAAGCTGATCGCTTCGGAAGATCATGAGGTGATCGAACGGGTCGAGCTCACGAACGCTCAAACAGGTGAGGTGATGGAACTGCCTGTCGACGAGGTGGTTATCAACCACGGATATGAACGCGACACCTCACTTCTGGAGAACAGCCGCCTTGATGTTACCCGAGTGGATGACTATTATATTGCAGGTACTTCCAACTGCCAGTCTTCCGTGCCCGGTCTGTATGCGGCGGGGGATATTGTGCATTACGAAGGCAAGCTGCACCTGATCGCCGGAGCGTTTCAAGATGCGGCAAACGCGGTCAACAGCGCCAAGCGATTTATCGATCCCGAAGCGCACAAGAGTGCGATGGTGTCGTCGCATAATGAGGTTTTCAAAGAGCGCAACCGCGAGCTTGTCAAGAAGATGTTCGTGTAGATAAGGAATATTTTTCACCCGCGGGAGCGGCTGATTCGTCAAAGAGGATCTTGGACATATGGCAAGATCCTCTTTTTATTTAAACCAGCCTTTTTCCTTTGAACGAGTAATGGCTTCAATCCGATTTTTCACCTCAAGCTTTTCAAGAATCATTGAGATATAATTTCGCACGGTTCCGCTTTTGATGCTGAGTTCTTGGGCGATTTCTTTTGTGTTTTTTCCGTCAGCCACAAGTTCAAGCACTTCTTTTTCTCTATCTGTGAGGGGATTGGCCTCACTGTACATGTCTTCCATCAGTTCAGGCGCATAGATCCGCTTTCCTTTCATGACGCTGCGGATGGCGCTCGCAAGCTCTTCGCTTGGGCTGTCCTTTAACAAATAGCCTTTAACACCTGCTTTAATGGCTCGCTGAAAATAGCCGGGGCGGGCAAAAGTGGTTAAGATAATAATGTTGCAGCCTGTATCCTTTAATTCCTCAGCAGCTTCAAGCCCCGTCTTTCCGGGCATTTCAATGTCCATAATGCATATATCAGGCCGATGTTTTTTTGTGAAATCAACGGCATCTTGTCCGGTAGTGCCTTTGCCGACGACTTCCATATCATCTTCTAAGTTCAGAAGCGATCCTAAAGCGCCCAAGAGCATCTGCTGATCTTCCGCAATAAATATACTAATCATGTAAGCCATCCTTTTTTTTATTTTGAGTTGTTAGGAATTGACATGGTAAGCTTGGTGCCGTTTTTTGTATCAATGTGTAGGCTTCCGTTTGCAAATTCAAGCCGTTCTCTCATGCCAAGCAAGCCGTGTCCTTTTGAAAAGCACTTCTCTTCACCTTGAAACGTTCCATCGTCAGTCACTGTAATGACAACCTCCTTCCAGAGCTGCTGGATGTCAACGCGGCAGGTCTTAGCCTGGCTGTGTTTGACGACATTAGTGACAGCTTCCTTCAAGCACATGCTCAATATGTTTTCATTAAGCAATGAGATATTTTCCGGCAATTTATCTTCTTCATAGATGAACGCAATGCCGGCTGCTTCAAGAATTTGTTTGATGTTTATGATTTCATCCTTGAGCCGGATGCCTTTCATGGAGGATACGATTTTTCTGACTTCATTTAAAGAAGTTCTCGCAGTTTGCTGAACGCTTTTCAGTTCACGCGCGGCTTGATCGGGATCTTTGTAAATTAATTTTCTCGCCAAGTCGCTTTTTAAACCGATAAGAGACAGCTTTTGTCCAAGTGTATCATGGAGGTCGCGGGCAATCCGCTGCCGTTCTTCTAATTTTACCAAATTGGCAATCCGTTCATTAGCATACTCGAGCTTTTCTTCCAGGCGTTCACGCTCCTTGCGGCTTCTAATGCTGAACGGCAATAAAATCGCACTGATGAGGGTGATGACCACAAAGGGAATTTGTGTCAGAAAAAATTCCTTTTTTAACACGAGACTGAAGTTGGCAGCGACGGCTGCGCTTATTAAGTGGACGTAATATAAAATATGAAAAGGGGCTCGTTTTTTAATGTTCCCTATAAAATATGCGATAAAAAAAGCAAAATAAATATAACTGAACATCATAATCGAAGCGGTTGAAATGCCGATTAAAATAAACGCCCACAAATAAACGTCCCAGCCTTTTGAGACAAAAGCAAATCTGTATACCGCAAAAAATAAAAGCGTCAAAATGATGCCGACGACGATAACAAGTGTAGATGATGATTGCATGATAAAGTAGAAGGGAAGGATGAAAAATATTGTCCATATATACGGCGAGATCCCGTTCAGTTTTTGAAATGTAAAATGTTTTTTGAACATGTTATAACCTCATTTTCAGCTTTTCATCTTTAGAGTAACTTTACCATTGCCGGAGCCTGATTGCATCATCGGACAATAAAAAGGAAGTCTTCTTGTTGATATAAGAAGACCTCCTTATCGTCAGGCGTTCTTCCGCAGCTTCTGTTTTTTCGTTGAATCCGGCGAAGGATGGGAAGATGTTTGTTTCATGTCCCGAAAGGTTACAAATTGCTTTTTTTCTTCATCCCAAAGCCGGAACGCGAGTGATTGCAGGCTTGTTTTCAAAGTGATGGTCGGGACGTTTTTTAAAGGTTCGTGCTGTTCATGTGCGGTTTCAAGTTTATAGTTAGGCACCTTTGGACTGAGATGGTGAACATGGTGGTACCCGATATTGCCTGTAAGCCATTGAAGCAGTTTCGGGAGTTTATAAAACGAACTTCCTTCCACAGCGGCCTGAACATAGCTCCAATTTTCATCCGCTTCAAAATAAGAATCTTCAAATGTGTGCTGAACATAAAACAGCCAAACGCCGATCGAACCTGAGATCAGAAAGATCGGACCTTGTACGAGCAAAAATGATTGCCAGCCAAAAATCAGGCAGCAGACAGCAGCCAATGCCGCGATTGCAAGGTTGGTGAGGTATGTGTTCACACGCTCTTTCCGTCTTGCTCCTTTTTTGTTAAAGCGGTTTGTGATCAGAAAGACATAAATCGGTCCGAGAATAAACATGATAAACGGATTTCTGTAAAGTCTGTATGCGATTTTTGTGCGCAGAGGTGCGGCTTTATATTCATTTACCGTCAGCAGCCAGATGTCACCCGTTCCCCGTTTATCCAGGTTGCTGCTTGTCGCATGATGAATCGAATGGCTGTGCTGCCATTGAAGATAAGGAAATAAAGTCAGAACGCCTGTCAAAAAACCGAGAATATGGTTAAGGCGTTTTTGTTTGAAAAAGGATAAATGGCAGCAGTCGTGAAAAATAATGAAAATTCTCGTCAAAAACCCTGCGGCAATCACCGTTATTCCTAAAGTAAGGAGATAGGAGACATTGAGGCTGAAATAGGCAAGAAACCACAGTCCGAAGAAAGGAATAAACGTATTCAAAAGCTGAAGCAGACTGTTCTTGGTATCAGGCTGTGCAAACGCAGCAACCTGTTTTGTCAACTGTTTTTGTTTATGGGCAATGGTTTGTTCAGTCATAGTAAAGTTATCCTCTCATAAATAGGTCTTAAATTAAGTTTACGGCACAGAGAGATGTCTTTGTAGTAGCACACATCATGCTTCAAACATGACACTTGTCATGTTTCCTTAACTCGAATGGATATAAGAAGATTGACAATATCATGATGGGGCAACTCCGCATGGTAAGGTGGCAAGCAGGTGAAGTTAAGGAACGGCTAAAACGTGCGATGATTGATTAATGAAACAAAGTTCTTTTACAATGATGTAATTGATGATCATATATTAGTCATTTAGATAAGGAGTGAATTCATATGTCACGAATGGAGAATAAAACATTTAATTGTGAAAAGGAGTTGACGCTCAACATTATCGGAGGAAAGTGGAAAATGCTGATTTTGTGGTTTTTAGGAAAAGAAGGTACGAAAAGATTCGGAGAATTAAAAGCCCTGATGCCCGGCATTACGCAAAGAATGCTGGTGAATCAGCTGCGTGAATTGGAAGAAGATCATATTGTACATAGGGAAGTATATCCGGTTGTTCCCCCAAAAGTTGAATATTCCCTTACAAAACAGGGAGAAAGTTTAATGCCTATATTAGAGGCGATGTATGAGTGGGGTAAAAATTATATAGAAACCAACTTTTCAAAAGATGACAAATAGAATAATTGACTTTGAGATATTGTTCTAGAGACAGTATCTTTTTCTACACCATATGAGGAAAAGTATAGTATGTAAAAAAAAAGTGCGTACTATTAAAGGCATTTTCCCCTTGTTATACTTTTGATGTAACAGAAATATCAAAAGAGAATCATCCGCGGAATTCTTAATTTAACAGGGGTGACGTTAAGTGGAATTACAGTTAGCATTAGATTTAGTCAATATACCGGAAGCAATCAAAGTGGTAAAAGAAGTAGAAGAATACATTGACATTGTAGAAATCGGTACGCCGGTTGTGATAAATGAAGGCCTTCGTGCAGTAAAAGAGATGAAAGATGCTTTCCCGAATTTGAAAGTGCTGGCAGACCTTAAAATTATGGATGCGGCCGGGTATGAAGTAATGAAAGCCTCAGAAGCAGGAGCCGATATCATCACCATTTTAGGAGCCGCTGAAGATATGTCTATTAAAGGCGCTGTAGAAGAGGCAAAAGCTCAAGGAAAAAAAATCCTGGTGGATATGATCGGAATTAAGGACATCGAATCACGCGCTGCCGAGTTGGATGAACTTGGTGTGGATTATATTTGTGTGCATACGGGTTATGATCTTCAAGCCATTGGCCAAAATTCATTTGCAGACTTAATGACCATTAAGAATGTAGTAAAAAACGCTAAAACGGCTATTGCAGGCGGAATTAAATTGGACACATTGCCCGAAGTCGTTAAATTAAAGCCCGATTTGATTATTGTTGGGGGCGGTATTGCAAATCAAGATGATAAAGCTGCGGCAGCCGCAAAAATGAAGCAGATGATCCAGCAATCATGAAGACCCATGATTATGTAAAAGCGATCATCGCAGAGCTTGATCATGCAACGTCTCAAACTCAAGCGGAAGGAATAGAGAACTTCATATCCAGTATCATGTCTTCTGAAAAAGTGTTTGTTACCGGTGCAGGTCGTTCCGGTTTAATGGGGAAGTCATTTGCTATGAGATTAATGCACCTGGGTATCAATGCATTTGTAACAGGAGAAACCGTAACACCTGCATTTACCGAAAACGACTTGCTTATCGTGGGCACAGGATCAGGGAAAACAGAAAGTTTGCTTCATATGGCGGAAAAGGCAAAAGATATCGGAGGCACTGTAGCGGCAGTTACGACCTCTTCAGATTCGCCAATCGCTGAAATAGCTGATCTGATCCTGCAGCTGCCGGGTTCACCCAAGGATCAAACGACGGGCAGTAAACAGACTATACAACCGATGGGATCGCTTTTTGAACAGACTCTTTTATTGATTTATGATGCTATCATATTGCGAATAATGGAAATAAAAGGGCTGAATACTCATAACATGTACGCAAATCATGCAAATCTTGAATAAATAAACCTTCATGTAAAGAAAATCACCATCCGCTATCTCGGACGGTGATTTTTTGTATACCAACCGGTTTTTAACATAACATTTACATCTTTATTATGATTTTAAAATGTGAATATCGTAAAATGAAAAATCAATTGGACATTGAGGAAAGGAGCTTGTCATGCTTACAAGTTTTAGCCTGATTGGATTTATACCTTTCATTATTGTTGCTGCTTTAATCATATTCGGGTTGAGAAAGCTTGTGCTTTCTTTAAGAAATAAGTAGAGTGCTGATAGTCATATCATTGTCACATTTTGATAAAGTGTTGTTTATATACTAATCACCTAAAGATTGGGTGCGAGCTGATTTTTAATGATATAGCTCTTGTATCTTCTATTATGATGAACATATGGTCAATTATTGAATATATTTTGATTATGTGTTATGTTTTTATCAAGTTAGCAGAAATCATTCTTTGTACCAAAAGCGAAACAATTGATCAGGGACAGGTAAAACCTCTTATTTCTCTAACGAAATTTAAAATGATCAAAAAGGGGATAAGCAAATGCCATTATTACGTTTCGATCTAATAGAAGGCCGTGATGAACAAGCATTAAACCTGGTCTGCCTTATTTAGACATCATCAGGGATATGCGAAATTCTCTCCAGATTCCGCTGGTTTCGTATCAAGTAAGCGGAGAATATGCCCAAATAAAAGCCGCATCGCAAAACGGCTGGATTGACGAAAAAAATACAGTGTTGGAAAGCATGCTTGCGATGAAGAGGGCCGGTGCGGATCTTATTGTTACATGTTTTGCAAAAGATATAGCAAAATTTCTTCGGGAGGAATCATGAAACGGGCAGCGATCATATTCATTCGATTCTACCAAAAGGCGATATCCCCTCTTTTCCCGCCGACTTGCAGATTTTATCCAACATGCTCCAACTATGGGCTTGAAGCGATTCAAAGGTTCGGGTTTATCAAAGGCAGTTATCTGCTTATTAAACGATTACTGAAATGCCACCCTCTTCATCCGGGAGGCTTTGATCCTGTTCCAAGCAAAACAGATCAAAAAAGGGAAGGGGATTCAAATTAATATTGTAGGATGATCTATTGATCGTTTTTCCTTGCAGGGCAGGCAGGGGAAGTTGACCGCTTTCCTGAAGAACTCCTGCACATTCAGAGCAGTAAATGAAAAGGCTGCATAAAGATGACCGGGTGTATGTTTCAGCAATACACCCGGTCATCTAATTGTGTATTTTTATACGAGAAATTTCGTTATTTATCAAGACCTAAATCAAAAAAAGTCATAAAAAATAAGGAGTTATATATATTTTACATGACTAATATGTATAACTCCTTTAGTTCTTGTTCAATAATCGCGCCCGATTGTGGAAGATCGTTATTCAACTAAAGCCCCCGATAGTTGAATAAGAAAAGCAAAAGAACTTGCTATTTCACAAATATATCCACCAAATTTTCATATTAGTTTGTTTTTCATACATACTGATAATAAATAAAACCTTGTTAAAACTTTACAAGACAAACTGAATTGACTATAGTCTAATTAGACCAAAATATTGATGTAAAGAAGTGAAAATTAGATGATAAAGTCTTTTTTAATGTTGGGGCAGTCGAATATGGCAGGCCGTGGATTTTTGAATGAAGTAGACCCTATCTATAATGAAAAAATAAAAATGCTGCGCAATGGGCAGTGGCAGATGATGACAGAGCCGATTAATTACGACCGTCCGGTTTCCGGCGTTGGCCTGGCGGCATCTTTTGCAGATGCATGGTCGAAAGCTCATCCCGATGAAGAAATTGGCTTGATCCCTTGTGCGGAAGGTGGCAGTTCATTGAATGACTGGCATCCGGAAGGCATCCTTTTTCAGCATGCTTTGTCCGAAGCCCGCTTCGCCCTCCGCTCCAGTCAAATTTGTGGAATCCTTTGGCACCAGGGTGAGAGTGACAGTTATCGTTCGCTACATGAAACTTATTACGAGAAATTAACCCTTATCATCGAGACGCTAAGAAACGAGTTGAAACTTGATGAGGTACCGTTGATTATTGGAGGGCTTGGTGACTTTCTTGGGAAGACCGGTTTTGGACAGCACGCGACCGAATTTCGACAGGTTAATGAACAATTGCTGCGTTTTGCTAATGAACAACAGAATTGTTATTTTGTTGCTGCGGCAGGTTTGACTGCGAATCCTGATGGCATTCATTTAGATGCAGCTTCACAACGCAAATTCGGTTACCGCTATTTCGAGGCTTTTTCGAAAAAGTACCATATCCTGAAACCCATTTCGGGAGAGGAGCAATCACTGAAAGTGAATGGTGACTATTCTAAAACAGAACAGATTTACCTTCACAGCATGGATTTGGCTTCGGGTAAAATCACGTACGCGGAATTCGAGGCGCGGATGGCGATGGTGATGAAACCATAATTCCCTTACTTATCCTTGGCTTGCTAATCCAAAACCCCGGAGCTCACGGCTATGAACTTCTGGCCTGTTTGTTGGACAATCAAATAATATACAATTATTTAACCGATTTATAAATGAAAAACTCCCCAATCTAAATTCTTTAATAGATTTGGAAATGGTAGGACTTTTTCTCGCATCCTCTCCAACGATCAAGTTTGGCAATGTGAGGGCCGATTAAACCAATAAAGCCAATTGCTCCAACAATCGAAACGGCCCCTGCGGTTAAAAGGGCAGAGATGAAAAATAAAAGAGCATTTGTTTTCTTTAAAGAAAGGCCCAGGAGCACAGCTGATTCTGTTCCAGCCTCCAGGCATTTGCGATTCCCGCTGTCAACAATCCCGCAATGAGCGCAGGAACTGCAATTGGCCATAAAAGGTTCAAGTGAATCCAAACCCTTCCATTCAGTGATCCGATCGTCCACAATAAAATGCTTCCAAGCGCTTCTTGATGTCTAAGTAAAATAAATGAAGTCACAGCTTGCAATACCGCTGAAATTAACCATGCCGTTTAACAAAAAGACAGACGACATCTTCTTGGTATAAGCGCTTAATAGATAAACGAAAACAGCCGCCAAAATTCTGCCGATGCATTAAAAAAATGGAAGAAAAAATGAAAGCTGCAAATGAGCAGGTCCATATGTAATCCGCTCGAAGACGGACTTCCGTCTCTTAAGGTATCGTGAACACCGCCAATCCCAATCACCAAATCCGGTTCATATTGATAAATGTTCTGAAGATTAGGTTTATAAAACGTGCCGCCGATTAATGGGATCTGATGGTCTTTCCCATAAAAATTCGTCTTCATAGCGTACCATTCAACAAAGATAAAAAAGTCATTTAAAAGGAAGCAAAAAAATTAGGAAAAAAAGCTTCCCATGGATGTATCAGGCTTGCGATTCCAGATGCAAAATGGATGTATGAAAACATACCTGAAAAAACAAAAGCTGTGATCAGCTGATTTGGCTCGTTTTATTGATCAAGTTAGGAGACTCTTTTTTTAAGAGTCTTCTTTTTGCAAATATCGGTGGCATTCGAAATTGACGCATGAAGAGAAAAGGCGGTCAAAAACACCCCCTTTCTGCTTTAAAATGTTTCATATAATAAACATAAATGATATGCAGAGGAAGTTTAGTTTTGATCAGACTTAGGAAACAAAACAACCGCTAAAAAAGATGAGGATCATACATGGCAACTGATCTTTTCATGCTGATGTAGCCGTTGATGGAGAGCATTAAAACAAATAAAGTGGATTTGTAATGATTAGATGAAGTGAAAGAGCATGATAATGGAGTTAAAGTAATGAATTTAATTTAAGAAGGAAGTGAAAGCATGGATCTTGAAACGGTTATGAAAGAACTGGAAGCGCTGGGTACGGAAAACATGAAAAAAAGATACATAACGAATGGTGCACACGAACCGCTGTTTGGCGTGGCTACAGGCAAAATGAAGCCGCTCGCAAAGAAAATCAAGAAAAATCAGCCCTTGGCGGAGCAGCTTTACGCTACCGGGAACTACGATGCCATGTATTTTGCCGGCATTATTGCTGACCCAATGACAATGACTGAAGCGGATTTTGAGCGGTGGATCGATGCGGCGTATTTCTATATGCTATCTGATTATGTTGTTGCCGTAACTTTGGCAGAAACCGATTTTGCGCAGGCTGTTGCTGATAAATGGATCTCAAGCGGTGAAGAGCTTAAAATGTCGGCAGGCTGGAGCTGTTACTGCTGGCTTTTAGGTAATCGACCGGACGATGAATTTAATGTAGCTAAAATTGCCAGTATGCTTGATCAGGTGGAACGTACGATTCACGATTCTCCAGATCGAACAAAATCGGCTATGAATCATTTTATCTACACAGTCGGGATTTCATATTTGCCGCTTCATGAAAAGGCGGTTGAAACCGCAAAAGCAGTAGGCCCGGTCGAACTCAGGCGGGGCAAGAAAAAAAGCAGTATCCTGAATGCTTCCAAAAATATTCAAAAAGATATTGATAGAGGCCGTCTCGGTTTCAAACGGAAATATGTAAGGTGTTAGCATAGTTTTCAGTAAACCATCTAAAAATAAATAGGAAGTGGAATATGGAAAATAACGTTTTTGAACAGATCGCAAAGCGATATGATACAGAAGAAAGAATTGAATTAGCTAAAGTGATCGTGAATGAAGTAAGACCGGAATTGCGAAACAGTCAATCAAAATCTTTAATTGACTATGGGAGCGGTACGGGTCTCATTAGTTTAGAATTATCAGATTTAGTACATTCTATTTTGCTGGTCGATTCATCCAAACAAATGCTGGAGGTGGCGAAAGCTAAAATTTCTCGCAAAGGAATCGCCAACGCAAAGACGCTTTATTCAGATTTCACCCAAGAAACTCCTGAACTGAAGGCAGACATCGTTTTAATGTCACTAGTCCTTCTTCATATTCCGGATACAAATAAAATTTTACAAGAACTGTTCGGCATTTTAAATGATGGCGGCAAGCTCATAATTATTGATTTTGACAAAAATGACAAAATACAACATCCGAAAGTTCACAACGGTTTTTCGCACGAAGAATTGAAAAAAAGATTATCCGATATTGGATTTAAATCAACTGAAATGAAGACATTTTTTCACGGCCGGCGTATTTTTATGAATCAAGATGCTTCAATGTTTATATCCAGCAGCATAAAGTGATTTCTTGTTTTTTTAAAATGAAATAGGAAAAGCCGGAAAATGACCCGGCTTTTTTCATCACTTCTTTTTCTCTGGACGGTAAAACTCATCATGCATTTTCGATCAACGCCCGTTTCTCGGGTTCGCGAAATCTAAGCTCCTTCGCGGTTTCGCACTGCGCTTTTTTTCTTAATTCAGTCCGAAACGGCCGACGGTGACTTCTTTTGTCGATGTTTTTTTGTTTTTAAAGATGGCGCTTATTATACTTTTGCAGAACTAAAAATTTGATTTATCCTCAGCAGTTCAGTATTATACGCATAGGGGTATATGTATAGGCGGGCGATGGTCCATTAGGATAAAGCTTGTCTGGACAAAAAGCCATCACTGGTCTTAACGAATGTGACAGAAATGCAGGACAGTTCATATCTGCGTAGTAACGGTTTGCGGAAAAGTTGAAGGATATGTCATCATCATAAGGAAATAGGAGGTTATGTGATGGAATACGATGATCAATTAAAAAATAGGATCAAACGAGTTGAAGGTCAAGTTCGAGGGATATTAAAGATGATGGATGAAGGAAAAGAGTGTAAAGAACTCGTAAGCCAAATGTCAGCTGTTCGTTCTGCATTAGATCGGGCCATCGGTGTTGTTGTAAGCAGTAACTTGGAGAAATGCGTCCGCCTTCAAATTGAAAGAGGAGAAGATACCGAAGACCTCATCCAAGAAGCCGTTAATTTATTGGTTAAAAGCAGATAATGTTTAGATGGCTGTTGTTTATGATACAGCCTCTATATACCCCTGGTTAAAAGAAATTTTGCTGTTTTTATACCCTTTAGGGTATAAAAAGCTGACTTATATTTTTTTTAGTTTTTATATACCTGTACGGGTATAAGTATACAAAAGTGGGAGAGTTGTTATATGTCAGACCAAAAAGAAAAAACGACCATTGTTTTATTTAGCGGTGACCTAGATAAGGCGATTGCCGCTTTTATTATTGCAAATGGCGCCGCTGCTTATGATCATGAGGTAACAGTTTTTCATACTTTTTGGGGGCTTAACGCTTTAAGAAAAGATGAACCGGTGCCAGTAAAGAAAGGACCGCTTGAAAAAGCGTTCGGCTTTATGATGCCCCGTGGTTCAAAGAAACTCGGATTATCCAAAATGAATTTTGCCGGTATCGGGCCTAAAATGATCAAACATGTCATGAAAAAGCACGGCGTACTGTCTCTGCCTCAACTGATTGAAATGGCGCAAGAACAAGGAGTTAAGCTTGTTGCCTGTACAATGACAATGGACTTGTTAGGCTTGCAAAAAGAAGAACTCATCGACGGCCTTGATTATGCAGGTGTTGCCGCTTATCTAGGCGATGCCAACGAAGCAAAGGTGAATTTATTTATATAATCTCCAAATTGAACGGTTGCTTCTTCGGGAATGCAAAACAGGAAATCCTGAAGCAGCCAAATGGAACAGTGATATAAAACAGAAAATGAATATGGAGGGATGATTGATGAACATCAAAACTGATCGCGTATTAGATGCAAAAGGGCTTGCTTGTCCAATGCCCGTCGTAAAAACGAAAAAAGCCATGAATGAGTTAAAACCGGGGCAGGTAATTGAAGTGCATGCTACTGATAAAGGGTCTCTTGCTGATATACGGGCATGGGCAAAGGGAAGCGGTCACCAGTATCTCGGTACAATAGAAGACGGAGATATATTAAAGCATTATCTTCGAAAAGCGGGTCACTCTGAAATAAAGAAAGTAAAAACGTTTCCTTATACGATTCAAAATGAAGAGCTTCAAAAAAAGGTAGAGGCGGGCGAGCGGCTAACAGTAGTTGATGTTCGGGAACCTGCAGAATACCGTTTCGGCCATATTCCCGGAGCGATTTCAATTCCATTAGGTGAACTTGAAAAAAGAGCGCACGAACTGAATAGAGACGGGAAAATTTATGTTGTTTGCCGTACGGGTAATAGAAGCGATCTGGCAGCTAAACAGCTTGCGGATAATGGCTTTAAAGATGTTGAAAATGTTGTCCAAGGTATGGCGGAGTGGTCAGGCCCTGTTGAAAAAAATCAATAAAAGAAAAATTGGAGGAATGATTTGAACGGCCGTAAAAGTTGCAATCATTGCAACAAGTTCTGATGCCATTTGGGCCCTAACATTTTAAGGAGGTTTAAATGTGAATTTTACATTCGTTTCACCAAAAGAAGTAGCTGAAAAGCTATTAAGAAAAGAATCATTTTTTATTTTAGACGTACGAAATAAAGAGGCCCTTAGTGATTGGAAAATCGAGGGAAGCCGGGTTGAACATTTAAATGTTCCGTATTTTGATTTAATTGATGGTATAGAAAAAATTGATGGCCAAGTCCTAAAGATCAAGATGTTCTAGTCGTTTGCGCCAAACAAGGGTCTTCAGAGATGGTTGCACAGCATTTAGTGGATGCCGGTTTTGAAAGAGTGCTGGTACTTAAAGGCGGTATGAAGGCGTGGAGCAAATTTTTACATCCAGTCAAAATCGGAGACTTGAAAGAAGGAGGGACGATCTATCAATTCGTAAGAATGGGGAAAGGCTGTTTATCCTATTTTATCGAAACCGACGGAGAAGCAATTGTAGTTGACCCTGCTCGTTCTGTTGATGCATATATAGATTTTGCGAAAGAGAGAAACGTTACGATTAAACATGTGGTCGATACACACTTACATGCGGATCATATTTCGGGCGGACGTTTACTGCGTAAGCGTACAGGAGCTGCATACTACCTGCCGCCAAAAGATGCGGAGGAAGTGCTATTTTCATATGAACCGCTAGTTGAAGATGAAAATATTTCTGTAGGAAGCGCAGGTATGAAAGCAGAACCTATTTACTCACCTGGACATACGATTGGTAGCACCTCTTTAATGATTGATAATCGCTATTTGTTAACAGGAGATATTTTATTTGTTGAATCGATTGGCCGGCCGGACTTAGCTGGAAAAGCCGGGGATTGGGCAGAGGATTTGCGTAACACATTGTATGTAAAATACAAACAAATATCAGGTGACTTGATTGTTCTTCCAGCTCACTTTTCGACAGTCAGTGAATTAGGCGATCAGGGGCAAGTCCAAGCTAAGCTGAGTGATTTATATAAAAAGAATGCCGGTTTAAATCTGGATGAAAATGAATTCAAAGGGGCTGTATCAGAAAATCTGCCGCCACAGCCAAATGCATATCAGGAAATCCGTCAAACCAACATGGGCAAAATAATGCCTGATGCTGACAGGCAAAGCGAGATGGAAATGGGACCGAACCGTTGTGCGGTTCATGGATGAATATAGATTTGAAGATAGGGAGAGATAAAAAATGAAATCAGATAAAGTAATAGATGCTAAAGGATTTGCGTGCCCGATGCCAATTGTGAAAACAAAAAAAGCGATGGATGAATTGCAATCCGGAGAAGTGTTAGAAGTACATGCCACTGATAAAGGGGCAAAAAGCGATCTAACAGCATGGGCGAAGTCAGGCGGTCATGAGTTGCTTAAAGATACAGAGGAAGATGGTATATTAAAGTTTTGGCTTAAAAAAGGTTAAATGTGATAAAAGGGGGCTATTCCCCCTTTTTATTGATGGAAAGGAGGAAAGGTAGTGGACATATCTTTTATTCTTCTTATATTTTTCATCGGATTCATTGGCTCTTTTATGTCCGGAATGCTTGGTGTCGGGGGAGCAATTATTAATTACCCGTTGCTATTATATATACCTGCTTTATTAGGGTTTACAGGCTTTAACGCACACCAGGTTTCAGGTATAGTGGCAGTCCAGGTTTTTATTGCTGCATTTTCCGGTGTGTGGGCTTACCGGAAAGACGGTTACTTAAATAAAGAACTGATCTTCATCATGGGGTTAAGTATTTTGCTTGGAAGTCTAATCGGCGGCTATGGGTCACATTTTTTCTCCGAAGATGCCATAAACATGGTTTACGGATTATTGGCGATCATTGCAGCCATCATCATGTTGATTCCAAAGACAGGAACAGAAGGTAATCAAAGTGATCACATTCGCTTTCCAAAGATATTAACCTCAATCATGACTTTTGTGGTCGGTTTGGCTTCAGGTATAGTCGGTGCGGGCGGAGCTTTTCTGCTTGTTCCGCTCATGTTAGTCATTATAAAAATACCTGCACGAATCACAATCGCAACATCACTCGCAGTTACATTTATTTCATCGATTGGAACAACAGCTACAAAGCTCGTCATTGGACAGGTGCCTATTATGCCGGCTTTGGTTGTAATGGCTGCCAGTCTGATTGCATCCCCGCTAGGTGTTTTCATTGGCAAGAAAGTGAATGCTAAAGTTCTTCAAGGTATTTTGATATTCGTTATTTTTCTTACAACAGTGAAAATTTGGGTTGATATCTTACTGTATTGACCGTCTTGAAGGAGGAATTGGATGAAAGAAGCTGCAGAACTAACTTCAATGGTGTCAATTGAGAAATTTATAACTGATCATCAATTAAGTTTTATATATATATCAAGACCTCAATGCACAGTCTGTCACGCTGTTCTGCCTCAGCTTAGAGCACTGTTGGCCCGCTTTCCAAAGATCAAATTAGGACATATAAATGCTGACATAGTGGAAGAGGTTGCCGGCAGGTTTTCAGTCTTCACAGTTCCTGTGCTTCTTTTGTTTATTGAGGGAACCGAATGTCTACGAGAAGCGCGTTTTATTCATTTTGAACAGCTTGAACAGAAGTTAAAAAGAGTCTATCAGTTGTACGAGGAATAGATAGCTAAGGGAGGGTCCATGATGTGTCAAAACCCGGCTCGGTATACAGAAGAAGGAATGTCAAATGAAAGCGGCTATTTAAGGCAGATCTTCGACCATTTGCAGGATGGGATCATCATGATGGATCAGGAACGCACAATTCTGGTGATTAATCCGTCCGCAGAGAAGATGACGGGATGGAAACTAGGGGATAAGGTTCCGTACTGTTCCTACTGCCAAACGAGAAAACTGGAAGCGGGAGAAGAGCGTTGTTATTTGCTGGCCAAGCGGGAAATTCCTTATTTTCTCTCCTCGATGCCCACCTATGAAGGGCGATTCGTCGACATGGAGATGAGTACGGCTGTCATTTCCGAAAACGGCGATCAAATGGAAGTTCTTTTGGTCCTGAAAGATTTAACAATGAAGAAAAAGGAGGAAGAAGCGAAGATCTCCAAGCTGGTTCTGCAAAAAACGTTAGAGGCCCAGGAAAACGAACACAAGCGGCTTGCCCAGGAACTGCACGATGGTGTAGGGCAATCGCTTTATTCGGTTTCAGTAGGCATTCAAGCGATTCAATCGCGCATGGAGCAGGAAGAAACATTTAAAGATTACATGCAGGACATCATCGATGAACTGGAAAAAGCAATCCAAGACGTCAAGCTCTACTCTCTCCAGCTGCGCCCGCACAGTCTCGATCAATTGGGGCTGATCCCTGCTGTCAAGCATCTTGTTTCCAGCTTAAACAAGACGCATCAGGATGTTTCTATTACGTTTGCCTCAAGCGATATCAGCAATCGCTTGCTGCCGATTTTTGAAATCAATTTGTACCGCATCATTCAGGAGGCGCTTCATAATGCCCTGAAATATTCGCAGGCGACACTTATTGAAGTCATACTTTACAAAGAAGACGGCGAGCTCGTTTTGATCATTCAGGACGATGGCATTGGTTTTGAACGCGGGCTGACAGAGGAAGGCCTGGGGTTCAAACATATGAAAGAGAGAGTCGATCAGATGGATGGAAGTCTTCGAATTCACTCTGCACTTCAGAGTGGCACGACGATTAAAGTGAAAGTACAGGACAAGGAGGGGAAGGAGAGTGATCAGGGTATTGCTGGTCGATGACCATATGATGATTCGCAAGGGCATCCGTGTCCTTTTGGAAGGCTTTTCTGGAATTGAAATTGCGGGAGAAAGCAATAATGGCAACGAAGCCGTTCTTAGCGCCGGACAGTTAAAGCCGGATGTCGTGCTGATGGATTTGTCGATGCCGAACGGGTTGGACGGATTCACAGCGAGCAGTGAGATCCGAAAGTTGAATCCTTCTGTTAAAATCGTGATTTTGACAATGCATGATGAGGAAATTTTTGTCCAAAAAGCAATAGAGGCGGGGGCGCATGGCTACGTCTTGAAAAACAGCCATTATCGGTTGCTTTATCAGGCGATTGTCGAAGTGTACAGGGGCAATCTCTTTTACAAAACATCTGTATCGCAAGACATCATTGATCAATGGCTCAATTCAGAGCCCAAAAAGCCGACCTCTGTATTAACTGTCCGCGAAAAGGAGATTCTCAGATTCATTGTGCTGGGTTATGCCAATAAGGAGATTGCCGATAAACTCTCAATCAGCGTCAAAACCGTCGAAAACCACAAAACGAATATGATGCAGAAGTTAGATCTGGACTCGAAACACGAATTGATTCAATATGCGATCAAAAATAAATATCTCGATCTGTCGTTGTAACATACGGCCCCTTAACCCCTGTCAGCTTGTGAAGACGGAGCTCACATAAAAGTAGGGGAGTTCCCCTATACAGAAAAAGGAAGATTGATGTTAACTTAAAAAAAGAGAGACGCATCATTAAGAAAAACAGCAGCTTTCTATAAACATAAGGGGGTTGACCATGGCAAGACATGCTCGTTATTCCATTGTCATTGTAGGAGCCGGGACTGCTGGCATCTCTGTCGCCGCCCGTCTCGTAAGGATTTCTAAAAAACTCAAAGGACAAATTGCCATCATTGACCCGCAAACAAAGCACTACTACCAGCCTTTGTGGACATTAGTTGGAGGCGGCGCAGCGAAGAAGGAAGAGTCCGAGCGAGATCTGGCTTCTTTAATTCCCGCTGGTGTCGACTTGATCGGCGATGCTGTAACGGAGTTTCGGCCGAATCAGAACACACTTCTTACAAAACAAGGAACGATCGTTTCCTATGATTATCTTGTTGCAGCAGCCGGTTTGCAAATCGATTGGGACGGGGTCAAAGGCTTGAAAGATGCGGTCGGAAAAAACGGGGTTTGCAGCAACTATTCATATCATACGGTAGACAGCACTTGGGAAAACATCCGCAATTTTAAAGGCGGAACCGCCATTTTCACTCATCCTGATTCTCCCGTAAAATGCGGGGGAGCTCCACAGAAAATTATGTACTTAGCAGACGACTATTTCCGCAAGTCAAATGTCCGCCATCAGTCGGAGATTATTTTTGCATCGGCGAAATCGATCATTTTTGATGTCACCAAATACGCAAATGCGCTCGAAAAAGTCGTCCTGCGCAAGGATATCCAAACGATGTACAAGAGAAACTTAATCGAAATTCGGCCTGATTCAAAAGAAGCCTTGTTCGAACATTTGGAGACGGGGGAGCAGGAAGTATTCACATATGATCTTCTTCATGTGACTCCACCGATGAAAGCACCTTCATGTATAAAAGAAAGCGCATTGGCGGATGCCGGCGGCTGGGTCGATGTTGATCCGTACACTCTGCAGCACAAAAAGTTTGCCAATGTTTTCGGAATTGGAGACTGTTCCAACCTGCCGACCTCCAAAACAGGGGCGGCGATTCGCAAACAGGCTCCGGTTGTCGTGCGAAATCTAATGTCCTTGATAAAAGGCTCTTCATTAGATGCAAAGTACGATGGATATACCTCGTGCCCCTTGGTTACAGGGTACAACAAACTCGTGCTGGCCGAGTTTGACTATCACAAGGTGCCGCAAGAAACGTTTCCATTTGATCAGTCCAAGGAACGATTCAGCATGTACCTGTTAAAAAGAAGATTGCTTCCCATCATGTATTGGAATGGCATGTTAAAAGGACTGATGTAAGACAGGACAAAGCATGATGCGAACTCAAAAAAGGATATATTGCGATAAATGTTTCAAGAGGGGGAATACAACATGTTATTGCGCTATTTTTACGATAAAAAACTGGCCCATGCATCCTATCTGGTTGGCTGCCAAAAAACAGGGGAAGCCATTGTGATTGACCCCGGCCGCAATCTAAAACCATATTTGCAAGCAGCCAAGGAAGAAGGGCTAAACATCACAGCGGCCGCAGAAACCCATATTCACGCCGACTTTGTTTCCGGTGCCCGCGAACTCGGCGCTACACATCAAGCGAAGCTGTATCTTTCCGATGAAGGAGACGCAAATTGGAAATACCAATATGTCGATGAATCGAAACATCAACTTGTGAAAGACGGCGATCGCTTTTCCATTGGTAACCTGATGTTTGAGGTTATGCATACTCCCGGCCATACCCCGGAAAGCATTTCTTTCCTGTTGACGGACGGCGGAGGAAATGCGGATCGTCCAATCGGCATCTTTACTGGAGATTTCGTCTTTGCAGGCGACATCGGCAGACCCGATTTGCTTGAAAAGGCGGCGGGGATTAAGGGAACGTCAGAGTCGGGGGCAAGAGCGATGTTCAAGTCCCTCATGAAGTTTAAACAGCTCCCGGATTACTTGCAGGTTTGGCCGGCTCACGGCGCAGGGAGCGCTTGCGGCAAGGCATTGGGAGCCATTCCAACTACGACTGTCGGCTACGAAAAGATGTTTAACTGGGCAATGGCTTACACCGATGAAGAGGAATTCGTAAATGCCTTGCTTGATGGACAACCAGAACCGCCGAAGTATTTTGCTGAGATGAAACGAGTGAATAAAGAAGGCCCTGCATTGCTCAAAGATCTTTCTGCCGTTTTAGAGATTATGTCGATTGAACAAGTGAAAGATTTGCAGGGGAAAGAGCAAATTGTGGATACCCGCTCCTCCCGGGAATTTGCTGAAGGGCACCTCAAAGGCACGATCAACATTCCATTCAACAAGGGGTTTACAAACTGGGCAGGCTGGCTCATCGACTACAATCGTCCTGTGTACTTCATAACGTATCCGGCTGAAGTGAACGAACTCGTGGAAGCGCTGCGCTCTGTAGGCATTGACAATATTGCAGGGTTTATGGATCGTGACAAAATTCTGGAAAGCGGTGCTTTTTCACTTGAATCGTACGCGGAGATCATACCACTGGAGATCGCAAAATTAGTGGAAGACGGATTCGTGCACGTGCTTGATGTTCGCAATCTGACTGAATGGCAGGAAGGTCATATTCCGAATGCGCAACACATCATGCTGGGAACGCTCCCAGAACGGCTCGATGAAATTAGAAGGGACTGTCCGATTCTTGTGCAATGCCATTCCGGAGCCCGATCTGCAATAGGGGCCAGCATCCTGCAAGCTAACGGCGGTTTCAAACAAGTATTGAGTTTAAGCGGCGGCATTGTCCAATGGCAGAAAGACGGGCTTGCCATTTCAACCCCTTGCAGCGAATTAAAATGAAAGAAAGTTTCTCTGCTCAAGCGCATGGAATAAAAAGTAAAGAGGCCGCTATGTCTTACTCCCGGCCTCTTGACTGATAGTATTTCCGCTTTTCCTTCTCCGTCTGATCACTCTTCTGAAACATATCCGCAGCGCCCGATTCTTCGTTTTTCTCTTTCTTCGAATCAAGGCCGACGATGACTGTTTTTCCCGTCCGTCCACGATGAAATACATTTCGTTGCATACAAAAAGCGATTTGTTGACTTTAGGAAATTGACATTGACAAAAGTATTGTGCAAAATACCCCCTTTTTATAAAATGAAAAGTAATTATTTGGATATTGAAGGGGGAGAGTGTGTGAAAAAGAAAATGTGTTTTTTAATAGTGCTGCTTTTTGCAGGTGGTTGTTTTGTGACTCCATATGACTTTGTCTCGGCTGAAGAGTTTGTAGACCATCAAACTGACAGTGACGATCTATATTACTCAGGGAAAAAGACAAGGGAAATGGTAAAGGATGGGCCGATGCATTTTACGCTGGAAACAACATACCATGAAAATGGAATCGTTGAAGCCATTGTTATGGAAAATAAACATACGACTCATATTCAATATAACCCCGCAACGGGCATGACTATATTAAACGGTGTCACATTAGAAACAAAGAAAGAATTTGAAATGGGTTTGCCAGCGTACAAAGAAGTATACATGGGCACTGTAACAAATAATGTTCCGGCAGGCACTTTGGTTGGAGCGGCAATTTCTTTGACGAGTATATGGACCAGGGTTCCTGCGAGCAGAGTAAAACAAACAGTTTTAACCCTAACTTCATTGGCTGTAGGAGAGACGCTTGATAAATTAATAAAGGTAAAAATCAAGCAATATAGAACTTCGAAGCCTGTGAAAGATGGAAGCATGTGTTACAAACAATATAAATATAAGCATAAGTCCACTTGGTACTATAAGAAAAAACAAAGTAAACAACAAAGCTCAAGCTGGTTTTTACAAAGTAAGCCCTGTTAAGGAGAGAGAAAATGAGCAAATGTCCGATATGCAGGAAACCGTTTACTTTTAGAGAAAAATATAAGCTTATTAGAACAAAAACGCCAACTTGCCCCAGATGTAAAAGTCCACTAAAGGAAACAACAGCTTCAAAATTGCTTTTTGGTTTAATTTTTATTTTGCCAATACTTTATTTTATGTCTTTTTGGAGCGGATGGGATTCAATAGTAAAGTGGTTTTCTCTTTTTATTTGGATTGTGTTTTGTTTATATATTTTGCAACCTGTACTTTATCGTTTTGATAAGACAAAAGCTTAAGTTATTAAGCTAAGGAGAGAGAGTAAAGCAACTCCCAAAAAGGAGTTGTTTTTTATTGGTGAAATAACAATTGCTTTTTATCATATTTTATTAAAATTTGTTGAATTGTGTTCGTGTTATTTTTAATCATATATAACATATTTGCTGAATATTTGTTTTGATAATCATAAATCAATATTTTTTGAGAGCGAGTGTTTTTACGTGAGGTGCGGAATGAAAAAGATCATAAAGGTATTTTGTATTGCCGGATTAATAAATTTGGGCAATTGTGTTTATATAATTAGAGGATTTTTTGAAGAAAAAAGAGTGAATTACCTTTTTTTGATGATAGAATACTATGTAATAGCATAAATAAGGAGGATTCTATGAAAAAGAAACTTTTATTTATTGGAGTGCCAATTGTGGCAATCCTTGCAATCATTTTATTTATTTCAGGCAGATCCCCTGAACCTTCAGATCTCGCAAAAGAATTTGAAGAAAAAATTAAACAGGAAGATGCTAAGGGATTATTGAAACTTGTTAAAGTTGACAATGGAACGAAGTGGGGAGAAAAGGAAGCCGAAAGTATAATCAAGTATTTAAAAGATGATGAGTCTGATTATAAAGATCAAATCATGCTATTAAATGCACAGGCCAGTTACTACGAATCAGATGGAAAAGCCAATAATATAATTTCGCAGCAATATCCTGGGGAAAGCATATCTAATATTGGTCCTTTTTATATTAAAAAGGATAAAGGGATTTTTGGAGGCGACAAATACGTTTTAAAGGCCCGTGGTTATAAGTTAGAAGTACATGCAGCCAAAGGAGCTAATGTTACTTTTAACGGTGAAACAGTTGATATGCAAGGTAAGGGTTCCAAGGAGCTAGGTGTTTTTGGGCCAGGGGTATATACCATTAAAGGCAGCAAAAAATATGATTATACAACGGTTGATGATAAAACAGAAGTGACGCTATTTGATCCTGAAAAATTTGAGGAAACCGCCAGCCTTAATTTTAGCGGTGATACGGTTTCTGTAAACTCTGACATTCCGAATACAAAGGTACTGGTTAATGGGAAAGAATCAGGAGAATCTATTTCCGAAAATACGGTGTTTGGCCCCGTAAAAGACGGTATTAAGCTTCAAGGATTAGCTGAATTTCCATGGGGGGAAGGAAAAAGCGAGGCAGTCACAGTCCAATCAGAAACTACGGAAGAATATAACCTTACACCTAACCCAATTGTCAACGATGAGATGAAAGAAAAAATAAAATCGCTGATCAATGATTTTGCTAAAAATAGAAATGAAGCTAAAGCGAAAAAAGATGCAAATAAGCTTAAAAATGTTTCAGACAGTTTGAAGAAAAGCTACATAGATGTAATTAAGAATTATGACAAAGAAAATTACTATGAAGGTAAAGCTTTGGGTACTCGCATTGACTTTTCTAAGGTGACTTACGAAAACGGCAGTGGGGGAAAACAGTTGATCCATGTTCCTGTGGAATTTCATCTGAAATCGAGAGAGGTTTATGAATTTATGGATTCAGAGCTTGAAGAAAATTTCGATGAAGAAATCGTAACATTACAATACGATGAAGAGAAAAAAAGCTGGATTATCGAAGGTGAAAAAGATGACTATGAGTCATCGAATAATGATTATATGGCAAGCAAAGATGTAGCCAAAACAACTTTTTAAGATGATTAGCCCTTCATGATTGAAGGGCTAAATTCTTTTCTGCTTGTTTTTTTTGTTTTTCTTTCTTAACCCTTTCCTTATCGATAAAACTCATGGAACATCTACATTAAAATCGCGTTTTTCAATCTTAGAAACATAACTGCATGTGATCCCTAGTTCTTTTGCAATTTCCTTTTGTATTTTTTCTATTTTTAACTTAATCCCAAATCCTCCAAATATAACTTATTTTTCACGCTCATCTAAAATATTGATGGTCTTTTTATTTTGCTAATTCCAGATTTAACTGAATTGTGGAGATAAAATCCTCATTTTAGACTTCAGCATATTAATCAGCGATACTTCCTTTTCTTCTTGATCTTGGCCGATGGGTTCGTACAGTGAAACATCCTTTTGAGTTTTCTTCCGGGTTCTAAGGTGCATCAGAATTTCGTTTTCTATACACAGCGCGGCACACAACAAAGTAGCAAGTTCTAGTTGTAACAAAGGAAGAAAAACCCCTTCTATTAGTAAGGATAAAAAAGTTCCTTATTCTAATGGAAGGGGGAGGGCGTACTATTAAACTCTAAAAGAGTTCAGTTTTCCAAGACTTTTTAGGAGCGAAGAACCACAAATTCCAAAAGTCATCCTTTGACTTAACTGCATATCTGTAGATTGTTGTTGACTTTGAAGCGGATGGAGCACTTAAATAAAATTCATGGTTCGGAGCCTTGTCATGTTTACCTGAAATGGATGCCATACTCTTCGTCAGCATTACATTATAACTGTAGTCAATCTTTGGATAATAGCTTCCGAATGGTATTCCAACTGCATGTGTTACAGTCCAATGGAGGTAATCGCTTTTTTTGCTAGTGATATGCAGCTTTATTCCAGAGCTACTGGCGGTTTTTCTTTCGATGATTTTTTTGCAGTTCGGGTCGCTACATCTAACAGATTGACTGACATCTTTAAACAGGGTTATGCTTGTCGGCGAATGGAATTGTGTATTAACCATCGCCTGTGTTCTGAATTTACTTGATGTATCTGAAAATCCTCTATTATCCCCCTTTAAATATGTTTTCGAAATCTCTGGTTTAGGATCTGCAACTGTTTTGTAAGGAATGAAAGTTTTATAATCCCATCCCTTCATATTATCCTTTGGTAGCTTTCCTTGTATTGAAAAGTTTTCGTCAGTCGTTACATCAGCTAATACAGAATCTTTTGATTCTAAGTATGATTCTTTGTTTTCCGGCATATCTACAACTGCAGAGAGGGAACCTTCAACACTCATGATTTTAGATTTTTCTTCTTCTGAAAGATTTGAACCCGATTCTTGTATCTTTTTCTCGATCTCTTTTTTCTTTGCTTCAGGCGGGTCCAAACTAACTTGGATAGAGTAGTTGTATTTTTCACCTGATTTCACATGGTAGTCTATAAACTCTTGATTTGTTGTTTCACCTATTTTTTGATCGTCTCTATAAACCTCATATACTCCGTCTTTGTCAGGGAGTTCATCCCATGAAAGCTGAACGCTTTCAGCATCAGCTATAACATTTAAGTGACCGTTTTGAATTTGGTAAGCCATTAAATCTTCGGCATAAGATTCTTCAGATGAATTTAAAGCTTTTTCTCCTAAATCATTGGAGACGTTTAGAGTAACCACTTTCTTTAACTTATCTTTTTGAAAGATCCCTATTTTATATTTATCTCCAATCGTTGACACATCATCACTGTATTCGTTAGAATCACCTTCGTAAACTGGTGCGCCATTTTTGAAAAACTTGTATTCGTCTCCTTTTTCGTTTACCTTTAATGTAACATGTCCATTTTTTACTTTTGTTTCAATATCAGGGATCTCTTTCGCATAACCTTTAGGTATTGAACATAAACAAAGAAACAGAATTAGCAAGAAAGATAGAACAAAAAACTTTCTCATGGGAATTCCTCCGATCTTTGAAAAAATTGATTTCAAGAGAAAGGGAGTTTGATTAATGCGTATTTTTGGTGGGATTATTAGTTATTTATGTACAGTTGTTTTTTCAGTTGTATCAGCGGCAATTGTCTACACGTTGATGTTCTTAGAAGGGTTTGGTTTTTCGTCTTTTGGAGCGATAAGTTTGTTTATGTTTGTTGCTTATTTAATCTTTGCTACACCGATACAAATCTTTCTAAATCGCAAACCAAAAAAATTTCATGGATGGTATTTGGTGACTTACTTTATAGTTTCTCTTGTCGTTTGTGGGGTTTTAGCCTTATTGACTAATTACGGTCTGACTGCTTTTGTTTCGTATAAACTATATCTTTTTAGTTTTCTTTTGGCATTAATTTATTGGTTTTGGGACTCTGTTTTTAGACAAAAGAAATAGAGCACATAAGATTAAGTCAAATTTCACCCCTTTACTTTTTATTTGTGCGAGTCAATTGTACCACACGAAATTACAATTTCAAGAAAATATACATATTTTTTAGAAATAAACCTTTTTTAGGATTTAACTGTTCTTTGTTAGATCAGTTCAGTGATAAACAATACACTTTATGATGAACCATAGGGTTTCTTCATGTGCGGGTCAGCCAACGGATATGATCACAACCGATAAAGCGAAGACCTAGTCGTCCGTTGCTTGGGTGATCAACTATCATCACATTTTGTTTCTCCAGCATCAGCACACCTTACGAAAACATACGTTAAAAATGGAGTTAATCCGGGATATCTAGGCAGTAGAAGCTCAGCGACTTATCGAAAAAAAGTTATTAGGAAATTTAAGTCTGACAATGCTGTCAAAGTATCAATAAAGGGATGGCAACAAAAACAAACCGATGATAATGAAGCTAAGGTGACTTATTACCTTTACCAGGATGGATCAGAAGTAAACCATGTAACTGTACTGAGAGAATATAACTGAATCACGCAATTGGTATTACAAAGCCTTCAGCAATGTTAAACCTGGTGTTGAAAGAGAAACCTATGCGGAAAACAATTCCTCAGGAGGTGTTGGATTAGGATTAGATGCTTATTGGGATACGGCAGAAAAATAAAACTGACGTAAGGATAATCCACGTCAGTTTTTTAGTATTGAGAGAAGGGGACTCAGAATCTAATCCTGTTACTATACTATGTAAAGGCATCAGACCCGACACTATCCTACTTTTATACTCGAAGGAGTGAAGAGTTTAGTCGGTGTTCCGGTTTTACAAAGTATTCAGTATCTCTTTGAGTCCATTATTTTTCCAATGCTCAGACTGTCGAGTATCATTTTTGATTAACCTTTCAATTTGTTTAGGAGATAAAATTACAATATCCTTGACTGCACCAGATCTGATTGCTTTACGGAGAGCAGATATGTCAAGTTCTATTATATTTTCACTATATCCCTTTGCACACCGCCTTTTTCAGTACCATCTTTATCAAATCGATTTATCGGAATCCATGCCTCTTGTATTACTGACAGAAATGGTAATAGTATGTTAATTGTCGGAGAAAGGTGGTATGGAAAAAGTACTTTATCCTTAGAGTTCCTTCTGAACAATTGTTATATTCAGATTTTAACCATTTAAGAGAAGCCGCCGATATTTGCGATATCCTTTTTAAGGAAAATATTAATTATAGGAGGAAAAAATGATTTTAATAAGAAAAGCCAAATCGTCAGACGCTAATTCAATTGCCAATGTTCATGTGGAAAGTTGGAAAACCACATATCAAGGAGTATTGCCTGATGACACGTTATCTAAGCTCTCTGTCGAAAATCAGGCAGAGCTTTGGAGAACTTCATTAAGTGATCCTCAAAATCAAGATATTGTCTATGTTGCACAAGAAACCGACGGTAAAATTATAGGCTTTGCTTCCGGAGGTCCAAACCGTGATCATCTTAGCAAATATAAGGGTGAAGTTTCCGCGATTTATCTGTTGTTACAGTATCAGAAAAAAGGAATCGGATCTCGACTAATGAAGGCGATTGTAGAGGAGCTTGTAAAGAAAAACATAAAATCATTATTGGTATGGGTTTTAGCCGGTAATCCATCGATAAATTTTTATGAAAAGCTAGGTGGAAGGCAGAGCACAACAAAACAAATACAATTCGGTGAAGGTTATTTCAAAGCTATTGCTATCGGCTGGACGGATATAAATGGTTTTTTGTTATAAAATGATCTACGTGTTATTATATGCTCCCCTAAAGGTAGGCAGATGAAATAAAAAAATCTGTTTGGTTGCTTTGGGAATCGGGATGCTCGTTACCAGGCCAATGATCGGAAAAATGATTGATAAGATTGGTGCGAAATCCGTGGTTATGATCAGTCTTGTTTTTCCGCTTATCTTAATCACCGATAAAACAAGTTTGATCTGGATTTCCATCGTATTGTTCATCCGCTGCACCAGTATCGGGGGGAATCTTCCGTTGGCGAGTGACGCTTATACAGGGCTTGACAGAAAACAACTTCCAGAAGCAGGTGTCGGTATTAATAATATTGAAAACCCTGGTTCAAGCTTCGGTTCAGCTGTGATCGCAACCGTTGGCGCAACTGTCATGGAAGGATTGCAACCAACGATTGCGAATAGCTTAAAAGGTTATCATGCCGGGTTCTTAGTTTCTACAATTGTCCTTGCCATAATCTTCATCCCACACATAAAAAAGCCAAATAAACAAATGCTCACTGGTGAAGTTTACACGCTCCAAGAGCATTCAAAATTGGCTGATTTATTCCATACGGGGAAACTTCATCAAGCAGAAGACGCGCCCGTTACCCAGCCAAATTAGCTCGCATAAAAAGAGGCCGGGTTTATATAATTCCGAGCCTCTTCATCGATCTCACTTCCCCTTCGCCTTCTTCCTTTTCTCCTTCTCCGCCCGGTAAAACTCATGAAACATCTTCATCAGCGCGCGCTTCTCAATCCGCGACACATAGCTCCGCGAAATCCCAAGCTCTTTCGCAATTTCGCGCTGCGTTTTTTCTTTCTTCAAATCAAGGCCGAAGCGGCCGACGATGACTTCTTTTTCTCTGCCGTCAAGGATGTCGATGTATTTTTTGACTTTTTCAAGCTCCATGTTGAGCTGGATGGTGTCGATGACGTCTTCGTTTTCTGATTTGAGGACATCAATGAGGCTGATTTCAATGCCACTCACAGGTTATCCGTTTTTGTTGTATTAAAGTGTTAAAGATTTGACTGTTTTTGTTCCGATCGCCACTCTCCCTTATCCTTGGTGGATCGCTTTTTTCGATGAGTGATGGCGGGCAAGGTCCGCCCATTTTCTTCGCGACTCTGCACTACTCCTAGCCGTTACAGTACGTTGTATTTTTAATAAAATCACGAAGCCGCTAAAGGAAGTGGTTTGATATTAGGGAATTGCATCTGACCGATTAAAGGATTGGTTTTGTACTTTGTTTTTAATAAAAGGACAATATGCTGTGCAGGAGCCAGAAATGTTTGCGGTGTATGCGTTAGTGTCTCATAAGTCACAGCGTGCTATATGAGCAGAAGTTGAATTGATGATTAATCAGATAGAATAAATATTGGAAGAAGGGATGTAAGCAAAAGAATTTAGATAAGGAGATGCTGGGGTGAAAGCACAGGCACTTTTTCAGACAACAACAAGTATCGATCATCCGGCTTACTCTTCAGAATGGACCCATACTGCAATCGATAAAATGTTTAATGAGTTGCTTGATCTTGTTATACGTGGTTTGAAATAGAAGCCTTTGAAAAATTTAGCCTTCAGACAGCCACTACAAACTTCCGGTTTAAAAAGAGTTAATCCTTGTTGATCATCAAGTCATGAATTTGACATGGGACGAAGCGAGGCAAAGCAGAGGAATGACAGCAAAATGATCTTGGCACAACGTTGGCACTCTGTTTTTGTTTAGACCGTGTATTATGGTATTAAGCGAGTAGACAAGTTTATTTTTTGTGATTACTGCATAAAATACATCGAGAATTACCCCTTTTTTCAAGAGGTATCCTGAAGGATGCTTCTTGTTTTTTGGAATGAATTCGAATAGGCAAATATGGATCTTACACATATTTATAAATATATATTCTCTCCTTTCAATTTAAGTATCCTTAAAAAAGATTTTTGAGGATACTTTTTTTGATTTTAGGCTATGGATAGTACGCGATCGGACAAATATGGGTGATTGTAATGGTACATGTATACACTGTTTATCATAGTTTGATAATGATAATATGATTAATGAATGAAAGGGGAGCTTATTCATGTTTCATTGCAAACCAAATGTGATGCCGCCAATTGTACACCCGACTAATTGTTGTCAAACTCATACTTTTTCAAAAACAGTTGTGCCGCATATTCATCCGCAGCATACAACTAATGTGCATCATCAGCATTTCCAGCATGTCCATCAATATCCGCACAATTATTCTAGTTTCAATCCGGTTACACACTCTCATACTCATTGCGGTAAACCTTGTTGTAACTAGTGTGATTTAACAATGTTTGTATGGTTTACAGTGCATCTTCATATTTAGCACCCAAATGAAGGGTGCTTTTTTACTTGGATAGCTACTGATCACGGGAGCTTCGAGTGTATACGAATAGCCAGAGTACAAGTGGTAAAAAATGATTTTCATTGGTAAGATCATCGCCGACAAAAACAATTTTTAAGTAGACTGAGTAACTCTTTGGTGTGAAAAAAGTGGATCAAATAAAGAATATTTTCGAAAATGAATGATTATATAAATATCATTCAATTTAAAAAAAGGCGGGAATGAAGAAGGGGATGTATAGTTAAAAACATGAAAATATATAAATGTAGTGCAGATTTATAGCAATGGTGAGTAGCATCCTACATGATTGATCTGGAAGATGGATCTTATGGGATAAGAAGACGATGTTAAAAAAGTTTAGTTAGGATTCAAACTTATCTTATCTCTCAGTAAACAGAGGCTAGAATTTTCTTCTCTTGGCTTCTTACAATCACTTCCCCTTCGCCTTCTTCCTTTTCTCCTTCTCCGCCCGGTAAAACTCATGAAACATCTTTATCAGCGCGCGCTTTTCAATCCGTGATACATAGCTCCGCGAAATCCCGAGCTCCTTCGCAATCTCCCGCTGCGTCTTTTCTTTCTTCAAATCAAGACCGAAGCGGGCGACTATGACTTCCTTCTTCAGTCCGTCATGAATGTCGATGTATTTTTTACTTTTTCAAGCTCCATGTTGAGCTGGATGGTGTCGATAACGTCTTCGTTGTCCGATTTAAGGACATCAATAAAACTGATTTCATTGACTTCTAGAGGTTTTCCGTTTTTGCTTTATTAAAGAGGGAAAGAATTAATTGGTTTGGTTCAGTTCAGGTATCTCTTTTAACAACCTGACAATTTAAATGCTTATTGTGTAACTTAATGTTCAACATTGTTTAAATAAAGGCTTAAGGATTAAGAAATAATGCAGGAATCTTTAATATTTTTCGTAAACGGGTCACTTTTTTCGGAAGTACATAAAAGCCCTCAATTTGTCATTAATGAATCTGTCATTTAAAATATATGATGAAATTTTTTTCGGAATTTTTGGGATTGTGATTACTATCGATCTATCTACAGGTGAAAAGGTTAAGAAAAAGAAACGAAAATAAGGGAGAAGGTCTTTGTGATCTGGCCAGAAGAAGTAGCACATAAGGCGAACCATTCAGAAGCCTTTTAGGGTTTGTCAGTAAAAAAGGCTTTCAGCCGCAGAGAAAACCACCCGTTATCATGGGTGGTGATTAATGAATAGAAAAAATTCTTATAAAAAGGAGTCTCAAAATGATTAACATACTTATTGTCGATGATGATGAACATATTCTTGAATTACTCAGTCATTACCTTCAAGTCGAAGGCTACGTTGTTTTTGAAGCTTTTGATGGTGAACAAGCTTCATCCATTCTTGCAAGAAAACAAGTTCATTTAGCTGTGGTCGATGTGATGATGCCCAATAAGGATGGATTTCAACTATGTAAAGAAATCAGAAAATATTATGATTTTCCTGTTATTTTGCTGACAGCAAAAGACCAGTTGCCAGATAAGGAAAAAGGCTTTTCTGCCGGAACGGATGACTATTTAACTAAACCTTTCGAGCCGACGGAATTAATATTTCGCATAAAAGCATTACTGCGTCGATATAAAATGGTGAATTCCGAAAAAATCCGCCTCAATGATACTGTAATAGACCGGAAAAGTTATGAAGTGCATTGTAACGATAAATTATTGATGCTGCCGATGAAAGAATTTGAACTATTGTCACAGCTTGCAAGCTATCCAGACAGAGTTTTTACACGGGATGAATTAATCCAGTTGATTTGGGGAGCGGACTTTGATGGAGATGATCGAACAGTAGATGTTCATATTAAACGGCTGCGCAGCCGTTTTTCCACTACCGATGATTTTAATATTAGAACGATTCGCGGTGTCGGTTATAAATTGGAGGTGGCAAAAAAGTGAGGACACTCTATTTAAAAATTGTGTTGACTACTATTGTTGTCATGATGTTCAGCAGTGTGGCCGCTTTTTTCATTTCCAATGCATATTATCAATACAACCTTAAACCTTACAATGACAAAAAATTAACCCGTATGGCTGAAGATGTAAAGACATTTTATGAAAGCAGTCCAAATGTCAGACTTGATCACTATTTAAGAAATATCGGTGATTTAGGTTATCAAATTTATTTAGTCGATGAACAGGGGCGGGGTTCTTTTTTTGGCGGGTCATTTAGAGAAAAAGAGTTAAGCGATAAAGTGATTCAATCTGTATTAGATGGTCATGTATATCACGGTATTTCCCAATTTTCTTCAAAAGGTTTTATTACAGGATTTTTTGATAACGTACTCATCAATACGATTGGAATTCCAATTAGGGACAATGGTCATCAATACGCCCTTTTTTTCCGTCCTAATACGGAACTTCAATTTGGAGAGTTACGGATTTTTTTTGCGTTGATCCTTCTTCTCACCATTTTCATCAGCATTCTTTTAGTTTTGGTTAGCACCCGTTACATTGTGAAGCCAATCACTAAGTTAACTCAAGCTACAAAACAAATCGCCGAAGGAAAATACGATATTCAATTAAACACAACATTGCGCGATGAAATCGGTGAATTGACCAACCATTTTTCGCGCATGGCAAAAAATTTGGAGCAGCTGGAAGCCATGCGTCAAGAATTTGTTTCTAACGTTTCTCATGAAATTCAATCACCGCTTGCTTCTATACAAGGCTTCTCAAAGACATTGCAATCGAAGAAATTATCTGAAGACCAGCGTCAACATTACTTGTCCATTATCGAAAAAGAGAGCCGACGCATGTCGCAATTAAGTAAGCAATTATTAACACTTGCTTCCTTGGATAAAGAGAAGGAAATATTGAGTAAAAACACCTTTGATGTTGCTGCTCAAATTAAACAAGTGTTATTTATGACGGAATGGAGCTGGCGTGAAAAAGACTTAGCTTTGGAATTGGAGCTTCCCGCTGCTTTCATTTATGCGGATGAACAATTGCTCCATCAAGTTTGGACGAACCTTCTTGTGAATAGTATCAAATTTACTGAAAACGGCGGTTCCATTTCCATCAAGCTGATGCAAAAAGATGATGAATATCACATAGAATTCAAGGATACAGGCATTGGTATTTCCCAAAACGATTTGCCTTATATATTCAATCGTTTTTATAAAGCGGATAAGGCAAGGGGCCGTAAAGAAGCCAGCAGCGGTTTAGGGCTTGCTATTACTAAAAAAATTATTGAGCTGCACGACGGGCAAATTTATGTTGAAAGCCAAATAGGAAAAGGAACAATTTTTCATATTTGCTTGCCTAAAGAGTAATGTAATTTGCCGTTCATGTGCTGTTCATATTCCCCGTCTATATTTTATCTAAGGCAATAAAGCTGTTAAGAATAAAGGATATCGCGATTGGAGGAATAGACGGTGTTTCTTGCTTTACGAGAAATTAAATACGCAAAGTTGCGTTACTTTCTAATTGGGTTCATCATGGTGCTTATTGCATGGCTTGTTCTTTTTGTTTCAGGACTTGCAAAAGGGTTATCTTCTGATAATGCGTCTTCAATTCAAAAGATGGATGCGGACTATCTTGTGATTCAAAAAGAAGCGGATAATCGCTTGGTCCGTTCAATATTGTCTGAGGATAAACTGAAAGACATTCGAAACAATACCAACAATAAATCGGCTGCGCCTTTAGGCATACAGATGACCACATTTACTCAGAACGGGTCTTCTAAGAAGGTTGATGCAACATTTTTTGCCGTAGATATGAAAGGGTTTTTGGCTCCTGATGTTGTCGAAGGCCGTATGATTAACAACAAGACCAAAAATGAAGTCATTGCAGATCGTTCGTTAAAAGAAGATGGATTGAAATTGGGGGACTATATAAAAGAGCAGTTCTCTGGTAAAACGTTTAAAATCGTGGGGTTTACTAAAGGAGAATCATTCAGCCACGCACCTGTGATTCACATCAACTTCACAGAGTGGGGAGATATTCATCAACGTTCTGCGAATCAACAATTGTTTTTTAATGCAATCGCATTAAAGACAAGTCAAGATACCGCAGAGCAAATTGGCGAGAATGTAACAGGGGTTGATATCATTGACAAAAGCCAGGCTCTAAAAGGTATTCCCGGTTATGCTGAAGAGCAAGGCTCACTTATCATGATGATTGCATTTCTCTTTATTATTGCAGCTTTTGTGTTAGCCGTATTCTTTTATGTGATGACCATACAGAAAATCAATCAATTTGGAATATTAAAAGCCATTGGTGCAACGACCGGTTATTTAGCGCTTCATATTATTTTACAAGTTTTATTGTTAACATTGATCAGTCTCTTGATCAGTATTGCATTAACATATGGTGTAGCAGCTATATTACCAACCAACATGCCATTTGATCTTACACCGCAATTGGTTTTAAGTTGTTCAGGTCTATTTCTGTTTGTTTCTCTGATAGGATCATTACTTTCTCTATATAAGGTTTCAAAAATTGATGCAATTGAAGCGATTGGGAGTGCTGCACAATGAGTCAAAAACTGATTTTTGATCATGTCGATAAAGTATTCGGAGATGGCGATTCATCTGTAAAAGTTCTTGATAAAGTGTCTTTAGAAGTGAAAGCCGGGGAATTTGTTGCTGTGGTCGGACCTTCTGGGTCTGGTAAAAGTACGTTCCTCTCAATTGCCGGTGCATTGCTTTCTCCGACAACAGGCCGCATTCTGATTGATGAAAACGACATAAGCCAGTTAACTGAAAAAAAGTTGAATCGTATTAGATTGGAAAAAATCGGATTTGTATTCCAATCATCTCATTTAATCCCTTATTTAACAGTTCACGATCAGTTGTTGCTTATTTCAAAGCTGGCCGGAAATGATCATAAAGAAGCGGAGCAAAGAGCAGTTAATCTGCTTGAAAAACTTGGATTGAAACATCGTATTCATCGTTATCCGCAAAGTTTATCCGGGGGAGAACGTCAACGAGTTGCAATCGCTCGTGCCTGGATGAATGACCCGGAGATTATTCTTGCGGATGAACCGACAGCGAGTCTTGACTCAGAGCGGGGCCGGCAAATTGTAAAAATGTTAGCAGATGAAGTAAAATCCAGAGAAAAGGCCGCTGTAATGGTTACTCATGATAAAAGAATGTTAGATTTATGTGACCGTGTGGTGTATATCGAAGATGGCAAACTTTTAGAACTAACTTAAGAGAATAGTAAAAGTACGTGCCTGCTCACTTAAGACTTAATGAAGCAGAAGCTTCCTATGTGATAAAGAGGATGGTTTTAATGCTTGTTTATGGTTTCCCGTGCAACTTATTTGTCATTGATATGAGTTAAAAGTTCTTATACGATCAATCTGTTCTTCGAAATCTTTTCACTTTGTTTAGAGTCAGGGGAAATTCCCTTGACTTTTTGTTCTCTCTATATCTCCCCCTATAAAACTTATTAAACACCTTCATCAGCGCGCGTTTCTCGATCCGGGACACATAGCTCCGCTCCTTCGCGATTTCCCGTTGCGTTTTTCCTTTCTTCAAATCAAGACTAAAGCAGTCGACGATGACTTCTTTTCTTTTAATTTTTTCAAGTTCTATGTTGGGCTGGTGTTAATGACGTTTTCGTTTTCAGACTATCATATTACATTGACTCCCAGAAGTTATTATTTTATTAAATCGATAAGGAGTGACACGGATTTACTCAGGAATCTAGGCAAGCTCACTAGTTCAGATTCATTCTTTATTTCCTTTTAATTAAAAAGATGAAGTAGTGACTATTTTGCTGAAAAACAGTGTACTAGCGTTGAAAACAAACAGAATTGAATGGATACAATAAAAGGATATTGGTACTACACGATTTTCACAATTCTTAAAAGAGTTTAAGAAACTGAACAGCATTATTCATAGAATAAAAGAAAATTTTTGTTTAAGGTGTAAGACGTATGTATAGAGAGAATAGATGCCCATACTGCGGTAGATGTATAAATGTATGCTGTTGTGTTAAAACAATTGGTATTCCAGGAAAGAGAGGACGACGAGGTCAAGCCGGTCCTCAAGGACCAACAGGTCCGACGGGAGCCACGGGAGCCACAGGGACAAGTGTAACTGAAAACTCTATGTATGCATCTAATACAATTGGAAGTACGATACTAGTTGTTTTAGGTGGTTCACCAATCCCTCTACCGAATAATCAAAGTTTAGATGGATTCATAGCAAATGGAAGCAATACCACATTTACTGTTCCAGTGACAGGACGATATTATCTCTCATATCAAATAAACACGACTGCTTCATTACTTGCTGGTTCAAGGTTAACTTTGAATGGAAGCCCAATATCTGGTTCAATTATATCACCAGCAGTGGCTATTTCGAGTTACAACAATGACGTCATTGCGAACCTACAGGCAGGGGATAACATATCACTACAATTATTTGGATTAGTGGCTACTGTAATACTATTAGGTGGGGGATCAACAGGTGCTGCCTTAAGCGTTATTCGTTTAAACTAATTCTAAGTAAAAGATTCAATACGAAAAAATGCAATAAGTAAAGAACTATGATGAGTAGTGAGAGAATACAGAGAAAAAAAGGGTTGTTTTTAAAAAAGAAACATGTCAGTGGGAAAATCTAAACTGTAGCTACAGCAAACAACAATGTAATTTTTAAGGTAAGACTTTATCGATATGAAACTTTAGAAATCTAACCCGTTATTCTAAAAATAATAAGGTACTTGATTAGAGTATCCCCCTCAACATATGAAAAATGTACCTGATGGAGTAAATTTTTCAAAAGGGATAAAAAAAGTTAGAAGTGGAGGACGCTTTTAAAGCATCCTCCCTTACATTTTTGGGGGGCGCGGAGTTGGTTTGTGTATACAATAAATGATTTTACTTCCTCTTCGTCTTTTTCAGCTTCTCCTTCTCAGCCCGATAAAACTCATGAAACATCTTCATCAGCGCGCGTTTCTCAATCCGTGATACATAGCTCCGCGAAATCCCGAGCTCTTTCGCGATTTCGCGCTGCGTTTTTTCTTTCTTCAAATCAAGGCCGAAGCGGCCGACGATGACTTCTTTTTCTCTGCCGTCCAGGATGTCGATGTATTTTTTTACTTTTTCAAGCACCATGTTGAGCTGGATGGTATCGATGACATCCTCATTTTCAAATTTCAAGATATCAATTAAAGAAATTTCGTTGCCACTCACAGGTTATCCGTTTTTGTTGCGTTAAAGTATTAAAATTTTCTTGAGGTTAAAAAAGATCACTAATGCTTTTCTGTCATTTCTAAAAAAATTTAAAATCAAAAACTGCTGTACACATCGCATTATTATAAAATCAGCATGCTCATACTGTTTTTGAATGAGCAAAAGGGAGGCTTGGGTCAATTTGAAATTAAGAAGTGTATTGTTTAAATTAGATTTTAGTAAAACAATTTTCGGATTTTTCTTTATATTCATATTGATATTGATATTGATATGGAAAATCCGGAAGCGTATGTAATATTCTTATGGTAAAATTATAATATTGAAAAATTTAAAAAAGAGGTTGATGTCATGGTAAATTTCAGAAAACTCAAATCGAAAAAAACAAAACCGAAGTCAATTGAACCAACTGAGATATTCAGAAGATTACCCAAACCAGAAGGAATTAATGATTTGTATACAAGTCAAACTGAAATACTCCAAAAATGGTTTGACCGTAGAAATGAGCGGGATATAGTACTTAAGTTACATACAGGAGGCGGTAAGACTTTAGTGGGCTTACTTATTGCACAATCTACCCAAAATGAAACTGGTGAACCAGTTCTCTATTTAACCCCCACTACACAACTGGTTAAGCAGACACTTGAAAAAGCTGATAAATTAGGTATTCCTGCTGTACCATACGTAAAAGGTGGGCCTCTTAACAACGATTTTGTTAATGGGAAAGCTATTATGGTCGGGACATATAAGGCATTATTTAATGGAAAAAGTAAATTTGGTCTTCGAGGTGAAGCAAATCCGCAGAAGATAGCCGCAGTTATTCTTGACGATGCACATGCTGCTTTTTCAGTGGTTCGTGATTCGTTTACTCTTAATGTGGAAACTAAGGATAATTATACTCGTTATTCAGAGCTAGTTGACCTGTTTCGAAAATCTTTTAAGGATATTGATAAACTTGGGACATTAGAAGATATAGTTTCAGGTTCTGATTATTCAATTCTAGAAGTACCCTATTGGGCTTGGCATGAACAATTAGATGTGGTTAGAGAGCAACTAAAGTCTGATTCGGATAAGTACGGTTTAGTATGGCCGTTGTTAAGAGATCAACTTCATCTCTGTCACGCACTTGTCAGCAAAGATGCTTTTACAATCACACCCATTCTTCCTTTAGTAAATGCATTTCCAACCTTTTATGAAACACCCAGGAAAATTTATATGTCAGCAACTATCGCAGACGATAGTGAAATTATTCGAACTTTTGATGCAAATCCTGATTCTGTTAAAAATGCTCTTCAATCTCGATCCTTGGCAGGTGTAAGTGAGCGAATGATTCTTATACCTGAATTAATGTCATTTGAGTTCCAACAGGAGCATAGTGAAGGAATTATTAAATGGGCAGCTGATAAAAAAGAAGTTGGGTCGGTTGTTCTTGTTTCATCGGATGAAGCGGCAAAGGTTTGGTCCAAAGTGGCAACTGTCGCAAAGGGGTCAAAAGAAGTCGAAAGATTGGTTACACAATTGCAAGAGGAAAAGATTAGAGGTCCTGTTGTCTTCGCCAATCGGTACGACGGAATTGATTTGCCTGGTGACTCTTGTCGAATACTACTTATGAATGGTTTACCATCAGGAACTTCTAATTACGAGCTTTTCAAAGCAAGTGCCTTTTATGGGGGGACAACTATCACTCGCGTGTTAGCTCAAAGAATTGAGCAAGGAATAGGCAGAGGAGCTCGTGGAGCAGGGGATCATTGTGTAATTTTATTAGTGGGAAGTGATATTTCATCTTGGGTTGCAAAGGATGCAAACTTTCAATTTCTTACTAGTGCAACCAGAGCTCAATTAGATATAGGTATAGAAGTAAGTAAGGAAATAGAGAGTGCGAGAGACTTAGTAGAAACTATTCAAAGAAGTATTGACCGAGATAAAGAATGGACTGAATATCATGCTGAAACTCTTGCTGAGCTGGTCGATGAAGATGCATCTAATGATTTTTACCTTACTCAAGCTAAAGTGGAAAGGAAAGCAGTAAATCTTTGGAATGACGGTTATCATGAAAAAGCAATTGCTAAACTTGAACAAGTAGTAGATGACGATAAACAAGCTCATGATATACAAATGCGTGGATGGTTTCAACAATTAGCGGCTCGTATAGCAGATAGATGGGGTAACAAGGAAAGAGCTTTAGACTTACAGCGTCAAGCCTTTGCCAGTAATAGAAACTTAATTAGGCCAAGAAGTCTTACACCATATCGGCCTTTATCAGTACCAACATCGCAAGCAAGAGCAATTGCTCAGAAAATAGGGGGCTATCGACAGCGTCAAGGGTATTTAAAGTCATTCGAGGAAGTTGTAGCGAATTTGCATCAAGATGCAACAGCTAATCGATTTGAACAAGCTCTTTGCGATTTGGCTTCCATGATAGGACTTAGCTCTGAGCGTCATGATGTTGACGGTGAAGGCCCAGATGTACTTTGGCTATTGCCAGAACGAGTTGGATTTGTTATTGAAGCAAAGAGCAGAAAAAAAGAAAAAAATGCATTGACAAAGGAACAACACGGGCAACTTCTGGTAGCTGCTGAGTGGTTTGCAAAAGAATATCCAGAATACAAGTGTGTAAGAGTCAGTGTGCATCCAAAGAATCAGGCTACCCGTTCTGCTGTAGCAGGAGCCTCACATGCACTTACATATGAAAAGCTTATGTCTTTGGTTGCAGATGCCCGTACATTTTTATCTTCACTTTGCGAATCACAGCTTAATACTGAAATGCTAGAGGCAGAATGCAATCGACTGTTAGAAATTTCAAATCTTCGTTCTGATCATATTGCAAAAAACTATTTGATACCTTTTGATATTCAAGCTTGAGTGATTTCACATTGAAATTTTGCTAGTTAATTTGCTTATTATTTTGGTAGTATATCAGTGTCTAAAGGCGCATATTCCAATTTTTAAGCATTTTTTACTGAATGTGTTGTTAAAAGCTGAATAATCATTTTGTTCTAAGAAAATGAGGTCAATAAATATCAGATAAACCAAATTGTTAAGGAGAATTCAAGATGTTAAAAAAAGAAAGGGAATCAGATGGTCTTTTGTATTATGGGGAGGAGGGTTATTAACTTTAATATTATTACTAATAGTATTCATGATGGCAGGGGATTTTGCTGTCTCTGTTCATATTTTAATGCTTATTGGTTATGTGATTTTTGCAATTCCGATTTATGTATTTTTTTATTATCCAATTAAACCTAAAAGAGATAATTTATATTTATGGTTAGATTCACCTTACGGAAGAGATGAGGACCTTATTTCTGATCTATCAAAAATTCCAGTTAATAATACGTTAACAAATTTAGATACATTATCAAGAAGATTGTTAGTTTATGCTAATTTTGATGTGAAAAAATTGAGGCTATTAAAAGCGTACTTTAGGACTCTTTATGCAGAAAGTCAGGGCGAAACGTTTTTAAAGGCAGCTTTTGCAATTTTTTGTGGTCCTGTTATCATTTACGCGTTAAATAACTTTGACTCATTAATGCTCTTTAAACCCATAGAGTTTCAAGACGTGAATCCAACATTTTTGACATTATTTAATATTTTGGCTGCTATATTTTATCTATGTGGTTTCTTATTTAAAATGATAAGAGGTATTACGACAAATAAAAAAAGAAATCGTTTAGTCGAAGAAGTTATTGATGCTTGTATTAGCAATTTAAAAGATTAGACCCTGAGAAGTTTATTGGCAAAAAATCTTACTAATATTTAATACTAGCGGGGCAACCCTGTGAAGGTTCAAGTCCTTTCGACCGCATCATAGGAATACCAAGGGTTTAATTCCCCCCTTGGTATTTTTTGTTATACTTTCGTTTATTTTTTACTCCAGTTACTTAAAGTAAGTTTTTATAAGAAAAATAGTATACTACCTTAAATTTTCATAAAAATGGTAGATTGGAAACTCCATCAGTTTTTCTTTGTCTTCAGCCTCAAGGGAATTAAATATTCTCTGAGCCTTCACTTTACTTTCTAATAAGACTTCACATGCGAAACTTAATGTTTTGTCCGTAGCACTCTCAGCTCTATCTTGTATATCCAAGATATCAGCTTGTTCTTCTTCTGACAGTTTATAACCCTTTATGAGCTTAATTAGGTAAATATTGACCTTTGGGATGTCCTCTGTTAAAAATTTCGAGAGGTGTCGTTGATTTAGATCAAGAGCAAGGTCTAAATATTTCTCATCATGGAATTTATTATAATAATTTATATAGTTTAATGAAGTATTAATTGTTAAGTGAGCTTTGATATCATGGTGTTTATCAGAGAAAGATAATTTAACTATTTCAAAATCAAAGTTAGCATCTTTCGCCATCTCCTCAACGTTTTGAGCTGAATAAATACTAACTCGTTGATAATAATCCTCCCAATTATCAGGTAAACTGACAGGAATCTTATCATCTTGATCATGTTCTCTAAGAAGATCTGTTTTCGGTAATAATCCACCTATTGTTGTTAAAACTTCATTACTGTAAAAGTTAATGAAGTTATCACCAGTGAAAACTAATCTTACTCTTACGTAATCAGAAAGATTAATTGCGTATAACCTCATGTTTTCTAGTTTTTCTTGATTATTGATGTTTAGCAACTTATATTGTTTCTTCTTAAAAACTTTAATTATGCCATTGAATAACGACGATAAATTCTCATCTTTATTAAATACATAATTTTCGTTTATTCCAATTTGACTGCAAACGTCTATTAACTCTTTGTGCGACTTAATGTCTTCTTCAATAGTCTCTAACTTCTTTTTATTGTCTAACCTCAACTGTAACTGGAAAGACTGAAATGGGAGTTTATCGTGTACCATGAAATAGTTTATTATTTGCAAACACTTCATATATGAACCTAGTGTTTTCAATTTACCTAATTTAAAAGACCCGGCTATTTTTTCTTTTTGCAATTCAATACTCAAAGTGTCTTCTATGACAACTTTGTGATAATCTTCCGTCTCAATTATTTCGTAGGTAATATTAACTTCCTCATCATTTAATCGTATACTCTCTGTTTTAACACTTTGTATTTTGGTTAATTGGGCTACGTCTATAGGTATCCCTATATTGTCTGCTGTGAACCCATAAACATAGGCAGTCCTTTCAAATAAATCAGAATAGTCATTGTTTATATCGGAGATGTCCACTTTATAACTTGTGAAATTCATTTGCTCACTAACCTCAATATATTGTTGGGGCTGTTTTTTTACGATATTTATAAATCTATTACACAGAGGTTCTAAAGCGCCCTTATCTAACTTTTTGAAGTCTAGGGTAATAGACTTTTTTCCGTTTTTATCAAGTTCTACTAAGAGCATTTTTAAATCGAATGGAGCCAACATTCGATAATATGCTTGCCTTTTTAGTGTAGTTGGATTTATTGTTACAACAAAGTAAAATACGCCCACACCAAATTTATAATAAACTTCTATGTCTTCTTTCTTTACAGGGTGTTTTATTTTGTCTCTTTTGTGAATTTTTTTAAATGTCGTAGTTCCTTTAACTTGTACTCGAACTTCACCAACAACATTTGATTTGACTAGGTTTTTATTGTTATAAACAAGAATCTCACCATCAAAAGAGATCCCCTTATCATTCCAAGTAATGTTACTAACCAAGTGGAATGGTGGTTGAAGTGTTAAATTGTTGATTTCTAAGCAAGCCAAATGTTCAATAATTGTTGTATCAATTTTGTCATGATTTTTTTCATTACGCTTTTTTATCATTAAAGTATCTCCTTAATATTATTAATTAGAAGTCCATAAACGATAACCTTTATTGTGGGCTTATGCCTGTGATAGTTTAAGACTCTCATATTAATAATACCAAGGATTACAATTTCTTTGGAATTTTTTGTTTCAGGATGTGAAAGTATTGATATGATGATATAACTGAAAGAAATATGAAGTGAGACAAAAAATAAAGAGAGAAGAGAGTATGAATATGGAGTTTAACTGAATTCTATTAATAGTGTTGAGTTAAATAACTAACGCCAACTCACCTTGAAGACGAAAACAGTGCGCATTTTGTGCCCAAAATGAATATAAACCATTGTAAATGGACGTAGTGAGTGACTTGAAATGCTTGAAATAATAGGTTTTTATTAGTAATAATCTCCCGCTATTGCGTGCCTAGTGAAAGAAATAGAAGCCGGAATTTTAGACCGGCCTCTACGACATCACTTCCCCTTCGCCTTCTTCCGCTTCTCCTTCTCCGCCCGGTAAAACTCATGAAACATCTTCATCAGCGCACGTTTCTCAATCCGCGACACATAGCTCCGCGAAATCCCGAGCTCTTTCGCGATTTCACGCTGCGTTTTTTCCTTTTTCAAATCAAGGCCGAAGCGGCCGACGATGACTTCTTTTTCTCTGCCGTCGAGGATATCGATGTATTTTTTGACTTTTTCAAGCTCCATATTGAGCTGGATGGTGTCGATGACGTCTTCGTTTTCTGCTTTCAAGACATCGAGGAGAGAAATTTCAATGCCACTCACAGGTTATCCGTTTTTGTTGTATTAAAGTAATAAAGAATCTTTAAGTTTAACGTAAGTTTTTGGGCATGCCGAGATGTGAAAACAAAGAAATTTCAGTTTCTCTTTCCAATATTCGGGAGACGATTTAATCAAGCTCGATCTATTTCGCCCTGATCAAGAAAAAAGTGAATACTTGGGTACGTTATGGACGGTTTCAGAGAACGGTACGGCTCGTCAGCACTTCTACACGAAGTTTCTTATACAAACGCCTGAACCGCACGATTTAGATTAAAGCTAGAAAGGAAAATTGTGTATGCTGCGGGACAGAGGAGTATCAAATGGGTGTCAATGATGTTACCGGAACACGTTGAATTGATCAAAGAATATCATGAAGGTCTTGATAAGGTTAAAAAGCCGGTTTTAGATGAACAAAAATATGACGAACTCAATAATAAAGTAATCCGTGATGCGATGGAAGAGAATAAACTTTTGCAATTTTTCTTTTATCAGATTTCAGAAGAGAGAGAAGATAAAAGAGTTGACTGGACATATCCATTATATTGATACCTTAAAGTGAGAGCTATGAGCCTTACAGATTAAAGATGTATTATAAGTAGATAACATTATCGGGATCGAATCAAGCACTCTCTTCTAAAGCTCTTATCCAAGTATAGGGCTGATTCACTTGTGTTGAATAAAAGGAATTGATAGCTGTTCAATTTCAGAAAGGTCAATTAAGTTTTCTAACCAGGACTTAATTGACCAAAACAGAGAGAGGGTCAAGGTAATAGATGGGACACAAAGTATTTATTCTTTTAAGAAATTTTCGGCTAAACAAAGCCCCCCCATTAAGACACCAGCTACAAAAAAACCAATCGTAATTTTCCAATCAAAAAGGAAGTAAGAAAACAAAGTACTGATAAAGGTGTAAATTAACCAAATTAAAGGTGGGCTTTTTTGTTTCAAGATCATCCATCCCTTTCAGCTCAATATTTTTCAGCATCGTTCTGTTTCCAGAAATAATCAGAAAAAACGCCTGCAAAAGCCTCCATTGAATTGTCTAGCTCTTGCATATTGTTATCTACTCCACCAGCTTCTAATAAAATAGAGTGCTTGGACAAATCTTGATTATAGAGGCCATTCCCTGCATCTCTCCCTTTCGCTAGTACACCTCTGCTTATTCCAGGGTATTTTTTTTCTAGTTCTTTATGAAGATTTTTTGCAAATTCTAGATTTTCTTCGTAGTTAGGATTTGCTTTGCCTATAACAAAAACCAAGCGAGCATAACTCTTACCTTTTATATTAATCGTAGTTTTCTCTTTTCTAAGTGCATCTCTATGAATATCGATTGCATATGTTAAATCTTTATTTGTTGCAGTTGCTTCTTTAACAAGTGAACGGGAATAGCGATATGATTGATTGGCGTTCCATCCTCTATTATGAAGTTTTTCAGTTGCATTTACAGTACTTTGTTCAACACCAATTCCTTTACTTTCTAGGTTTTGTTTTAATTTTTTCCCCACCCCTATAACATTAACTCTTTCATCAGAACTAACTGCATCATCTGGCGTATTTGCATTCTTAAGAAGAGGAAGGAAGGATTCCCAGCTGTGAGTATGATAAAGGTAAACAACTTTTCTTCCGTTAGTGGTCTGAGAAGGTTTTGGGTTCGAATCTTTATTTTCTTTACTATCCTCTGTCAACATTTCTTGTGAAACTTCTTTTTCTTTTAGCAATACTTCCATTGGGGGTGAAGACTCTTCAGGTAGAGTAGTGAAATCTGTCCCTTGTCCAGCGACTTCAATTTTCGTATCAAATTCTGAAAACCCCGGAATTTCTTTTCCTAAGAAGGTTCTGTAGTCATCGGGTTTTACATTGGTCATTAATTGAAAAGCTAACTTAGTTATTGAAATGTCCTTTAATGGATTTTGATTTGCTGCAAAATATTTATTTTCACTGGCTAGAAAATAGTGAAAAACCTTTTGAGAATCGGTTTCTCTTAATGCAGTATTCATAAAGTCCGCTGAGATTCTAATTGAAAGAAACGTTGTCATCAATCCTATGATTATAAACAAACCAACAAAGGATAAAATCCCTGCTTGAATATAAAGGAAGACATATCTCTTTTTTCCCTTTCTTTTCATAATGCCCCTCCTAAAAAACGATTTCCTTGTAAGTATATGAAAGAGTAAGAGGGAATAGAATCATAAATAGACAAGTTTCAAAAAACAACCCTTTTCGAACCAAATTTCCCTTTTATTTTTTTTATATGAAAAAAAAGGATTTTTTGTAGTCTTGAAGAAATGAATACAAAGAACTTATTTCTTTGCTGAAAGGGTGGGATTGGATGGAGTTAATTTTTTTCATACAATGTTTCTTTAGTGTAATGTTCTCAATCTCTTTTATCGTTAAATTGAAAAACATTAGCGGTTTCATCGAAACAGTCTCTTCCATAATAAGCAATCTTTTTGTTGTAAAAATTTCCGCATACTTTTTCCTTATCTTAGAGGCGTTAGCAGCGATAACAATAGCATTTAATACTACCAAGCTTTTTGGTGAAGTGATCATTTTGATGTTATTGCTGGCATTCTTAATTAGCAATCTATTGGTTCAATTTAAAAAGCAGAAAATCAAATGCAATTGTTTTGGGAAACTAAGTGAAGAATTTCTTGGTGACAAGGTTTCATATTATCGTATAACAGTTTTAGGTCTGTTACTGGGAACTCTAATTTTTTTTAGAAGGTCCCAAACAGGTATTGAACTCGTTCCTCTTAATACGACTCTAAATCTATTCTTATCAAGTATTGCTGTCATGCTTACATACTTTTTAATTAATACTTACATACATTTAATGTATATGAGGAGGAATAAATATTGAGTGAAACAATTCTAATGATCTCCCTGTCTTTTTTAGTTATAACAGTTGCATTCTTGGTACTGCAACTTTATAGGAATATGCTAAGAACAAAGAAGCAACAGGGATTATTAAAAAGTGACGAAGGACTACCGAAAGGAGAAACTTACCCAATCACCACATTAAAAACGATTGTGGGGCAAGAAGTGACTATCTCAAAAAAGACACGAGGAGTTATATTGATCTTCACTTCATATGGATGTAGTGGTTGTAAGAGAGTTTACCCATTTCTTGAATTACTTAAGAAAGAGTATCCCAAAATACAATTTGAACTAATAATGTTAGCGAACAAGAAACAGGCACAAGAAACTATATCTTTATATAATTTAGAAGATTGGTCAGTATCAATAATCGACCATGAACACTTACATACCCTTGGAATAACCGGTTTTCCTTTTTCTTACTTAATTTCAAATGAAGGAAAAGTAATCGAAAAGGGTTTGATAAATTATAAAAAAGATATTGACTTTTTAGTATCTATGTTACAAGTAAAAAAAATATCTTAATATATTCAGAACTTGAAAGGGGGTGAAAAAATGGAGAACGAAGAACTTAATCTTGATTTTGCACCTCAAGATGCAGACTGCTGGTATATTTATTGCTCCACTAACACTTGTGGACCAGGAAGACAAGCTACAATAGAATATTGTAATGGACCAGATAGAGTGCCTTATAAACAGCATTGTGGATGTGGGTACTTCGCGTAAAATAAAGGGGGTCGGGTATTAATCCGATCCTCTCTTAAGAGGTTAAAATTGTGATTACATACTTTTTGAAATCTTTTCATTTAATTTTCAAAACTAATAAGCTATGGATTTTTGGTTCTCTATTTATTCGTATCTTGAATGGATTGTTTCCTGTATGTGAATTATGGATACTTACTAGACTTGTTAACGAAACAGCAAGTATCATAACAGACAAAAAAGACAACGTTTTTACATTACTCCTCTTATTATTTATACAATTAATAATTATGATATCTAGGTCTGCTTGTGTTCATATCATGAATGTATTAGACAAGGATATGGAATTAAAATTGAATCTTAAGTTGGGAAACATGATCATTGAAAAATCCATGAATTCCCCCTTCTTTTATTTTGATATGCCTGAGTTTTATAACCATCAATTTAGGATTAACAACTATGGGCCCAGTTTTTTAAGGCCGATCAGCAACTCTATGCATGTACTGCAATTATGTATAACAATTGTTTCGTATATAGGCTTTTTGTTCTTTATTCACTGGGGACTTGTCGTCTTAGGGATCCTAGCATCAATTCCTGCCTTCATCATCCAATACAAGTTTGGTTACTCAAATTTCAATTTGAATAGGCTCCAATCCGGATTAATGAGAGAAGCAAGCTATATCAATTCCTTATTTTGAAACAAACAAAGCGTTAAAGAGATCAAATTATTTAGATCAGGGAATTTTTTAATTAATAGATGGAGGAATCTCACCACATCAAACAATAAAAAAATGTTAAAGCTTTTTTTAAAACAAAATAGGGCAAACATAGGATTGGACTCTCTGACCGCTGTTCTTTATTCCATGTCTGCAGTTTTAATGGTCTGGCTGTTGAAATTAGGAAAAATGAATATAGGAAGCTTTGTATCAACTGCACAAGCAATTCAGGGACTACAAGGAACTGTTAACCAAACATCACATTTATTAGCTTCACTTTTCGAAAGCAATCTCTATATAAAAGACTTTTTTGATTTTATTGAATATCAAAATGAAGATGATGCAAAAAAAGAAAAGTTAGAAAAAAACATTGTAAATAAATCGGATACAGCAAATATCTCACTTAAGCATGTTTACTTTAAATATCCACTAAGCAACGGTTACTCTCTGAAGGACATTAATTTGGAAATAAAGGATAAAGAAAAAGTTGCGATTGTAGGTCATAATGGTTCAGGAAAAACTACATTGATTCAATTGATTACCGGTCTATATAAACCCACTGCTGGAAACATCTTTTTAGAAGGGAAAGATTTATGCCAAATAGACGAAAATGAGTTAAGTGAGTATGTGAGCGTTGTTTTCCAAGATTTTGTTAAATATGCCTTGTCAGTTAAAGAAAATATTGCTTTAAGCGATATTAGTCAAATAGACAATTTAAACGAAATTAAACAGACTGCATTTTTAAGCGGAGCAGACAGCTTTATAGAGGCATTGCCTAATGGTTATGATACGACTTTGGGAAAAGTGCTCCCGAATAGTATTGATATCTCAGGAGGTCAGTGGCAGCGGATAGCTCTTGCTAGATCAATTTTCAAAAAATCAAAATTAATAATACTGGATGAGCCAACTGCTGCTCTAGATCCTAAAACAGAGGCCTATGTCTTTGAGAAATTTAGAGAATTGACCGAGAATAAAACAGCTATTTTTATTTCACATCGATTAGCTTCGGTTAAGATGGCAGATCGAATTATTCATTTAAAAGATGGTCAGATTTTAGAAGAAGGCAGCCACAAAGAGCTTATGGCGTTAAAGGGTGAATATTATAATATGTATATGTCCCAGGCTAAGTGGTACGATGGGCAAAGAGAGGAGGTTATCTCCTAAGTTAGTGGCAGCTAGATAGGGAGGCCAGTCTATTTCCTGCAGTTATCAAAATGAGACTGAAAATGAAACGAATACCGGCTTCGATCGATGAAAGTGGGCTGTCTCAGTGCAGGGTTAAGGGCTTGATGACGACTAATTACATAATGGTCAAATAAGTTTTCTAAACCAAACTCAATTGACCTTTAGCGATGTTAAAGCCTATTATTTTGGGGGAGAGGCGCTATAATACTTTTAAATTTAACCCGTTATCCTTAAAAATAATGAAGAACTCGATTAGAGTATCCCCCTCACCATATAAAAATTAATTTAGATTAGCTAACATTTTTGTTGGAAATGTTCCTGCTTGAGTGAAACTTACAATACTGTTAGTGTTGTGGTTGGTTCAAACGTTACTTTTTAACAGGCTTAAAAGTGGTTAGAAGTGGGGGAGTTTTTAAAGCATCCCCCACTTACATTTTCTGAATAATTAGAACAGAAACACAATGAATGAATTTCACTTCCTCTTCGTCTTCTTCAGCTTTTCCTTCTCCGCCCGATAAATAAACAAAAAGAAAGCATAGAAAAAACAATTTCAATAATCCCTGTATGATGTCAACGCCAGATGTTAATGATACATGTTGAACTTTTTAAATGAAGAGTACAGCTGAAATTTTTCCATAGGGGTTGGTGAAAGTGGTAATACCTAATGTTGGTGAAAGTACACGGATCTGTTTACAGACATGGATGGGTACTTATGTTTGCGCGGAGAATGGTGGCGGTGATTTGGTTGTGGTTAACCGCCCAGAAGCTAAAGAGTGGGAAACCTTTGAACTCAACCGTTTGGATGAAGACCACATCACACTTAAAGCACATAATGGCCAATACTTATGCGCTGAAAACGGTGGTGGAACAATCATCGTTGCGAACCGAGGAGAAGCACATGAATGGGAGAAATTCGGTCTGTTCATCGATCATAATGGACTTGTGTCCCTGTCAGTACATAATGGCCAGTTCCTTTGCGCTGAGTCAACAGGGGTACTTATGGCAAATCGAAATGAACCAAAAGAATGGGAAGCTTTCCGGATCGTCGATCCTTCAAACTCGAACATTGAACAGACACGGATCGAAGTTAATGTATACAAGATCGTTTCTGCTCCCTTCTGGCATACTGGGACTGTCATTGATGGTCGTGAGTACTATTTCCAGGATAACAATCAGGTTGAGACTTGCAATCCAAGCGGAATGGATCTTAAACACCATCGTACAATGGTACGTATCGTACCTGGTAACTTGGATAAAGCAAAGGCGACTCTCGAGTCAGTCATTAATCGATGGAACGGCACAAGATATGACGTAGCTGGTCACAATTGTAACTTTTTCACTGACGATCTTATTAAATCTCTTGGTGCCCCTGGCCTCGATCAAGAATACCTCAATGCTAGTGGCTTGGCCAAGGGATTGAGGCAAGTACCCGGGGGAGCCACTGTGCAAGAGTTAATTGTCAAGTGGCCTATCACTGACAAACGACTTGATCAGGCCTTCATGGATGATTTACAGCGACTTGCACGTTTGCCAGATGATATAAGAAAAGAGATTGTCCGTTTCTTTGATCGTATTCGTTTTCCGTGGTCATGGTGAATTATTTTGGACAGATTCACTAACAAATTATCTTGCAGTGATCATGATAGATGTGCTGTGAAAAACGAAAATAACATTATAGTAGCAAGACCGAAGAAGATGTATTACAGGAGGTGAAACAATGTATCAATCAATACATAACTCACAAATGTTTATGTTCATATGTGTTTGCCTTATATCTTTATGCGGTATTACGGCTGTAGTATTGGGATTGCGAAAAAAAAGTAAAGGCTAATTTAATTTACAAAAGAAAAAGAGGCCAGGTTAGTATAACTCCGAGCCTCATCATCGATCTCATTTCCCCTTCGCCTTCTTCCGCTTCTCCTTCTCCGCCCGGTAAAACTCATGAAACATCTTCATCAGCGCCCGTTTCTCAATCCGCGACACATAGCTCCGCGAAATCCCAAGCTCCTTCGCAATTTCGCGCTGTGTTTTCTCTTTCTTCAAATCAAGGCCGAAGCGGCCGACGATGACTTCTTTTTCTCTGCCGTCCAGGATGTCGATGTATTTTTTCACTTTTTCAAGCTCCATGTTGAGCTGGATGGTGTCGATGACGTCTTCGTTTTCCGATTTGAGGACATCAATCAAACTGATTTCGTTGCCTTCTTTGTCCTGGCCGATCGGGTCATGGAGTGAGACGTCTTTTTTCGTTTTTTTCAATGCGCGCAAATGCATGAGGATCTCGTTTTCTATACAACGCGCCGCATAAGTGGCGAGCTTAGTTCCTTTTCCGGCTGAATAGCTTTCGATTGCTTTGATCAGCCCGATCGTTCCGATGGAAATCAGGTCTTCTGCATCCTCGCCTGTGTTTTCGAATTTTTTGACGATGTGGGCGACCAGCCGGAGGTTATGTTCGATCAGCATGTTTCTCGCGTGTTCATCCCCCTGGGCCATCAGCTCCAAGTACTTTTTTTCGTCACTGCTTGACAGCGGTTGTGGAAAGGCATTGTTTTTCACATATGATACTAAAAAAACGAGTTCCTTGATGACATAACCGAGCGCTGCAAAAACACCTGTCATTAACGGCACCTCCACAAAATGTATGTAGGCAGAAGCCTATATGTAAATGTATGTGGGAGGGGGGATGTCTGTGTCTGTACCCGGCAAAATTGCCGGACTGCCAAATATTCCGGCGTTCTGTTCGGCATGAAGCCGCTTGTTTTCGCCGGAAAGGGCGACCGTTGCAATCGCTTCCATTTTTTAGCCGTTTACAAAAGTTAACAAGAGCGGGATAATAAAGGTAAGGGGGTGAGGGTGCCGGACGGTTCACCATATCGTAAACGCTATCAACCAGCCGGTCCGGTGCGGCAGATGAAAAACAAACGTCTGTTCATACTTTCGTTGATTGTGTTGAGCGTGGTCATGATCGGAGTTCAGGAAACCTTCCCAAACCTGCTGACGACAGGGTTAATGACTGTCGTTATTGCGGCGGCAGTTTTTAATATTTTAAAAGAATCGCTGAATAAAAAAGATGAAACACACAGCAAATGAGGCGACAGAAAGCGACGGTGCTTCTATCGCCAATAGGAAAACCGGCTCAAAGTGGTGAGCCGGTTTTCTTATTTGTTATTCTTTCAGCGCTTTTCCCATGCCTTTTAAAAATTGCAGGCCGAAGCCGACGGCCCGGTTGATGTCCGGATCGTTCATGGCTTTCAGCAGATCGAGGACTCCGGTTTTTTTATCGCTTTTTAAAAAGTCCTCTCCTTGTTTTGTGCCGGCGACGATGCTTTCTACAAGTTTCCCCATGACTTCCGGTTCGGCTTTGGAGAGAGCGCCGCCTGCTGCAATGGCTGTATTCATCAGGTTTTTGGCCGGCTCTTTGGACAGCTGGCCGAGGACGATTTTGGCGATGTCTTCCTTCGCGCCGATCATGCTGTCTGCGGCATCAAGGATCCCGAGGCCGTTCAGTTCGCCGAGAAGCTTCATCGTTTTTGAAACGGCGGCTTCCTGTTCAGCCAAAAGGGCTTTGAGTTCTTCGAGTTTTTCAAGCTTTATTTGCTCCTCAGATTTTTCTTCTTTGCGGATGGCGGTGATGGGAGCTGCCATGTGTGATGACCTCCTTTTGATTTAGTCTGTTAAATGAACGTACCCCGGACGCTTCCATTTCCGCTCGACTTCAGCCCCGTTTTGCGGATGGCGTTTCTTATTGCGCGGATTTGTTTTCGGAAGCGGCGGTTCTGCACATCCGCCGAGCACTTCCATACGAACCTTGGTCTGCTTGTAAGCCGGTGTATTGGTGCGCGCATCTACTGCGGGACCGGTCAAGAAATTGATCGCCGATTCTTTATCTGTCGAGTTCATCGGCAGATAAAGTTCGTTCGCTCTGACCCGGTCTGTCACAAGCGCCGTTAATTTTACGGCGCCAAACGGCGAGATCAGCCTGACCTGCGATCCGTCGCAGATGCCCCGTTCTTTGGCGAGCTCAGGCGAGACTTCCACAAAGACGTCCGGCACTTTTGCCTGGATGCCTGCCGATTTGTTTGTCATATTGCCTTCGTGAAAATGCTCCAGCATTCGGCCGTTGTTAATGTGAAGGTCGTACTCCTCAGGAAATTCGGCGGGCTCTGCCCAGTCTGCGATGGCAAAGCGCGCTTTCCGGTCAGGAAAGTTAAAGCCGTCTTCATACAAAAGAGGCGTGCTTTCTCCGGTCAAGCTGCCCCACAGGAAGCTGTTCCATCCTTCAATTGCGTCATAATCCGCCTTGGAGAACAGCGGAGACAGGCTTGCCATTTCTGAAAAAATGTCGCCAGGGTGGCTGTAACTCCAGTCAGCTCCAAGCCGGTTTGCGATGTCTTGAATGATAACCCAGTCCGGCTTCGCATCTCCGAGCGGCGGGAGCGCCTGATACAACCGCTGGACACGTCTTTCCGTGTTTGTAAAAGTTCCATCTTTTTCAAGAGAAGCTGACGCAGGCAGAACGACGTCGGCGTATTGAGCTGTTTTCGAAAGGAACACATCCTGAACCACAAGGAATTCAAGGCTTGATAAAATGTCATGGACCCGGTTTGCGTTTGAATCGACTAAAGCCATATCTTCTCCGACGATATACATGGCTTTCATTTTGCCTTCTTCAACGGCGTGAAGCATTTCAATGTTGTCAAGTCCGGGCTCCTCGTCGATTGTTGTGCCGTAAGCTTGTTCGAACTTTTTCCGCGCTTTGTCATCTGTAATGTGCTGATATCCCGGAAGCCAGCCGGGAAGCGTCCCCATGTCGCAGGCGCCCTGGACATTGTTGTGGCCGCGGAGCGGGTAAGCTCCTGCGCCCGGGCGGCGGTAATTCCCGGTAGCTAAAAGCAGGTTTGAAATCGCTGCGGACGTGTCGGAACCGCCCGTGTTTTGGGTGACCCCCATTCCCCAAAGAATGCATGTACCGTCGGCGTCGCGGATCATCTCAGCGATTTGAATCAGCGTCTGTTTATGGATGCCTGTAATTTTTTCTGCATATTCAAGGGTGTATGTCTCAAGAGATTGCTTATATTCCTCAAAGAAATTGACGTTTTCATCGATAAACGCCTGATCGTGCCAGCCCTGGTCGATCATATACTTTGTCACGGCCATCAGCCATACTTGATCAGTTCCTTGCCGCGGTCTGATGAACAGATCCGAGCGTTCGGCCATTTCGTTTTTGCGAAGATCGGCGACGATCAGCTTTTGTCCGTGAAGCTTATGGGCGCGCTTCACGCGGGTCGCCAGTACCGGGTGGCCTTCGGCCGGGTTGGCGCCGACGATGATGACGAGGCCTGCTTTCGCGATGTCTTGAATGGTGCCTGCATCGCCGCCCATGCCGACCGTGCGGAACAATCCGTCTGTTGCCGGAGACTGGCAGTAGCGCGAGCAGTTGTCGACATTGTTAGTGCCAAATACTTGCCGCGCCAGCTTTTGCATTAAGTAGTTTTCTTCATTCGTGATTTTTGAAGACGAAATAAATCCGACTGCGTCTTTTCCGTTCTGCTCCCGAATCGAGCCTAATCTGCGGGCAACGTAGTCAAGCGCTTCTTCCCAAGTCGATTCGACAAATTCGTTATTTTTGCGGATCAGCGGTTTGGTTAAACGTTCTTCCGAATTGACGAAATCCCATCCGAATTTCCCTTTCACACACGTCGAGATGGCATTGACTGGAGCTTCTGAAACCGGCTGAATTTTTAAGATGTCACGGCCTTTTGTCCATACTTCAAATGAACAGCCGACACCGCAGAACGTACAGACGGTTTTTGTCTTTTTGGTCCGCTGTGAACGCATCGCCGCCTCGACTTCTGAAACGGCAAAGATGCTGCTGTATCCCGGCTCTACATCTTTGACAAGGTCGATCATCGGCTCCATGACATCCGGTTTGATGCCTGTCATGAAACCGGCTTTTCCAAGCATTGATTTTTCCATTAACGCATTGCACGGACAGACCGTGACACACTGCCCGCAGCTGACGCATGAGGATTCGTTGATTGATACGCCTTCATCCCAGATTACCCGCGGCCGTTCAAGCTCCCAGTCAATCGAGAGCGTCTCATTGACCTGCAGGTTTTGGCAAACTTCAACACATTGTCCGCAAGCAATGCACTGATTCGGATCATAGCGGTAAAAGGGGTGTGACATATCGACGGCGCAAGACGGGTCTTCTTTAGGCGTGTAAGGGTATTTCTGGTCTTCGATTCCCATCATTTCTGCCGTATTATGTAGCTTACAGTTCCCGTTGTTGTTGTCGCATACCGTACAATAGAGCAAATGATTTTCGAGCAGGCGGTCCATTGCTTCTTTTTGTGCAGCTTTGACCCGTTCTGCTGACAGGCTGATCGTCATTCCGTCTTCAGCCCGCAGGGAGCATGCCCGTTTTAATTTTCCGTCTGCTTCCACAATACACGTATCACACGTTTGAATAGGATCCGTCTCTGGTACATGGCATATTTGCGGGTGTTCAAACCCGTTTTTGTTCAATATGTCTAAAACGGTTGCCCCGGCCACTGCTTCAAATTCTTTGCCGTCTATCCGGATACTGATTGGCTTTCCGTCCATCTTCATTTCCCTCCATCATGTTCAAAATCAAAAAAGCCATGTACATATATACCGATTTCCGGCGCGGGAAATCGGTATAAACATACATGGCGGAATAGTTTACTAGCAAAGCTTACTAACAGACCAATCCTATATTGTCAGATTCGATAGATTCATAACACGACGGTATTACAAATCCATCAGCCCGGCTTTAATTATAAAGTGATATTGATTATAATTCAATAGAATAGGAAAATTTTAACCAAGTGAAATGTCTAAGGGGACATCGAGACAGGTGTAAGGTTTTAAACGGAAGGGGTATGCATGATGTCTAAAAAAATCCATGAATTCAACGATATGATTCGCAAGCTTCGAAAAGAGCTGTTTGGCAAGGGGCCTGAACGGATACGAACGGTCTTTGTCGACAATATGGCAGTTTCGACACTGTACGGCAATTTGACGGCGAGCGAGCAGTTTATCGCAAGCACGCCGGAGGGAAGGGAAATGGTGCATGCGGCAAGGACGACCCTGATTCAGAAACACTACTCCAATCACGTGCCGGAAGGAATGGAGGAGCTTATCGGAGCGAAGCTAGAGCACCTTTTTACGGACATCAAAATTCAGGAGGATATTGCAGTGTCTGTTTTTATCTTTGACCGCAATATTGAAGGCGTCGCCGAATCAGCCGGCGGGGCTTGATGATCTGTCTCAAGTTCGAGGGGGAGTCATGATGATTGAACTGAAATCGAGTGAAAAACGAAAAGCAAAGGCTTTGTTAGCGGAAGAAAGCCCGACATTCGCGCATGCGATAGCCGAAGGAATCATCGAAGGAAACGTCTATGTCGATGATTTCCTCACACCGGCCACTGCTCTTTTTCGAACATCTTCCGGGATTTATTATGTCGCTGGAAACCCTCCGGACAGCGGAAGAAGCGAGTGGCTCCATTATTTAAATGAACAGAGGAGCGGAGCGCGCTTTACCGTGTTTTCGGCTTCTGAAGAGTGGGACGCTTTTTTAATCGGGGGGCTTGGCGATCCTCTGCAGCAAATGGAGCGCGTGTCATTTTTCCTCGGAAAAGAGGAGCGTGATTGCGGCGCAGCATTTGCCGGGGTAGAAAGATTTACTGAAGATGACCTTCAAAAAAGCGCGAATTTTACTGAAAAATACGCTGATGAGTATTGGGGAGGGGCCAGCCGTTTTTTGAAGAACTGTTTCGGGTTTAAAGTGTTGCATGGAGGTGTGGTCGCAAGCGAATGTGTCACCATTTTTTGTTCGGAACGCTTTGCCGAAGTTGATATCGCAACACACCCGGATTACAGGGGGCGGGGATTTGCAGTCAGCTGCGCCAGCGCCTTTATCGCACATGCAATAAAGAACCGTTTGAAACCGCGTTGGGATTGCGACCGGCAAAACCGCGCATCGATCCGCCTCGCTGAAAAATTAGGTTTTCGACCTGTCAAAACTTATTCTTTATTTGTCGGAAAACCGTGAACCAATACGAATGTTTTTAAACAGGGGGGACAGGTTAAAGGCATAGCAAGGACTGGATGCGGCAGGATGACAAAGAGTTCTCCCGTTGAAAGTGCGGCTTCTCTCCTATATGATCGTAGTATTGGCTTTTGGAGGTGGAACGAATGAAAAAAAGCTTGGTGATGGTTCTCGTTTTTCTGCTTCTGCTTTCAGGCTGCGGAGAGGACGATCCCAGAAAAGTCGTAGCATTTGGAGACAGCAATACACGCGGCTCAAATTGGCAGTTTCGCGATTATCCAAAAGCGGAAAAGTGGGTCAATTTACTTCAGACTTCCCTTCAAGGGCAGTACAAAATAAATAATGCAGGAATAGGCGGAGAAACGACGGAAGACGCCAGGTTTCGGTTCAGGAAGGATGTGCTGGACAAGCAGCCGGCATATCTTTTTATCATGTTCGGAACAAATGATGCAGCAATTCTTACGAAAGGGCTGCCGCGCGTATCCAAAAAAAGGTTTAAAGAAAACCTTTATTATTTTGTTAAAGAAAGCCGCCGCCGCGGGATAGAGCCGGTTTTAATGACGTGCCTGCCGATCGTCGAAGGAAGCGGGGACAACATCTTTTATTATGCAAGATACCGGGCTTCTTCGTTTGAAAAATACGGTGGAGCGCGTAAATGGCACGATTCCTATAATGACGTCACAAGGGAAACGGCGCGGGAACTTGATGTTCCGCTTATCGACAACTGGAAAAACATCGTGAAAAAAGCGGGCGGAGCTACAGATGAAAAGCTGATCCATTCGGGGTTTATCGACCCATCGGGAAATCACTTAACCCCAAAAGGCGCGCGAATTATTTTTGAAGGAATTAACAAAAGCAAAATCATAAAAACGTCTTGATTTAAGTAAAAGGCCTAGCCATTTCTCCTTTTTCTTCATAGGCTGTTACTATAACAGACCAAAGGAGGAATGATGCGATGGGATATCCTTTTCCCGCTGGTCCGTGTTCGTACCCGGCTTATCCCGGATATGCAGGCGCCGCATACGGATATGCGTTCGTTGTCGTCCTTTTAGTCGTCCTGCTGGTCATCGGCGGGTTCTACTGGCTTAGTCCTCGCGGATTCTTCAAATAGCACCTCTTTTATAGAGAGGTGTTTTTTCATGAAAAACAGTAGTAAGCGTATTATTCAAGTGATATAATATCAACCTAAGTGAAAAAAAGCGGCAAGAGCGCCCGGGAGTGCTTGAGCTATGAAGAGACGGAAAGCAGATGACCGAGCGACCTTCTTTTGATTTCGGTTTCAATCAGCTCGATGAATTCGCGGTTCAAATTCATCTCATTTGCTTTAATGTATGATTCTATTAAAAGTTCATCAGACAGCTTTTTCATACTCGGTACCCATTTAATGGGGAAGACACCTCCTCATGAAAATTGGAATAACCTGTTTGGAATAAGCATAAAATGTTAAGTTATATGATCTTTGTTTGAAGTACCTATAATCTATCATGAATATTGGGCGAGAACAATCGTTCTGTTATCCACACCAAAAAGTGGATAACTTGTGGGTATCATGTTTATAATTTAATAAAAGGTCGATGAAATATGAGTGGATACTGTGTGTAATTTTATCCACACCTGTTGAAGAATCCTATTATATGTCGAAAACTTTTCGGACAGCCGATTTTTTAAGACACTTTTAGATTTGATTCGACACATTGAAAAAAGAAGCAGTAATTGAAAGGAAAGGGTGCGGCTTTGTGTTAAAAAAGTTTTTTTTGCCGGATGAATTTGTAAAAAATATTTTTCATATTACCCCTGAAAAACTAAAAGAGCGCAATGTAAAAGGGATTATTACAGATTTGGACAATACGCTTGTAGAATGGGACAGGCCGAGTGCTACACCGCGTCTTATCGAGTGGTTTGAAGAGATGAAAGAGCACGGGATTAAAGTGACAATTGTCTCTAATAATAATGAAAAACGCGTCAAAATATTTTCTGAACCGCTTAATATTCCGTTTATTTACAAAGCGAAAAAACCGATGGGCAGAGCTTTCAGAAAAGCCGTTAAAAATATGGGTCTTAAAAAAGAAGACGTCGTTGTCATAGGAGATCAGCTCATGACAGATGTGCTTGGAGGGAACCGCAACGGGTTCCATACCATTCTTGTCGTGCCTGTGGCTGCTTCCGACGGCTTTTTTACGCGTTTCAACCGCCAAGTCGAACGCAGAATTCTCAGCGCTCTAAAACGGAAAGGCCATATTCAGTGGGAGGAATAATGAATGGAAAAGGTAGTTTGTATCGGATGCGGAGTCGCCATTCAAACCGAAGATAAAAATAAACTGGGCTATGCGCCTGAAGCATCGCTGTTAAAAGAAGACGTCATCTGCCAGCGCTGCTTCAGATTGAAAAATTATAACGAAATTCAAGATGTTTCACTGACGGACGATGACTTTTTGAAGATTCTGCACGGCATCGGGGAAACGGATTCACTCATCGTGAAAATCGTCGACATCTTTGATTTCAACGGAAGCTGGATCAACGGACTGAACCGCTTTGTCGGAGGTAATCCGATCTTATTAATAGGAAACAAAGCAGATATTCTCCCTAAATCAGTCAAGCGCGAGCGCCTTGTAAACTGGATGAAGCGCGAGGCGAAAGAGCTTGGCTTAAGGCCTGTTGATGTGCTGCTCGTCAGCGCCGGGCGCGGGCAGGGGATGAAAGATGCGATCGACGCGATCGAACATTACAGACAAGGCAAGGACGTGTATGTCGTCGGATGTACGAACGTCGGGAAATCAACGTTCATCAACCGGATTATTAAAGAGGTTTCCGGAGAAGACGACATTATCACGACATCCCAATATCCGGGGACGACGCTTGATGCGATTGAAATCCCTCTGGATGATGGATCTGCGATGTATGATACGCCGGGAATCATCAACCATCATCAAATGGCGCACTATGTCGCGAAACGCGATCTGAAAATATTGACGCCGAAGAAGGAGCTGAAGCCGCGCACCTTTCAGCTGAACGAGGAACAGACGCTGTTTTTCGGCGGATTATCGCGGTTTGATTATGCAAGCGGAGGCAGGTCTTCGTTTGTATGCTATATGCCGAATGAACTCAAGATCCATAGAACAAAGCTTGAAAACGCGGATCAGCTGTATGAAAAGCACGCTGGGGAAATGCTTGCTCCCCCTGCAAAAGAAGATCTTGACTCGTTTCCGGCGCTTGTCAAACATACGTTTACGATTAAAGAGCCGAAAACGGACGTTGTGTTCTCGGGCCTTGGCTGGGTAACGGTCCAGGGGGCAAACCAAAAAATTGTCGCCCACGCCCCTAAAGGCGTTCACGTGTTTTTGCGCAGATCTCTAATATAAGTGCTAAGGGGAGAGAGTTATGAAACCGATATACGGACTGATTGGCAATCCGGTGGCCCATTCCATGTCTCCGGACATCCATAATGCGGCTTTGAAGGATCTTTCTTTAGAAGGGCATTATCACGCTTTTCGCGTGGAAAACGAAGATCTTGAAGATGCTGTGAAAGGTATGCGGGCCCTTGGCATTCAAGGGTTTAATGTGACCGTCCCCCACAAAGTATCGATCATGAAGCATCTCGACCGTATTGATGAAAGCGCCGAAGCTCTCGGGGCGGTAAACACTGTCAGAAGAGAAAAAGAAGGGCTGGTCGGATATAATACAGATGGAGCAGGGTTTCTTAAATCGCTGAAGCCATCCCTTGATCGTCCGCTTTCTGAGCTCTCGATACTGTTGATCGGAGCAGGCGGTGCGGCGAGGGCGATATTTACCACTCTGGCAGCCGAGACGCCCAAGCGGCTTGATGTGGCGAATCGTACGCCTGAAAAGGCATTAGCATTCACTCAGCGTTTTGATGGAGAGGCACGCGCCTTGTCACTGCAGGAAGCGGAAGCAGACTTGTCAGCATATGATATCGTGATTCAAACGACGTCGGTCGGGATGCATCCGAATGTCGAAGCTGCCCCGCTTTCATTGGCGAATGCGAAAGAAACGTGCCTTGTATGCGATATTATCTACAATCCGCTGAAAACGGCCCTGCTGCATGAGGCTGAAGCAAAAGGCTTGAAAACATTGGACGGAGTCGGCATGTTCATCGGCCAGGCAGCCCTTGCTTTTGAGCTGTGGACAGGACATGAGCCGAATATGGAAAAAATGAAATCAATTGTGTTGCAGCAACTAGGAGGAAAATCATGCTAACAGGAAAACAAAAACGCTATTTGCGCCGGGAAGCGCATCATCTGTCACCGATTTTTCAAGTCGGCAAAGGCGGAGTCAACGAAAATATGGTCAAACAAATCAGCGAAGCTCTTGAAGCAAGAGAATTGATCAAGGTGAGCGTGCTGCAAAACTGCGAGCAGCCTAAAGAGGAAGTAGCCGAAGCGCTGGCGGGCGGAGCGCGCGCCGAACTGGTGCAGACGATCGGAAACATTATTGTGCTGTATAAGGAGTCAAAAGAAAATAAAAAAATTGAGCTTCCTTAATGCTTAAAGGTGGTAATCATGAGGAAAATCGGGATTTTTGGAGGGACATTCGATCCTCCGCACAACGGGCATTTATTAATGGCAAATGAAGTCCTGTACAAACTGGATCTTGATGAAATCTGGTTTATGCCCAACCAAATTCCGCCGCATAAACAAAAAAACTCGTTTTCACTAAGTATGCACAGGGTTGAAATGCTGAAGCTCGCCATTTCGGGGAAAGAGCAATTTAAACTGGAGACGATCGAACTCGAAAGGGAAGGCCCTTCTTATACATTTGATACCGTTCGCCTGCTGAAAGACCGATACCCTGATCATGAGTTTTACTTTATTATCGGCGCGGATATGGTGGAATACCTGCCGAAATGGTCAAACATTGACAAGCTTGTCAACATGATTCAGTTTGTCGGGGTGAAGCGGCCCGGCTTTCAAATTGAGACGCCGTATCCGCTCGTTTTTGTCGATGTGCCTATTTTTGAAGTGTCATCATCTTTGCTCAGGGACCGCATTAAAAATCGGCAGCCGACAGATTATTTAATACCTGACGAAGTGAAGGTCTATGTGAAGGAGAATCGTTTATATGAAACGTGAGGAAGCCTTAGCCTGCGTGAAAGAACAGCTGACAGAACAGCGCTACATCCATACGGTCGGCGTGATGGAGACGGCTGTCAAACTTGCTGAACGGTTTGGCGCAGATCTGAAAAAAGCCGAAATCGCCGCGATCTTTCATGACTACGCCAAATTTCGCCCAAAAGAGGAGATGAAACAAATCATCCTCGACGGAGGCGGGCCGCTTGAAGTGCTCAATTTTCATCATGAACTTTGGCATGCGCCGGCAGGAGCAGCGCTTGTCAAAACAGAGGTCGGAATTACGGATGAAGACATCCTGTCAGCCATTCGGTTCCATACATCTGGAAGGCCCAATATGACTCTTCTTGAAAAAGTGGTTTATGTAGCGGATTATATCGAGCCGGGCCGCCGTTTTCCGGGGGTTGAAGAGGTTCGGACTCTCGCTGAGGAAGATTTGGATTCGGCGCTCATCCAGGCATTGAAAAATACGATTACCTTTTTAATTTCAAAAAATCAGGCCGTTTATCCGGAAACGGTCGCCACATATAATGCTTTAGTAAACGATAGACATTAGGAGGAATTACTGAATGGATCAAGCTTCAATTTTAAAAATTGCCGCAGAGGCCTGCGATGATAAACGGGCGGAAGATATTATCGCCTTGAATATGCAGGGGATTTCCCTCGTGGCTGACTATTTTCTGATTTGCCATGGGAACTCTGACAAACAGGTTCAGGCCATTGCCCGGGAAATTAAGGATCAAGCTGAAGAAAATGGAATTGATGTGAAGAAAATGGAGGGCTTTGACGAAGCCAGATGGGTTTTAATCGATTTGGGCGACGTCGTTGTCCACGTTTTCCACAAAGAGGAACGAGGCTATTACAACCTTGAAAAGCTGTGGGGAGACGCGCCGATTGAAGACCTTTCGTTCGGAGTTAATGAATGATCTATAAAGGATTTTCCAGTATTTATGACAAGCTGATGTCTCATGCTCCTTACGATCAGTGGGTCAGCTGGATTGAACAAACGATCGGCGCGCAGCAGAAAGAACGTATACGGGTGCTTGATCTGGCGTGCGGAACGGGTGAAATATCTGTCCGCCTGGCTGAAAAAGGCTATGATGTCACAGGAATCGATATCAGCGAAGACATGCTTGCCCAGGCCCAGTACAAAGCAGCCGTCAGGCAGCTCGATATTCAGTTCTTTCAGCAGGATATGCGCGAACTTGCCGGGCACGGACAAGAGTTTGACGCGGTTGCGATCTGCTGTGACTCGCTGAATTATCTAAAGAGCGAAAAAGACGTTTTCAATACTTTTAAAAACGTTTTTTCTCTATTAAAAGAGGGCGGTCTTCTTCTGTTTGATGTTCATTCCGTTTACAAAATGGATGTCATTTTTCCGGGAAGTACGTATGCCGATCAGGATGAAGAAGTGAGCGTCATATGGCAAAGCTATGCGGGGGAAGAGCCTCATTCAGCTGTTCACGATTTGACCTTCTTTGTACAAAATAGAGACGTATACGAAAGGTTTGATGAATCGCATGAACAGCGGACTTTCCAGACGGAAAAGTACATCAGTTTATTGCGGCAAGCCGGATTTGAGGTGCAGTGCATCACTGCTGATTTTTCAAAATTGGAGCCTAGCGCAGAGTCGGAACGTCATTTTTATACAGCAAAAAAAACAAAAACCATCGTTTAATCGTAACGATGGTTTTTCATAATGCATTTTTCCTTTGTTGAGATCTCAGTACATTCGTGAAACAATGAATCAAACGGAAAATTGCTTCTTGACTAGAGCGATATCTTCTTCATACTTCAAATGGGTGTTTCGGAACATCTGGCGGAACATATCCTGAACACCGCTTTCCAGCGCCTTAATTCCCTCACCGGTTACACCGCCTTTAACGCAAACCTTTTCCTGCAGGGCGGGCAGTGTGTAAAGGCCTGTTTCGAGGAGCCTTCCCAAACCGACCAGCATCTCTTTCGTCATTAAAATAGCGTCCTCTTTTGACACGGATGTTTCTTCGACAGCCGCCTGAATAAACTCCTGAACCAAATAGCTGACAAAGGCAGGGCCGCAGCTGACAATGTCTGAGGCGACCCTCGTAATCCCGCTTTCGATTTCGAGAGGGATTGAGATCTTGCTTACTAAAGCCGTCAATTTTTCTTTTGCCTCAGCTGTGCAGCTTTCTCCGAAAGTCAATAATGACACGCCGGACAGCGCTCTGTTCGTAATGCTCGGGATCACTCTTGCCGCCTGGCAGGAGACGATGGCTTCCAGCTGTTCGACCTGCACCGGACTCGTAATGGTTACCACAGTCTGATCGCGGGTGAAGACGGGTGAAAGCCGTTTTAGCAAAGGATAAATATCCAGCGGCTTTACACAGATAAACACGGCATCACTTTCCGTAATCACTTCTTCCGGCCGTTCTGCAACCTGAATGTCTGGGAATCGTTTTTTTATGTTTAACGCTTTGTCGATCGTTCGGTTAGTAATTGTTAAAGATGAGGGAATGACCGCTCTGGATTCAATCAACGCCTCAATTAAAATGGTCCCCATATTTCCTGTCCCGATAAAGCCGATATTCAATCGTTCTCCCCTCCTTTGAACCTGTATCTTTTAAACGATATGAAGGCTTCAGTCAAAATATGTATGAAAGCAGGTGAGCAGGTTTGACAGATTGGCTAAAACAATATAAATGGCATGCTGCGGGAGGCGTTGCACTCGTCTTGATCATCAGCGCTGCCTTCATGCTGTTAAGCGGAAAGCGTGAAACTTCATCCGGCCTCTCCATTCCCGAGGAGGCTTCTGCACAGACGTATGACAAGAAGGAGGAGGTGAAACGGGAAAAAAGCGCGGGAAAAGAGGCGGTTATCATCGATTTGAAAGGCGCTGTGAAAAATCCGGGCGTCTATCAAATGAAAGAGGGAGACAGGGTCCACGATGTATTGAAAAAAGCAGGCGGCACCGAGAAAAAAGCGGATCAAAAGCAAATTAACCTTGCAGCCGTTTTGCAGGACGGTATGGTGGTTTACATTCCATTTGAGGGGGAAGAGGCTGCTGATTCTTTCTCGAAAGCGGGTTCAAGGGCAGATGGCGCTTCCGTCGATATCGTCAATATCAATACGGCTTCCTCTGAGGAGCTTCAGGCGATTCCCGGCATCGGCCCTTCAAAAGCGGAAGCGGTTATCGAATACCGCGAGGAGAACGGACCGTTTCACACGGTAGAAGACATAACAAACGTTTCGGGAATTGGAGAAAAGTCTTTTGAAAGAATAAAATCTGCAATCACGGTAAAGTAAATTGACGTTTGCGGATCATCATATGTAAACTTAGGGAAGTCGACATCGTATTTTTGGAGGGAAAACAAGTGGAACGGATTTCTTGGGATCAATATTTTATGGCGCAAAGCCATTTGCTGGCGCTTCGCAGCACGTGTACAAGGCTTGCTGTAGGAGCGACGATTGTCAGGGATAAACGAATTATAGCGGGAGGCTACAACGGATCGATCGCCGGAGGCGTTCACTGTGCGGATGAAGGCTGCTATATGGTGGACGGGCACTGCATTAGAACGATTCACGCCGAGATGAACGCGATTCTTCAGTGTGCAAAATTCGGTGTTCCGACCGAAGGCGCTGAAATATATGTCACACATTTTCCGTGCATTCAATGCTGTAAATCGATCATTCAGGCAGGTATTAAAACGATATACTATGCGAAGGATTACAAAAACCATCCTTACGCGGTTGAACTTTTCGATCAGGCTTCTGTTAAAGTGGAGCAGGTAGAGCTCGATGAGATGATTATCGACTTGAAAAACCAGGAAAAGTTGGCGTTTGTAGCCGATCTGATCAAACAGCTGGCTGATAAAGGCCTTGAGGAAGAGGAGATCAGGAAAATACACGAAGAGGCCAACAAACTGTTTACAAGCTACGTGTAACCAATGGACAGACATCGCATCTTCCCGTGCGGAGCGATTTCAGCGGCAGCCGGAATCGCCTCCGCTCACTCTTCTCTTTATCTCTTCCTCGCCGTCGGTTTTTTTCTGTTCTTTATCCTCTGTTTCTTCAAAAAACAAATACTCCTTTTCGCTTTATGTGCAGCGGTTTGTATTTTATATTTTACTTCTTTTTACGTGATCGACCATTTCAATACAACGATTTATCATGAAGGCAAATTTCACACGCTCGCTTCTGTTCAGGATATTCCCGTAATAGACGGAGACCGGCTTTCTTTCACAGCCGAAACAGATGAGGGAGAAGCTTTGAAAGCGGGATATACGCTCCGGTCTCCACAAGAAAAACGGGCGCTCTCAGCTCTTCAGCCGGGCAGCCTCTGTGTCATGCAAGGTGAATTAAAAGAGCCGAAAAAAGAGACGGTTCCTGGCACTTTTAATCAAAAAGAATCCATGTATCAAAAAGGGATTCACTGGATTTTTGCAGTTCAGTCTATTACAAGCTGCAAGCCGGGCGGCGGCCTGATGCCATCTCTATTGAAAATCAGAAAAGCGGGCCTTGATTTTATAGAGGAAAATATGGCGGACTCGGCTGCCGGTATTGGAAGAGCGCTAATTTTCGGAGACCGGTTTCTCATTGAACAAGATGTCCTGGACGGCTATCAGCGTCTTGGAATCATTCACCTTTTAGCGATTTCCGGGCTTCATGTCGGTCTGCTCTCAGCCGCTCTGTTTTACATATTTATTCGCTTCGGCGTCACGAGGGAATGCGCAAAATGGCTGCTCGTGATCGGCCTTCCCGTTGCCGCAGTTTTGACCGGAGGCGCCCCGTCGGTGATGAGAGCGGTTTTCATGTCTGAAATCTATCTGCTGGCATCACTGTCTAAAAAGAACTTCAAAAGTGCCGATGTGATCAGCATTGCCTGCCTCGGACTGCTGCTGTATCATCCTTATCTGTTATTTCAAGCCGGATTCCAGCTTTCTTTTGCTGTATCCTTCGTTTTCATTCTTTCAAAGGAGATATTGACCAGGCCGAAAAGCCGAATCTCTCAGCTGCTATTGGGGTCATTTTTGGCTCAGCTCGCTTCCCTCCCGATTCTGCTTTTTCATTTTCAAGAGTTTTCATTTCTCAGCACATTAATGAATCTATTTTTTATACCTCTTTATATTTTCATCATCATGCCGCTGTCTTTCGGAAGCCTGCTTGCTTTCATATGTTTTCATCCCTTGGGGGAGGCGGCAGCCGCCGTTCTTGACCGTCTGCTTGTGTGGAGCCATCAGGCTGTTAAAACGGTGTCTGCCGCGGATGTTTCGGTCTTTTCTGCGGCTAAGCCGCCGGATCTTTTGTTGTTTTTCTACTTCACAGCCATTTTTCTGTTTTTGCTGTTGCTGGAAAAAGAGATGTCGCTTCGTGCGGTCATGATTCCGTCCGGCCTGCTTGCTGCTGTGTTTGTGATTCACGCATGTCTTCCTCAGCTTGCAGGTGAGGGAGAGGTTACAATGCTTGATATCGGCCAAGGGGACAGCATGTATGTCAGCGCTCCCGGTCAGAATGGCACGGTCTTCATTGATACGGGAGGAACCGTATCCTTCCGGAAAGAGCGGTGGAGAAAGCGGAAGAAGGATTTTTCATTGGGGGAGAGCGTGTTAATGCCTTTTCTGGCAACCAAAGGGGTCAAGAAGCTCGATGCTTTAATTTTGACCCATGCTGATCAGGATCATATCGGTGAAGCGCATGTGCTGATCCAAAAACATAAAGTGAAGCAATTGATCGTGCCGAAAGGCTTCGCAGCCGAACCGTCTGATGAAAAGCTGCTTCGCCTTGCCTTGAAGGAAGGCGTCGAGGTGAATGTAGCCAAAAGAGGTGACATCCTTCATATTGGCAATCTTGAATTTTATGTTCTTTCACCGAAAGAGGCGGACAAAAACAGCAAAAACAATGGTTCCCTCGTATTGTGGATGAAAGCAGGCGGATTTTCGTGGCTGTTAACTGGAGATTTGGAGAAGGAGGGCGAAAAGGAGATGATGGAAGTGTATCCGAATCTTAAAGCGGATATTCTGAAAGTCGGTCACCATGGAAGCAAAGGTTCGACGGGTGAAGAGCTGATCAAGCAAATTGAGCCGAAAACCGCCCTCATTTCGGCGGGGGAGCACAACCGCTACGGGCATCCCCACGGGGAAGTGCTGGACATCCTAAACCGCCACGATGTGAAGGTGTTCAGAACGGATCGGCACGGTTCGATTCAGCACCTATTTCGAGGCGGGAACGGAACGTTTTTGCTACATCCTCCATATGATAAAGTACATTCCCCGCAAGAAAAAATGACTGCTGAAAAACAGCAGTCGTCAAAAAGCCGCTTGCCTGACGGAGAGTAAAGCGGTGTCCATGACTTGGCTTGATTAAGCGGCCAGATGTATAACAGTAGCGATAATAAACATTGTAGCGAAAAAGCCAAAAGACACGATAAAACCGACACCTGAATCTACAAGATCGTTACGTTTGCTTTGCACGTCTTTTTCAAATTCATTCACAATTTACCCCTCCTATTGATATCCAGTATAATTCAATTCTTTGCAAAAATCTAGGAGCTTCATGCAACCGTTTTCTAAAATTTATGAACATCGTCTTCTATAAACTGACCCGGGGGTTTATGGAAGGCGTTTATTATAAATGAGAGAGCGGGTGACTCCGCTTCTCTCTTTACTAATTGCAAAACACGCTTTAGGATAGAAAGGAAGGATGAAAGAGGGGAAAGTGCAGATGACGGTATTTGATGTTTGGAAAAGCTTGAAAAAAGGCGACATTCATCCTGTTTATTGCTTGTACGGGAAAGAGACGCATCTTCTGCAGGAGACGGTTCAAAGGATCAGACAAGCCGTTGTTGATGAAGAGACGAAAGACTTTAACTTCTCGATATTTGATCTGGAAGAAGACGCGCTCGATCTTGCCGTGGAGGATGCGGAAACCTTTCCGTTTATGGGGGAAAGGCGTCTTGTCGTGGCGAAAAACCCGGCGTTTTTAACAGCTGAAAAAAAGAAGGATAAGCTTGAGCATAATCTCGGTGTACTGGAAGCTTACATTACGCAGCCGGCACCTTATTCCGTGTTTGTTTTGCTTGCGCCTTATGAAAAGCTCGATGAACGGAAAAAGCTGACCAAGCTCCTGAAAAAGCATGCGCACATGGTGGAAGCGAAGGAATTAACCGCCAAAGAAACGGCTGACTTTATCGCAGGCCTCGCGAAGTCGGAAGGCAAACAAATCGAACCGGAAGCGGCGGAGGAGCTTGTCCTGTTATGTCATGCAAGTCTGTCAGCCATTGCCCAGGAGGTTAAAAAGCTCAGTACATATACCGGTGACCGCGGAGAGATCACCATAGAGGATGTCAGAAAGCTTGTAGCGAGAGGGCTTGAACAAAATATTTTCGAACTGATCAATAAGGTCGTCAATCGGAAACGTACAGAAGCGCTGCAGATTTTCTACGATCTATTAAAGCAAAATGAAGAGCCGATTAAAATGATGGCGCTGATTGCTAATCAGTTCAGGCTGCTGATGCAGACCAAATATTTTTCTGACCAGGGATACGGACAAAAGCAAATCGCCTCAAACCTTAAAGTGCACCCGTTCAGGGTGAAGCTGGCGATCGAGCAGGCGAGGCTTTTTTCAGAGCAGGAGCTTAGGAACATTATCGAGCAGCTCGCCGTGATGGATTATGAAATGAAGACAGGCAAAAAAGACAAGCAGCTCCTGCTTGAACTGTTTTTGCTGAAGCTGCTGCAGCCTCATGAAAAAAACGGCCTCCTTTAAAGAGAGCCGTTTTTTTCATCCTTCACGCAAGCAAAAAAGCTTGGCATAGCCAAGCTTTCTATTATGCAGAAAGTCCGTTCACTTTTTTCGCTAGGTTTGATTTGTAACGAGCGGCGGTGTTTTTGTGGACAAGACCTTTTTTAGCTGCTTTATCGATTTTCTTTGCTGCTGCAGATAGAGCTGCTTTCGCTTTGTCTGCTTCGTTGTTGCTTACGAAAGTTTCAACTTGTTTCATAGCAGTGCGCATTGCAGATTTGATTGTTGCGTTGTGCGCGCGGCGCTCGTTGTTTGTTTTTGTGCGTTTGATCGCTGATTTAATGTTTGGCAATGTGTTTCACCTCCTAAGACATAACCTCTGTTCCTTTTCTATAGGTTAGATCTCAACAATAGAACAAATTGTATTCTATCAAACACACCCTTAGATTGCAATATAAATGTAAAGTATTTTTATTTGAAAGCTCCGCTTCGCGGGAATGTTTGCAGACCTTGTGGGCACACTAACACCAGTTATGTTTTTGGAGGGAATGCAAATATGGAGAAAAAGAAGCTCGATTTAAGTCAATATGCAGTCCGGACAGACTTAGCCGTGGAAGCGAGGGATCTGGCAGAGGAAAAGGAAGCTTCTCCAAAGAAAGAGCTGAAAGGGTTTACAGTCAAAGAATACGAAAAAGACGGGGTCAAAATTCAGACGATGGATATTGATGAAGAAGGAGCGAAGCTGTCGGGGAAAAAAGCCGGCCGCTATTTAACCTTTGAAACACAAGGGATCAGACAGCAGGATTCCGTATTGCAGGAAAAAGTCGTCGATGTCTTCGCAAAGGAATTTTCCTCGTTTCTCGATTATTTGGGCATTCCGCGGGATGCCAGCTGCTTAATAGTCGGGCTCGGCAACTGGAATGTCACGCCCGACTCGCTCGGCCCCCTAGTGACGGAGAACCTTCTCGTGACGAGGCACCTGTTTCAGCTGCAGCCCGAAAATGTAGAGGAAGGCTACCGTCCGGTGAGTGCGCTTTCCCCGGGAGTCATGGGCTTGACCGGAATTGAAACGAGCGACATTATCCAAGGGGTGATCGATCGCTCAAAGCCCGATTTTGTCATTGCCATTGATGCGCTGGCATCAAGAGGGATCGAGCGTGTGAATTCTACCATTCAAATTTCAGACAGCGGGATACACCCCGGGTCTGGTGTGGGGAATAAAAGAAAAGAGTTAAGCAAGGATACGCTCGGCATTCCGGTCATCGCCATCGGTGTTCCGACAGTGGTCGATGCCGTCACGATCACGAGCGACACGATTGATTACATGCTGAAGCATTTTGGAAGAGAGATGAGAGACGACAGTCCGTCCAGGTCGCTCGTTCCCGCGGGGATGAGCTTTGGGAAAAAAAAGGTCCTCACCGAAGAAGACCTTCCCGATGAAGAGCACCGCAAATCGTTTCTCGGTATAGTCGGAGGCCTCGCAGAGGATGAAAAAAGGCAGCTGATCCATGAAGTCCTCGCTCCGCTCGGCCATAACTTAATGGTGACCCCTAAAGAAGTCGATACTTTTATCGATGATATGGCAAATGTGATTGCAAACGGTCTGAACACAGCGCTCCATGAAAATGTATCGCAAGACAATAAAGGAATGTATAACCACTAAGATCAAGGCGGCTGGCCCGGCCGCTTTTTTTCATGACATTTAGCATTGCCGGAACTTGTTCTACTTCCTCTATCTTGTACATAGTCTATTTACTAGACAAGCTCTGGAGGGATTTACAATGAGAAAAAGAGGCAGGAATCGTCAGTTTGTGCTGGCTGTAAATGGAAGAAGCGCGGTTAAGACAGTATTCTTATTTATCGTCAGCCTGCTGCTCGTTTTTATTTTATCAGGCGTGCTCACATCGCTGCGTCCTGAGTTAAGGCCGTCTTCATCGTTGTACCGGGTGGCTGATGAACTGAAGGGCGAGACCTTTGGGCTCATTTTGGGAATGGAAAACCACTACTTTGCATCAGAATTGCCGGAACCGAATAAGCGCTTTGAGCTTTCCCCCCTCGTCCTGAAGCTGGCGACCAGCATTAATTTGAAAGATCCGCGAAGTTTTCTCGGACGGGAGCTTCCGGGATTCTCTCATTTTGACTCGGAAATCCTCATTGCCGGGCAAGGGACGGATTATACGAATATGCCGTCAGAATCTCCGCCGCCGACTGAGGTCTTAAAAGAGGAGAGAGAAGCGAATCTTGCAGAGCTTGAAGGGAAACAGAAAAAGAAAACAGACGGGGAAAAACCTCCTGAACAATCGACGGGCGGCCGCAAAGTCGTATTTATCTACAATACGCACAATACGGAATCGTATCTTCCCTTTTTAAAAGGTGAGGCAGATCCTGATCGGGCGATTCATTCGAAAGCAAATGTTACGCTTGTCAGCGATATGCTCGCAAATGCGATGAAATCGCAGGGCGTCGGGGCGATGGTGGATAAAACCGATTTTCAGGCGAATTTGCGGAAAAAAGGCTGGGCCTATGCCCGTTCCTATGATGAATCAAGGCCGGTCGTCAAAGAGGCGATGGCCCAGAACAAAGACTTGCAGTATTTTATCGATATTCACAGGGATTCGCAACGGAAGAAAGCGACAACCGCGACTGTCAAAGGAAAAAGCTATGCACGCGTTGCGTTTGTGCTCGGCAAGAAGAGCTCTAATTTCGAATCGAACTTAAAGCTGGCAAAAGAGCTGCATGAACGGATGGAAAAAAAATATCCCGGTTTGAGCCGCGGAGTTATATCTAAGGGAGCTGCCGGGGATAATGGCATATATAATCAGGATTTAAACGAAAGATCCGTCTTAATCGAATTTGGCGGCGTAGATAATAACCGCGAAGAGCTGGAGCGGGCTGCAGAAGCGATGGCGGATGTATTCAGCGAGATGTACTGGAATGCTGAAAAAGTTGATGCAGACTCCGGTGAAGACGATAAGAAAAAACAATAGAGGCAGGTGATCGAAGTGGCTTCTTTTATGGGAAAATGCATATTGGCTTGCGCTGTCATGTTTTTCGGCGTTCTTCTCGGCATGCAGCAGGCGAACAACGGAATGATTGAAATGAAAGGGTACGAGGACCCTGATTTAAAAGCAGCGCTCAGCATATCTGAAGGGGATGCGAAAGAGGCGTCAGTCCTCGGCCATCAAATCGATTTGGAGGAAAAACAAAAAGAGCTGGAACAGCTGGAAGCTTTCAACCTCTTTTCCTCGGCCGGCCGAGCCCTGGCCGATTCGGTCACAAACACAGCCCGTTCATTGTATGACTGGATAAAGGAAAAAACGGAATAGGTAAAAGAAAAAACGAGCCGGATGCAGGACTCGTTTTTTCTTTTTCGGGTTTAGAAAGCATATGTGACTTAGCATTGAATCTTCACAACCCTATTGATATAATCTAAGCTAGCGCATATTGCGTTTCATAGTAGGAGTGATTAGTGTGACAGATAAAGAAAAACGATTACAAAGGCAGTCGAGAATCCGAAATTTCTCTATTATCGCCCATATCGACCACGGCAAGTCAACGCTTGCGGATCGAATCTTGGAAAAAACGGCGGCAATCACTCAAAGGGAAATGAAAGAACAGCTCCTCGACTCAATGGATTTGGAACGTGAAAGAGGAATCACCATTAAACTGAACTCCGTACAGCTGAAATATCAGGCGAAGGACGGAGAGGAATATATTTTTCATCTGATCGATACCCCGGGACACGTCGATTTTACGTATGAGGTTTCGAGAAGCCTTGCCGCATGCGAAGGCGCGATTCTCGTCGTAGACGCCGCCCAGGGAATCGAGGCGCAAACGCTGGCAAACGTTTACCTTGCGCTTGACAACGACCTTGAAATCCTGCCGGTCATTAATAAAATCGACCTTCCGAGCGCAGAACCCGAACGCGTCCGCCAGGAAGTCGAGGATGTTATCGGTCTTGACGCTTCAGAAGCCGTCCTTGCTTCAGCAAAAGCAGGCATCGGAATTGAGGAAATATTGGAGCAGATCGTTGAAAAGGTTCCCGCACCAAGCGGAGATCCGGAAGCGCCGCTTCAGGCGCTGATCTTTGACTCCCTGTATGATGCTTACCGCGGGGTCGTCGCCTATATCAGAGTCGTGCAAGGTACCGTAAAAGCCGGTCAAAAAATCAAGATGATGGCGACCGGAAAGGAATTTGAAGTCACTGAAGTCGGCGTTTTCACACCGAAGGCCGTTCCGGCTGACGAACTGACTGTCGGCGACGTCGGATTCCTGACGGCCGCAATCAAAAACGTCGGAGACACTCGTGTAGGGGATACGATTACGAGCGCGGAAAACCCTGCACCCGAAGCCCTGCCAGGCTACAGAAAGCTGAATCCGATGGTTTATTGCGGCCTGTATCCGATTGATACAGCGAAATACAACGACTTGCGGGAAGCGCTTGAAAAACTTGAGCTGAACGATTCAGCCCTGCAGTACGAAGCGGAAACGTCCCAAGCTCTCGGATTCGGCTTCCGCTGCGGTTTCTTAGGGATGCTCCACATGGAAATCATCCAGGAGCGGATTGAACGCGAATTCAACATCGATTTGATTACGACGGCTCCGAGCGTAATCTACGACGTGTACATGACAGACGGTGAAAAAATCGTCGTCGATAACCCGTCAAACATGCCTGATCCGCAGAAGATCGACCGGGTGGAAGAACCGTTCGTCAAAGCGACGATGATGGTGCCGAACGACTTTGTCGGAGCGGTCATGGAACTGTGCCAGGGCAAGCGCGGCCAGTTTATTGATATGCAGTACCTTGATGCGAACCGCGTCAGCATTGTCTACGAAATTCCGCTTGCGGAAATCGTCTACGAGTTTTTCGATCAGCTTAAATCAAATACGAAAGGCTATGCGTCATTTGATTACGAACTCATCGGATATAAACCGTCCAAGCTCGTGAAAATGGATATTATGCTGAACGGCGAAAAAATCGATGCCCTTTCCTTTATCGTTCACCGCGATTATGCTTATGAACGAGGAAAAGTTATCGTCGAAAAGCTGAAAGAGCTCATTCCGCGCCAGCAGTTTGAAGTGCCTGTCCAGGCAGCCATCGGTACAAAAATTGTCGCCCGTTCAACCATCAAAGCAATGCGCAAAAACGTTTTGGCGAAGTGCTACGGCGGGGATATTTCCAGAAAGCGCAAACTGCTTGAAAAGCAAAAGGAAGGAAAGCGAAGAATGAAACAGGTCGGCTCTGTCGAAGTTCCGCAGGAAGCCTTTATGGCAGTCCTGAAAATGGACGACAGCGGCCCGAAATCATAATCATGAGCCGCCGCAGCGTAACACACTGCGGCTTCTTCCTGTAAAAGAAGGTGAAAACAATGAAAGCAGCATATATCCATATTCCGTTTTGCGAGCACATTTGCCATTATTGCGACTTCAACAAGTTTTTTATTCAATCTCAGCCCGTTGATGAATATTTGCGTTCCTTAGAGAAGGAAATGGCCAATTCAATGGAGGCAACCGGACATCCGGAGCTGAAAACGATCTTTATCGGGGGAGGAACGCCGACATCGCTGTCGGCAGCTCAGCTCGAACGGCTCCTGGATTCCATTCATCGCGTTTTGAAACCGTCCGAAAGCCTTGCTGAATTTGCAGTGGAAGCCAATCCCGACGATTTATCAGCTGAAAAGCTGGATGTTTTAAAAGCTGCCGGTGTAGACAGGCTGAGCTTTGGCGTGCAGACGTTTGAAGACGAGCTGCTGAAAAAAATCGGCAGGGTTCACGAGCAAAAAGACGTACTCGTTTCGTTTGAAAGAGCGAGAAAGGCGGGGTTTGATAATATCAGCCTTGATCTGATGTTCGGTCTGCCCGGACAAACCATCGGCCACCTCGCTTCATCGCTCGATACGGCGCTTGCCCTCGGTGCTGAACACTATTCGGTTTATTCGCTGATCGTCGAACCGAAAACCGTTTTCTACAACTTGATGAAAAAAGGCCGGCTTCACCTGCCGCCGCAGGATCAGGAAGCTGAAATGTACGAACTCGTTATGCGGAAAATGGAAGAAGCGGGCATCGGCCAATACGAAATCAGCAACTACGCCAAAAAAGGATATGAGAGCAAACATAATCTCACATATTGGAACAATGAGGATTATTTCGGTTTTGGCGCGGGCGCACACGGTTATATCAATGGTGAAAGAACGGTAAATGCGGGCCCTGTCAAACATTATATCGACCTGATTGAACAATCCGGCTTTCCTTATAAGGAAAAGCACATGGTCACAAAAAATGAACAGATTGAAGAAGAAATGTTTCTCGGTCTTCGAAAAACTGAGGGAGTAAACAAAGAGCGCTTTTTCGAAAAATATGGAAGATCTGTTGACGATCTCTTTCCGAAGGTGCTCCATTCGCTGGAAGAAACAGGGTTGATTGTGAACACGAACAAAAACGTGTTTCTAACACATAATGGAAAACTGTTGGGAAATGAAGTATTTCAGGCATTCCTGGGTGAGTTATAATTGACATTTTGATTTCGGTTTGGTAATTTTGATATACAATTAGCACTCAGTTGTGCCGAGTGCTAACAGGGGTGATATGGATGTTAACAAATCGTCAGCTGTTAATCTTGCAGGTTATCGTCAACGATTTCATTCGTTCAGCTCAGCCGGTAGGATCAAGAACGCTTTCCAAAAAGGAAGATATCACATTCAGCTCGGCAACGATCAGAAACGAAATGGCTGACTTGGAAGAGCTCGGTTTTATCGAAAAAACCCACTCGTCTTCAGGCCGGATTCCTTCTGAAAAGGGCTATCGCTATTATGTCGATCATCTGCTTTCACCTGGAAAGCTGTCAAAAACGGACTTAAACATTATTCATTCGATTTTCAAAGAAAAAATCTTTGAACTCGAAAAAGCCGTGCAGAAGTCGGCCCAAGTGCTGTCCGACCTGACAAATTATACATCGATTGTCCTCGGTCCGAGACTGAGTGAAAACCATCTCAAACAGATCCAGATTGTACCGATTCAGCCCAAGAAGGCCGTTGCCATTCTAGTAACGAATACCGGCCATGTGGAGAATAAAACGATTAATTTCCCGGCGGAGGTCGATCTTTCCGATCTCGAGAAGCTGGTGAATATATTAAATGAACGCCTTAGAGGCGTGCCGATCTCAGAACTGAAAGACAGGATTTTCAAAGAGGTTGTCATCTTCTTGAAGTCGCACATTCAAAATTACGATACGATTTTGCACGCGCTCGGCGCAACGCTGGATTCATCTGTTCAAACCGACCGGCTGTTTTTCGGCGGCAAGATTAACATGCTGAACCAGCCCGAATTTCACGATATTGACAGAGTGAAATCGCTATTGTCGCTCATTGAGAAAGAACAGGAGATTCTCCGGCTCTTTCAGTCGACTGAGTCCGGAATTACCATCAAAATCGGCAAAGAAAACGACTATGAAGAGATGGAAAACTGCAGCCTGATTACCGCAACATACACGGTCGGCTCAAAACAGATCGGCTCCATTGCGGTCATCGGACCGACGCGCATGGACTACTCCCGCGTCGTCGGCTTGCTTCAGCACGTATCATCTGACTTGTCAAAAGCGCTGACAAGTTTGTATGATGGGTAAGGCAGTACCTGAAAACAAACAGAAGGGAGGAATCCCTTCTTTATCATGAAACTCATCCTTTAAGGGAGGTGAACACAGATGGCAGAAGAAAAACAAAACGAAGAGCTAAACGAACAAGAGGAACTGAACGAGACAGAAGCGGAGACAGCCGAAGCTGAACAAACGGCTGCTGAAGCTGATGCCCCGGCAGAAGAAACTCAAACAGAAATGCTTGAAAAACAACTAAAAGAACTTCAAGAACGTCTTGAAGAAAAAGAAAATAAACTTTTACGTGTTCAGGCGGACTTTGAAAACTACAAAAGACGCGCACGCCTTGATCTCGAGGCTGCTGAAAAGTACCGCTCCCAGCGCATCATCAGCGATTTGCTGCCGGCGCTTGACAACTTTGAGCGCGCACTTCAGATCGATCCTGACAATGAGCAGACGAAAAGCCTGCTTCAAGGAATGGAAATGGTGCACCGTCAAATTTTGGAGGCTCTTAAAAATGAAGGAGTTGAACAGATTCCATCAGTCGGAGAGCAATTTGACCCGAACATGCACCAAGCTGTTATGCAGGTTGAGGATGAAGCGTACGAATCAAACGCAGTCGTTGAGGAACTGCAAAAAGGCTATAAACTTAAGGACCGGGTGATCCGTCCTTCTATGGTAAAAGTCAATCAATAACTACATAGCAGGAGGTAAAAATCATGAGCAAAGTAATCGGAATCGACTTGGGAACAACGAACTCATGCGTTGCAGTGCTTGAAGGCGGAGAGCCGAAAGTCATCCCAAATCCAGAAGGAGCCCGCACGACTCCTTCAGTTGTCGCATTTAAAAACGGAGAACGCCAGGTGGGTGAAGTGGCGAAACGCCAGTCCATCACGAACCCGAACACGATCATGTCGATCAAGCGCCACATGGGCACTGACTATACAGTTGAAATTGAAGGCAAAAAGTACACGCCGCAAGAAGTGTCTGCCATCATCCTTCAGCATTTGAAATCATATGCTGAAAGCTATTTGGGCGAAACCGTGTCTAAAGCCGTGATCACAGTTCCTGCATACTTCAACGATGCAGAGCGTCAAGCGACTAAAGATGCCGGTAAAATCGCCGGACTTGAAGTTGAGCGGATCATCAACGAGCCGACTGCAGCTGCGCTTGCCTACGGTCTGGATAAAACGGAAGAAGATCAGACGATCCTCGTCTACGACCTTGGCGGCGGTACATTCGACGTTTCCATCCTTGAATTGGGAGACGGCGTATTCGAAGTTCGCTCTACAGCGGGTGACAACCGCCTTGGAGGAGACGACTTTGACCAAGTGATCATCGATCATCTCGTCTCAGAATTCAAAAAAGAAAACGGCATCGACCTTTCTAAAGACAAAATGGCGCTTCAGCGCTTAAAAGATGCTGCTGAGAAAGCGAAAAAAGACCTTTCCGGCGTATCTTCTACGCAAATTTCCCTGCCGTTTATCACAGCGGGTGAAGCAGGTCCGCTGCACCTTGAATTGACACTGACCCGCGCGAAGTTTGAAGAGCTGTCTTCACACTTGGTAGAGCGCACAATGGGTCCTGTACGCCAGGCTCTTCAAGATGCGGGACTTTCTGCAAGCGAAATCGACAAAGTCATCCTTGTCGGCGGATCAACACGTATTCCTGCCGTTCAGGAAGCGATCAAAAAAGAAACTGGAAAAGAAGCGCATAAAGGCGTCAACCCTGACGAAGTCGTAGCCCTTGGTGCAGCAATTCAAGGCGGCGTCATCACAGGCGATGTCAAAGATGTTGTCCTTCTGGACGTAACTCCGCTGTCACTTGGTATCGAAACGATGGGCGGCGTGTTCACGAAGCTGATTGAGCGCAACACGACAATCCCGACAAGCAAGTCCCAAGTGTTCTCAACAGCGGCCGACAACCAAACAGCGGTTGACATCCACGTGCTCCAAGGTGAGCGCCCAATGGCTGCCGACAACAAAACGCTCGGACGCTTCCAGCTTACAGATATCCCGCCGGCTCCTCGCGGCGTACCGCAAATCGAAGTGTCATTTGACATTGATAAAAACGGTATCGTCAACGTCAGCGCGAAAGATCTGGGCACTGGCAAAGAGCAAAACATCACGATCAAATCTTCTTCAGGCCTTTCTGACGACGAGATCGAGCGTATGGTGAAAGAGGCTGAAGAAAACGCCGAAGCAGATGCGAAGAAAAAAGAAGAAATCGAGCTTCGCAACGAAGCGGACCAGCTTGTCTTCACAACTGAAAAAACGCTGAAAGATCTTGAAGGCAAAGCCGATGAAGCACAGGTGAAAAAAGCGAATGAAGCAAAAGACGCGCTAAAAGCTGCGATCGAGAAAAATGACCTTGATGAAATCAAGGCGAAAAAAGATGAGCTGCAAGCGATCGTTCAAGAGCTTTCAATGAAGCTTTACGAAGAAGCCGCAAAACAGGCTCAGGCTCAGCAAGACGGCGGAGCTGGCGCTAAAAAAGCCGATGATAATGTCGTGGACGCTGAATATGAAGAAGTAAACGACGACAAAGATCAAAAATAATCGAAATAAAATGTGCTGTGCTTACCCCGGTTTGCACAGCACATGACCTTACAGGCGATGAAAGTCAAAGTCAGGATCTCTTGACTTTGACTTTTTTCTTCCTAAAGGACAAAAGGAATTGAAAAAACATAATTTGAAATGATACAATCTAATTTATGTGAGAAAATCGGGAGTGTGAAGAGATGAGTAAGCGTGATTACTATGAGGTGCTTGGGGTAGGTAAGAGCGCTTCTAAAGATGAGATTAAAAAAGCTTACCGCAAGCTTTCTAAAAAATATCACCCGGACATCAACAAAGAAGCCGGAGCGGCTGAAAAATTCAAAGAAGTCAAAGAAGCCTATGAAACACTTTCTGATGACCAAAAACGGGCCCATTACGACCAGTTCGGCCACACCGACCCAAATCAAGGATTCGGAGGCGGAGGTTTCGGCGGAGGCGACTTCGGCGGCTTTGGGTTTGACGATATTTTCTCAAGCATTTTCGGAGGCGGCGCAAGGCGGAGAGACCCGAATGCCCCGAGGCAGGGTGCCGATCTGCAGTATACGATGACACTGTCATTTGAAGAGGCAGCCTTCGGAAAAGAGACGACGATCGAAATTCCGCGTGAAGAAACGTGCGAAACATGCAGCGGCTCCGGCGCAAAACCGGGAACAAAGCCGGAAACATGTTCACACTGCGGCGGATCAGGCCAGCTGAACATGGAGCAGTCAACACCGTTCGGAAAAGTTGTCAACAGAAGAGTATGTCATTACTGTAATGGAACGGGTAAGCAAATCAAGCACAAATGTTCAACTTGCGGCGGCACAGGAAAAGTGAAAAAACGCAAGAAAATCAATGTCACCATCCCGGCGGGTGTGGACGACGGCCAGCAGCTTCGAGTAGCCGGACAGGGCGAACCGGGGATCAACGGCGGTCCGTCAGGTGACTTATTCGTCGTTTTCCGCGTCCAAGAGCACGAATTTTTCGAGCGCGATGGAGACGATATTTACTGCGAAATGCCGCTGACATTTGCACAGGCTGCCCTTGGAGATGAAATCGAAGTGCCTACTCTTCACGGAAAAGTAAAATTAAAAGTGCCGGCGGGCACCCAGACGGGTACCAAGTTCCGCTTAAAAGGAAAAGGCGTTGCCAACGTGCGCGGGTACGGACAAGGCGATCAGCACATCGTTGTCCGCGTCGTGACACCGACGAATTTAACAGAAAACCAGAAAAATATTCTCCGCGAATTTGCAGAAGTGAGCGGAAATATGCCGGATGAACAGGAAATGAGTTTTTTCGATAAAGTAAAGCGCGCCTTTAAAGGCGATTAATGATTGGATGAGGAGTTGGTAGTATGAAATGGTCCGAAATCTGCATTCACACGACACATGAAGCGGTTGAGCCCATCTCGAATATTTTGCATGAAGCTGGTGCGAGTGGAGTAGTGATTGAAGATCCGCTTGATTTAATTAAAGAGCGTGAGAATGTATACGGAGAAATCTACCAGCTCGATCCCAATGATTATCCTGATGAAGGAGTCATCATCAAAGCGTATCTTCCGATCAACAGCTTTTTGGGGGAGACCGTAGAAGGAATCAAAGAAACGATCAATAATCTGCTGCTGTATGATATTGACCTTGGACGCAACAAAATCACCATCAGCGAGGTTAACGAAGAAGAATGGGCGACAGCATGGAAAAAATATTATCATCCCGTGAAAATTTCCGAGAAGTTTACGATTGTTCCGACTTGGGAAGAGTACACACCGGTTCATACGGATGAACTCATCATCGAGATGGACCCGGGAATGGCGTTTGGAACAGGCACCCACCCGACAACCGTCCTTTGCATACAGGCGCTTGAAAGGTATGTGAAAGAAGGGGATTCGGTCGTGGACGTCGGAACGGGAACCGGCATTTTGAGCATTGCTTCAGCCATGCTTCGCGCCAAACAGGTTGAAGGATATGATCTCGATCCTGTAGCCGTTGAAAGCGCCCGCTTGAACTCCAAGCTCAATAAAGTCAGCGATCATATCGAGATTAAGCAAAATAATCTGCTTGACGGCGTCGAAGGCGAAAAAGACATCATCGTCGCCAATATCCTGGCCGAGGTCATCTTGCGCTTTACGGATCAAGCATACAGCCTGTTGAAAGACGGCGGCTATTTCATCACTTCGGGGATCATCCAGCAGAAAAAACAGGAAGTCAAAGATGCACTGGTGAAAGAAGGCTTTACGATCGTTGAGGTTCTTTCAATGGAGGACTGGGTCAGCATCATCGCTAAAAAATAATCGTTAGTAGGTGTGACAAGCGTATGCAACGATATTTTATCGAACAATCAAAACAAGAGGTCACAGCCGCACCCGCATTCTCGATCAAAGGCGAAGACGTTCATCACATTGCGACTGTGATGAGGATGTCTCCCGGAGATGAGGTCATTTGCTGTGCAAAAGACGGCCATGAAGCGAAATGCCGGATCGAGTCCGTCACTAAAGAAGAGGTTTTATTGAGCGTTATCGAATGGACGGGGGAAACACGCGAACTGCCCGTCCAGATCCATATTGCAAACGGCCTTCCAAAAGGAGATAAGCTGGAATGGATCATTCAAAAAGGGACAGAGCTCGGTGCAAGCTCGTTTATTCCTTTTCAGGCATCGCGCTCCGTTGTTAAACTTGATGAAAAAAAGGCAAAGAAAAAACGGGAAAGGTGGGCGAAAATCGCCAAGGAAGCGGCAGAACAGTCCCACAGAAACGCGATTCCCGATGTGGCGCCGGTTCACACGTTTCAACGTTTGCTTGAGAGCCTTGAGGACTTCGATAAATGTGTCGTTGCATACGAAGAGTCATCAAAGCAAGGCGAGACGAGCCGGTTTCAATCCGTGCTCAAAAGCCTTTCTGAAGGATCATCCGTACTCATGGTGTTTGGTCCTGAAGGCGGATTTACAGAAGAGGAAATTGAGGCGCTAAAAGAAAAAGGTGCCCTCGCCTGCGGGCTCGGTCCGCGGATCTTAAGGGCGGAAACAGCTCCGCTGTACGCGTTGGCGGCAGTTTCTTATCATACAGAGTTATTAAGAGGTGAATAACAATGGCAACCGTTGCATTTCATACACTTGGCTGCAAGGTCAACCATTATGAAACAGAAGCAATCTGGCAGCTTTTTAAAGAAGCCGGCTACGAAAGAAAAGAATTTGAAAGTTCGGCGGACGTATACGTCATTAATACATGCACCGTCACAAATACGGGTGATAAAAAGAGCCGCCAGGTGATCAGACGGGCGATCCGCCAAAATCCTGACGCCGTCATTTGCGTGACAGGGTGCTACGCCCAGACTTCCCCGGCGGAAATCATGGCGATCCCGGGCGTTGATATCGTCGTCGGTACACAAGACCGCGAAAAAATGCTCGGCTATATTAAGCAGTACCAGGAAGAAAGACAGCCGATTAACGGCGTCAGCAATATTATGAAAGCGAGAGTGTTTGAGGAGCTTGATGTTCCTGCATTTACCGACAGAACGCGTGCTTCTTTGAAAATTCAAGAAGGCTGCAACAATTTCTGCACATTCTGCATCATTCCGTGGGCGCGCGGCCTGCTTCGTTCCCGCGACCCTGAGGAAGTCATCCGCCAGGCGCAGCAGCTCGTTGATGCCGGCTATAAAGAAATCGTTTTGACCGGTATCCATACCGGCGGTTATGGAGAAGATATGAAAGACTACAACTTTGCGCAGCTGTTGAAAGAATTGGACAGCCGTGTGAAAGGTCTGAAAAGAATCCGTATCTCTTCAATCGAAGCGAGCCAAATTACAGACGAAGTCATCGAAGTGCTTGACCGCTCAGACAAGATCGTCAGACACCTTCACATCCCGCTTCAATCCGGCTCAAACAGCGTTTTAAAGCGGATGAGAAGAAAGTATACGATGGAGTTTTTCGCCGACCGGCTGACAAAACTCAAAAAAGCTCTTCCGGGGCTTGCAGTCACCTCTGATGTGATTGTCGGCTTCCCGGGTGAAACGGAAGAAGAATTCATGGAGACGTATAACTTTATCAAAGAACACAAGTTTTCCGAGCTCCACGTCTTCCCGTACAGCAAACGGACCGGAACCCCTGCAGCACGCATGGACGGCCAGGTTGACGAAAACGTGAAAAACGAAAGGGTTCATAAACTGATCGCTCTTTCAGACCAGCTTGCGAAAGAATATGCATCAGACTATGAAGGCGACGTTCTGGAGATCATTCCGGAAGAGCCGTTCACGGAAACGGGCGAAGGCAACCTGCTTGTCGGCTACACGGACAACTATATGAAAGTCGTTTTCGAAGGTTCAGAAGACCTGATCGGCCAGCTTGTTAAAGTGAAGATCTTAAAAGCCGGCTATCCGTACAACAAAGGACAGTTCGTCCGCGTCGCGGAAGACGACGTCCGCGAAAACATCCGCTTATCGTCATAAATCATCAATTCAGCCGGTTCACAAAAAAGGTGTTCCGGCTTTTTTTGCGAATATCTTAAGCAAACAACCACCTAAAAAGGAGTCAGGATGATGACAAAACAAATTGCGCGAATGATCGATCACACTGCATTGAAGCCAGATACCGTCAAATCCGAAATCGAAGCGCTTTGCAAAGAAGCGCGTGTTTACGGTTTTGCCTCCGTTTGTGTCAACCCTTGCTGGGTGAAGCTTTGCGCCGAGCTTCTTAAAGAGTCAGAGGTGAAAGTATGTACAGTTATCGGCTTTCCTTTAGGTGCAGCGTCTCCGGAAACAAAAGCCTTTGAAACCAGGCAGGCAATTGCAGACGGTGCCGGTGAAGTTGATATGGTGATCAACATCGGTGCACTAAAAGACCGCGATACGGGAACAGTGGAACATGACATCAGGGCGGTGACAGACGCGGCCGACGGCAAAGCTCTTGTAAAAGTCATCATAGAGACGTCGCTTTTGACGGATGAAGAAAAAAGGCTGGCTTGTGAACTGGCCGTAAAAGCAGGCGCCGACTTTGTCAAAACATCGACCGGTTTTTCCGGCGGCGGTGCGACAGTCCGGGATATAAAACTGATGCGGGAAGCTGTCGGACCTGATATCGGCGTTAAAGCTTCAGGTGGCGTCCGCGATAAGGAAAGCGCACTTGCCATGATTGAAGCCGGAGCGACGAGAATCGGAGCGAGCGCCGGCGTGTCGATTGTCAAAGGGTTAACAGCGGATGAAGACTACTAATCAAACAAAAACCAGGCGTTTATCGGGCCTGGTTTTTGTTTGGAATGAGAAACATGATCAGCGAATGAAACAGATTTGAGAGCGGCAAAAACAATAGGGACGTGACGACGTTGAACAGCAGGCTGAAATGGGCAATCTGCTGGGCGGGGCTTTCGGACAGTCCGGAGATAAAGCCTGTGATTGATGAGAGCAGAGGGTATACAGCTGCTACACCAATGACATTAAACAGAACATGGGCATAAGCTGTTTGCCTGGCTGCAGCTCCGCCTTTGAAGGATGCCATCACGGCCGTAATGCATGTCCCGATGTTGGAGCCAAGAACAACGCTCATCGCTTCGGTCAATCCGACGACACCTTGATCCATAAAGCTCATCAGGATGCCGACACACGCCGAACTGGAATGAATCATCGCGGTCAAAACGGTGCCGATGAACAAAGCGTAAAGCGATGAATCTTCGGCAAGCTGCACGATATAAGCGCCCGAGTCTAGCTGTGACAACGGCACGGCAAGCCGGCTGAAACCGCTGATACAGAAAAAAATAACCCCCAAGCCGATCATGCTTACGCCGACTTGCCGAAAAGGGGATTTTCCGGCAATGAAAAGAGCTGCACCTGCGGCCAAAAGGGCAAAAATCAAAAATTCCAGCTTCACCGCCAAAAATTCCGTTGTGAAAGTGGACCCGATGTTTGTCCCTAAAATGAGCGGAATCGAACGTTTAAATGAAAGAGCGCCTACTGAGACAAACCCTATGACGATCACCATAAATGCCGAGCTGCTTTGCAAAATCCCCGTAAATATAATACTGACCAAAAAAGCTTTCACCGGATGATCCGTGAAAAACAGCAGCCGCTTTTCGATTTTTTCAAATGTCAGTGAAATCAGGCCTTTTCTCAGCATGCTCATGCCTTTGAGAAAAAGAACGATCAATAATACGAACAAGATCAAGATCATCATCAGTTTTTCGAACAGCCTCCTTTATAAATATATACAGACAAGCTGCCGAAATCATGACTGAACAATAAAACGATTCTCCTTGGTTGACCTTACCGGAGGCTTATATTATAATGTCAAAGTACATGTTTATATGTATGTCTTTTTTTAAAGCAGTCGATTGGTGTATTCGGAGGGAGGGAAAGAGAATGTCAAAAACGGTCGTTAGAAAAAACGAATCGCTTGAAGATGCTCTTCGTCGCTTCAAACGCAGTGTATCAAAGACAGGTACTTTGCAGGAAGCAAGAAAGCGTGAATTTTATGAAAAACCTAGCGTAAGACGCAAGAAAAAGTCTGAAGCTGCAAGAAAGCGCAAATACTAAAAGAGGGTGGATTTATGAGTCTTCTTGAGCGGCTGAATCAAGATATGAAGCTCTATATGAAAAACCGTGAGAAAGACAAACTGACTGTCATTCGCATGGTCAAAGCTTCGCTTCAAAACGAAGCAATCAAGCTTAAGAAAGACAGGCTGACCGATGATGAAGAACTGACTGTTCTTTCTCGTGAATTAAAACAGCGTAAAGACTCCCTCCATGAATTTTCAAACGCTAATCGTTCAGATTTAGTAGATAAAGTTCAAAAAGAGTTAGACATTCTGGAAGCTTATATGCCTGAACAGCTGACGGAAGAAGAGCTGCTCGACATCGTCAACGAGACGATCGCCGAAGTCGGGGCTTCTTCAAAAGCGGATATGGGCAAAGTGATGAGCGCTGTCATGCCGAAAGTCAAAGGCAAGGCGGACGGCGGTCTCGTCAATAAGCTTGTCAGCAAACAACTGTCTTGAGAAAAAGACGCCTTTTAAGCAATTAAAGGCGTCTTTTTTTGTGCGTGTTCATACAATAGAAAAGTAGTAGAAAGATGAAACCTTTGCTACATGTATAACGTATGTAATGTTAATGATAATAGGGGAAGGAGGCCTCATCCATCATTGCTGCTGAAAAAATTTAGAATTTTTGTTGCTCTGGCCTGCGGTTTTGTTTTATTCTTATTACTAGGCGTTCATTTGACCGTGAAAGCGGATGGAGATACAGTGTATGTCATTCCGATCGAAGAAACCGTTGAAAAAGGGCTTTCAAAATTTCTTGAGCGCTCATTTCAAGAAGCGGAAGATATGAATGCCAAACATATCATACTCGATATCAATACCCCCGGCGGAGCGGTCGACGCAGTCCTTGACATGGCTGATACGATACATAACTCCGACATTCCGGTGACCGCTTATGTGAATAGAAGGGCTCTGTCCGCAGGCGCTTACCTCGCCTTGAATGCAGACGATATTTATATGGCGCCCGGCGGAAAAATGGGAGCTGCCGCGATCATTGACACGCAGGGAAATGCCGCTGACAAAAAGTCGGAATCGCTGTGGCTGGCTGAAATGGAAGACGCAGCCAAAAAAAACGGACGTGATCCGAAATACGCTCTCGCGATGGCCGATGCAGACGTCGATGCTAAAGAAGTAGGGGCGCCAAAGGGCGAGCTGCTCACATTAAGCCCTGACAAAGCGCTGAAAGTCGGCTATTCCGAAGGCACAGTTTCGAGCCTTGATGATCTTTTGAAAAAGCTGAATTTGAAGGATGCCAAAATCGAGCGTGCCGAGGTAAGCTTTGCCGAAAAGGTGGCCAGGTTTATCACGCATCCGGTCGTGATTCCGATTCTTCTTTCAATCGGAAGCCTCGGGCTGATTGTGGAGCTTTATTCTCCTGGTTTTGGGATCCCCGGCTTTATGGGACTCACCGCATTGCTGCTCTTTTTCTACGGTCATCTCGTCGCCGGGCTTGCCGGAATGGAAACGATCCTTCTGTTTGCAGCAGGCATTATTTTAATCATTTTAGAGATTTTTCTGCCGGGCGGAATAGCAGGGATTGCCGGCCTGATCGCAATTGTTGCGAGCCTCTTTTTAGCTTCGGGAAGCTTTAAGGTCATGGCCGTCTCCATTTTGATTGCAACTGCTGTTTCGATAGCGGCATCCATTCTATTGACAAGGGTGTTGGGTAAGCGTATGAAATTTTTTAAAAAATTGATCTTAACCGACTCGACAAGCACAGAAAGCGGATACGTGTCAAATGAAAGCCGGCGCGATTTAATTGGCAAAATCGGCGTCACGTATACACCGCTCAGACCGTCCGGAACGGTCATCATCGACGATGAACGGCTTGATGTTGTATCTGAAGGCTCGTTCACCGCAAAGGATAAGAAAGTGAAAGTGGTTAAAGTGGAAGGCTCACGCATTGTTGTGAGAGAATTATAAATTACATTTTTAGGAGGAATATAATGGATCCGTCAACACTGTTTCTTTTACTTATTATCGCAGCCGGAATCATCCTACTAGCTGTCTTCTTTACATTCGTCCCGGTCATGCTGTGGATCTCGGCTTTGGCCGCTGGTGTTAAAATCAGCATTTTCACACTGATCGGAATGAGGCTCCGCCGCGTCATTCCAAACCGCGTGGTGAACCCGCTCATCAAAGCGCACAAAGCGGGACTTGATGTTGCCATCAATCAGCTGGAAAGCCACTATCTTGCAGGGGGTAATGTTGACCGGGTCGTCAACGCGCTTATCGCTGCCCAACGTGCAAACATTGAACTTACATTCGCCAGATGTGCGGCCATCGATTTAGCGGGCCGTGACGTGCTTGAAGCCGTTCAAATGAGCGTTAATCCGAAAGTCATCGAAACGCCGTTTATTGCCGGTGTAGCAATGGATGGTATCGAAGTGAAAGCAAAAGCGAGAATCACGGTTCGCGCTAACATCGACCGCCTTGTCGGGGGAGCGGGCGAAGAAACGATCATTGCCCGTGTCGGCGAAGGGATCGTTTCGACAATCGGTTCTTCCGATAATCATAAAAAAGTGCTTGAAAACCCAGATATGATTTCACAAACCGTATTGAGCAAAGGGTTGGATTCAGGTACAGCGTTTGAAATTCTATCGATCGATATCGCTGACGTTGACATCGGCAAAAACATCGGAGCGATTCTGCAAACCGACCAGGCTGAAGCCGATAAAAACATCGCCCAGGCGAAAGCGGAAGAGCGCCGCGCCATGGCGGTTGCGCAAGAACAGGAAATGCGCGCCCGCGTCGAAGAAATGCGCGCCAAAGTCGTCGAAGCCGAAGCCGAAGTGCCGCTTGCAATGTCTGAAGCTCTCCGCAGCGGAAAAATCGGCGTCATGGACTACCTCAATATGAAAAACATCGACGCCGACACTGACATGCGCGATTCTTTCGGAAAGATGACGAAAGACCAAAATGAAGAGGATCATAAATAAACAAGCCCCTGTAAAAAGGAGGGAGCTCATTGCTTGATATCCTGTTCGACAATCCGATTATCATGGCGGCCATCATCGCAGCCATTTCCTTCATATTCAACAAGCTCGGAAAAAACGATGAAAATGAAGAAGCGAAGCGAAAACCGGCGCCTGAACAGCAGAGGACGCAGACGCCGAAGCCGAAACAGACGGCGCAGCACCGTCCTGCAAAAAATAAAAACCAGCGGCCGGCAGCGGCAGCTGCAAACAGCGCAGATATGGAAGCAGAGCTCCGCAGAATCAAAGAAGATGCCGAGCGTTCCATGCCGGCCGTTGAACGGACCATTAAAAAGCAGAGCAGCCGGGTGATCAACCGGAAGCAAGAGCTGCTCGACATGAATAAAAAAACAATAGTTCAAGGCATTGTCCTCAGTGAAGTATTCGGCCCTCCGCGGTCGAGAAAGCCGCATTACACAATGAGGCGCCGGCCTAAAATTTAAGTATTAGAACCCCCTTCTCACTCATACATATGAGATGAAAGGGGGTTCTTTTTTTATGGCGCAAAGAAAAAACCGCATCAAAGCGTGGCTGACAAGAACACTGGAAATTCCCCCTGATGTCATGATGGATCTTCCGAGAATTACGATGATAGGAAGACTTCACATATATATTGAAAACCACAGAGGGCTTTTGCTTTTCAGCGATACGGAAGTAAGGCTGATGCTCAAACAGGGGCAGTGCATCATTCAAGGCAAAGACTTTGTCATCAAAACGATTTTGCCTGAGGAAATTCTGCTTGAAGGCACGATTGAGCTTGTCCGCTATATCGATTCATAAGTCGGGGGGAAAGAAGCGTGAAGAATAAATGGCTTTCTTTTTTTTCAGGAAAGATCCAGCTTAAGATAACGGGAAAAGGGATCGAACGGTTATTAAATGAATGCACCAGGCGCAACATCCCGATGTTTAATGTAAAGAAAAAGAAAGACGCCGTCTTTCTTTATATTCCGCTTTCTGATGTACATGCCTTCCGGAAGGTCATCAGAGGCTTCGACTGCAAGTGCAGGTTCATCAAACGAAAAGGGTTTCCTTTCCTCGTGCAGAAGTCTAAACGGAATAGCGGCTTCACTTTTGGAGTTGCTGCATTTTTTATCATCATGTTCCTATTGTCCAACATGCTTTGGAAAATTGATATTACAGGAGCCAATCCAGAGACAGAACATCAAATCAGACAGCAATTGGATCAAATCGGCGTCAAAAAAGGCCGCTTTCAGTTTTCAATGCTGACCCCGGAAAAAATTCAGCAGGCGCTCACAAAGCGGGTCGAAAACATCACTTGGGTGGGCATTGAGTTAAACGGTACCGCCCTTCACATGAAAGTCGTTGAAAAGAATGAACCTGACAAAGAAAAATATATCGGTCCGAGGCACATCGTCGCCAAAAAAGGGGCGACCATCTCGAAAATGTTCGTGGAAAAAGGCGAGCCGCTCGTCACGGTGAACCAGCACGTTGAAAAAGGGCAAATGCTCGTTTCCGGGCTGATCGGAAGCGAAGAGGAAAAGCAAAAAGTCGGAGCAAAAGGGAAAATCTATGGTGAAACCTGGTACAAGTCAACAGTAACGGTTCCTCTTGAGACATCATTTGACGTTTTTACGGGTAAAGTAAGGACAAGTCACAAGCTATCCCTCGGATCATTTTCCGTGCCGATCTGGGGCTTTTCATTTAAAAAAGAAGACTTCTCGCGCCCGAAGACGGAGACCGAAAAACACTCGCTGCATTTTATGAATTTTAAGCTTCCTGTCGCTTATGAAAAGGAGCATATGAGGGAGAGCGAACAAATCAAAAGGGTGTACTCGAAAAAAGAAGCAGTTCTTGAAGGAATCGAAATGGGAAAAAGAGACATCAGGAAAAAAATCGGCAGAGACGGGAACATTATCAGTGAAAAAGTTTTGCACGAAACGAGCGAGAATGGTAAAGTTAAATTGATCATCCTTTACCAGGTTATTGAAAACATTGTTCAAACAACACCAATTGTTCAGGAGACTAAAGAATGACAGAACACTTACTTGCGATTCATCAGCAACTGGAAAGTCCGAATGAGGCTCAAGCGCTGTTTGGGAACCAGGATTCCCATTTGAAGTTGATGGAGGAAGAGCTGAACATTTCAATTGTCACGCGCGGAGAAACCGTGTATGTGACAGGAGATGAAGAAACGTTTGAAATCGCGGACAGCCTGCTTGCCTCTCTCCTAAATCTGATCCGCAAAGGAATCGAGATATCCGAACGCGATGTCTTGTATGCGATCAAGATGGCGAAAAAGCAGAAGCTTGAGTTTTTTGAAAGCATGTATGAAGAGGAAATTACGAAAAACGCCAAAGGAAAACCGATCAGAGTCAAAACCATCGGTCAAAGAGAATACATCGCCGCCATGAAAAGGCACGACTTAATCTTCGGCATCGGCCCAGCAGGAACGGGGAAAACCTATTTGGCTGTCGTAAAGGCCGTTCATGAACTGAAAAACGGACGCATCAAAAAGATCATTTTGACAAGACCAGCTGTTGAAGCAGGGGAAAGCCTCGGATTTTTACCGGGGGATTTAAAGGAGAAAGTCGACCCTTATTTAAGGCCGCTGTACGATGCGCTCCATGATGTGCTCGGAACGGACCATACGGCACGGCTGCTTGAAAGAGGAACGATTGAAATCGCGCCGCTTGCTTACATGAGGGGGCGGACGCTTGACGACGCATTTGTGATTTTGGATGAAGCGCAGAATACGACACCGGCACAAATGAAAATGTTTTTGACGAGATTGGGTTTTGGATCTAAAATGGTCATTACAGGCGACATTACGCAAATCGATTTGCCAAAGGGCGTCACATCAGGGCTTGCCGTTGCAAAAAAGATGCTCCTTGATATCGAGGGCATTTCAATTGTTGAACTGGATCAGACGGACGTGGTCAGACACCCGCTTGTCGCCCGTATTATTGAAGCATACGAAAAGTCAAAATAACTCCGAATGGCCCGATCGCCCGTTATCGGGTCATTTTTTAGTTTCCCGCGGGAAAAGAGGTGCTTTTGTTGAAAAAGAAAAAAAGAGGCGGAAAGTTTCGGCTTATCCGCTTGAATAACGGGGGCTTCCTTCCCGTCATTCTTTATGCGGCTTTATCCGCGCTGATGTTCATCCTGCTGTTTTTCCATGTGAGGCCGGAGTCCCTCGACCTCGATTTATTTTCGATCAGCGAGAATACGATCTATGCGCCGGCGACAGTTGAAGACCAAAAGGCAACGGCTAATAAAAAGCAGGAAGCGAGAGAGGAAGTTCCCGACCAGTACACTTTGAAAAAAGAGTACTCTGACAACAGGGTCGACCTTGTCTCATCGATTTTCGACATCATTAAAGAAGTGAAAAAAGAAAGCGCAGAAAAAGAGAAAAAAGACAAGCAGGCCCCATCTGAAAAAGACCAGATCAAATCTGTTGAAGAAAAGCTGACTTCCGATGTGACGGACTCGCTGTCACAGGATTCAGTCAAACACCTGCTGAGGGCCAGCGACGGAGAGCTTTCCATGACGCAGGATTCGGTCATCACCGCCGTCAATGACGTGATGAGCAAAGAAATCCGCGCAGGAAAGCTCGATGAAGCGAAAGAACATGTAACGAAAGAACTGAAGGGCAATTCGATACCTTCAAAATTAAAAAACGCCGCTGATGAAATCGGACGCTTTGCGATCATTCCCAATTACGTATACGATCCTGACAAGACGGAGCAGAAGCGTCAAGAAGCGGCTGACAGCGTACAGCAGGTACAGATCAAGCAGGGGCAGATACTCGTTGAGGAAAATCAGCTGATCGACAGGGAAGTCTATCGAAAGCTCGAATTGACAGGGCTCTTGAGCGGAGCCAACATCTTCAAACCTGTCGGCGGACTGCTGCTTTTAATCGCGCTTTTCATCTCAGCTTTGGTTTACTATTTCGAAAAGCAATACAGCAGCCGGATTCCGAAAAACAAGTCGCTCATGCTGTTTTCGTTGATCACAGGGATCGTTTTAATCGTCATGGAAGTGATCAGCCTGTTTCAGCAGCTTGAAATCGGCCATATCGGCTATCTCGTGCCGATTGCGATGGGCGTGATGCTCATTAAACTGCTGATCAATGAAAGGCTGGCGATCCTGTCGAGCATGATTCTTTCCATTTGCGGAAGCATGATGTTTAACCAGGGTGTGACAGGCACGTTCAACTATGGAATCGGAACGTATTTCTTAATCAGCTCGATGGCGGGTATACTGTTTTTAGGGAAGCATAACGCGAGGGCGAAAATTCTCCAGGCCGGTTTATTTGTCTCTCTGATCAACATCGTTGTTCTGTTTACCCTGCAGCTGATTCAAAACACGGCGCAAACCGGGCTTGAGATGGGTACATATCTTGTCATGGGGGCGGTGTCCGGCATCGGATCGTCAGTTCTTGTTCTCGGACTCATGCCGTTTTTTGAAAGCGGATTTGGCATCCTGTCCACGATGAAGCTTCTCGAGCTTTCAAATCCGAATCATCCGCTGCTCCGCAAAATTCTGACGGAAACACCGGGCACATACCATCACAGCGTTATGGTCGCGAACTTATCTGAGGCGGCATGCGAAGCGGTCGGAGCAAACGGGCTGCTGGCAAGGGTCGGCGCCTATTACCATGATGTCGGCAAGACAAAGCGGCCCCAATATTTTATAGAAAACCAAATGAATATTGATAACCCGCATGACAAGCTTTCTCCGCAGCTGAGCAAAAACATTATCATTGCCCATGTGACGGACGGCGCCGATATGCTGAGGGATCATAAAATGCCGAAGGAGCTTGTCGACATAGCCGAACAGCATCACGGCACATCGCTGCTCAAGTTTTTTTACTATAAGGCGAAAGAAAAAGGCGATAAGACGACTGAAGAAGAGTTCCGCTATCCCGGTCCGAAGCCCCAGACAAAAGAGGCGGCGATCATCTCGGTGGCCGACAGCGTCGAAGCGGCCGTCCGCTCAATGCATAACCCTAATCCCGAAAGGATTGAAAAGCTGGTGCGCGGGATCATAGCGGATAAGCTGCAGGACGGGCAGTTTGACGAATGCGATTTGACTTTAAAAGAGCTCAATACTATCGCGAAGACGCTCTGCGAAACGCTGAAAGGCATTTTTCATTCCCGGATAGAATATCCGGAAGCTAATCCTAAACAGAAGGTGAAACATACATGAGTTTAATTCTAGATATCACAGACGAGACCGGACGCGTCCCTGAAGACCGGCTTGCTGAAATTGAAAAGCTTCTTCAATTCGCAGCGGCGGAGGAAGGCGTCGCAGACGGCGCCGAAGTCTCGGTTACGATCGTCAACAATGAAGAGATACAAAAAATCAACAAAGAGTACAGAGGCAAAGATTACCCGACTGACGTCATTTCATTTGCCCTCGAAGAAGACGGCGAAGGAGAGGTTGAAATTATCGGCGCTGATATGCCGCCCGTTCTCGGAGATATCATCATCAGCGTCGATAAAGCCCGGGAACAGGCCGAAGAATACGGACATTCACTGATGAGGGAGCTGGGTTTTCTGACGGTTCACGGCTTTTTGCACCTCCTCGGCTATGACCATATGACAGAGGAAGAAGAAAAAGAGATGTTCACTAAGCAAAAGGAAATTTTGAATCGATATGGGCTCTCAAGATCCTCATAAACAAAACGAATGGCGCCGTCTGAAAATGAGTTTTTCAAACGCCTTTACAGGAATTATCAAGACGTTCATATCAGAGCGCAATTTTAGAATTCACTGCGGAGCCGCCATCCTCGTGATCGCCTGCGGCTTTTTCTTCAGGCTGACGCTGATCGAATGGACCGTCATCTTGATCCTGATCGGCGGAATGCTCGCCTTGGAGCTGATGAATACGGCTGTTGAGCATACGGTCGACCTCTTCACAAAAGAGAACCACCCGCTTGCAAAAGCTGCAAAGGACGCGGCAGCCGGGGCGGTTTGCGTGTTTGCAGCCGTTTCGTGTATGATTGGGTTACTTATCTTTTTGTCAAAATTGTTTTGATGCCCGCCCTTCGTCGTGCGCTATTCTTACAAAAATTTTACATTTGCGATTTGGGCGTGAAAAAGAAGCCATTTTTATGTAAAATAAAAGTGTTAGCGGTACCATCACTGCTATAGGAAGGAATACACACATTGACTAAACAAGAATTGATTGCAGAAGCTTTAAAAGCAAGGGAATTTGCATATGTTCCGTATTCGAAATTCAAAGTCGGCGCTGCACTTTTAACCGAAGACGGCAAGGTGTACAAAGGCTGCAACATTGAAAATGCTGCATACAGCCTGTGCAACTGCGCCGAGCGGACAGCGCTGTTCAAGGCTTATTCAGAAGGGGAAAAATCCTTTAAGATGCTTGCCGTTGCTGCGGATACGCCGGGTCCGGTGTCGCCGTGCGGCGCCTGCAGACAGGTGATTTCCGAACTTTGTTCGCCAAACATGCCTGTCATCTTAACCAATCTGAATGGCCAAGTCAAAGAAATGACGGTTCAAGAATTACTGCCAGGAGCATTTTCATCGGAGGACTTACATGACACAGGAAAGCTTTAAATCAGGATTTGTCTCGATTATCGGACGACCAAACGTAGGAAAATCTACTTTTTTGAATCGCGTAATCGGCCAAAAAATCGCCATCATGAGCGACAAACCGCAAACAACAAGAAACAAAGTGCAAGGTGTGCTGACAACCGATACATCCCAGACGATTTTTATCGATACGCCCGGCATTCATAAACCGAAGCATAAATTGGGCGATTTTATGATGAAGGTGGCGCACAACACTTTAAAGGAAGTCGACTTGATCTTGTTCATGATCAATGCGGAGGAAGGCTACGGAAAAGGCGACGAATTTATCATTGAGCGATTAAAAGGAGTCAAGACGCCGGTATTTTTGATCGTCAACAAAATTGACCGGATTCATCCGGATGAGCTTCTTGTGCTGATCGATGAGTACAGAACCAGGTATCCGTTTCAGGAAATCGTTCCGATCTCCGCCCTTGAGGGAAATAATATCGATACGCTTTTAAAGCAAATTGAGGATTATTTGCCGGAAGGTCCGCAGTTTTACCCGAGTGACCAGGTGACCGATCATCCGGAGCGATTTATCATTTCTGAGCTGATTCGGGAAAAAGTGCTGCATCTGACAAGGGAAGAGATCCCTCACAGCATTGCGGTCTCGATCGAGTCCATTCAAGAACGGGAAAACGGTTCTGTGTATGTGAGCGCGACCATCGTCGTCGAGCGAGATTCGCAAAAAGGGATCGTCATCGGAAAAAGAGGCAGCCTGCTTAAAGAAATCGGCAAGCGGGCAAGAACCGATATCGAGGCGCTGCTCGGGTCATCGGTGTTTTTAGAGCTGTGGGTTAAAGTGCAGAAAGACTGGCGCAACAAGATGTCTCAGCTTCGTGATTTTGGATTTAGAGAAGACGAGTATTAACGGACAGAACTTGACCGCGGTTTAATCGTGACAATATCTCTCGAAATCAAAGATATATTAGAAAAAATTGTTTAACATGAAATGGAGGATACAAGGTCAAGATAATCTTAAGAACTTGGATGTTTAAATAGCTAGTTATAAACAGAAAGGTGGGGCTTTTTATGTTGAATTTTACTTGGAATGTATTTTCACAAACAGGAAGCGTTGACACGTACCTCCTTTTTAAAGAATTGGAAAAGGAGAACCTGGAAAGACCCGAAGTACTTGAAGAAGAGCTAGCGCAAATTGACTTTCCAATTTTGTGATCATGCTTGACCCCTCCAATTTTTGGATGGTGCACATATGCTGACGAAATGTGAAGGTATCGTCCTTCGTACAAACGACTATGGTGAAACAAATAAGATCATTACGCTATTGACGAGAGAACACGGGAAAATCGGTGTGCTGGCAAGGGGCGCCAAAAAGCCGAACAGCCGCTTGTCAGCGATTTCCCAGCCGTTCCTTTATGCATCTTTTTTATTCCGCAAATCATCCGGCCTCGGCACATTGGAGCAGGGCGAGATGATCGAAAGCATGAGGAATATCCGCGAGGATCTGTTTTTAACAGCTTACGCGGCCTACATCGCTGAATTAATCGACAAGGGAACGGAGGAAAAGAAACCGAATCCGTTTTTATTTGAGCTGCTGCTTCAGTCAATGAGGAGGCTGAATGACGGTACAGATCCCGACATTATCGCCAACCTCATCGAAGTCAAAATGCTCAGCGTGATGGGGCTGTATCCGGAGCTGGATGAATGTGTGCACTGCAAAAGCAAAGACGGCACATTTCATTTTTCGATCCGCGACAACGGCTTTATCTGCCACCGCTGTTTTGCGAAAGATCCATACAGGATACCGCTGTCTCCCGCATCCGCCAGGCTGTTGAGACTGTTTTTTTATTTTGACCTGTCAAGGCTCGGAAATGTCTCGGTCAAACAGGAGACGAAGGATGAGCTGAAAAGGGTTATTCAGACGTACTATGACGAGTACTCAGGGATCTACCTGAAATCGCGGCGCTTCATGGAACAAATGGACAATATGAAAAAGATGCTGGGCGATGAAAACAAAAGTTGACAACCTCTTCATCTTTTTATAAGATCATGACATGAAGATTGGATTCAATAATGATGTTGCGTTGACGGAAAGAAGTAATTGCGCACAGCCTCATTGAAGCGACTCCGGGGCGGTGAAAGCCGGGGATGAGAGCGCAATGAAAGGCATTCCCTGAGCAACTTTTAAAAAAGAGGCTGAGACATTTCCTCTCAGCAATTAGGGTGGAACCGCGGGAGAACTCTCGTCCCTATGTTTGTGGGTAAACAAGCATAGGGACGGGAGTTTTTTTCTGCCCAAACCAGCCCTATGCCAAAAATTAAACTTGAAAACACGTTTTGTGGAGGTGCTTCATTTGAATATTCAAGAAATGATTCTGACCCTGCAAAAGCATTGGTCCAATGAAGGATGCGTACTTTTGCAGTCGTATGATGTAGAGAAGGGTGCAGGCACGATGAGCCCATATACATTTTTGCGGAGCCTTGGGCCTGAGCCTTGGAAAGTCGCTTATGTGGAGCCGTCAAGGCGCCCTGCGGACGGAAGATACGGTGACAACCCGAACAGGCTTTATCAGCACCATCAATTTCAGGTGATCATTAAGCCGTCTCCAGACAACATTCAAGAGCTTTATTTAGATTCATTAAAAGCCCTTGGAATCGACCCTCTGGAGCATGATATCCGCTTTGTCGAGGATAACTGGGAAAATCCGTCGCTCGGCTGCGCCGGGCTTGGCTGGGAAGTATGGCTTGACGGCATGGAAATTACCCAGTTCACCTATTTTCAGCAGGTCGGCGGGCTTGAGTGCAAACCGGTTTCCGTGGAAATCACATACGGTATCGAACGCCTTGCTTCTTATATCCAAGATAAAGAAAACGTCTTTGATCTTGAATGGACGAACGGCTATACGATAAAAGACCTGTTCAAGATGGCTGAATACGAGCATTCCGTCTATACGTTTGAGACATCTGACGTCGACATGCTGTTCGAATTGTTTGCAACGTACGAAAAAGAAGCAAATCGCCAGATGGATCAGGGACTTGTCCATCCTGCATATGATTATGTTTTGAAATGCTCGCATACGTTCAACTTGCTTGACGCAAAAGGGGCGATTTCCGTCACGGAGCGCACAGGATATATCGCAAGGGTGAGAAACCTGGCCAGAAAAGTGGCGAAAACGTATTATGATGAACGCGAAAAGTTGGGTTTCCCAATGCTGAAGGAGGAAGAGGCTTCACATGAGTAATCAAGATTTGCTTTTAGAAATCGGATTAGAAGAAATGCCGGCGCGCTTCATGCATGACAGCATGACTCAGCTGGGTGAGAAGCTGGAAAGCTGGCTCAAGGAAAAAAATATTGCCTTCGGTTCCGTCAAGCTGTATAACTCCCCTAGAAGACTGGCCGTTCTTGTCGAGAACGTGGCGGAGAAGCAGGATGATGTGAAAGAAGAAGCGAAAGGACCGGCAAAGAAAATCGCCCTTGACGAAAACGGCGAATGGACAAAGGCGGCCATCGGCTTTTCACGGGGGCAAGGAGCAAGTCCGGAAGATTTGTATTTTAAAGACATCAAAGGAACGGAATATGTATTTGTGCAAAAATTCCAAAAAGGCCAGGATACGTTTTCATTGCTTCCTGAGCTCCGCGATTTGGTGACAAGCCTCCACTTTCCGAAAAACATGCGCTGGGGCAGCGAAGATTTAAAATATATCAGGCCGATTAAATGGATCGTCGCGCTGTTCGGAAGTGAAGTCGTTCCGTTTTCAGTCGCTCATGTCGAAACCGGACGCACAACGCAGGGACACCGCTTCCTCGGAAAAGCAGCCGACTTGAGCGCACCTTCTGAATACGAAGCGACACTGGAAAGCCAGTTTGTGATTGCCGATTCGGCCAAACGGAAGCAGCTGATCGTTAAGCAGCTTGACGAACTGGCTGCTGAGAAGTCCTGGGACATTCCGAGAGACGAGGATCTGCTGGATGAGGTCAACCATCTGGTTGAATATCCAACGGTACTGTTCGGTTCTTACGAAGAGGAATTTCTCGCAATTCCTGAAGAGGTGCTCGTGACAACAATGAAAGAGCATCAGCGTTATTTCCCTGTCAAAGATGAAAACGGCAGCTTGCTTCCTTACTTTGTGACCGTCCGCAACGGAGACAGCCGCGCCCTTGAAAACGTGGCGAGAGGGAATGAAAAAGTGCTGAGAGCAAGGCTTTCAGACGCTTCCTTCTTCTATAAAGAAGATCAAAAATTAAACATTGACGAGAATGTGAGAAAGCTCGAAAAGATCGTTTTCCATGAAGAACTGGGGTCGCTCGGAGATAAAGTGAGACGCACTGAGGCGCTTGCTGAACGGATCGCTGAAGTCATCGGTGCCGATCAAGAGACGGTGCAGCTGATCAAGCGCGCTGCGCACATTTCAAAATTCGACCTTGTGACACACATGGTTTACGAATTTCCTGAGCTGCAGGGCATCATGGGTGAAAAATATGCGCGGATGCTCGGTGAGAAAGAAGAAGTTGCGCTCGCAGTCAATGAGCACTATATGCCGAGACAAGCCGGAGGACAAACGCCTTCATCAATCGCCGGCGCCGTCGTCGCATTGGCGGACAAACTCGATACGGTCGCTTCATTCTTCAAAATCGGCGTCATTCCGACAGGATCTCAGGATCCGTATGGACTGAGAAGACAGGCGAGCGGCATCGTCCAAATCCTGCTTGACCGGAACTGGGGCATTTCATTCAAAGAACTGGCTGCGTTTGCCGGACAGGAAGCAAACAGCGAACTGCTCGAATTCTTTAAACAGCGCCTCAAATATGTATTAACAGCGGAAAACATCCGATACGACGTCGTGGATGCCGTGCTCGAAAGCACGAACCTTGAGCCGTATTCGGCTGTCAAAAAAGCCGCCGTCCTTGAATCGGCTGCAGCCAAACCGGAATTTAAAGAAACGGCTGAAGCGCTGGCAAGGGTTATTTCGATCAGCAAAAAGAGCGAAACGAGCGCCATTGACGCTTCACTGTTTGAAAACCCTCAAGAAGAGGAGCTTTTCAAAGCTTATGAGGCGTGCAGGCAGCAAATAGAGACCCTTTACCAAGCAAAAGATTATGAGGGCGCCTTCAGTGAGCTGTCCAAGCTGAAAGAGCCGATTGAAGCGTATTTTGATCATACGATGGTACATGCCGAAGATGAAAGATTAAAAGCAAACCGCCTGGCGCAAATGGCAAGCTTGGCGGAGCTGATCCGATCTTTTGCAAACATCAATGCCATCATTGTAAAATAAACACCGCAGAAGACGGTTGCTGACAGGCTGGCAATCGTCTTTTTGCTCAAATCGATTTTTCACATCCTTGTCAAATACCGCCTGTCTTTTTCATAGAATTCAATTGTAATTGCTGTTATTTTAGTCTTCATATGCGTTATAATATGTTATCGACTTTTATACATAACGAACGAATTGTGAGCTTCGGCTTAAAGGTGGTGAGTACGATCGAACTAAATAAACGTCAGGAGCATATTTTGCAGATTGTCAAAGAGAACGGGCCGATTACCGGAGAACATATCGCGGAAAAGCTGAATCTGACGAGGGCTACCCTTCGTCCGGATTTGGCAATATTGACGATGTCGGGATTTTTGGAAGCAAGGCCGCGGGTCGGTTATTTCTACACGGGAAAGACGGGCACGCAGCTCTTGGCTGATAAGCTGAAAAAACTGCAGGTGAAAGACTTCCAGTCCATTCCGGTGGTCATTCATGAAAATGTCTCCGTTTATGATGCGATTTGCACGATGTTTTTAGAGGACGTAGGAACGCTTTTTGTCGTTGATGATAATGCCATCTTAGTCGGTGTACTTTCACGAAAAGACTTGCTCAGAGCCAGCATCGGCAAACAGGAGCTCCCTTCAATACCCGTCCATATCATTATGACGAGAATGCCGAACATTACGCTTTGCAGGCGCGACGATTTCATTTTGGACATTGCCAAGATGCTCATCGAAAAACAAATTGACGCACTGCCTGTTGTAAAAGATACAGAAAAAGGCTATGAAGTTGTGGGAAGAATTACGAAAACGAACATGACAAAAATTTTAGTCGGCTTATCTGAAAATGAAATCATGTAGAGTGAACTTCAAATGGAGGGATATCATGAGTAATCGGACGATTTATGTTGTATCAGACTCTGTCGGCGAGACCGCTGAGCTCGTAGTCAAAGCGGCTATCAGCCAGTTTAACGGTTCATCCGAGCAGACAAATATCAGGCGGATTCCTTATGTCGAAGACCGCGGAACAATAAAAGAAGTGATCTCGCTGGCAGAAGCGGACGGCGGCATCATCTGTTTTACGCTTGTTGTCCCGGAGATTCGTGAATTTTTAATCGCCGAAGCCGAAAAGGCGAATGTCGTGTATTACGATATCATCGGCCCGCTGATTGAGAAAATGGAGTCGGTCTACGGCTTCAGTGCGAAATATGAGCCGGGCAGAGTCCGACAGCTGGACGAAGATTATTTTAAGAAGGTAGAGGCCATCGAATTTGCGGTTAAATATGACGACGGCAGAGATCCAAGGGGCATCTTAAAAGCGGATATCGTGCTGATCGGCGTGTCGAGAACGTCCAAAACTCCGTTATCCCAATACTTGGCGCATAAACGGTTAAAAGTGGCAAACGTTCCGATCGTTCCCGAGGTGGACCCTCCCGAAGAGCTCTTTACCGTTGATCCGGCTAAATGCATCGGGTTAAAAATCAGCCCGGATAAACTGAACCATATCCGCAAGGAGCGCCTGAAATCGCTCGGCCTCAACGACAAAGCCATTTACGCTAATATCAACCGCATCAAAGAAGAGCTTGAATTCTTTGAAAAGATCGTCGGCCGCATTGGCTGCAATGTCGTAGACGTATCAAATAAAGCGGTGGAGGAAACGGCCAACATTATTCACAACATGATGACAAAAAGGGTCTAAGAATAAAACTCAGGACACCCCATCCTGGGTTTTTGCTTTGATGGTTTTGGGAAAAGTGAAAATGATAGCATCTTTAACCCATTTGTATTATAATAAAAAATTGTGATAAAATAATTAACTTTTAGGTTTAAGCTTAGTACAGAACGAATAAACTATTATGGGTATCGTGTCAAGAATTTCCCGAAAAAAACTTTCGACAAATTCTTATAGATCGATTAATTTTGAAACCTGTGTGATTTTGCCTGTATTTATAGCAGGAGATTGATGGAGGGATGGAGAATTAGTCTTCTTGAAAAAGAAAGGACGATTTTTGTCGATGCAGACGCATGCCCGGTGAAAGATGAAGTGCTCAAAACAGCGGCGGATTTCGACGTAAAGGTGGTATTCGTGGCTTCATTCGAGCATTTTCAAATCACAAGGAAAGAAGAAGAGAATTGGACATATGTCGATCCGCACAAAGAAGCAGCGGATCTGTACATTGCCAACCATGTTCGACCTGGTGATGTCGTCGTCACACAAGATATCGGGCTGGCATCGCTTTTGCTTGGCAAAAAGGTCTATGTGATGTCGGAGAGAGGCTATCTTTTCGAAGAGAACTCCATCGATCATGCTCTTTTCCGCCGTCACGTCGCACAAAAATTGAGAAGAAGCGGACGTTACACGAAAGGCCCGAAAAAACTGGTCAAGGAAGACCGGGAGCGATTTGTCAAAGAGCTGCAAAAAATCTTGTCGAAAATTGAAGGATTTACGTACTAAGCAGCGAATTATGTACGACGGAGTGTTGGAACATGGGCAATCGTATACCAGACGAAATTGTAGAACAGGTGCAGAAATCAGCTGATATCGTAGAAGTTATCGGAGAGTACGTCCAGTTAAGAAAACAGGGGCGTAATTATTTTGGGCTTTGTCCTTTTCATGGTGAGAACACACCATCTTTTTCCGTTTCTGGAGAAAAACAGATTTTTCATTGTTTTGGTTGCGGAGCGGGAGGGAACGTTTTTTCATTTTTAAGACAAATGGAAGGCTATTCATTTACCGAGGCTGTCTCTCACCTGGCGGACAAATATCAAATAGATCTGCCGGAGCAGGTCGCAGCTGTATCAGCATACAGCACAGGCAGTTCGGATGAACAGAAAATGGCGGAAGCTCATGATCTGTTAAAGAAATTTTATCATCATTTGCTCGTCAATACAAAGGAAGGCCAGGCAGCGCTCGATTATTTGCTTGAAAGAGGCTTTAAGATGGAGCAGATCGAGCAGTTTGAAATCGGATGCGCGCTTGACTCGTGGGATTTCATCACGAAGTTTTTGGAACGGAGAGGTTTTGATCTTGCGCTGATGGAAAGAGCTGGACTCATCATCAGACGCGAGAACGGCGACGGATATTTTGACCGTTTCAGAAACAGGATTATGTTTCCGATTCATGATCATCACGGCACAACGGTCGCTTTTTCCGGAAGGACGTTCACCGGGGAGCAGCCAAAATACATGAACAGCCCGGAAACGCCGCTTTTTCGAAAAAGCAAGCTTCTCTATCATTTCCATCAGGCCCGCCTTCACATTCGGAAAGAAGAAAGGGCCGTCCTTTTTGAAGGATTTGCCGATGTCATTTCAGCCGTCACCTCCGGTGTGAAAGAATCGATCGCCACGATGGGTACATCGCTGACGGAAGAACATGCGAAGATCATCAGGCGAAATGTCGGAGAGGTCATACTGTGCTATGACTCGGATCATGCCGGTTATGAAGCCACGCTGAAAGCGGCGGAGATTCTTCAGAAAAAAGGCTGCAACGTCAAGGTGGCCATGATACCTGACGGGCTGGATCCCGATGACTACATCAAAAAATTCGGCAGCGAGAAATTCAAAAATGATGTAATAGGGGCCAGCGTTACGATGATGACGTTTAAAATGAACTATTTCCGCAAGGGCAGAAACCTGTCTGATGAAGGAGACCGTTTAGCCTATATCAACGATGTACTGAAGGAAGTCAGCCTTCTCAGCGGTCCTTTGGAACAGGAAATATACATCAAACAGCTGGCAAATGAATTTTCAATCTCATTTGAATCCTTGAAGGATCAGCTTTCCGTATTTGAAAAGCAGGCTGCAAGCCGCAGCAGGGAAAGCAGCCGCCAGGACTCTAAAGAGCGGCAGGCGGCCGTATCGCGCGCCCCTCGGAGAAAGACGGGGCTTCGGCCGGCTCATGAGAATGCGGAGCGGATGCTCCTGGCCCACATGATTCATGACCGGGACGTCATTCGAAAGGTTTTGGAACGGGTGGGCTTTGAATTCAACCTTGATCAGCACCGAGCGATTGCCGCTTATTTGTACGCCATGTATGAAGAAGGAGCGGACATTTCCATCCAGGAGCTCTTTAAGAGAGTCGAGGATCAGGAACTTGGCCAGCTTCTGACAGATATCTTAATGCTTCAGGTGAACGAAGAATTAAGTGAAGCGGAATTATCTGATTATGTAAAAAAAGTGTTGAATTATCGAAATTGGTCAATGATAAAAGAAAAAGAAGCTGCAAGGGCGGAAGCCGAGAGGCAAAAAGACTTTATCAAAGCGGCGACTTTGGCGCAGGAAATTGTTAAGTTGAACCGTTCGCTGAAATAAACCGTTATATATAATAGGAAAAGCTTTTGGCAATGAATCCTAACGGAGGAGCAAAAGCTGCTTGTCCTAATCAATATATTGTCAATTTATGATTTGCTTTCCCGTGAAGCCGTAGATGAGAGAGAAGGCTTTACTCGTGAAATAGGAACAAAAAAGCGGGATGCTTTTAGAATTCGTCTGTAAGTTTTGGAAGGAGGGATCCATGAATGGCTGATAAACAAGCTCACGAGACCGAAACTGAATTCACATTTGAACAGGTGAGGGATCAATTAACAGAAGCCGGCAAAAAGCGCGGAGTGCTCACATATGAAGAAATTGCAGAGCGCATGTCCAGCTTCGATATCGAATCAGACCAAATGGATGAGTATTATGAATTTTTAGGAGAACAAGGCGTTGAATTAATTAGCGAGAACGAAGAAACTGAGGATCCTAATATTCAACAGCTGGCCAAGGCCGAGGAAGAATTTGACCTTAACGATTTAAGCGTGCCTCCGGGCGTTAAGATAAACGACCCTGTCCGCATGTACCTGAAAGAAATCGGACGGGTAAACCTTTTGTCTGCAAAAGAAGAAATCGAATACGCAAAAAAAATCGAGGAAGGCGACGAAGAGTCGAAGCGCCGTCTCGCTGAAGCCAACTTGAGACTTGTCGTCAGCATCGCAAAACGGTATGTCGGCCGCGGAATGCTTTTCCTTGACCTTATTCAGGAAGGAAACATGGGCCTGATGAAGGCGGTGGAAAAGTTTGACTACCGCAAAGGATATAAGTTCAGCACATACGCGACATGGTGGATCAGACAGGCGATTACAAGGGCGATTGCCGACCAGGCGAGAACGATCAGGATTCCTGTTCATATGGTTGAAACCATCAACAAGCTGATTCGTGTTCAAAGGCAGCTCCTTCAGGATCTCGGCCGCGAGCCAACGCCTGAAGAGATTGCGGAAGATATGGATCTGACGCCTGAGAAAGTCCGTGAAATCCTAAAGATCGCCCAGGAACCGGTTTCACTCGAGACTCCGATCGGTGAAGAGGACGATTCACATCTGGGAGACTTCATTGAGGATCAGGAAGCGACTTCTCCATCAGATCATGCAGCATATGAATTGCTGAAAGAACAGCTTGAAGATGTGCTGGATACATTGACAGACCGTGAAGAAAATGTGCTCCGCCTTCGCTTCGGCCTTGATGATGGTCGTACAAGAACATTGGAAGAAGTTGGTAAGGTGTTCGGGGTAACAAGAGAACGAATTCGTCAAATAGAAGCTAAAGCACTTCGTAAATTAAGACATCCAAGCAGAAGCAAACGCTTGAAAGATTTTCTCGAATAAACTTGAACGGGTCAGGAGATCCGTTCTTTTTTTCACAAAAGAAATGAAAGCGCTATTATTGGTAACCCGATTATATTTTACTTAATTTCTTTCGAATTTGCAAATATCCAAAAGTGTATTTTGAGTCATTATAACCTTGAGATCGAAGGAAAAGCCCTTTATAATGGTTGTTGTAACCGTATTCAAAAACTGGTTTTTAAATGGGAAATAAACAATCGCTTCATCGTCCATTTTTTTGTCTAAAATGTGAACTTCATCAGCTTTTGTTTCATAACCGGTTTACTTTTTGTAAAATTAAAGTAGAATTAGAATTGTTTACATAAGGGGCAGGGGCAAATTAAAAAGGGGGATGTAAAATGAACCGCAATCCATTGATACCATTTTTGTTAATCGCCATTATGGGCATAGGACTGGTTTTTATCTTATCTATAAAAGGCCTTTATGACGCAAAAGAAATTGCAGGCGAAGGGAATAAAACAGCTCAAGAAGACAAAGCCGATGCTTCGCCTGAAGAAATTTACAAAGCGAACTGTGTAACCTGCCACGGCGAGAATTATGAAGGTGTGTCAGGCCCTAAACTGAAAGGCGTCGGGGACCGGATGGATACAGGTGCGATTAAAGAAAAGATTGAAAAAGGCGGCAACGGAATGCCGGGAGGACTGGTCCCGGCGGAAAAGCTTGATGATATGGCCAAATGGGTGTCAGAGATTAAATAGCTTTCCCAGATTGGCTAAAACCGTTTAATCACTTAAAGGATTCGCAAAGAAAGCTTTGAAAAGAGCTTTCGGGCGAATCCTTTTTCTGTTTTTGTTCAATGAGGCTCTTGCTAGAAAAAGAGTCGCCTCGATAGGGTGATTTGTACTATTCCAGCATCTGCGATTCCATCCTTTCAGGCGGTGCGGCGCTATCGAAAGTAGGTCTTTATTACTTTTTCTGGAGGATTCACTCATCTTTGCAAGGGAAAAATAAGCAATCCACCCTATTTAAGTAAGATTGCATCTATTTTACTATTATATAAATGGAAAAAATGCAGCGGATGCCCTGTTGTCATCCGTCTATTTGAGTATTTCCCTGAGGTGAATCAAATGAGTCATGCGAGCACATTGAATCATATCCACAGCACGATTAACCAAAAGCTGGCCGATGTAGAAAGGCGGATTGAACGAGTTAAAACAGCAAAAAAGGAGATTGAGAAAGAACACGAAACCGGGATTGTCGAGATCAGGCAAATCTTGCACCCTCATCTGAACAGCCACTGGACAGGGGACTTCGCCAACGATTTTGATGGCGAACGGGATGAGGCTCATACATCTATGTACAACATCGTGAACGGAAAGTACGAAGGCTATATTTCCCAGCTGGAGAGAAAAATTTTTGCGCTCGAAGTTGAAAAGCACAGCCTTGAATTGGCGGGAGCGGCAGCTAAAGAGGCGGATCATTTGCTTTCTCTGGGGGAAAAAGCGGTTGATCAGTTGAGCGATAAAATCCGCTCAATCAAAAACAGTTGGAGCTGGTTTTAATGACGACAATCAAGCTGAAACATGAAACGGTCATCAAAAAGCTGGAGGCCGTAAGAGCGGCGATTGATGCCCTAGACCTGCCAAACCCTCCGAAAGCTGCAGGGAAAAATAAATTGACATATACGACAAAGTGCCACGAACGCGAGCAGAACATTCATCAGATGGTGGCCGATTACAAAAAAGCCGTACACAAAAACATAAAGGATACGAAGGAAAATGTCGATTTGCTGAAAGAGCAGGACAAAGCAATCGCCAGAAAATAGCCTGAGGTTAGAGAGGACAATTCAATGAAAGTATTTGAAGCGCATTCTTTAATTGAAGCAGCGAATAACCGCAAGAAACAATACGAAACCTTTGAGGATCAACTGCAAACGCTCAAAAAAGCGTTTCTCGGAGTCGCCGATTTAGGTGATGATTTTCAGGGGAAAGGTGCGGATAACATTAAAGACTTCTACAAGGGACAGGCCGAGATCGTTGACAGCTGGTTAAAGCTTGTTGAAGCGCAGATTGCTTTTTTTAATGGTGTATCAGGTGACATAAAAGACAAAAAGCTGTCCGATTCTTATGTGGAAGTCTCTTTTTTGGATCATGAACTGAAAAACGCTGATTTGAAAGCGACGGAAATCGTCTCGGGGCTCAAGCTGGAAATGGATAAAATCATCGCAAGCATCAGCGATATCGTTGATTTGGACAATTGGACGCTTGACGATTATATTGATAAAATGTCTAAAGCGCAAACAACTCGGCAAAACACCATCGACGCTGTGAATAAACTGGATGAATCGCTCAAGACCGAATACACAAACTTACAAGCGCTCGACAGCGCCGTGCTCGGCAAATATTCCGGGCTGATGGAAGCTACAAGTCATGGAAAAACCGCCTCACCGATGTATTTTAGCTTGAAATCGTTCCACTCAAGCGAGATCTATAAAAATACGATAGAAGTCGAAAATCAAGCCGCCAATTATATTGAATTCAAAAATGAACAGGCAGAAGCGCGCAGGCTTCAAGAAAAACAAGAAGAAGAAGCGAACAAGCCTTGGGATTTAAAAGCGCTTGACGCTGCCGGAACATTTGTCGGAGAAGTCAGCGGGTATTATGATTATAAGAGAGCCGCTGAAGGCGTCGACCCGGTCACAGGAGAAAAGCTGACAGACGGCCAGCGTGTCGCCGCCGGAGCAATGGCGGCAGCAGGATTTATTCCGATCGTAGGGTGGGCAGGCCGAGCCTTCAAAGGCGGAAAAGCCATTTATAAAACAGGAAAAGGACTCATCGCCGCTGATCACGCGCTTGACGCCTACAAAGCCTCAAAAACGTTGAACGTCTTGAAAATGACGGAAATGGGCGCCTACGGCCTTGTCGCTTCAAATGGGTTCTCAGAAGCCGTCACGGGCAAGGACATGTTTGGAAACAAAGTTTCTGAAGAGAGGCGGAAACAAGGCCTGATCGAAGCCACCTTGAGCCTCGTCGGTGCAGGTGCTGTCGCAAAAACGGCAAACCACGGCGCTCAAACATTGGCCAAAACGGCCGGCAAAAACATTCCGCTCGCCAAATCGCCAAAAGCAGCTCTGGTGCAAAAAGGAAACAACATCCTTGAAAAGGTGAAATCCTTCCAAGTCCCGACAAACGTCCGCGTCTACGTCGAACAGCCTGCCTCCGCAACAGGCCACCGCATCGGCACCCCAATTGTCCGCGTGAATGTTGAAAAAACGCCGGTGAAAGAGCTTGGAATTGTGAAGATGGTGAGTGGTGGGGGGAACGTCAGTAAGGGAGCCAGGACTGGTAGTAAAATAGATGTTGGAAAAGCTGATTTAGGTGTTCTGCGCCAAAAATGGAATGTTCCTAAAACTGACACTGTTGCGGTTGGAAAGACAGATGTGGAAGGTTTGGAAAATTTAGTATTTGAGGGTGGATCCCCTAAAGTTAGAAAAGAAGCCGGGCTTCCCGATTTAGACTCAGTAATGCCAGATAGACCTATAAAATCTCCAGGAAAAATCGCAAGTGCAACAAGACATGCTGAAGAAGGCGTGTTAAATGATTTTATAAGCAAAGTAGAAGCTTTAGGAAAAAATCCTGCTGAAATAACAGGAACATTAAAAATTCACCAATCTAATCCTAAAGGGGTTTGTCCAACCTGTATTCAAGGACTAAATAATCCGAATGTACCAGCTGGAGTATTTAAGCAATTTAGCGAGATGTTTCCTAATTTGACGATAGAAGTAACTTCTGAGACTATTCAAGGAATCAAGCCAAACGGAAGATTGAATTTAGTTATTAAAAATGGTGAATATATTTAATTGAGGAGTGTAGTATATGTTTCAAGAATGGGAAGAATTGAATGATGATTTAAAATCTGCATATTATTTAGGACTTTGTGAAGCAATAGTTCCTACATTAAAACAATCAAATGATTTCAATTTTATAAAAGAAGCATTAGATGCCTGCTGGAAGTGGCTTGAACACAAGAATATAGAAGCAGACGATCTTTATACTTACCTGGAAAATTTAGATGACACAGGGATTTTAACTTTAATGCAGCTTGAATCAAATGAAGATGATCTAGATGCTTGGATATGTATTGCTGATGCAATATCTTATACAATTTACAAAGCATATAAATATCAGAAAGATGAGTATTTACCTGAAACCATCGAATCTATTGATTCTTACGAGTTATTTGAGGAATTTCATAGTCACTTTAGTTTATTATCTAAAAATCCAGGTCAAAAAGAAAAAGCTTTTTTGAAGTTTTTGAAAAAAGAGGGGGAGAAAAAAATTTCCAGGGAGAGCATTCAAGATTTTTTACTTAATAGTGTAGAATAAAAATAAGAAAGTTGGGATATTCCAGCTTTCTTATTTTATCTAATGGATGGGAATATCAAGAATTTTAGAAAAGTGGAAAAAATAAAAAGCTCCCTATTTGGAACAGAGGCGGTGAAGCAACCGAAGAGTTATTGAAAAGGTGGTTATCTAAATGAATTTTGGTAAGAACACTCAATTAGTCGAAGAAGTAATGAGCTTTATTCGTAATAACAAGATGTTTTTCAATGAGAACTTTAATGTCCCTAATTTGCGAGTCATTAATAATTTTAGTGATGCCCAAAATTTTGCCTGGTCACAAGATTTAAAGAAGTTGATACAGTGTGGGAGCATGTTAAGTCATTAGAAACTGAAAATATTGCAGAAAAGATATACGATTTAGATTTAGCTACTCAGCAAGATGAATTATACGAGTATTTCGGTGACTATGAAAATTACTCTGAACATTTTCTTCCGTTTGATTATGTAGATATTCATGAGGAGATTGAAGGAGACCTCACAATGTGTGCTTTAAATCGGTTGGTCAATGGAAAAACAAATAATTTTTATGAAAAGGTTTTTGAGTTATATAAAGAAGGCGGATGGCCTTGCGGTTGGAAGGGAACATATCCTAAAGGGGAATTTATTGTGTTTGTCCCATCTAACAGCAATGAATAAGAAAAAATAAATATAATCATTTCAAGCCTTGATTAGCTGTATGCTTTTCAAGGTTTTTTAGAAATTTGATACAGGTTAGTGTTGACAATGAGTTAATGTATATAAAGGTAAATGAATTACAACGAAGTTCAGCCTATCACTTCCTACAGGTTTGAGCATAAAGAAAAGCGTCTTCGTAGAACAGCCGACCACATCGGCACTCCAATTGTCTGCGTGAATAAGGGAGGGTATCATGAATAATATATTTTTGGACAATTTGCAAAATAAAGTTAAAGTAGGCTTTGTTTTAACAGTTGCCGAAAGAGTATTTTCTGTAATCAGCAAAGATGATGAAAGGCATCCGGAAGGAAGAGAAGCATTGGACAAATGTTGGTTATGGGTTGAATCTCATGCCGTTACTGGTGATGACTTATACGAGCTAATTGATAACGCAGACTTTACAGGAATTTCAGAATTTGCTGAGGAAGAAGAAGACTCGAATATTGCCAGGCTGTGGTCGCTACTAGTTGATGCTGTCGCTTATACTTCTTGGGAAGCTTATAAAAAAGAAAAAGTAAAACATTTGCCACAAGCGTTAGAGGGTATAAATAAAGATAGCATTACCATCTTTTTAAATAGTACGGTGGAAACTGGTTTTATCACATCGAAAGAGGTTGAAAAGATAAGAAAGGGCATTGAGGTTTATCAGAGTGCAAAAGAGGAGATCCCCACAAATAGAGAAGCGTTTATAAAGTTATTTTAATTATGAAAGAACTCAATCGCAAGTTAAATATATGTTTAATAACCGCTCCTAAAGTTAAGAATAAACCACTTGATTGCCAAGCACAGGGGATACGATTCTTATATGGAAGACCCTTTTTTGGATCATGAAGTGAAAAACGCGGATTTGAAAGGGGCGGAAATTGTCTCGGGGCTCAAGCTGGAAATAGATAAAATCACCGTAAGCATCAGTGCTACCGTTCATTGGACAATTGTACGCTGGACGATTATATTGATAAAATATCTAAAGAGCAAACAACTAGGCAAAACACCATCGACTAAAAGTAGAACTCATTTTGATGTAAATTCAACTGTCATATTAGAATCGCAAAAGGCCACTATATTTTTAAGGGAAGTACAGTGGGTCCCGCTCAAAAAGAGTACACCTAAAACTCTTAGGACATGCTCAACTAACTCATGCTGAATCTCATGCAGGGCTTATGAAAGACACGGAAGAGTAACAAGCCAATAATAATTGAGGCTACCAAATAAGGTGGTATTAATATGATCACGTATAATGGACCGGTTGAAGAACCAATTGAAAACCCGAATGATGATTTTATAAGAAGTATTGTATTTGAAAAAGGCGAGGATTATTGGAAGCAAGGAAGCGGGGATTCATGTTTTGAAGTAGAGGGCTGTGATGAATGGTTAATTTTCTTTTATGATGAACCATATGGGTTCTTTATAATGAGACATCCAGACTACCTCGTTCCAATGAATAAAAATGTTGAAATAGAAACGGTGGAACATTTAGTAGGTGGGGAGCCAATGAAGGTTCCGTCTTGCAGCTATGTAGATCGTGGTTTAGCTTACCGTATAATTAATGAGTTTACTACCACTAAATCAATGCCGATTTTTATAGAATGGGTAGATTTGTATGAAATAGACTTTGACCATGGATTTTGATCTATATAGAATTATTCATATTTCATTTTGTCATACATAAAAGACAAGAAGACGATCATGATTATTGCTTGCTCCAAGTAGGAGAGCTTGTGGACACAGTCCTTTGTATTCTAGTGTCGGCAGTTTGGTCTGGCTGTGAAATAGAATGATCTCCGTCAGTCATCTAATGCAAATAGTAAAGTACTGACACATTATTTGTATAAAACTTGGTAATAAAACAAATAAGAGGACAAGACCTGAACTCAAGAGACGAATATACAAATCAGGAGTGAACGATTTGTCTAATTCCATAAAATCATTAGAACCTATAAATATACCGTGCGGCTGGTTCGTTAAATATAATGACTTAACCGACACACATGAAAAAGTTGAACCAAATACCAAATTATTAGAATTAGAAAAACAAAGATATCATGCTGCGGTCAAAATCATTAAAGGCCAGGATGAATATCTTATTCATATTTATGACAATCATAGAGAAACGATTGACACAATCAATGTTGAAGATCGCAGGCAGCTAGTAAAAGAGCTGGAACGGATCATTTGGAAAATAGAAGCGGCGGCATTTGGAGGGAACTTTTTCATTTTTGAAGGGCCTCCTGACTATTTACGTCTTAGAATTCCTCAAGGATGGACCGTCTCTTATAATAAACTAATTGATATCGATCCAGATCAGTTAGAGGAGGACAGTGATGACTGGTTTAACTTTACGTCATCATTACTACAGTTGGAGCATAAAGAAAGCCGCTTGATTTTAGATGTCGGCTGGTACGTGGATATTGAGCCTTCAGGCACTTTTTATATGCTATTAATTAAGAATTTGGACTGGGAAAACCCGTTAGAAGACATGGAAACGAGAAGACCGGAAAAATTAGTGGACCACATAGAAGCCGCCCTTCAAAAAGCAGCCGAACATCAATATAAATAGCCAGCCGATGCTTTGTTTGACTTCAGCCCCTCATTATTAATCGATTTTAGTCAGAAAAAGTTGTATTCCATGTACCTAGAACCAGCATGTTATGAAGAATATATACCAAAATCATTGGATTGGAGTTTATGAGGACTTTACAAGTCTAGTTCCTACAAATTAAAAGTATTGGATAAATCATAAAGGGAAAAGTTTATTTTAAAAAAGATAGGAGAGTTTCTAATGAATAGTAATGATACGGTAACCATGTTGAATGAGGAATTTGAGAATGATCAGACAGGTGAAAAGGTCGAAGGCATTACGATTATCGTAGATGGACAATTTAAACAAGTTTTAGATATCATTAAAGCCAAAAGCGACAGTTACCAGAATTACACTGAAATCATACGGGACGCCCTTTTTGAAGGTGTAAACAGCATGACGATGAAGCTGAGAAATAAAGAATAATAATGAATGATTAAAACATCACCCGATTTACAAAAAGACAAACAGAGCTCCCGAATTTTTGCTTGTTAAGGGGCTCTTTTTTTACAATGATCATTCTATAAGACATCTTGCTGTCCGGCATCGGAGTGATGTCCCGGTAATGAACTGAACAATTTAGATATGATCTAGATAAAGGCGTTCAAAAAAAGGCATGTAGAAAGTTGGTTTTTAAAGATGAACATCAACAATATACACGATTTTAATTTAAACCAAGAAAATGACTTCTTAACGATACAAACAAAACTAAAAAAACATATCAATCTAGAAAACCCCATCAGTAAAGACGCTCTGCAAACCTGTGCGGGGGTTGATTTAGCTTATTGGGAGAAAGATGGTGAAGCATTTGGTGTCTGCAGCATCATCGTGCTGGATTTTCATACGAAGCGTGTCATTGAAAAAGTACATTGTGCAGGGAAAATCGCCGTGCCTTATATCGCAGGGTTTCTTGCTTTTAGGGAGCTGCCGCTTATTATTAAGGCAGCTAAAAAGCTGACGATTGAACCGGATGTTTTTTTATTTGACGGGAATGGCTATCTCCATATTAACCATATTGGATTGCGACACATGCTGCGTTTTTTCTCGAAAAGCCAACGATCGGCATTGCGAAAACTTACTTGAAAATAAAACAAACTGATTTTGTGATGCCTGATAATAAATTCGGCGCTTATACAGATATTGTGATTGATGGCGAAGTCTACGGACGTGCGGTGCGGACAAGGCAAGATGTCAAACCGATATTTCTATCATGCGGACATTTGATTGATTTAGACAGCAGTTATGACATCGCGATGAGCTTAATCAATCGAGAAAGCAGGCTGCCGATTCCGGTTCGGCTCGCGGATCTTGAGACCCATACTTTACGTGGATATTACAGAGAGAATCCAAAATTGACCGAGTAGAATGTTGATTTGCTGTTCCAGCTTGGAAAGTAAAGCGATTTTTTATATGATAGTAAAAGTAAAATGAATCTAGAAAAGTAGTGATGATTGTGAATGAATTGAAGTTATCGAAAAGGCTGCAGACTGTGGCGGAATACATAACAAAAGGGGCTGTTGTGGCTGATATCGGGTCTGATCATGCGTATTTGCCTTGCTATTGTGTGCTGAATCGCCTGGCAAGCGCCGCGATCGCCGGAGAAATCACAGATGGTCCGTTTCTTTCTGCGAAACAGCAGGTTGAGAAACTGCAGTTAAGTTCGCTCATATCCGTCAGGAAAGGAGACGGGCTTGAAGTGATTGAAAAGGGCGAAGCCGATGTGATCACGATTGCCGGAATGGGTGGCTCGCTCATTGCTCACATTCTAAAAACGGGCAAGGATAAGCTCTCAGGTAAGGAGCGTTTGGTTTTACAGCCGAATATCCACGCTCACCATATTAGAGAGTGGCTCTACCAGGAAGGCTATGCACTGATCAATGAAGAGATCCTTGAAGAAGACGGCAAGTACTATGAGGTTCTCGTGGCTGAAGCGGGCGATCGGGATGCGGCTTACGATGGGGTTTCCTTTGCGGCAGGCATGCTTGTCGGCCCATTTTTGGTCAAAGAACAAAATGATGTTTTTATCAAAAAATGGTCGCAGGAGCTGAAACATACGGAAAACATCTATCGACAAATTGAAGCGGCTCCTCCGAGTGAAGAAAATCGACAAAAATTGCTTGAGCTGTCAGAACGGATAGAGATCTTAAAGGAGGTACTTAGAAGATGACAAAAACGATAAACGGGCATGAAATCATTCAATTGTTTGAACAGTTCTCGCCTAAGTCTTTAGCCGTTGAAGGAGATAAAATCGGCCTGCAAATCGGCACGCTGAACAAAACGGTGGCCAATGTCATGGTCACGCTTGATGTTCTCGAAGAAACGGTTGATGAAGCGATCGCAAAGAACGTTGATTTAATTATTGCGCACCATCCCCCTGTTTTCAGGCCGCTGAAACATGTCATCACAGATCAGCCCGGCGGAAGGCTGATCGAAAAGTGCATCAAGCATGATATCGCGGTTTATGCGGCTCATACGAATCTCGATGTCGCTGACGGCGGTGTCAACGACATGCTAGCGGAAGCGCTGGAATTAAAGAACACAAAAGTTCTGGTTCCAACCTATGAAGAGCCGCTGAAAAAACTTGCCGTCTATGTCCCGAAAGATTATGAAGAACAGGTACGCACAGCTCTTGGAGACGCTGGAGCCGGCCATATCGGCGCCTACAGCCACTGTGCGTTTTCTGCAGAAGGAGTCGGCAGCTTCAAGCCGCTATCTGAAGCTGATCCGTTTATCGGCAAGCGGGGCGAGCTTGAACGGGTCGAAGAGGTAAGAATCGAGACCGTTTATCCGGCGGGTATTGAAAAATCCGTGATCAAAGCGATGAGTGAGGCCCATCCGTATGAAGAAGTGGCCTTTGATATTTATCCGGTCGAGCAGAATCCGCTTCAAAAAGGGCTGGGCCGCATCGGTGAATTGAATGAAGAGATGACACTCGAAGCGTTTGCCCGATATGTGAAGGAAAAGTTGGAGGCGAACGGAGCGCGGATGGTGGGCAAGTCTGATGCGAAAGTGAAGAAGGTCGCCGTATTAGGCGGTGACGGCAACAAATACATCCATCATGCAAAACGTATGGGCGCTGATGTATATGTCACGGGAGACCTGTATTTCCATACGGCGCACGACGCCATGATGATCGGGCTGAATGTAGTTGACCCCGGCCATTATGCTGAACAAATCATGAAAAACGGGGTTGCAAAAAAGCTGACAGCGATGTGCCGGGAGAAAAAATTTGATGTCTCGGTCTTTCCATCGGATACGAATACGAATCCGTTTACGTTTGTATAAAAAACAAAACCTGAAGCTATTAGCGCTTCAGGTTTTTGCTTTTACTTTAGGCAAGATTTTATGCAGCGGTACTTCGTGACTGATCTTCCATGTGGACGGATCTTCATGATCGAATTGCTCTAAAAAGCGGATGACTTCCTTTGTAATCGGGGTCGGTGTCGATGCGCCGGCCGTTACAGCGACGGTTTCTACGCCGTCAAGCCATTCCAGCTTTAATTCGCTTAAATCACCGATCCGGTATGCTTTCGTGCCCGCGATTTCTTCGGAGACCTGGGCGAGGCGGTTTGAGTTATTGCTTTTCGGATCGCCGACAACGATCGTCAAATCGGCTTTTTTCGCTTGTTCGGACACCGCTTCCTGACGCACTTGGGTGGCCAGGCAAATCTCCTGGTGGAATTCAACATCCGGATATTTTTCTTTTACCTTTTCCATAATATCGTGGACATCCCATTGGGACATCGTCGTTTGGTTCGTGACAATCAGTTTCTCCGCTTCAATGTCCAGCCTTTCCACATCTTCTTCGGTTTCAACAAGATGAACGATATCCGGGGCGACGCCGACCGCTCCTTCAGGCTCCGGGTGTCCTTTTTTTCCGATGTAGATGACGTGATAGCCTTCGGCTTTCATTTTCCGGATTAAATCGTGTGTTTTTGTCACATCAGGGCAGGTGGCGTCAATCGCGACAAGACCTTTATCCTCAGCTATTTTGCGGACTTCGGGCGAAACGCCGTGAGCGGTGAAGATCACCGTTCCTTTGTCGACCTGATTCAAAATCTCGAGCCTGTTCGGGCCGTCAAGCGTATAAATGCCCTCTTTTTCAAATGCGTCTGTGACATGTTTATTGTGAACGATCATTCCTAAAATATAAATAGGTCTCGGCAGACTTTTATCGAGAGCCGCGTTTTTTGCGATGACCATGGCGTCGACGACACCGTAGCAATAGCCGCGCGGCGATATTTTAATTACGTTCATTCTTAGTCCTCCTATAAAGAAGTAAGAGCCGGGCATGATAAAAAGCCGTAAAAAACGGCTTATTTTTGCAGTCTCTATAGACCTCATTATATCTGATCCCGCAGGAGATATCAAAGAATGTTATATATACAGTTTAGGTTTAGATCCTCCGGTTTTTCTTTTTGCAGACGGAGGGGCTGAACGGCTCTGTTTTTTTCTGATTTCTTCGGGTTTGGATTTTTCGGGTTTTTTGGATGACACTTTAATTTCTTCTTTCTTTTCGCCGCTCGTTTCGGTCTTGTGTTCCGGTTCGTCTTTTTGTTGTTCGCCGTCTTCTGCTTCCGTATCATCGGAATTCAGCTGTCTGAACATTTTCACCATTCCGGGGAGATTGCGGACGAGCGGTCCGTATTGCTGAATCATCGGTGTTACTTGCTGGGCTACGCCGAGCGCTTTTTGAACATTGCCGAGCATATTTGAAATGGTAGACGGATTGGCCAGACCCTGAATGCCTCCAAGGCCGCTTCCGGTTCCGCCGAGACCCGCTCCTGTTCCCCCGGATGCGGCAGATCCGGGAAGAAATTTCGAGAGCAACCCCTGAATCCCTCCTCCTCGCGCGCCTGCTTGCTGCTGGGCGGCGCCCATTGGCTGAAACATCTGCTGCAGGCCACGCTGCTGCGCTTGAGGGGGCTGCATTCCCATCCCCGGATGTCTCGGCATCAAGGCTCTGCCGGGCCTTTGCGGCGCCTGCGGTCTTGGCTGATTTCTCATCGGCTGTTGCTGAAACATACTTGTACCTCCTTTCAAAATCCTTCTCTTGATAGGGTATGCACCAACGGTGGCAAAGTGCCTTTGTCCGCCGGCCCGATTAGGGCGGGGGTGATGGTTTTTTTCTGCAGGATCAGTTATAATTTAATGATGGACATGATATCAGCCTTTTTTTTAGCAGTGCGGCATAAAAAAGGATACATAAGCGCACAATTCAGCCATATAGGATAAAGCTTGGAGCGCCGGAATAACGGCTTTCCAAGAAGGAGTTGGGAAAATGAAACAAACGAAATTTGAAATGTACGATTTAAAGCCGTTTATTATAGAGGCTGTTCACCACTTGGGATTTTATGAGCCGACTGATATTCAAAAGCGGTTAATCCCTGCGGCGCTGAAAGGAGAGAGCGCGATCGGGCAGTCGCAGACAGGTACGGGAAAAACGCACGCCTATCTGCTCCCGCTTTTAAGCAGGATCGATCCTGAAAAAGAGTTCGTTCAAGTCGTGATTACGGCTCCGACAAGGGAGCTGGCCAACCAGATTCATCAGGAAGTTCTGAAAATCACCAAGTTTTTAGGGCCTGATGAAGCGATTCGTTCGAAATGTTTCATCGGCGGTACCGATAAACAAAAATCGATTGACAAATTAAAAACGCAGCCCCATCTGGTGGTAGGTACGCCGGGGCGAATTGCAGACCTGATCAGGGAGCAGGCGCTCGATGTTCATAAAGCCGGTTCGCTCGTTATTGACGAGGCGGACTTAATGCTTGATATGGGATTTTTGGAAGATGTCGATTTTATCGGGTCGCATATGCCGGAAGGCTTGCAGATGCTTGTATTTTCCGCAACGATTCCCGAAAAATTAAAGCCTTTCCTGAAAAAATACATGGCCAATCCGAGGTATGCACATGTTGAGCCGAAGCACATCACGGCTGAAAAAATCGAACACGTGCTGATACCTTCCAGGCACAGGGATAAAAATGAGCTGCTGCTCGAGGTCATGACCCATTTAAATCCGTATTTGGCGATTGTTTTCGCCAATACAAAAACAACGGCCGACGAGATCGCCGCTTATCTGACGGACAAAGGGATGAAAGTCGGACTTCTGCACGGGGGGCTTACGCCGCGGGAACGAAAAAAAGTGATGAAGCAAATCGGCGATCTGGAATTCACCTATATCATAGCCACTGATTTGGCTGCAAGGGGAATCGATATTAAAGGCGTCAGCCATGTCATTAACTATGAACTGCCTGATGATCTTGACTTTTACGTTCACCGCGTCGGCCGTACAGCGCGCGCCGGAACATCCGGAACAGCGATGACGTTTTATGATACATCTGATGAAGATGCACTTGTGAAGCTTGAACAGATGGGGATCGTGTTTGAAAACATGAGGATTGAAAAAGGCGAGTGGAAAAAGATCGATGACCGCAAGCGCCGTCAGAACCGAAAAAGAACGCCTGATGAAACGGATGAGGTCGCCAAGCGGCTTGTGAAAAAACCGAGAAAAGTCAAGCCTGGATATAAGAAGAAAATGCAGACGGAAATCCAAAAAATAAAAAGACAGCAAAAAAGAAAGCAATTTAGAAAAGGAAAGTAGGGGAAACAGTTTTGTTGAAAATCGGTTCACATGTCTCAATGAGCGGAAAACATATGCTGCTTGCGGCCAGTCAGGAGGCAAGCTCCTACGGCGCCAATACATTTATGATCTATACGGGAGCGCCGCAGAACACGCGCAGGAAAAAAATCGAGGATTTGAATATTGAAGCGGGAAGGGCTCACATGGAAGAGAACGGCATCTCTGATATCGTCGTTCATGCCCCGTATATTATCAATATTGCCAATACAACGAATCCGGCCACATTTGAGCTCGGTGTCGAGTTCTTGCGTTCTGAAATTGAAAGGACGTCGGCAATCGGCGCCAGACAAATCGTTCTTCACCCGGGAGCTCATGTAGGCGCAGGCGCAGAAACGGGCATTCAAAAAATCATCGAAGGATTGAACGAGGTCATCGACCCGAATCAGAATGTGCAGATCGCTTTGGAAACGATGGCCGGGAAAGGTTCAGAATGCGGGCGGACGTTTGAGGAGCTTGCACAGATCATCGACGGCGTTACACACAACGAGCATTTATCCGTCTGCTTCGATACATGCCATACCCATGACGCGGGTTACGATGTAGTATCCGACTTTGACGGTGTCTTAAACGAATTCGATAAAATTGTCGGAATCGACCGTTTAAAAGTGCTTCATATTAATGACAGCAAGAATGTCAGAGGTGCGAGAAAGGACCGCCACGAAAACATCGGATTCGGAGAAATCGGTTTTGATGCGCTCCAATACATCGTTCACCACGATCAGCTGAAAGATATTCCGAAAATCCTTGAAACGCCTTATGTAGGAGAAGATAAAAAGAACAAAAAGCCGCCTTACCGGTTTGAAATTGAAATGCTCAAAAATAAACAGTTTGATGAAGAGCTGCTTGAAAAAATCAAGCAGCAATAAAAAAAGGGGGGCACACCAGCTCCCCTTTTATGATACGTATTGAGCAAACAGCTGGTTCAATAGCTGCACCGCTTCTTTTGAAGTGACCGCTTCCACTTGCTTGAGCAGTTTATTGCGTTCTTCTTCATTAAAAATATTGATGTTTTTTCCTTTCACAAGCTTTTCCACTTCAAGCGCCTGTTTTCTTGTTACTTGAATTCCGTATTGTTTAGCGTACTTCAGCACCTCGTCAGCCGTGACCTGATTTAAACGCTGCAGCACGATCTTTTGAAATAAAATCACGTCCATTCCTCCCCTCTGAACTAATGTATGGCGTAAAATTAAAAATGTGTCATTTTTTTATTTCAGTCTGTTAAATGATATGATAGTGATAAGGAACGGTTTGGCCAGTTTGTGAAAAGGAGAGACAGAATGGCAAAGACTCAAAAACAGCATAAAAAAGAATCAGCGGTCAAAAAAGCGTTTAGGATCGTCATGATTCTTATCGGGGCTGCCTGTGCTGCCGCCAGCATCGAATTATTTCTAGTGCCGAATAACATCATCGACGGGGGCATTATCGGCATTTCATTAATATTGGACTACCTCTTTAAAGATAACCCGTATATCAACTTCGCTCTGCTCGTCGTCGTTCTCAACATCCCGTTTATGTTTTCAGGCTACAAACACATCGGAAAAACGTTCTTAATTTCAACACTAATCGGAATCGTCAGCTTGTCAATTATTGAAACACTGTTGCATCATGTAGAAGGGGTTACGACTCAGCCCGTCCTGGCAGCCGTATTCGGCGGTCTTCTGCTCGGATTCGGCGTAGGGCTTGTTATTCGTAACGGCGGTTCTATGGATGGAACTGAGATACTCGGCATTTTGCTTACGAAAAAGCTGCCGTTTTCTGTCGGCGAATTTGTCATGTTCGTCAATGTCTTTATTTTTGCATGGGCGAGCTTTGTGTTTGGCCTTGAGCAGGCTATGTTTTCGGTTATGACATATTATATTGCGATGAAGACGATTGATGCCGTCATTCAAGGGCTTGAAGAGACGAAAGCGGTCATCATCGTTTCAGATCAATACGAGGAGATTTCCGATTCGCTGCTGCATCGCCTCGGCCGGGGAACGACCAAGCTCAAAGGGAAAGGCGGCTATTCCGACGAGGACACAGAAGTGATTTATGCCGTTGTGACCAGGCTTGAAGTGACGAAGCTGAAATCGATTGTCTTCGATATTGATCACAATGCTTTTATAACGATTATGGACACGCACGAAACGCGCGGAGGAAAGTTTAAAAACGCCATCCATTAGGCTTTCATTTACTTTTTTAAAGTTTATATGTATAATTTAAAGATGAACTGGTCAATCGTGAAAATGGCTTGCTGCTTTTCGGCTGCCATTTTCTTTTTGTGCGATAAATCGTAATGATTCTGGAGAATTTGAAGGTGAACGAATTGAAACAACCTATTATTGAAATGAAGCATGTATCATATTCCTATGATCATCGCAATGTGATAGAAGATATAAATTTGCAAATTGAAGAAGGGACTTTTCTCGGCCTGGTTGGTCCAAACGGATCGGGAAAGACGACATTGCTGAAATGCATTTTGGGGCTGATTAAGCCGCAGACAGGCGAACTTAAACTGTTTGGCGTTCCTCTCAGAAAATTTAAGGACTGGAGCAAAATCGGCTTCGTATCCCAAAAAGCAAACAGCTTTAACACCGGTTTTCCCGCTTCCGTTTATGAAGTGGTGGCAAGCGGTTTAACCGCAAAGCTCGGCTTATTCAGACGCATGTCCAAAGCCGATAAGCAGAAGGTGGATGAAGCGATCGAAGCTGTCGGCATCACGTCCCTGAAAGACAGAAACATCGGCGAGCTTTCGGGAGGACAGCAGCAGAGAACTTTCATCGCGAGAGCGCTGGTGAGCGAACCGAAGCTGCTCATTCTTGACGAGCCGACGGTTGGAGTCGATCAAAAAACAGTTGAAGGGTTTTACAAGCTGCTGGAGAAACTGAATCATGAAAAAGGCATTACGCTCATTCTTGTCACCCATGATGTCGGCACGGTTTCCGATAAAGTCACACACGTTGCCTGCATGAATAAGCATCTTCATTTTCACGGCAATACAGAAGAGTTTGAGTCCATGACAGATCAAGACTTGTCTCAATTTTACGGGCATGATGTTCAAGCCATCAGCCACAATCACCATCATCATGGAGGACACGAATAATGCTGACACCTTTTTTTCATTATGAGTTTTTGCAAAACGCTTTTATTTCAGGAATATTAATCGGCCTCATCGCGCCCTTGCTCGGCGTATTCATCGTTGTCAGGCGGCTGTCGCTGATCGCAGATGCGCTCAGCCACGTCTCTTTAGCCGGCATAGCAGCGAGCCTGTATGCAGGCAAACAGTTTGCAGTGTTCGCAGGAGTCAGCCCGATCTATTTCGGAATGGCGTTTTCCGTTGCCGGCTCTTTAATCATCGAGAGGCTGAGAACGGTTTATAAACATTACCAGGAGCTGGCGATCCCGATTATCATGTCGGGGGGAATCGGCATTTCCGTTATTTTTATTTCGCTTGCGGACGGATTCAATACGGATCTGTTCAGCTATTTATTCGGCAGCGTCAGCGCTGTTTCACGGGAAGACATGCTGGTGATCGTCGGCATTTCCGCAGCCGTTTTGATCGTGGTGTTTTCCCTTTTTAAAGAGCTGTTTCTTCTGTCGTTTGATGAAGAGCATGCAAAAGCTTCAGGGATTTCCGCAAAGTGGATTCATTTTATTTTTATTTTGATCGTTGCGCTTGTTATCGCCGCCTCAATGAGAATCGTCGGTACGCTTCTCGTTTCAGCGCTGATGACGCTCCCTGTCGCTGCGAGCATGCGCATTGCCAAAGGATTTAAGCAGGCGATTTTCTTATCGATCCTGTTCGGTGAACTTTCCGTCATCGTCGGCCTTGTGCTTGCCTATCATCTCGATCTTGCACCGGGGGGAACGATCGTGATGCTGTCGATCTTTATCCTGATACTGTGCATCAGTTATAATAAAGTCAAAAGGAGGATTCGCCGTGAACGTACAGGAAGCGCTTGATTTACTGAAGGAAAAAGGATATAAATATACAAGCAAACGGGAGGATATGCTTCAGCTGTTTAGTGATTCAGATAAATATTTAACGGCGAAAAATGTCCTTTCCGCTTTAAATGATGATTATCCGGGGCTAAGCTTTGATACAATCTACAGGAATTTGTCGCTGTTTGAAGAACTCGGCATTTTGGAAACGACTGAGCTTTCCGGTGAAAAGCTGTTCCGTTTTAAATGTTCTTCTGCTCACCACCACCACCATTTTATTTGCATGGTGTGCGGCAAAACGAAAGAAATTGAGCTATGTCCGATGGAAAAGCTGACAGACGATCTTGACGGCTATCAGATCAGCGGCCATAAGTTTGAAATTTACGGAACCTGCCCGCGCTGTGAAGAAGAAAGCACGGAAGCGCAGTAAAGGGAGCGGCATATGGCGGTTAAAGCCATATGCCTTTTTTTAACGCAAAAAGCATGTAAGATAAAACCTCTTACATGCTTTTTGCGGCTTTAAGCGTTTTCTCGTTCTTTTTCAGCCATTCGGCGGCTTCAGGCCAGCTGTCGACTCTGACGATGTTTGAATCGGTCGGAAGCTGATTGTACGGCGTATTAAACAACAGAACAGGAATGCCTGCTTCTTTTGCGATCATGGTTGCATTCCCGTGGTGGTCTTCAAAGAAAACATCGATCTCATGTCTGAAGACGGCTTCCAATTTATCGTGACCGCCGACAAGTTCTATATGGTCATAATGAATGTCGCGTTTCTCGAACCAGTCATAGGTGATATCCTCCAGGTGATGTCTTCTTGCTGTAATATATATCAGCTTATGCTGCTTTTTCAGCTCATCCAGCGTCTGTTTGGCATATTGAGCCAGCAATGCTTCCTGATAGATGCGGGGCTCGTTTTCGTTCATCCATTTCCAAAAATCTTCTTGAGATATATTCAGCAGCTTTGTCAGGTCATATTCCTTAATATCTTCCAATGTAATGGAGAGGCTGAACGACTCGTTCAAATAGGGAACAAAAGTATCCTGGGCAGTGATCGTTCCATCAATATCGATTCCTAAATGTAACATGTCCACACTCCTTATCATCCATTCCTCCAGTGTATCATAATCTTTTAACATTTACAGTAAAGTTTAGCAAACATGAATCGGGCTAAAATGCTTAAACTATAAATGCTCCTGGATTAAAGAGGGGGGATATCGAATGGAAAGAGATCAAAATGTTCGCGATCGTAACCGAGCAGGTTATGATGCTGACTTAGTCGATGCGACTTTAGATAATGATGAATTTTTAGAAGAAACAGCAGCAGAAGTTGCCCCGACCTATCGTACGGATAACGGGGACAACGGCGAAGCGCGTAACGATGCCGATGCTGCCGGCGGACGTGTAACCGGATATATTGCGCTTGCGCTTTCGATTATTTCCTTGTTTATGCTTCCAGTGCTGTTAGGAATTGCAGGGATCATTGTCGGTTATATAGCCAGAAGACAAGGAGCAGCTGGCTTAGGAGCATGGGCAATGGGTATCGGTGCAGTTTCCTTGGTGCTTGGCATATTCATCACCCCGTTTTTCTAACGGAAAAAGCTTGACGGATATCCGTCAAGCTTTTTTTTATTATGTGTTTAATTTTTCTTTTTCTGCCGCTTGTTTGGCATAATGCTCTTCGGCGAGCTTGTCGATTTCCTTTTTCAATTCCTCGACCATCGTTTCTTCAGGCACTTTCCGGACGATTTCGCCTTTGCGGAACAGAAGTCCTTCGCCGCGTGCGCCGGCGATCCCGATATCGGCTTCGCGCGCTTCTCCGGGACCGTTGACGGCACAGCCGAGAACGGCAACTTTGATCGGCGCCTTGATTTTCGCGATGTAATCTTCGACTTCATTGGCAATGCTGATCAAATCGATTTCGATCCGGCCGCAAGTCGGGCAGGAAATCAATGTTGCCGCATTGGAAGCGAGCCCGAAAGATTTCAGGAGCTCCCTGGCGACTTTTACTTCTTCGACCGGGTCCGCGCTTAAAGAAATCCGCAATGTATTGCCGATTCCTTTTGAAAGGATCGCGCCGAGACCCGCGGCGCTTTTCACTGTACCGGCAAACAGCGTTCCCGATTCGGTGATGCCTAAATGAAGCGGATAATCGAAAGCTTTAGCCGCTTTTTCATATGCCTCAATTGCCAGGTTTACATCAGACGCCTTCATGCTGACGATGATATCGTGGAAATCGAGATCCTCAAGAATTTTAATGTGGTGCAGGGCGCTTTCGACCATGCCGTCTGCTGTCGGATAGCCGTACTTCTCAAGGATTCGTTTTTCCAGAGAGCCTGCATTGACGCCGATCCGGATCGGAATGCCCTTTTCCTTCGCTGCGTTGACGACCGCTTCAACCTTTTCGCGGCGGCCGATGTTACCCGGATTGATGCGGATTTTATCGGCTCCGCCTTCGATCGCTTTTAATGCCAATTTATAGTTGAAATGAATATCCACGACAAGAGGGATGGATATCCGCTTTTTGATCTCTGGAATGGCGTCGGCAGCCCGTTCATCAGGACAGGCGACGCGGACGATTTGACATCCTGCTTCCGCGAGTCTGTTGATTTCGGCGACGGTTGCTTCAACGTCATGTGTTTTCGTTGTTGTCATGCTTTGAATGACGACTTCGTTATTGCCGCCTATTGTTAAAGGTCCCACTTTAACGGGACGCGTTTTTGTACGATGTGTGATTTCACTCACTTAAATTCGCTCCTTAAGTATAATTCGGAGGCGGTTGCTCCTTTTCTTATACCAAATCGTTTACAAGTCTTATTGTAACAGCCCGTTCATGAAACTGACAAGAAATTAACACTTAATCAGGATAAACGGGAAACTTGTAGGTGACACCTGCTTGAATGCGGCCCGCCTCAACATTCGGATTCAGCTCTTCAAAATCTTCGGCTATTTTGTCAGCCGGAACGGCGCTGTTCCCGATGATTGAAAATACCGTTTGTCCGGGCTTTACCGTAACGGACTTATATTGCAGGCTTGTAGCCGGAGCTTCCGCTGCCATGGTTGAAGCCGGTAAGGCGTTTTGAGGGATGGTGCCTGATTTCAAGTCATAATAAACAATGAACAGGGCGAGCAAAATCGAAAACAGCACAATGACACGTTTCATCTGATTTGTCCCCATTTCGTGCATTTTTTATTATGTTACGCTTGTCCCTCTTCCAACATGACAACAAATTTGCTCCTGCCCGCTTTACCTCGCTGCTTTAGAAGCCGGCGTTTCTTTAATGGCGAGAAACAGCATGATAAAGTTCACAAACCAGTTCAGGAGGAACTGACTTGGAACCACCGCCTCCAGCGCGTCCATAATTGCAAAAAACACGGTTGCGAGGGTGATGGAATAAGCAGACATTACCCAAAGCTGCTTATAGGAGAGCATTTTCTTCTGCCCGTTGCGAATGATCAGCCCGATGACGGCGAGAACCGAGACATCAATGAATTTTCCGGCTGCCGTCGCCAGGAACAGCAGAACGCACAAGACGGGAACAATCACCGCTTTATTTTGATCAACTAAAGAAAGAATATCATCCTTAGACATGTCCTCGGGAAGCATTGTGTACGGCATTTCCTGGACTTGGCCGTCAATGGCGATGACGAATTTATCTTTCAGGATGCCGACGGAATTGCGTTTGTCTTCGATCTGTTTTGTTTCATAAGAGCCGCTCGGATCAAAAACGATGACAAATCCGAATGACTGTGATTCAATCGCTTTCTTTGCATCTGTTTGCAGTGTGCCGTCTTTTATGGAGAAAGCGGGGAATTCTTTCACAGCTGACTGAAAGCTGTTCATCGTATTCACCACTCCGCTGCTGATATGGTAAAGGTTCGGGAGAGCGGCGATCACGCTGAGCAAAAATACGTATAAAATCGTTTTTCCTATGCCTTGGAAACGCATTTTCCCAATAGCTTGAGGGGAATATGTACTTTTAAAAAATCGCTGAAATAAATTCATTCGGTTTTCACTTCCTATTTCTATAATGTATCTGCATTATTGTATCGTCACAAAAGGACGAATACAAGAAAACTTATCGATCAACAGGCGCTCTGGAAGTTTCCTTTCAGAAAAATGGGTATAATATGAAGCATCACAATCGATTGGAGGGATTCGGATGGATGTTTTGTATTGGATCATCATTGCGGCAATGTTCGTCATTGCTTTCATCGGCCTTGTCTATCCCATTATTCCGAGCGTCGTTTTCATCGTAGCCGGCTTTGTTCTATACGGATTTTTATTTACATTCGGGCATTACTCCTACCTATTTTGGATCATTGAAGGCATTTTTACAGCCGTATTGTTTGCCGCCGACTATATTACAAATCTCCTCGGCATTAAGCGCTTTGGCGGCAGCAGGGCAGCGATATGGGGCAGCACGATCGGCCTTCTGGCCGGACCGTTTGTGATACCGGTGGCGGGCATTATTTTGGGTCCGTTTATCGGGGCCTTGGCGGGTGAGGTGATTGTCCATCAGAAGGATTTAAAAACGGCGGCCAGAATCGGAATCGGTTCATTGATCGGGTTTATTTCAGGCGTTTTTGCGAAAAGCGTGATTCAGCTGATAATGATCGGCTACTTTTTATATACCGTGCTCTAAAATTTTCCCCTGCATGTTTAAAAAGAAGGGGAAAAGGATAAAGTTTAGTGAGCGCTTGAAATGCATTTGTGATCATTTTGTGAGCATTTCCATTGAAACAAGCCTTTTCTTTTGATAAATTGAAAGAGGAAAGGCTTGCTAAAGGCGGCATTTCAATACATACAATATTAAGGAGGAATTGATAATGGCTTACAAACTTCCAGAATTACCTTATGCTTACGATGCGTTAGAACCTCACATCGACAAAGAGACGATGAATATTCACCATACGAAGCACCATAACACATATGTTACAAAATTGAACGAAGCGGTGGCAGGCAAACAGGATCTTGAAAGCAAATCTGTTGAAGAGCTTGTTGCAAACCTTAATGCAGTACCGGAAAACATCCGTACAGCTGTCCGCAACAATGGCGGAGGGCATGCCAACCACTCATTGTTCTGGAAACTTCTTTCTCCAAACGGAGGAGGCGCTCCAACTGGTGAATTGGCAGAAGCCATCAACAGCAAATTCGGCAGCTTCGATCAATTCAAAGAAGACTTTGCGGCTGCAGCAGCAGGCCGTTTCGGCTCCGGCTGGGCATGGCTTGTTGTCAATAACGGAGAGCTTGAAATCACAAGCACGCCAAACCAAGATTCTCCTCTTTCAGAAGGCAAGACTCCTATCTTAGGTCTTGATGTATGGGAGCACGCATACTACCTGAATTATCAAAACCGCCGTCCAGATTACATTAAAGCATTCTGGAACGTCGTTAACTGGGATGAAGTTGCACGCCTTTACAGCGAAGCAAAATAATCCAGCTTGAGAAAAGAGGCCCGCGAGAAGCGGGCCTTTTTATGTTGTCCGCGAAGCGGAGCGTCTGCTGAAAGACCGGCGAAAAGCCGGTCTGTTTGTTTTTCGTTTCTTTTGCTCTGAAGTACATAACTGACTTTTGATGAGACAGACTAATGGTGATCAGTAAAGGGGAGTCAGTTATGAGCAGAATCAAAAACATAATAGGCGATGTGGAATTAAACAGGGACCTCCTGCTGCTGCTTGCAGTCGGCGGCCTTTATTCTCTTAGCATTGCCCTTTCCAATACGTTTGTGAATGTATATCTGTGGAAGCAGTCCGGACAGTTTGTCGATTTGGCCATTTATAATTTGTCGATCGTCGTGATGCAGCCGATTATCTTTATGTTCGCCGGCCGCCTTGCCAAAAAAATCGACAGGGTTTTTATACTCAGGTTTGGCGTTTCGTTTTTAGCTGTATTTTATTTAACTGTGCTGTTGGCGGGGGAAAATGCGGGATCACGGCTGGTGCTGCTCGGAAGTGTGCTCGGAATTGGCTACGGATTTTATTGGCTTGCGTTTAATGTCCTGACATTTGAAATCACTGAGCCGGACACGAGAGATTTTTTTAACGGGTTCCTCGGCATTTTAAATTCCGGCGCGGGAATGATCGGTCCGATTGTTGCCGGCTATGTCATTTCGAGGCTTGCCGACAACACGGGATACACGGTGATTTTCAGCCTGTCCTTGGCTTTATTTTCAGTGGCCGTCATTACGAGCTTTTTTTTAAAAAGGCGTGAATCGCGCGGCCGCTACATTTTGAAAAAAATCTGGACGGAACGAAATTCAGACCCGAATTGGCGCAGCATTACAAATGCTCATTTTTTTCAGGGGCTGAGAGAAGGGATTTTCGTTTTTTTAATCAATGTCTTTGTCTTTATCACGACAAAGAGCGAGTTGGCATTGGGGAAGTTCGGCTTGATTAATTCAGCTGTTTCTTTTTTTGCATACTATTTCGCAACGCGGCTTATTAAAAAGGGAGCGCGCAAAAAGGCGATTTTAATGGGCGGTCTCGTCCTGTTCGGCGCTCTCTTTCTGATTTTGTTTCATATGACGTATGTGACGCTTTTGCTGTATGCTGTTGCGATTGCGATCGGCTATCCGATTTTGCTCGTACCGTATTCATCGCTCACATATGATGTGATCGGTAAAGCGAGGTATGCCCGGAAAGCGCGGATCGAATACATTGTCGTCAGAGAAGTTTTTTTAAACATCGGACGGATTGTCTCGATTTTGGTTTTTTTGCTGCTCGTGTCGCTTCTGAAGGAGGACTTGGGCATTCCGGTTTCTCTCGTTTTGCTGGGGGCAGGCCACACGCTGATCTACTATTTCGTCAAAGATATCCGTCTGACAGAGCCCGCCCGCGAAACGGTCGGAAAAGATGCGCATAAACAAACAGCTGAACCGAATTATTTAGAAGGAAAAAGGTAAGCCCCAAGGGAAAATAGTAGAAAAATGCCGAAAAAAACTTTACAATATATTTGGCACCTTTTCATAAGGTGTCTTTTCTTTATTTCAAAAAGGTGATGCTAATGATGAACAAAAAAATGAAAAATGAAAAACGCAAATCGCTCCCCATCAGATTGAACATATTGTTCCTTCTCGCTTTTATTATTTTCACCATCGTCGTCGTGCGCCTCGGCATGGTGCAGATCGTCTTTGGCGAAGACTATACGAACGAAGTGCAGAAGCAGGAAGAAGTCGATGTCTCGACAAGCGTTCCGCGGGGGAAAATATATGACCGGAACTTGAATACGATCGTGAAAAATAAACCGATGAATGCCATTACATACACAAGGACATCTTCGACCTCTCAGGAGGACAGGCTCAAAATAGCAAAAAAACTTGCAGAAATGATCAAAATCGATACAGATAAAATAACGGAGCGCGATAAAAAGGACTACTGGATTTTAACGCGCCCGAAAGAAGCCGAGAAGCTCATCACCGATGAGGACCGGAAAAAAGTCAAGGACGGCAAGCTGAAGGAAGACGATTTATACCAGCTGCAGCTTGACAGGATCACGGAAGATAAACTGAATGAATTGACAGATCAAGATTTGAAAGTCTTGGCAATCAAGCGTCAGATGGATTCTGGATACGCGCTGACTCCGCAGTATATTAAAAACAAAGGTGTAACTGCAAAAGAAATGGCGGTTGTCAGCGAACACCTGGACGAGCTCCCGGGAGTCGATGTGACGTCTGATTGGAAGCGGGATTATCCTTATAACGGTCTGCTCAGAACGATGATCGGCAGCATATCCGATTCAAATGAAGGGCTTCCGAAAAGCCTGCTTGATCATTATTTGTCGCTCGGCTACAACCGGAATGACCGCGTCGGAAAAAGCTACCTCGAAGCCGAATATGAAAATGTGCTTCAGGGACAGAAAGAGAAAGTGAAAAATATTACCAATAAATCAGGGGATATCGTCGATACGGAAGTCATTTCCGAGGGGAAAAGCGGAAAGGATTTAGTCTTGACGATTGATGTTGATATGCAAAAAGCGATTGAAAAAATTGTCGAGGATGAACTGAAGTCTGCCAAAGCCAAGCATAGCGCTCCGCTTCTCGACCGCGCATTCGTCGTTATGATGGATCCGCGAAACGGGGAAGTGTTATCGATTGCCGGCAAACAGCTTAAAAACGAAAGCGGCAAATTAAAGGTTGACGACTATGCGCTCGGCGCGATGACGTCTTCTTATGCGATGGGCTCGGCTGTCAAAGGGGCCACTGTTTTAACAGGTCTGCAGACGGGAGCCATTAATTTAAATACGACTTTTCTTGATGAACCGCTCTATATCGGAAAAGGAAAACCGAAAAAATCTTGGGCGAGCAACTTGGGAACACTGGGTATCCAGGGAGCTCTTGAAAAGTCTTCAAACGTGTTCATGTTTAAAACGGCGATCGCCCTTGGTAAAGGCCAATATAAGGCGCATCAGCCGCTCGACCTTCAAACAAAAGCATTTGATACATTCAGGTATTATTTCAGCCAGTTCGGCCTCGGCGTCAAAACCGGAATCGATCTGCCAAATGAAGCTTCAGGCTACAAAGGATCTCAAAGACTGCCCGGTTTCCTGCTTGACTTTTCCATCGGACAGTATGACACATACACACCGCTGCAGCTGGCTCAGTACGTATCAACGATTGCCAATGGGGGATACCGCATGAAGCCGCAGCTTGTGAAAGAGATCAGAGAGCCCGATTCGAAAAAAGGAATCGGAGCCGTTACACAGTCTGTGCAGCCTGAAGTATTGAACAAAGTGGACATGAGCGATGAATATATAAAAGAAGTCCAGAAAGGATTCAGGCGCGTAATGACAAAAGGTACGGCAGCGGGACAGTTTGCCTCTGCTTCATATAAACCAGCTGGAAAAACAGGAACGGCCCAGTCTTTCTATGACGGACCGGACAAATCGAAAACGGGAACATCGACATACAATACAACGCTTGTTGCCTACGCACCTTACGATAATCCGGAAGTCGCTATTTCCGTCGTCGTTCCTTGGGTTTATAATGACTATGGCCAGAGATATTCGATCACAAACGAAATCGGCCGAAAAGTGCTTGATAAGTATTTTGAACTGAAATCAAAACAATCAAAAGAAAATACTGTCGAAAAAAATAAAGACAAAATCGAAAAAGAAGCTACAGAATAGGACTTTTTCATTAAAACACCTGCATTGAACCATGCAGGTGTTTTTTTTGTGCGCCCGTTCTTTTCGTGCGCATTCTATACAAAGTTCAAGCTTAATTTACAAAACCTTAATAATTCATTTAAACAAGATTAATACTGAAAAGTTACGCTATACCCGTAGGACAAATTACACATTTACGCGGGAGGATTAAGAAGTGAAACCATTTAAAAAAATCACACTGATGTTCATCATGTCCGTTTTAGTTGTCTTCGCAGCAGCTTGTGGAAGCAGCAGTACAAACAACAATGCAGACGAAGGCAAACAAAGCGATAAAACAGAGAATAAGGCTTCAGGTTCTTTGACGATTTCGGGTTCTTCGGCGATGCAGCCTCTTGTCTTAGCAGCGGCTGAAAAATTCATGGATGAAAATCCTGATGCCGATATTCAAGTTCAGGCTGGAGGTTCTGGTACAGGCCTTTCCCAAGTGGCTGAAGGCACAGTCCAAATCGGAAACTCCGATGTCTTTGCCGAAGAAAAAGAAGGCATTCCTGCCAAAGAACTTACCGATCATCAAGTTGCGGTTGTCGGAATGGCAGCTGCCGTTAACCCTGAAGTAGGCATCGATGACATTTCGTTAGAAGATCTCAAAAAGGTATTCACAGGTAAAATCAAAAACTGGAAAGAACTAGGCGGGAAAGATCAAAAGATCACCCTTGTCAACCGTCCTGATTCTTCAGGAACCCGCGCGACTTTTGTCAAATATGCACTTGATGGAGAGACTCCAGCTGAAGGAATCACGGAAGATTCTTCAAACACAGTGAAAAAGTTAATCGCTGAAACGCCTGGTGCAATCGGATATCTTGCGTTCTCGTATATCAAGGATGATACTGTCACTCCGCTTTCAATCGACGGCGTTAAGCCGACAGCCGAAAATGTACAAAAAGGCAAATTCCCGATCTGGGCTTACCAGCATTCTTATACGAAAGGCGAACCTGAAGGCTTGGCGAAAGAATTCCTCGACTATTTGATGAGCGATGACATTCAAAAATCCATCGTGACGGAGCAGGGCTACATTCCAGTAACAGACATGGAAGTAAAACGCGACGCGGATGGAAAGCAAACTGATAAATAATGACAATAGAAGGCGGGAAAGTGTGCTCCTGACACTTTCCCTCTTATGACTTGTTCTTATAGGAGTGTAAAAAATGGTTCAAAAAATAGAGAAACTGTCCGCGAAAGAGCGGCTGATCAGCTCCAAGCATAATCGCAAAATGGATGAAATCCGCGGGAGGATTTTGGTTGCGTCGTGCGCCTTTATCATGATGGCGGCGGCGATTTCGATCACAATTTTTCTCGGAAATAAGGGGTTGCAATCTTTTCTGGCCAATGGTGTAAGTCCAATTGAGTTCTTAACCAGTCTAGATTGGAATCCAACGAACGAAAACCCTGAATACGGAGCACTTCCGTTTATACTCGGATCTTTTGCAGTGACCCTTCTTGCATCTTTGATTGCTGCACCGCTAGGAATAGGAGGTGCGATTTTCATGACGGAAATCGCGCCATCATGGGGCAGAAAAGTGCTGCAGCCGGTTGTCGAATTGCTTGTTGGCATTCCTTCCGTCGTTTATGGATTCATAGGCCTTACAGTGTTAGTGCCGTTCATTTCACAGTTTAAGTCAAGCGGATCGGGCCACAGCCTTCTGGCGGGAACGATCGTCCTGGCTGTCATGATTTTGCCGACGGTCACTTCGATTTCAACGGATGCGCTCATGTCGCTGCCGAAAAATCTCCGCGAAGGATCATACGCATTAGGCGCAACCCGCTGGCAGACGATCCGCAAAGTGCTGATACCGGCAGCGCTGCCTTCGCTTCTGACAGCCGTCGTCTTGGGAATGGCGAGGGCGTTCGGCGAAGCGCTGGCCGTGCAGATGGTCATCGGAAATTCCCGAAATCTGTTTGAGAGCCTTTTAGACCCTGCGGGGACATTGACAACGATCATTACGTTGAACATGGGCCATACAACATACGGGAGCGTGGAAAACAATACGCTCTGGTCAATGGGGCTTGTCCTTCTGATCATGTCGTTCTTGTTCATCCTGCTCATCCGCTATCTGTCATCCAGGAGGAAACTGTAATGAACAGCAAAGTAACAGATCGTTTAGCAACCGGTGTTTTTGGATTGATTGCTGCGGTAATCGCCGCTATTCTTGTCGGTTTGTTCGCTTATATCATCATCAATGGTGTTTCGCATATCAGCCTCAGCTTTTTAACTTCGCGTTCAAGTGCGCTGTCAAGCGGCGGAGGAATTCGAGATCAGCTGTTCAACTCGTTTTATATTCTCGTGCTGACGATGCTGATCACGGTTCCCCTGGGAGTCGGCGGGGGAATTTATATGGCGGAATATGCGCCCGCAAACAAATTGACCGATTTTATCCGTGTCTGTATTGAAGTTTTGTCATCCCTTCCTTCGATCGTTATGGGGATGTTCGGCATGCTGATGTTTGTAAATCTGACCGGATGGGGGTACAGCATTATCGGAGGAGCGCTTGCTTTGACGATTTTCAACCTGCCTGTCATGGTCAGGGTGACAGAAGATGCGATCCGCTCCGTACCTAAGGAGCAAAAAGAGGCTTCCCTTGCTTTAGGCGTGTCCAAATGGCACACGATTAAAACGGTATTGATTCCTGGCGCGGTGCCGTCCATCATCACAGGCGCGATTCTTGCGTCGGGCCGTGTATTTGGCGAAGCTGCCGCTTTGCTGTTTACAGCCGGACTAACCACGCCGAGACTGAATTTTGCCGATTGGAATCCGTTTTCTGAGACATCGCCGCTCAATATTTTCAGACCGGCTGAAACGCTGGCCGTTCATATTTGGAATGTAAACACACAGGGGATCATCCCCGATGCTGAAGCGATCGCAAACGGCGCATCCGCCGTTCTCGTTCTGTCCGTCTTGATCTTTAACCTGGCAGCCCGATGGCTCGGCTCTTTTATTCATAAAAAGTTAACGGCAAACAAATAAGAAGGAAGGATGAAATCATATGGCTCAGGTTCAGATGCCGGTTTTGGAAACCGTGCGCGACAATATCGGAATCGCTCCGTTCCCTGAAGCGAAAGAGCATATTTTAGAAGTGAAAAATTTAAATATTTACTATGGAGAAAAGCGGGCCGTCAACGACATTTCCATGCGTATTGACAAACATGCGGTCACGGCTTTGATCGGTCCGTCAGGCTGCGGAAAATCGACTTTTTTAAGAAGCATCAACCGGATGAACGATCTGATTCCATCAGCCAGAACATCCGGAGAAATACGGTATGAAGGGCTTAACATCCTTGATTCCAATATCAATGTCGTCAATCTGAGAAGGGAGATCGGCATGGTATTTCAGAAGCCGAACCCCTTTCCAAAATCGATTTACAGCAACATTACCCACGCATTAAAATATGCGGGCGAACGGCGGAAATCCGTGCTTGATGAGATCGTGGAAGAAAGCTTGACGAAAGCCGCGCTGTGGGATGAAGTGAAAGACAGGCTGCATGAGTCGGCTCTTTCGCTGTCAGGCGGGCAGCAGCAGCGTCTCTGCATCGCCCGGACGCTCGCGATGAAGCCCGAAGTCCTGCTCTTGGATGAGCCTGCTTCAGCGCTCGACCCGATTTCAAACGCGAAAATAGAGGAATTAATCGTCGGTTTAAAAGAGGAATACTCGATCATCATTGTCACGCATAACATGCAGCAAGCTTCAAGAATTTCCGATCAAACGGCGTTTTTCCTTAACGGAGATTTAATCGAATACGATCGTACGGAAAAGATTTTTATGAATCCTTCAGAAAAAAAGACAGAGGATTACATCAACGGCAGATTTGGATAAGGAGGGGCCGGTATGAGCGCTGTAACAGCTGTAAAGCCAGAAGATGTATACCAGATCAACGACTTGAATTTATGGTACGGCGAACATCACGCATTAAAGAACATTAACTTGACAATACCCGAGTACGAAATTACCGCCATCATTGGACCGTCAGGGTGCGGAAAGTCGACATTCATTAAAACGCTGAATCTCATGATCAATATGGTTCCGAATGTCAAAATGACCGGAGAGATCAGCTACAACGGAACGAACGTACTCAACAGCAAAGTCGACCTTGTCGAGTTACGGAAAAAAGTCGGCATGGTGTTTCAAAAAGGAAACCCGTTTCCCCAGTCGATCTTTGATAATGTCGCATACGGACCAAGAATCCATGGATTGAAAAACAAAAAAGAACTGAATGAGAGAGTGGAAAAGGCGCTTGTGGATGTAGCGCTGTGGGATGAAGTGAAAGACCGTCTTCATTCCCAGGCGCTCGGACTTTCCGGGGGGCAGCAGCAGCGCCTCTGCATCGCAAGGGCGCTGGCCACCAATCCTGACGTTCTCTTGATGGATGAACCGACATCCGCCCTTGATCCCGTTTCAACTTTGAAAATCGAAGAGCTGATGCTCAAGCTGAAAGAGAAATATACAATTGCCATCGTCACGCACAACATGCAGCAGGCCTCGAGAATTTCCGATCAAACGGCGTTTTTCCTGATGGGCGAGCTGATTGAGTGCAATGATACGGTCAAAATGTTTTCAAGTCCTGACGATCATCGGACGAAAGATTATATAACAGGCCGGTTCGGATGAGAAAGAGGCTGCCGTTTTAAAGCGGCAGCCTCTTTTTTCACCGGCGGCGAGACAATAAAAAAAGCAGGCTGATTCGTTCCAGCCTGCTTTTTTATTTGGACAGCGTTTTGACGATGTTTTTCAAGCTGTCACCGCGCTTCAGTTCGTATTTACCTGCGCGGATTTTAGATTCGTTTCCGGTCTTTTTCACATAATCTTTGAAGTCATCGGCGGAAGAAATTACTTTTCCTTTTGCAAGGAGGTCTGCTATCTCAGCCGTGCTCATGCCGCTTTTGATTTCAAGCTTGTACTTGGAACCTTTTTTCGCATCATCCTGCTCTTTTTTGTTTTGAGACGCAGCATCCTGCTTCAGCGCGGTCTCTTTATAGTGGAGCAGCTGTTGGTATTCCTCGCGTTTCAGCGAAACCTGCTGATTGTCCTTTAAATAGGTTTTGACATCGGCTTCGCTGATGTTTTGAGCCTCCTTGGAAGCTTCAGCTTTTCCGTTATCCGTCAAATAAAATGCGCCTGCAAGAACGGCGGTAGCCAAAATCATTCCTCCGGCAAATGCTTGTACACTTTGTCTGGTCATACAAGCACCCTCTCATTGTCTTTAATGATCGCTTTGACATCTTCGACAGATACGTGCTCAGCTTTTGCGATGGCGTCTACAGACATGCCGTTTTGATATTTTGAAAGAATCTGCTTCGCAATATGCTGGCTGATTCCGGCATTCGGTCTGCGGACGACCACATTTGAATCGAGGAGCTCTTCCTCAAGCACGGTCATCTTCTTTTTCAGTTTATAGATTTCCTGCATGGCGGACAGCTGAAGGGTTTCCAACTCCTGTTCAACTTCCTTGATCGGTTCTCTTTGAAAATATGAGAATGCAATCAGCGCAATACTGACAACGAGCAGCGCAATGATAGCAATTTCCACGTTCATCACCTTCAATTCTAATTTTCTCCTTCTTTTTTATACCATAAAAACGCTTGCTTCAAAAGGAGTTAATGCAAAAAATAAAAATTTTGTCGAAGAATTTTATTTTCGTTGCGCCTGCGGGGCCATTTCCAATAGGATAGATACATAACAAGGCTTAACGGGAGGGCGCGCGGTGAAAAGGACAATCATCGGGAAAAAACCTTTTCAACATAGTATTCGAGGCGATTCTTCGTTTTGTAACGATATTTTAAAAATAACTTCGCCGGATCATGAAACCGTTCGGCTGAGCTGGGAAATCTCAGAGGCTGCGCTTTCAGCGGCTGAAGCGGTGCTGTTTGAAAATATTAGAGACGTCGAAAAGCAAATCCTTCTCTTTTGCGTAAAAAACGGAGAGCGCAGCGCACGGACGATCCATACCGGTGCATTTAAAGGGGAGGCCTCGGTTTTCCCCGCTGCAGGAAACGCTTTCTACAAAGCGGAATACCGGATATACAATTCGCTCAACATGTCACTGGCCGTTCTCTCATCCGACTGCTTCTACCTTGGGGAAAACGGAATCCATTCAAACAGCAGCTGTTTTCAGCATCAAGACAATCAGCAGGATTGGACGACTCAATTTTCCGCATATACGAGATATTCTTTAATAGAAGGAAAGGAGCGGCCCCGTTGATCAACGTATTGCTGCTGTCGCTGGAAAATCCCCTTTCATCGAAGAGCGGAGCGGGGCGCTATGTGAAAAGCCACCTTGAACTATTGCGGAACGAAGTCAGCTTTACCGTCTGCACGACGGCTGCCGGGCAAAACAGCAATGGATGGGAAACGCTGGAGATTCCGCTTGATTTAAAAGCGTTCGCTTCTTTTGAAGAGGCGGTAGCCGCCATGAATTTTCAGATGATCAAAATCGTGCTGGAGCATAGAGGACAATTTGATTTCGTCCATGCAAACGATGGTGTCACCGCGCCTGCCGCCGTTTATCTCAGCGAGGTGCTGGCGGTGCCGCTGATTTCCACGGTGCACGGCCTTGAAAGCGGCCGAAAAAAGGCAGCAGACGGATATGTCCACCCATACAGGGCAATCCTCGAACGGCTTCTGGCTGAAAAAAGCGATCAAATCCTCGTGCTGAGCAGCATGATGAAGTCAGACATGCAAAAGGCGTTTTCGCTTTCTTTTGAGCAAATCCGGGTCATTCCACATCCGTGCATAAAAAGCCGCACGGTGAAAAAACGAATGAAAAGCGCGCCCTACTTTTTTTCCTACGGAAGATTTGTTCCGGAAAAAGGGTTTATCGAATTGCTGCACGTCTTTCAGAAGCTACGCAGCCGGCGTCCTGATCTTGAACTTGTCATTGCCGGGGAAGGGCCGCTTCAAAGCGGGATCGAGACCATAGCAAAAGAATTGGGCATTAAGGACAGTGTGACCATTCTTCCTTTCCTTTGTGAAGAGGAAAGAGAGAGCTGGCTGGCATTTTGTGAAATGGCTGTTTTTCCAAGTTCTTATGAGCCGTTCGGCATTGCTGTTCAAGAAAGCATGGCCGCCGGCGCTGCCGTCGCTGCCGGAATCAACGGGGGCTGGAACGATTTCGTTATCGATCGGGTGACCGGCTTTCGAATTGATTTTAGTGATCCGCATAAGGCTGCAAATGCGCTCGCAGAAATTGTCGGCAATAAGGAGCAGCTGCTCAAGGTCGGACAAACGGCAAAGGCTTATATATTTGATTTGCATGATCCTGGATATGTAAAAAATATGTTTTTGCATCATGTATATCATACGTCTTTTTAACAAACCGTGATAAACTAAAAAAAACGCCTGGCATTCCTGCATCATAAGTGGTATTATAGATAAGTCTGAACAGAAATGATATATAGTTTGGAGGGAAAAATAAATGCGCGTTAATATTACTTTAGCTTGCACTGAATGCGGCGAGCGTAACTATATTTCTACAAAGAACAAGCGTAACAATCCAGATCGCGTTGAATTCAAAAAGTATTGCCCACGTGACAAAAAATCAACATTACACCGCGAAACAAAGTAAGCAGCAGGGATTTTCCTGCTGTTTTTCTGTTTTTAAGGGGGAAAGAGATGTGAAGCGTTCTTTACGAAGCGAGGTCAGAAAGAGGCTGGCTAACATGCCGGAACAGGAGTTTCACCTAAAGGCGGAAGCGATTCACCGGAAGCTTTTCCAATCAAAACAGTGGAAAAAAGCGTCTGTTATTGCCCTTACGGTATCCAGAAATCGCGAAGTACCGACAAAACCGATTATCGAACAGGCCCGGCTTGAAGGAAAAACGGTGTGCATTCCGAAATGTATGCCTGAAACAAAAAAGATGCACTTTCGCAGCTATCAGGATGAAAGCGATCTTGAAGTCGTGTATTTTGGCCTGCAGGAACCGGTCGTACACAAAACCGAGCGGATGGAACCCGAAGACATCGACTTCATCCTTGTGCCGGGAATTTGCTATGACCGGAGAGGATACAGAATCGGCTATGGAGGCGGCTATTATGACAGATACCTGGCCGGCTTTACAAAAGATACCGCGTCGCTTGCTTTCGAGTGCCAAGTGATCGGTCATGTTCCAAATGAGCCGCACGACATCCCGGTCAAGCAGGTTTTGACCGAAGACGCCGTTTACAACTGCCTCGACACTGCTGAATAATTATTAAAAAATGAGACACGATACGGTTATAGGTTATAGGAGGGATCATATGAGAAAAGTTACGTTTATTGTAGTAGGCGTCATTGCAGCCCTTGTATTTTTTCAAAACCGTTATCGTGTTATCAATTTCATTCTTGGTCAAAACCAAATCCGCCACTATTTCATCCATTTGATGATGAGAATTCCGTTTTTTCGCAATAAGTTTATCCAGCAGGCATTCTGAATCCCGTTTGAAAACGGGATTTTTTAAAGCTCTTAAAAGACGCAGAGTGTCGCGTTTCCTGTTATAATGAACAAAAACAATTGTGGAGCGTCGGTATGTATTCAATCGATTATTTGTATTGGAATTTCATCGGGAACCTTTTAGACAGGGATTTTGAGCTTGTGCAGGCACCTGCTTCATTCGGAGAAGCCTGGCTTGAAGCGAGGGGGAGCGCGCCGTATGATTTGGTTCGCGTTTTCCGGAAGGATATCGACTTCAGACAGGATCTCGTCCGCGACCTGGAATCTCTTTATGAAAGGGCGGAGCGCCTGAGAGCAGCATCAGGTCAGCGAAAGCTCTCGATATTGAATGTCTATTTGTCGCAGGAAGCGCCTGTAGATGAGTGGGAAGATGTTGTCGGTCATCCGGTCGCAGATAAGCGGATCAGCATCGTGCCGGTTTTTATTGATCACGCTTCGGCTGAAGAAGGATTACGCAAACTCGCCGTGGCTTTAAACATGGAGCCGGATGAGCTGACAGGCCAAATGCAGGATGCCGGATACGAAAATGTGGAAGAGAAGAGAGCCGAAGTATTGGCAGCGGCTAAAGCAAGAGAAGAAGAAAGGCGGCGGGAAGCGGCTGTATTTGAGAAAGGCAAACCGATGTTTACCTGGATTTTCGCAGTGCTTCAAGTCTTCATGTTTCTGCTTCTGGAAATGTCGGGCGGCAGCCAGAATACCGAAACGCTCGTCCGGTTCGGGGCGAAGGAAAACAGCCTCCTGTTAGCCGGGGAATGGTGGCGGCTAGTCACGCCGATCGTTCTTCATATCGGATTGGTCCATCTCATGTTTAATACATTTGCATTATTGTCTGTTGGAGCCGCAGCAGAAAGGGTGTTTGGATCATTCCGCTTTCTTGTCATATACATATCAGCCGGGATTTTTGGATCGATCGGCAGCTTTCTGTTCAGTCCGTATCCGTCTGCAGGGGCTTCGGGAGCCATCTTCGGTTGCTTGGGAGCCCTTTTGTACCTGGCTTTTTCAAACCGGAAAGCTTTTTTAAAAACGATCGGAACAAATATCATTGTGATCATCATTCTGAACCTCGGCCTCGGTTTCACCATTTCAAATGTTGACAATGCTGGCCATATCGGCGGATTGATCGGCGGTCTCCTGACGGCCTTGGCGGTCGGAATCCCCGGAAAAAAAAGGCCGCTCCAGCGGCTGGCAGGCTGGGTCCTCATCTTTGTCATCGGAGGAGGGGCCCTGTACTTTGGGACACATTCGGCTCCGGTGCAGGAAAATGCCATGCTGCATCAGGCGGCGAAATGGTATGAAGAGGGAGAGTATGAAAAAGTAAAGGATGCTTTGAAGGAAGCGGGCTCAAAACCGGACGCTTCCAGCGACACTTTAAGGCTGCTCGCTTATTCCGAAATTCGGCTCGGCGAGTATGAAAACGCCGAGAAAAGGTTTGAGGCCGTCGTTGAAAATGATCCATCGGACCACGCCTCTCTCTATAGTCTTGCCTGGCTTTATACCCAAAGAGGCGAGCTTGCCAAAGCCGAGCAGTCCATTGAAAGAGCGTTGGCAGAAAAGCCTGATGAAGAGATGTATAAAAAGCTTCGGGACGAAATAAAGAAAGAAAGCGCCCGGTAATCAAGTATGAAAAGCTTCCGTTATGTTAAAAATGGTCTTTAGAACAGACTCATTTGACGGGAGCTTTTAATATACAATGAAAAAAAAGCATGCGGTCCAAAAAAATTTAGCGAAAAATGTTGAATATTTAAATGAAAAGCTTGGTGTCGACAAAAGCTTCGACATGATCCGGCTTGATGTCGTTTATGCTGATAGAGACATGTCGCTTTATCTTGTCGACGGCTTTGTAAAAGATGATATTATGCATCATTTGCTTAAAAATCTCTCAAGGCTCACACCTGAAAATCTGGAAGACGATCCGCTTGAAAAGCTGATCAAAACGCATATCCCATACATCGAAATTGATACGGAAGATGACCTCGACAAAGCAGCCGACCAGGTGCTGTCCGGGCCGGCTGTCCTCCTTGCTGACGGAGTTGACCATGCGATTATTATCGATGCGCGGACGTATCCGGCAAGAAATCCGGAGGAACCCGACAATGAACGCGTTGTCAGGGGTTCAAGAGACGGCTTCGTCGAAACGATCGTGTTTAACACCGCACTGACGAGACGAAGAATCCGCGACCGTTCCCTCAGAATGGAGTTCCTGCAGGTCGGCAGAAGAAGCAAAACGGATGTCGTCATCTGTTATTTGGAAGATATCGCCGACTTGGAAAGTGTAAAAAAGCTGAAACAATCGCTTGAAGCGATCGACACGGATGCTTTGACAATGGCGGAAAAGACGCTGGAAGAATACATCGGCGGCCGTCATTGGAACCCTTATCCGACGGTCCGCTATACAGAAAGACCTGATACTGCGGCCGTTCATTTGTACGAAGGGCACATTCTCGTCTTTGTGGACGGCTCGCCAAGCGCGCTGATTACCCCTGTTACTTTTTGGCACCATCTGCAGCATGCCGAAGAGTACAGAAACAAACCTCTTGCGGGTGCTTATTTGCGAATAGTCCGTTTTATATCTGTCTTGGCATCGATCTTTTTGCTGCCGCTGTGGTTTCTGCTTTCCGTCCATCCCGATCTTTTGCCGGACGCCCTTGAATATATAGGGCCTGAAAAAAAAGGAGCCCTTCCGCTGCTTGCGCAATTCATCATTATTGAAATCGGCGTCGACATGATGCGGATGGCTGCAATCCACACCCCGTCGTCTCTTGCTACGGCTCTCGGACTCGTAGCTGCTTTAATGATCGGCGAAGTGGCGGTGCAGGTCGGGCTTTTCTCGCATGAAGTCGTCTTGTATCTCGCTGTCGCAGCCATCGGCACGTTTGCTACGCCGAGCTATGAGCTGAGCATAGCGAACAGGCTTGCAAGAATCGTTCTCCTGATCGCCGCAGGTGCATTCGGACCGATCGGCTTTGTCATTGCGATATTCTGCTGGGTGATTTATCTCGTCAGAATGAAGTCGTTTCATGTGCCGTATTTATGGCCGTTTATTCCTTTTGACTACAGAGCCTTCCGCGATATCGCAATTCGCACGCCGATGCCGCTGAAAAACAGAAGACCCTTATTTTTGGATCCCCAGGATCCCGACCGCTGAATGTCTGTTTTCCGGCAGGAAAACAGGCTTTTTTTTTTGCTTGACGCCGGACAGCTTTATGAATACTCTAATGTTAGACCTTTAAAGAATGGTGAAATCAGATGAAAACAGCCTATGATGTACAGCTTTTGCTGAAGCAGTTTGGATGTTATGTTTACTTTGGAGATCGCGAGCTTGAACTTGAATACATGATGGACGAACTGAAGGAAATGTTTCTTTCAAATTTGATAGAAAAAGAACAATGGGTTCAAGGTGTTTCAATTTTGCAGAATGAACTCACAAATATAAAGAGAAAATAAAACAGGGATTAGAGGGGGATCAGTATGAATGACAGCTGGCTGGTCGGGGTCGACCTTGGAGGAACAACAGTAAAACTCGCTTTTGTAAGCGCTTATGGCGAAATCCTGCACAAGTGGGAAATCCCGACCGATAAATCAGGGAAAACGGTTACGGTAAGCATCGCGAAAGCCATCGACAGCAAATTGAACGAGCTCGGCAAACCGAAGCACATCTTAAAATGGATCGGCATGGGCGCTCCCGGACCCGTCAATACGGAGACCGGCATCGTTTATAAAACGACGAATATGGGCTGGGAAAACTACCCGTTGAAAGACCATCTGGAAGCAGAGACAGGGATAGCTGCGGTCATTGAAAATGACGCGAACATCGCAGCTCTCGGCGAAATGTGGAAGGGAGCGGGAGACGGCGCGAAGGATTTGATTCTTGTTACATTGGGAACGGGCGTTGGAGGCGGCATTATTGTAAACGGGGAAATCGTCCGCGGGCAAAACGGAGCAGGCGGTGAAATCGGCCACATCTGTTCTGTTCCAGAAGGCGGAGCGCCGTGCAACTGCGGAAAAAGCGGCTGTATCGAAACGATCGCTTCGGCTACCGGCATCGTCAGGATTGCCAAAGAAAAAATAGAATCTGACCATCGAGATACAAGCTTGCGTGAATGTCTGGACATAACGGCGCGCGACATCTTTGAAGCCGCCAGAAAAAACGATCCTGTTGCCGGCGAAGTCGTCGATTATGTGGCGGGTCATTTAGGAATGGTCCTCGCTAACTTGGCGAGCTCGCTTAATCCTTCAAAGATCGTAATCGGCGGAGGCGTGTCAAAAGCGGGAGAAATCCTGCGCTCCAAAGTTGAACAATCTTTCAAGCGCTTTGTATTCCCGCGGGCCGGCGAGGCGGCTGAGATCGTAATCGCTTCACTTGGAAACGACGCAGGCGTGATCGGCGGTGCATGGATCGCAAAAAACCAATGGCTGAAAAGCCAGGCGCAGCCTGTTTTATAAAGCATTTTCGGACCGCTTTGCAGCATTGTTAACACTTTTAAGCCAATGTGAAAAATGATTGATTTTTTTGTACAGACAGGTTAAGATATGATTTAGTAATTTTAGCGATTTTTCTAAAATAAACAATATGTGGAAATGCCGTTTGCAGAAACATGCGTCTTGCTGCATAGGGAGGTTTGGAATGCGAAAGTCATTTTTTTCAAAAATTTCGTTTTTGTTAATCGCGACATTGCTGATGTGGCTGAAAACGTATGTCGTCTACAAAACAAGCTTCAACATTAAAATTGAAAACTTCATGCAAGAGTTTATATTGTTCATCAATCCTCTAAGCTTTTTGCTGTTTATATTCGGAATCGGCCTGTTTTTTAAAGAAAAAAACAGAAACCGGTTTATTATCGGGGCAAGCATCGTCCTGACGTTTGTCTTGCTTGCCAACATGATTTTCTACCGTTTTTACAACGACTTTTTAACCATTCCTGTTTTGTTCCAGACGAATAATATGGGCGATTTGGGAAGCAGCATCAACTCTTTGTTTATGCCGGCCGATTTGCTTCTCATCGTTGATATTGCCATTTTAATTTGGCTGTACAAGCGCCAGCCTGCCAAAACAGGCGGAAAGGCGACAAGAAAGGAGCGCGCGGCTTACTATCTATTTGTCGCTGCCGTTTTCTTTTTTAATTTAGGGATTTCTGAAACAGAAAGACCGCAGCTTTTGACAAGATCGTTTGATAGGGAAGTTCTTGTGAAAAACATCAGCCTTTACAACTTCCATATCTATGACGGGCTGATCCAGTCGAAGCAGTCTGCGCAGCGTGCGCTGGCCGACAGCAACAGCCTCACGGAGATTGAAAACTATGTCAACGCAAACCGCACGGACACCAACAAGGATCTGGCCGGGATCGCCAAAGGACGGAATGTGATCCTCGTTTCTCTGGAATCCACCCAAAGCTTTGTCGTAAACCAAAAGTTAAACGGCAAAGAGATTACGCCGTATTTAAATGACCTGATTAAGAAAAGCTACAGCTTCGAGAATTTCTATCATCAGACAGGCCAAGGCAAAACGGCTGATTCCGAATTCATTGTCGACAACTCTCTCTACCCTCTTGGAAGGGGAGCGGTCTTCTTTACAAATGCAGGAAACGAATATACGGCAATGCCTGAAATATTGAAGAACCACGGCTACTATTCCTCGATTTTCCATGCGAACAACAAAAGCTTCTGGAATCGGGATATTATGTACGAAACGTTTAAATACGATAAGTTTTACGATATCAAATCCTATGATGTAAACGAAGAAAATTCAGTTGGATGGGGATTGAAAGATAAGGAATTTTTCGAACAAACATCAGAGCTGATGAAAGAAATGCCTCAGCCTTTTTATACCCGTCTGATCACGCTGACAAACCATTTTCCGTTTGAGCTTGATGAGGAAGATAAACTGATCGATGAATTCGATTCAAAAAGCCGTACGTTAAACAGATATTTCCCGACCGTCCGCTATCAGGATGAAGCGCTGAAACGTTTCATTGAAAAGCTGAAAGAAGACGGCCTCTACGATAATTCTGTTATCGTTTTATACGGTGACCATTACGGGATTTCCGAAAACCATAACGAAGCGATGAGCCAATTCCTCGGCAGAGAAGTAACCCCTTTTGAGGAAGTGCAGCTTCAAAGAGTCCCGCTTGTGATCCACATTCCGGGAGTGACGGATAAAGAGCCGAAAACCATTGACACGGTCGGCGGCCAAATCGACATTCGACCGACTATACTGAATCTTCTCGGAATCGATTCAAGCGATCAGATCCAGTTTGGAAACGACCTGTTTGCCAAAGACAAAACGGAGTTCACAGTGCTCCGCGACGGCAGCTTTATTACGAAAGACAAAGTATACACAGACGGCATATGCTATGATAAATCGACAGGCGAGCCGTCTAAAGATAAAAAAGGCTGTGAGCCGTACATTGAAAAAGCCAAACAGGAGCTTTCATACTCAGATCAAATCATTTACGGCGACTTGCTGAGGTTTTATGACAGCGAGCGCTTAAAAAAGCAATCTGACTCCAAGCCAAAAGACGAGTAAGCTTCTTTTTAGGCGGAGAAAGCTGATGCAGCAGGCCGGATATCGTTCCGGCCTGTTTTTAATGACAAGAGGCCGTCATAAAAATCATGATCAAACCGATGCCGGTTATGATATAATTGATAATGATTCTCTTTATCGGGTGATCAAACAGGAAAGAAGGTATGAAGAGTGAATATTAAAGGTAAGACGATCGCGGCAGCGTGTTTTGTACTATTATTGATCGCAGCATTGACAGCATGCGGCAATCAAACAGAGAGCAAAGATTCTTCTTCTAAATCAAAAAGCGAAGAAACGATTACATACAAGGCTGAAAACGGAACGGTTAAAGTGCCGAAGCATCCGAAGCGGGTGGTTGTCATGGCTGACGATTATTTCGGCTATTTCAAGACACTCGGTCTCAATGTAGTGGGCGCCCCTGACAGGGTTTTCAAGAATCCTTATTTCAAGGGGAAAACCGATGGTGTGACAAACATAGGTGAAGGAAATTCTGCTGAAAAGGTTATTCAATTAAAACCGGACTTGATTGTCGTATGGACGACCCAAGGCGCTGATATCGAAAAGCTGGAAAAAATCGCTCCGACGGTCGCGTTGAAATATGACAGTCTGAATAGCACTGAACGGCTGAAGGATTTCGCAAAAATGACAGGCACTGAAGATCAAGCGGAGAAATGGCTGGCTGAATGGGACAAAAAAGTTGCGGCGGCCAAATCAAAAGTTCAAAAAGCTGTCGGGAACAAAACGGTTTCCATTATGCAAACTAACGGTAAAGAAATCTTTGTATTCGGCGATCAATTCGGAAGGGGAGGAAGCATTGTTTACCAAGATCTCGGCTTAAAGGCGACAAAGCTGACAAAGGAAAAAGCAATCGACGAAGGCCCGGGCTACACGAGCATTTCCTTAGAAAAGCTGCCTGATTTCGCTGGAGATTATATATTTATAGGACCTTGGGAATCAAGCGGAGACGACAGCGCCGTGCTTAATACATCCATTTGGAAGAACCTTGGGGCGGTCAAAAACCAACATGTCTATAAAATCGACCCTGTCGGCTTCTATTTTTCCGATCCGATTTCATTAGAGGGCCAGCTCGAATTTATTACAGAAAACTTAACAAAATAGAAGAACTTCCGCCTTGTCAGGCGGAAGTTTTTTTGCGCGCGAAACCGGGGTGAACCCTCATTGAAAAAGCGATTTTCAAGTGCAAGCCGGGAGAGTTTTTAAACGAGCATTCCTCATATGCTATTGTGGGAGGGATCATTGATGGCATTCATCAACATCAAACCGGAGTTAAAGCAGAATATGGAAAGACTGTCTGACATTCTGAACATACCCGAACCGCTTTTAATCAGTGCAAATGCAAATGTATCCGCGGACGAACTTTATTTTCCGGGAGTATCTTTTCATGCAGGAAAAAACGTTCAAGCAGCAGAAACATATGAACAGCTGCAATTATTGGCGAATCAATACACGTTTGAAGATGAACAGTGGCTGACAAAAACAGCCGTTTACGATTCAGCAGAACTGAAAAAGGAAATTGGCAGATTGACGGAATGCTTTCCGTTTGTTACTTCCCGTATCATCGGCCGCTCAAGCATGGGCCAGCCTATATATGAACTGCTCCTTGGAGCTGAAAATGCCGGAAAAAGAACGCATATGAATGCCTCTTTTCATGCCAATGAATGGATCACCACTTCTGTTTTGATGAAATGGCTCAAAGAATACTGTTATCATTTATGTACAGGCCAGACCGCTTTAGGTTTTTCGCCGCTCGATATTTTTTCATCAACAAAGCTTTCCGTCGTGCCGATCGTTAATCCCGACGGTGTTGACCTTGTACTTAACGGCCCCGGTCATCTTGGGATCGCGAGAGAAGCGCTGGATGAGATGAACGAGCATCAGCCGGATTTCCGGGAATGGAAAGCCAATATAAACGGAGTGGATTTAAATAATCAGTTTCCGTCTTTCTGGGAGATCGAAAAACAAAGAAAACCGCCTAAATCCCCTTCCTACAGAGACTACCCCGGAGATGAACCGCTGACAGAACCGGAAGCGGCAGCGATGAGGGATTTAATCGCAAACGAGCCGCCTGACCGGCTTGTGGCGCTTCACACACAGGGGGAGGAAATTTATTGGGGATACAAGGGATTGGAGCCTCCTGAATCAGCTGATGTGATCCAAACATTTGAGCGCCTGAGCGGTTATAAGGGCGTCAGATATATAGACAGCTATGCAGGATTTAGAGATTGGTTTATTCATTATTACGGAAGAGAAGGATATACTGTTGAACTTGGCAAAGGAAAAAATCCTTTACCGCTGAAACAATTTGACGATATATATTGTAAAAGCAGAGGAATACTTTGGGCATCCTGTTTTTTTGAAAGCTGAAACTTTTCACGGTGAAAATCGTAAATTAGACAGCCAAACATTTATGGAGGGAGAATGGCCGGTTTGAGAGTTTCATTATTGATTATTGCCGCTCTGATGGCCGTGGCTGCGGCTGGTTGCACGCCGCAGCATCAAGAAGGATCAAAAAGCGTTCATCATGAGGAGCCGGAAGGGAAAAGAGAAAGCGGTGCAGCAGTAAAAGATAAAAAAGTGATAGCGCTGAAGGACCGGCACTTTGATGAGACGGCAGGATGGCTTGATAATGAAACCGTTATATACACCGCAACCGATCCGGTCGGAGGAAGTGAAATCAAATCATATGATATATTTAAAGGGACGGGCAAAACGATCTACAAGACAGATGACAGGCTGATAGCGTCGGAAGTCAACAGTGAAAAAGGCATGATTCTTATCCAAACCGCCGGAAACGGCTCTGAAATGAAGTTAACTTTGCTTAATTTACAGGGGAAACAGCTGTTTGCAAAAAAATTTCGCACGCATGAGTTGCAAGTGGACTGGAATCGATTCGATCCTTCTCTTTTATATGTCACAACATTCACGAAAGACTGGAATTATGAATCAAGCCTAATTGATGCAAAAGAAGAGCAAACGGAAAAAAACATCGCACAGGCCGCCTTTATTCATTGGACTTCCGCCGACACTTTTGAATATATCAAATGGAATGAACGGGACCGGGAAAAGCCGGCTCCTGTTTATTCCTACAGCACAGCGGACGGACGGGAAAAGAAGCTCGCAGGCGATGCCGTACTTCTCGATATTGTAGGCGATATGCGGCTCATCGTAACGCCTTCATCCGATCAGCGCCAGGGCACCTACATATTTTCAGACGTTTCTTCATCGGAAAAGAAAATCTCTTTCAAGTTGCCGCTGTTCTCGGAATATGGCAGCCTGTCACCGATGGAATACGGTTATGACCCTCGGCATGAGCTGTTTTATACGTATCAGCCAAATGAGTCGGGCTCCTTGTATGATCTGATTTCCGTCAACCTCAAATCAGGCAAGCGGGAAGTCATTCGTGAAAAAGTGGAAATGCTTCCGATTACCTTATCTCCTGACGGGGATTATGCATTGTACGGCTATACTCAGGATCAAATCATTTCACTCAACTCAAAAACAGCAGCGCCCCTTGTGACCAAAGAATAGAAAGGAGAATGGACAGTGGCCATAGCAGACGTCACCATCATACCGATCGGTACCGAGACTCCGAGCGTAAGCGCGTATGTAGCGGAGATTCAAACCATTTTGGAAGGATTTAAAAAAGAGGGCAAAATCAATTATCAGCTGACACCGATGAATACTTTGATTGAAGGGGAACTAAGCGATTTATTTCAGGTGATTCAGACGATTCACGAAGCGCCTTTCCAAAAAGGCATCCACAGAGTAGCGACAAATATCAGGATTGACGACCGCCGTGATAAGAAAACGACGATGGAGGGCAAGCTTGCAAGCGTTCAGCGTCATTTCAGTCAATAAGAAAGACAGCCTTGTTCCGAAATAACGGAATAAGGCTGTCTTTGTCTAAAGGCATCGGGTTTAGTGGACTGTCGGATACCCGCTGTTAATAATTGTCATGACGGTAAACCATCCGAACACTAAAAAAGCCGCCCCGCCGAACAAGATGCCAAGAACGTTGATTTGTTTAAGAGAACGAAGAACCCCAAGAGCAGATAATATCGTGACTAGACCGAAAATGATCACGAGCAACATCAATATAAACCCCCTTCGCTTGGATCCCCTGCAGTATATTTCCAATTTTATTTTAACCGTTTTCATCAAATTTGTCGAGGACAACATGATTCATTGAAAGTTTCTCACAAAACCTTCATAATGGAACAAAGAAAGATGAATCTGAGGTGAAAATAATGAAATGGAGAAGAATGCCTTTAGGGCCTATCCAGACGAACGCTTATATTTTATCCAATGATGACGGCACCTGCTTAATATTTGATCCAGGCAGCGAATCAGGGAAGCTGAATGCATACATAAAAGAAAACGGGCTGAAACCTCTTGCCGTATTGCTCACTCACGCTCATTTTGATCATATCGGAGCTGTGGACAATGTCAGAAAAGAATGGAACATTCCTGTATACGTGCATAAAAATGAAGCTGAATGGCTGACTGATCCTTCATTAAACGGTTCAGCGCTGCTTACAGGGCAGACGATCACAGCAGAAAAAGCAGATCATCTGATCGAAGAAGAGGGAGACCTTAAAATCGGCCCTTTTACGCTCCGCATGCTCTTTACGCCTGGGCATTCTCCGGGCAGCGTCTCGTATTATGCCGAAGAGGAAAACCTGATCGTTTCCGGCGATGTTTTGTTTAAAGGAGGGATCGGGCGTACAGACCTGCCGGGGGGCAATCAAAAGGTGCTGATGGACAGTATTCATCAAAAACTGCTGACACTTCCGGAAGAGACGCTTGTGTTAAGCGGGCACGGCCCCGAGACGGACATTGCAACAGAACAGGAACAAAACCCGTTCATCAACGGATTTACTTTGTAAAACATAAAAAAAGACGATCCATCTGGATCGTCTTTTTTTAATGGCCTCCCTGTCCGGGAACCATAATGAACACAGAATAATATGTAAATGCGGCAAAAAAGATTGTCAAGTAAGCACCGAAAATATAAATGTACATCCGCTCGGTCAAGTTGAGATACGATAAGAACACAAAAAATACAGTTTGACCGAAGAACAGCAGTGATGCATCTTTCATATTTCCTAAATAAAACATGACCGCAAAGATACCTGTCCAGAAACCTAACACACGGAACATGCGATTCATTTATATCCCTCCCAAAAAGCCCCTTTGATTTCATTATAAATCAATTTATCTTAAAATGTAAACATTTTCATTTTGGGAAAAACAATTCATTTTTTACAATTTTGTGATAAGGAATTTAAAAAATAACCTGTCACGTGTTTAAACGGAAAACATCACGGGTACTGAAACATACAAAGACAAAGTCAGTACATTTAAGGAGGAATCATTCATGGAAGAGCTGACCTTTTATTCATACCCGAGCTGCACATCATGCCGAAAAACGAAACATTGGCTGAAAGCGAACCAGGTTGATTTTACAGAACGGCATCTTTTCAGGGAAACGCCGAACCAGGATGAATTGAAACATATTTTGTCTCTCACGACCGAAGGAATCGATGAAATATTGGCGACAAGAAGCCAGGCATTTAAAGAGTTAAATCTTGATATTGAAGAATTAACGGTAAGCGAAGTGCTGGAATTGTTAATTCAAAAGCCAAAGCTGCTGAGACGCCCGATTATCGTAAACGGCGATAAGCTGGTCGTCGGATACAATCCCGGCGAACTCTTAAAATTAAAAAAACACACCTTACACCGTTCTGTTTCCTGAAAAAAACGAAGATTGCTGACATATTGCATGTTCAGCATATCTTCGTTTTTTCGCCTGTGTAACTGGGCTAGCTGGATTCGAACCAGCGCGTCACGGAGTCAAAGTCCGTTGCCTTACCGCTTGGCTATAGCCCAATGCGCTTACATATAGTGTTGACAATCGATTTCGTTTTATACATAGCATTCAAATCAGTTGGTCATTAAGCGATTGATTTAAAGGGAAAACAATGAGGAGGATTGACATGGAAAACAAGCATGCAGCCCTTTATGAGTATCTGGTCAAACAGGCGGACAGAATCACAGATGAATGGCTGTCCCGAACAGCGTCTGAAAAAGAAAAAACGGCACAGCAATACAAGGACTTTATACTGGCTGTTTCAAAGGTATTTGCCAAAGATGAACAGGCGCTATGCTGGAATAAAGCTTCCGGGTGCGCCAAGGAAATTGCCTACGACAGGGCTGTCAGCCAAATTCCGGTTACCGAAAGCATAAATGGTTTTAAAGTGTGCCGTGAACTTTTAATAGATGAGATCGAGCAATTTTCAGATGAACATGCACCAGACAGTTCGAAAAAAGATTTTTTTATCTGGAATAAACAGCTTCACTTAATGATGGATGAGGTCATAGAGCAGTTTATTCTTGAATATGAGCATACGACAAAGAGCCAATTGAAGGCGCAGACCGAGATGATTCGCGAACTGAGCGCACCGGTCATACCGGTATCAGAGCACATCGGTGTGCTGCCGCTCATTGGTGAAATTGATACTCACAGGGCAACGGTGATCATTGAATCTGCGCTCACGCAGTGTGCTGAGCTTCATCTCTCGCATCTTTTTATTGATATTTCCGGTGTTCCTGTTGTCGATACGATGGTCGCCCATCAGTTGTTCAAAGTCGTAGACAGCACAAAGCTGCTTGGCGTTGAAACGGTTCTTTCGGGTTTGAGACCGGAGATTGCCCAAACAGTTGTGAAGCTCGGCATGGATTTTTCACATATTAAAACAGAACAGAGTCTTGCTAAGGCGCTTTGCAATAAAGGCTTCTGCATCCATGAAGACGGCAAGGCCGAAGAGCAGGTTTAAATTTCTATTTCAGCGGCTTGAAGTCGAATAAAATAGTCAAATTGGTATTCGGAGATTCCGTTTTTGTTACGTATTCGGCTTGATTTGCGCTTTTTATGGATTTGATGCTTCCGATGGTTTTCGTATAAACTGCGCTTAGAAAGGAGGCGCAATGGTTTGTACACGATCGAATCATTAAGCGGAAGATTAATTGACGAGGCATATAGAATGAAGGCGTCAGACATTCATATTGTTCCCGGTGAAAAAGAGGCGGTGGTACGCTTCAGGATTGATGACGAACTGTTTCAAAAAGACGGATTAACGAGAAATGAGTGCTCTAGACTCATTTCTCACTTTAAATTTCTTTCTTCGATGGACATTGGCGAGAGACGGCTGCCGCAAAGCGGGGCTTTAACTCTTTATATCAACCGTGAGCCCGTTCATTTAAGGATGTCCACTCTGCCCACCATCCATGATGAAAGCTTGGTCATCAGGCTTCTTCCCAAGATGAGCAGCAAGCCGCTCACAAAGCTCTCATTGTTCCCGAGTGCAACATTCAAGCTGCTGTCTTTTCTGAAGCATTCCCACGGATTAATGCTTTTCACCGGCCCGACAGGCTCGGGAAAAACGACAACACTCTATTCTTTAATTGACTACGCCAAGCGGCATTTTAAGCGAAATATCATTACGTTGGAAGACCCGGTCGAATCAAGAAGCGAAAACATTTTGCAAGTACAAGTGAACGAAAAAGCGGGCATGACTTATTCTGCGGGGTTGAAGGCGGTGCTGCGCCACGATCCGGACATGATCATCCTAGGGGAAATTCGCGATGCCGAAACAGCCCAAATCGCAGTCAGGGCAGCTTTGACGGGACACCTTGTTCTATCGAGCATGCATGCGAAAAATGCTAAAGGTGCGATATACAGGCTGCTCGAGCTCGGCGTTGATATGACAGAAATTGAACAAACATTGGTCGCAGTCAGCGCCCAGCGTCTTGTCGATATCGTCTGTCCGTTTTGCGGCGACAGCTGCACTTTGTATTGCAGATTGTCGAGACCAGTTAGAAGAGCAAGCGTCTTTGAACTTTTGTACGGAAAAAGCCTTAATCTCTGCATCGAAGAAGCAAAAGGCAGATGCGGTGGCATCAAAACAGACACCTTAAAAATGCTGATCCGCAAGGGAATAGCACTCGGATATCTGCCGTCGAAAACTTATGAACGCTGGATAGGCCATGAAGATTAAAATGAAGTGGCCTGTCCGGGAACAGGCGGACCTTCTGAAAAAACTAGGAGACATGATGCAGAGTGGCTATACGATTTTGGATGCTTTAAGTATGCTGAAATTGCAATTGAATGAAAGACGAAGAGCGGATCTGACATTTGCGATGGAGAAGCTGACAGAAGGGTGTCCTGTGTTTCAAGTTCTTGAAATGATTTCCTTTCACAAGGATGCTGTCACCATTGTTTACTTTGCCGAACAGCACGGGAATTTGCCATTTGCCTTTAGGCAGAGCGGAGAGCTGCTTCACCGCAAGATCGCTCAAAGCGAAAAATTAAAGAAAGCCGCCAGATACCCCTTGTTTTTAGTTTTAACGGTCTGCGTCATCATCTCTATTATGAAATCAGCAATAGTTCCGCAATTTTCCGCCATCTATGAATCGATGAACGTTGAAACGTCTTTTGCAACGACTCTCATCTTTTATGTTTTCGATCACTTTTATCTTTTTTTCGCGGGACTGCCGCTGGTTGCCGCAGCTCTATCCCTCTATTATCTGTGTTCATTCCGCCATAAACCTCCAGAAGACAAAATGGCCTTTCTCATTACAATTCCCTTGCTGGGCCAAACCTTCAAACTATTCAACAGCTATTTTTTATCGCTCCAGCTGAGCAATCTTTTGCAAGCGGGTCTGTCTGTATATGACAGTTTAAAAGCATTTGAAAGCCAGCCGTTTTTACGATTTCATAAAAATGAAGCGAAGCGCTTGATCGAGCGGCTGAAACAGGGGGAGAGTCTGGAGCAGATGCTGGCCGGACATCCGTTTTATGAAAATGATTTAGCAAAGGCTGTTGCACACGGCCAACTAAATGGGCACTTATACAGAGAGCTGTATTCATATAGTCAGTTTTTGATTGAGCGGCTTGAAAGAAAGGCCGAAAAATGGACAGGCCTGATCCAGCCATTGATTTACGGGCTAACCGCGGCGATGATATTAATTCTTTATTTGTCCATGCTTTTGCCAATGTATCAAATGATGAACCAGCTATAAGGAGGACGGAACTGTGAATGAAAAGGGATTTACACTGATAGAAATGTTAGTCGTCATGCTCGTTATCTCCATCCTGCTGTTGATCACCATTCCGAATGTGACCAAGCATAACCAAAGCATCCAAAAGAAAGGATGCGAAGGATTAATCAATATGGTTCAAGCGCAGATCACGGCCTATCAGATGGATCATGACGGGAAAACGCCGAACAGGGCGGAGCTTGAATCTGAAGGTTACATAAAAAAGAACTTAAAGTGTCCGAATGGGAAAGCAATTAAAATTTCAAACGGCAAAGCACAGGCTGATTGACGGTTATGAATCAAAAAGGATTTACGCTTTTGGAAAGTTTAACTGTATTGATGATCGGTTCTATTATGTTCTCTCTTCTCTTTGCTCTACTGCCTCCCATTTATGAAAAAAGAATCGTTCAGCACTTTGTCTCACAGCTTGAAGAGGATTTGCTTTACGCTCAGCAGACGGCTCTCGTCCGCCATACGACGGTTAAGGTGCAGTTTGACTTTGCCGGCTGCCGCTATATCATGAAGCATTCGGACGAAGGCTCATCGCCTGAACTGGTCAGGACATACAGCTGCAATATCGCAATCAAAAAGTCGACGCTCAAACCAATTCTTACTTTTAATCCAAGCGGTGTTCCGAATCAAGGGGGAAAGATCGTGATCGATACACAGCATGCCTCTTTTATACTGACGATCTATTTAGGAAGCGGAAAGATTAATGTTCAAAAAAAATAAAGGCTTTACAACGGTTGAAGCTGTTTCCGCATTCGGCATATGGGTAATGATCACCATGTTATTGATCCCTATGCTTCATCAGCTGTCATTGCAGCGCGAAGCGTCCGAAAAAGAAGAAGAGACATATCGCATATTGGAGGAAAAGATCAGCCGCTACACGCTGACCGGACGGTTCCAGGCTAAAGAAGCTGTGCTTTACCGGAATACATCTTACTTTATTGAATGGAAGGAGAAGGGAGATGATTATGAAGTATGCATCTCTATTAAAAAAAGAGACAGCCAAAGGCACTGTTTCACCATTTTGCGGGCAAAGGGGATATACCCTTCTTAATATAATGTTTTCCTTAATGGTGCACATGTTCGTTGCAGGTACGATGGCCTCGATATTTCATCTGTTTTTATCCCCGGAAAGAAACGGTTCGGATATTCACCCCCGTGAATGGACGATTACTGCCGAGCAAATATTGAAGGAGTCTAGGAATTCGATTGACATAAGAAGTGCCGGTGATCATCAGTCACTAGCGATGACAAACCGCCAAGGTGACACCGTTCGCTATGAGCAATATCAGACAGTTATTCGAAAAAGGGTCAATGGAAAAGGTCATGTGCCTCTATTACAGCATGTCAAAAAAATGAGGTTTATGATTGAAAATCACCTGCTGATCCTTGAAGCGACAAGTCTAAGCGGCAAATCATACCGCACGTCTATTCCGCTCTATCATATGTAAAAGGGTGATCACGTGAAAAATTCAAAAGGATTCATTTATCCCGCTGCTGTTTTCGCAGCTGTGATTTGCATGCTCTGCGCGAGTCACTCAGCCGCTTTATTAACGAATCAGCGAACGTTTGCACAGCAAACAAAAGAATTTCACATTCAGCAAAACCTTCTCCAAAATGGAATTCTCCATGCCTTGTCCCATATTCACGAAGAGACAAAAGAAAAAGTTCAAAAACAGCATGGCTTGATATCGTATTCTGTCAGCCCGGCTCATCAGCAGCTCACACGAGTCCAGATTCAGGTAACGACAGCTTCCGGCACAGAAACAAGCGCTCAATTTCAATATGATTTAAGAAATCAAAAAATCACGCAGTGGAAGGAATATTAAAAATTGTGTGTCCAAATCATGAAGAATGTATAAAAAAAGATTCGGATGACAACACTTCAACTGACAGAACTCCCCAAGAGGTGATGCGATGAAAACGAACGATTATGTTAAATATATGACGGAACAGCTCGTAAAATATATGGACACGCCTAAGCAGGAAAGAAAAGAAATGAAAGAAAAACGTAAAGAATTAAAGCCGCCGTCCAGGATATATCAATGGTTCGGCATTCTTCCCCTTGGCTGTATCATGTTTTTTAAAAAGCATAAATAAGCCGCTTTGCACTGCAATGCGGCTTATTTATATTCTTCCACAACGACGACTTTGTTAATTTTGTGTGTCGCAGGTTCAAATGAAATTGTGACAAACACTCCGAAATTTTTATTTCCTTCACTCAATGTGACATGGTATTGTTTGACCGCTTCATCGGCCCGCTTTCGATCCCATACTTTTTTCGTGAGGCGCACTTCTGCTTCCGGATATCTCTTTTTTGCTTCCTCAACCGCTTTTTCTTCCCACTTAGACATGCGGGCTGTTTCGTAAGCTGCCGCATGGGCATTGAGCGGCCCAATGCTAGAAAGCAGTAAAAAAGAACATAATATGACATTTTTCAGCACGGGTCATCATCCTTTCTATCCTATTTTTTCCTTGTCAACAGTGTTTATACAAAAATTAAGAAGAAATTGTGTACACTATAAAGAACTACAAACTTTTCAAAAAGATGAGAATTTGAGAGGTTTTTTGAGGAATTAAACGAAAATGTTCTTTAGAACGAACTTAATCGACTTTTTTGACAGTTTTCAAACGGCACACTTGTTCTTTATACTCTAACTATAAAGTTCTTTAAAACGAACGGAAACAAAAGCCATTACATACTCGCTAGGAGGGTAGTCATGTTCCGATTATCTCGAACTAGGAGATGCCGAAAAAGAGCCGGAAAAAACATTATCGTTTTTCAAACGCTGCTGATCATATACCTGTTAATTGGATTGGGGAGTCAGCTGTCACAGCATACAAACGCATCATTTCATGATGTGGAAACATACAGCATGACAATGAAAGCGGCCTCAACTTTTCCTCAAGATGAGAAGCAGTGGGACGGGAGCGATTTGAAGCTTCAAAAGCAGACGAAGACGAAAGGAACGGTCTGTGCACCGCTGACATTGTTTGCAGAATATAAAAACCGCGGCAGTCAAATCGCCGACTCTGAATGGAAGTGGGAGCTTCATAAACTCGGTCATTCCAAAAAGCCGCTAGAGGACGGGACTGTGATCGATAAAGGCGTGTTCAAAAAAGAAGCCGAAAGCAGCATCTACCGGATAGAGTCAAAGCGGGCAGCAAAAGGAGGGCTATACGCTTTTAAATTGATCAGACCTGAAGGCCATCCAGATGTTAAAAAGGGCAAACCTTTCATTTGGTCAAATGTAATGGAGCTTCAAGACTGCAAAGAAGAAACACCGAAGCCTCCTAAAAAAGCTTCAGCAAAACCAAAGCAAACTGAACAGACTCAAACAACGCAAAAGTCTGAGCAGGATATAGAGGAAACACCAAAGGACAGTGAATCCGTAGATAAAGAAAATAGAAAAGAAGATAATTCATTAGAAAGCGGGGAAGCGTCATGAAACATGTGATGAAATGGATCAGCAATTTCTTATATGTGATTATTTTCACAATCATCATCGCCGCGGTCATCGTCGTGATTTCGACAAAGTCGTCCGGCGGGGAGCCGCAGCTCTTCGGCTATCAATTGAAAACGGTTTTATCCGGATCGATGGAGCCGGAGTTTAAAACAGGTTCTGTGATTGCCGTTCAAAAAGTTGAAAATCCCGGGTCTTTGAAAAAGGGAGATATCATTACATTCATGCAAGACGAAAACACCATGGTTACCCACCGAATTATCGGTATAACAAAAAATAAATCAAATCTCATGTTCAAGACAAAGGGTGACAATAACCAAAACCCTGATTCCGATCCGGTACTGGCGGAAAATGTTGTCGCTAAGTATTCGGGCATTACGGTTCCGTATGCCGGGTATTTGCTGGACTTTGCAAGTAAACCGATCGGCACAGCCATTTTGCTGATCGTGCCGGGACTCTTGTTGATTCTTTATGCAGTAATTACTGTATCCGCGGCTTTAAGAGAGATTGACCAAAAAGCTAAAGCAATTGAAGCCGCTGGAAAAGATCAATCAGTTTCCATGTAATCTTCGTTGGTCACCTGAACATTCAGGTCTCCATATATACAGATTTTCTTAATTATAAAAGGAGGAGTTATCAATGGGTACAAAGAAAAAACTAGGATTAGGCGTTGCGTCTGCTGCGCTTGGACTGGCATTAGTAGGAGGAGGAACTTGGGCTGCGTTTAACGACATCGAAACAACTCAAGCAACTTATGCAGCAGGTACGCTTGACTTAAATGCGAAAGATACATCTGCAAGAGTGAACTTGTCCAACTTAAAACCAGGCGACAAATTCACTAAAGATTTCGAGTTCAAAAATGACGGATCACTTGCGATTAAAGAAGTGCTGATGCAGGTTGGCTACAGCAATTTCGTTGACGGAAACGCGAAAAACGGCGGAAAAAGCACAGCGGAAGACTTCCTGAAACAATTTAAAGTCAGCGTTCTGACTGTCGGAGTTGAAGGCGGTAACGGCTATCCTAAAAACATCATTTTAGATGAAGCCAACCTTTATGATCTGTACAATATGTCCGCGAAAAAAGATAAGAACGCATATGAAAAAGTGAAGAAAGCCATTGAGCCAGAGTTCCTGCATGACAATGGCAAAATCAATGTAGCGACAATCAACGGAAAAACTGCGCCTGAATACGACGGCATTCCGAAAGACCCATATGACTTTGATAAAGTTCAATTGGTGATTGAGTTTGTAAATGACAAAACAACAGACGCCAGCGGCAGAATGGTACAGAACAAATATCAAGGTGATTCTGTACAGCTTGACTTCTCATTCGAAGCTACTCAATGGAACGGCTTGACAATCGACGGCAAAAAACATGCCGATGAAAAAGGTTATGTGAAAGAGAACGAAAGAGCGCACAGTGAAGATAAATAATGGTGCAATTTAAAAAACGGATCTTTATGATCCGTTTTTTTATGTTCATGAGGAATCGGCTTATTCAGCGTAAAAAATGCCAAAGGGAGTAAGATGTGTTTCCCTTACTCCTTTTCCTGTCTTCTCTTCCACTTTTGATAATCTAAAAATTCTCGAAATTGTTTTTTAGAAACCCCTGATGCCATAGCGTCACGAACTAGATTTTCCCATTCACTATCTAATTGACCATCGTATTCGGTTTCATCTTTCTCATCGAGCAGGGTATGAACCGAGACGTCCAGAACAGCGGAGACTTTTTCTAGAAATTGAATGGAGGGGTTTGTTTGCAAGTTTCTTTCTATTGAACTTAAATAAGACTTCGCTACCCCAGCCTTTTCAGCTAGTTCAGATAGTGAGTAGCCTTTTTCTTTTCGATATTGTTTAATACGCTGGCCAATCAATGTCATCACCTTCCTTTCGATATTATAGCACATTCAGAAAGGATTTATTGAATGACTTCTTTCAATTGATGTGGAAGGATTTGAAGACTTCTTTCCCAAATTGAGAAAAATACGTATTTCCTCTGGACTAATGCCTTGTTCAAGAGCGTGTTTAATCAAGTCTGTCCACTCCTCATCCAATTCTTCTTTCTCATTTTTATCTTTATTCATACATTTCCCCCCCAAAATACTTGATTATGTATTTCAGACAACCATGTTGTGATAAACAAAGATAAACCTCAAGGCTCAACACTTTTCCAAGCTTGTCCAAATGCTGTTACGAAAGTTTCTCTTTTCTCTTTAGTTCTATTATAATTCCAGCTCTCTGAATAAAAACAAGAACGATGTCGAATTGGAAAAATTATCCTGAATTTTTTTTACGCAGATAAAATAATCCCCCGTTTTGAACTTTAATATCGATTTTAGGCTCGTAAAGCGTTTGGAGGGCCTTTTTCTCAATTTCGTATTCCTCCGGTTTTTCTTCAGTATCCTCGTAAAATTGGTTTAAGAGTGCCAGGTCGTTATTCCAACGTTTCAGGGAAGCTTCAGCCCAATCAAGCGGTTCGCTTCTGGCCGCCTGTTCGATATAGCGCTCAAGCCGTTTTATGCCGCTTTCCGGCTTAATCAACGGCGACATCGTATAACAGTAGTCAGAGATCTGTGAGGAAAGCTCGCGTGCTTCCATTTGCTCTTGAAACGATTCGGTCAGCTGGCCGCTGATTAAGTGAAGGCCAAGGGACAGAAGCTTATCTTTTTTCATGTCGGACTGGTACGAGATCGTCACATTCATGCCGAGCCAAGGTTCCAGAGGGATATGAGCCCCTTCGGAACGGATTTTCTCATAAAGGCGAATAAATTTGCCGTTTTTTTGCACTGCCTGGAAAATTTGAAAAAGTCTTGGTGATCCAAAATGAATAAACTCCCCTTCGATATCGGAAGGGGCCTCGTCTTCATTCGTGATCAGCGTGATTTTCATCGGATTCGGCTCTCCTCCCGTCTTTTCAAGCCAGTGCCAGTAAAACGGCCTGTTCATGATTTGTTTATCGACCTCAACCGTCAGCTGCACGGTCATGTGGCCTGGACTTTTGTCGGTGATCGTGCAGCCGTTTGCGGTGAAAAAACGTTCTAAAAACAGGTAGATTTCTTCCTGACGCATTTGAATTTAGCCTCCTATCTGTGTATGGTTTGAAACGTCTTCATTTCCGTAAGAGATGAAAGAGGTTAAGTTTTCCATTTTGATTTTCATTTCCTCGTCTGTCGCAGAGTAAAAAAGAATATCGTGGAGGTGCTCTTCAAAATTGCCGACCTCGATTTTTGTTAAAATATCATCCAAGTCTCCGACGACTTTTTCGAACAAATGAATCTTTTCATAAAGAAGCTTTAAAATATGTTCTTCTACGGTATGCTTTGTTGCCATATTGTAAATGTAGACATCGCGTTCCTGGCCGAGCCGGTGAATCCTGCCGATTCTTTGTTCGAGGCGCATCGGGTTCCACGGAAGGTCATAGTTGATGATTTTATTGCAAAATTGAAGGTTGATTCCTTCGCCGCCTGCTTCAGTCGCGATCAGAACTTGCACTTTGCCCCTGAACAAATCTTTCATCCAGTCTTTCTTTCCTCTTTTAAATCCGCCTCTGAACGGTACGGAACTGATGCCGTTCTGCTGGAGGAACCATTGCAGATAAATCTGCGTCGCCCTGTATTCGGTAAAGATGATGACTTTGTCATCGAGTTCTTGAATGAGTTCAACGACTTTCAGCGCTTTTGAATTTTGTGCGACCTCGTTGACCTTTTCGATCAAATGGTGGATGACAGGTTCAGAGATTACCGGCGCTTCGCGGTCCTTTCGGTCAAGCATGTTTTTCAGCGTCATATAGACAGCCTCCCTGCTTGAACAGCATTCGCGCTCCAATGTCATGATTGAGAACATGCTTGATGAATGCTGATGATTTGTCTTCAGCTTTTTAATCTCGTCATACAAAGCCTGTTCTGTAGGCGAAAAGGAAATAGGCACGGTTTCGACATGACGCTTTGTCCAGGTGATGCCGGTATCATGCCGCCTGTTTCTGATCATGACTTTATTGATAAGGGACTTCAAGCGCTCGTGTGCTTCAGCTGAATTGATCTGTTTTGTATAATCTTTGTTGAAGTTGCTTTCATTTCCCAAGTGTCCGGGTTTTAGCAGGGAGACGAGATTAAATATTTCGTCGATCTTGTTTTGGATCGGCGTCGCCGTCAGCATCAGACAGTATTTTTTCTTTAAGCTGCGGACAAACTCGTAATTTTTTGTTTTATTGTTTTTCAGTTTGTGAGCTTCATCAATAATCACCACATCGTACTGGATCGACAAAACCGTCTCTCTGTGCGGCGACCGCTTTGCCGTGTCAAGGGAGGAGACGACAACATCGCATTGCTCCCATACATAGCTTTTTTTCTGTTCAACGGCCGGAATTAAAAACTTTTCCCGAAGTTCCTTTACCCATTGCGAGACGAGCGAGGCGGGGACAAGGATTAATATTTTCTTGGCCAGCCCGCGAATCATGTATTCTTTTAATATCAGCCCCGCCTCGACTGTTTTGCCGAGGCCCACTTCATCCGCCAAGATGGCTTTTCCGTTCATCTGTTCGACCACCTTCCGGGCGACTTCGAGCTGGTGGGGAAGCGGTGTGAAGCCGGGGAGGTGGTATGGGGCCTGCAAGCCTTCAAACGTCGGAATCGCAAGCCTTTTCTGCACTTCACAGGAAAGCTGGTAAAGCTCCCAATTCGCCCACGGGCCGTCTTCATCAAGATGCTTTTTGAACTGTTCCGGCCATTCGTTGTCGAAATGAATGTCTGGTCTCATCGTCATGCCGCCTTTCTCTTCTGAGATTCAAATGTTCTTTTTTAAAAGGAAATCTTGCGTGAAAAAAACGGATTTTACTAAGAAATAAACAAAACACGAACGTTCTTATTCTGAAATAATAAATTGTTAATGGTTTTTTCTGTTGCCCAATCGTTGTGATGATGGTAGGATATTTGTAGATCATCAGTAAAAAAATCGTAAGCTTTATATAGTATGTCCATGAAAAGAAATGAATATGAGCGAATGACGGCAAGGGGAGAGACCGGCAGAGGGAAACCTAAAAGCGGCGCCGAAGGAGCAAGCTGGGGAAACAGTGAATCTCTCAGGCAAAAGAACTCTTGCTTGACGCAACTCTGGAGAGAGTTTGTATCATATTATGTTTTGCAAACCACCAAAGGGGACATCTTTGCTTTTGATGCAAAGTAAACTTTCAGGTGCCAGGACAGAGAGCCTCCAAACTGACAAAGGGGCTTCTCTGTCCTTTTTTGTGCCGTATAAAGCGGCGCAGCCATCCTGTTGATGTTGAAATCTTTCTTGTTTTCTGATGATTGGCAAACTTGTTTTTAGTTTGAAAAGCGAAGGGGGAAGCAGAATGCTTAAACGTACGCCTTTATTTGACCTTTATAAGGAATATGGCGGGAAAACGATTGATTTTGGCGGCTGGGAACTGCCAGTCCAATTTTCTTCTATTAAAGAGGAGCACGAAGCCGTCAGGACGAAAGCGGGGCTTTTTGACGTCTCACACATGGGAGAGGTCGAAATCACAGGAACGGACAGCCTTCCGTTCTTGCAAAAGCTGTTGACAAACGATGTTTCGACGCTGAAAGAAGGCGGCGCCCAGTATACGGCTATGTGCTATGAAGACGGCGGAACGATCGACGATCTCCTCGTCTATAAAAAAGCGGCCAATGTCTATATGCTCGTCATTAACGCAGCCAATATCGACAAGGACGTCGATTGGATGAACAAGCATATAAAGGGTGACGTGTCGGTTCGAAACGTATCTGACGAGATTGCGCTCCTTGCCCTTCAAGGGCCGAAGGCCGAAGCAATTTTAAAACAGGTCGCAGATCATGACCTTGCAGAATTAAAGCCGTTTATGTTCCGGGATGATGCAGCGGTTGGCAGCGTGCAGGCGCTTGTGTCCAGAACGGGATACACGGGAGAGGACGGCTTTGAGATTTACTGCCGGAATGAAGATGCAGCCTGCATTTGGAAGCTGCTCCTTGAAACGGGCAAGGATTCGGGATTGGTGCCGTGCGGCCTCGGGGCTCGGGATACGCTGAGGTTTGAAGCGAAGCTGCCGCTTTACGGACAGGAGCTCTCAAAAGACATTACGCCGATCGAAGCCGGCATCGGATTTGCCGTCAAAACGAACAAAGCCTCGGATTTCATCGGAAAAGCCGTCCTGGCAAGCCAAAAGGAACATGGAGCGGACAGAAAGCTGGTTGGCCTTGAAATGATCGATAAAGGCATTCCAAGACACGGATACGCCGTCTATTATCAAGGCGAACAAGCAGGCGAGGTGACAACCGGCACACAGTCGCCGACTTTAAAGAAAAACGTCGGCCTCGCATTGCTGAAAAAAGAAGCCTGCGCCCTCGACACCGTAGTTGAAGTGGAGATCAGAAATAAACGTTTGAAAGCCAAAATCGTGAAAACCCCATTTTACAAACGGCAGCCGTAAGTTTGCCAAGACCTTGAAAGGAGACTGAAGATGAAGCACCGTTACCTGCCAGCTACAGATCAGGATAAAAAGGAGATGCTTGAGGCAATTGGAGTCGAGAGAATCGACGAGCTATTCTCCGATATACCCGAAAGCGTCAGATTTAAAGGGGAATACCAAATTAAAAAGGCAAAGTCCGAGACGGAGCTTACAAAAGAGCTGACGAAACTCGCGGCTAAAAATAAAGATACAGTGACGTACGCCTCTTTTTTGGGAGCGGGCGTATACGATCATTACCAGCCCGTCATCGTGGATCACGTGATTTCGCGGTCGGAATTTTACACGGCCTACACACCGTATCAGCCAGAAATTTCTCAAGGGGAGCTCCAGGCGATTTTCGAATTTCAAACGATGATTTGCGAGCTGACGGGCATGGATATCAGCAACTCGTCGATGTATGACGGAGGAACGGCGTTAGCCGAAGCGGCAATGCTTGCTTCAGGACATACAAAAAAGAAAAAAATCGTCGTTTCGGAAACCGTCCATCCCGAATCGCGCGAGGTTCTAAAAACGTATGCGAAAGGACAGTACATCGATGTGGTAGAAGTCCCTTCCAAAAACGGAACAGCGGATCTTGAGGCTCTTGATGAAGCCGTCTGCGAAGATACAGCAGCAGTGATCGTCCAATATCCCAACTTTTTCGGGCGAATTGAGCCGCTGAAAGACATTAAACCGATCGCCCATAAAGGGAAAAGCATGTTCATCGTTTCCGCCAATCCGCTGGCTCTCGGGCTTTTAACACCGCCCGGGGCGTTGGGCGCTGACATCGTTGTCGGAGATGCCCAGCCGTTCGGAATCCCTGCTGCTTTCGGCGGTCCGCACTGCGGATTCTTTGCCGTCACGAAAAAATTGATGAGAAAAGTGCCTGGCCGTCTAGTCGGTCAGACGGAAGATGAAAACGGGAAAAGGGGATTCGTTCTCACCCTGCAGGCCCGCGAGCAGCATATCAGACGGGATAAAGCAACATCAAATATATGCTCCAACCAGGCGCTCAACGCGCTTGCTGCGTCAGTCGCCATGACGGCGCTCGGAAAAAAAGGCGTCAAGGAAATCGCATGGCAGAACCTGCAAAAAGCGGCTTACGCAAAAGAAGCAGCTAAACGGGCCGGTCTTGAAGTCGCGTTTGAGGGGCCGATGTTCAACGAGTTTGTCATCAGACTCAATGAACCTGTCGAAAAAGCGAATGAACGCCTGCTTGAGAAAAATATTATCGGAGGCTACGATCTCGGCGCTTCATATCCGGATTTAAAACGGCACATGCTGATCGCCGTGACAGAGCTCAGAACAAAAGAGGAAATCGATACACTCATGAATGAATTGGGGGATTGCCATGAATAATCAGGATCAATCGCTTATTTTTGAAGTATCAAAAGAAGGGCGGGTCGGCTACAGCCTTCCTGAGCTTGACGTCCCTGAAACAGATGTGACAGACGTCATTGACGAAGCGTATATCAGAGACGAACCGGCAGATCTCCCCGAAGTGTCCGAGCTTGATATTATGCGCCATTATACGGCTTTATCTAGGCGCAACCACGGAGTGGATTCGGGATTTTATCCGCTCGGTTCGTGCACGATGAAGTACAATCCGAAGATTAACGAAAAAATCGCGAGAATCCCTGGATTTTCTGCGATCCATCCGCTCCAGGATGAAGCGACCGTGCAGGGTGCGCTGGAACTTTTGTACGACTTGAGCGAGCATTTGGAAGAGATCACAGGAATGGATGAGGTCACCCTTCAGCCGGCTGCCGGCGCGCACGGCGAGTGGACCGGGCTGATGATGATCCGCGCGTTCCATGAGGCAAACGGCGATCATAAAAGGACGAAGGTTATTGTTCCTGATTCGGCCCACGGTACAAATCCGGCGTCTGCGACTGTTGCCGGATTTGAAACGGTCACCGTCAAATCGAATGACGACGGCCTTGTTGATCTGGAAGATTTAAAGCGTGTCGTAGACGAAGAAACTGCCGCGTTAATGCTGACCAATCCAAATACGCTCGGCCTTTTTGAGGAAAATATTTTAGAAATGGCTGAAATCGTCCATAGTGCCGGAGGAAAGCTGTACTATGACGGAGCGAACCTCAACGCCGTACTCAGCAAAGCAAGGCCGGGTGACATGGGATTCGACGTCGTCCATTTGAATCTTCACAAAACCTTTACGGGACCGCACGGAGGCGGAGGACCTGGGTCAGGTCCTGTCGGCGTTAAGAAGGAATTGATACCGTATTTGCCGAAGCCGGTGCTTGTGAAAAAAGACGGACGCTATACTTTTGACCATGACCGTCCGCATTCGATCGGCAGGGTGAAACCTTACTACGGAAACTTCGGGATCAATGTGAGGGCATATACGTACATTCGTTCAATGGGGCCGGACGGGCTCAAAGAAGTGACGGAAAACGCCGTTTTAAATGCGAATTATATGATGAGAAAGCTTGCTCCTTACTACGATCTGCCGTTTGACCGACACTCCAAGCACGAATTTGTGCTGTCGGGAAGGCGCCAGAAAAAGCTGGGAGTCAGAACGCTTGACATTGCAAAGCGCCTTTTGGACTTCGGCTTCCATCCGCCGACCATCTATTTCCCGCTCAATGTCGAGGAATGCATCATGATTGAACCGACAGAAACAGAGTCGAAAGAAACGCTCGATGCGTTTATCGATACGATGATCCAGATCGCAAAAGAAGCGGAGGAAACGCCTGAAGTCGTTCAGGAAGCACCGCATACAACCGTTGTGAAACGCATGGATGAAACAAAAGCTGCGCGGAAGCCCGTGCTGCGCTATGAAAAATGATAAGAAAGCCGGCGGATCGATTTCGCCGGTTTTTTTTATGTGAAAAATAATATCTTTATGTAAGCGATTTACTGATTGAATGAGAAGGATGTCTCCCGTATTAAATAGTAAATTCATCAAATTTAAAAGTAAAAATAAAAATTACTTTGCAAAACGCGATAGTTTCAATGTTTTCTAGTGAGATAATGGTTTAATTCACCTTGAAAGAAGAGGATTATGGAGCATTTAGAAGGATTCGCAAGGGTGGAGAGTGACAACGATGAATATGAAGGTATGATACAAAATGATAGCGAATATGCCGTTTGTCTCATATGTTACATAAATGTTACGGTATATTAGATTGCTTCATACGGGAGGAGAAATATGAATTCAGACGAAAAGCGAATCAAGATAAAAGTAGAAAAAGTGTCCAAAGTGTTTGGAAAGAATACAAAGAAAGCAACGCAGCTGCTTGCCGATGGCAAAACCAAAAAAGAAATTCTGAAAGAAACCGGGGCGACCGTCGGGGTGAACCAAGCAGATTTTAGCGTGTATGAAGGTGAGATATTTGTCATCATGGGTCTATCAGGGAGCGGTAAATCAACCTTGGTGCGGCTTTTAAACCGTTTGATTGAACCGACTGCAGGACATGTGCACATAGATGGTGACATGATAACAAATATGTCCAAAGACCAGCTTCGGGAAATCCGCCGAAAAAAAATCAGCATGGTCTTTCAAAAATTCGCTCTGTTTCCGCACAAAACAATTCTTGAAAACACAGAGTACGGATTGGAACTGCAAAAAGTGGATAAAAGAAAACGCCGGCTAAAAGCTATGGAATCATTAAAGCTTGTCGGGCTTGAAGGGTATGAACAGCAATATCCGGATCAGCTGAGCGGCGGGATGCAGCAGCGCGTCGGGCTTGCCCGCGCATTGACGAACGATCCGGACATTCTGCTGATGGACGAAGCGTTCAGCGCGCTTGACCCCCTGATTCGCAAGGATATGCAGGATGAACTCCTCGATTTGCATGAATCAGTAGGAAAAACGATTATTTTCATCACCCATGATCTTGATGAAGCGCTGAGAATCGGCGATCGAATCGCATTGATGAAAGACGGAAACATCGTTCAAATCGGTACGCCGGAAGAGATCTTAATGAACCCGTCGAACGAATATGTTGAAAAATTCGTTGAAGATGTCGACTTATCTAAAGTGCTGACGGCCGGCCACATTATGAAACGGGCTGAAACCGTGCGCGTAGACAAAGGGCCGCGCGTTGCACTGACGCTGATGAAAAACCTGGGGATCTCCTCGATTTATGCTGTTGACAAACACAATAGGCTCCTCGGCTCCGTCGATGCTGAAACAGCGAAGAAAGCAGCCGAAAAAAGCCAGACGCTGGAGAGCGTCATCTCAAGAGAAATCACAACCGTAGAAGAGAATGTTGTCCTGACGGATATCTTTGAATTGGTCTCGGATGCCAGCATTCCGATTGCTGTCGTCGATGAAAAACAGCGGATGAAAGGGATCATCGTCAAAGGCGCATTAATCGGAGCGCTTGCCGGAAATGACCGGTATATTAATGCTCATGAACCAGCCCATGAAGCTGTTATTCAGGAGGTGAGATAATGTTTACTTTATCATCGCTTCCCCGCATTCCTTTAGCCGATTGGATCGATCAGTTTGTTGACTGGCTGACGGTGTCGTTCGGCGGTGTATTTAACGGAATTGCCAGCGGAGTGGAATCGTTTGTTGATGAGATTGTCCAAGGGCTGGGTTTTGTTCCGCCGGTTATGTTGACCGTTATTTTTGCCGCGCTCGTCTGGCTGATCAGCAAAAGAGGCATTGCGCTGTTTACTTTAATCGGATTTTTTATCATTGATTATTTAGGATATTGGGACGCCATGCTCCAGACATTGGCGCTTGTCGTCACATCCGTTCTGATTTCTGTCATTATCGGCATTCCGGTCGGAATCTGGGGCTCCCAAAAGAAAACGGTTCGGAGAGTCGTTACGCCCATCCTTGACTTAATGCAGACAATGCCGGCATTCGTTTATTTACTTCCGGCCATCTTCTTTTTCAATATCGGGGTTGTGCCGGGTGTTGTCGCTTCCGTTATCTTTGCGATGCCTCCGACAATCCGGATGACGATCTTAGGGATCCAGCAGGTGCCTGAAGATCTGATTGAAGCTACAGAAGCATTTGGTTCAACGACAAGCCAGCGGCTCTTTAAAGTTCAGCTGCCGCTCGCGACGAAAACCATTCTGGCCGGTATCAATCAAAGCATCATGCTTGCTTTGTCAATGGTCGTTATTGCATCAATGGTAGGCGCGCCCGGACTCGGAGAAGAAGTTTACCGGGCTGTGACCCAGCTGCAAACGGGTACCGGTGTAGAAACCGGACTTGCGATTGTTATTATTGCGATCGTACTTGACCGGGTTACACAAAATATAAAATTGAAAAAGAGCAGGGGGAATGCATAATGTGGAAAAAGATAGCGGGAATCGGCACTGCAGCGGTACTCACATTGGGTCTGGCTGCCTGCGGAAGCAGCAATAATAATGAAAATGCGTCAGTAGGAGATCAAGTCAATTATAAAATTACCGGCATTGATCCTGGAGCGGGCATTATGAATGCGACGGACCAGGCGCTCAAGGACTACGATCTCAGCAAGTGGACTGTAACGTCAGGATCAAGCTCAGCAATGACAGCCGCATTGAAAAAAGCTTATGACAAAAAAGATCCGATCATCATTACGGGCTGGACGCCGCATTGGATGTTTGCAAAATACGATCTGAAATATTTAAAAGATCCTAAAGGTTCCTACGGCGATGCCGAAGAAATCCATACTGTTACGCGCAAAGGATTCAAGGACGACCATCCGGGCGCAAACAAGCTGCTCAGCCAATTCAGCTGGACAGAGGATGATATGGGAGAAGTCATGCTTGCCGTTCAGGAAGGCAAAAAACCGGAAGAAGCTGCAGCAGACTTCGTGAAAAAACATCAAGATCTAGTTAAGAAATGGACAAAAGGCGTCGATAAAGCGGACGGTGAAAAAATTAAGCTCGGCTATGTGGCATGGGACAGCGAAATTGCGAGCACGAATGTCATCGCAAAAGTTCTTGAAGACTTAGGATACAACGTTACGCTCAGCCAAGTAGAAGCAGGCCCGATGTGGACTGGCATTGCAAATGGAAGCGTCGATGCTTCACTTGCTGCATGGCTGCCGCAAACGCATAAAACATATGCTGAAAAATACAAAGGCAAATACGAAGATATCGGTACTAGCATGACAGGCGTAAAAATTGGCCTTGTCGTTCCGACATATATGAAAGATGTCAATTCAATCGAAGACTTGAAAAAATAACGAACAAAGCCGGCGAACCCATCTCGCCGGCTTATTTTTGCCGGAAAGGGATAACCGCTCATCACCCGAATCCTCCCGGATGCAAAAAAAACATCCTAAAACGTTAAACCGCTTTAGGATGCTGGACTCAACTGAAGCCTTCCATAGCAGAGACAGCTTCGGTTATTAATTTTTCGTTTTAATTTTTCCGCCCCATTTTTTGAACCCGCCTTTCAGGTTGTAAATCTCCTTACAGCCGTGTTTGCGGAGCGTTTGGGCGGCCCTTCCGCTTCTGACGTTGTTTTGGCAGTACAGGTAAACCGGTTTGTCAGGCCGGATTTCGCTTTTTCTTTGCTTAAGCTGTGAAAGCGGAATGTTTCTCGCACCCAAAATGTGGCCGCCTTCATACTCATTCGGCTCGCGCACATCGATGAGCTGCGCTTTGCGATAGCCTGCCCGGAATTCTTCTTCTGTCAAGGTTTTCATAATGCGCTGCTGATAGATGTATGAAGCGACCGCGTAGATGATGAGCGCGGCGCAAATCAAGAGAACGACAATGCTGCTGGTAGACAATCTGATCCGACTCCTTTTTGAATTCGTCCCGCCTAAGTAAGTATGCGGGAGATTTTTAACGATATGTTAAGACAAGTACTATTATAGTAAAGCCTCAGAAATCTGTCATCTGATTCGCCGAATTTATTTTCAATTTTAAGAGGGAATGGTAGACTTATTTTATACCAAAGAAAAAGAGGGTAGGTTATGGAAAAAGAAACATGGCGTTTTATCGATTCGGGACGACGGGATCCCGCTTTTAATATGGCGCTCGACGAGGCGCTCCTTTTTTGGCACAGCGAAAATAAGATTCCGCCGACCATCCGCTTTTACGGCTGGAATCCGCCAACGCTTTCAGTCGGCTATTTCCAAAATATCGAAAAGGAAATCAATCTGGATGCCGTCAAAAAACACGGTTTGGGCTTTGTGAGAAGGCCGACCGGAGGAAGAGGCGTGCTTCATGACCAAGAGCTGACCTACAGCGTCATTGTGTCTGAAGAACACCCGGAAATGCCGAAGACGGTGACGGAAGCGTACCGCGTCATCTCTGAAGGTATTCTTGAAGGCTTCAGAGAGCTGGAGCTTGATGCGTATTTCGCCATACCGAGAACGGAAAAAGAGAAACAGAGTCTGAAAAACCCGAGATCTTCCGTCTGCTTTGACGCCCCGTCGTGGTACGAGCTCGTTGTCGAAGGCAGAAAGGTCGCAGGAAGCGCCCAGACAAGGCAGAAAGGAGTCATTCTTCAGCACGGTTCGATCCTTCTTGATCTGGATGAGGACAAGCTCTTTGATTTGTTTATTTACAAAAATGACCGCCTCAGAGAGCGCATGCAGAGAAACTTCAAACAAAAAGCGGTCGCCATCAATGAGCTGACGAAAGAAAAAGTCACGATTGAAGAAGCGAGCGAAGCTTTTAAAAAAGGGTTTGAAAAAGGGCTTAACATTCATTTGGAGCCTTATGAACTGACGGAAGAGGAAACGGAATTTGTCGAAGATCTCGCCAGGACGAAGTATGCGACAGATGAATGGAATTATAGAAGGTAATCGGGTGAAAACGTTATCCTGTTGCTTGTTTTTTGCATGCACATAGTGTAAACTTGTTATGATTTGAATAGGTGTAATTTGGAGGGATTCGATGACAACACCGAGTATGGAAGATTACATAGAACAAATTTATATGCTGATTGAAGAAAAAGGATATGCAAGAGTCTCAGATATAGCCGAAGCTCTGGCCGTCCATCCCTCCTCGGTTACAAAAATGGTTCAAAAACTCGATAAAGACGAATATTTGATTTATGAAAAGTATCGCGGCCTCGTGCTGACGCCTAAAGGAAAGAAAATAGGCAAGCGTTTAGTATACAGACATGAATTATTGGAGCAGTTTTTACGAATCATTGGTGTTGACGAAGAGAAAATTTATGATGATGTTGAAGGAATCGAACATCATTTAAGCTGGAACAGCATTGACCGTATCGGAGATCTTGTGCAGTATTTTGAAGACGACAGCAAAAGAATCGACGATTTGAGAAGCGTCCAAAAAAGAAACGAACAGGAAAATCAATAAAAGCCGCCGGGTAACGGCGGTTTCAGATTGTTGACAAATCCCAAAACGACTTTTTGTTTTGGGATTTTGTCATCCCTTTCAGCGTTATTGAAAACCCTTGCAGTCTAGGAAGGCCGAGCATCGGAGCGGAGCGAATGTTGGAATTCGTGAGCACCGACGCGCAGGCCTGACAACGAATGCGAGGGTTTGTCGACACGCTGAAGCCGCTGGGTAACGGCGGTTTTTTTCTTTTCGTATCATTTTTTCCGGATGCCGCTCGTTGTCTCATGGTCTTTTTTTTCTGTCCGTTTCTTAAAATGATGTAGAGCCATCTTTTAAGGGGGGGAGATCGCGATGTACATCGACGGGGTTTTTTCAGGCGGCGGCATGAAAGGGGTTGCGCTTGTGGGAGCATACGAAGCGCTTGAAAAACGGGGCTTCCGATTTAAAAGGCTGGCCGGAACGAGCGCCGGTTCGATCATTGCCTCATTTATCGCGGCCGGCTATACAAGCGCGGAGATCCGCCAAATGATGGAGGAATTAAATGAAAGCGAGCTCCTTGACCCGAGGTTTTCACTCTTGCCTTTGAAATTGCTGCAATGGGCATCGATTTATTGGCGGCTCGGTTTATATAAAGGAGATAAATTGGAAAACTGGATTTCCGAAAAGTTGAAAGCGAAGGGCATTTCAGTGTTCGGGGATCTTGAACAGGGAAAGCTGAAGTTGATCGCTTCCGACTTATCGAACGGCAAGATGCTTGTGCTGCCTGACGATTTAAACAGGTACGGTTTGAATCCAGGGCGATTTTCCGTCGCCAGGGCGGTCCGGATGAGCTGCAGCATCCCTTATTTTTTTGAGCCGGTGAAGCTCAAGTCACCTCTCGGAATCAGCGTCGTCGTAGACGGCGGAGTTCTGAGCAATTTTCCGATGTGGCTGTTTACAACAGAAAAAAAACGGCCGGTATTGGGCATCACGCTGATGCCCAATGAAAAAGAGAGGCCGAAGAAAACGATTAAAAATGCGTTCGAGCTGTTCGGGGCGCTGTTTGAGACGATGAAAGAGGCGCATGACGCCAGGCACATTGCCACGAAACATGAGCGGAACATCATTTTTTTGCCTGTTGAGGAAGTTTTGTCGACTGAATTCGCGATGTCGGCAGAAAAAAAACTAGCTCTAATCGAGCTAGGAAAAAAACGAACAGAATTATTTTTGAAACAGTGGACGTTTTAAAAGAAAGCCCTGTTTTTCTTTTTGCTTTTTTTGCCTTCAATCACTGTCAGCTGGGTCTGGCTTTTTTTCTTCACCAATACCGGCTTCGATTTATTGATAGACGGTACGCTTCTCAGGTGATTGACCCTGCCTTTTACAGAGCGTTTTTTATGATCCTGAAAACGCTTGTTGGATTGTTTGGCTGCTTTCTTAAAAGCGGCTCCCTCACTGCCCATATTGCGATTGGAAATGCGCCTGATCACGAAATAAATGATGGCGCCGACCGCGGCAAAAACAAGCAAGTATTGGAGCAGGCGGCCCGGACTTGTGACGGCGAAATAAACAAACCCAAAAATTCCAAACGCAATAATTAAAGCTGAGACAGGATGTACGCGTTGCTTCATAACTGTCCACCTCCCAAAAAATTAACCAATTCGTTACATTACATTACGATATTAGAAGGTTCCTTCTGTTCGTCCTCTGCTTTGGTTTCCATATGAAGAAGCTCATTGAAGCTTGCGATTGCCACTTCCACCTGATCGTCAGACGGCTCTTTCGTTGTTAAAAGCTGCAGCCATAAGCCCGGGTAGCCGAGCGCCTTCAATACAGGGATGTCTCTCAGTTTGTTTGTCAGCTGCAGGACTTCAAATGAAATGCCGAGAACGACGGGTATCAGTGCGAGTCTATTCAAAATACGAACCCAGAGAGGGTCAGTAGGAACAAGCAAGTAAACAAACATGCCCACGATGACGGTGAATAGAATAAAGCTGCTTCCGCAACGGTAGTGCAGTCTTGACTGCCGCTGAACGTTTTCAACCGTGACCGGCAGATTTTGCTCGTAACAGTTTATGACCTTGTGTTCTGCTCCGTGATATTGAAAAACTCTTTTAATAAAAGGAGTGCATGATATAGCGTAAATATAGCTTAGGAGAAGGAGCAGCTTAAAGAAGCTTTCGATCATAATCTGCGCGACGTCCGACTGAAAGACCGGACGGGTGAGCTCCGCTAAAAAAACGGGCACGAGCGTAAAAATAAACTTGCCGAACAAAAAAGACAGGACGCCGACTGCGGCGAGACCAAAAATCATTGTCAGATTGGACGGCTTCTCTTCTTTCAATTGATCGTCTAAAGAAGGGTCGAGGTCATAGCGTTCGCTCGAAAAATTCAAGTGCTTGGTGCCGTTAGCGCTCGCTTCAACAATCGCGATAATCCCTCTGAGAAAAGGAATTTTCTTTAATTTTTCAAGCGTCGGATTGGTTTTCCGAGGCAGCTTGAAAAATTCAATGCTTCCGTCTTTTCTGCGGATCGCGGTTACATAATGGCGCCTGCCGCCGAACATGACGCCTTCGACGACAGCCTGCCCTCCGTATGCGGGCTGTTTTGTTTGATTTGACATTTGCATCAACCTATCTGTATCAATCTATGAGTACATTAACCATTTCCTTACACCTATTGTACAGGAAAAACGCTGAAACCTCTAGATTGACGGGCTCAAAAATTTAAGAAATTCGAACCTCTTACAAAGCCAAATCTAATTAAAGTATACCCTTTTTCATGCTTTTTACACTCGGATTTTAAAAATCTGGGAAAGCTGATGTTGCCGCGGCTGTTTTTGGACATACTGGAAATGGAGGTGATCTGGACTGTATGGGTAATGAAGACAATCAAAAACAGCCGGAAGAGCTTGAGCAGAATAAGCGTGAAACCCCGATGACTTTCACCGGAAGGGTGATCATGACTGGCTTTGTCGGCGGAGTGCTCTGGAGTGCACTCGGTGAGCTGGCGTACCTTTTTAAGTTCTCCGAGGTCAATGCGAACATGATTCTCCAGCCTTTTGTCATCGGCGACTGGAAAAACGGATTTCTCGGAACGTTTATCAGCATACTCTTGATCGGAGTGATTTCCATCGGGGCTGCCTTGCTTTACTACGGCACTTTGAAGCAGGTCAGAGGCATGTGGGCAGGCATTGTCTATGGAGCCGTTTTGTGGGCTGTCGTGTTTTACCTGTTCAATCCGATGTTTCCCGATGTTCAGACAGTGGCTGAATTAAAGAGGGAAACGATTGTGACGACGCTGTGCATTTATCTGCTTTACGGTTTATTCGTCGGCTATTCCATTTCGTTTGAATACAATGAGCTCAATTCTGAAAAACTGACGCGCGCCCTTGGAGAAACAAGAGAATAGTGCCTGATCAGGAAGCAATATGATAAAATGTTCACTGTAAGTGGACATTTTTTTGCGTGATGAGAAGGGGGAGGCAGAGTTGCCGCATATTTTAATTTTGAACGGACCGAATTTAAACCGGCTTGGAAAACGCGAACCCGATGTATACGGGACAGACACATTAACCGATTTGGAACAAAGACTTTTTCAATTTGCCGAAGGCATTCAGACAGAATTGACTTTTTTTCAGTCAAACCACGAAGGGGACCTGATTGATGCTCTTCATGAGGCAGAGGAGCAATACGATGGAATCGTCTTGAATCCGGGGGCTTTCTCGCATTACAGCTATGCCCTCCGCGATGCGGTGGCTGCAATCAGCATACCGGTGATTGAGGTTCATCTTTCAAATCCTCATGCAAGGGAAGAGTTCCGGCACCGCTCGGTCATCGCTCCGGTTGCAAGAGGCCAGATCACCGGACTCGGCTTTGAAGGTTATAAGCTGGCCATCTCTTATTTTATGAACACAAATAACAAATAGGGGGACTAGTGGACAATGAAACTAAACAAATTGAGAGAGCTTTTCGGCGGTTTAGGCATTGACGGTATATTGGTGACGAGCGGCGTTAATTTGCGGTACATCACCGGATTTACCGGATCTTCAGGACTGGCGGTCATCTCAGACGATCAAGCAGTCTTTATTACGGATTTCCGCTATACAGAACAGGCGAAGGATCAAATCAAAAGCTTTGACATCGTTCAGCATGCCGGCGGAATCGTTCAAAAGACCGCCGAAGTGATCAAAGAGATGGGGATAAACAAAATCGGTTTTGAACAGGATAAAATGACATACGGAACGTATGCCGCCTACAAAGAGCAGCTTGGCGCAGCTGAACTCGTTCCCGTTTCTCAATCTGTGGAAAAGTTGCGCTTGATTAAGTCAAGTGAAGAGATTAAGATATTAAAGGAAGCTGCAAAGATTGCAGATGATGCATTCAGCCATATTCTGACGGTCATCAAGCCCGGCATCACCGAAATTGAAGTCGCCAATGAGCTCGAGTTTTACATGCGGAGCCAGGGAGCCGATCATTCGTCCTTCGATATGATCGTGGCGTCAGGCGTACGCTCAAGTCTGCCGCACGGAGTGGCAAGCGGCAAAGCGATCGAGAAAGGCGACCTTGTGACGCTGGACTTTGGGGCTTACTATAAAGGTTACTGCTCGGACATTACGCGTACAGTCGCGGTAGGAGAGCCGGATGATGAGCTGAAACGCATTTATCAAACCGTGTTTGAGGCGCAGGCTATCGGCATGCGGAGCATCAAGCCGGGAATCACCGGGAAACAGGCTGACGCATACACAAGGGACTACATATCTTCACAAGGCTACGGCGATTATTTCGGCCATTCAACAGGCCATGGCCTCGGCATGGAAGTTCATGAAAGTCCGGCGCTTTCAGCACGTTCTGACCAGATGCTTGAAAAAGGCATGGTTGTAACGGTTGAACCGGGAATTTACATACCGGGCAAAGGCGGGGTCAGGATAGAAGATGATATTGTCCTGACAGAGGAAGGAAACGAATCCCTTACCCATTCCGCGAAAGATTTAATTATTTTATAATCCGTTTGATTGGAGCAATAGGAGGATAATCATGATTTCAGTAAACGATTTTCGCACAGGTTTAACGATTGAAGTAGACGGAGGGATTTGGCGCGTTGTTGACTTCCAGCACGTTAAGCCGGGAAAAGGCGCGGCATTTGTCCGCTCAAAATTGAGAAATCTTCGCACAGGTGCGATTCAGGAAAAAACATTCCGCGCAGGTGAAAAAGTGGCCCGCGCCCAAATTGAAACAAAAACGATGCAGTACTTGTATGCCAACGGCGATCAGCACGTTTTTATGGATACGACATCTTACGAGCAGCTTGAGCTGAACGAGAAGCAAATCGAACACGAGCTCAAATTCCTGCTTGAAAATATGTCTGTTCAGATCATGATGTATCAGACAGAGACGATTGGAATCGAACTTCCGAACACGGTCGAACTGAAAGTTGTTGAAACAGAACCGGGCATTAAAGGCGACACAGCCTCAGGCGGAACAAAACCAGCAAAAACAGAAACAGGCCTTGTCGTCAACGTGCCATTCTTCGTAAACGAAGGAGATACGCTTGTTGTCAATACTTCTGACGGTTCTTACGTATCAAGAGCATAAAGGTAACAGCGGGAAAGAGCCGGCTTCATTGAAGCCGGCTCTTTTTTTGCTGTCTGAAATCTTTTACCTCTCACATGCCAAATAGAAAAATCGGAAGACTACTTTTTCAAAGGAGAGCATAGAGTGTAAAAAAAGAGGAAGTGTTACTGGAGGTTTAAGATCATGAAGCTTTTCTTTGGACAAGTCAATCCGACGGTTTTGACAATGGCGGCGTTAAGGGTGGTATCATCTTTGATCGAACTGACGGCGGCTGTTGTGATGCTTTTGACAAACGACGTCAGAAAAGCTGTGGCGGTCAACAGCGTACTGGCCATGGTCGGGCCGCTCATCTTTATTATTACAATGACAATCGGCATCTATCAGATTGCAGGGCAGCTTTCTTACGCAAAGCTGATTTTGATCTTTATGGGAGTGGTTTTGATCATCGCGGGGATCTATAAATAGCGACACATGATAAGAGAGGGCGACTTGTCATAATGTCTTCCTTTGATCATACATTTTTATAGAAGACAAGCAAAAAGAGGAGGGAGTGTTTTTGCACCACATCACAGAGATTCTCCCCGATACGATCAAACGCGCGCTCAGCGGTCTTGGCGACCATGAAATCGATCAGATAGAAGAAATTCGGGTTCGGACAAGTCGTCCGCTGGAACTGGTGAACAAAGGAAAGCCGCGCTTTCTCCCTTATGTGGCGACGCCTGAAGACTCGGCGCTTCTTTTAAACAGATTGGGAAATTACAGCATGTATACACTGGAAGAGGAATTGAAAAAAGGATATGTCACGATCAGAGGCGGACACCGCGTGGGGCTTGCCGGCCGGGTTGTCGTCGAAAACGGGGCCGTCAAAGGAATCAGAGAAATATCATCATTTAATATTCGCATTGCCAAAGAAAAAATCGGCATTTCCAAACCGTATGTCCCCCATTTATTTCAAAACTCGTGGCTGAACACGCTGATTATCGGTCCGCCGCAAACCGGAAAAACAACACTGCTCAGAGACCTCGCCAGGCTGATCAGTTCGGGAAGCGGCAACGCCCCTGCCAAAAAAGTGGGGATTGTTGACGAAAGGTCTGAAATCGCAGGCTGTGTAAACGGCATACCGCAATATCGGCTCGGCGACCGGGCAGACATCCTTGACGCCTGTCCAAAAGCGGAAGGGCTGATGATGATGATCAGATCGATGAGTCCGGAGGTAATGATCGCCGATGAGATCGGGAGAATGGAAGACGCAGAAGCGCTCTTGGAAGCGGTCCACGCGGGGGTGACTGTCATCGTTTCGGCTCACGGCTACACATATGCAGATCTCGCCAGGCGTCCATCATTGAAAATGCTTCAAGAGCACCGGGTTTTTGAGCGAATCGTGGAACTTTCCAGAAAGAACGGTCCCGGCAGCCTGAGCCGCATCCTAAATGGGAACGGAGAGCCGCTCGGGGCAGCAAAGAGGATGTTATCATGCTGAAGCTTTTAGGTGCCGTGCTTATTTTGGCAGCAGCCACATGGACAGGATTTGAAATGGCGAAGCCTTTCAGGGAAAGGCCGAAGCAAATCCGCCAGCTGTTGGCCGCTTTGCAGTCTTTGGAGGCTGAAATCATGTACGGGCATACACCGCTCCGTCAGGCATCAAAACAGATCGCACACCAGCTTACCGAGCCGGTAGCCTCTTTGTTTCAGACATTTGCAGAACAGCTTGAAAAAGGCAGCGCTTCAGCAGGGACGGCATGGGAAGACAGCCTGGAGAAAGTATGGCCCGAAACGGCTCTTAAAAAGAAAGAATACGAGATTTTACGGCAATTCGGCGAAACGCTGGGCCGTCATGATCTGATTTCTCAGCAAAAACATATCAAACTGGCGTTAACCCATTTAGAGACAGAGGAAGCTGAAGCAAATCTCGCCCAGGCGAAAAATGAAAAAATGGTCAAAAGCCTTGGATTTTTGACGGGACTGCTACTGATTCTTCTATTGATGTAATGAAGAGGGGAGCATACACGAAATGGGAGTAGACGTAAATATTATTTTTCAAATTGCCGGCGTCGGGATCGTCGTCGCTTTTCTTCACACCATACTGGATCAAATGGGGAAGAAGGAATATGCCCAATGGGTCACGCTTTTAGGATTCATTTATATATTGTTCATGGTGGCAACTGTTGTCGATGATCTATTCCAAAAGATAAAAGCTGTCTTTCTATTTCAAGGATAGGGGGGCTCACTCATTGAAATCGTTCAAATCGTAGGACTGGGAATGATCGCCACCTTCCTCAGCTTGATTGTGAAAGAGCAAAAACCGACGTTTGCTTTTTTGATTGTCGTTTTTGCCGGCTGCACGATTTTTTTATTCTTAGTAGATCAGGTCTACGAAATCATTCGGATGATTGAAAAAATAGCTGCCAATGCCAACATCAACATGATGTATGTCGAAACGATTTTGAAGATTATCGGGATTGCTTATATTGCGGAGTTTGGCGCCCAGCTGACAAAGGATGCCGGACAGGGTGCGATTGCTTCGAAGATCGAATTGGCAGGCAAAATCCTCATCTTAGTCATGGCTGTGCCTATTTTAACCGTGATTATCGAAACGATCATCGGACTCATCCCTTCCATGTCTTAGTCAGAAAGGAGGATTTCCTGAGTGAAGCGTTTTCTGTTCTGGCTCTTGGTCATCGGAATCGTATGCTTTGGAGCGCATAATGTACAAGCTTCGCCAAAAGAAGCGGAGCCGGCTGGGGAAACCGCCGCAGAAGAATCGGCAGAAGCCATTGCAAGAGAGCAGGCTGAAGGTTTGGAACTTGACCGGGTCGGGGAGTTCTGGAACAACATTTTGACAGAGTATGGGGGACACCTTCCCGAAAGTCAAAAAGGAAGCCTGCTTGAATTTGTCAAAGGAGAAAAGCACTTTTCGCCTGAGGAATGGGGCAAAGCGCTGTTTTCCTACTTGTTCCATGAAGTGCTGGCTAACGGGAAACTGCTGGGGACGCTGATCCTGTTGACCATCTTCTGCGTCCTGCTTCAGCTTTTGCAAAACGCGTTTCAACAAAGCACCGTCAGCAAAGTGGCGTATGCAATTGTCTACATGGTGCTGATTATTCTTGCGCTCAACAGCTTTCGGGTTGCCGTCACATATGCGAATGAAGCGATTCAGACGATGACAAGCTTTATCCTGTCGCTCGTACCTCTGCTTCTGGCGCTGATGGCGACTTCGGGGGGAGCCGCCTCAGCCGCATTCTTTCATCCGGTCATTCTTTTTCTCATGAACACGAGCGGCTTGTTTATCCAATATATCGTGTTGCCGCTTTTATTTTTATCAGCGATTTTAAGCATTGTCAGCACGATGACGGACCAATATAAAGTCACACAGCTGGCCCAGCTCCTCAGAAATGCGGCGATCGGCACGCTGGCTGCATTTTTGACCGTATTCCTCGGTGTCATCTCGGTTCAGGGCGCCTCAGCCGCAGTGACGGACGGCATTACTTTGCGGACGGCAAAATTCATTACCGGAAACTTCATCCCCGTATTGGGCCGCATGTTTACCGAAGCGACAGACACGGTGATCAGCGCGTCTCTCCTGCTGAAAAACACCGTCGGGATACTCGGTGTGGCAATCTTAATTTGCATCGCAGCCTTTCCCGCGATCAAAATCCTTTCCCTCGCGCTCATATACAAAATTGCCGCGGCGGTTCTCCAGCCTCTCGGAGGCGGCCCGGTTATCAGCTGCCTGGATGTCATCAGCAAAAGCGTCATCTACATTTTCGCGGCCATGGCCATCGTTTCGCTGATGTTTTTCTTAAGCTTAACCGTGATCATTACAGCGGGGAATCTGACGATGATGATGAAGTAGGGAGGGATGAGATGGAATTTCTGACAGAGTGGCTCACGAATATTATTCTATTTATTCTGATGGCGATCGTCATCGATATGCTTCTGCCGAATTCGAGCATGCAAAAATACGCGAAAATGGTGATCAGCCTGCTCTTGATCGTTGTAATACTGAACCCGATCTTCTCTTTATTCAGGACAGATCCGGATGTGATTTTTGAGAAGCTTACAAAAAACGGACAAGTTCAGTCAAACGAAATAAAAAATCAGCTGAATTCAGAAAAAAAAGAAATACAAGCCTCACAACAAGCATATATCTTAGAACAGATGGCTGTTCAATTGGAAAAGAACGCAGAGGGCAGGTTTACAAGCGACAAATACAAGATAGACCGAGTCGAGGTCTCTTCTGACAGCCAGCTGAAAACAGAGAAAGACCTCAGTAAGCATGCGGAAGTCTCGGTATTCTTGAAACCAGCATCGGAAAAAACGGTCCAAGCCGTCGCTCCTGTCGAGATCAATACGGACCGGAGCTACCAGTCCATGCAGGAAAGAGAAAAGAAAGAGACGGGGGAAGTCAGAGAACAGCTAGCAGGCATCTGGGAAATAAGCCCCGACAAGATTACAGTTCATATCGAAGGGGGAGAACGAAGCGGCAATGAATAAAAGAACCTGGATCGAAAAGCTGATCGGCCACCTGCTCCCGAAAGACGAGAAAGACGGAAAAAAGCTGACGAAATATCACTACTTTCTGCTGCTTTTTGTTCTCGGCGTTTCCTTCATGCTCGTCAGCCAGATCTTCTCTTCCGAACCTTCCCAAGAGCCAGCGGCAGATCAGCCGGCGGCTTCACAAAAAGCTACGTCTGAAAGCACCGTACAGAGCGGTGAAGGAGAAAAAGAAGTGTTCAAGCCCGCCTCAGATGACAAACCGAAGGAATCGATCCAAGATTACGAACAGGAATATGAAAATCAGCTCAAAGACATATTGGAAACCATCATCGGCGTTGAGGACGTGTCAATCGTCGTCAATGTTGATGCAACCTCATTGAAAATATTCGAGAAAAACAGAAAAACCCAGGAAACTTCAACGAATGAGACAGATAAACAGGGAGGCAAGCGGACGGTGTCTGAAATGTCTTCAGACGAAGAAATCGTCATCATCAAAAACGGAGATAAAGAGACGCCTGTCGTCGTTCAGACGAAAAAGCCCGATATCAGGGGTGTTCTCGTTGTCGCTCAGGGAGTCGACAACGTTCAAATAAAAAAGACCATTATTGAAGCAGTGACAAGGGTTCTTGATGTTCCGAGCCACCGCGTCGCTGTTGCCCCTAAAAAAATGAAGGAGGATTCATAAATGATGCTGAAAAAACAAACGGTTTGGCTTTTAACCATGTTAAGTCTCGTCGTTGTACTGAGTGTCTACTACATTATGTCGCCCGAAGGAGAAAATGTCGTCACGGTTGATGACAAGGAACAAGTTGCCGCTGAAAAAGAAAAACCGATGAAAGAAGAGCCTGCCAAGGATGGCAAAGATGATACCGCGCCTGCTAAAGACAAAACTGAAGGGAAAGATACAAAAGATAAAGAAACGTCTGCGAGTGAGCAGAACGGAGAGGTTGTCACAGAGGAATCATCGGGTGATGAAGATTTATTCACAACATACCGCATGGAAATGGACGATCAGCGCAGCAGGGAGAGGGAGGAATTAACCGAAATCGTCAGAAGCGATAAAGCGACGGCAAAAGAAAAAAGCGAAGCTTACGACAAGATGACAGAGCTCAGCGAAGCTGAAGGAACGGAAAAGACCCTTGAAACCCTCATCAAAACAAAAGGCTATAAAGACGCCTTGGTCAACGCCGACGGCGATAAAGTCAATATTACGGTGAAGGCGAAGGAGCACTCGAAAGCCGCTGCCACCGATATCATCGACATCGTCGCAAAAGAAGTGAAAAACTTAAACGATGTGGCTGTAACGTTCGAGCCAGCAGATTAAACCTATCCCGCTTGCAAAAAGCGGGATTTTTTTATGCCTAAGGCCCCTGTTGGTGCAGGGCGTCCATGATTGTAGTTGAATTCGGCATTCCTCTCCTGTAAGATGAATATAGTATGTACTTTTAGTACTAACTGATAAATGCGTAAAATCTTTTTCATTAGGAGTGCGATAGCATGTTAAACATTGATGAAATCAGACAGTTGATAAAATTAATTGATGAATCTTCGATAAATGAATTTACATACGAAAACGAAGGATCGAAGGTTGAACTGAAAAAACAAAGCGGAACCGTGCAAACCATTCAGCAAGTGGCTGCGGCGCCTGTTCAGGCACCGGCTCCGGAAGCTCAGGCCAAGCAAGCGCCTGTTCAGGATGCGCCTGCAAAAGAAGAAGCGGCAAAAGAAGGCGGAAACTTCCACAAGATCACCTCTCCGATGGTTGGAACGTTTTATGCATCTTCTTCGCCTGAAGCCGACCCTTACGTAACAGTCGGCTCGAAGGTAACAGAGTCCTCTGTCGTCTGCATTGTGGAAGCGATGAAGCTCTTCAATGAGATCGAAGCCGAAGTGAAAGGCGAGATCGTTGAAGTATTAGTTGAAAACGGCCAGCTGGTTGAATACGGACAACCTTTATTTTTAGTAAAAGCAGAGTAAGGAGCAATAAGATGATCAAAAAGCTATTAATTGCGAACAGGGGAGAAATTGCTGTCAGGATTATCAGAGCTTGTAAAGAACTGGGGATTGAAACGGTAGCCGTCTTTTCCGAGGCCGACAGAGAGGCGCTCCATGTTCAGATGGCTGATGAAGCATTTTGCATCGGACCTAAGCTTTCAAAAGACAGCTACTTGAATATAACGAACATCGTCAGCGTCGCCAAAATGACCGGTGCTGATGCGATTCACCCCGGCTACGGCTTCCTGGCAGAAAACGCCGATTTTGCCGAGCTTTGCGAAGAGGTAAATGTAACCTTTGTCGGGCCGACAGCAGACGCGATTTCCAAGATGGGGACAAAGGATGTTGCAAGGGAAACAATGCAGCAGGCCGGTGTTCCGATCGTACCGGGCTCCAAAGGAATTATTGAAGATATTGAAGATGCGGTTTCATTGGCCCGCGATATAGGGTATCCTGTCATTATAAAGGCAACTGCCGGGGGCGGCGGAAAAGGAATCAGGGTCGCCCGGACGGAAGAAGAGCTGATCAACGGCATTAAAATCACTCAGCAGGAAGCTGCCACCGCTTTCGGCAACCCGGGTGTGTACATTGAAAAATACATTGAAGATTTCAGACACGTCGAAATCCAAGTGCTTGCAGACACACACGGAAACACGATTCATTTGGGGGAACGCGACTGCTCAATCCAAAGAAGGCTCCAAAAGCTGCTTGAAGAAACCCCTTCACCTGCTCTGGATGAAGGAATCAGGGAGCAGATGGGGCAGGCCGCTGTCAAAGCGGCTGAAGCCGTGAAGTACACGGGAGCGGGAACGGTAGAATTTATTTACGATTACCGCGAGCAGAAGTTCTACTTTATGGAAATGAACACGCGCATTCAGGTTGAGCATCCGGTGACAGAGATGGTGACGGGCGTTGATTTGATTAAAGAGCAGATCAGAGTGGCGTCAGGCGAAAAATTAACCCTCACCCAGGATGAAGTCACCTTTAACGGATGGGCAATCGAATGCCGGATTAATGCGGAAAACCCTGAGAAAAACTTCATGCCTTCTCCGGGAAAAATCGAGATGTATCTGCCTCCGGGAGGGCTCGGCGTCAGAGTGGACTCCGCGGCTTATCCGGGATACTCGATTCCCCCTTATTACGACAGCATGATTGCCAAAGTCATCACTTACGGAAAGACGAGGGAAGAAGCTGTTTCAAGGATGAAAAGAGCGCTGAGCGAATTCGTCATCGAAGGCGTTCATACGACGATACCGTTCCATCTGAAGCTGCTTGAGCACGAAACATTCGTAAGCGGAGAATTTAATACGAAGTTTTTAGAAATATATGATGTAATGGGGTCGTAATTTTAACGGAGGTGAACATATTGAAAGACGACAACAGCTTATTGGAAATGAGCCATGAAGACAATCATTTGGGAAAAGTGGAAATCGCTCCGGAAGTGATTGAAGTCATTGCCGGAATCGCAGCTTCCGAAGTTGAAGGCGTAGCTGAAATGCGCGGCAATTTTGCGACAGGTGTCGTAGAACGGTTTGGAAAAAAGAATCACGGCAAAGGCGTCAAAGTTGATTTGTCCGATGACGGAATTATCATTGATGTTTATTGCGTGATGATGTTTGGCGTGTCGATTCCTAAAGTTGCGAATGCCGTTCAGGATAATATCCGCCAGACGCTTCTCAATATGACAGCTCTTTCGATTAATGAAATCAATATTCACATCGTTGGCATTCAATTCGATTCAAAAACGCACGAGGTGGAAATCGATCAAGAGATGTAGTGCGGTGAAGTGGAAGAACCAAGGGGAATGACGGCCCTTTGGTTTTTTCATGTTCCGTTTTAAAAAATGACGTTTAAAAGCATCTTTCCGCCGATATCGATCAAAAATAAGATGAACCGGAGAGTTTGTTGAGAAGTTCGAAAAACGAATGATAATAAACGATTGTTCCTTATTATTCGGTTATTGACGATAAAACCGCGATTTTTGCATGCGGAAAGACTAAAAATATGATATGATCTCTTTGTGGCTTAAACGGCAAGCAGCAAAGAGGGTAAAAGGAGAAAAAGAAAGAATGAAAAGAAGAACAGCAAGAGAAAAGGCTTTGCAGTCACTATTCCAGATTGATGTCAGTGATATAGAACCGAATGAAGCGATGCAGCATGCCTTGGACGGGCAGGAAAGCGATGCTTTTTTCGAACAGCTCGTTTACGGGGTCTTAGAGAACAAAGAGAAAATCGATGAGATGATCAAGCGGCATCTCGTCAATTGGAAGCTTGACAGGCTGGCGAATGTCGACCGCGCGATTTTGCGTTTGTCCGCCTACGAAATGATCTTTTTAGATGACATACCTGTCAACGTCTCTATGAATGAAGCGATTGAACTGGCAAAGCAATTTGGTGATGACAAGTCGGCGAAGTTTGTAAACGGTGTTCTTTCTAACATTAAATCCGATCTTGAATAATCTAGGAGGAGAGCAAATGACAGCAACCATCATTGACGGGAAAGAAACAGCAAAGGAAAAGCGCGGGCAGCTGGCCAAGGAAGTTGAAGAGCTGAAAAAACAAGGAGTTACCCCGGGACTGGCCGTTATTTTAATTGGTGATGATCCGGCGTCTCTTTCATATGTACGGGGAAAGAAAAAAGCAGCTGAAGCAATGGGGATTCGTTTTCAGCTGGATCATTTCGATGCAAGCTTCACTGAACAGGAGCTTCTTGAAGTGATTGACCAGTACAATCAAAATGACGACTTTCACGGAATTCTTGTCCAGCTGCCTCTTCCGGATCATATTTCCGAACAAGCGGTGATCGAGAGAATATCCCCTGAGAAAGATGTTGACGGTTTTCATCCATTAAACGTAGGGAAGATGCTGCTTGGCGAAGATACGTTTCTGCCTTGCACGCCTGCGGGGATCGTGGAGCTTTTAAAGAAAACCGAGATTGACCTGTCGGGAAAAGAGGTTGTTGTCGTCGGACGAAGCAATATCGTCGGAAAGCCGGTAGGGCAGCTGCTCTTGAACGAAAACGCAACCGTTACGTACTGCCATTCAAGAACGGCCGACATTACGGCTCATACAAAAAAAGCCGACATTCTGATTGTCGCTGTCGGAAAGGCGAATTTCATCAAAGCGGATCAAATTAAAGAGGGAGCCGTCGTCATCGATGTCGGCGTCAACCGCCTTGACAACGGAAAGCTCGCCGGTGATGTCGATTTTGAAGAAGCGAAGGAAAAGGCTTCCTATATTACACCTGTACCGGGCGGTGTCGGTCCGATGACGATTACAATGCTGGCCCACAACACGGTTAAATCAGCGAAGCGTACAATTCAACTTTAATGTACAGCCGTTCATCCGCCTGGTCTCGCGCCGGCGGATGAACGTTCTTGTGCCTTCTTAGAAAGGAGACTGTGCCATGAGTGAAATATCATTTGTCACGGTCACGGCTTTGACAAAATATATTAAGCGCAAATTTGACGTGGACCCTCATCTTGAAGATATTTGGATCAAGGGCGAGCTGTCAAATGTTAAAATACATAGCAGAGGCCATATTTATTTCACACTGAAAGATGATAACGCCCGCATCCAATCCGTCATGTTCGCCAGACAAAACAGGAATCTCGCCTTTACCCCTGAAAACGGGATGAAAGTATTGGTGAGAGGCGGCATTTCGGTATATGAACCGAGCGGCAGCTATCAGCTTTATGCAAAAGAAATCCAGCCGGACGGCATAGGTGCGCTTCATCTCGCGTATGAGGAACTTAAGAAAAAGCTATCGCAAGAAGGCTTATTTGATGAAAAATACAAGAAACCCATCCCCGCGTTCCCATCCGTCGTCGGTGTTGTCACGTCTCCAACTGGAGCGGCTGTACGCGATGTGATCACCACCATTAAAAGAAGATATCCCCTTGTAAAAGTGATCGTCCTTCCTACGCTCGTTCAAGGAGTAAACGCGGGCGAGTCCATCGTAAGCAGCATTGAAGAGGCTAACCGCAGAGACTTATGCGATGTATTAATCGTCGGTCGAGGAGGAGGATCGATCGAAGAGCTGTGGGCATTTAACGAAGAGGCCGTCGCCAGGGCCATTTTTTCTTCTGACATTCCGATCATTTCTGCCGTCGGGCATGAAACGGATTTTACAATCAGCGATTTTGTCGCCGATTTGCGCGCGGCAACCCCGACAGGAGCGGCCGAACTGGCCGTACCTAATATGCTTGATTTGCTGGAGCGTCTGAAAACGCTCGAAGCGAGAATGACAAAATCGATGCAGCAGGACTTAAAAAAGCGGCAGGAGCGGGTGAAAAACCTTCAGTCCTCCTATGCCTTCCGATACCCGAAGCGGCTATATGCCCAAAAGGAACAGGAATTCGACCTGATATTCGACCGTTTCCAAAAACAGCTGGCGATGACCGTCGACCGCAAAAAACAAAAACTGAACGAACAGACATACAAGCTGGAGATGCTTCATCCCGAGGAGCAGCTTAAACAAGCGCGAAAAAGGCATGAAGAGCAAACAGTCCGGCTGAAGCGGAATATGAAAGTGCAGCTGAAGCAGATTCACTCGCAGTTTCAAACGGTTCTTGGTAAACTGAATGCATTAAGCCCTCTCCAAGTGATGGAAAGAGGGTACAGTTTGACATATAAAGAAAACGAATTGATTAAAAGTATTGAACAGGTTCATGAAAAAGACGAGATCCGCGTCACATTAAACGATGGGACGCTGACCTGTGAGGTACTGCAAAAGAGAGGCGAAACAAATGGCTGAAGAAAACAAAACAAACCGGGATGACCTGACATTTGAAGAGGCGATGAAAGGTTTGGAACAGATCGTATCAAAGCTTGAAGAAGGGGACGTGCCTTTGGAAAAGGCGATCGACTATTTCCAGGAGGGGATGGCTCTTTCGAAAATATGCCACGAAAAACTGCAAAATGTCGAAAAACAGATGGACTTCATTTTGCGGGAAAACGGGGAATTAGCTCCTTTCAGTGTTCGGGAGGAGGAAAAAGGTGACCGGTAAACTTGAAGGATTTTTAAAATCGAGAAAAACAGTAATTGAAGAGCGCCTTCCGATGTATATTAAAGACTTGCAAGCGCCGTCCATCCTCAAGGAATCCATGCTGTACTCATTGGAAGCCGGGGGGAAACGGCTGAGACCGATATTGGTTCTTGCGCTTCTTCATGCGTACGGAAAAGACGAAGAAGCCGGAATTCCAGTCGGATGCGCGGTTGAAATGATCCATACGTATTCATTAATCCATGACGACCTCCCTTGTATGGATGACGATGACCTCAGAAGAGGTAAGCCGACAAACCACAAAATTTACGGGGAGGCGACGGCCATTCTCGCGGGAGACGCCTTATTAACCGAAAGCTTCAAAATGATCACTTCCAATATGCCTTCTGATGTATCCGCTGAAAAGCGCATCAGACTGGTGAACGAGCTGATTTCGGCAGCGGGGGCCGAAGGCATGGTCGGCGGTCAGATTTTAGATATGGAAGCGGAATCAAAGTCTGTATCTCTTGATGAACTGCAGCGAATCCACGAAGGAAAAACGGCTAAACTCCTCAGCTTCAGCGTCATTGCGGGAGCCATTCTTGCAGATGCATCTGAAAAAGAGATCGAAAAGCTGCGCGAATTCAGCCATCATATCGGCATCGGCTTTCAGATCAGAGATGACATTTTGGACCTTGAAGGCTCGGAGGATAAGATCGGCAAACGGATCGGATCCGACGCTTCAAACGGAAAGTCGACGTATCCGTCGCTCCTTTCGCTTGAGGGCGCCAGCCAAAAACTTGATGAACATATTGAAAAAGCAAAACAGCTGATTTCAGAGCTTCCGCTTGAAAAAGAGCTTATGTACGAGTTCTGCGATATGATTGCCGCTAGGGATCATTGATACAGGGCTTCCATTTGAGCATCAAAGGCTTATTGTGATAAAATGTAGAGAGTTGAACTCTAAAACGCCGCGCCGTTATCACGTTGTGTTAGCGGCTGTTTTTTCAAACGAAGCGTCCGCATATGCAAGTTTGCGCATGGGGATGAATTCATCATATAATAATTCAAGCTGAAAACCTAAAACGAAGCAAGGCGCATACTTGCAGAAATCATGCTGAAAGTGAGTTGATCCGATTGGATCTGTTATCGATAAAGGACCCTGCATTTTTGAAGAACCTTTCAAATGAAGAACTGGAAAGCTTGAGCGCTGAAATTCGCCGTTTTTTAATTGAAACGCTTTCTGAATCCGGAGGGCACATTGGTCCGAATCTCGGCGTTGTCGAGCTTACCATTGCATTGCATAAAGAATTTGACAGCCCGAAAGATAAGTTCTTGTGGGATGTGGGGCATCAATCGTATGTTCATAAACTGTTGACCGGCCGCGGAAAGGACTTCGCCACGCTGCGCCAGCATAAAGGGCTGTGCGGTTTTCCAAAGCGGAATGAAAGCGAACATGATGTCTGGGAAACGGGCCACAGCTCGACTTCTCTCTCCGGTGCGATGGGGATGGCGGCTGCGAGAGACTTAAAAGGCACAAACGAATATATCATCCCGATCATCGGAGACGGTGCACTGACCGGCGGCATGGCTCTTGAAGCGCTTAACCATATCGGCCATGAACAAAAAGATATGATTGTCATTTTGAATGACAACGAAATGAGCATCGCTCCAAACGTCGGAGCGATTCATTCCATGCTCGGAAGGCTGCGTACAGCCGGAAAATACCAATGGGTCAAAGATGAGCTCGAGTATTTGTTCAAGCGGATTCCTGCTGTTGGCGGAAAGCTTGCCGCTACAGCCGAACGGATTAAAGACAGCCTTAAATATCTGCTCGTATCCGGGATGTTCTTTGAAGAGCTTGGATTTACGTATTTAGGGCCTGTAGACGGCCATTCCTACGATGAACTGTTTGAGAACTTGCAGTATGCGAAGAAAACGAAAGGCCCGGTACTCCTCCATGTTATTACGAAAAAAGGAAAAGGCTACAAGCCTGCGGAAACTGATAAAACCGGAACATGGCACGGAACCGGCCCATATAAAATCGATACCGGTGACTTTGTCAAACCGAAAGCTGCTGCACCATCATGGAGCTCGCTCGTAAGCGAAACGGTCAGGAAGCTTGCCCGCGAGGATGAACGGATTGTGGCCATTACTCCGGCCATGCCTGTCGGTTCAAAACTTGAAGGGTTTGCGAGCGAATTTCCGGAGCGCATGTTTGATGTCGGCATTGCGGAACAGCATGCGGCAACGATGGCGGCGGGACTTGCGACACAGAATATGAAGCCGTTTCTGGCGATCTATTCGACATTTCTTCAGCGCGCCTATGACCAGGTTGTCCATGATATCTGCCGGCAAAATCTAAATGTATTTATCGGCATTGACAGAGCAGGTCTCGTCGGCGCCGACGGGGAAACACACCAGGGCGTGTTTGACATTGCTTTTTTACGGCATATTCCGAATTTGGTTCTCATGATGCCAAAAGACGAAAACGAAGGCCAGCACATGGTCAACACGGCTGTCAAATACGACGACGGCCCGATTGCCATGCGCTTTCCGCGCGGAAACGGACTCGGCGTCAAAATGGATAAAGAATTAAAAACGATCCCGATCGGAACGTGGGAAGTGCTGCGACCTGGGACAGACGCGGTCATTTTAACGTTCGGCACCACCATTCCGATGGCGCTTGCTGCCGCGGAGGAGCTGCAAAAAGAAGGCCGTTCGGTCAGAGTGGTAAACGCCCGTTTTATCAAGCCGCTCGATGAAAACATGCTGAAGGAAATCCTGAACGAGGGGCTTCCGATTTTAACGATCGAAGAGGCTGTGCTTCAAGGCGGATTCGGCAGCTCGATCCTTGAGTTTGCCCATGAACATCAGTCTTACAGTCCGATCATTGACAGAATGGGGATACCTGATCAATTTATTGAACACGGCAGCGTCGCCAAGCTTCTGGAAGAGATCGGAATGACAAAAGAAGACGTCATCAGACGAATAAGACTTTTGACGCCCGTAAAGACTCATAAAGGAATTGGATCATGACAGGAAAAAAAGAACGGCTCGACGTTTTATTAGTAGAAAGAGGGTTAATGGAAACGCGGGAAAAAGCGAAAAGAGCCATCATGGCCGGCATTGTCTATACGAATGAAAACAGACTGGACAAGCCGGGCGAAAAGGTCGACCGCACGATCCCGCTGACCGTTAAAGGAAACCCGTTAAAATACGTCTCAAGAGGCGGATTAAAACTTGAAAAAGCATTAAAGGAGTTTCAGCTCTCCGTTCAAGGCAAGCTGATGATTGACATCGGCTCGTCCACCGGCGGCTTTACAGACTGTGCGCTGCAAAACGGCGCTCTTTGCTCATATGCCGTTGATGTCGGTTATAATCAGCTCGCCTGGAAGCTGAGGCAGGATGAGCGGGTTGTTGTGATGGAACGCACCAATTTCCGGTATTGCACACCTGCCGATTTTACGGAAGGGCTGCCGGAGTTCGCGACGGTCGATGTCTCTTTTATCTCACTGAAAATCATCCTCCCTGTGCTGAAGAACATTTTAGTGCCGGGAAGCGACTGCATCGCTCTCGTCAAACCGCAGTTTGAAGCAGGGCGGGAATCCGTCGGGAAAAAAGGGATCGTCCGCGATCCCCTCGTCCATAAAGCTGTGCTTGATGACATCAGCCGGTTTGCGGCTCGAGAAGGATACGACTGCCGAAACGCCTCGTTTTCTCCGATTACCGGCGGCGACGGCAACATCGAATTCCTTCTCCATTTGCATTGGGACGGAGAGGCGCAATCCGGAACGCCGATAGCGGAAGAAACGATCAATCAAATTGTCGAAGAGGCTCACAAGACATTAAAAGCGAAAAAACCGGATCAGCGTGATTAAAAACCCTTGCAGGGCCGTACGGCGAATGCGAGGGTTGGCCGGCACGCAAAAAGGAATAATAGTGGGCTATTATTCCTTTTTTACTGCAAACATGTACTTTTCCGACAAAATCATTTAACATAAATGTATAAACATACACAATTTGTGTATAAAACGAGGTGTGAAATGAACAAAGGTCAAAGGCATATTAAAATCAGGGAGATTATCACCGCGAATGAAATTGAAACGCAGGATGAGCTTGTCGATATTTTAAAGAAAGACGGCTATAATGTGACGCAGGCCACCGTCTCACGGGATATTAAAGAGCTTCATTTGGTGAAGGTGCCGACAAACAACGGTTCCTACAAATACAGCCTGCCTGCTGATCAGCGCTTTAATCCCCTTTCCAAATTAAAAAGATCGTTAATGGACGCATTCGTCAAAATCGACTCAGCCAGCCATCTGATTGTGTTAAAAACAATGCCGGGAAACGCGCAGGCGATCGGGGCGCTGATGGACAATTTGGATTGGGAAGAAATCATGGGAACGATCTGCGGAGATGATACCATTTTGATCATCTGCCGGACGCATGATGATACGAAAGTCGTACAGAAGAAAATATTGGAGCTTTTATAAACGAAGGCCTGAAAAGAGGTGTCATGAAAGCTTGTTAGCTGAATTATCGATCAAAAACTTTGCGATTATCGAAGAATTAACCGTTTCTTTTGAAAAAGGGCTGACGGTTCTAACCGGTGAAACAGGTGCCGGAAAATCGATCATCATCGACGCCGTCTCTTTGCTTGTCGGAGGCCGCGGATCGTCCGAATATGTCAGGTATGGCGAAAAAAGGGCCGAATTGGAAGGGCTTTTCCTCCTTGACGGCGGCCATCCGGTTTTTGATTTGTGCACAGAGCTGGGGATTGAAGCCTCGGACGACATGATCGTCATGAGAAGAGATATTAACGCAAACGGCAAAAGCATCTGCCGCGTCAATGGAAAACTTGTCACCATTGCCGCATTGCGGGAAGTCGGCAGACTGCTGCTTGACATTCACGGGCAGCACGACAATCAGCTGCTGATGGAGGACGAGCACCATCTTCAGCTTCTGGACAGGTTCGCAGGAGAAGAAATCGAGAATGCTTTAAAAGCGTATCAGGAAGTTTACAGCCGCTACATGGATGTCATGAAGAAGGTGAAAGAGCTTTCTGAAAGCGAGCAGGAAATGGCTCACAGGCTCGATTTAATACAGTTCCAGCTTGACGAAATCGAATCAGCAAACCTTGAGCCGAAAGAGGACGAGCTTCTTCAGGAAGAGCGCCGTCAAATTGCAAATTTCGAAAAAATATACGAAGCGCTGCAAAATGCCTATAATGCGCTTCGCAATGAGCAGGCCGGGCTTGACTGGGTCGGCATGGCTTCAAGCGAGCTTGAAAACGTCTCAGGCATTAATGAAGGGCTCAATAAAGTATCTGAATCGGTAGCCAACGCTTACTACATTCTCGAAGATTCAACCTTTCAGATCAGAAATATGCTGGATGAACTCGAATACGACCCCGAGCGCCTCGATTATATCGAATCGCGTTTAAACGAAATCAAACAGCTGAAACGCAAATACGGCGCTACTGTCGAAGACATCCAAGCTTATTCGGCTAAGATAGAGGAAGAAATCGACCGGATCGAAAACCGGGACAGCCACTTGCAGGCTTTAAAATCACGACTCGAATCAATCGGCAAGGATGTGGCGATTGAAGCAGCCAATGTGTCCGAAATCAGAAAAAAATGGGCGGAAAAGCTGGCCAAACAGATTCAGCAGGAATTGAAAGATCTGTATATGGAAAAATCGACATTTGATACGGAATTTCATGTGAAAAAAGCGGAACGGGATGATGATGCACCCGTCGTCAACGGAATGCCTGTTCAGCTCACAAAGCACGGCATTGACACCGTTCGTTTCCTGATCTCCACAAACACGGGAGAACCGCTTAAATCCTTGTCAAAGGTTGCTTCAGGAGGAGAGCTCTCAAGAATCATGCTGGCGATGAAAAGCATTTTCTCCGCTCAGCAGGATGTTACATCGATCATTTTCGATGAAGTGGACACTGGTGTAAGCGGAAGAGTCGCGCAGGCGATCGCTGAAAAAATACACCGCGTCTCTATCGGCTCTCAAGTTTTATGCATTACCCACTTGCCGCAGGTGGCCGCGATGGCTGACACCCACCTTTTGATCACGAAACAGTCGAAAGACGGGAGAACAACAACAAGCGTCACACCTTTGTCAAAACAGGAAAAAATAGCGGAAATCGGCCGGATGATTGCCGGCGTTGAAGTAACGGATTTGACGAAGCGCCATGCGAAAGAACTTTTAAATCAAGCTAAGCTAGTCAAAACCAGCGGATAAGCTGTTCATTTTTTGAACAGCTTATTTTTTTGTCGGCATTTTCTTATACAAACTCTTTCTTATCATTTTATCCAATGTTTTTCTTCCGTTCACAGTTATAAATCGCCGTCCGGAAGGCAAAAGTAATGAATGTAGCGAAAGAAATTTATATGGTGTGGGTTAGGTGCGAGGAGAGTGAAAAGGTGGATGTTGAAAAAATCAGAAAAGCTGTGGGTATAATTCTCCTTGTTTCTTTAATAAGTGTAGGATTTTACAAACCGGTGAAAGAATACATTGTAATACCAAAAAATTTGAACATTTTTGAGACGGGTACCCGTGCGGTTGAAACGAGCTTATCCGTCAGTACTCCGAAAGATGGATCATCAGAAGCATTCACATTGAAAGAAAATCAAAACGAAGTGGAAATAAAAGGCGAAAAGAATGGAAAGGCCGAACTCGTCTATGACTTTGCCGGATTTCCGGTTAAAAAAACGAAAGTAAATGTCCTGCCTGATTTGAAAGTGGTTCCCGGCGGGCAGTCCATTGGTGTAAAACTTCATTCCGTTGGTGTATTGGTCGTGGGTTTTCATCAAATCAATACCTCTGAAGGCAAAAAATCGCCCGGTGAAGCAGCCGGAATCGCGGTAGGCGACATTATCACCGAAATCAACGGCACGAAAATCGAGAAAATGAATGACATTACCCCTTTTATTCAAAAGGCCGGAAAAACAGGAGAAACCTTACATCTGTCGATAAAAAGAGATAAACAGGAAATCAAAACGAAGCTCGTTCCGAAAAAAGACCAGGCTGAAGACAAATACAGAATCGGCTTATATATCAGGGACTCTGCCGCAGGAATCGGCACAATGACTTTTTTCGAGCCGAAATCGAAAAAATACGGAGCGCTTGGCCACGTGATTTCAGATATGGATACGAAAAAACCGATCGTTGTTGAAAAAGGACAAATCGTGAAATCGACCGTCACCTCGATTGAAAAAGGAACAGGCGGAAATCCCGGAGAGAAACTGGCTCGTTTCGCATCAGAACGAAAAGTGATCGGCGATATCAACAGAAACAGTCCATTCGGGATCTTCGGAACGCTTCACGAGTCAATTAAAAACCGCATCGCTGACAAAGCCATTCCGATTGCATTTTCAGATGAAGTAAAAGAAGGCCCTGCCCAAATTTTAACGGTTATTGAAAACGACAAAGTCGAGAAATTCGATATTCAGGTCGTCAGTACGACACCTCAGAAGTTTCCGGCCACAAAGGGCATGGTGCTGAAAATCACCGACCCGAGGCTGTTGAGTAAAACAGGAGGCATCGTTCAAGGGATGAGCGGAAGCCCGATCATCCAAAACGGAAAGATCATTGGCGCCGTAACCCACGTTTTCGTCAATGATCCGACGAGCGGGTACGGTGTGCATATTGAATGGATGCTGTCTGAAGCGGGAATCGATATTTATAAAAAAGAAAAAGCAAGCTGACTGCCGGATTCCTCCGGCAGTTTTTGATTTCGCCTTTTTTTCTTGGGCGTTGTGCGTTAAAATGAAAGAAGAAAAGATTTTTCGACAAATTCACGTTCCCCGGTTTGTCAAGTCGCATTTTAAGTCGAAAAATCGAGAAAATCAGAAAAAAACAGAGAAAAAGCTAGACATACCACTATTATTGGAAAAATCCTTTTTAAAAAAAGGGAATAAAGTGGTGCTGTCGAATTAAACATATTAGAAAAAGAATGATGAAATTTATCAACATACACATTGGGGAGGAAGAAACGTGGAGAAAATTAAAGTATGTGTTGCTGATGATAACAGGGAGCTTGTCGGCCTATTAAGCGAATATATCGAGGGACAGAGCGACATGGAAGTGCTTGGTGTCGCATACAACGGACAGGAATGCCTTTCTTTGTTTAAAGACAAGGAGCCCGACGTGCTTGTGCTGGATATAATCATGCCTCATCTCGACGGATTGGCCGTTCTTGAAAGGCTGAGGGAATCGCAGCTTAAAAAGCAGCCGAATGTCATCATGCTGACGGCGTTCGGCCAGGAAGACGTGACCAAAAAAGCTGTAGATTTAGGCGCGTCGTATTTTATTTTGAAGCCTTTTGACATGGAGAATTTAGTCGGACATATCCGCCAGGTCAGCGGAAACGGATCTCAATTGACACACCGTGCCCCGTCCTCTCAAAGCAGTGTGCTTCGGCCGCAGCCTGAATCGCCGAAGAAAAACCTGGACGCCAGCATCACGACCATCATCCACGAAATCGGCGTACCTGCTCATATTAAAGGCTATTTGTACTTAAGAGAAGCCATCTCCATGGTATATAACGACATCGAACTGCTCGGCAGCATTACAAAAGTGCTTTATCCGGATATCGCCAAAAAATTCAACACGACTGCAAGCCGCGTCGAACGGGCGATTCGCCACGCCATCGAAGTCGCATGGAGCAGAGGCAACATCGACTCGATTTCGTCACTTTTCGGCTACACAGTCAGCATGTCAAAAGCAAAGCCGACCAATAGTGAGTTCATCGCGATGGTCGCAGACAAGCTGAGACTGGAGCATAAGGCTTCTTAAACGTTGATATGACGCAGTTTTAACGAAGATTTAACCGTCGAATTTTCGACCTGTTTCTAACGAATAGTTTATCGTAATTCCGATGAATTTTTCGCCCATATTGCGATGAAATTGTGCTACGATCCGAAGGGTTTAATACAGTATTTGAAGGCCTCGTTTTTATAAACGAGGCCGTTTTTTTGCCCGCAAATGTACTGTTTGCGATGTAAGATCAAAAAGGTGAATCATTTCAGCACAGTGTGTATTGTGTAAAGTCATCCTAAAAGCTTATCTATTGATTCCGAAATATTGTAATTTGTACACTTTTTGGACATACCTGCATGTTATATGATGAAATAGAAATGAAATAAATGGAAAAGGAGTTGTTTTAAAATGAAGGTCAATAAATTATTAACTGGTACGACTCTGGCTGTTGGTTTACTTATTTCTGCAGCGCCGGTATTTGCTGCATCGCATTCATCTGAGGTGATTGCACATCCGACTGCTCAATATATCAATTGTCCAAGTGACTTGCCAAGCTCATTCAAAAGCAGTAAATCATCAAAATGTGTAAAATCATCTTCTGGAGTTTTCAGTAACAAATTTTCTGATAGCGATGGAACATGGTATTTCAAAGGGAAATTTTACAGTAATGTTTTTAATACTTGGGTTGGTTTTTATGAAGGATGAACCAAAAAAGGGGGGCTCCCCCTTTTTTTTGTTTTCCTTTTAGTATCAAGTAGGAAATAGATGGCGGAGAATGTAAAACTCTTCGAAGAGCCGATCTCGAGTTAAAAGTATGAAATAAGCGGGTGGTATGATGATCTTTACGAAAACAGATCTTCGCTATCCGGTGAATTTTTTCGGGCCAGGGTTGAGGATTAACCATTACGGATTGCTCATCGTAAACAGCAATGCAAAAATAGGTGCAAACTGTGACATTCATCAAGGGGTTAATATCGGACAAAATCACGCTCGCCGCGATGTTCCCACAATCGGAGACAATGTCTGGATCGGGCCGGGGGCAAAGCTCTTTGGCGACATTCACATTGCTGACGGCATATCAATTGGCGCAAACGCCGTGGTCAACAAATCTTTCACTGAGGAAAATATTACAATAGCCGGCATGCCTGCCAAAAAGATTAAAGAGGCGCCGTCAAATAAAGACCGGAAGCAAGCTGTTCAGCGGCAAATACAAGCATGAGAAATGGAGCAGCGCTGCTGATCATCCGCTATGAAGGCCTAAATGTAAAAATGATTTAAAAAGAATATTTGATCTTGCATTCGTGCAAGTTCTGACAAAAAAACTACATAGCGCGGCAGCCAGTTGTGTTTCCGTCTATTTCTCAAAGTTTGTCTCACGCTCGGAGCATTGCTGTCATAGACTGGATCATATAAAGCGAAAGCCGAATAAAACGTCTTTTTTCATAAGAAAAAAGACGTCAGCTTGTCGACAAAGTCACAAAAAAGTGGCTTGATCGACAAGCTTTTTTTGTTAAAATGTGTGTGGAATCTAATTTTTGGAGGTTTTACCATGTTGACCAAACACTCTAAAGATCAGCGTGAACAGCTTGAAGTCGTTGCCTTAAGTGAGCTTGTACCTGAAGACCATTTGGTCAGGAAGATGGAAGAAGCCATTGATTTTTCATTTATTTATCAAAAAGTTGCCCCTCTTTATTCTTCAAAAGGGCGTCCAAGTATTGATCCTGTTGTACTGATTAAAATGGTGCTCATTCAATACGTGTTTGGTCATCGCTCCATGCGCGAAACCATTAAGCGAATCGAAACTGATGTAGCCTATCGCTGGTTTATTGGATATGGATTCTCTGAAAAAATCCCTCACTTTTCAACCTTCAGTAAAAACTATGAACGTCGCTTTCATGACACAGACCTATTTGAAACAATCTTCTATAGGATTTTACGTCAGGCCATGGATCTCGGCCTCGTCGATCCTTCGGTTGCCTTCATCGACAGCACACATGTCAAAGCGAATGCCAATAAGAAAAAGTTTGTGAAAAAGATCGTAAGAAAAGAAACAAGAGCTTATCAGGAACAGTTAGATCAAGAAATTAATGCCGATCGCGAAGCCAACGGCAAAAAGCCCTTAAAGCCCAGGCAATGCTCAGAAGAACGAGAAATAAAAGAAAGTACAACAGATCCTGAGAGCGGCTATTTTGTAAAGGGTGAACGGGAACGCCTTTTTGCTTATGGTTTTCATACAGCTTGTGACCGGAACGGATTTGTGCTGGGGACGGTTGTTGAGCCTGCCAATATTCATGACAGCCAAGTGTTCACGACCCTGTTTCAACAAGTGAAAGAGCGCGTCGCCAAGCCTCATACGGTCGCAGTTGATGCCGGATACAAAACACCGGTTATCGCAAAATTTCTTCATGAAGAAAACGTTCGCCCTGTTATGCCTTACACGCGTCCGCAAACCAAAAAAGGATTCATGAGAAAACACGAGTATGTTTACGATGAATTTTATGATGTCTATATCTGCCCGCAAGACCATATTCTCTCCTATCGCACAACCAATCGGCAAGGTTATCGAGAGTATGCTTCAGATCCAAATCGATGTAAACAATGTCCATTACTACATACGTGTACAGAAAGTAGAGATCATCGAAAGATGATTCACAGACATATCTGGCAGGATCATTTAGACGAAGCTGATCATCTTCGGCATACGGAAGAGAATAAACAAATCTATGCCAAACGTAAAGAGACGATCGAACGAGTTTTTGCCGATTTAAAACATAAGCATGGCTTGCGCTGGACAACCTTACGGGGAAAGAAAAAATTGTCCATGCAGGCGATGCTTGTTTTCGCTGCCATGAATCTGAAAAAGCTGGCGAATTGGACCTGGAAAGGTCCTAACCGCCAGCCTTCTGATCGAAATAATAGAATAAAATGGACAAAAACAGGTCGGATTTTTAAAATCCGACCTGTTTTGTCAACGGTCTGACGTCTTTTTTCATAAGAAAAAAGACGTTTTTTTATACAAAAAAATAAAAATGATGAAAAAGATCTGATTTCTTCCAGTTTACAGCCATTTTTCGCCTTGGGTAGATCGTTTTTCACAGACGTTTTTACGCGGATGGCTTCTAACAATTCGGAAATCCTTGGGGAATTGGACGGGGAAAGCGGGCGAAAACCTGCTGCTGCGGCTTGCTTTACAGCCCCGGGTATTAAAGATAAGGTACGGGGTGTAAAAAATTCAGCGGGTGAGGTGGTCGACATGAGGAAAGGAGTCATCCTTGTTCTGTTCGCTATGCTGTTATTGGCAGGCTGCGGCACAACGCAGCATAATGGGCAAAGCGGTGATGAGAGCCGAAAAGGAACAGGCGAGGAAACGCTCGTGAAAGAAGGCACCTTTGTCGGTTTGGCGGACCAGCATACCGTCGCCGTCAATATTGACGGCAAAGAAACGATGTTTCAGGTCCCTCCCGAAAAACGGGACAAATATAAAGGGATCGAGGATGATACAAAGGTGGAAGTGGAGTACACGAAAGCAGAGGACGGAACATTACAGCTTGAAGATATGAAAAAGAAAGAATGATCGTTTGCAAAAAGGGATTGTAGGAGGAACAAATCGTGAAACTGTTAATAAAGAGTTTTGTTTTGCTGCTGTTTTCGTTTATGGCGGCTTTTCCAGCTGCTTTTGCGGCTGAGCCGCTTTCCGGGAAGACGGTATATGTTGACGCAGGTCACGGGGGTGAAGACAGCGGTGCTGTCGGAAACGGGCTGCTTGAGAAAGATGTCAACCTTGAAGTGGCAATGCTGATTGATGAAAAGCTGAAAGAAGAAGGAGCCGACACAGTCGCCTCAAGAACGGATGATACGTTTTTGACGCTGGAAGACCGGGTGGCCAAGGCGAGCAAAAATGCTTCAGACTTGTTTATCAGCATTCATGCAAACTCGGCCGTCCCTGAAGCGTCCGGTACAGAAACATATTTCGATTCCACGTATCAAGCCGCTGACAGCGAACGGCTGGCATCTGACATTCAAGAGCGGCTTCCGGATGCGCTGGGCACTCGGGACAGAGGTGTAAAAGAATCAGGGTTTTATGTCATCAAAAATTCTCAAATGCCGAGTGTTTTAGTCGAACTGGGCTTTATCACAAACAAAACTGATGCAGATAAACTCGAAAGTCCGGAATATCAGGAAAAAGCTGCAGACGCGATTGCTGACGCTGTCGTATCTTATTATGAATAATAGAAGGGCCCTGGTATATGACCGGGGTTCTTGTGTTATGTTTATGTTAAAAAAGGCCTTATGTGTGGAAAGAAAACAGTAAGACCTTCATAATGGGTTATAAACTTGCAATTCTTGTAGAGGTGAACCAGAAATGACGAAAATATTTGCACACAGAGGGGCTTCAGGCACTTTTCCCGAAAATACAATGGCGGCGTTTAAGCATGCGGCGGCCATTGGTGCCGACGGCATCGAATTGGATGTTCAAATGGCAAAAGACGGACGTCTTGTTGTCATTCATGATGAAAAGCTTGACAGGACGACTTCACTGAAAGGGTATGTGAAAGATCTTACATATGAGGAAATAAAACATGGAGACGCAAGCCACCGTTTTGCCGAAAAAACCGGTTCTGTCCCTGTGCCGACCCTTGAAGAAGTGTTTGAGTGGGCGGCAGATGCTGAATTTCTTCTTAATGTTGAATTGAAAAACAGCATTATCCGCTATGAAGGGATGGAAGAAAAAGTGATGTCGATGATTGAAGCGTACGACCTTCAAGACCGGATCATTCTTTCATCATTCAATCATGAAAGCCTTGCGTTATGCCACAGACTGAATCCAAGTATTGAATTGGCTGCGCTTTACATGGATGTCATCTACAAGCCGGAGGAATACATTGAGATGATTCCGGCTTCAGGATTTCATCCGTATCGCCGTTCAATGTCGGATGACACGATCAAAAACGCCCATTTGAAAGAAAAAGCGGTCAGGCCGTTCACCATCAACCGTGAAGAGGAGATGAAAAAGCTGATTGCTGCGGGAATAGACGGTTTCTTCACCGACTTTCCCGAAAAAGCGTTAAAATTAAAGGCCGAGATGTGAGATGCAAAAAGCCGCAGATATTGTCTGCGGCTTTTTCTTGTTCACAGATATCACACCTCGCGGCCGCTCTGCTTTTTTCTGAAACGGGGGCTTACTTGGTTGCGTTTTCTGTCTCTGTATAGAATAAATCCGCCTAACAAATAAAGGCCGCCTGCGAAGCATATGAACCCCGCCAGCCCCTGAAGCCAAAGGATCTGAAACGGGCCGATCAAAATGCCGAAAACCGTGTCGCGCATCAATTTAATTCCGAGAGCAGCCAGGCCTCCCGGGATCAGCAAAACGAGCAGTGCGATCATTCTCCCCATACACGAATCCCCTTACCAAAGATTTACCTTTATTGTCTATTTGAAAAAAAAGTTTGTCAAGAAAGGAAAACATGATAACATAGATGTTGTGCAAATTGTTGCAAGAGAACGTGAGAGTGTGCAAAATTTTTCATACAAAGGGGTAAAGGGATGATGCAAAAAGTACTGATCGTTGGTGCTGGAAAAGGGGGGACCGCCCTCTTGGATTTGCTGCTGAAAACAAAGACGATGCATATCGAGGCGGTCATCGATAAAAATCCGGAAGCTCCCGGGCTTTTCGTCGCGCAGAAAAACGATATCGAAACGGCACTCGACTGGACGCCATACATCACAGAACAGATCGACATCATCATTGAGACGACCGGAGACGCCGGCGTGTTAAAGCAGCTGATGCGAAAAAAGCACGACAGAACGATCGTGGTGCCGGGATCGCTCGCTTATATCATCTCTCAGCTGATGAATGAAAAGCAGCAGCTCATCCAAATGTTAAAAGAGCAGACGTATAAACACGACCGTATTTTCAACTCGATGAATGACGGCATGATTTTTATCGACATTAACGAAGAGATCATTTTGTTTAACAAAATGGCGGAGGTTATGACCGGAACAAAGCGCAGCGAAGCGATCGGCCAGCATATTCAAAGCGTGATCCCGACGACGAAGCTGCCGCGTATTCTCAACACGAGAGAGCCTGAGTATCATCAAAAACAATTTCTCCATCCGAACAGGCAGATTGTCACGACCCGAATTCCGATTATTGATGACGGAGGAACGCTCCTCGGGGCGCTCAGCATATTTAAGGACATTACCGATGCGGTCGAGCTGGCTGAAGAGGTGACCAACCTGAAGGAAGTCAGAACGATGCTTGAAGCGATCATTCAATCTTCCGATGAAGCGATTTCGGTCGTTGACGAAAACGGAAACGGAATGATGATCAACAGGGCATATACGAAGATGACAGGTCTGACAAAAGACCAGGTGATCGGGAAGCCGGCTAATACCGACATATCTGAAGGCGAGAGCATGCATTTGAAAGTGCTCGAAACGAGGCGCCCTGTCAGAGGGGTCAGAATGAAAGTCGGCCCGAATAAAAAAGAAGTGATCGTCAATGTTGCGCCGATTATCGTCGACGGCATTTTAAAAGGGAGCGTCGGCGTCATTCACGACGTATCTGAAATTCAATCGCTCACAAACGAGCTGAACAGAGCACGGCAGATTATCCGTACACTTGAGGCGAAATATACATTTGCCGACATCATCGGGTCAAGCGAGCAGATGCTCGTCGCGCTGGAACAGGCGAAATTGGGGGCGAAGACGCCTGCGACGATTTTGCTGAGAGGCGAATCGGGAACGGGTAAAGAGCTTTTTGCCCATGCCATACATAACGAAAGTGACCGAAAGTATAATAAGTTTGTCCGCGTCAATTGTGCGGCCATATCGGAATCACTGCTTGAATCAGAGCTTTTCGGCTATGAGGAAGGCGCTTTTTCAGGTGCGCGCCGCGGCGGGAAAAAAGGATTCTTTGAAGAAGCGAACAACGGAAGCATTTTCTTGGATGAAATCGGCGAGCTCTCGCTAAACACACAGGCGAAGCTCCTCCGCGTTCTTCAGGAAAAAGAAATCGTCAGAGTCGGCGGGACCAAACCGATCCCTGTGAACGTCCGGGTCATCGCGGCGACTAACGTCAATATTGAAAAGGCGCTCGCTGAAGGCCGGTTTCGCGAAGACTTGTACTACCGGATCAATCGCTATCCGATATCGATTCCGCCGCTCAGACAGCGGAAAGAGGACATTGAAGCCTTGAGCAGGCATTTGATAGGGAAGATCAACCAAGAGTACGGGCGCAATGTAAAGGGGCTTACGAAAAACGCCCTCAAATCGCTAAAAGCGCGGAAGTGGCCGGGGAATGTCAGAGAGCTTGAAAATGTCCTCGAGCGGGCGATGATTTTTTTAAAACCGCAAATGGAATGGATTGATCTAGAACATCTTCCTGAAGCGGACCGTCCGAGAAAAAAGATGGAAGCCGGCGAAGCTTTCCCTGAAATTGAAGATGAAAAGCTGTCTGATGCGGTCGAACGGTTTGAAGCTCATATCATTAAAGAAACGCTTGAAAAGCATCAATATAACAGAACGAAAACGGCAAAAGCTCTTGGAATCAGCATTCGCAACCTCTATTACAAAATGGATAAATACAACCTTGCAAAAGATAGCATGCAATAAATTGCAAAAACGAGTGCAAAATCATGCAAACTGTAAACAGGTTCACAGTACCGAACCGCTTTTTTCATACTGGCACGAAACTTGCATGATATAGTGGGCGGATGTTTGCTTAGAAAGGTGGGTACTATGAAGCTGAAACAACTATTGCAAAAAGCGGCGGAGCTTGACAATAAAACGGTCGCCGTCGCACATGCGGAAGATGACGAAGTGCTGCAAGCGGTCAAACTTGCGGTCGACAAACAATTTGCCCGGTTCTTGCTGATCGGGCACAGAGAAAAACTTAGACATATGATGACAGAGCAGAATATTTCAAAACGGCACGTGGATATCATTCATTCGGAATCGCCGGCGGATTCTGCGAGAATTGCCGTTCAAGCTGTCAAAAGCGGCAATGCGGATGTTCTTATGAAGGGGAATGTCCCGACAGCTGTGCTATTAAAAGCCGTTTTGAATAAAGAGTACGGGCTTCGTTCCTCGCACGTGCTGTCACATGTAGCAGCATTTGAAGTCAGCGGGTTTGAGAGGCTGATTTATGTAACAGATGCGGCGATGAATATCAGCCCCAAGCTTGATGAGCTGAAGCAGATTTTAGAAAACGCAGTCGGCGTGGCGAGGTCGGTCGGCGTGCAAATGCCGAAAGTCGCTTGTCTTGCCGCAGTGGAAACAGTGAATCCCGCGATGGAAGCGACATTGAATGCAGCTGCCTTGACGCAGATGAATCATCGGGGCCAAATCAAAAACTGCGTTGTTGACGGGCCTCTTGCATTGGATAACGCGATATCGCCGCTTGCCGCCCGGCATAAAAACATTTCCGGGATCGTAGCAGGCGAGGCCGATATCCTGCTTGTTCCTTCAATTGAAACAGGCAATGTCCTTTATAAATCATTGATTCATTTTGCGGGTGCAAAAGTGGGAGCCATTTTAGCAGGGGCAAAAGCACCCATCGCCTTGACAAGCAGGGCCGATTCCGCAGAAAACAAGTTGTATTCGATTGCTTTGGCGCTGTGTACGTCTGAAGCACGACATGAGGAGGAATAAAAAATGGAACTATTTCGATATATGGAACAGTATGACTACGAGCAATTGGTATTTTGCCAAGATAAACAGTCCGGTTTAAAAGCGATCATCGCGATTCATGATACGACGCTCGGGCCGGCTCTCGGCGGCACAAGAATGTGGACATACGAAAGTGAAGAAGCCGCAATTGAAGATGCGCTGCGCCTTGCGCGGGGAATGACCTACAAAAATGCGGCGGCCGGACTGAACCTCGGAGGAGGCAAAACCGTTATTATCGGAGATCCGCGCAAAGATAAAAACGAAGAAATGTTCCGCGCTTTCGGCCGCTACATTCAAGGCTTGAACGGCAGATACATCACAGCCGAAGACGTCGGTACAACCGTTGAAGATATGGACATCATTCATGACGAAACCGATTTCGTTACAGGCATTTCACCTGCTTTCGGTTCATCAGGAAATCCTTCTCCGGTAACAGCTTACGGGGTATATAAAGGGATGAAGGCGGCGGCGAAAGCGGCATTCGGAACGGATTCGCTTGAAGGCAAAACCGTTGCGGTTCAAGGCGTCGGAAACGTGGCCTACAACCTGTGCCGGCACCTCCACGAAGAAGGCGCGAAACTGATCGTGACCGACATCAACAAAGAAGCAGTTGAACGTGCAGTCGCCGAATTCGGCGCCCGCGCCGTCGATCCGGATGATATTTATTCGCAGGAATGCGATATATATGCGCCGTGTGCCCTCGGAGCGACAATCAACGATGATACGATTCCGCAGCTGAAAGCCAAAGTGATTGCCGGGGCAGCCAACAACCAGCTGAAAGAAACCCGCCACGGTGATCAAATCCACGACATGGGCATCGTTTATGCCCCGGACTATGTCATCAATGCCGGCGGCGTCATCAATGTCGCTGACGAGCTTTACGGCTATAATTCGGAGCGCGCGCTGAAGAAAGTCGAAGGCATCTACGGAAACATTGAACGCGTCCTTGAAATTTCGAAGCGCGACCGCATTCCGACATACTTGGCCGCAGACCGTCTGGCGGAAGAACGAATTGAGCGCATGCGCCAATCGAGAAGCCAATTTTTGCAAAACGGCCATCACATTTTAAGCAGACGTTAAAATCATAACCCCTATTCTCTATTGGAGGTTTTAATTCAATGCAGGTACAGGAAAAACGTATTCTCGTCATCAATCCGGGATCTACATCTACAAAGATCGGCGTTTTTCATGATGACCGTTCGATTTTCGAAAAATCAATCCGTCATGACGAGGCTGAGCTACAGCAATATCAGACCATTATTGATCAATATTCGTTCAGAAAACAGGCGATACTCGAAACCCTGCATGAACAGGGAATCAATATTTCTAAATTGGATGCCGTTTGCGCCAGGGGAGGGCTGCTTCGGCCGATTGAAGGCGGCACTTACGAAGTCAATGATGCGATGATTGTCGATTTGAAAAACGGCTATGCGGGGCAGCATGCATCAAATCTCGGGGGCATCATCGCCAGGGAGATTGCCGACGGGTTAAATATTCCCGCTTTTATCGTCGACCCCGTTGTTGTGGATGAAATGGCTCCTATCGCAAAAATTTCCGGCACCCCGGCTATTGAAAGGCGCAGCATTTTTCACGCGCTCAACCAAAAAGCAGTCGCAAGGAAAGCGGCTTGGCAGTTTGGGAAGCGTTATGAAGATATGAAAATGATCATCACCCACATGGGAGGCGGCATTACGATCGGCGTCCATTGCCGCGGCCGGGTGATCGACGTCAACAACGGCCTCCACGGGGAAGGTCCGCTCAGTCCAGAGCGGGCCGGAACCATTCCTGCGGGTGATCTGATCGATATGTGCTTTTCCGGCGAATATACGAAAGACGAGCTGATGAAAATGCTTGTCGGCGGCGGAGGGCTTGCCGGCTATCTCGGCACGACGGATGCGGTAAAAGTTGAGAAAATGATCAAGGAAGGCGATCAAAAAGCTGCGCTCATCTATGAAGCGATGGCTTATCAAATCGCCAAAGAAATCGGGGCGGCCAGCGCCGTCTTAAAAGGCGAAGTCGATGTCATTATTTTGACAGGAGGACTGGCATATGGAAAATCGTTTATTTCCTCGATCAGACAATACATAGACTGGATTTCGGATGTCGTCGTCTTTCCAGGAGAAAATGAACTTCAAGCATTGGCTGAAGGTGCATTTCGCGTATTGAACGGCGAAGAAGAGGCAAAACAGTATCCGAACCAGAGGAGGGAAAGTCATGGCAACTGAATACGATCTCGTGATTCTTGGAGGGGGCACAGGCGGCTATGTGGCCGCCATCAGAGCCTCGCAGCTGGGGCTGAAAACAGCCGTCGTTGAAAAGCAGAAGCTCGGCGGCACGTGCCTTCATAAAGGCTGCATCCCGTCGAAGGCGCTCCTTAGAAGCGCGGAAGTATACAGGACAGCAAAAAAGGCGGACGAATTCGGAGTGGTCATTCCTGAAGTCGGACTGCGGTTTTCTCAAGTTCAAAGCAGAAAACAAAAAATAATTGACCAGCTGCACAACGGTGTCAAACACTTGATGAAAAAAGGAAAGATCGATGTTTACGAAGGAATCGGACGGATTCTCGGGCCGTCGATTTTTTCCCCGATGCCTGGGACGGTTTCCGTTGAGATGGCGAACGGGGATGAAAATGAGATGCTCATACCGAAAAACGTCATCATCGCTACAGGCTCAAGGCCCAGGTCGCTGCCAGGGCTTGAGCTTGACGGAGAAAACGTTCTGTCATCAGACGAAGCGCTTGAACTTGAGCAGCTTCCGGCTTCCATGCTGATCGTCGGAGGAGGTGTCATCGGGATCGAGTGGGCTTCCATGCTGAACGATTTCGGTGTTGATGTCACCGTCATTGAGTATGCAGACCGGATTTTGCCGACTGAAGATGCCGATATTTCTAGGGAAATGCAGGCGCAGCTCGCGAAAAAAGGCATCACAATGATCACGGGAGCAAAAGTGCTGCCCGACACATTGGAGAAAGGCGATGCGGTCAGCATTCAAGCGGAAAAAGACGGAGAAAAACAATCCTATTCCGCTGAGAAAATGCTCGTATCGGTCGGAAGGCAGGCAAATATTGAGGGTATCGGTCTGGAAAACACGGATATCCAGGTGGAAAACGGCTTTATCGTGACAAACAGCATGTACCAGACAAAAGAATCCCACATCTATGCGATAGGAGATGTGATCGGCGGCCTTCAGCTTGCACATGTAGCTTCTCACGAAGGGATTACGGCCGTTGAGCATATTGCTGGTGAAAACCCGCACGCCATCGATTATTCGCTTGTTTCAAAATGCATCTATTCAAGCCCTGAAGCCGCATCGGTCGGCTTGACAGAGGGTGAGGCGAAGGCGCAGGGGAAAAGCGTTAAAGTAGGCAAATTTCCGTTTCAGGCGATTGGCAAAGCGCTCGTGTACGGTGAGACGGACGGCTTTGTCAAAATCGTCGCCGATCGCGAAACAGATGACATTTTGGGCGTTCACATGATCGGCCCGCATGTGACAGACATGATATCTGAAGCCGGTCTGGCAAAGGTGCTTGACGCCACCCCGTGGGAAGTCGGTCAAACGATCCACCCGCATCCGACGCTGTCGGAGGCGATCGGAGAAGCCGCCCTTGCCGTGGATGGAAAAGCGATTCATTTTTAGAAAGCATGAAGGAGTGAAAAAAATGGGCAATAACCGTCATGAAGCAGTGGGATTAACAGATGAACAAGCAATCGACATGTACAAAACCATGCTTTTAGCCAGAAAACTCGATGAGCGGATGTGGCTCTTAAACCGTTCAGGCAAAATTCCTTTTGTCATCTCTTGTCAAGGACAGGAAGCAGCCCAGGTCGGAGCGGCTTTCGCTTTAGACCGGGAGAACGATTATGTGCTTCCGTATTACAGAGATATGGGCGTTGTGCTTGCTTTTGGAATGACGGCAAAAGATTTAATGCTGTCGGCGTTTGCAAAAGCCGAGGATCCGAATTCAGGAGGAAAGCAGATGCCAAGCCACTTCGGCCAAAAGAAAAACCGGATCGTCACGGGCTCTTCGCCGGTGACCACGCAAGTTCCGCATGCGGTGGGCGTAGCGCTTGCCGGAAGGCTTGACAAGAAAGACATTGCAACTTTTGTGACGTTCGGCGAAGGCTCTTCAAACCAAGGGGACTTCCATGAAGGGGCAAACTTTGCCGCCGTGCATAAGCTTCCCGTCATTTTTATGTGTGAAAACAATAAATACGCGATCTCGGTTCCTTATGAAAAGCAGGTAGCTTGCGAAAACATTTCCGACCGCGCCGTCGGTTACGGCATGCCTGGCGTGACCGTTGACGGAAATGATCCGCTTGAAGTCTACAAAGCTGTTAAAGAAGCAAGGGAACGGGCCGGAAGAGGCGAAGGGCCGACATTAATCGAAACGATATCATACCGGCTGACCCCGCACTCCAGCGATGATGACGACCGAAGCTACAGAGAGCGCGAAGAGGTGGCGGAGGCGAAGAAAAATGATCCGCTTAACAAATTCGCACAATACTTAAAAGAAGCAGGTCTTCTGGACGACCAGTCTGAGAAGCAAATATCGGATGAGATCACAAACATCGTCAATGAAGCAACAGATTATGCTGAACATGCACCTTATGCAGATCCGGAAGATGCGCTGCGGCATGTTTATGCGGAGTAAGGGGGAAGAACAATGCCAGTTATGTCATATATAGATGCTGTCACTTTGGCTTTGAAAGAAGAAATGGAAAAGGATCCCCGCGTCTTTGTTTTAGGGGAGGATGTCGGCAAAAAAGGCGGTGTATTCAAGGCGACAGCCGGTCTTTACGACCAGTTCGGCGAAGAGCGGGTGATGGACACGCCTTTGGCGGAATCCGCAATTGCCGGCGTCGGAATCGGGGCCGCCATGTACGGGATGAGACCAGTCGCTGAAATGCAGTTTGCTGATTTTATTATGCCGGCTGTCAACCAGATTATTTCGGAAGCGGCAAAAATCCGCTACCGCTCCAACAATGACTGGAACTGTCCGATCGTCATCCGCGCACCTTACGGCGGAGGCGTGCACGGCGCGCTGTACCATTCACAGTCGGTTGAAGCCGTGTTTGCCAATCAGCCCGGCCTGAAAATCGTCATGCCTTCGACGCCTTATGATGTCAAAGGGCTTTTGAAAGCGGCCATCCGCGATGACGACCCTGTGCTGTTCTTCGAACATAAACGGGCATACCGGCTGATCAAGGGCGAAGTGCCGAGTGACGACTATGTGCTGCCGATCGGAAAGGCGGACGTGAAGCGGGAAGGCGAAGACATTACCGTCATCACATACGGATTGTGCGTCCATTTCGCCCTTCAGGCTGCCGAACGGCTTGCCAAAGACGGGATTTCCGCACATATCCTTGATTTAAGAACGGTATATCCGCTCGATCAGGAAGCGATTATTGAAGCGGCTTCCAAAACGGGCAAAGTGCTTTTGATGACCGAAGATACGAAGGAAGGCAGCATTATGAGTGAAGTGGCCGCGATCATTTCAGAGCATTGCCTGTTCGATTTGGATGCGCCGATTAAGCGGTTGGCGGGCCCTGATGTCCCGGCAATGCCGTATGCTCCTACAATGGAAAAATTCTTTATGGTCAATCCGGATAAAGCAGAAGCAGCGATGAGAGAATTGGCTGAGTTTTAATATAGCGAAGGAGGACACATCGTATGGCAGTGGAACAAATGACAATGCCGCAGCTCGGGGAGAGCGTGACTGAGGGAACCATCAGCAAATGGCTCGTCAGCGTCGGAGATCACGTCAACAAATATGATCCGATTGCTGAAGTGATGACGGATAAGGTCAATGCTGAAGTCCCTTCATCGTTCACGGGAACGATTGCCGAGCTAGTCGGGAAGGAAGGCGAAACTCTGCAAGTCGGAGACGTCATCTGCAAAGTCGAAACAAATGAAGAAGCGAAACCGGAGGCTGAGGCTGTTTCCAAGCCAGATCAAGAGGAAGCGGAGCCGGCCAAACCGGAGGCGAAAGATACATCTCAGAAAAAACGTTATTCCCCGGCGGTGCTGAGACTTGCCGGAGAGCACAACATCGATTTGGAGCAGGTGGAAGGTACAGGCGCCGGCGGACGGATCACAAGAAAAGACATCCAGCGCATCATTGCTTCCGGAGCTGTTCCTCAAACTGATGCAGCGCCGGAAAAACAGCCGGGTGCAAATGCCGCGGGAGCGATTGAACCTGATCAAAAACCGGCGCAAGCCGCACCTCAAGCTGCACCGCCTCAAAGTGCGGCCGGAGACGTTGAGATTCCTGTAACTGGAATCCGCAATGCGATTGCGACCAACATGGTCAGAAGCAAGCATGAAATCCCTCATGCCTGGACGATGATGGAAGTGGATGTCACAGGTCTTGTGAGCTACCGCAACAAAATAAAAAACGAATTCAAGAAAAAAGAAGGCTTCAGCCTGACCTTTTTCGCGTTTTTTGTCAAAGCAGTCGCACAGGCGCTGAAGGAATTCCCGCAAATGAACAGCATGTGGGCCGGAGATAAAATCATTCAGAAAAAAGACATCAACATCTCAATTGCAGTAGCGACTGAAGATGCGTTATATGTTCCTGTCATCAAGCATGCCGATGAAAAAACGATTAAAGGCATCGCAAGGGAAATCTCCGAACTGGCTCATAAGGTCAGAAGCGGCAAGCTGACCAGCGGGGATATGAGCGGAGGTACGTTTACGGTCAATAATACCGGTTCGTTTGGATCGGTTCAGTCGATGGGGATCATCAACCATCCGCAGGCTGCCATCCTGCAGGTTGAATCGATCGTCAAGCGTCCCGTCGTCATGGAGCACGGCATGATCGCGGTCAGGGATATGGTGAACCTATGCTTATCCCTCGATCACAGAGTGCTTGACGGCCTCATTTGCGGCAGATTCCTTGCCCGTGTGAAAGAGATTCTTGAACAGATCGATGATCATACGTCCATCTATTAAAAAAGCCGGCCCGTTTAGGGTCAGCTTTTTTCTTTTTCTAAGGGGGTGAGCATGCGGAGGTGCCCGTTTAGCACCTCGATTGAAGCCGGCGTTTTTGTGCAGATTTCGCCGTCTGTATCGGCTTCCATGGGAAGGGCGGTTTCAATTCGAACGGTTTGCCCCTGATAATAGGATAGCTCGCCTTTAAAGGAATCCCATTCGGGATCATCCATTGCAAAAAGCTCTTTCAATGCAGCCAGATTCGTATTCCGGCAGACGAGAATGTCCGCTTTTCCGTCGTTGATGCTCAGCTGCGGAAGGGGGATCTTGTTCGTTCCGATAAAGGGGCCGTTCAGCACGACGACCATGACCGCTTCGTCAGCAAACTCTTCTCCGTCGATCGACAGACGAAAAGAGAAGGGCTCAAGATTGGAGATTGTCCGCAGTGCGCTTGTAAAATAACTGATTCTCCCGAGCAGCGCTTTTTCCGTTTGATTGATATGGCTGGAAGCTTCCGTGATCAATCCGATGCCCCAAAAGTTGAGACAATAATGATCATTCGCTTTTAAAACATCGACCGGGACGGGACTTCCATTGGCGAGCGCTTCCGCCGCTTTCTCTATGTTCTGGGGAATGCGGAGCGCCCTCGAAAAGTCGTTGCATGTACCGCCAGGGAGGATGCCGATATCTGGCTTGGTTTGAAGCTGACTAATCCCGTTAATGCATTCATGCACCGTCCCGTCACCGCCTAAGATAAACAACTGCCCGATATCCTCCCCGATCTCCAGGCAAAATTCGAACGCATCGCGCTTTTTTCTCGTCGGTTTCACGATGAGTTCGTCTATAGCTTGTGAAAGAATCGGTACGGCAGCACCGAGTGTTTTTTCAACATTTTTTTGCCCTGCATTCCCGTTGTAAATCAGCATTGCTTTCTTTCGGTTCATAAAGTACTCCTTTATTTATAGGGTCTTTACTTATTTTTCCCCGGGCTGCCCGTTCCGTAAACCTGAAGGAACACGAATCGCCTGATTTGCGGTCCGGGCGGTTTCAAAGTATCATTAGAACAGATGAGCAAACAGCGGCTTTAGCATCATGCTATAAGCGCTAAAAAGGAGAGATCTTAAAGTGAACATGGATTTTAATCTGTTTATGAACGATGTCGTACGCCAGGCCAGACAAGAAATAACGGCTGCCGGCTACACCGAATTGAAAACGCCTGAAGAGGTCGATGAAGCGCTCACGAAAAAAGGCACTACGCTTGTCATGGTCAACTCCGTCTGCGGCTGTGCAGGGGGGATTGCAAGACCTGCCGCGCACCATGCGGTTCATTACGATAAGCGCCCTGATCATCTCGTCACCGTTTTTGCCGGACAAGACAAAGAAGCGACGGCAAGAGCAAGAGAATATTTTGAAGGATATCCGCCTTCTTCTCCGTCATTCGCCCTTTTGAAAGACGGCAAGATTTTAAAAATGGTGGAGCGCCATGAAATTGAAGGCTATGAGCCGATGGCTGTCATCACCAAGCTTCAAGGACTGTTTGAAGAATACTGTGAAGAAGTATAATGGAAAAACTGCCTGCCAAAACAGATGGCAGGCTTTTTTTGTGTATAAAAATGCTTTTTGTATGCAATCAGAAAGATAAAGGCACAGGCGTTCAATTGGTATTTAAAGGCTTATTTAAAGGTTTTTTAGTTATTTTTCAAAATGGTATTGCATCCGCCTCGGAAAATGTTTAAAATACATAACAACGAATAAATATTCAAACAGGTTCAGGGGGATACACAACATGAAAAAATGGATGTTACTGGTAGTGGCAGCATGTGTCACATTTGCATTGACTGCTTGCGGGACGAGCAGCAGCTCTGATGATAAAAAAACATTGGTGATGGGAACTTCTGCCGATTACCCGCCTTTTGAATCGAAAGACGGGGATAAGATTGTCGGTTTTGATGTTGATCTGGCCGAAGCACTGGCTGAAAAGACGGGCCATGAAATCGAAGTGAAAGACATGGACTTCAACGGCTTGGTGACCGCTCTTAAAACAAACAAAGTCGACATTGTGCTTTCAGGAATGACGCCGACGCCTAAACGCAAAAAACAGGTCGATTTTTCAAATGTCTACTATACGGCTCACAACATGATCGTTACAAAAAAATCAAGCGGCATCAAATCGCTTGACGATCTGAAAGGAAAAACGGTCGGCGTACAGCTTGGCTCCATCCAGGAAGAAAAAGCAAAGGAGCTCACGCCGGATTACGATTTAAAAGTTGAAAACCGCAACCGCATTTCGGATTTAACTGAAGAAATCAAAGCGGGCCGCTTTGACGCTGCAATCATTGAAGATATCGTTGCCGAAAAATATATTAATAAAAATGAAGAACTGGTTGGCTACAATCTGCCGAAAGAACCGGATGAAAAAGCCGGCTCCGCGATCGCCTTTAAAAAGGGAAGCGATTTGACCGAGAAGTTCAACAAAGCGCTTGAAGAAATGGAGAAAAGCGGAGAACTTGATAAACTGAAAGAAAAATGGTTCGGCGGAGAAACAAAAAAGTAAGCGTAAAAAGTTCAACTTTTTGTTGAACTTTTTTTTTCTAAAGCGATGTACGCCTCTTTGATCATGAGGCGGGAGAGGGAGAGTCATCATGAATTTTCTTGATTTTTCTAGTACAGTACCCGAAATGCCTTTCATCCTGGAAGGCTTGGGCGTTACCTTAAAAGTGGTCGCGGCTGCGGCCGTGCTTGGATTTTTGCTGGGGGTTTTGATTACGCTTTTAAAAATCAGTTCGATCAAGCCCCTCGCATGGATTGCAGACTTTTACACTTCCATATTCCGGGGGACACCGCTCGTTCTGCAGCTGATGATCGTCTATTACGGACTGCCTCAGGTGCTGGGCTTTGATATTGATGCTTATTGGGCGGCCGTCATCGCATTCGGCTTAAATTCCGCTGCTTATGTATCAGAAATCATCAGAGCAGGAATCAATGCGATCGACAAAGGGCAAAAAGAGGCGGCGATGGCTCTGGGCGTCCCGTATGCAAAGATGATGAAGGATCTCTTGCTGCCGCAGGCCTTTAAAAATATCATGCCCGCGCTGATCAACGAATCGATTACACTGACAAAGGAATCGGCTGTTGTCACCGTCATCGGACTCGGCGATATAATGAGGCGAAGCTATCAGGCGGGAGCTGCGATCTACAGCCCGCTTGAGCCGATGCTGTTTGCAGGCCTCATCTACTATGTGCTCGTTTTGATCCTGACGTTTGTCGGCAAAGCGATTGAAAGGAAGCTGAATGTCAATGATTAATGTTCGCAATCTCTCAAAATCTTTCGGAAAGCACGAGGTGCTTAAACATATTTCCGTTTCCTTTGAAAAAGGCGAAGTAGCCGCAGTCATCGGCCCGTCGGGATCAGGCAAGTCCACGTTTCTGCGTTGCTTAAACCTGCTCGAAAAGCCGACGGAGGGCAGCATTTTCATTCAGGATCAAGAGATTACAAGCCCGAAAACAAATGTGCTGAAAATCAGAGAGAACATCGGCATGGTCTTTCAGCATTTTCACTTGTTTCCGCATAAAACGGTTCTTGAAAATATTACGTATGCACCTGTCCATGTCAAAAAAGAAAGCAAACAGGCGGCTGTGAAAAAAGCGGAAGAACTGCTTGAGAAAGTGGGGCTTCTCGATAAAAAAGATGATTATCCGAACCGTTTATCAGGGGGACAAAAGCAGCGCGTCGCGATTGCGAGGGCGCTGGCGATGAATCCGGATATCATGCTGTTTGACGAACCGACATCAGCTCTTGATCCCGAGATGGTCAAAGAAGTGCTCCAAGTGATGCAGGATTTGGCGAAAACCGGGATGACGATGGTGATCGTGACGCATGAAATGGGATTTGCCAAAGAAGTCGCCGACAGAGTGCTTTTCATGGATGAAGGAACCATTGTAGAAGACGACGATCCTAAAGCGTTTTTTTCTTCTCCAAAATCGAAAAGAGCTCAAGACTTTTTAGAGAAAATACTATAAAATAAGCTGAAGAAGATGCTGATCTTCTTCTTTTTTATTCACTAAGACTAGCAGAAAAGATTGGGGTTAACGATGTTTAAAATAGGTTATCGCACATTAAAAACAGCGCTTGGAACAGCATCGGCCATCTATATCGCACAGCTGCTCGGCCTCCATAATTTTGTGTCGACAGGGATCATCACGATCCTCTGTATTCAAGTGACGAAAAAACGGTCCCTTCAGGCATCATGGGCACGGTTTGCAGCATGCATTCTTGCGATCGTCTTTTCATACGCATTTTTTGAGCTGATCGGCTATCATCCTGCTGTCATCGGTCTGATGCTGCTGTTCTTTATTCCGACAACCGTTCTTCTGAAAATAAAAGAAGGAATCGTCACAAGTTCGGTCATCATTCTTCACCTTTATATGTCGGAAGGGATCACCCTTTCTCTCGTTTGGAACGAATTCCTTATCATCATTACGGGAATCGGCGTAGCCCTGCTGATGAATCTGTACATGCCGAGCCTCGATAAAGAGCTCAAACAGTATCAGCAGAAAATAGAAGATAACTTTGCCAAGATTTTTGAAGAAATCGAACGGTATTTGCTGACCGGGGAGCAGGATTGGACGGGAAAAGAGATTCCTGAGACGCACCGTTTGATCAATGAAGCGAAGACCCTGGCATACCGCGATGTGGAAAATCATTTTCTCAGGCACGAAAACCTCTATTATCACTACTTTAAAATGAGAGAAAAGCAATTTGAAATTATCGAAAGGGTTCTGCCGAAAATCACGTCGATTTCGATGACGGTTGAACAGGGGCAGATGATCGCGGCGTTTCTCCATGATTTAAGAGGAGCCATCCATCCCGGAAATACGGCTCATAAATTTTTGAAGCGGCTCGTGAAAATGAGAGAGGAAATCGAAGAGATGGAGCTGCCGACGACACGAGAAGAATTTGAAGCGCGCGCTGCTCTTTTCATTTTTCTCGGCGAAATGGAACAGTATCTTGTGATTAAGAGTTACTTTAAAGGTATTAAATCTCCTGCATAACCGCATGAGTTTCTCCTTCATTGGTCAATCTAATGAAACAGGGAGAAGCTTGTGCGGTTTTTTCTATTCTTCCCGGAAGCCTGAGCCCGAAAAAAGCAGGCGTTTCTCCGAAAAAAGAATCGCCTGCTTTCATGATCTGTATTAAAAAATCATGCTGATTCCGGTAAGCAGAGTGGTCAGCACCATGACGCCGATCATTAAAATAACCATGAACTTGATGAATTTTCGAGACAAGCTTTTCACCTCTGTTTTTTAATCTCCCATTATTTTATACTGCTTTTTTTCATCGGACAAGTTTCGTTCTTGGAATCAAATAGAGAAGGGGCAGAACGTGATGAATATGTTTGAAAGAGTCGACGATTTAAACAACAGCCGCCAAAAAGCTTCGCTCGGAGGCGGCCAGGAACGGATCGACAGGCAGAAGCAAAAAGGCAAGCTCACCGCCAGAGAACGAATTGATCTTCTGCTTGATGAGGGGACGTTCACTGAACTGAATGCCTTTGCCAGAAGCCGGCAGTCCGGCGGCCCGTTAGGCGACGGGGTTGTCACGGGATTCGGAAAGATCGACGGGCGGCCCGTTTATCTATTTTCCCAGGATTTTACCGTCACCGGCGGAGCGCTCGGAGAAATGCACGCCAAAAAAATAGCGGCCGTCATGGATCTTGCCCTCAAAAATAAGGCGCCGTTCATCGGTCTGAACGACTCAGGTGGTGCGAGAATTCAAGAGGGTGTGCTATCATTAGATGGATACGGTCATATTTTTTACCGAAATGTCCTTTGCTCAGGCATCATTCCGCAAATCTCTGTCATTCTCGGCCCTTGTGCGGGCGGCGCGGTTTATTCCCCCGCTTTGACCGACTTCGTTTTCATGAGCGAAAAAACCGGACAGATGTTTATTACCGGTCCGAAAGTCATCAAAACGGCGACAGGCGAGGCTGTCAGCTCCGGTGAATTGGGGGGCGCCTATATACATAATTCAATCAGCGGGAATGCCCATTTTTCCGGGGATTCCGATGAGGCCGTCCTCCATGAGGTGCGCAAGCTCTTGTCCTACATCCCCCAGAATCACGAAGAAAAGCCTCCCGCCAAGGCGAGAAAGGCGAAAGATCATGAGATAAGGCCTGCTTTAATGACGATCCTGCCTGAAGACGGTCAGCGTCCGTATGACGTCAAACAGATCATCGCGGAAATCGCAGACGGCGGAACATTTTTTGAAGTGCAGTGCCATTTTGCCAAAAACGCGGTGATCGGTTTTGCAAGGATAGCGGGGGAAACGGCGGCGGTCGTGGCCAACCAGCCGAAGTATTTAGCCGGAAGCCTCAGCATGGATGCGGCTGACAAAATCGCCCGGTTTATCCGTTTTTGCGATTCCTTTCAGATCCCGATTTTGACTTTGGTTGATTGTCCCGGTTTTCTTCCGGGAATACGCGAAGAGCACGGCGGGGTGATCAGGCACGGCGCCAAAATCCTTTACGCGTATGCGGAAGCCACTGTCAGCAAGGTGACGGTCATTTTAAGAAAAGCATACGGCGGAGCATATGTCGCTTTAAACAGCAAGGCGCTTGGAGCGGATGCCGTGTTTGCGTGGCCGAATGCAGAAATTGCAGTGATGGGCGCCTCGGAAGCTGCAGACGTGCTGTTTGCGAAGGAAATCGAACGGTCAGACGACCCGCGGGCCGCCCGGGAGGAAAAAATCCGGAAGTGCATGCAGGCTTCAAGCCCTTTTACCGCTGCAAGATACGGCATGGTTGACGATATCATCGATCCGAAAGAGACGCGGAAGAAGCTGATCCAAACGTTTGACATGCTGAAGAGCAAAAAAGAAATCCGGCCGGACAAAAAGCATGGAAATATACCGCTTTAAAAAATGGAGGGGAAACTAGTATGAATAAAAAACGCTTGTTAGAAGAGTTTTTAGAACTTGTGCAAATTGATTCCGAGACAAAACATGAAGCTGAAATCTGCAAGGTGCTGAAAGAAAAATTTGCGGCGCTTGGAATGGATGTCGTGGAAGATGACACAAAGCCAAAAACCGGGCACGGAGCAGGCAACCTCGTGTGCACGCTTCCGGGAACGAAAGAAGCGGACACGATTTACTTTACATCCCACATGGATACGGTCGTACCCGGAAAAGGCGTAAAGCCGGTCATTGAAGACGGATATGTCAAAACAGACGGCACAACAATTTTGGGAGCCGACGACAAAACAGGCCTTGCAGCGATGCTAGAAGCCGTAAAAGTGCTGAAAGAAAAAAACATTCCGCACGGAACGATCCAATTTATCATTACGGTCGGTGAAGAATCGGGGCTTGTCGGAGCGAAGGCTCTAGACCGTTCGCTGATCAAAGCCGATTACGGATATGCGCTTGATTCCGACGGGAAGGTCGGCAATATTATCGTGGCAGCGCCGACACAGGCGAAAATTAGAGCAACTGTCTATGGAAAAACGGCTCATGCCGGTGTAGAGCCGGAAAAAGGAGTCTCAGCGATCACGATCGCTTCAAAAGCGATTGCCAAAATGCCGCTTGGCCGCATCGACGAGGAAACGACGGCTAACATCGGCCGCTTTGAGGGCGGAACGCAAACCAATATCGTCTGCGATCAAGTCGACATTCTTGCTGAAGCCCGTTCGCTTGTTCCGGAAAAAATGGAAAAGCAGACGGAAAAAATGAAGCAGGCGTTTGAATCGGCAGCCGCCGAAATGGGGGGCAGAGCCGAGGTGGAAATCGAAGTCATGTACCCGGGCTTTAAATACAAAGACGGTGATCTTGTCGTTGAAATTGCCAAAAAAGCCGCCGGGAAAATCGGCCGTCCGTACGAGCTGTTGACGAGCGGCGGAGGAAGCGATGCGAACGTCATCGCAGGCCACGGCATTCCGACTGTCAACCTTGCAGTCGGATATGAACAGATCCATACGAAAAACGAAAAAATGCCGATTGAGGAACTTGTCAAAACTGCAGAAATGGTCGTTGCCATTATTGAGGAAGTAGCGAATCGTTCATAAAGGCGGGGTTTTACAGGGGAAGTTGCCGTTCGTTTCAGCTCTTAGAGCGGCGTTCTCGAACAAAAGAGCCGTCTCATTATTCTCATCAGCCCTTTAGTCGCGATCGAGAAGATTAAAGGGAAACGCAAAAAAGCTTGCGCCTTTAAAGGCGCAAGCTTTTTTATTTTGTAGCCGATTCAGCAGGCTGAATGGCTTTTTTGTTTTTTTGGTAAACTTGATGAAGAACGACCGATTGAATCGTCAGAAGCAGTCCGCTTGTCAGCCAGTACAGCGGCAGGGCTGCAGGGACATTGATCGAAAAGATCGTCATCATTACAGGGAAAAAGAAGCCCATGATTTTGGCGGACTGCTGAGCCGCCGGATTTGATTGGGCGTTCTGTGCGTTCAGCTTTTGAGACACATAGAACTGGATAAAATACATGAACCCGGCGCTTAAAGATACGATAATATCAGAATGCCCGAGGTTAAACCAGAGAAAAGAGTGCGAAGCAATTTCAGGCGTCGAGCGGATCGCATAATAGAAACCGATCAGAATCGGAAACTGAATCAGCATCGGCAGACAGCCCATCGCCAGCGGATTGATGTTGTGCTTTTGGTAAAGCTGCATCATCTCCTGCTGGATTTCCCTCTGCTTCACGGGGTCTTTCGTCTTTTTTAACCTGCTTTGAATCGCATCCAGCTCAGGTTTGACAAGCGCCATTTTTTCCTGCATCGCCCGCTGCTTTTTATACTGGTTGGCAAACAGCGGAAAAACGAGAACCCGGACGATGATGGTCACAAAAATAATCGACAATCCGTAGTTTCCGTGGAAGATTCCGGCGATTCCCTTAATCAGCTCTGAAAAAGGCACCACGACATAATGGTGGAAGAAGTTGTCGCTTCCTCCGGTGCTGCCGGTGGCTGCCGAAGCTTGTTCACCTATAAACATAGTCATGATCAAAAACATTGCAGTCGCAAACAATTGCTTTAGTTTCGTGTTCAACACGTTCTCCTCCTTCTAAATAAGGGCCCGTATGCCGGACGCCCTTCACGTTTAAATTGAAAGAAGAAGGAAACGGTGGTCTTCATCGTCGTTCGATGAAGCTTTCATGCGAATGACTTTACTTATCCATACCGTAATGCGATGATATAGGATGATGAGAAAATCGACTGCAGAAACAAACTGTATTGCATGATATTCTTCAAACCGTTTCGTTTTCCAGCTGTCTCCCGTACTGCAATCCTTCAGGATCAGGGCGATACCGATCGCCGTCAGTGCGGGGAGGACGATTGTGAAAAACTCAATCAGAAAAAAAGCATCGTTGAAAGATTCAAGAATCATCTTTTATCACTTCCGTTTCATTTAACATCTTACTATATGAAAGCTGGGATGTCTAATCAGAGTGCCAGGAGGGAGCCGTTTTGTCTGCTGATAAACAAAAGGGGAGAGTCATCTTTCATATCGATATGAACAGCTTTTACGCGTCTGTTGAAATGGCGTATGACCCTTCGCTGAAAGGCAGGCCGCTAGCCATCGCGGGAAATGCGAAGGAGCGGAAAGGAATCGTCGTCACGTGCAGCTATGAGGCGAGAGCACGCGGCGTCAAACCGCCCATGCCGCTCTGGGAAGCGAAGCGGCTCTGTCCCGAGCTGATCGTCAAGCCGCCGAATTTCGACCGCTACAGAAGCTCTTCAAGAGAAATGTTTCAAGTGCTCAGGGAGTACACGGACCTTGTCGAGCCTGTTTCGATCGACGAAGGGTACATGGACTTAACGGATACGCCATACAGAAATCGGGCATGCGAAACGGCAAAGGAAATTCAGGAGCGCCTTCAAAAGGAACTGCTGCTTCCGTCAAGCATCGGGATCGCTCCGAATAAATTCCTGGCCAAAATGGCTTCGGATATGAAAAAGCCGCTCGGCATTACGATTTTGAGAAAGCGTGAAGTGCCCCGGATTCTTTGGCCCATGGACATCAGCGAGATGTACGGAGTCGGCCGGAAAACCGCCGAAAAGCTTAAGACGCTCGAGATCGAAAAGATCGGCGATTTGGCTGCCGCAGATGAGTATGCTTTAAAGCGCCTCCTCGGCATCAACGGCCCCCGTTTAAAAAGAAGGGCAAACGGCATCGACACAGGAGAAGTGAATCCCGACAGAATATACGAATTCAAAAGCGTCGGCAATTCCTCGACCCTCCCGCATGACAGCACAGATGAGAAAGAGCTGTTCGGACTGATTGACAAGCTTTCAATCTCAGTAAGCGACAGGCTGAAGCGAAAAGAGGTCATGGCAGCAAAAGTTTTCATCATGATCCGCTTTGCGGACTGGACGAACATAACAAGAAGCAAGACCCTTCTGAATCCGACCGATTCAAAAGACGAAATTGCGAAGGAATCGAAAGCCCTTTTCAGGCAGCATTGGCACGGAAGCCCTGTCAGGCTTTTGGGCGTGACGGGAACAGACCTCGTCAATCGAAAGGAAGCCGTCAAACAGCTTGATTTGTTTTCCTTTCATGAGGATGCCAAAGATGAGCCGATCCAAAAAGTGATGGCCGAACTGAATGAAAAATATGGAACAGACCTCATCAAAAAAGGGGTCAGGATTGTGAAAAAAGAAAGCAAAACGAGCGGAACAAGCTTTAACAAAGATTTTTTCCAAGACGAGAGACAAGATCAATAGCTTGAAAATGTAGGTCAAAGTGTGGTAATTTCAATTTAAATAAAAATTAAACTATAATGCTAAACGCTTTAGAAGGGACGTTAGACATGGCAAAACAACAAATAGGTGTAGTTGGTTTAGCAGTAATGGGAAAAAACTTGGCTTTAAACATTGAAAGCCGCGGGTTTTCAGTTTCTGTCTACAACAGATCAAGCGAGAAAACCGAAGAGTTTCTGAAAGAAGCCGAAGGCAAAAACGTTGTCGGTACATACAGCATTGAAGAGTTTGTTGAATCTCTTGAAAAACCGCGCAAAATTCTTTTAATGGTCAAAGCTGGAACACCGACAGACGCAACGATTCAATCGCTTCTGCCTCATCTTGAAAAAGGCGACATTTTGATTGACGGCGGAAATACATATTATAAAGATACGCAGAGAAGAAACAGGGAGCTGGCCGAAAGCGGCATTCACTTCATCGGCACCGGCGTTTCCGGCGGTGAAGAAGGCGCTCTGAAAGGGCCGTCTATCATGCCAGGCGGACAAAAGGAAGCCCATGAGCTTGTCAAGCCGATTCTTGAAGCTATTTCTGCCAAGGTGGACGGCGAACCGTGTACGACATACATCGGTCCTGACGGCGCCGGCCATTATGTAAAAATGGTTCATAACGGCATCGAATACGGCGATATGCAGCTGATCTCAGAATCCTACTTTATTTTGAAACACATTGTCGGTCTGTCATCAGATGAGCTTCACGAAGTCTTTTCCGAGTGGAATAAGGGAGAGCTTGACAGCTATCTGATCGAAATCACGGCTGATATTTTCACGAAAAAAGACGAGGAAACCGGCAAGCCGCTTGTTGACGTCATCCTCGATAAAGCAGGTCAAAAAGGCACAGGAAAATGGACAAGCCAAAGCGCTCTTGACCTGGGCGTTCCGCTTCCAATCATTACGGAATCTGTTTTCGCCCGCTTCATCTCTTCCATGAAAGAGGAGCGCGTCAAAGCGAGCAAGCTTCTGGCAGGACCTGAAGCGAAACCTGCCGCTGAGAACAAAGAAGAGCTGATCGAAGCGGTCAGAAAAGCGCTCTTCATGAGCAAAATCTGTTCTTACGCCCAAGGCTTTGCTCAAATGAAAGCCGCATCAGAAGAATACGGCTGGGATTTGAAATACGGCGATATCGCGATGATTTTCCGCGGAGGATGCATCATCCGCGCGGCGTTCCTGCAAAAAATCAAAGAAGCGTATGACCGCGATCCAGAGCTTGACAACCTGCTTCTTGACCCGTACTTCAAAAATATCGTTGAAAGCTATCAGGGAGCCCTCCGCAAAACGATTTCTCTTGCGGTTGAACAAGGAATTCCTGTACCTTGCTTCTCAAGCGCTCTCGCTTACTTTGACAGCTACCGCACTGCCACCCTGCCGGCCAACCTGATTCAGGCGCAGCGCGACTACTTTGGCGCCCATACGTATGAGCGTACAGATAAAGAAGGCATTTTCCACACTGAGTGGATGAAATAAGATGTAAAGCCGCAAGCTGAAAAGCTTGCGGTTTTTTGATTTTCGGAAGGATGCATGTTTAAGCGGTTGTGTGGAAACCTACTCAAAGAGAGAGTTTCAATAAGGAGGAATCAACCCATGTATCCAAGTTTAGAGGGAAAAACGGTCGTTATCACAGGGGCGGGTACAGGTCTTGGAAAAGCGATGGCACTGCGCTTCGGTGATGAAAAGGCCAATGTAGTGATCAATTATTTCAAGGAAGAAGAAAATCCCGAAGAGACGGTGGAGAAAATAGAAAGCAGCGGAGCGCGCGCGATTGCCGTTCAAGGAGATGTCTCAAAAGAAGATGATGTGAAAGCGCTGATCAGACAGGCTGTTGATTCATTCGGTTCCGTTGATGTGATGGTGAACAACGCCGGGGTGGAAAATGAAGTACCTTCTGAGGATTTGTCTCTGGAGGACTGGAACCGCGTCATATCAACCAATTTGACGGGGATGTTTCTAGGATGCCGGGAAGCGATCGGCTATATGCTCGACCATAATATTAAAGGCTCGGTCATCAATATGTCCAGCGTCCATCAGCAAATCCCGTGGCCGCATTTTGTCCATTATGCGGCAAGCAAGGGCGGGGCAAAACTGCTGACGGAAACCCTTGCTTTGGAATATGCTCCGAAAGGAATCCGGGTAAACGCGATCGGCCCCGGTGCAATCGATACGCCGATTAACGCCGAAAAATTCGCTGATCCCGAATTGAAAAAAGGCGTTATTGAATTGATTCCGATAGGGTATATCGGAAAGCCGGAGGAAGTCGCAGCCTGCGCGGCCTGGCTAGCATCTGAAGAAGCAAGCTATGTGACAGGCCTGACGCTGTATGTAGACGGCGGGATGACAAAATACCCGGGATTCCAAGCGGGAAAAGGGTGAAAAGAAGGCGGGATGCCTTCTTTTCATCATAAGCCCATGAAAATTTACATAAGATTAATAGAAAGCAATAGTGCTGTTTACATAGCAATGATAGTGTAGGTGTGTCAACAAAAAGCGGTTATGGAGGGAGTACATAAGAATGGGTTTCTTACGCAACAGAATCGTCGGCATTACACTGGCAGGAGCAGTCGCTTTAGGATCGGCGGGAACAGGCAGTGCGGCAATGGAAACAGCGAAAAAAAAGGAAGAGCCGAAGGTCAAAAACGTGATCATGATGGTCATGGATGGAACAAGCTCTTCTGCATCAACTTTGGCACGCTGGTATAAAGGCGAACCGCTCGCAATGGACCAGATCGTCAGCGGCGGTGTCCGGACGTATTCGGCAGAATCGGCGATCACTGATTCTGCACCTGCAGCAACTGCGATGGCAACGGGACGAAAATCAAATTCTTCCTATATCGGTGTGCTGCCTTCAAAAGTGAACACACCAGGAGTCGAGAAGGTCCGTGAAAAAGATCATTACCGGCCTGTAGCAAACGTGCTGGAAGGCGCAAAACAGAAGGGGAAAGCAACCGGCATCATTGCAACATCTGAAATTCAGCATGCCACGCCTGCCGGCTATTCCGGCCATCATAAAGACCGCAATAATTTTGAAGTGCTCGGTGAACAGCAGGTTTATCAAAACATGGATGTTGTCCTTGGCGGAGGAAAAGAATCGCTTCAGCCGGGTACAAAGGATAAAAGCCGCAAAGACGGTGAAGACCTTGTAAAAGTGCTCAAAGATAAAAAGTACGATTTCGTTGAAACGAAAGATCAACTCCTCAAGTCAAAATCGAAAAAAATCTGGGGCGCCTTCTCACAGCGCGATCTCGCGTATGACATGGACCGCCGCGCAACGCATCCAGAGCAGCCGACTATTGCAGAGATGACGAAAAAATCGATTCAGACGCTTTCTAAAGACAAGGACGGTTTCTTTTTATTCGTGGAAGGAAGCAAGCCTGACTGGGCAGCGCATCAAAACGATCCGATCGGCATGATCAGCGATGTATTGGCGTTTGATAACGCGGTGAAAGAAGCGCTTGATTTCGCTAAAAAAGATAAACATACAATGGTTATTGCCGTCTCGGACCATGGCAACAGCGGCATCTCCATCGGCAACAGCAACACGACGAAAGGCTATGACACAACACCGGTATCAGCCTATGTCGATCCGCTGAAAAAAGCTAAAATGACGGTGGAAGGCGCAACTGGCAAATTAAAAGACGACTTATCGAATATCGAAGAAGCGGCGAAGCTTTACGGACTTGATGATTTAACGCCGGCAGAGAAGAAACAGCTGAAAAGCGTGAAAAACAAAAAAGAAGCGGCTTCATTATTTACCAAGCTGCTCAGCAACCGGGCCAACATCGGATTCACAACAGGCGGTCATACGGGTGAAGACGTCTTCCTGTATTCGTATGGTCCAGAAAAGCCGCAGGGTCTCGTCGAAAACACCGATATCGCCAAAACGATGGCAAAGGCAATGGGCTTCAACTTAGACAAATTAACAAACGAATTATTTATCGAAGCAAAACAGGCATTTAAAAAAGCCGGAGCCAGCGTAACGATCGATCAAAAAGATCCGGCTAACCCAGTTCTTGTCGCAGCGCGCAAAAAAGCAAAAGCCGAAATGCCTGTGAACAAAAACATTATCAGAATCAACGGGAAGGAATACGAACTAGACAGCGTGATTGTTGAAAGCAATGGATCCTTCTACGTGCCTAAAGAAGCAGTTCAGCTATTCAAAAAATACGCCAGATAATTTATTTGAAAACCCCTCTGGAAAGAAGAGGGGTTTTTTATTGTTCGAAATAAATACATACATTTATTTTTAAATGTCTAGACATTTAAAAATAAAAAGATATAATAATAGTTGTGTGAAAGCGCTTTTAATAAAGGGAGGAGATCACCATGAAGAAAATTTTACTCGCATGCAGCTCTGGAATGTCGACAAGCCTCCTTGTCACCAAGATGCAGGAATACGCGCATTCAATCGGTGATGAGGCAAAAATTTGGGCGGTCGGACAGGACCAGGCGAAAAAAGAGATGGCAGAGGCAAACGTCGTTCTCATCGGCCCGCAAATGAGCTTTTTAAAAGGCGAGCTGCAGAAGGAAGCTGAACAGTACGGTATTAAGGTTGATGTGATTGATATGCTGGCTTACGGAATGGCTGATGGAAAGAAAGCTTATGAACAGGCGCTAAGCCTGATCGGGGATTGACGATAATGGAAAAATTAAAGCTCGATGAATTAACAGGCGAACAAATTTGCTTTCAGCTCATTCTTCACAGCGGAAACGCCCGCAGCAAGGTTATTCAGTCCATCAGGGAATACCGCGACGGCAGCGTTCAGAAAGCAGAGGAGCTGCTACAACAGGCAGAAGACGATTTGCAGCAGTCCCACGATATTCATTTTCAAATGATCCAAAAAGAAGCGGGCGGGGGAAAAAATGAGTTCTCTTTGCTGCTCTTGCATGCCGAGGACCATTTGATGTCGACGCTCACGATGAAGGAACTCGTTTCTGAATTATTGGAATTGTTCAAAGAGAAAAGTCTATGATTCGCACTGCATGGCAAAATCGAAGGGGGATAAGAGACCATGTTTGAAAAATTGAGCAACCTCTTGGTGCCGATTGCCGGGAAGCTGAATAATAACCGGTATTTAGGCGTGCTGAGGGATGCATTTATGCTGGCTTTTCCGCTCACCATTTTCGGATCGATCATTGTCGTTTTAACCAATTTGCCGTTTCTCAATAAAATGATGAGCAAATCCGCGCTTGAAACGTTCCAGTCGGCTTTAAGCATAGCGCCGAGCGCAACGATCAGCATCATGTCCGTTTTCGTCGTATTCGGGATCGGGTATTATTTGTCCAAAACTTATGAAGTCGAAGCGGTTTTTGGAGGAGTCGTCGCTTTGGCATCGTTCCTTCTGCTGACTCCGTTTGTATTAAACGGCGAAGGAGGGGAAGTGATTCCGAACGTCATCCCGATTGACAGGCTCGGTGCGAAAGGGATGTTCCTCGGAATGATTACCGCCTTTACATCCGCTGAGATTTTCAGATTTTTTGTCCAGAAAAACTATACGATCAAAATGCCTGCCGGCGTTCCGCCTGCTGTAGCAAAATCTTTTGCCGCGCTGATTCCGGCGGTGATGACCTTGTCCGTCTACTTGGTGATCAATATCCTTGTAACCCAAGTGTTCAATACGAATATGCACGATTTAATTTACAACCTGGTGCAGGCTCCGCTTGTCGGTCTTGGAAGCGGTATCATTCCGACCTTGATTGCCATATTTTTCACTCAGCTGCTCTGGTTTTTCGGACTCCACGGACAAATTATCATCAACTCCGTTATGGATCCGATCTGGAATACGCTTTCGATCGAAAATTTGAATAGCTATACCGCAACAGGAGAAGTGCCGCATATTATCAATAAGCAGTTTATGGAAGTCTACACCGTCGGAATGGGCGGAACCGGCATGACCTTGGCCGTGATTATTGCGATCCTGCTGTTTATGAGGAGCAAGCAGATGAAGCAGGTCGCAAAACTCGGAGCAGCCCCGGGAATTTTCAACGTAAATGAACCGATCATTTTCGGTCTGCCGATCGTCATGAACCCGCTCATTTTTATTCCGTGGGTCATCTCGCCGATGATCGTCACTTTGATTACGTATTTCGCGATGGCGTCCGGGCTTGTACCGCCGCCGACCGGGGTCACGATTCCTTGGACTGTGCCGATCTTTATCAGCGGAATGATGGCGACCAATTCGCTTGCCGGCGGCATTCTTCAGATTGTGAATTTAGCCGTTGTCTTTATGATCTGGTTCCCATTTTTGAAATTCATCGACCGGATGAATATGAAAAAAGAGCAGGAGATCAATGAAGCGGAACAAGAAAAGACAACACTAGGACTTTAAAAGGAGATTGATGACATGTCAAAAACAGAACCGCAGCTAGAACAAATTCAATACCGTTTTCCAAATGGCTTCTGGTGGGGGTCGGCGGCTTCCGCCACTCAGACTGAAGGAGCGGCGGCCGAAGGAGGCAAAGGAAAGAACATTTGGGATCACTGGTACGAAAAAGAGCCAAACCGATTTTTTGACGGAGTAGGCCCTGAGAAGACTTCGCGTTTTTACGAGACTTACAGAGAAGATATTCAGCTGATGAAAGAGCTTGGCCACCACTCTTTTCGTTTCTCCATTTCGTGGGCTCGTCTGTTTCCTGATGGAAAAGGGCGGCTGAACAAAGAAGGAGCTGCCTTTTATAACCGAGTCATCGATGAACTGCTTGCGGCTGGCATCGAGCCTTTTGTCAACCTTTATCATTTTGACATGCCGCTTGCGCTCCAGCAAATCGGCGGATGGGAAAACAGGCAAGTCGTCGATCACTTTGCTTCATACGCGGAAACGTGCTTCAGGCTGTACGGGGACCGAGTGAAAAAATGGTTTACCCACAATGAGCCGATCGTTCCTGCAGAAGGCGGCTATCTATACGATTTTCACTATCCGAACATCGTCGACTTTCAAAAAGCCGTCCAGGTCGCATACCATGAAATTCTTTCAAACGCTAAAGCTGTCGAAGCTTATCGCAGACTCGGGGGCGACGGCAAAATCGGCATCATTTTAAATTTAACGCCGTCCTACCCGCGAAGCCAGCATCCGGCAGATGTAAGAGCATCTGAAATAGCCGACGCTTTCTTTAACCGATCGTTTCTTGATCCCGCCGTTAAGGGTGAGTTTCCGCAGCTTTTAACAGATATATTAAAAGAAGAAGGCTATTTGCCTGTCATGGAAGAAGGAGACTTGGAGCTGATCAAAAATCACACTGTCGATCTGCTCGGCATCAATTATTATCAGCCGAGACGGGTGAAAGCGAAGGAGCACCTGCCTCATCCGGACGCGCCTTTTATGCCGGAACGGTTTTTTGACCATTATGAAATGCCCGGACGAAAAATGAACCGCCACCGCGGCTGGGAGATATATGAAAAAGGAATCTATGATATTTTAATCAATGTCAAAGAAAACTACGGAAATATTGAATGCTTTATTTCTGAAAATGGGATGGGCGTTGAAGGAGAAGAACGTTTCCGCGGCGAAGACGGCATGATCCGCGATGACTACAGAATTTCGTTTATAAAAGAACACTTAAAATGGGTGCACAGAGCCATTCAGGAAGGAGCGAATGTCAAAGGCTATCATCTTTGGACCTTCATGGACAACTGGTCATGGACGAACGCCTATAAAAACCGCTACGGATTTGTATCTGTCAACCTTGACAAAAACGGCGAACGAACGATTAAAAAAAGCGGATACTGGTTTAAGAAAGTTGCCGAGAACAACGGTTTTTAAAAAGGGACTCGGGCTAAAAGATGGTCAGTTGGGCCATCTTTTTATTTCCGCATTAAAACCGATATAATGATAAAGAAGGTGTTACAGGCTACAGAATCCTTAGTAATGGTGGTTAAAACATGAGAAAATACGAATATATTTCAAACGAAATGAGGAGGCGGATTCAGGAGGAATACTATCCGATTGATCAGCCCATACCTGATGAGCTTTCTCTCGCCAAGGAATTTTCCTGCAGCAGAATGACGATGAAAAGAGCCCTCGATATTCTTGTGTCAGAAGGCATGCTGTACCGTAAGCGCGGACACGGCACCTTCATTGTAAAATCATCGATTCAGCAGCTTCCCGTCAGTGTAACAGACCGCGAAAACCTTGGGCTGACCAAGCTTCTTGCCAACAAACAAATCGAAAGCCGCATCATTCAATTTGACGTCGAATTCCCTTCAGATGAAGTGGCAAAGCAATTGTCAATCGAAAAGACCGTTCCGGTGTATCATATCATCAGGCTCAGAAAGGTTGAAGGCGAACCGTATGTCATTGAAGAAACGTATATGCCTTCGAACGTCATCTCTGAATTAAATGAAGACGTCCTTCACGGCTCCGTTTACCGGCACATCACCGAGACGCTGAAACTGACAATCGCCGGATCGCACCGGAAGATCAGGGCGGATAAGTCGAGTGCACTCGACCGAGAGTACTTGGAATGCGCCCCTGACGATCCGGTTCTTGAAGTCGAACAGGTCGCTTTTTTAAATACGGGGGAACCGTTTGAATATTCTTTTGCAAGGCATCGCTATGATAAGTTTGTGTTTTCGAGCGTCCATATTCGGAAATGAAAAACCTGCATAACCGCGGGTTTTTTTGTTTTGTCATAGAATCTTCCAGCACGCTTGTCCTCCGAAGGGATTATGGACTAACATCGCTGTAGCGGACGAGAATTTCAGAGGCCGTGCGCATATTCAGAACGAGCGGCTCATAAAATTAACTAAATAATTAGAAATAAAACAATATATTGACAACTAATACATTTTTCATGGTACGATAGGATTGTTATTTGTCCATCAAGCAAAGGGGGAGAATGAATGAAAAAGTGGAAAAGCCTATCATGGATGGTATTGCTGCTGACGCTCGTCATGGGATTGGCTGCGTGCGGAAGCAACAATGCATCAGGAAATAAGGACGGCGGATCTGCGTCAAAAGGATCAGGAAACTACAGTCTGCTGACAGGGGGAACCGGCGGTACATATTATCCGCTTGGCGGTCAGTTTGCAAACCTTTGGGAGGATGCCACAGGAGACAAATTTACGACGCAGACTACAGGGGCTTCTGCTGAAAACATGGCAACTCTGCAAAAAGGGGAAGCTGAAGTCGCTTTTTCCCAGACTGACATTGCCACTTATGCCATAGAAGGCAAAGAGATGTTTAAAGAAAAAATTGAGGGAATCAAGGCGATTGCCGCCCTGTATCCTGAAACTGTACAGATTGTGACAACAGAAAAAAGCGGAATCAATTCGGTTGAGGATTTAAAAGGCAAAACGGTTTCCGTGGGTGCTGCGGGAGCAGGGGTCAACATTAATGCCAAGCAGATTTTGGAGGTTCACGGGATGTCTTTTGACGACATCAAACCGCAAAACCTGTCTTTTGAAGAATCAACCGACGGCATTCAGTCAGGCGCTATCGATGCCGCATTCATCACGGCTGGAACGCCTACAGGCGCTGTCGAAGGGCTTTCCGCACAAAATAAAATCAAAATTATAAACATTGAAGAAGACAAGCAGAAAAAGCTGATTGAAAAGTATCCGTTCTATGCGGAGGATACGATCAAAAAAGGAACCTACGGCATCGGGAGCGATGTGAACACGGTCGCTGTCAAAGCGATGCTCGTCGCATCCGACAAGATGGATGAGGACACCGTCTATAAAATGACGAAAGCGCTGTTTGAAGCCGATAAAATCAATCATGCGAAAGGCGAGTTTATCAAGCCTGAAACCGCGCTTGAAGGATTGGGCGATATCGACATTCATCCGGGAGCGGCTAAATACTTCAAAGAAAAAGGGATCGAAAAATCGTAAAACCAAGGAAGATAAGCGATGAATAAGCCCGGGCAATCGATAGACCGTTGCAATGAAACATCGGTCTATCGTTTTTCTATTCGGCAGGGGATATGGAAAAAATGGGGAAATTAAAAATCATAAAACGGCTTGTGCCGGCGCTGATCATTGCCGTTTTTGCAGCGGCATGCCTGATTCCTTATCAGACCGCCGTCGTGTTCGAGAAAGAGGACAGCGGCGAGATCATCGCTTTTCTTCCCCTCCAAAAGAAGAAAAGCTTTGATGTGGTCTATACGCATTCCATCCATCGGACAGAAGTGATCGAATCGTATGTGTGGGAAAAAGGGATGATTCGGCAGACCGCTCTGACCTATCATGATCCGGCCGTCGGAATGCCCGCAAACGCAGAACAAGGTGAAAGGCTCGACATCAAAAACGGCGTCTACACCATTTCGAACATGAAGAGGACCTTTCCGTTCATCGATATGCGGATCGGCAGGGTGAGGGCGAATCACAGGATCAAGTATTCAGGCGCTGAACATGAGTTAAAGCGGTACATCCGTCCCGGCACATGGACAAGGATGAGTGTCCGAAAACTAAATGTCTTGCAACAACTGAGGGGAGTGAAGATCAATGACTGAGCAGCTTTCGGAAAAAGATCAGCAGGAACTGCTGGAGAAATACGATCCTGAAGCGGGAACGAGAAAGCTCAAAGGATTGACAGGGGCCATTGCATTTGCCGGCCTGCTCGCTTTTTCTTTGTTTCAATTATACACAGCCATTTTTGGCGTTTTTCCGGCTCAAATTCAAAGGTCCGTTCATTTAGGGTTTGCGCTCGGTCTGATTTTTTTGCTGTTTCCGGCGACAAAAGGTTTGCGGAAGACCGGCAAATTCAAAGTCGCCTGGTATGACGCAATTTTAGCCGTGTTAGGAGCAGGCGTCGGCGCTTATTGGGTCGCCAATTATGAAACGATTGTGGGCGGGATCGGATTGATCACGGAAACTGACTTTTATGTCGGGCTGTTGGCCGTCCTGCTCGTATTGGAAGCGACGAGACGGGCTGTCGGACTGCCGATTACGATCATCGCCGGCCTGTTTCTTTTGTATGGCCTTTACGGCTCGTATCTTCCGGGCTTTTTGTCTCACAACGGCCTGACGATGGAACGGCTCGTTCAGACGATGTATTTTACGACGGAAGGAATCCTGGGCACGCCGCTCGCTGTGTCCTCGACTTTCATCTTCCTGTTCATCCTGTTCGGTTCTTTTCTTGTCAGGACAGGAGTGGGGCAGTATTTTAATGACCTTGCCGTAGCGATCGCCGGACGAAGCACGGGCGGACCGGCAAAAGTCGCGATTTTTTCAAGCGCCCTTCAGGGAACGATCAGCGGCAGCTCTGTCGCCAATGTCGTCACTTCCGGATCGTTTACGATTCCGATGATGAAAAAACTGGGCTATAAAAAAGAATTCGCCGGTGCAGTCGAAGCTTCCGCATCTACCGGCGGACAGCTGATGCCTCCGATCATGGGAGCCGCCGCCTTTTTAATGGTTGAGTTCATCGGCGGAGGCATTACGTACTGGGATATCGCGAAAGCCGCGGCGATCCCGGCTGTTTTATACTTTACGGGCATCTGGATCATGACGCACTTTGAAGCGAAGCGCCTCGGCCTGCGCGGACTAACGAAAGAAGAAATGCCGAACCGCAAGGAAGTATTCAAAAAGATTTATTTGCTGCTTCCGATCATTTCGGTCGTCGTTTTGTTAATGTCGGGCATCACGGTCATGCATGCCGCTTTGTATTCGATCGTTCTGGCGATCCTGGTCGGTTTGTTCAATAAAGAAACGCGAATGGGCGTTAAAGGGATTGTGCTGGCTCTTGCGGAAGGAGCGAGAATGGCGCTTTCCGTTGCGGCGGCAACGGCAGCTGCCGGCATCATCGTCGGAGTCGTCACAAAGACGGGTCTCGGCCTCAAACTTGCAAACGGCCTGCTCGATTTGGCAGGAGGCGCATTATTGCCTTCGCTCTTTTTGACAATGATCGCCGCTCTTGTTCTCGGAATGGGGTCGCCGACGACGGCAAACTATGTCATTACGTCGACGATTGCCGCGCCAGCCTTGATTTTGCTGAATGTTCCTGATCTGTCGGCCCACTTGTTCGTGTTTTATTTCGGCATCGTAGCTGACATTACGCCGCCCGTTGCTTTGGCAGCATTTGCAGCTGCGGGGGTTGCGGGAGGAGAGCCGATCAGAACGGGGATCAATTCAGCAAAGCTTGCGATTGCCGCTTTTATCATCCCGTATATATTCGTCCTGTCTCCGGAGCTTCTCATGATTGATGCGCATTGGTATGAAATTCTCTGGGTGGTCTTTACCGCATTGTCCGGAATGATCGCCATCGGCGCTGGCATGATCGGATTCTGGATGAGAAAAGTGTTCTGGTTTGAAAGAATACTGGCGGCTGCCAGCGGTCTTCTGCTGATTTATCCAGAAGGCTATTCCGATATGATCGGCCTCGGCATATTCCTTCTGCTGTTCGTCCTTCAGCTGATGTGGAAGCGGGACAAAAGCCATCCGGAAGAGATGCAGGCCTTGAAAGCATAAAAAAACAGCCTTCAATTGTGAAGGCTGTTTTTTTATTAAAGCGGCCACCAATGAAAGCCGTCTTTTGCGAGCAGGTCGTCAGAAGCTTTCGGCCCCATGGAGCCCGCCTTATAGTTAGGGGAAAGGGTTTTGTTTTCCTCCCAGTTTTGAGATATCGCATCAACAAAACTCCAGGAAAGCGCAACTTCATCCCAGTGGGCAAAGTTTGTCGCGTCTCCGTGCAAGCAGTCCAAAATCAGCTTTTCATAAGCTTCAGGCGTGTTGATGCCGTCCCCGCAGTTATGGCAGTAGTCGAGCTTGATCGGCTGGGCAAAAGTGCCGCCTCCAAGCTTCCTTGCGTTTAAATGAAGGGTGATGCCTTCATCCGGCTGAATATGAATCACCAGCAGATTAGGGTGCATCGTGTTGCCGTTTCCGTAATAAAGATTCATCGGAATGTCTTTAAATTGGACGACAATCTGCGTTGATTTTTTCTGCATCCGTTTGCCTGTCCGGATGTAGAACGGCACACCGGCCCATCTGAAGTTGTCGATCAGCAGTTTGCCGGCAACGAACGTTTCCGTATTCGAATCTTTTGCTACGTTTTGCTCATCGCGATAAGCCGGAACATGTTTTTCGTCGACGACTCCTGCGTCATACTGGCCGCGCACAAAAAATTGGTCGACATCGTCTTTTTGAATCGGACGAAGGGCTCTGAGAACCTTCACTTTTTCGCTGCGGATCTCTTCCGTGTTCAGCTTGATCGGCGGTTCCATCGCAAGCAGCGCCACCATTTGAAGAATGTGGTTTTGCACCATGTCTCTAAGCGCACCCGATTTTTCATAATATCTCGCTCTGTCTTCCACACCCAAATCTTCACTTGACGTAATTTGAATGTTCGAGATGTATCTGTTTGTCCAAAGCGGCTCAAAAATCGCGTTGGCAAAGCGGATGACTTCGATGTTCTGCACCATTTGCTTTCCTAGATAATGGTCAATCCGATAAATTTGATCTTCTGTAAAAGCTTCACGGATTTCCTGGTTCAAGGCTTTTGCGCTCGGCAGATCATGCCCGAAAGGCTTTTCGATAACGAGCCTTGACCAGCCTGTTGTTGAAGTGACACCCTCTGATTTTAGGAACTTTGCAATCGTTCCGAAAAATTCAGGAGCCATCGCTAAGTAAAACATCCGGTTATTCGGAATATCATATGTACTTTCCAGCTTCTCTATAAGTTCGTTTAATTCCCGGTATGAGCCGGAATTTGTAACATCAAAAGGATGATAGTAGAAGTGAGATGTAAACTCGTCCACATCCTTTTCGTTTAACGGAAACTTCGAAACCGATTGCTGTACGGTACTGCGAAAGTCTTCATTTGTCCAAGGGCGTCTGCCGACTCCGACAACCGCGAATTCATTCCCGATTTGTCCGTTTTCGTAGAGCCTGTGGATAGAAGGATATAGTTTTCGTTTTGCCAAATCCCCTGTTGCGCCAAATATTACGATAACTGCTTTTGGTTCCATTTGATCTTTTTTCAATTAAACGTACCTCACTTTATTCGAAGCATAAGTTTATTTTCTTCATTTTAAAGCTAATAATCCCTTAAAGCAAACATTTGAGATCGAATCGTATGAAAACTTTACTGAAAACGGTCAGGGTATTTAGTTGCATAGCCCGACGCGAGGCCGGCGTTTCTTTTTTCCAAGACTTCCTGTATGCTTGTGATAGATGAAGTTTTTAGCAGGAGGAAAGGATATTGGAGTTATTATTTTTAGGAACGGGAGCGGGCATCCCCGCAAAAACGAGGAATGTCACATCCGTTGCATTGAAGCTTTTAGAAGAAAGGCGGTCTGTTTGGCTGTTTGACTGCGGGGAAGCCACACAGCATCAAATTCTACATACATCGATCAAACCTAGAAAAATTGAAAAGATTTTTATTACCCATCTTCACGGCGATCATGTATACGGGCTTCCGGGTCTTGTCAGCAGCCGATCTTTCCAGGGAGGGGAAGGCCCGCTGACCGTATACGGACCGCAAGGAATCAAAACGTTTCTTGAAACGGCGCTTGACGTATCGGGGACGCATGTCACATATCCGCTTGTGATTAAGGAGATTGGAGAAGGGACAGTCTTTGAGGATGACCAGTTTATCGTGACGGCCAGAAGCGTATCTCACGGCATTCCCGCTTTTGGGTACCGCGTGCAGGAAAAAGATGTTCCGGGCGCCCTTGACGCTGAAGCACTGAAAGAGATCGGAGTCTCGCCGGGCCCTGTTTATCAAAAACTGAAAAACGGGGAGACGGTCACATTGGAAGACGGCCGGACGATTCATGGGGCAGACTTTATCGGACCGCCAAAAAAAGGGCGGATTGTCGCCTTTTCCGGGGATACGAGGCCATGCGAGAATGTGAAGAGGCTTGCCGAAAAAGCCGATGTTCTCATCCATGAAGCAACATTTGCGAAAGGCGACAGGGAGCTCGCCGGAGACTATTATCACAGCACTTCAGAACAAGCTGCTGAAACAGCGCGGGAAGCCTGTGCAAAAAAACTGATTTTAACCCATATCAGTGCAAGATACCAGGGGGAAAACGTGCTTGAACTGGTCGATGAAGCAAAAGCGATCTTTCCTGATACCGTGGCAGCTTTTGACTTTTATGAGCATGAGATCAAAAGAACTTAATGGGCAGTTATAAAGCTTCTTTGTTCCGACAATCCGGGACGGGAAGCTTTTTTTATTGACACGGTTCTAAAATGATGTATAATAAAGCGTAATGATTACGTTTTATTAAGGAGGACAACATGAGAGTAAAAATTACATTGGCGTGCACCGAAACAGGGGACCGCAATTATATTACGACAAAAAACAAACGCACAAATCCGGATCGCCTGGAATTGAAAAAATATTCTCCGCGTCTGAAAAGGCACACGATTCACCGTGAAACAAAATAACTAAAACCAGCAGACTGTCTGCTGGTTTTTTGTTTAATTGGCGGCTTGATAGGCGTATGTTTGCTGCTGTGCCGCATACCACACATCATAGATCGCAAGCTGGACGATGTGCGGCTCATCATGATGGATCAAATGCGAGCTGTTTTTCGCCTGAATCCAGCCGCTTTGATGCGATAGAGACAGCAGTCTGCTGTGAAGCTTCAGCCATTCTTGATGAGCTTGCTTCGCCGCCTCCGTCCTTTTTCCCGCCGAGAGGACGAGCAAAGGAACCGAACCGAGGTGTTTCTTTTCCTGCTTCAGCATGTCCAGGCTTTGTTTAAAGTCCTCATGGGACCCTTCGATCGAAAACTGTTTGACATAATCTTCTTTTAATGTGTCCGGAAGTAGCGGCAGCACTTTTTCCTCCTGATCTTCACAAGCGGGATCAAGCAGCACCATGCCGATGACTTCATCGCTGTACCGGCTTGCAAACAGCCTTGCAATGACGGCGCCGAACGAATGGGCGACAAACAGGTAGGGCGGTTTGACGTCTGCTGCTGCAAGCAGCGCTTTTAGTTCTTTCACCATCTGATCCGCTGTTCGTTTGCTGGTGCTCGGCCCGCTTTTGCCAAGGCCTGCACGGTCGTATGCAAACAAGCCGAGATCTTCGTCTATATCGGATAAAATGGGCTGCCAAGTCGTTGAAGAAAAACCGTAGCCCGCTTCAAAAATAATCGTTGCGTTCTTTTTTCCTTTTCTCTGCTTTGTATAAAACATGCACCCTTCAACAGTATATATTCTTTCCGTTATGGTCATAGAGGTCATCCTCTCTTTGTATATGGTGTTCTATTAGGAAAGACGCACAAACAAGGATGTTCGTTTCTCACGAGTTGAAAAAAAGAAATATCCCGCCATAAGGCGGGATATTAAGTTTACCAGGCTCTGTCGTACTGAACAGGCCCTTCAATTTTTGTGTTCAACTGTTTGGCAGCGGTTTTCGGCCAGTATGGATCTCTCAGCAGCTCCCGTGCAACGAAAATGAGATCAGCGCGTCCATTTTGGAGGATTTCCTCAGCTTGTAGGCCACTAGTGATCAATCCGACAGCTCCTGTCTGAATCTCGGCTTGAGCGCGAATTGTATCGGCGAAGCCGACTTGGTAGCCTGGGAAGACGTTGATATCAGCAGGCACAACAGCACCGGAGCTGACATCGATCAAATCAACGCCCTGTTCCTTCATCCATTTGGCGAAACCGACATAATCGGCGACATCAAGGCCTTTTGTTTTGTAGTCTGAAGCTGAAACGCGTACGAATAATGGTCCGGCCCAGACTTCTTTTACAGCGTCGATGACTTCGCGAAGCAGCCTGTAGCGGTTTTCCGGTGAACCTCCGTATTCATCCTCGCGTTTGTTGGAAAGCGGTGATAAAAATTCGTTGATCAAGTATCCGTGGGCTCCATGAATCTCGATGATGTCAAAGCCGGCGGCTTTCGCGCGTTCAGCTCCTTTTTTGAAAGCCTGAACGGTTTCTTTTATGTCCTCTTTTGTCATTTCAACAGGCGTTCGCGAATTTTCGTCGAAAGGAATCGCTGAAGGTCCGTAGATTGTACCTTCGACCTCGGCTTTTCTTCCGGCGTGCGCCAACTGAATCGCCGTTTTGCTGCCGTACGTCTTGATTTGTGACGTCAATGCAGCAAGTCCGTCAATATGCGCGTCATCCCATATGCCCAGATCCTGGTCAGAGATTCTTCCCTGCGGAGTGACGGCGGTAGCTTCTACCATGATTAGTCCGACTTGTCCGACGGCGCGGGAGATGTAGTGGGTCATGTGGAAAGGCTGCACTTTTCCATCCTTTTCATGGGAGGAATACATGCACATCGGCGACATGACAATCCGGTTTTTTAGTGTAACTCCTTTTAAACTCCATGGTGTGAATAGTTTTCGATTACTCAAATTTTTTCGCCTCCCGTAAGTTTTCGCCTCGATTATACCAATTCTGCCCATTCTCGTCATATAAACTGCTCAAGTCATTTCCATATGTAAGAATGTTCAGTACAATAAAGTTGTACACATTCTATTTTTTACTAAATATGATATCACATACATTTGCGGAAAACAGTGAAAGAGGGGGGCTTGCTTTGTGAAGTGGCAGACAGTGGAAGAACTGAAACGGCTGCTCATTTCTCTTGTTCAATACGAAAGCATCTCAGGCACGGCCGGAGAAGTGGCGCTTGCGAAATATATGCATGATGTCTTAAAGGACCGTTCGTACTTTCAAAAGAATCCTGAATACTTAAAGCTTCACCCGATGGAGGATGGGCGCTATTTTTTAACCGCCCTCGTCAAAAAGGAAAAGAAATCAAATACGGTGCTCCTCTTGAGCCATTTTGACGTGGTCGATACGGCAGACTACGGAGAATTCAAACATATGGCATGCAAAGTCCCGGAACTCATGGACCTATTAAATGATAAAAAAGAACTTTTGCCTGAACGGGTCAAAAAAGACCTGGAAAGCGGCGAATGGCTGTTCGGTAGGGGAAGCATGGATATGAAAGCGGGTCTTGCTGTTCAATTTTCTATGCTGGAACGGGCGATGAACGGAGAATTTGACGGAAACCTTCTATTAATTACGGTTCCGGACGAAGAAGTCAACTCGCAGGGGATGCTTGAAGCAGTACCTGTACTGAAAGCTTTAGAAAAAGAATTTGGCCTTCATTATACAGCGTGCTTAAACTGTGAGCCGATGTTTGAAAAACATCCGGGTGATCCGAAGCAGTACGTCTATTCAGGCAGCATCGGCAAAGCGCTTGCCGGATTTTTCTGCAAAGGGGTTGAGACGCATGTCGGCGAGCCGTTTGCAGGGGTGAATGCGAATCTAATGGTGTCTGAGATCAACAGGCTGCTCGAATTAAACGTCGACTATTGCGAAGAAGCGGACGGAGAGGTGACGCCTCCCCCGGCCAATCTGATGCAAAAAGATCTGAAGGAGGCCTACTCGGTTCAGACTCCTCACACAGCGGTGTCGCTCTTTAATGTGCTGATGATGCAGCGTTCCGCCGCCGAGCTCCATCGCATGCTGCTCGACACAGCCAGGGAAGCGGCCGCCAATATTCAAACAAATATCGAACGTAAAACGGCCGAATATCAGCGGTTTGAAGCCTTCATGCCAATTAACCCGGCCGTTTCCGTGCTGACGTTTGAGAAGCTGTGGAACAAAGCACAGGAAAAAGCCGGGAAGCCCGAGGCGGAACGCATCCTCAACTTTGCATTTGCGAACAGGGGGGAGCTTGGAGACCGCGACTTTTCAACGAAAATCGTCTCTGAATTGGCTTCACTCTGCAAAGAAGATGCTCCGATGATCGTTCTGTTTTACAGTCCGCCGTTTTATCCGGCTGTTTCTTCAAAGGACGATCCTCTGATCCGAAAGGTGATGAGAGAAGTGAAGCAGTATGCGGCCGACAGGCACGGAATTGAATTTACAGAAGTCCAATATTTCCCCGGCCTGTCCGATTTAAGCTACCTGCAGCTGCAAAAACAGTCAGTCGATGCGTTCACATCCAATATGCCGCTTTTTCATCACGGCTATTCACTTCCAAAAGGACGCGAAAACGCACTGTTTGTGCCGGTCATCAATATCGGGCCGGCCGGCAAAGATCCTCACAAATGGACGGAACGTCTCCATGTGCCGTTTTCATTTGGAAAGCTGCCAGATATCCTCCGGCTCGCGATACACAAGCTTCTCTAAGATACGGGACCGCTTGAAGAAAAATCGGGAACGAGCGAAAACGCTGTTCCCGACTTTTTTAAATTTTGGCGGCAAACATATCCCTGAGTTCCGCAGAACGATTCGCCGCTTCTTTGACGCAGGATATGACGGTCTGTTCAAATTGATGGTCGTCAAGCATCCTAAGGCCTGCTTCCGTTGTCCCTCCGGCGCTTGTGATCTCTTTCCTCATGACAGAAGGATCTCTGCCGGTTTCAAGCATTTGAGCCGCTCCTGCCATCATATCGATAATCAGCTGTTTCGCCGTTTTTTCAGGAAGCCCCAGCTCGGCAGCCGACGCCTGCAGGGCTTCGACAAACCGATAAACAAAAGCGGGCCCGCTTCCGGCTACGGCTGTCACAGCATCAAGGGCAGATTCCTCAACGATTGTAACGCTGCCGACCGTCGCAAAGAGGTCAGCCGCTTCCTGCATCTGCTCTTTCGTGACAAGCGGGCTTGCCGCAAAGGCTGTGGCTGATTTTTGAATGGCGGCCGATGTATTCGGCATGGCTCTCACAACAGGCAGCTCAAGCCCGGCATAGTGCTGGATCGTATGAATCGGAATGCCTGCAAGAACAGAGATCAGCAGCTGTTCTTTTCGCAAATAGGGGCGGAGTGCGGCTATTCCTCCTGCCGCGTCTTTCGGCTTCATCGCCAAAACGAGTGTATCCGACCGGGCGGCGACTTTTGCCGTATCTGCTTCTCCGCATACCCCGTAAGTCTCGCTTAATTCACGAAGCCTGGCCGTATTCGACTGATTCGTAACGAATATCGCCTCAGGTTCCATTGCACCGCTTTTGACAAGCCCCTTAATCATCGCTTCAGCCATCGAACCGGCTCCGATAAATCCTATTCGTTTCATTTTGATTCCTCCTTCTAAAAACAAAAAAACCTTTCCGTCTTCGCAAAGGACGAAAAGGTTTCGCGGTACCACCTTCATTAGCATATACATGCTCAGCTCTTGCCCCGTAACGCGGGATACGTTTAGGTTTGCCTAAGCGCTCTGAGGGCAGGTTCAACAGGCAAGCGGGCTGTGAAATCTTTCAGCCGTGGATTTCACTCTCTTTAGCCATTGCTCGTTTACTATTCCTCTTCATCGCGTCTTCATTCATTCACCTTCATATATTTGTTGTTCATTATGCTATGAGGAATGCTGAAATGTCAACAGGCATTTGAGGCAAAAATGACATGCGCGGGAGAAAAAGGTAAAATATGATCAACATCAATTCGCAGGATGAGGAGAATAAAACGATGAAAGACGCAAGAATCATTCCTATTGCACTGCCGACTCCGTTTGCAGTCGGAGACGTCAACATTTATTTGCTCAGAGGCGAGGCGCTCACTCTGGTGGATGCCGGGCCCAACACAAAGGAGGCGGCAGCCGTTTTGAAGAGCGAGCTGGCCGAACAGGGACTGTCATTAAGCGATATCGACCAGGTCGTCCTGACCCACCATCACGCTGATCACGCCGGACTGCTGAACGAATTCCCGGCAGAGGTAAAAATCATTGGCCATCCGTTCAATGAACCGTATATCAGTCAAAATCCCGATTTTATTGAAAAACAAAAGTCCTTTTTTACATACCTGTTTCAACGATTCGGCGTTCCCGGCGATATGAAGCCGCCAGGCCATACCATAAAAGCGTCGTACCGGTATTCATGTAATCGGACATTGACAGAGACCGTTTCAGAAGGTGGGCAAATTGAAGGGCTTGACGGGTGGCGGGTTCTTGAGACGCCCGGACATGCCGCTTCGCATATTGTCCTTTATAATGAAGAACTTGGAAGCATGCTCGGGGGAGACTTGCTGCTAAAGCCGTCTTCTTCAAATCCGCTTCTGGAAGTGCCGCAAAAAGGAGGGAAACGCCCGACTCCGCTGCTGGATTACCTGGAATCTCTCGGCAGGCTGCAGGAGCTTCCGCTTCACATGATTTATCCCGGCCATGGGGAGGAAATCACAAAAGTGAATGAGCTTGTCGCCAAAAGGCTGGAAAAGCAGCGAAACAGAGCCGAAGAGGTGTACCGCATCCTCTCTGAAAAACCGCATTCACCTTATCAGATATGTCGAAAACTGTTCCCTGCAGTCTATGAAAAAGAGCTGTTCTTAACACTGTCAGAAACGATTGGGCAGCTTGACGATCTGGAATCCCAGGGGAGGATCGGAGTTGATGCGGCCGATGGAATCGATTACTATTATGCAAAGTAGGTGACGAACATGGAGCAGAAGTTGAAAGCGCACAAAGTGATGATTACAGGAGCTTCAGGAGGGCTTGGCGAACGGATCGCATATCATGCTGCAGGGGAAGGAGCGGAGATCATTCTGGCTGCGCGCAGAAGAGACCGCCTCGATGCTTTGAAGCAAAACATCGCGGATAAAACCGGCGCAAAGTGCCGTATAATCGTATTGGACGTCAGCCGGACGGATGAAGTTGAAGCGGCGTTTCAAGAGGCCGGTCCGGTTGATATTCTTGTCAATAATGCGGGGTTCGGCATTTTTGAAAGCGCGCTTGACGCTTCCCTTGAAGATATGAAAGCGATGTTTGAGGTCAACGTATTCGGTCTGATCGCCTGCACGAAAATGGCACTCCCGCATATGATCAGGCAAGACAAAGGCCATATTATCAATATCGCTTCACAAGCGGGCAAAATAGCGACGCCCAAGTCAAGCCTTTATGCGGCAACAAAGCATGCGGTGCTCGGATATTCAAACAGCTTGAGAATGGAGCTTGCAGAAACAGGGGTCAACGTGACAACGGTCAATCCTGGACCGATTCAAACAGACTTTTTCAAGACGGCAGATAAAAAAGGCGATTATGTAAAAAGCGTCGGGAGATGGATGCTAGATCCGGATCGGGTTGCTAAGAAAATCGTCTCGGCAATGATGACGAACAAGCGCGAAATCAATCTTCCAGGCTGGATGAACAGCGTCAGCAAACTCTACCAGCTTTTCCCTTCGCTGGTTGAACGAACAGGTCGAAGCGCTTTCTATAAAAAATAATGGTTTCTCGAAGAAAGGAACGGAATCATCCGTTCCTTTTTTGTTTGCATTTTTTTAGCGATGCCCCCTGCAGAGAGGCTCAAAATATCATATAAAAACAGGGAGACTTTGTCCCTCTGCAAAACCCGGCATCGAACCTCTGCTTCCTTCTTTAAGCGCTGCTTGATCTGATGGCACCTGTCCAGCCTGAGGCAATTGATATAAAAATACGGCACGCCGAAAGATTCCGTGCTTCCGGGAACACGTGCCGGCCGCTGATGAAAAATAAGGTAAAGGTCGCTTTCGTTTTGCCGTTCTTCTTATATAAAATGGCAACTGGGTGACGAAAGGGAGTAATATTTTACCATTTATTGAAATTCTCTCATCCCGGCCGAAACATGATATCACGTGATACTCGCAACAAAATACACGATAAAAGGAGTTTCTTAACGGTGCAGGAAGAATGGAACCCATTGATGAAAAATCGTTGCATCATCTGGTTAGTCACGGGGATTTGCTTAACGGTCATCTTTCAATTTCCGCTGAAAAGCGTCGCTTCATCCGCAGACAAATACGCCAATTTTGCCGAGCTTGCCGAACATGAAACAGAAGGAGAAGATTACCAAATCGAATACACAGACATGGGCACCGAACTGTTGATTCTTTCACCGCACGGCGGAGGAATCGAAGGAGGTGTCAGTGAACTTGTCCGCGCCTTCAGCGCCGATTATTCCACTTATTTATTTGAGGGAATCAAACCCTCGCAAAACTGGGATCTCCACATCACAAGCAATCATTTTGATGAACCTCAGGCCCTCAAAGCGGTCAAAGAGCACAGCTATGTGCTGGCTTTTCATGGATATCATGACATCGTTGAACATACGCTTGTGGGGGGAACGGATACAGGAGGGGCGAAAGCGATTGTCAGAGCGCTGCTGAACAAAGGTTTTTCGGCGGAGCTGGTCAGCCCGAGCCACCGGCTTGCAGGAGGAAATCCTGAAAATATCAATAATCAATGCAAAACAGGTCAAAGCATTCAATTGGAAATCAGCACGCCTCAACGAGAGGCTTTTTTTTCGGAGTTCGGCCTGTGGACGCGGGCAAGTTCTAAAAATGAGACGTTTCAAGCGTATGTCTCAGCTGTTAAAGAAGTTCTGGAAACGAGGTATAAATAAGCATTGTATATTTGGGCCACATTAAAACCAAAGACATGAAGAGGGTGAGCAGGTTGATCTATATATACAATTGTTACGGCGGCACTCATTCATCTGCACTTGCCGCTGCTTATCATCTGAAAAAGCTCCCATTCAGCAGAAAACCAACAAGAAACGAAATTTTAAGCACCGACTGTTTTAATCAATTAAGTCCGAAGGAAATGGGAAAATTAATCTTTCACGGACTTGATGAAGAAGGCAACCAGGTGTACACGATCGGCAGAGGATCGTCAAAAGCTGTCATTCCAGCCATGCGAGGCGTTCTCGAGCTGTTTGAAAAAAACGGGAAACTTCAGGAGAAAGTCATTTTTTCAAACACGTCTCCGACTGTGCCAATAGCGATGACATTCGGCGGTTTATTTTCGAGGAGGCTGAAAATCGATCCGATCGGGGTTCCTTTGCTGGTGCTTGGAGCGCAGCAGGCATACCAAGACATCATCAAGCTTGTGCAGCAAACAAAAAACCATGCAAAAACGACTTCTTCGATGATCGAGGTACTCGATAACGGCTTTAAAGGATAGTGGCCGAAGGATGAATATAAGGAATTTATTTGAAAAAACAAGGCGTTCTGATCGGTGGGATGCCTTGTTTAATAGGAATGCCTTTTTCCAATGAATAGAGGGGAACACAGTTTCATTGCAGCGGTTGTTGACTTTTAAAAAAGATCGACATTCACAGAACGGAAAGCGGGAGGCGCATCAAAACGCCTCCCGCTTGCTTGCGCTCTAAAGCCCGCGTCTGTAAAAGAATCAGCCGCTCGTTCACGCTCTGTTCTCCAAAAGCGGATCGAAGCATGTTCATATTTCAGACGCCAGCTGCACGTTGTTTATTTTTTGACATAGCAGCGGTCTTGGTACATCGTTTCACATTTTTCGCGTGTGACATCTGTTTTACCATTTATTACTCTGTAAACATCGACATATCTCTCGCCATTTATTACCTTATATTCGTATTGCGCACCGGGATACTTGTCCCTCACCCATATTAATTCAGGCAGTGTATCCGCACTTACGGGCAATCCAGACACTAACAAAGCACCTGCAAATGCAACCGCTCCGACTGCTTTTTTGATTTTGTTTTGAAACATCCCTAACGACCTCCTAAAGATTGTTTTTTTGCCTATGACATCATAGGCATGTACATCCTATCACTCGGCTGGAGAAAAAAATGTCTAATTGTGTAGAAATTCAATAAAATTCAAAAATAATACACAAATTTACATTTTAATCAGAGGTAATAGGTGTTCGCCTAAGAACACCCTCGGGAAAAATGGTAAAATAAGAGAATTTGATTGAAGGTAAGGAAAAATATGTTATAATTTTACGAGAGGGAGGAGGGGATAGTTTCCAATAGGTAACGATGAAATGGTCCATTTTGCTAGGAATCTATTTTTTCATCCATTAAAATAAGAGAACTCGGACCTTAAATTGTTTTGGATGTGGCAGTAGCTTATGGATGGCAGCTGAAGACGTACATACAAATATTTCAAAAACACGGAGGGAAACGAAATGAAAAAAGCGATTTTAGGGTTTTCTTTGTCTGCGGCGCTCCTGGTTCCATCCTCATTCGCTGCGGCTGCTGGGGACGGGCAGCTGACAAGCGAGCAAAAGGAACTGCTTGAAGCCAAGACAGAATACGTTCAATCACTTCCTGAACAGGCATCCGTTCAAAGCGGTGTGACGGCTTATGCAGGAAAAAGGCTGACAATTAAAAGAGGAAGCTTCCTCGCCTGGTCAAAAGATTATATCGACTGGTACTACAACGGCAAAAAAGTATCGAAAAGCAGCGGATCGCAGGATGTCGGCTACGTCTTTCCGAATGTGGTGAGGGCAAAGGGGATTAAAAGGTATTATAAGTCATCAGGGCTTCACAAATGGAGAGCGAAAAAAACGCTGAGCTTCGGAACCGTTACACCGTGGGGAGATGTTGAATTGGCCAGCTCAACCTTTACAGACAGAAGGTGGGTCAATAAAAAAGGAAAATACGGAAACGATTAATTTACTATAAGCCATTTCATACAACGCTGCTAAAAGACTATTTAGAAATTAATGGCAGCGTTGTATAATGGAGAATGTTGCAACACCATCCTGATGCGAGAAAGGATTTTTCAAATTGATCAAAATCGATGACCTGACGAAATCTTATGGAAGCAAATCGGTATTCAACCGTCTCAACATGAATATTGAAAAAAACAAAGTCACCTTTCTGATGGGAGAAAACGGCGCCGGAAAAACGACGCTCTTGAAATGCCTGCTCAAGCTTGAACCTTTCGAAGGCGGCATACTGTACGACGGCGAGCCGCTTGAAGCAGTCAGGAGCAAAGTCCACGTCATCTATGACGATTCCCCGTTTTACGATCATCTGAGCGGCTATCAAAATATCAAACTACTGATCAATAAACCTGCCGGCAAAGAAGAGCTTGAACAATTGTCGCAAAAGTTTCTCGGCAGGGAGCTGCTGAAAAAAAAGGTCAAGACCTATTCATACGGACAAAAGAAAAAGCTGGCCTTAATGATCGCTGCATTAAACAAACCGTCATTCTTGTTTTTGGATGAGATATCAAACGGGCTTGACTACCGGTCCATGATGGAGCTTCAGGAGCTCATCAATGACTGGTCAAGCAGGATGACGATTGTTGCCGCCGGCCATCAGTTTGAGTTTTATTCTTCAATCGTCGATCAATTATACGTGTTGAAAGACGGTTCAGCTATCCACATAGACAATTTTAAAACGAATGGAGCAGAATTGGGCGATGTCTATAAAGAATATTTATAATATTTTCAAGAAAGAGCTTGCATTTCAATCGTATTCTAAATTGCTCATCATTTTATTGCTTCCTCTATTATTCATTTCATCCGGATACATATATGTTCACTATAAAAATACAATGGACAGCTACCAGCAGTTCAAAAAGACTGAAAATGAATATAAAGAACTCGGCATCGATATTAAGCAGGCGCTGGAGTCGCCCGTCAAGGTGAAGGAAGGTGAGCTGAAAAGCGAGGATGGCGACGGAGAGATCGTCGAAAATATTTTAAGGTTCGACTATGAGAATTTCGTCTTGTCCCTCCATCACCTGGAGCCGAAACAGTCAGTCACTATGACGCTTGAGCTGATGGGCTTCATCATTTTTCCCTTGGCTTTCACGCTGTATGCCATCTATATCTCCTCATACGACATCAGATTCAAGACGATGAAAGTGAAAGCGGTCAGCCATGATTGGAAATCCGTTCTGTTTGCCAAACAGTGTTCGGTTTACATGGTGATGGCTGCCGCCGTGATCGCCGTTGTATGTACGGCATATGTGTCAAGCCTCGTCTTTTATTCCCTTGCTTCAAGGGATATACCGGTCGGCGAGTTCACAATACCCGCTGTTTCAAAAAGCAATATCCTGCTTCAGCTCGCTGTCGTTCTGGCGGTCAGCTTCATCTTTTCGACGATCGGATTTTATTTGGGCGTCCTCTTCAGAAGCTTTATTACGCCTGCTTTGCTTTATGTCGTTTACAGCCTGCTGATCCCTGCTTTGGGCAGGTTCGATTTAAAAAACCTGCTGTCTAATCTCGGGCATGCGGTTTTCAGTTTCAGCGGCGGCTTTAAACTGTTTACACCGGTGAAGGTGGACATGATTCCGGTCATCATCATTTTAGCCGCATCCGTCGGCTTGCTGTCTGCGGTCACTTATTACATGGCGCACAGGCAAAGCAAATATGTCGTTTGAAAAAAGAGTGCGGGCGCCTGCGCTCTTTTTTCTTTTGCAAACGAAGGACACCCGTTGGCTCAGGGTTGACAGGAAGGAGAGCCATTCGCATCCGCCATGCAAGGAAACCGGACCCACCCGTCTCTGGAGGAAGACGGTTTTTTTGATTGAAACGTTGTTCCTCGTAAATATTCGAAAAATTCTATATAATAATAAAGCGGTCTCAGAATTCATGCACTTTTTTAAGTAAACAGCGTTTGAACAGAGGGCAGGTGAGAATAGTGGCGAATCAGGATTTGAATTTGCACACGTTATATACGAGTCATACCCGTGATGCCTGGGCAAATCTCGGCGGGCATATGTCGGTAAAGATGACCGAAGAGGAAGTAAAGAAGCTTGAAGGTTTAAATGACTATCTGTCTTTGGAAGAAGTCGAAACCGTTTATGTTCCGCTGGCGAGGCTGCTTTATTTACACCGGGCAACTCAATATGAACGGAACACCCGGGTAAACGGTTTTTTGAATCATCCTCACGCGGCCAAGATTCCGTTTATCATCGGGATTGCCGGAAGCGTCGCGGTTGGAAAAAGCACGACGGCCCGCATCATTCAGACTGTGCTCTCCCGTTTGCAGGAACGGCTGAAAGTCAGTCTGATCACAACCGACGGTTTTCTTTATCCTAATGCGGTTCTGACAGAAAAGCAGATGATGTCGAGGAAAGGGTTTCCCGAAAGCTATGATGTCAAAGCGCTGCTTGAGTTTTTGAACGATTTAAAATCAGGAAAGGAAATTGTCCACGCACCCGTTTATTCCCATCTAACGTATGACAGATTGGAAGGGGTTTATGAAACGGTAGAACAAGCGGATATCGTGATCATCGAAGGCGTTAATGTGCTGCAGACACCGACGATCGAAGACGACCGTACAAAACCGCGGGTTTTCGTTTCCGATTTTTTTGACTTCTCGATTTATGTGGATGCCGAAGAAGACCTCATTATCAAATGGTATCTTGAACGCTTTCGCATGCTCAGGGAGACGGCTTTTCAAGATCCGAGTTCTTATTTCCATAAATTCAAAGACCTCGCGGACGAAGAAGCGGACCATATGGCAAAGTCAATATGGGAGACCGTCAACCGTCCGAATTTGTATGAGAACATTCTGCCTACAAAATTCCGGTCTGATTTAATCTTGAGAAAAGGCGAAGGCCACAAGGTGGAAGAGATTTTGGTCAGACGGGTATAGAAGAGGAGGCTTGCATGATCCATCATATTGAACTGTACGTTTCAGATTTGGAAGCGTCGAAGCGCTTTTGGGGCTGGTTTCTCGGGGAGCTCGGCTATGAGGTTTTTCAACAATGGGAAGGCGGCATCAGCTGGAAAGCAAACGGCGCCTATCTCGTGCTTGTGCAGGCGAAAGAGCAGTTTATCAAAGCGGGTTATCACAGGTGCCGCGTCGGCTTAAACCATCTTGCTTTTTACGCGGCATCCAAAGAGCAGGTCGACGAAATGACAATGAAACTGAGAGAGCGGGGATGCCGCATTTTATATGAAGACAGACATCCGTTTGCCGGCGGAAACGGGCATTATGCCTTGTATACCGAAGATCCGGACCGCATCAAAGTTGAACTTGCTGCCCCTTGAGGCGGGCGGCAGCCGAAGGCCGGCCTTTGTTCGAGCCGGCCTGTTTTCAATTAATGCTGCATCGTTTTTTTCGAACTTAAATTGACTTTTGCTTCATCCATTTTGAGTTTCCGGTAGGCTGCTACCAGGAAAGGAACGCCGCAAATGGTGGCAGCAGACAGGATTGCAAAAGTGAAAAACGGTTTTTCCGCTCCAAAGGTGTCCAGCAGCATTCCCCCCGCCCAAGGGCCGACCACGCTTCCAAGCTGGGTGAAGCCCATAGCCCCAAAGTAAGTGCCTTTCAGCTCAGGCCGGGCAATCCGGTCGACCAGTAAATCCATCATCGAAAAGAGAAGCACCTCCCCGATCGTAAACACGATAATGATCAAGACAATGGACCATAGATCATGGAAAAAAGAGAGGCTGAACAGGCTTCCACTAATCAGCACATTTCCTGCAATCAGCGATAAAATCGGTGAAAACCGTTTGGCGATATGTACGATCGGGTACTGTACGGCAAGAACGGCCAAGGCATTCAGCGTCAGCATCATGCCGAACACTTTCGTCCCGTCTTCAATGAACGGGCTGGCCGCCATGTATTGTGCAAGCGTCGATGTGAAGTGGGAATATCCGAACAAACAAAGAATCGAACCGATTAGCGTAATCGTAAATACCCGGTCTGTTTTTGTCACCTCCAGCGCGTCCCGCACTTTTATACGCTTATTACGCTCAGCTGCCGGTACGGTGTGGTGTTTAAATTGAATGACCAGCACCGCCGCATAAATAAAATAAATGAAAGCCGCAATGAAAAACGGCAGCGTCGTTTTGGAAGATCCGAGATACAGGCCTAAAAGCGGGCCGAAGACGACGCCGAGGTTGATCGCGGTATAGCGGAGATTAAAGACGAAAAGGCGCGTTTCGGGTTTGGATACGTCTGAAAGCAGCGCTCTTGAAGTCGGTTCAAACAAAGCGCGGCATAATCCGTTTAAGGCATTCATGATAAAGAATGTCCAGACATGATCGGCGAGTGCAAAACCGGCGAACACGAACGTCCAGCCGAAAATCGAGACGAGCATGATGGTTTTCCGGCCGAACCTGTCTGATAAGTACCCGCCATAAAAGCTTGCCGCAATTCCGATCAGAGAGCTCGCTGCAATGACAGCTCCCGCAAAGCCGGAAGAGGCGCCTTTCACTTGTGTCAAATAAATTGCTAAAAAAGGGATGCTCATGGCTGTTCCCATGCGTCCGAAAATGGTTCCGACAATAATGGTCCAGCTGAGCGGGTGGATGTTCTGCCATTTTTGTTTCATGATAAACTCTCCGTTACGTTTTTATTTGTTTATCATACATGAAACAGATGGCGGTGAATAGAGGAATTTCTAAATGCTGGGTGATAAAAGGCTTCCTGTACAAAGGAAGCCGCAAAGAAAAATCGTTTTATGATGAGAACAAGCCTTGATTTGTGACATAATCATAGATGACATCCTCGATATGGGCATGCAGCCCTTCATTCGGCTCCTCGATCCGCCTTTCCTGCAAAGCCAGCTTCAGGATTTCTTTTTCGCCGGGGCTGAGCGGATCGGTTGCAACATTGCGTCCGTACTGCTTCAGCGCCTGTCCGAGCATTTTTTCAATCAGTTTCTCATCCATTTGTCTTCTCCTTTAGGAGCGCTTTTTCTTTTATCTTACTAAGAAAAACTGATGTTCTCAAGAGAGCATTCAATTTGAATCATCAAACTGAATAAGGCGAAATTCCGAACTGGAATGGTCAACCATGTCACCTTCTTTCCAAAGAAGGTGTTTTTTATTGCTTTCCGCCAGGATTTTCTTTGGATAAAATTACGCCTGGAAATCGAACGTATATTCGGAGTATAGTATTCATACACTAATTGTGCGAACATCAGTTCTTCTGGAGGGAGAGTATGGATTACAGTCAATATCCGTCGCGTTCGGTTTTGTGCGTTGATATGCGGAGCTTTTATGCAAGCTGCGCCGCAGTCCTGCTCGGACTTGACCCGATGACTTGCTTCTTGGCGGTTGTCGGAAACACGGAGCGGCAGGGAAGCATCGTTCTCGCTGCTTCTCCGGCTCTGAAAAGAGAGTTCGGCGTTCAAACGGGAACAAGGCTTTATCAGCTGCCGGATGATCCGCGCATCAAGCTGGTCAATCCGAAGATGGGGCTGTTTGTCCGTGTTTCTACAGAGCTCACCCGGCTGTTCTGCCGCTATGTGCCGCCTGATGCCATTCATACGTACAGCGTGGATGAAAGCTTTATTCAGGTGGACGGTGTTGAAAGCATGTGGGGAGACGCCCGAACGATTGCGATGAAAATTCAAGATGATATGGAAAGGGAGTTTGGCCTTCCCTGTGCTGTCGGAATCGGACCGAATCTGCTGATGGCAAAGCTGTGCCTTGACCTTGAAGCGAAAAAATCAGCAGGCGGGGTGGCCGTTTGGGGCTACGAAGACGTGAAAACGAAGCTGTGGCCGCTGTCTCCGCTGCGCCGCATGTGGGGAATCGGCTCCAGGCTGGAAAAGACGTTAAACCGGATGGGGATTTTTACAGTCGGCCAGCTGGCGCACTATGATCTCAGTCGGCTTGAGAAAACATTCGGGGTGATGGGAAACCAGCTCTATTATCACGCTTGGGGCATCGATCTTTCAGCGATTGGAGCGCCGCTCATGGAGGGGCAGGTCAGCTATGGAAAAAGCCAGATTCTGCTTCGCGATTATCCGAATCCGGAGGAAGTCAAGCATGTCATTCTTGAAATGTGTGAGGAAGTGGCCAAAAGGGCGCGCGCCCACCGCCAGGCGGGCCGGACCGTCAGTCTCGGCATCGAATACAGCCGCGATGAGCTTGGCGGCGGATTTTACCGTTCAAAAACAATGGAAAGCCCTTCAAATGTCACGCTTGATCTTTACCATACATGTCTGGCACTGTTCGAGCGGTTTTATGCCGGCAAAACGGTTCGGAAAATTTCCGTCTCTTTGTCCAATATTCAAGATGACACCAATATGCAGCTTGATCTTTTTCGCCCCGATCAGGAAAAGAAGCGGCAGCTCGGGTATGTGATGGACGGCATCAGAGAACGGTACGGCTCAACAGCGCTTTTGCGGGCCGTTTCCTACACAAACGCCGGGACGGCCCGTCTGCGGTCAAAATTGGTCGGAGGCCATCAGGCATAGAAAGGAGAATCATTTATGCTTCGCGACAGAGGCAGTATCAAATGGGTTTCCATGATGCTGCCTGAGCACGTGGAATTGCTCAGGGAATATCATGAAAGCTTTCAAAAAATCAAAAAACCGATCCTGGATGAACAAAAATATGAAGAATTCAATGAAATCATTTGTGAAGCGATGGCAGAAAACAGGTTTTTGCAATTTGCTTATTACCGGCAGGGGGAAGTGAAAACGCTCGCCGGCCGGATTCACTATGCTGACGCTCTGAAAAGGGAGCTGCGGATCGTAAGCCGGGCGGATGAAATTTGCATTTTAAAGATAGAGGATATCATTGAGATTGAATACGATTGTCGTTTATAATGGAATCAGTATTCGGAGGTGGATAAAATGGTAAATGACATTCATTTGCCGACTGCAGCGTCTCATGCAAAGCCTGTTATCTTGAAAGGCGATACTTTGCATGAGGCGGGGTTATAAACAAATCGCCTGACAGAGCAAGGTATCATTTCTGATCATCCGGCTTTGCACCTTATTTTAAAATATAGATCTATAAATAAGGAGCTGGCAGAAATGAAGACACCTTTTATCAGAAATGACCAATATAATTTTATTAAGTTTCAAACGGACAGCCTCGTCCAGGGACATGCGAACATCAATGACGAAAACGTCCTTGACGCTTTGAAGTGCAATGCGCTGGATCAAGTGTTCAACCTGTTTCCTGATCTCAGCAGCGATCAAAAGTCTTTGCTGGAGAAGCTGGCAGAAGTGGAAGACAGCGGTGAAGCGGTGCGCTTTTTAGCTGAATTAAAACTTCATGTGATTCCATTTCAGAATGTAACGGTAAAGACTGCTAAAAAGCTGTTCTCTAAAGTGAAAAAATTAAAGACGCCCGAATTTGAGCAGATGGATTTCAGCGGATATTCCTACCTGGGATGGAACGATGCAGGATCAGGCAGGAAATACATGATTGTGGACGCCGGCGGAAAGCTGACCGGAATCCACGGCACCATCAAATCCAGCAATAAAAAAGGAATCTGCTCGATATGCAACAGGACCGAAGAGATCGGACTGTTCATGGCCCGCGTGAAAAGCGGGAAAGAAACCTATACGGACAGAGGCAATTACATTTGCTGTGACAGTGAAAAATGCAATCAAAATTTGATGACGCTGGATCATCTGAACCATTTCGTCGCACAATTAACGAAAGAATAAACGTAAACACCCCGGCTAAAGCTTAGCCGGGGTGTTTTAATGATTTCGGTCTTTGGCCTGCCTCTCTCGCAGCACTGCGCTCTCCGAAAAGCCGGGTGGTCAGCCCGGGAACAGCCATGCATAAGAATACGGAACGCCCAAGGCTGAATAAAAGAAAAGCGAGCCACAGCCCATGGTTTCCGAAAGCGGGGACAGCGGTAAAAAAGGCGGCCAGGAAGACGAGAACAGCCAAAAACATTGAATTTCTGACCGGGCCTATTTCGGTGGCGCCTGTGAAAATCCCGTAAAAAACGAGTCCGAAACTTGCGGCCAAAGGAAAAAGAGCGATCCAAACATCGTAAGTTTTCGCTGCTTCCAGAACGCTTTCAAGCGGTGTAAACAATGGAAGGATCGCATTTCTCAAGAGAAAGTAGCCGACTGAAAGCAGCGCGGCCGAGATCAGCGACCACTGGATCGAAAGGGAAAGCGTACGGGAATAGAGATCCCGATCCATTCTTCCAACGGCTTTCCCGGCAAAGATGCTCGATGCATTGGCAAACCCGTCAAAAACATAAGCCATCAAATAATGAATTTGAATCAAGATCGCATTTGCGGCTAAAATTTCAGCGCCGAAGCCGGCTCCTTTAGCCGTAAATAAATTGAAAACCGTCAAAAGGCACAATGTCCGAATCAATAGATCTCGGTTGACAACCATCATTTTTTTAAACGGTTTCGGGTCGAATAAAAGCTTGACGGACGGCAGCTTAAACGGCATGGCGGCATTCGTTTTCACAAGCCAGCAGCCGATCAGGCAGCCCGTCACATCCGAAATCAAAGTGGCTAGAGCGATGCCGTATACTTCCATGTGAAAGACGTAGACAAAAACGATGTCAAGCACGATATTCAAGACGTTCATCGAAATCTGCAAAAGCAATGTCACTTTGATTAGAGACATTCCCATCAGCCAGCCGAGAATGCAATAGCTGATTAAAGCAAATGGAGCTCCCCAAATCCTCAGCGAAAAATACTGCGAGGCGAATTCAGCGGTATGGCGGTCGGGCTGTATGAGCGTCAGCGCTGCGTATTCAAGCGGTTTTTGCAAGATGATGAACATCAGTCCGGCAAACAGCGCGATGCAAACGGGCCGGGCAAGGGCCAAAACGCTCTCTGATCTGTTTTGGGAGCCGAGTGACTGAGCGGCGAATCCGGATGTGCTTACCCGCAAAAAACCGAGGAGCCAATACATCGTATTAAAAATCATCGTTCCGACTGCAACACCGCCGATGTAAGCAGGGGAGGAAAGCTGGCCGGCGACCGCCGTATCGACCGCACCCAATAAAGGAGTGGTGATCGTTGAAATGATCAGCGGAACGGCGAGTGCTAGATATTGCTTGTGATTCATCTGTTAAGACCCCCCTTAGGATTCAAACACCTGAAGCAGCTTTTTGGCATATGGGTGCCTTTCGGCAGAAAAAAGCTCTTCTTTTTCAAATTGATCGGCAATCTGCCCGTCTTTCATGACCATGATGCGATGGCTCATGAAGTGGACAGCGGCCAGATCGTGGGAAATAAATAAATAAGAAAGGCCCATAGCATCCTGCAAATCTTTGAGAAGATCCAGGATCTTCGCCTGACTGGTGACATCCAGGCTTGCTGTAGGCTCATCAAAGATGATTAAAGACGGATGAGTGCTGATGGCTCTGGCGATCAAGGCCCGCTGGCGCTGCCCGCCGCTTAATTCGTGCGGATAGCGGTCAAGGAGGCGCGAGGGAAGGCCGACCATTGAGAACAGACGCTCAGCCGTCAGACGGCGGCTGCCTCGGAAGTCCCTTAAAAATGACGGCATGTCTTGTTTGGAAACATCAAGCGGCTCCATAACTGAATCGATAATATTGAGCTTTGGATTGAATGATGCAGCTGGATTTTGGAAAACAGCCTGCAGTTTTCGACGCAGTCTCCGGGTCTCTTTTTTGTTTATGCCGGTAAGCGGATGTTGATGAAGCCTAATCTCTCCGTGATCGATTTTTTCGAGCAGCAAAAGGCAGCGTGCGAGGGTGCTTTTCCCGCTGCCGCTCTCGCCGGCGAGCCCGAGGCATTCGCCTTTTCGAATGGAGAATGATACGTTGTCAACCGCTTTGTGGCCGCAAGCGTAATGTTTTGTCAAATTGCTGACAAAAAGAACGGTCTCTGCAGAATGGGTCATCACGCACCTCCTGTTCCCGCCAGCACCGCTTCCTTTGTTTCAGGCGGGGCTGCCGTCAGCCTTGGCGGAGGATTTTTCAGCGGCGGGATGGCCGCGAATAAACACCTCGTATATTCATGTGCCGGCTGTCTAATTAAATCAGCGGTTAAGCCGCTTTCGACGATTTCTCCGTTTTGCATGACGGCGGTTTGATCGGCGTATCTTTTGACAAGCCGCAGGTCATGAGTGATAAAAAGGATGGCGCAGTTTGTTTTGGCGCGCATCGCGGCGAGCTGTTGCAAGACGTCCGCGGCCGTGATGCTGTCTAAAGCCGTCGTCGGTTCGTCTGCGATGAGAAGCTTGGGGCGGAGCACCATCGCTTGAGCAATCGCGGCCCTTTGCAGCTGCCCTCCGCTCAATTGAAACGGGTAGCTTTCATATACTCTGTTTTCCGGCAGAGAAACCTCCCGAAAAGCATGGAGAATCGCTTCTCTTCGCTTATTCTTAGACCAACCTGTATGCGTTTTGACCATTTCGTCAATTTGTTTGCCGATCCGTATAAAAGGGGTGAATGCTCCGTGACAGTCCTGAAAAATACAGGCGATATCCTTTCCGCGCACGCGTCGGAGTGCTTTGCGTCCGGCTTGAAGCATCTGTTGGCCTTCAAATATCACGTCTCCGCCGGTCACCGTTAGTCCGTCCGGAAGCAGCCCGGCTATGGCCGAAGCGGTCAGGCTCTTTCCGCTGCCGCTTTCCCCGAGCAGCGCGAACCATTCCCCTTCATGAATCGAGAAGGAGGCATTTTTGACAATGGTGTGCTGCCGGGAGCTGATTGATAAGTCCTCAATGGATAACATCGGCATGCTAAGAAACTCCTTTCTTGTGTTTGACGTCAAACCTGTCCCTTAAACGATCACCGTACAGGTTGGACAACAGAACGATGAACATGATCGCAAGACCGGGAATCACCATAAGCTGAGGCGCATGCAAGAAGTAATGTTTTCCGTCGTTCAGCATGGCGCCCCATTCCGGGTATGGAGGCTGAGCACCCAGGCCGATATAGGACAGGGCAGCAATCATTAACACCGTTTTTCCGATATCAAGTGTCGCAAGTACGGAAAGGTTGCCGAGAACATGGGGCAGCAGGTGCTTTTTTAAAATCGCCCCGGAGCTTAAACCGGTAAGCTTGGCCAAGGCGATGTAATCTTTTTGTTTTTCCGAAAAAACCGTGCTGCGGACCAGCCTTGCATAGCCGACCCATTTGACAGCGACGACGGCCAATATTAAGTTCATCAGCCCCGGACCAAGCAAACCGCTTAAAACAATCGCGACAATATAGTCCGGAAAAGCCATAACCGCGTCAACAATTCTCATCATCATCCGGTCCAGCCGTCCGCCGAAAAACCCGGAGACAAGCCCGACAGGAACACCTATGAAAACGGAAATCAGAATCGCGCCCAAGGCGGTGCCGACCGTCGCTTTCGCACCGGCGACCATCCGGGAAAATATATCTCTGCCCAAATGGTCGGTTCCGAGCCAATGCTGCATACTGATCGGCTGAAGACGGTTGGCCATATCTGTGCGGAGCGGATCGAACGGCAAAAAGAAGGGGACGGTGAACAGCGCCGCGGAAAACAGCAGCACAAACCATAGTCCTGTTTTAGATCGAAATACGTTTTTTCTCATCGGCGACCAGCCTCCTTTAAGCGAATTTCCGGATTGAGGTACCGATAAGAGAGGTCGACTAAAAGATTGATCAGGACAACCGCGATCCCCATGAAAAGAATGTACCCCTGAATGATCGGATAATCACGCTGAACGATGGCATCAACGACAAGCTTGCCGACGCCGGGATATGCAAACAGGACTTCAATAATCACCGTGCCGCCGAGCAGGCTGCCGAGGCTGACCCCGAATATCGTGATGACAGGGACAAGACAATGGCGAAACGCGTGAAAGAAGAAAATTCTCGCCTCGCTGATGCCGCGTGCCCTGGCAGATCTGATGAAATCCTGACCAAGGCTTTCGATCAGGCTTGACCGTACAAGGCGGACATAAACGCCCGACATCGCGATCCCAAGCGTGAGAGAGGGGAGAATCAAATGTTTAAACGTTCCGGCTCCCATCGACGGCAGCCAATTCAGCCTGACGGAAAAGAGATCGATCAGTATCAATCCGAGCCAAAAGCTCGGGAGCGCGGCTCCCACTAAAGCGAGCAAGCGGCTGAGATGATCGATCCACCGATCCCGGTATAAAGCGGAAAGCGTTCCGACCGGCACGGCAATCAGCAGCATAACGAGAAGCGATGCGCCGGTTAGAAGCAATGTCGCCGGGAATTTCCGGCTGAGCTCGTCGATGACGGGTTCGTGTGTTGTATAGGATTTTCCCAAATCAAATTGGAAAAAGCGCTTGAACCAGTTCCAATATTGAATATAAACCGGTTTGTCCAAACCGAGCTCCTCTCTGAATGCCTCGATCTGCTCGTCCGTTACCGCAACATCATCTACGCGAAGCATCTGTTTCACCGGATCACCGGGAGCCGCTTTCATAAACACAAAGCTGATAAATGAAAGCAGGAATAAGAACAGGACCAGTTCAAACAGCCGCTTGGAGATCTGCTTCATTTCGTTTTCACATCCAAATCTTTCGTCAGCATATAATACTCACTTTTGCTCGTTTCCCAATTTAATACACCGTCTCGGTAGGCTGTGATGTTTTCGGGAGTCACGATAAAAGAGTTCAATGTCTCCTTCTCGATCAATTCAGCTGCTTTTTTGGCAAGTCGGTTCCGCTTCTCTTTGTCGATCGTGCGGTTGAATTCCTTAATCCATTTGATCAAGGTTTGATTTTCGATGCCGCTGTAGTTTAAAGCGCCGTTCGGCATATAGGCGGTGTTCAGCAAATAGCTGGCATCGCCTCTTGGCGCGGTCATTGAGCTGTATGTCGCTAAATCCCAGTCATCGTTTTTCGCCAAATATTCATCAATATTTTCGACTTGCTGAATCTTAATCGAAATGCCCAATTCCTTCGCATTTGATTCAAGAATTTGCGCGATTAAAGGCAATTCCGGACGAGACTGATAGGTTAGCAGTGTAAAAGACAAGGCTTTTCCGTCCTTTACGGCTTTACCGTTTTCAAGCTCGTAGCCGGCTTTTTTCAGCTCAGCTTTTGCAGCCTGAAGTCCGCTCGGCTTTTGAACCGTATCGGAGGAAAATGGGAAATCGGCTAGGAAGGGGCCGTCTGCCGGCTGAGCATGTCCGTTCAAAATGCTTTCAGCGATTTCTTTGCGGTTCAGTAGTGCGCCGAAGGCGCGGCGCAGGTGGCGGTCAGCAAGATGATCCTTCTTTGTATTGTAAAGAATCTGGTGAACGCGCAAGTTCGGTACCGAATCAACGGTAATCGACGAATCTTTTTGAATTTGGTCAATATCCTCAACGCTCGGTCTGTAAATGATATCGGCATCTTTTGATTGGAGAGCCATGACGCGGGCGTTTGCGTCTTCATTAAACGAGAATGTGACGTGCTTCAGCTTCGGTTTGCCGTCCCAATAATCGTCATACCGTTCTAACTCTATTTTATGGCCGGCCTCAAAAGAGGAAACTTGGAAAGGTCCCGTTCCGACGGGCTGTTGAGAAATGTTTGCTGCGCTGACGTCAATGATCGATGTGTTTGGATGAACCAATTCTGAAGGGAATTCGGGAAACGGCTCCTTCGTTGTAATCGTCAATGTTTGTCCTTCAGCCTTTATTTCCTTGATTTTTAGGGCGTTCTTCATGGCTTTACTCTCGCGTATCGTCCGTTCTAAAGACGCTTTTACCGCTTTGGCATCCGCTTTTTTACCATTTTGAAACGTCAGATTGTCTTTAAGGGTGAAGACCCAAGTTTGTCCGTCTTTGCTTTTCCAATCTTTGGCAATCCACGGTTCGATGGAAAGGTCCGCACTGATTTTGACGAGTGTTTCACTGATGCCGGCGCGGATAGCCGTATAATTGACATCAAGATTCGGGTCAAGGGTTTGACTCGGAATATTGAAAAGAAAGGTGAGTTTCTTCTCTTCCCCTTTCGCTGAGCCAGCGCCTCCGGCGGAGCAGGAAGCGAGAATGAAGAGAAAAATAATCGGTATGATCATGCGTTTTGCTATGTAAGCCATAAGTTATACCTCCAAGTAGTAATGATTTCGATTTACCTCATAATCATAGGGGATATTCTCATTGTTGTAAACAGGAATATTTGCCTTTATATGACGAAAGTACGAAGACACATTTTTCGGATCCCGTCCGGCTTTTCCATATAAAATAGGTCTGTAAAAAAGAAAGCCCGAATAATTTGAATCAAGGGAGTTAATGGAACGATTTACAGAGGAAAAAAATATGCTGTTAATAAGATGTTCAAACAGCAAGTGAAAGGAGCCAAAAAGTGATGATGATTACAGTAAAAATACGCCATACTGCTGAAACCGAAGGCACAGACATAGGTGACTTCACTCCTGCTGAACTCGAAAGCATCGTCCAGACGATCAGAAAATACGGAGCTTGGCTTTCACCTGATGCCGACACAGATGATTATAAATTTACATTCCAAGACGCTAAATACAATCTCGAACAAAGAGTCTTTGAAATCATAGTGGAGTAATCACATATCGAGGGGGTTGACGGACACTGAATGAACGGTCGGAATAGGCGTTTATTTAGAGTCCTTTTTATTTTGGCAAGAGGGGTGACAATTCCGATCAATGAGGAGCCTTGAAGAAGTTAAGCTCTTCAAGGCTCCTTCAATCTTATTTCCCGCTGGCGGTCAGCCCGTCTTTAATCAAGGCATTTACTTTGCTGCTGAACAAAAGACCGACATGGCTTACGCCTGAGATTTGCACATTGTTTGCACCATCAAGTTTGGAGAGGCTGTTTAAGACGATATAGTCGCTTGTGCTGTAAATCGAAGTGTATGAGATTTTGTCATTCTGAGGCGCCGTGTTTGTAACGAGACGATTAGCGCCCCCAAGGGTGACGACATGTCCGACTTTATCCGCGCCATCCAGATTTTTAATATAATAGAGCGTATTGGCCCCGCCCATGCTGTGGGCGACAATATCGACTTTTGATGCTCCTGTTTGATTCAGCACACGCTTGATGTATTCGGATAATCTCGGAGCATTGTTTATATTATTTCCCGTTTTATCGATAAAGTTGATGGCGTAAAGCTCACTGCTTGTCCAGCCTTGAGATTGTAAATACGATTTAATGCCGATGAAGTTATAATCGGCTCCGCCGATGCCGTGGACCATGACGACCGGATTGTGGGAAGCGGCGGAAGCTGCTGAAGGCCGGAACGAAAATACGGACACAACAGACAGCATGCAAATCAATAGAATAGATAAAAATGAATGACGACGCATAGTTTTTCCTCCTAAAAAAGTAATAAGTTCACAACAACGACAATTCTATAAAACGAAAATATGAAAACGAAGTGTAATTTTATCTATTTTTCATACCCGAAAAAAGAGCAGTATATGAAACGTTTTTTTACCGCTGCGCGCCGGTTCTCTTATAGGGTAAGGAGAGTGAAGCTTTTCTGGGAGAAAGCAAATCGGTTTGTGCTGTTGAATTGGAACTAAGGAATTTTTCCTATTAATCTACTGACGTACGTATTAAAATGGTAAATTAGGATCGGGAAACGGTATAATAAGGAAGCATATCCAATACTGCAGAACACTTTGGCGGATGGTCAGGTACAATGTTGAAAAGAGCGGGTGGATCTTGATGAAAACATGGGCTTTGAAGCTTCTCTCTCATGTGCAGCGTGTGCCGGCTGCAAAGCGGTCCGCTGCATGTCAACAATGTGCCGATTGGTTATCACCAGGGATTTTCGATGGAAAAAAGTGTCCAAGGTTTTCGAATGATGGCAGAACGGATCAGGAGTAAGTTCTGGTTATCAAAGAGCTGTGAATCAAAGGGGGATGAATATGATTTCAAAAACGCCGGAGCCGCCGTATTACGCGGTGATTTTCACATCGGTCAGAACGAATGGGGATAACGGCTACAAAGAGACGGCTGAGAACATGCTAAAGCTTGCCGCAGAACAGCCCGGCTTTTTAGGAGCAGAAAGCGCAAGGGACATGAACGGAAAGGGAATAACGGTCTCCTATTGGGAAAGCCTTGAAGCGATTGAAAAATGGAAGTTTCACGGCGAACACCGGCAGGCGAAGGAAAAAGCCCGAACAGAATGGTACTCTGACTTTGCCGTACGGATTGCAAAAGTTGAAGACGCCAGAATTTCGGAGCGTTCCGGCCGGCCCCCGTCAGATGGCACCAGCGGGGAGGAAATGCAATGATTCAATTGTTAAACCAAAAAGATCCGCATACAGCCCGCAGCATTGTAAATGTTCAAAGGCCGGCTTATGAAAGAGAAGCGGAGATCATTCAATTTCAGGGCATTCCGCAGCTGAATGAAACGGTTTTTGATGTAATGGATTCACGAGAAACTTTCATCGGCTCGTTTGAGGGGGAAGAATTAGCCGGAATCGCTTCCTTCATACATACAGCTGAAAAGCTGACGATCTGCAGGCTGGCCGTTCATCCGGTCCATTTTCGAAAGGGGATTGCAATGGCCCTGCTTCGTTATATATTGATGGTGAAGGAAGCTGAATCGTTTGAAGTGACGACGGGTGCGGGGAATGAGCCGGCAAAAGCGCTGTATCGGAAATTGGGGTTTTCTGAAATTGAACAGTATGAACCTGAAAAAGGGGTTGTTCTTTCAAGGCTTACGCTGCAAGCACCGAGAAAGGTTAAAGTCGTCTCCTATAAAGAAGAATGGAAGGGCGAATTTTTCAAGGAAAAAAAGCAGCTTGAAGCGCTTTTCCGGAATGAAGTCTTGCATATTCACCACATCGGAAGCACGTCAATTCCGGGAATGAGCGCCAAGCCTATCATTGACATACTGATCGAAGTGAAAGATCTCGGCTCCGCCGCCGGCTTCGAAAAGGGGATGAAAATGCTCGGCTATGAACCGAAGGGGGAAAACGGAATTCCGGGAAGAAGATTCTATCAAAAAGGGAGACGGAAGCGTACACACCATGTCCATCTGTATGAAACGGGCATCCCGATATCAGACGGCATCTCGCGTTTCGGGATTATTTAATCTCCCATCCGGAGCGGGCCGAAGAATATGCTGCACTGAAGATGAAGCTGGCGGAGATGTTTCCGCTTGACATAGCAGGCTATATTGACGGCAAAAGCGGCTGGATAAAAGAGACTGAGCGCTTGGCTGAACAATGGGAAAAGGCGGAGGAGGACAGATAAAGCCCCCCTCCTGCTTCAAGCTCTGACACAAGAGTCGAACATTCCTTTATGGCTTCCGTCACAGTAAGGCATTTTCAGCGATTTCCGCATCTGCACAGCGAAAAAGCCGGTTTTTCAGGGAAAGGATTTCCTTCCATGTCGATCAGTTCGACGTCTCCCGTGACCCGGAAACCGCCGTTGTCCATCACTTTAATCTGCACTTTTTTGGACATCATTCCACCTCCGAATCCCTTCATATTTATGCCTGACAGCCGGAAACGATGCGCTTTTTCCCGACCCGTGGTACAATGTCCGTAAACATAACAAAGAAGGATGATATCATGCAGCTTGAAATCACTGCTCAGGCAAGACAAGCCATTCAACGGGCAACAGAGCCTTATCCTGATAAAAAGATCCAGCTCCGCTATGATTCCGAGGGATGCGGATGCGCGGTCAGCGGTGTGCCGGTCTTGTGGCTGACGGACGAATTATCGGGAAGTTGCGAGCCCCTTGAGACAAACGGGCTTCCGATTTATATTCAGTCATCGCAAAAAGTCTTTTTTGATGAAGCGATGACCATCGACTATTATGAGAAAGCGGGTGCGTTGATGCTGAAGAGTCCGGCACAGGTGCTTTCTCCCAGAATGAGTATTTTAGTGAAATAGGGTGGCGTTCGATTTGAATCAAAAGGTAAAATCTTTAAAGCAAACCGCTCAAAATAAAACATGGGCGTCCTTTTTACATCAAAATCATCCGTATACACTCCTTCATTGGTCAATCGGAGGGACAGAGTCCGTCAAAAAGGATGTCTGGCTTCTTCAGGATGAAATGACCTTTGAAACAAAGGAATTTGATACAATTGAGACGGCCATCTCCTGGATCGGCGATCATATGAGCGACATTACAGATATCCTGTAGCACCAAAAGAAGGCGGACGAGACTTATGCTCGTTCGCCTTCTTTGTGCCGGTTTGTGATTTCTTGAAGAAAGTCCCGCACCGTGTTTTTGTAGCTGTTTCTGTTTTGGGTGTAGCTCATTGCGTGCGCTCCTCTTTCAGCAATATAAAGCCGTTTCTTCCCCGGTTTTTTCTCGTAAAGCATTTCGCTTGATTCAGCCGGGATATAGTCGTCGTGCTTGCTGTGAATGAACAGCACCGGTTTTTTGATCTTTCCGACGACGGATAAAGGGGAGACATCACGGATGCGGTAGCCGTCCCGCCATCTCAAAAAGAGGCTGGCGAGCGGCAAAATGAAAGCTCCTGGAAGATGAAAATCTTCTTTCAGCCGGTAAATGAGCTGATCCTCAAATGTGGCAAACGGACAGTCGGCCACATAAAAATCAGCCTCGGCGTCATCCATTCCCGCGTAAAGAAGGGTTGTGACAGCGCCCATCGATTCGCCGTGAATCCCGATCAGCGCTTGTTCGCCGTGTTTTTCCCTCAGCCAATTGACAACCGTTTTCAAATCGTTTTTTTCATAATATCCGTAGCTCGTCGTTTTTCCGCCGCTTGCGCCGTGCCTTCTGTGGTCATATATGACGGCGTTCCAGCCGAGATCCAGAAACAGATTCATATATTTGATTGAATTCAGCAGATTCATCGTCACTCCGTGGCAGATAATCACGGTGTTTTTCGTTTTGTGCGGGTGCACGTAGTACCCTTTAATATTGTAGCCGTAAGAAGAAGCGAGGGTGATTTCTTCCTTCGGGAGAGCGGCGAAAGCTTTTTCGTCATAATGGCCGTCGGCAGTTTCCCGCTCAATAATGTATTGGTCGGTCCGTTTTTTAATGTACATGATTTGATTCGTAAAATAGATTCCGAGCGCAGCAATGAACAGCAAAACCGCTCCGATAGCAGCCAGCCAAATCAACATTTGTTGTATTCTTCCTTTCTTAAATGCTTCTCTCTTTATCATACCACACAACCATTGAGATTTGCCGAGGGGGGCGGCTCCCAGAGTGACGGCTTGCCTGAACTTTTAGATTCCTGATAAACTATCATCACAAACAGGGAGAACGGAGGACAGGAAATGGGAAAGAAAAAACAAGACCCAAATACCCGGCAGCTGCTGAAAGATGCACTCGCCGACGATTTGAAACATAAGCTTCAGCAAATGAAAAGCGAATTGAAAGAGGAGGACGAGAAAAGAAAAGAGCGTGAGAAAGAACGGCTTATCAAGGAAAGACAGGAAAGGGAAAAAAATAAAAGCTTTGAAGAACTCCTCAACGAAAGCGGACTTGACGACTGGAGGAAGTATAAGTAAAGAAGCACCGTCTGCCAAAGAGACGGTGCTTTCTTATTGAATTCATTCGCGATGCGCAGTGTACACGTCGCGTTTTGTATAAAAGCGGAGCGCTTTGATTTCCTGTTCTGTCAGGCTGCGTCCGCCGACAGATTCAACGTTTTCCCGAAGCTGGGAGAGTTTGCTCGCCCCGGGGATGACCGCGCCGACAGCCGGCTGGGCGAGAATATACTTCAGCGCGGTTTCGGTTGCGGATAAATCAGGCGCTGCTTTTTCAATGTCCGCCTTTGTTTTGATGAGTTCATCGTAGGAATATGATAAATAGCCGCTTTTCTTAATCGATGCGTTTGCATCTGACAGGGGTTTTTCTGTCAGAATCCCTTTTGCCAGAGGTCCTCTTGCAATCACGCTGATTCCATGTTCTTCAAGGAGAGAAAGCCATTCCTCAGGCCGTCTGTCCAACAAGCTGTATTGCATCATGACTGTGACGATGTTTGATTTTTTGACGTATTCCTTTAGGACGTTCGGCCGGATCGAGGAAATGCCGTAATGGCGGATGACGCCTTCCTGTTTTAACTCTTCAAAGGCCTCAATCGTTTCGTCGATGTTATCTTCGATCGTTCCGCCATGCAGCTGATAAAGATCGATATAGTCGGTTTGCAGCCGCTTTAAGCTGCGTTTGACGGCTTCTTTTATGTATGCTTTCCGGGGATCCCAGAACCAGCCCGGTTTTCCTTCCTCCCAGCGGTTTCCCGCTTTTGTGGCGAGGATGACATCTTGGCGCCTTGATTTGATCGCTTCACCGACAATTTCTTCGTTGCGTCCAAAATCGTACAGGTCGGCAGTATCCAAGTAATTGATGCCGAGTTCCAAAGCTTCATCCAGAATTGACAGTGCGTGCTTTTTGTCCGTTCCGAGAGACATGCAGCCTAGGCCGACTTCACTCACCTGTAAATCGGAATGTCCGAGCGTCCTTTTTTTCATAAGCCTCACTCCTTTTTTTCTTACTTTGACCGTAATACAAAGGAGCGAAGTTTTCAACCCATCGGCATCGGGATCAGAAGTACAGCTCGACGATGATCATGCTTAGGGCGCAAATCAAACAAACCGCGGCAGGGATGGCCGTGAAAAAAGGCTGCCGCGCCCGGACCAGGTGGGCATGGATGGCTCCTGTCATAAGCAGGGAGAATAACAGCCCCGAACCGACAGCCAGATGCACATTCCAAATTCCGCCGATCATGCCAAGCGCTCCGGCGATTTCGAGACATCCTGTAACAGAAAGAAACCACAGCGGATATTCATAATGGCGCCAATGTTCGACTTGAAAAGGAACGTGCAGCACCTTGATTACGCCTCCGGTCAGCATAAATGCCGCCAGCCCTGCTTTTAAGAAAATAAATGCCACCGTGTTCACTCCGTTTCTGGATGCTGCGGATTTACGAGCATTCCGTGGATCAAAAGATCCGTGATTTGTTTTGCGAGACTTGAGGGGTCCTTTGATCCGTCAAGCAAATAGATATCGGCAAGGTGCTCAATCATGCCTGTCAGACATTCAGCAACGGTCTCCATTTCCAGGTCGGATCGGAAGTAGCCGAGCTCCTGCTCTGCTTTCAAGTTTTCTTTCAAGGCGAGCGTTAAATCTTTTTTCATTTCGCCTGCTTCAGGGCTGAGAAAAAAACCGATGCGAGTCAAATCCGGGTCCTCTGCCAAAAATCGAAATACAGCCTCTACAGCGGCCGTTACCCGTTTTGATACGTGTTTTTTCTCGATTCCTTTCTCTAAATGGAACGATTCGATCAGATTTTTTAAGTTCGCGTGAAAGCCATTGATCAGCTCGTCATAGATGGCGTCCTTGCTTGGGAAATATAGGTAGAAAGAAGGCTGAGTCAGTCCAGCTCTTTTCACAATCGTACTCACTTTTGTCTCATGGAATCCCCGGTTTGCAAATTCGTTTGCAGCGACCTCGAGCAGCCGCTTCCGGCTTTGTTTGCCTTTGCGGCCCTTTTCAATTCCCACATCCATCCGCCTCCAAATAATAATACTTGTGAGTAACATTACTCACGAGTATTATTTCATGCAGTCCTTCTTGATGTCAATAAAATTAAGCTTTTGCAGGCGATTTTCTTTTTCAGAAAGCCAATCTTTCACATAGTGATGCGTTCGTCCGTATTCCTTCAGCTTGGCGCGGATTTCCCATGCTTTCCCAGACATGACGATGCGGTCATTCAGGCGGTAGACCTTCATGGCGCGTCCCCCTTTCATGGTGTATGATAAAATGTATGGGATCTAAAGCCAGAGCAGAACTTAGGAGATGATCAAACTGAAGCATTTAGAGGAGAAAACCATATCAAAGGAAAAGCTTTTTTCAGGCAAGGTGATCGATCTTTATCTTGAAGATGTCGAACTGCCGAACGGTAAAACGGGAAAGCGCGAAATCGTGAAGCATCCGGGCGCTGTAGCGGTGCTTGCTTTAACTGATGAAGAAAACATCATCTTAGTTAAGCAGTACAGAAAAGCGCTTGAACGGACGATCGTTGAAATACCGGCGGGCAAGCTTGAAAAAGGGGAGAAACCCGAATATACCGCGCTGCGGGAGCTTGAGGAAGAGACGGGATACACGGCGGCGAAGCTTGAGAAAATCACCGCTTTTTACACATCGCCGGGCTTTGCGGACGAACTGGTGCATCTGTACCTGGCTGAAGAGCTGACGCCGCTTGAAGAAAAGCGCGAACTTGATGAAGACGAATTTGTTGAAGTACTGGAGGTGCCGCTTTCAGGCGCGCTGAAACTGATGGAAACTCAGGACATCTATGATGCGAAAACGGCTTATGCCGTGCAGTATCTGGAGCTGAGAAAGGCCCTGCAAGCAAAAAAATGAAAGAAATATTCGCAGACATGCATATCCATATCGGGCGGACGGAATCAGGCCGGCCCGTTAAGATAACGGCTGCCAGAACGCTAACGCTCGACGAAATTTTGATTGAAGCAAGCGAACATAAAGGGATGGAACTGATCGGCATTATAGATTGTCATTCACCCGAGGTGCTGGCCGAAATTGAAAAAGGGGTGTCTTCAGGGCGTTATACAGAGCTTGAAGACGGCGGAATCAAGTATAAAGATACCGTGCTTTTATGCGGGTCTGAATTGGAAATCAATGATGACAGATGCCGCGGCCCGATTCATGTGCTTGCCTTTATGCCGTCGATCTCCGCAATGAAGCAGTTTTCCGGCTGGCTCTCAGAAAGGGTGACGAATATCCACCTGAGCTCCCAGCGCATCTATGAGACGGGCATCGGTCTTCAGCGGAAGGTGAAAGAGCTCGGCGGCCTGTTCATTCCCGCGCACATTTTTACGCCGCACAAGAGCCTGTACGGAAAAGGAGTCGAATTTTCGCTGAAAGAAGTGTTTGACCCGAGGATGATTGATGCGGTTGAACTCGGGCTGAGCAGCGACACCGATATGGCTTCACACGTATCCGAACTGAATCCTTATGCATTTTTGACCAATTCGGACGCCCATTCTCTTGGAAAAATCGGCAGGGAGTATAATAAGCTGCACATCAAACATGCCAGCTTTCAAGAGTTTTCGCTTGCTTTAAAAGGACAAGAGGGGCGTAGCATTGCCGCGAATTACGGGATGAATCCGCAGCTGGGCAAATATTTTCAAACCGCTTGTGAAACATGCGGCCGTCTGCAGGAGGCAGATGAAACGTTGTGCAAAGCGTGCGGCAGCCGAAAGTTTACAAAAGGCGTCAGCACGCGTCTAATGGAGCTTTATGATCAGGATGAAAGCCCGGTCAAGCGCCCGCCGTACGTTCACCAGGTTCCGCTGCAGCTGATCCCCGGCATCGGCCCGAAAACGATTCAGAAGCTGAAAGAGGCTTTCGGCACTGAAATGAATATACTTCACCGTGTAAAAGAAGGCGATCTAAAAGAAACCATTCGTCCGCAGACGGCAGAGCTCGTGATCAAAGCAAGGAACGGGGATTTAGAGCTGAAAGCCGGAGGCGGCGGAACCTATGGAAAAGTGCAGAGCTAAAGGGGGCTTTAGAGAACAGGGATGGAGTGGAAACTAAAATCGTATGAGGAATTGTCGAAGGAAGAGTTGTATCGCATCATCAAGCTCAGAATAGACGTCTTTATCGTTGAACAAAACTGTCCGTATCACGAGCTTGATCACTTGGATGAGCGGGCGCACCATTTATTTCTGAGCCAAGAAGGAGAGATCGCTGCGTATTGCAGGCTGTTCCCGAGCGGCACAGCATACCCCGAGGCATCAATCGGCCGGGTGATCGTCCGCAAAGAAGACAGGGGAAAGGGATATGCGCAGGCGCTTCTTGATAAAGCGATCCGCTTTTTGGAAGGCGAGTGGGAAGAGACAAAGGTCAAGATCAGCGCCCAGAATCATTTGCGTTCCTTTTACGGCTCCTTCGGATTTAAAGCAATCTCAGACGTCTATATGGAGGACGGCATTCCGCATGTGGATATGGTCAGAACGGAAGAAACCGTATGACTTGCGTTTAGAACCCCGCCTTTCTATAATAGTGAGGTAAAAATTTGACAGGAGAGTGGGGAACATGGCCAAAAGCAAGGCAAGGAAAAAGCGCGAGCACATGTTGAGAAACACAGGCAGAGATGCCGCCGCATCAAGAGGCAAGGCGCCGGACTTCGGCACGCACGTCAGAAAAACGAAAAGCAGGCGGGAAGAGCTTGCAAAGCTGCATATGAAACATAAACGAAAGAACCCTTATGATTTGCTTCATGAAGATCATAAGGGTTCTTTTTTTAGAAGATGCGCGAATAAATGCATGTGTCCCGATATTCGCTCAAATCGTTCGAAAGGTCATCGCTTTGTAAAACGGCTTCAAGCTCGAAACCGAGGCGCTCCGCCATTTTTCTGCTTTTCGTGTTCATGCTGTCACAACATATCTCAAGCCGCTTGGCTCTGACGTGTCTTCTCGCGAAATCAATGAGACCGTTAAGCGCTTCTGTCATGTACCCTTGTCCGGAAAATTCGGAACTGCGCCAATAGCCGATTTCAAACCGTTTCGCTTTCCAGTCCATGCGGTGAAGACCGGTGCTGCCGACGAATTTTCCCGTTTCTTTATGGAAAATATGCATCCGCAAATCGTTGCGCAAAATAAAATCGGCCTGTGCCCGCCTGACGTTGATTTCTACACGCTCTTCCTCGGGGATCTCCCTTGCAAACGGCATCCACGGCTTTAGTTCTGAAAACGAAGCTGCAATAGCATCATATACTGCCTTGCCGTCACCGGCGCGCGGTGCTCTGATCAGCAGGCGCTCTGTTTCGAAGCTGTCCGGAAAATCGAGCAGTATCGGATTCATAAAGTATTCCTCCCGCAGGTGTTTTTCATGAAATGTTGCCACCGCAGGCGACGTGATCCAAAAGGCCTGTCCGTCGAACTCGGCGCCCGTTTGCATCATTGCTCTCCATCGACCAGTGGAAAATTTTTGATAATATGAGTCTATCATAAGCTGCCTTTGAAAAAAAGAGGTAAGAAGAAAAGGCATTTTTCACTAGCGAAAAATCCTTTTTCGATATTACCCGCTTATTTTTCTTCCGCCGCCTTCGTATTGAGCCGTTTCATTTGAAATGGCAGCCGGCGGATGGATGCGCATTAAAAAGATATAGGCGAAGGCAGCGATCAGCACGCCCGAAAACCAGGAGATGTCATAAAGCGGCTTCATGGCGGGGATGTAAGAGCCGATGAGAGATATAAGCGCTCCGAGAGCTACCGCAGCAAAAGCCCTGTAATTATAGCCTTTATAATACATATACTGTCCTTTTGCGGAATAGAGATCTTCGAGGCAGAGGGTGCGCTTCCGGATGATGAAATAATCGGCGAGCATAACGCCTGCGACCGGGCCCAATATTCCGCCGATCGTGCCGAGAAACGAAAACACACTCGCTTCATTCTCCATCAGCTTCCATGGAAAAGTGAACAGGGCCAAAACTGCTGTCAAATAGCTGCCTCGCTTGAAATCGATGTATTTCGGCAAAAAATTGGCCAGATCATAGGCAGGCGAGACAATATTTGCCGCAACGTTTACCGAAATGGCGGCGATGCAAAGCGTAATGACCGAAAGAGCGATCACGTACGGATTGTCAAAATGGGCGAGAATATCGACCACGTCCCAAATCGGCTCCCCGAAGGCAGCCTGTGAGCCGGAGGTGACGGTGATGCTTGCAGAACGAATGTGCCCGGCAAACCGTAAAACTGTCCTCTGATTTGTTCTTTTTGGGAGGCTGCAAACCTCGTAAAATCGGGAATGTTCAAAATGAGCGTCGCCCAAATGCCGATAATCCCCGTCACACCGGCAAGAAATGGCCAAATTAATTCGCTGAATGTCTGAAATTTTCCCGGCTGCGAATAAATCGGACCGAGCCCCCCTGCAATATCGACCGCCCACCACACCATCCCGCCAAAGACGAGATAAACGAGCGGGCCGGCCCAGACTTCAAACCTTCTAATCGACTCCATTCCGTGATGGAGGACGAGAAGATGAATCCCCCAAAAGAAAACAAATGACAAAAGACCCGGTAAATGCAAACCAAATAAGTTCCAGTCGCCGCCGATGTCTTTCCAGCCGCTCCATACGTTTAAGATCAGGATGTTGATCGCCGTGCTTCCCGCAAACGCTTGAATGCCGAACCACATAATCGCTACGAAACCTCTGAGGAGCGCCGGTATATTAGCCCCGTAGATCCCGAAAGAAGACCTAATTAATACTGGAAAAGGCACGCCGTATTTTGCGCCGGCATGTCCATTCAACGCGAGGGCCGCGTAGAGAACAATCGAAGCGACGGCGATAATCCCAAGCACTTGCCACGGAGAAAGTCCGATCGCAATCAGTCCGCCAACCGTTGCATAAGTCGGGATGTTATGGATGCAGCCCATCCAGATCGATGCGAAATTAACCGCTTTCCATGTGCGTTCCTCCGGCTTCAGAGGCTGCAAGTCGCTGTTTGAGAGCGTGAGGTCTGTTTGAATTTTTTCTTGATGGACAGGTTTCATGTAATCCCTCCGGATTTTTTAAGGAAAAATATAACTCATTATCCTGAAAAATTCATTAGATAAACTAAACAAATGTTTCAAGGCGTTTGTTGAGGTTGACTAAACGAGCCGTTTGAAACAGCTATAAAAATATTGATTTTTATGAAACAGTTGTCTATCTCGATCATAGGATAAAAGACCAGGTTGAAATGTTTCTCCGCATCATAATGAAAGCGTTTTCTTTGCGGCGGAGGAAAAGATGAATCCAAAGGGGGTCAATTGATAATGAAGAAAATTTTATTGGTTTGTGCGGCCGGCATGTCAACGAGCCTGCTTGTCAGCAGAATGAAAAAGCATGCAGAGGCGCTGAACGAAGAGGTCGACATCATTGCTCTGCCTGTATCCGAAGCGGGGACTGCCGCGTCAAGCGCGGACGTCGTATTGTTGGGGCCGCAAGTCAGGTACCAAAAGTCACAGGTTGAGGCGAGCGCAGGAGACACGCCGGTCCAGGTGATCGACATGCGAGACTACGGCACCATGAACGGCGAAGCTGTGCTGCAAAAAGCGCTGCAGCTGATGAAATAAAAAAGGAGGGGAGATAGGGATGAGCGGGTTTATGGAGAAGTTTGAGCGGAACGTGGAGCGGTTTTTGGTTCCCGTTGCTGCAAAATTGAATTCACAGCGCCATATATGTGCGATCAGAGATGCTTTTATTCTATCATTTCCGATTATTATGGCAGGATCGATTATCATTTTATTGAATTTTGCCATTTTATCTCCGGACGGGTTTATCGCCAAAATTTTATTTCTTGAAAAGATATTTCCGAACTTGGCTGATTACCAGTCGGTCTTTACGCCCGTACTGCGGGGGTCGCTCGATATTATGTCCATATTTGTCGTGTTTCTCGTCGCCCGCAATTTAGCCATCTCAATGAAAGCGGATGAACTGCTTGCCGGATTAACGGCTGTATCCTGTTATTTTATCATTTATTCACCGTACCGCCTGATCGAAAACGAGAGCTTTTTAACGACGAAATGGCTCGGCGCCCAAGGACTGTTCGTCGCCTTAATCATCGGAATCATCGTCGGTGAAGTGTTCAGCAGGCTATCAAATGCCAAGCGACTGCAAATTCATATGCCTCCGCAGGTGCCGCCTGCGGTCGCCCGGACATTTAAAGTGCTGTTTCCGATCATCTTCATTACGATTGGTTTTGCGATATTAAGCTTTGCGCTGATGTCCCTGTCGAAAAACGGTCTGCATGAATTGGTGTATACTGTGCTGCAGGCGCCGTTGAGAGAGATGGGAACGAATATTTTCACCGTTGTTTTTCTTGGAATCGTCGCCAACTTTTTATGGCTGTTCGGCATTCACGGTCCGAATACGATTGCGGCGATCAGAGAAACGATTTTTGCAGAAGCAAACCTTGAAAACCTCGGTTTTGCCGCTAAAACAGGCTCTGCATGGAACGCTCCGTTTCCTGAAACATGGGCGCTGAATGACGCCTTTGCGAACTACGGGGGATCAGGCATGACGCTGGGGCTTTTGATCGCGATATTCATCGCTTCAAAGCGGCGGGATTATAAAGATATCGGCAAGCTTTCGATCGGGCCGGGAATATTTAATATCAATGAACCTGTCATTTTCGGACTTCCGGTCGTGCTCAATCCAATCTTCATGATTCCCTTTATTATCGTTCCGGCAGTCAATACTGTCATCGGCTATTTGTTCATCAAGTTTCAGCTGATTCCGCCGATCGCATACGCTGTTCCGTGGACAACGCCAGGGCCGTTGATTCCGTTTCTCGGGACCGGAGGAAACTGGCTTGCGCTCGGCGTCGGCTTTCTCTGCCTCGCCATTTCAACGATGATTTATCTGCCGTTTGTGATGGCTGCCAACAAGACTGTGAATACGGACAGGGAGCATTCCGCGGAAAACAGGAAGGAATCATAACTTTAGACGGGGCGCCTTTTACGGGCGCCCGTCTTTTTTTAAAAAAAGTCATGCGGCTCTCTTTTCTCTCATACAATCTATTAAAATCAAAAGCACGTCTGGGAGGAAGATACATGCGGAAGCCCACAATCAAAGAGCTCATCTTTCAACATATGAAGGACCATCTGTCGATCTATTTATTTGTTTCTGTGCTGTTCTTAATGGGTGTGATTTTCGGCGCGGTCATCGTCAACAGCATGACGATCGGTCAAAAAGAAGATTTGTTCTACTATTTGAATCAATTTTTTGGACAGCTTTCCGAAGGAAAAGCAGCCAGCTCAAAGGAAATGTTTTTGCAGAGCTTTCTTCATAATATGAAATATTTAGGCTTAATGTGGATTCTCGGGATATCCATCATCGGTCTGCCCGTCATTTTTATCATGGTCTTCTTAAAAGGGATCGTCGTCGGATTTACAGTCGGCTTTTTGGTCAATCAAATGGGAATCAACGGCTTTTTCCTGTCTTTTGTCTCCGTGCTCCCGCAAAATATTCTGCTGATCCCGGCGTACTTGATCATGGGCACCTGCGCCATCGCCTTTTCGATGAGGCTCATCCGCCAGCTTTTTGTTAAACGCAGCCTTGCAGAAGCACCTGTCCATTGGTTTGGCCGCTACGCTTTTGTACTCGTCCTGATTCTCGCAATGTCTCTTATATCCTCTTTCTTTGAAGCATACCTTTCGCCAGTGTTGATGGAAAAGCTGACAGAGTACGTCTTGCCGAAACAGCATTAATTTATAATGATTATTAAAAAATATTCATTTTGTTTCTCAATTTATAATGATTATAGTTGGCTCTCTGCGCTTGTTTTGTTATAATAAGCTAGGTAATGCGGCGTAGGAGGGAAAGTCAATGGAAACACGTATTGATCGGATTAAAAAGCAACTGCATTCTTCCAGCTATAAACTCACCCCTCAGCGCGAGGCTACTGTAAGGGTGCTGCTAGAGAATGAGGAAGACCATTTAAGCGCAGAAGATGTATACCTCCTCGTAAAAGAGAAATCTCCTGAGATTGGTCTTGCGACAGTATATCGGACTCTTGAACTGTTAACTGAATTAAAAGTAGTGGATAAAATCAATTTTGGCGACGGTGTGTCAAGATATGACCTCCGCAAAGAAGGTGCCGCCCATTTCCATCACCACCTGGTTTGTATGGAATGCGGTTCGGTTGTTGAAATTGAAGAAGATTTGCTTGAAGACGTGGAAGAAATCATTGAAAAGGATTGGAAATTTAAAATAAAAGACCACAGGCTGACGTTCCACGGCATCTGTCATGACTGTCAGCAAAAGGAATCGGAATAGCCTAAACCGGAGAGAACCCTTTCAGCCATGAGCGGGTTCTTTTTTGATTCAGACGTATAAAACTTGTCTCATTTGGCATAAGTTTTAGTAATCGAATCAAAAGAAGGGACCTGAAACCGTATGAAAATGCTGAAAACGGCCGCCGATATGATCAAGGTGTTTGTGCTGTTTACCGGTTTTACCGTCTTGTTTTATTATGCTATGATATGGATAAATTCAGAGTATGAAAACTATCATCGGTATGATAAACCTGAAGGAGCAGCCCTCAAGGTCGCCTCGATGGAAGAGGACGAGCAGGGCAGCTGGTTTAACCGGTTAATCTTTTTTTATTTGAACGGGGAGTAGGATAGCGTGAAAGTTCATATTAAAGACTTTATCCACTACGCCGTTGTTGAACGGGGGCTTTCCCACAACACGGTTGTGAGCTATGAACGGGATTTGAACAGCTACGCCGCCTATTTAGAGGAGCAGGAGCAGCTGAACTCTTTTGACCAGGTGACAAGGCTGCACATCATCCAGTTTTTGAAGCATTTAAAAGACGCCGGAAAATCCGGAAAGACGGTCGCGAGGCATCTCGCTTCCATCCGCAGCTTTCACCAGTTTCTGCTGAGGGAAAAAGTGACGGCCCAGGACCCGTCCGTCCATATTGAATCGCAAAAAACGGAACGGACCCTTCCGAAGGTGCTGTCATTACAGGAAGTCGAAACGCTTTTGGATACGCCGAAGCTGACGGGGCCGTTCGGCTACCGCGATAAAGCAATGCTGGAGTTATTGTATGCGACAGGAATCCGCGTCAGCGAGATGATCGCATTAAAGCTGTCCGATGTCCATTTATCGATGGGCTTTATCCGCTGCTTCGGGAAAGGAAGAAAGGAGCGGATCGTTCCGCTCGGCGAAGCGGCGTCACATGCGGTCGGCGAATATCTGTCAAAAGCGAGGGGCAAGCTTTTGAAAAAAAATACCGAAGACGCCCTGTTTCTGAATCACCACGGCAGACAAATGAGCCGCCAGGGGTTTTGGAAAAATTTAAAGAAAATCGCTTTGGAAGCGGGAATTAATAAAGAGCTGACGCCGCACACGCTGAGGCACTCATTCGCCACACACTTGCTCGAAAACGGAGCCGATCTCCGGGCCGTTCAGGAAATGCTCGGACACGCCGACATTTCGACGACGCAAATTTATACGCACGTGACGAAAACAAGGCTGAAAGATGTGTATAGGCAATACCATCCCCGTGCATAGCCTGAAAGGACAGGCGGTAGCACGGTTTTTCATGTTGAGGGAGTAGCAAATTGCGGGAAGTTTCTCACTATTTCCGTTCGTATTGTCAACTGTTGTGTAAACGGTTTATACTTGGCTAATAGCGGTATTTTGGTTTTTTTATGCCAAGCGTGACAGCCTATAGCTGACAGAAAGAAAAAAAGGAGGCCGACAAATGCCTGCATTTGATTATAACCGCGTATTTTTAATTGTAATGGATTCCGTTGGAATCGGCGAGGCGCCTGATGCCGAAAAATTTAATGACAAAGGCGCAGATACATTGGGCCACATTGCCGAACACATGGGAGGCATCAGCCTGCCGAACATGGCAAAGCTCGGGCTCAGCAACATCCGTGAAATCAAAGGCGTCGAAAAGGCGGAAAAGCCGCTTGCCTATTACGGCAAAATGAAAGAAGCCTCAAACGGAAAAGATACGATGACTGGCCATTGGGAGATTATGGGACTTTACATAGACAAACCTTTCCGGGTGTTTCCCGAAGGTTTTCCGGACGAATTGATCCACGAACTTGAACAGAAATCCGGAAGAAAAGTGATTGGAAACAAGCCTGCATCAGGCACTGCGATTTTGGATGAACTCGGTGCGGAGCATATGGAAACCGGCGCGCTGATCGTCTACACCTCAGCAGACTCCGTTCTGCAGATTGCCGCACACGAAGAAGTCGTGCCTCTCGAGGAATTGTACAAGATCTGCGAGATCGCGCGCGAGCTGACGCTTGACGAGAAATATATGGTCGGACGCGTTATTGCGAGGCCGTTTGTCGGCAAGCCGGGCGAATTTAAACGGACGCCGAACCGCCATGATTATGCGCTGAAGCCGTTTGACAGAACCGTGATGAATGAATTGAAAGATGACAGCTTTGATGTGATTGCGATCGGCAAAATCTCCGATATCTACGACGGCGAGGGCATTACGGAATCGCTCAGAACGAAATCGAATATGGACGGGATGGACAAGCTGGTGCAAACGCTTGACAAAGGTTTTACTGGGATCAGCTTTGTAAACCTCGTGGACTTTGATGCGCTGTTCGGACACCGCCGCGATCCGGAAGGATACGGAAAAGCGCTCGAAGAGTTCGACGCGCGCCTTCCTGAAGTATTTGAAAAGATGCGCGAAGATGATCTGCTCATCATTACCGCCGACCACGGCAATGATCCGGTTCACCATGGCACTGATCATACAAGGGAGTACGTTCCGCTTCTTGTATACAGCAAAAAACACGAAAAGCCTGGGGCGCTTCCGCTCGCAGATACATTCGCGGACATCGGCGCAACGATCGCCGACAACTTTAAAACGAATATGCCAAAGTACGGAAAAAGCTTTTTATCCCTGCTGAAATAGGAGGAAACGACGTGAAACAGATGATTGCAAATGCCGCAGACTATATTAAAAGCAAAACGGAAATCAAACCTGCGGTCGGCCTGATATTGGGATCCGGCCTTGGCGTGCTTGCCGATGAGATAGAAGACGCCGTCCGCATTAAATATGAAGACATCCCGGACTTTCCTGTTTCCACTGTTGAAGGGCATGCCGGACAGCTTGTCATCGGCAGACTTGAAAATGTGCAAGTCGTCGCGATGCAAGGGCGTTTTCATTTTTACGAAGGGTATTCCATGGACAAGGTAACCTTCCCTGTCCGTGTCATGAAAGAGCTGGGGATCGAGACTTTAATCGTGACCAATGCCGCAGGCGGCGTCAATGAATCGTTCCGTCCCGGCGATTTGATGATCATATCCGATCATATCAATTATATGGGAACGAACCCGCTGATCGGTCCAAACGATTCCTCGCTCGGCGTCAGATTCCCGGATATGTCGTCCGCATATGATAAGGAACTGCGCCTCTTGGCGAAAAAAACAGCCGAAGAATTGAACATCAGCGTACAAGAAGGGGTTTACACAGCCGTTACAGGACCTACATACGAAACGCCTGCCGAAGTGCGGTTCCTCAGAACGATCGGATCGGATGCCGTCGGCATGTCGACGGTTCCGGAAGTCATCGTGGCAAAACATGCGGGCCTTCGCGTGCTCGGCATTTCGTGTATATCAAACGCGGCAGCCGGAATCCTCGATCAGCCGCTCTCCCATGATGAAGTGATCGAAGTCACCGAAAAAGTAAAAGCCGACTTCTTGCGGTTTGTTAAAGCGGCAGTCGCCAAAATCGGCTAAAACTACAGCGAAGTTGAAATATGAGCCAGTGCAAGTTCAAATGAGAGCCTGCATTGGCTCTTTCTTTTTGGTCGTTGAGAAATTTTTTCCAACCGATCCGTATAAATCCAACCGGATTGGAAAAAATAGAGAGGATTACGAAATGGAGGTCTGGGTGATGAAACGTCATTTATCCAAATTGCTGATTTTTACGATAATCCTGATGACTGCGCCGTCGGCGCTTGCAAAAGAGAGCGCAAAGAAACCGTCGGAGCTTGCTGATGACGCAAAATCTGCCGTTTTAATCGAGCGGGATACCGGTAAGGTGATGTATGACAAGAACAGCCGTGAAAAGCTTCCTCCGGCCAGCATGACAAAGGTGATGACCATGCTGCTGATCATGGAGGCCCTTGATGAAGGCAAAATCAAAATGAAAGACAAAGTCAGAACAAGCGAGTATGCCGCTTCAATGGGGGGTTCGCAAATTTTTCTAGAGCCCGGTGAAGAAATGACGGTTGAAGATATGCTGAAAGGGATCGCCATCGGATCGGGTAATGATGCCTCTGTTGCAATGGCAGAGCATATTGCGGGGTCTGAAGAGGAATTCGTCAAAAGAATGAATGAAAAAGCTGCTGAGCTCGGCCTCAAGGATACGTCTTTTCAAAATACGACAGGTCTGCCTGAAGAAGGCCATTACAGCACAGCCTATGACATGGCGCTCATGGCGAAAGAGCTTTTAAAATATGAAAACATCACGAAATTTACGGGAACGTATGAAGACTATCTGAGAGAAAACACTGATAAAAAATTCTGGCTCGTCAACACAAACCGCCTCATCAAATTTTATCCAGGTGTTGATGGAGTCAAGACCGGCTTTACAAATGAAGCAAAGTACTGTCTGACAGCTTCAGCGAAAAAAGGAAACATGCGCGTCATCGCTGTCGTTTTTGGAGCCAGCACGCCGAAAGAACGAAATGCCCAAATCACAAAAATGCTTGATTTTGCGTTCAGCCAATATGAAACGCATCCGATGTATAAACGTAACGAAATCATTTCCGATTTGAAGGTCAATAAAGGCCGTGAGCAAAAAATAAACCTTGTCACATCAGAACCGATTTCCCTTTTGACGAAAAAAGGCGAAAATATCGAATCTGTTAAAAAAGAAATCAAACAGAAAGAAGATATCCAGGCCCCTGTCAAAAAAGGCACAGAGCTTGGGACGCTCGTTTTGAAAAAGGATGGAAAGGTGCTCGCTGAAAGTCCTCTTGTCGCTGAAAAAGATATGGACAAAGCGGGGATGTGGACGATGTTCAAGCGGACGATGACCCACTGGACGAAGTGGAGTGAATAATGCCGAACGGTCACTAGTTTTGTCACGGTGAAGGAATTTATAAAGTCTGAAGCGAAACACTCATTATCCGATTTAAACCAAGGAGGAATGAGGATGAGCCTCGGAATCGATATTCACGTCAAAGAATCCGTATTATGCATTCGGTTGACAGGTGAACTCGATCACCATACAGCAGAAACCTTGAGAAAACAAGTCAGTGACCATCTGGAACAAACCGACATTCGCCATATTGTCATGAATCTTGCAGACCTTTCGTTTATGGACAGTTCAGGGCTTGGCGTCGTGCTCGGCAGATATAAGGAGATTAAGCAGCTCGGCGGAGAAATGATCGTCTGCGCCATTTCCCCTGCTGTCAAACGTTTATTTGATATGTCCGGGCTGTTTAAAATCATTCGCCTTGAGCAATCAGAGCAGCGTGCACTTGAAACGTTGGGGGTGGCGTCATGAAAAATGAAATGAACATTCAGTTTACAGCGCTCAGCCAAAATGAATCGTTTGCACGGGTGACAGTCGCTGCTTTTATCGCTCAGCTTGACCCGACGATGGATGAACTGACCGAAATTAAAACGGTCGTATCCGAAGCGGTCACAAACGCGATCATTCACGGTTATGAAAACTCAGGGCAGGGAAACGTATATATTTCCGTCACTCTCGAGGACCATATTGTCTATTTAACGATCCGCGACGAAGGAGTCGGCATCCCTGATCTTGAAGAAGCGCGCCAGCCCCTGTTCACGACAAAGCCTGAACTCGAGCGGTCGGGAATGGGCTTTACGATCATGGAAAATTTCATGGATGATATTTCGATCGACTCCTCACCTGAGATGGGAACCACAATACACTTAACAAAGCACTTATCAAAAAGCAAAGCGCTTTGCAATTAAGGGAGATTTGTTATGGATGTGGAGGTTAAAAAAGAAAACCAGAACACTCAGCTTAAAGACCATGAAGTGAAAGAACTGATTAAAAACAGCCAGAACGGCGATCAAAAAGCAAGGGACCTCCTCATAGAAAAAAACATGCGTCTTGTTTGGTCTGTCGTTCAGCGTTTTTTGAACAGAGGCTATGAGCCTGACGACCTCTTTCAAATCGGCTGCATCGGCCTCTTGAAGTCGGTGGACAAATTCGATCTTTCCTATGACGTTCGGTTTTCCACCTACGCCGTTCCGATGATTATCGGCGAGATTCAGCGGTTTATCAGAGATGACGGAACCGTCAAAGTGAGCCGCTCGCTGAAAGAACTCGGCAACAAAATCCGGCGGGCGAAAGACGAGCTTTCCAAGTCAAACGGCCGGATTCCGACCGTTCAGGAAATCGCCGATTATCTCGAAATCAGTTCAGAAGAGGTCGTGATGGCCCAGGAAGCGGTCCGCTCTCCCTCGTCCATTCATGAAACGGTTTACGAAAACGACGGGGACCCGATTACACTTCTGGACCAAATCGCCGATCAGTCGGAAGAGAAGTGGTTCGATAAAATCGCTTTGAAGGAAGCCATCAAGGATTTGGATGAACGGGAAAAGCTGATTGTTTATTTAAGGTATTACAAAGACAAGACGCAATCTGAAGTTGCCGACCGCCTCGGCATATCCCAGGTGCAAGTCTCGAGGCTTGAGAAAAAGATTTTAAAGCAAATCAAAAACCAGATGGACCATTTTGAAAGCTGAGGCTGCTCATGTTGCAGGCAGCCTCGGATGTCCGATGAAAAACCGGACGCTCTTGGGAGCGTTCCGGTTTTTTTGTGTGGTAATTTATGGTCTTTTGCGCCTTTCTGAATGATAAATGGGATGTACTTCATACTACAACTATAACCATCATATAGGAAGTGACCCAGATGGAACGTCAAGTTTTTATCAGACTCCGCCACCGGCTTGAGGCAGATCCGGATGAATTGATTTTGCTCGGCCATATCGCACAGGTAGCGGGTGACCGCCGATACAAAGAAAAGCTTGAACGGCTGCCTATTTATCAGGTCAGCAAAGCGGATCAAAGCATGGTGGTGCTGGACGTGATGAAGGTGATTGAAGCTGTACATAAATCGTTTCCTGACCTTGATGTCCAAACCGTCGGCGGTTCTGAAACCATCGTGGAGATCCAATATCCGAAAAGGGGTCTGTCGCCCGTGCTTTTCATCGCCGTCTGGCTGCTCTTGTTCGTCGGTGCCGGCCTTGCCGTCATGAACTTTCATGAAGATGTCAGCATGAGGGAAGTGCACATCCTGCTTTACGAAATGGTGACGGGCAAGGTGAACCGCTACCCATACCTTTTGCAGGTTCCGTACAGCATCGGTCTCGGCCTCGGCATGATCTTGTTTTTTAATCATTTATTTAAAAAACGGTTTAACGAGGAGCCCAGCCCCCTGGAGGTCGAGATGTTTAAATATCAGCTTGATTTGGACCATTATGTGGCCATGCACGAAAACAAAGAAACGACAAAGGATATTCATGATCATTAGCGTGATATTTATCATCTTTCTCGGACTCGCAGGAGGGGTTGCTGTTGGATCCGGCTTTGTCGCTTTTCTTACCGTGCTTGGCATTATCCCGAGGCTGACTCAGCTGACGAAAACAAAAGGATTTATCCAGGCGTATGAATGGGCTGTCATTTTAGGCGCGGTTTTCGGAGGATGGGAATCGCTGAACATGTCCCGCTTTTTTTTATCCAAATGGCTGCTTGTTCCGATCGGCCTTTTTGCGGGCGTTTTCATTGGAATGCTTGCAGCGGCGCTAACAGAAGTCTTGAACGTGCTGCCGATACTGGCGAAACGCATCGGGATGGGAGACCGGATTTTGATACTTTTAATGGCCATTGTTTTCGGCAAGATTCTCGGATCGATGTTCCAATGGCTCATTTTTGTTCATTTGTCATAAAAGGAGGATTATGATGTCAAGTTTGAAAGATAATTATCAATCGAAAGTTAAAGCGTATCAGCCTTCACCGCCTTATGTCCTGAACTGTATCAAGGCATTTCTCGTCGGTGGTCTGATTTGTACGATCGGCCAGGCTTTCCAGAATTTTTATATGGCTGTGTTCCATTTTGATGAAAAAACGGCCGGGAACCCGACGGTTGCCACGCTGATCCTGATCTCCGCTCTGTTAACAGGCCTTGGCGTCTACGACAGAATCGGACAGTTCGCCGGCGCTGGTTCTGCCGTTCCGGTTACAGGGTTTGCCAACAGTATGACGAGCGCAGCGCTTGAGCACAAAAGCGAAGGCTACGTCCTCGGCGTAGGTACAAACATGTTCAAGCTTGCGGGAAACGTCATCGTGTTCGGTGTTGTGGCCGCTTATATTGTGGGGATGATCCGCTTTGCCTTTGACAAGCTGTTTTAGGAGGAAAACATCATGAAATTAACAGGAAAACAAACATGGGAATTCGAGAACCCGCTGTTTGTTAACTCAAGCGGAACAGCGGTCGGTCCCAAAGAAAAAGAAGGTCCTCTTGGACACTTATTTGACAAAAGCTATGATGAAATGCACTGCAACCAGAAAAACTGGGAAATGGCAGAGCGCAAGCTGATGGAGGATGCGGTTCAGTCCGCGTTATCAAAACAAAATCTTAAAAAGGAAGACATCGATATCTTTTTGGCTGGCGATCTGCTCAACCAAAACGTGACAGCCAACTATGTGGCGCGGCATTTGAAAATTCCTTTTCTCTGCTTATTTGGAGCATGCTCGACATCAATGGAATCGATCGCGATCAGTTCGGCGTTGATTGACGGGGGTTTCGCAAAGCGCGCCCTAGCGGCAACCAGCAGCCATAATGCTACGGCAGAAAGGCAGTTCCGCTACCCGACGGAATACGGGGGGCAAAAACCGGGAACCGCGACTTCGACAGTGACCGGAAGCGGAGCGGTCGTCCTCAGCCAGCAGCCCGGCGGAATTAAAATTACAAGCGCAACTGTCGGAAGGGTTATCGACTTGGGGATTACCGATTCGCAAGATATGGGGTCGGCGATGGCACCCGCTGCTGCGGATACGGTCAAGCAGCATTTGGAGGATCTGGGACGCACCCCTGATGATTACGATCTGATCTTAACCGGCGACCTTTCAGGCGTCGGCAGCCCGATTTTGAAGGATCTGTTAAAAGAGGAAGGAATCAATGTCGGGACAAAACATAATGACTGCGGGCTGATGATCTATACGCCTGACCAGCAAGTTTTTGCAGGTGGAAGCGGATGCGCTTGTTCCGCGGTCGTCACCTTTGCCCATATTTTCAAAGAAATTGAAGCGGGAAGGCTGAACAGAGTGCTTGTTGTCGCGACAGGCGCCCTTTTAAGCCCGACGATCATCCAGCAAAAAGAATCGATACCATGCATTGCCCATGGCGTCGTATTTGAACGGGCCGAAAGGGGGAACGCTTAAGATGGAGTATGTCATTGCTTTTATTGCAGGCGGGCTGATTTGCGTCATCGGACAGCTCTTGCTTGATATCTTCAAAATGACGCCGGCTCATGTCATGTCAACTTTTGTCGTATCTGGAGCGATCCTTGACGGATTCGGCATTTACGACCGTTTTATCGAATTTGCCGGTGCCGGGGCTACAGTCCCGATTGTCAGCTTCGGCCACTCTCTTTTGCACGGCGCGATGCACCAGGCTGAGAAACATGGCTTTATCGGAATCGGCATGGGGATATTTGAACTGACATCTGCCGGTATATCTGCCGCTATCTTGTTCGCTTTTCTTGTTGCCGTGATTTTTAAACCGAAAGGATAAAGGAAAATGCCAGCAAAACGCAAGGTCATTTTGGTCACAGACGGCGATATATACGCTGCAAAAGCAATCGAATATGCAGCAAGAAAAACGGGTGGCCGCTGCATTTCCCAATCGGCGGGGAATCCGAGCGTTAAAACAGGACCGGAGCTTGTAACCATGATCCTGCAAACCCCTCATGATCCTGTATTCGTCATGTTTGATGATTCCGGACTTCAAGGTGAAGGCCCGGGAGAGACAGCTATGAAATATGTAGCGATGCATCCCGATATCGAGGTGCTCGGAGTCATCGCCGTCGCTTCAAAAACTCATTATGCAGAGTGGACGAGAGTCGATGTATCAATCGATGCAGAAGGCGAACTGACAGAGTACGGCGTCGATAAACACGGGGTCAAAGAGTTCGATGTCAAACGAATGAATGGTGATACAGTCTATTGCCTTGACCAGCTGGATGTTCCGATCATTGTCGGAATCGGTGATATCGGTAAGATGAACAGAAAAGACGATGTGGAAAAAGGTTCGCCGATTACAATGAAAGCGGTCGAGCTCATTTTAGAAAGGAGCGGGTATCATGAGTGCTCAAAAGCAAGAGAAGACGAACGTATTCCTTGATCCTTCTAAGAATGAAGCGTATTTCAAGAAGCGGGTCGGCATGGGAGAAAGCTTTGACCTTGGCGTACGGAAGGTCTTTATTCTCGGACATGAAGTTCAGCTTTATTATGTCAACGGATTGTGCGACACACAATACATCATTCACCTGTTAAGAGAACTGGTGCATCTGAATGATAAAGAAAAAGAATCGGGCGAGGTCGAAGACATCGTCGAAAACAGGCTTTTGAACCAGCAGGTTTCAAAAGCGGAAACGCTTGATGAAGCTGTCGACCAAGTGTTGTCAGGACTGGTTGCCATCATCGTCGAAGATGCGGGCTTTGCTTTTATCATCGATGTCAGAAGCTACCCGGGCAGAACGCCGGAAGAACCTGATACAGAAAAAGTCGTACGCGGTGCAAGGGACGGACTCGTCGAGAACATCATCGTCAACACAGCCCTGATTAGACGCCGGATCAGAGATGAGCGCTTGCGCTACAAAATGCTTCATATCGGTGAACGCTCTAAAACAGACATCTGCCTCTGCTATTTGGAAGACGTTGCAGATCCCGATCTTGTTGAAGTATTAAAAAAAGAAATTGAAGATGTGAAGATCGACGGGCTGCCGATGTCGGATAAATCGGTAGAGGAATTCCTGGTCGGCCAAGGCTACAATCCGTTTCCGCTTGTCAGGTTTACGGAAAGGGCAGACGTAGCCGCAAGCCATATTTTAGAGGGGCATGTCATCGTGATCGTCGATACGTCGCCAAGCGTCATCATCACACCGACCACTTTGTTTCACCATGTTCAGCATGCTGAGGAATACAGACAGACGCCGGCTGTTGGGACGTTTTTAAGGTGGGTGCGGTTTTTCGGTATTTTGGCCTCCACCTTTTTGCTGCCGCTTTGGCTGCTGTTTGTCATTCATCCGTCGCTCTTGCCTGATAATTTATCGTTTATCGGGTTGAATAAAGACACCCATATTCCGATTATCATGCAGATTTTCCTGGCGGATCTCGGCGTCGAATTTTTAAGAATGGCCGCCATTCATACGCCGACGGCGCTTTCGACTGCAATGGGCCTGATCGCCGCTGTATTGATCGGCGATATCGCGATCAATGTCGGCTTGTTTTCTCCCGAAGTCATTTTATACGTTTCCCTCTCGGCAATCGGAGCCTACACGACACCAAGCTACGAGCTGAGCCTGGCGAATAAAATGGTGAAGCTGTTTATGCTGATATTGGTGGCGCTTTTTAAAGTGGAGGGATTTGTCATCGGATTAACGATCTTAACTATAGTGATGACTTCGATCAGGTCATTGCGAACGCCTTACTTATGGCCTCTCCTCCCGTTCAATGGAAAAGCGTTTTGGCATGTTCTCGTGCGCACGTCCGTTCCAGGGGGAAAAGTCAGGCCGAGCATCGTTCATCCGAGAAACCGCTCCAGACAGCCGTGAAGCCGGCATTCGAAGAGGCTTTTCCCCGGGGAAAAGCCTCTTTTTCAATAATCGAATTCCGGTCTTTGAGTACCGATGCCTCTGTATTCATTGGCAGAGATCGCGACTGCCCGGAGGCTGCAGATGTTGTTCTGTCTTCTGATCGGATAGACGACATACAGCATTTCGCGGCCGTACGGGTCAATCGTTGACGAATGAAGGAAAACCTCAGTTCCTCTCCGCCAAAATCTCGTATTCGCCGGAGCTGTAATAATCTGCCCTTCATAAGGCTCATAAATTCTCTGTTCATAATGCGCAGCCGGCTGATAAGGGGCGTATACATCTTCAGGTGCATAGCCGGGAGCGGGGGTGTAGGGATAACGATTTGGATACATATGATAACCTCTTTCCCACTTCGTTTTTTGGTTTTCATCTTTAAGATTATATTCAGGTAAATGCCTATTTGTATGGGCGAAAATCTCAGCTTTTCGGCTCTTTTTTTATTGAATGGACGTTGTGTATGCCTATTTCTATCAAGCGCTGTTTTCTGTTATTCTATAATCAATAGAATGGATTAGTTGTTTAGGGAATCATTTCCTTTATAAATCAAGAAAATTTGGACAAATGGTGGTTTAGTTTTTAAAACGAAATGTTATAATACAACATAAGAATCGCACTATCATGAAGCCGGAAGATGCATCGGGCAGCAACCGGAGCGCCCCTTGCACCTTTGTCGATAGAGAAAGAGGGAATGACAATTGTTTTTACACGGTACTAGCAGACAAAATGAAAGAGGGCACCTCGAAATCGGCGGTGTCGATGTTCTATCATTGGCAGAAAGATACGGAACACCTCTTTATGTATACGATGTCGCGCTGATTAGAGAGCGCGCCCGAAAATTCCAGAAGGCATTCAAGGAAGCCGGTTTAAAAGCGCAGGTAGCGTATGCAAGCAAGGCGTTTTCATCGGTTGCCATGATTCAGCTTGCCGAACAAGAGGGGCTGTCTCTGGATGTGGTATCGGGAGGAGAGCTTTTCACTGCGATCAAAGCAGGGTTCCCAGCTGAGCGGATTCATTTTCACGGAAACAATAAGAGCCCTGAAGAACTAGCCATGGCGCTGGAGCATCAAATCGGCTGCATCGTGCTCGATAACTTTCACGAGATCGCCATTACAGAAGATCTTTGCAAGCGATCAGGACAAACTGTAGACGTTTTGCTCAGAATCACTCCGGGAGTTGAAGCGCACACGCACGATTATATTACGACGGGGCAGGAAGATTCCAAATTCGGTTTTGATCTGCATAATGGACAGGTCGAACAAGCCATCGAACAAGTCCTCCGCTCGTCTGCGTTTAAGCTCCTCGGCGTGCACTGCCACATCGGTTCGCAAATTTTTGATACGGCAGGATTTGTCCTTGCAGCAGACAAGATTTTCGAGAAGCTTGCGGAATGGCGGGAGACTTACTCTTTCATTCCGGAAGTGCTCAATCTTGGCGGGGGCTTCGGCATCCGCTATACAAAAGACGACGAGCCGCTCGCAGCTGATGTTTATGTTGAAAAAATCATCGAGGCGGTCAAAGCAAATGCCGAGCATTTCGGCTTTGACATCCCTGAGATTTGGATCGAACCAGGCCGGTCTCTCGTCGGTGATGCGGGGACTACGCTGTACACGATCGGTTCTCAAAAAGAGGTGCCGGGCATTCGCAAATATGTAGCCATCGACGGCGGCATGAGCGATAATATCAGGCCGGCGCTTTATGAGGCAAAATATGAAGCAGCCGTCGCCAACAGGATGAACGATGCTTGTCATGATACCGCATCAATCGCAGGAAAATGCTGCGAAAGCGGAGATATGCTGATTTGGGATTTGGAAATCCCCGAAGTTCGCGACGGAGATGTGCTCGCCGTTTTCTGCACCGGTGCGTACGGCTACAGCATGGCCAACAACTACAACCGCATTCCGCGCCCGGCCGTCGTCTTTGTCGAGGACGGGGAAGCGCAGCTCGTCATTCAGAGAGAGACGTATGAGGATATCGTCAAGCTGGATCTGCCGCTGAAATCGAAAGTCAAACAATAAAAAAATGGAGATTCCCTAAGAGGGGGGTCTCCATTTTTAATTCAAGCACGAAAAACACTTCCCGGTGATCGGGAGGTGTTTTTTGTTAAAAAGATCATGACATGCATAGAACAGCGACCGGGCTAATTGTATATAATATTGTGAATTTAACAAAAAATTTACAAAGGAGATGATAAAGGCAATGACCAGGGTGAAAAGGATGAGATTTGCTGATTTGTTGGATTTAGAGGCGGAGTAGATGAAACCGGCCAAAGTATCCCTACTCCACCGATTGCTCCAGTGCCTGAAGCAATGTGTTGATTGTAACACAGTAAATCGTTTTACAGCAATAAACATTTTTGTGAATATTTTATTGATTTCGGCTGTGATCTCATTCCCATATTCTGCTGCGGCCCATGGCGCAACACAGTCCGGCGATCAATATTCAAGCTTTGAAGAATTGGAGCGGAATGAAGATCCAGCTTCTTACCGAATTACGGAGAAGAACGCAAGAGTGCCGATGCTCATCATGGCCATCCATGGAGGCGGCATCGAACCCGGAACGAGCGAAATCGCCAATGAAGTGTCCAAAAACTATTCCCTGTACTTGTTTGAAGGGCTGAAATCATCAGGCAATACGGACCTTCACATTACAAGCACGCGTTTTGACGAGCCAGCGGCGCTCGCAATTACTGCAAGCCACCAGTATGTCATGTCGCTCCACGGCTATTACAGTGAAGACCGCGATATTAAAGTAGGCGGCACAGACCGCGCTAAAATCAGAATATTGGTTGATGAGCTGAACCGCTCGGGGTTTGCCGCTGAAATGCTGGGGACAGATGACAAGTATGCCGGAACCCATCCGAATAACATCGCCAACAAGTCGCTTTCCGGGCTGAGCATTCAGCTTGAAATGAGCACGGGTTTCCGCAAATCTTTATTCGACCGGTTTACACTAAAAGACAGGGCGGCGACGCAAAACGAAACGTTTTACCGATTTACAAAGCTGCTGACAGATTTTATTCATGAAAACTATGAAGAAGACGGAGGGGATTTCCCCTCTGCAAAAATAAAACACCCCCTTCAAGTGAAAAAGGAGGTGTTTCGGCGGTTGTGTTAACCGTTGGACTCTGAGGTGCCGCCGCCGGTGAATACGGAAACGATGGCGTTCCACAGAGACACAAAGAAGTCGATCAGTTTTTGAAGAAAGTTTTGTCCTTCTTCAGAATCCAAGAATTTCGTGATTTTATCCTTTGCTTTGTCAAGCTGGTCTCCAACCTGGTTCCAGTCGATATTAATATTTTTCATGTTATTAAATAAAGATATAAGAGAGTTTTTCTGATCTTCTGTGAGTGTCACGCCAAGTTCGGAAGCAGCCGAATCAATCGTTTTCTCCAATTCCTCTTTTGACTCGGGAACTCCGTTTTTCGAGATTTCTTCCTTGACTTTGGCCATCAGCGCTGACGCGTTTTCACTGCCGATTTTCTCGCCAAGCTCTGAAGTGGTGACAAGCTCTTCATTCGCGACCTTTTTCACATCTTCGGAAATTTTTTCGCCCGAAGTCGTTTCATACGCTTTCATCAATCCGGTTAAAGCGGCTGTGCCTGACACTTCAAACGGAGCGGTGACATAGACTTTGGCGTCTTTTACACCGGCCGTCATCAGCGCGTTCAAATACATCTCATCTGTAATTCTGCTGATATTGTGTGTCTGAACTTCCAAACCGGTGCCTTTTTTCGCTACGGTAATTGAAGAAGAAGAAATCGCTCTTGTTCCGATTTGTGCTTTCGGTATATAATCCCCTAAATATTTATGCTCCTCATCATTTGTCACCTCGATGATGGTCGCATTTTCAGGCGCATTCATTTCTTTTAATACTATTTGTCTGTCCTGGCTTGACAAGTCTTTCCCCAGCGTGACGATGACATCACCCACTGCGGCGTCAGCGAAGCTGACCTGCGGGAAAATGAGCAGACACAATGCTGTAAAGATTCCTAGTATCGATTTTTTCAAGCTCAATGCCCTCCTTAAAAATGCAGGCTTCAGGCAGAATTGCTGTACTTTTAAAGAAGCCTGCCGGAACGGAAATAATGCGTTCCGAAATATAGACGGATGAAAGATGAGTGAGGTTTCAAAGAAAAAAAGAGAGAATTTTCTCTTCAAGTCAAATGCCCTCCCGGCATCGTATCTCGCCGCTCTTTTATCATTCATGATTTTCACAGGCGATTCAACCTTTTTTTAAAATTTTTTACAAAAACGATACAAGAGCGGCGTTTATTTCGGTCGATTGGCTCTCTGCTTCTTCAATATGATATAATGACCCTTGTGAAATGAAAGGAGAGAATCAAGATGGCTAAAAAAGGATACATACAACTGACAAACGGCAAAAAAATCGAGTTTGAACTATATCCGGATGCGGCGCCGGGAACTGTCGCCAACTTTGAAAAACTTGCAAACGAAGGGTTCTATGACGGGCTGAAGTTCCACCGCGTCATCCCGGGCTTCGTCAGCCAGGGAGGCTGCCCGCACGGCACCGGAACAGGCGGACCTGGATATACGATTAAATGCGAGACAGAAGGGAATCCGCACAAACACGAAGCCGGTTCTCTCTCAATGGCTCACGCAGGAAAAGATACCGGAGGCAGCCAATTCTTTATCGTCCATGAGCCTCAGCCGCACTTGAACGGCGTTCACACCGTTTTCGGAAAGGTCACATCAGGCCTTGATGCCGTCACTTCAATGGAGCAGGGACAAGGCATGGAAAAAGTCGAAGTATTTGATGCATAATCAGAGAGCGCAAAAAACAGCCCGCTTAGCCGGGCTGTTTTTTTTGTCTGTAACGGTGTTTATTTTCCAGGTGCAACAGGACTTGAGGCCGATTCTTCGTCCACATCCTGATAGGAAATAACGATGCTAATAAATAAAATAATTGTGAAAAAATGACCCTTTATGTAAAATATATTCAAGTGAAGAGCTAGATAGAGAACGCAATCTGTAAAAAAGGAAGGGGCGTAAGGGGTGAGCGTAAAAATCCCATCGACGGCAGTCGGCGTAAAAATTAATGACTGGTATAACGCGATACGTAAATTCAACGTCACGGACGCCGAAATGCTGAAGGCAGAAATTGAGCGCGAAATTTCTCAAATGGAAGAGGATCAAGACTTATTATTGTATTACGCCTTAATGGAATTCAGACACAGAATCATGCTTGATTACGTAAAACCTTTGGAAGAAGGCGAAACCCCGCCTGACTTTTCTGAAATATTAAAAGATATCGAAGATGAACAAGGAAAGCTGACAGGCCTGCTCGAATATTATTTTAACTTTTTTAGAGGGATGTATGAATATAAAAACCATGATTATATTAAAGCGATCTCTTTTTACAGGCGCGCCGAAAAAAAGCTGCTGCACGTCGAGGACGAAATAGAGAGAGCCGAGTTTCATTTTAAAATGGCTGAAGTGTTTTATCATATGAAACAGAGCCATGTGTCGATGAACTATGCGCTTCAAGCGATTGAAACCTATCAGGCGCATGAAACCTACACGGTTCGGAGAATCCAATGCGAGTTCGTCATCGCAGGGAACTATGACGATTTAGAGTCGAATGAAAAAGCGCTGTCACATCTTGAAAAGGCGCTGAAGCTTTCACAGCAAGAAGGCCAGCTCATATTGGAAGGACACACCTATTACAATTTGGGAAACTGCTATTATAAGATGGGGGATTTCGATCAGGCAGCCGAGTACTTCAACAGGGCTGCTGCGATTTATCAAGAAGAGTCATCAGATATTCTTCCAAAAGCGTTTTTCAGTCTTGCACTTGCATATTTCAAGTTGAAGCAGCTGGAAAAGGCGGATGACGCGTTAAACAAAGGAATTGACATCGCCCGCCGATCAGACGATGCGATCTACCTTTCAAAATTTCATTTTTTAAAAGCTTTGTATGTTGATGATGACGGCAGGGCTCCAATGCTGGAGACATTTCAGCTGCTCGGGTCAAAAAAGATGTATCCCGATATTGAGGACTTGGCATTGGAAGCAGCTGAATACTATAATGAAATTGGGCGCTTGAGCGACTCTGTTTATTTCTATCAAACGGTATTCAGTGCTCGAAAACAAATGAAAAAAGGGGACTGGTCGTATGAAATCTAAACTGTTGTTAACCGCCGCTGCTTCAGTAGCAGGACTTTCTTTGGCAAGTGCTGCGCTGATGACGCAAACAGATGGTGTGAAGGTCGCCGAGAGAAACGTCACATCCGCGCCAATGCAAATCGCAGAGAGAAATGTAACATCAGCACCGGTGCAAGTCGCTGAGAGAAATGTAACGTCCGCGCCAGTGCAAATCGCAGAGAGAAACGTAACATCCGCACCGGTACAAGTTGCTGAGAGAAACGTAACATCTGTCAAAACGTCACCGATTCATATCGGAGAACGAAACGTAACATAATATTTCAGTAAAAGAGCAGTGCTTGGTCTATATCAGCACTGCTCTTTTTATGTCCGCTAAAAAGCCTCTTCTTCCCTGAGCTTAACCTCATATTGGCATGCATAAATCAAAGCGTACAAGAAATCATAAGGTTATGAAAACATGAAGGAGGAAAGAAAATGCCGTTAGTACCTTACGAACCATTTAAACATTTGAATACGATCAGAAGAGAGTTTGATCGGGTGTTTGCCGATTTTCCGGCAAACTTTGGAGGAGAGCACGGCTTTGGCGATATCAGGGTTGATGTGCATGAAGCCGGGAATGAAATCGTCGCCTCCTGCGATATCCCGGGCCTTGAAAGCAAAGAAGATGTTCATATTGAGGTTGAAAACAATATGCTTCATATCAGCGGAATCATCAACAGGTCAAGCGAAGTAAAAGAGGAAAACATGCACCGGAAAGAACGATTTACAGGCCGTTTTCACAGGGCAGTCGCGCTTCCTGCTCCCGTCAGCCGTGAAGGAATAAGAGCTTCTTATAGGAACGGCGTGCTTGAAGTGAGAATGCCGAAAGACAAGCCCGACGAAAAAAAGAGGATAGATGTGGAATTTCATTAAGGACACAAAAGGTCCCCTTTATGGGGATCTTTTTTATTTGTTTTTGAAACAAATAGCAAAAAATTACGTATATTCTTGGAAGGAATGCTAAAATTAACTCATCAGAACTGAATAAGGAGATCAACAATGAGGACTTTAGTACTGCTTAGAGGCTGCCCTGGCACCGGAAAATCAACCTGGATCAGGGATCATCAATTGAATCAATATACGCTGTCTGCCGATCAGCTGAGGCTGATCCATCAGTCACCAGTGTTAAATTTGGAAGGGAAATACGACATTTCCCAAAAAAATGACGGCAAGGTATGGAAGCTTTTGTTCAGCCTGCTTGAAGAAAGGATGGAGAGGGGAGAATTCACGATCGTTGATGCCACACATGCAAAACAAAGCATGATTTCCGGCTATAAAGCTCTCGTTTTAAAGTATCGCTACAGAGCGTATGTGGTTGATTTTCCCAATGTTCCGCTTGAGACCGCCCTGTTGAGAAACCGCGAGAGGGCTGAGCATAAGCGGGTGCCAGACAGCGTGGTTCACGCCATGCACGAGCGGATTTTATCCGAACCGGCGCCTTCCTGGACAACAGTGATCAAGCCGGAAGAATTTGCCGATGCTATGCAGTATAAGCCGAGGCGGCTTGACAGCTACAAAAAAATACATGTCATCGGGGATGTGCACGGCTGTTTTACGGTGCTTGATTCCTATTTGAAAGGCAGACTCGAAGATGACGAGTTATATATTTTTACAGGCGATATGGTTGATAGAGGAATAGAAAACGCAAAAGTCGTCCAATTCCTTCTCCGTATCAAAGACCGCAAAAATGTGATTTTGCTCGAAGGAAATCATGATAAATATTTAAAGCAATACGGGCATGACGAAGTAACAAGAAGCAGCGTATTCAACAAGAAGACAAAACCAGAATTAGACGAAGCAGGTTTTGACAAGAGAGATATCAGGGAACTGGCCAGGCGCTTCCACCAAATTGCCTACTTCACGTATGGACAAGACACTTACATCATCACGCACGGCGGCATTTCCGCGCTCCCTGACAACCTTCTGTTTACGGCTACCAGCCAGCTGATCAACGGTGTCGGCGGATATGAGACAGATATCGACCATGTCTTTACGAAAAATATGGAAGGGCGGAACATCATTCAAATCCACGGGCACAGAAACATGTTCCGACTTCCAGTGCATGCAGCTGCAAAATCATATAACCTGGAAGGGCAGGTGGAGCACGGCGGGCATTTAAGAGTTGTTACCATTGATCGGTCGGGAATTCAAACACACGAAATAAAAAATGATGTGTTTAAAACTTCCGCTCCTCCGCTTACTTCTCATCACGCGCACGAGGAGCTGACGGTCGAACATTTTCTAAAGCATTTGGACGAACATGATTATGTGTCTGAGCAAAAACTAGCCGGCGGCATTTCCTCTTTTAACTTTACGAGAAAGGCTTTTCAGGAGAGAAAATGGGACAGCGTCAGCATGAAGGCAAGAGGGCTGTTTATTAATAGAAACACGAATGAAATCGTCAGCAGAAGCTACAACAAATTTTTCAACATCGAGGAGCGTCTGACGACGAAAATGCATGTTCTCGTTAACACGCTGCGCTTTCCGGTCACCGTCTATGATAAGGCGAATGGATTTTTGGGAACGGTCGGCTACAATTCTGAAACCGATGAGCTTGTCTTCACCTCAAAATCCTATACATCAAGCGGACAAAAAGACGGCCATGCGAAATGGGTGGAAGAGCTGTTTTACAAAACGTTTGACGCATCTCAAACAGAGGCTATGAAAGAATATGTGAAAAAACGCAATGTTTCGTTAGTGTTTGAAGTCGTGCTGCCAGAAAAAGATCCGCACATTATCGAGTACGAATCGGACAAGCTTGTCCTTCTCGACATTGTCAAGAGGCAGATGAAATATGAAAAGCTGCTGTATGAAGACGTCCTTCGTTTTGCGGAGACATTCCGCGTAGAATGTAAGCAAAAAGTCATTACTTTTCATCAGTGGACCGATTTTTATAAATGGTACCTGTCTGTGTCAAATGACCCGTCGATTGAAGAGGAAGGATATGTGATTGAAGACTCGGCAGGATTTATGACAAAATTAAAACTGCCTTTCTATCAATATTGGAAGTTCATCCGCGGAATCAAACACAGACTCGGCGCGGCTGCTGCTCGCTCGCCCCAACACGAGGCACTGTTCCATTCCGAGCATGTGAAGTTTCTCGCCTGGGCAAAAACAAAAGACAGCGAGTATTTTAAAAATCAGTCTGTTATCGCCATCCGAAACGACTTTTACAACGAAACCTGAAGCGAAGAAGACAGAACAAACGGTTTTTTGAAATGTAGTGATTTAGACTCAATTTTTAAGCTTGTTTTCGCAAACACCCCTAAATCAGAATGTACATTCGTAGGTTATAAGTAGTATTTCGTCTGAATATGAAACGATTTCCCTTCATTTTGCGTTATACTTAAAAACCACATATTTTCCGTCTGAATCGAACATGTTTTATTTCATCATTCATAGGAAATAAACATAGGATAGTTCAGAACGTGTTCTGGAGGTTTTGATCATGGGGAAAATAAAATTCAAGCTCACGGTTCTGCTCGTTTTGGCTGCCGTACTGGCCGGAGGCTTTTATTATTTAAAAAACGGAAGCGTTCAGGATGTCTCAACGGCGCTCAGCCAAACCGTCTCATCTGAGGAAAAGAACTATACCATTTATCAATATAAGATCACCAAAATTGACGGCACTGAATACCACGGGGTATCAGATAACGGAACGAAGATCATTTTCAATGCGAAAAATCTTAACCAGGATCTGTCCGACATTAAAGAAGGAGACAAAGTAAAGGCCTACTTCTCTAATGCCAACAGAATCGACGGATTAATAAAAGTCGTCAAGGTGGCAGAATAAAAACCCTCTGTTTTTCAGAGGGTTTTTCTGTGCAAGCAGTTTTCATTGCAATTTTAATATGCGGCCGCTATAATTACGCATAAGGACAAGTAAATATCGATTGTATCCTTCGGGGCTGGGTGAAAATCCCGACCGGCGGTAATAAAGCGAGAGACAGCTTTAGAGCCCGTGACCCGCTGTGCTTCGTGCAAAGCGGTGGATTCAGTGAAAAGCTGAAGCCGACAGTGAAAGTCTGGATGGGAGAAGGATGAAGAGACTATGTAAAAAATAATGAATAAGCATAGTTTTATTTCTCATGCACAAAAACAACCCCCGGATCAACATCCGGGGTTATTTTTTTGAAAGAAGGGAGGGAAATTCATGACGGATGCGCATTATATGAATCTTGCATTGGAGCTGGCGAGGCAGGGCGAAGGCCAGACCGGGGCCAATCCGCTTGTCGGAGCGGTTGTCGTCAAAGACGGCGAAGTGGTCGGAATGGGAGCCCATTTAAAATACGGCGAAGCACATGCAGAAGTGCACGCCATTCAAATGGCAGGCCGCCATGCGGAAGGAGCCGTCATCTATGTGACGCTTGAACCGTGCAGCCATTACGGCAAAACGCCTCCTTGCGCGGAACTGATTATTCGTTCCGGTTTGAAGCGGGTGGTCGTGGCTGCGGAAGATCCGAATCCGCTCGTTTCCGGAAGAGGAATCGAGATGCTGAGAAGCGCCGGGATCGAGGTGGAAACAGGCATTCTCAAAGAACAGGCGGAAGAGCTGAATGAAAAGTTCATGCATTTTATGCGGACAGGCCTTCCGTATGTGACATTAAAAGCCGCTGCAAGCCTTGACGGCAAAACCGCCACCGCAACAGGCGACAGCAAATGGATTACTTCTGAAGAAGCGCGGATGGATGCTCACCAATACCGAAAAAACCACCAGTGTATTTTAGTCGGATCGGGCACAATAAAAGCAGACGACCCAAGTTTGACATGCCGTCTCCCCGGTGCGGTGAATCAGCCGGTGCGCGTCGTTCTCGATACGACGCTGTCAATCCCGCTCCAGTCAAAAGTGATTCAGGATAAAGAAGCGCCTACTTGGATTTACACGACGTCCAAGGCAGATCCCGAAAAGGTTCGGAACGTGGAAAAAGAAGGTGTGCAGGTAACCGTGCTCGATGCGGATGAACTTCAGGTGCGCGACGTGCTTCTGCACCTTGCAGACCGCGGCATCGCTTCAGTCTTTGTCGAAGGAGGCGCAACGGTTCACGCAAGCTTCGTCAAAGAAGGACTCTATCAGCAAATAATCTTCTATCTTGCCCCTAAATTAATCGGAGGGCTGCAATCTCCCAGCATCCTCTCCGGTGAAGGCTTTCAATCGATGAAAGATGTCCCCTTACTGCAATTCACAACCATTACCAAGATCGGCCAGGATATAAAGCTGGCAGCAAGACCGATAAAAGAATAAGGCGGTGGCATATGTTTACAGGCATCATTGAAGAAGTCGGAACGATTTTGGACATGAAAAAGGCGGGAAGCGCCATGTCTTTAGTCATTCAATCCAACAAAGTGATCGAAGATGTGAAGCTCGGCGACAGCATTGCTGTCAACGGAGTCTGCCTGACCGTAAATGAGTTCGGTTCCAGCAGTTTCACGGCGGATGTCATGCTTGAAACGCTGAAAGCAACATCACTCGGCACATTGAAAAAAGGAAGCCACGTCAATCTTGAACGGGCGATGGCGGCAAACGGCCGCTTCGGCGGGCATATGGTGTCGGGGCATGTCGACGGCACTGCATCGATCGTTCGCATAGAAAAAGCGGCAAACACCGTATACTATGATTTAAAACTTGACCCTTCACTGGCCAAAATGCTTGTGTTAAAAGGTTCGATCGCCGTAGACGGCGTCAGCCTCACCATATTCGGACTGACGGAGGATCAGGTAACAGTCTCGCTTATCCCGCACACATTGGATGAAACGATTTTTCCTGCAAAAAAGGTCGGAAGCATCGTCAACATCGAGTGCGATATGATCGGCAAATACATTTACCGCTTTCTCCACCAAACAAAACAAGAAAAACAGGCACAGGCATTGACTGAAGCATTTTTTAAAGAAAACGGGTTTTAAATGAAAGGAGGCTGTGCGTCTATGTTTCACACAATTGAAGAAGCGATTCGCGATTTGAAGCAGGGAAAAGTCATCATCGTAGTCGATGACGAGAACAGGGAAAACGAAGGCGATTTCGTTGCGCTGGCGGAATACGCAACACCCGATGTAATCAACTTTATGGCTTCGCACGGAAGGGGGTTGATCTGCGCGCCGCTCAATGAAGAGATCGCTTCCCGGCTTGAGCTCCAACCGATGGTGGACGAAAATACCGATTCTCACCACACAGCATTTACGGTCAGTGTCGATCACCGCGATACAAAGACGGGGATTAGCGCTCAGGAGCGGTCGCTGACCGTCATGTCGCTGATCGCTGATCACGCGCATCCGGGTGATTTTAAAAGGCCGGGGCACATTTTCCCCCTGATCGCGAAAAAAGGCGGCGTTTTAAAAAGAGCCGGACATACGGAGGCGGCCGTTGACCTTGCAGAAGCGTGCGGGTCCGCGCCGGCCGGCGTCATCTGCGAAATCATGAATGAAGACGGCACGATGGCAAGGGTGCCTGAACTCAAAAAAATAGCCGATCAGCACGGCTTGAAAATGATCACGATTAAAGATTTGATCGAATACCGCTACAGCAAGGGAACGCTGATCAACCGGGAAGTGAAAATTACGCTGCCTTCCGAATTCGGTACCTTCAAGGTTTACGGCTATACAAACGAAATCGATGACAAAGAACATATAGCACTCGTCAAAGGCGACATACCTTTCGGTGACGAGCCTGTGCTTGTCCGGGTACACTCAGAATGCCTGACGGGCGATGTTTTCGGCTCTTACCGCTGCGACTGCGGCCCGCAGCTTGCCGCTGCGCTCGCGCAAATCGAACAAGCGGGCCGGGGCGTACTCCTGTATTTGAGACAGGAAGGAAGGGGAATCGGCTTAATCAATAAACTGAAAGCTTATAAGCTGCAGGAAGAAGGATACGACACCGTACAGGCTAACGAAAAGCTCGGTTTTCTTCCAGACCTTCGCAACTATGGGATCGGCGCCCAAATCTTAAGGGACCTCGGCGTGAAGCAAATGAAGCTGTTAACGAACAACCCGCGAAAAATTGCAGGTCTCGAAGGCTACGGCCTGACGATCGCAGACAGGGTGCCGCTGCAGATGGAGACAAAAAAAGATAATGAAAAGTATCTAAAAACGAAAAAATCAAAATTGGGGCATATGCTTCATTTTTAAACTAAAATCAATCACAAAAAAGGACGGGATTCATATGAATAAAATAGAAGGTCATGTAATTGGAACAGATTTGAAAATTGGGATCGTTGTGTCAAGGTTCAACGATTTTATTACAAGCAAACTTCTAAGCGGCGCAGAAGACACGCTGTTGAGACATGGGGTCAAAGCTGATGATATTGATGTCGCCTGGGTTCCCGGCGCTTTCGAAATTCCGCTCATCGCCAAAAAAATGGCTGAAACGAAAAAATACGACGCAGTGATTACGCTGGGCACGGTTATCAGAGGAGCGACAAGCCACTATGACTATGTCTGCAATGAAGCGGCTAAGGGGATTGCAGCGAGCAGCATGTCAACAGGCGTTCCGGTGATCTTCGGCGTATTGACGACAGACACGATCGAGCAGGCGGTCGAACGCGCCGGAACAAAAGCCGGAAATAAAGGTGCAGAAGCTGCCGCGGCAGCGATTGAAATGGCGAACCTGACCCGGTCGCTTCAATAATTGCCGAAAAAGAGTTTAAAAAGGTTATAAAAATGTTTATAATGTGATGTGAAGCGACTAGCCTTCGTTAGATCCACATTTTGATATATTGAGGGGTATTTATGTTAATTCGTTATAAAAAGTCATTCGAAAAGATTGCGATGGGGCTCCTTTCGTTTATGCCGAATGAGAAGGACGTCAAGCAGCTTCAGCAGACAATTAAAGACTATGAAACGGACACTGAAAGGCAACTGTTCCTATGGAAAGAAGGCGAGGATATTGTCGGCTGTGTAGGAGTAGAGAAAAGAGAAGAAGAAGTCGAGATCAAGCATATCAGTGTAAATCCGTCTCACCGTCATCAGGGAATCGGCAAAAAAATGGTGTCGGCTATTTCGCCAATATTTGCACCTAAACCGCTGGTTCCGAATGAATTAACTAAAGGATTCTTTGAGCGCTGTCAGGATCATGAAAATGAAGACATCACATATAACCAATGAGCAGAGGCTTCTAGCCTCTGCTCTTTTTTCGCCGCTTGATTTGTTTATCCCTCTCGGCAATTACTTCAGTCCGGTCCCTCAGCCGGTGTTTATCAATGATAAAGGCGTCTGGTGCAGCGTTTGCTCCCCACTCATATGACTTTTTCTCACATTGTTTCCGGCATGCTTTGATCAATGCTTCATCTGCGATCGGGAGCATGATGCTTTCATAAGGGGAATGGGCTTCGATTTTTTGGTGAGTCCGCCTTAACAGTTCGATGAAGCGGCTGTAATCCAATCCGAGCGATTCAACTGCGTCTTTTTCGGACGCCAGGATGCGAATGCTGTTCGCCATTAATCTCTCCGCGCCGGCAAAATTGTTTCTCCGCTGATGATAGAGCGCGACAGCCAGCTGAATCAACCCGACCCAGTGTAATTTCCGCTCGCCGGGAGGGTCCTTTTTCCAATGGTCTTCTAGAATTTCGTGGCACTCAAAATAATCCCTTGCCCCGTGGAATTCGGCGAGGTAATCGATATAAGCTTGGGGATACATCTGACATCCTCCTTTAAGTTTCCGTTAAAGTGTATCATAAGAACGGAACGGAGGAAAAACGGCTGATATATCCAGGCTGTGAAAAAAGCGCCCGGTAACGGACGCTTCTCATCTTTTATGTTAATAGATCCATGCCGCTCCAACAATAATCAACAAAATAAACAGAACGACAATCAAAGCAAATCCTCCGCCGTAGCCGAAGCCTTTACCTCCCATGTTGTTCCCTCCTCAGATTTAAGATTTTACACGGTATTCTATGCAGAATACACTCAAACCGTATAGGCGGATGCCAAAGCTTCTTAAATTATATTGGACTTCATGCAGACGCGTAATTTATACTAAAGGGTAGCCAGTTTTAGCCGGCTTAGAAGCGATTTTGAAAATGGTGAGAAATGAACATGGAATATCAGGTGAAAATCGAGGCGTTTGAAGGGCCCCTGGATCTGCTGCTGCACTTAATCAACCGCCTTGAAATAGACATTTATGACATACCTGTTGCGAAGATAACCGAGCAGTATTTATTATATGTGCACACGATGCGCGAACTTGAGCTCGACGTGGCCAGCGAGTATTTGGTGATGGCTGCGACCCTTCTCAGCATCAAAAGCCGAATGCTTCTTCCAAAGCAGGAAGAAGAGCTGTTTGACGAAGAGTTTCTCGAGGAGGAAGAGGATCCGAGAGAAGAATTGATTGAAAAATTAATAGAGTACAGAAAATACAAAAGTGCCGCGCAAAATTTAAAGGAGCGCGAGGAAGAGCGGCAAAAAGCATTCGCAAAGCCGCCGAGCGATTTAAGCGACTACGCCAAGGAAATCAAACTCAGCGAGCAAAAGCTGTCCGTCACCGTTTACGACATGCTCGGGGCGTTTCAAAAAGTGCTGAACCGCAAAAAAATCAACCGGCCGTCTGAAACAAGAATTTCAAGACAGGAAATACCGATAGAAGAGCGAATGACGCAAATCGTCGACTGTTTGAAATCGTCCCGCAAAAGGATGCATTTTATGGAACTGTTCCCGTATGAACAGAAAGAGCATCTCGTTGTGACGTTTTTGGCGATTTTGGAGCTGATGAAAAACCAGCTGATCATCATTGAACAGGAACACAACTTTTCAGATATTTACATAACAGGGAGTGAAGCGATTCATGACGCTTGATATCGTGAATTGGAAAGCCATTGTCGAAGCGCTTTTGTATGCCGCCGGCGACGAGGGCCTGACAAAAAAACAGCTATTATCCGTTTTGGAGGTCGATGAAGCCGAGCTGCTGGATATTATGCTTGATGTCAAAGAAACCTATGAAAAAGAAGACAGGGGCATCGAGCTTGTCGAGTATGCGGATACGTACATGCTTTCGACCAAAAAAGAATTCGCCGTCTATTTGAAAAAGCTGATCGAAGCCCCTTCAAAAGGGCTTTCTCAGGCTGCGCTCGAGGTTTTGGCCATCGTCTCTTATAAGCAGCCGATCACGAGAGCGGAAGTTGAGGAGATCAGAGGGGTCAAATCTGAACGGATTCTTCAGAGCCTGGTCGCAAAAGCGCTGTTATGCGAAGTCGGACGGGCGGATGGACCGGGCAGGGCGATCTTGTACGGTACAACAGAAACATTTCTGGAACAATTCGGCTTAAAAACGCTTGAAGAGCTTCCGCCGCTGCCCGAAAATGTAGAAGAAGACGGGGTTCAGGAAGAAGCCGATCTGTTCTTCGAAAACTTTAACCAGACGTTCGAAGATTTAAAATAGATTCACCTTAAGGATCGAAGTATGATAATATATATTATCGTATTTTTTATGTTTAATTTCATTCATGAAAGAATACGATTGTAACAAAGCGATGAGGAGAGGGTGCCGACACCAATGGGAAAATCTATGGCAAGAGCCCAAACCGAGCAGGCAGGCGAATTTTTAGCACAGACCGTTCAGACGCTGAGCGATTATTTAAACGAAACGACGCTTTCATCCCTTGAAGCCGAAGAGCCCGGGAGAAGAGATTATTATCGCGATGTCCTCAGCAACTTGAGAAAACTGGCGGTTTACTGTGAAGAAGGGCTTGCGGCCTGCCGAATCAGGCTGCAGCAGGATCCTTTTCAGGAAGCTGCAGCCGAAAGGACGCTCTATCAGGTCTATCATCGATGCATAGAAGAATTTTTTACACCGAAAAAAGATACTTGGTACGAAGACAGCAGAGCGGCCTACACGGGAAAAAACGCCATTTGCTTTCACGAACCAGCGCCGGCCTCATTAAAAAATTTGATGGCTTCGCTTGAAACAGGATATCAATCGATGAGAGAAGAATTGGAATACTATGCGACTGACTATCGAATGAAGATGGTTCAGCCGAGATCATAGCTTAAATGAACCGTGAGCCGGAACTCCCCCTTTCATGAAAGGGGGGGTTTTTATCTTGCTTTAGATTTTTCTCGGGAAATCATCCAATTGGTGTTCATAACAAAAAGACAAGCGCATAAACTTGTACAAACAACCACAAGGACGTGAGAAAAAATGCGCTTTTTTCTAAAACAAGCGGCAGCAGCCATCATGATATGCTCTCTTTTATGCTCTTCATACGAAACCGCTCAAGCACAGCCCTCCCTTCATATCAGCGCAAAAAGCGCGATTGTCATGGACGGGCAATCCGGACGGGTTTTGTTTGCAAAGGATGAGCATGAAAAACGGCGCATTGCAAGCATTACGAAGATTATGACAGCCATTTTGGCCGTGGAATCGGGCAAATTGGATGAGACGGTCACGGTCAGCGACAGAGCGGTCAGGACAGAGGGATCATCGATCTATTTAACAAGCGGGCAAAAGGTGAAGCTGAAGGACCTTGTTTACGGTTTGATGCTGAGATCGGGAAATGATGCAGCCGTTGCGATTGCCGAACATGTGGGCGGAAGCCTGGAAGGCTTTGTCTACATGATGAATCAAAAAGCGGCCGAGCTCGGCATGGAAAACACCCTGTTCCGCAATCCGCACGGACTTGATGACCACCCTGATCACTATTCCTCGGCCTATGATATGGCGCTTTTAACAAAATATGCGATGACAAATGAAACGTACAAAAAAATCGCCGGAACGAAACGCTATAAAGCAGAAACGATGCAAGGCATCTGGAGAAATAAAAACAAGCTTTTAACAGGGCTTTACAAATACAGTACAGGCGGGAAGACGGGATATACAAAGCTTGCAAAGCGTACGCTCGTCTCCACTTCATCGAAAGACGGAACCGATTTGATCGCCGTCACAATCAATGCCCCTGACGACTGGAATGATCATATGAACATGTTCAACTATGTATTCGGCCACTACAAAACATATATCATCGCCAAAAAAGGCGAGATTCCGAAATTAAAAGACTCTTTTTACGGAAATAAAGCTTTTATTAAACGGGATGTCACATATCTTTTAAACGAAGAGGAAAAAGAAGATGTGAAGGTTGATATCGAGCTTCTTGAACCGAAAAAATCATGGCGTAAAAACAAAAAAGAAATCCCGGACATCATCGGAGAAATGAACGTCATGTTCGACGGAAAAACGATTGCAAGCGTACCGATCTATTATGAAAACGAGCGAAACAAAAAACCGAAAAAATCGTTTTTCGAGACCTTTCAATCCGTATTCCAAAAAGCGGCGGGCGGTTCATCATGGTCAATATAATCTGGGTCGGCTTAACGGTGATCGGTCTGGTGTTTGCGCTTTTCAACGGAACGGTTCAGGAAGTTAATGAAGCTGTATTTAAAGGATCGAAGGAAGCCGTCACGATTGCGATCGGACTGATGAGCGTCCTTGTTTTTTGGCTGGGGCTGATGAAAATCGCTGAACAGTCCGGGCTTCTCGAAAAATTCAGCAGGCTGTGCCGGCCGTTCATTTCAAAGCTGTTTCCCGAGATCCCTCCGGATCATCCGGCGATGGGATATATTTTATCCAATTTAATGGCCAACTTTTTCGGATTGGGCAATGCAGCGACACCGCTCGGTATTAAAGCGATGGAACAGATGAAGGCGCTCAACCGGAACCGCAGGGAAGCGAGCCGCTCAATGATCACCTTTCTGGCGGTCAATACGTCAAGCATTACCTTGATTCCGACGACCGTCATCGCGGTCAGGATGACATATGATGCAAAGGCGCCGACAGACATCGTCGGTCCGACCATTTTGGCGACTTTAATATCGGGGATCTTTGCGATCTTCATCGACCGATACTTTTATTATAGAAGAAAAAAGAAGGGGTGAGCATTTGGAATTCATCAACTGGCTTTCTCTGGCCCTTATCCCGTTTATCATCGCCACGATTCTGCTATACGGTACATTCAAAAAAGTTCCGACTTATGAAGCGTTTGTTGAGGGGGGGAAGGAAGGAATCCAAATTGCATTTTCCATTATCCCTTATTTAGTCGGTATGCTTGTAGCGATCACGGTTTTCCGGGCTTCAGGGGCGCTCGATTTTTTTATGAATCTTTTAAAGCCCGTGTTTTCCGCCGTGGGAATTCCGACGGAAGTGGTTCCGCTGGCTCTGATCCGGCCGATTTCGGGAACGGCAGCGCTCGGCATGACGACCGATTTGATCGCCGTTTACGGGCCCGATTCGTTCATCGGCCGGCTGGCCTCTGTCATGCAGGGATCGACAGACACGACTCTGTACGTTTTGACCGTCTATTTCGGAGCGGTCGGAATCAAGAAAATGGGGGATGCTTTAAAGGTGGGACTGCTTGCTGATTTAGCGGGGGTTATCGCGTCTGTAATTATTGTAACATTGCTGTTTGGAAGCGCCTGATCAACAGGCGCTTTTTGCTTTTTAGCCAAAACTGTTTTACTTTTGAGGTGAGAAAGGATACATTTAAGGGCGGAGTGCTACTTTCCTAAGGAAGAAGGCGCCTCGCAAACTTGTTTGTTGGTCTGGAAAAAAGTAAGATAATACATGAGGTGAAAGATATGGAACGACTTCAAAAAGTAATCGCCCACGCCGGTATCGCATCGAGGCGGAAGGCGGAGGAGCTTATAAAAGAAGGGAGAGTCACGGTCAACGGCAAAACCGTCAGAGAGCTTGGCGTTAAAGTATCAAGCTCCGATCGGATTGAGGTAAACGGCATCCAGCTTGAAAGCGAAGAACCCGTTTATTTTCTCCTGTATAAACCGAGAGGGGTTATATCAGCAGTTAAAGACGACAAAGGCCGGAAAGTTGTGACCGACTTTTTCACCGAGGTGGAGGAGCGGATTTATCCGATCGGAAGGCTTGATTATGATACGAGCGGCCTCTTATTGTTAACGAATGACGGGGACTTCGCCAATAAATTGATGCACCCGAAATACGAAATTAATAAAACGTATGTAGCAAAGCTGAAAGGCATTCCTTTAAAGGAGAATTTAAAAAAACTTGAGCGGGGCGTGCGCCTTGAGGATGGAAAGACAGCTCCTGCAAAAGTGAAGCTTTTGTCGCTTGATAAGAAAAAGCAGACAAGCATCGTCCAAATCACGATCCATGAGGGGCGAAACCGCCAGGTCAGGAGAATGTTTGAAGCCATCGGACACGAGGTGCTCAAGCTGAAAAGGGAAGAGTATGCTTTTTTGAACCTGGCGGGCTTGAAAACAGGGGAAAAAAGAGAGCTTACGCCTCATGAAGTCAAAAGGCTCAGGGCATTGGCAGAACACGGTAAAGCGGCTTTCTAAATTTTCACACAACCTTCAAAAAAGGCAAATGGCAGTCAGTCTTGAGATGATATAATGATACTGAATGTCTACATGAGGGGGCGGATTATGAAAAAAAAGCGTTTTTACATTCGGACAGGCATCCTCCTTGTGCTGCTTGCAGCGCTTGGCTACACGCTGTACAGCGCCGTGTTTCAAAACACGGAGAGTGTGGCGGTGGGGGAAAAAGCTCCCATTTTTTCGCTGGAGGATGTTGACGGCAACCGTCTCAAACTGGACGAACTAAAAGGCAAAGGGGTATTTTTAAACTTTTGGGGAACATGGTGCGAACCATGCAAAAGAGAATTTCCTTATATGGCGAATCAATACAAGGTGTTTAAGGATAAAGGGGTGGAAATCGTCGCCGTCAATGTCGGCGAATCGAACCTCGCCGTCCGAAACTTTATGAAAGACCACGGCGTCAATTTTCCGGTTGTGCTTGATAAAGACAGGCAGGTCCTTAACGCATATGATGTCACACCGCTGCCGACCACGTTTTTGATCAACCCTGACGGAGAGATTGTCAAGGTCGTGACGGGCGAGATGACAGAACGGATGATCCACGATTATATGAATATGATCAAACCAGAGGGATCGTCATGATGAAAGAAATCAAATGCGAATGCGGCCATGTGAATCCGGCGGGTACCGTTTTGTGTGAATCGTGCGGAAAGCCGCTGGTCAAACAGGATGCCAAACTCCTTGACATGCGGTATGACGGAAGTGCGAGACGCTCTCAAACCTATAATAAAACGATCGTAGATAAAATATGGAATTTCTTTTCGTCTGTAAAGGTCGGCGTCTGGCTGATCGTCATTACGCTGACAGCATCCGCTTTTGGAACGATATTTCCGCAGGAAATGTTCCTGCCGCCGGGTGCGCAGGCTGATACATACTACAGCGAACAATACGGGCTTCTCGGACAAATCTATTATGCTCTCGGTTTTCACAATCTCTACGGTTCATGGTGGTTTATTATTCTGGTTGCCTCAATCGGCATTTCGCTTGTCATCTGCAGCCTTGACCGGGTCGTTCCTTTGTACAGGGCTCTGAAAAACCAGGGCGTCACGCGAAATCCGAACTTTATGGAGAGGCAGCGCCTATTCAGCCGGACGGAAGCGGACATGTCTGAGGACACAAAATCGCAAATCATCGGTAAGCTGAAGAAAAAACGATACCGCGTCAAGGAAGAAAACGGCAACCTATTTGCCGAAAAAGGCCGTTTTTCAAGGTGGGGCCCATATGTTAACCATATCGGACTGATTATATTCCTCATCGGGGTCATGCTCAGATTTGTCCCGGGCATGTATGTCGACGAAACCCTTTGGATCAGGGAAGGGGAAACGGTGCCAATTCCGGGAACTGACGGCCATTACTATTTGAAAAACAACCGGTTTATAAAAGAAATGTACGACAGTGAAAAAGAAAAAGAAGTATTTTCAGAGGCGATCACCAAAGCTGGTGACGGGACTGTCGCAAAAACATATCAAACCGATGTTGAACTGTATGAAAGAAAAAATGACAGCCTGCCGGGCGAAGCGCCTGAATTGAAGAAAGTGAAAAACGGCAAGATCAAGGTCAATGACCCGTTGAAATTCGGTTCATATGCACTCTATCAGCTGACATACAAGGAAGGCGAGCTCGACAAAATGGTGTTTCAGCTGATTGAAAAAGACAGCGGGAAATCCTTCGGCAAAGTGGCAATCGACCTCTTGGAGCCGAAACCGGAATATGATCTTGGTAACGGTTACAAAGTTCATATAGCAAGCTACCTGCCGGACTTTTATTTTAACAAAGACGGGGAACCGAGCACGAAAACGAGGAATCCGAACAATCCGGCATTTGTATTCCAGATCACCGCACCGGATAAGCCTAAAGGAGAAAAAAGTTTCGTGGCGATTCAGGAAACAATCGAAGGTTCTGACGACAATAAATACAAAATGAAGTTTGACCATGTCGAAACGAAGAATCTCTCAGGCCTCACAATTAGAAAAGATTTGACTTTGTGGGTGCTCATTGTCGGCGGTGCCATCTTTATGATCGGCGTCATTCAGGGGATGTACTGGCACCATAGAAGGATCTGGCTCAGAACGCTGGACGGGCATGTGCTCGTCGCCGGACATACGAACAAAAACTGGTACGGGCTGAAGCAGGACTTGAAGGCCGCGCTCGCGGATACGGGGATATCCGAACCGGCCGATCAAAAAGAACTGTCAAAGGAAAAAAAATAAACGGCCAGCATAGGGAGGGGTTTTCATGGCAGAGTTAAGCGGCAATTTATTGTACGCGGCATTTCTCTTGTATCTCTCAGCGGTCTTCTTTTTTGGCGGCTCCATCAGGAGCAAGGCTTCAGACCGGAAGAAGAAGAACCGCTGGGCATCGATCGCAGTGTTGATCACGATCATCGGATTTGTATGCCAGTTTGGATATTTTATTGCGAGATGGATCGTTTCCGGACACGCGCCGGTCAGCAATCTCTTTGAATTTACAACTGCTTTCAGCATGATGCTCGTCCTGGCGTTCATCATCATCTACTTTATTTACAAGCTGTCCGCATTGGGACTGTTTACGCTTCCCGTTGTCCTGCTTTTGATCGCATATGCCAGCATGTTTCCGACCGATATCACACCGCTGATTCCGTCGCTTCAAAGCAACTGGCTGTATATTCATGTCACGACTGCAGCCCTCGGGCAGGCGATTCTCGCCATCAGCTTTGTCGCCGGCGTGATCTTTCTGCTCAAGCATGTGGATCATTCAAAGCCGGGCAAAAAAACGTTCTGGCTCGAATGTGTCATGTTTATGCTTGTGACAACGCTCGCGTTTATCCTTGTGACGACCTCATTCCGCATTGGGGGCTATGAGGCGCAGTTTAAGTGGATTGATAAAGACAACCAGGAAGACGTCATGATTTACGAGCTTCCCGCTCTTATCGGCCCGAATAAAGGAGAACTTTTAACGGAGGAGAGAATGGAGCCGCTTGTCAATGTGCCGCCCATTTTTTCAGGCCGGAAGCTGAATACCGTTCTCTGGTCGTTTGGAACCGGCGCCTTGCTTTACGGTGTCATCAGGCTGATCATCAGAAAACGCATCAGTCAGCTTCTTCAGCCGCTCGTGAAAAATGTGAACCTTGACCTTGTCGATGAAATCGGCTATCGCTCCGTTTCGATCGGCTTTCCGGTTTTTACGCTTGGCGCGCTTATTTTCGCGATGATATGGGCACAGCTGGCGTGGAGCAGATTCTGGGGCTGGGATCCGAAAGAAGTCTGGGCGCTGATTACATTTTTGTTTTATGCAGCTTATCTGCATCTCAGGCTTTCGAGAGGCTGGCACGGCGAAAAATCGGCGTGGCTCGCCGTCATCGGTTTTGCCATTATTATGTTTAATCTTATTTTTGTAAACCTTGTCATCGCCGGGCTTCACTCTTATGCATGATCCGTGCGGTGCAGGAAGGTCCGGGCTTTTCACCGGGCCTTCCGCAGCTTTTTGTTTTAAATTGAGGAAAGGCATTCTTGGCTTGGCTTACAATCGCTTTTCTAATAAAATGAATGTAAGAAGATTCAAATCAGGAGGTTTACGATGGAACAGACGAAAGAGACAAAAATATTAGTAGTAGATGATGAGGCAAGAATCAGACGACTTTTAAAAATGTACCTTGAAAGGGAAAACTACAAGATCGAAGAAGCCGAGAATGGCGATGAAGCCATCGACAAAGCCCTCGGCAACGATTACGATTTAATCCTGCTCGATTTGATGATGCCGGGAACCGACGGCATTGAAGTATGCCGCCAAGTACGCGATAAAAAAGCCACTCCGATCATCATGCTGACGGCGAAAGGCGAAGAAGCGAACCGGGTGCAGGGCTTTGAAGTCGGAACCGATGACTACATTGTGAAACCTTTCAGTCCGAGGGAAGTGGTGCTGAGAGTCAAGGCGCTCCTAAGAAGATCATCGCAAACCTCTTACCTGAATACGGATACAACGGCAAAAAATGTGCTTGTTTTTTCTCACTTATCCATTGATCACGATGCTCACAGAGTCATGGCGGACGGAACGGAAGTCAGCCTGACGCCGAAAGAATACGAACTGCTTTACTTTCTGGCCAAAACCCCTGATAAAGTATACGATCGTGAAAAGCTGCTGAAGGAAGTATGGCAATACGAGTTTTTCGGCGACTTGAGAACGGTCGATACCCATGTTAAACGTTTACGTGAAAAATTGAACAAAGTCTCGCCGAAAGCTGCGAAAAAAATCGTAACAGTATGGGGCGTCGGGTATAAATTTGAGGTCGGAAACGAATGAAGTTTTGGAAGAGCGTAGTCGGTAAACTGTGGTTTACCATACTGCTTTTGGTTTCATTTGTCTTATTTATCCTTACGTTCTTTCTGCTCGAGTTTATTGAAAACTACCATGTAGATGAAGCGGAAGCTGATTTGACAAAGCTCGCCAGCAAGGTGGCCGTCATCATGGAAAACCATAAAGACCAGGAGACAGCCAGATCGATTACATGGGAGCTTGCCGATGAACTGACGAGCATCGCCGTCATCAAAAATGAGAATGAATATTGGTATTCACCGCGGGAACATCAAAAAGTGGCTTCCATCACATTAAAAGATATTAAAAACGATCCAGATCTGAACGAAGCGCTTCGCAAGCATCAAAAAGTGCAGAAGAGGACGGTTATCTCCAATCAAAAGAACGATCAGCTGATTGTCGGCGTACCCTACGGGAAAGGCGAAGATGAAGGCATGGTGTTTCTTTCTCAATCGCTTCTTGCCGTCAAGGATACGACACAGCATACGACGAGGTATATCCTCTTTGCCGCTGCGATTGCGATTGTGTTAACGACGATTTTCGCTTTCTTCCTCTCAAGCCGGATTACCTACCCGCTCAGAAAAATGCGGCAGGGTGCCCAGGACTTGGCGAAAGGGAAGTTTGATACGAAGATTCCGATTCTGACCCAGGATGAAATCGGCGAGCTGGCGATTGCCTTTAACCAAATGGGGCGCCAGCTGAAGTTTCACATTACGGCACTCAATCAGGAAAAGGAGCATTTGTCGAATATCTTAAGCAGTATGGCCGACGGCGTGATCACCATTAATATCGACGGGACAATCCTTGTGACAAACCCTCCGGCTGAACGCTTTTTACAGGCTTGGTATTATGAGCAGAACATGAATGTAAAAGAAGGCCATGAACTGCCTCCCGAAGCGCGAGAGCTTTTTCAAAACACCGTCAGCACGGAGAAAGAGCAGATGATTGAAATGACCCTGCAAGGCAGAACATGGGTGCTGCTCATGAGTCCGCTGTACAATCAGTCCCATGTACGCGGAGCGGTTGCCGTGTTGAGGGATATGACGGAGGAAAGACGGCTTGATAAGCTGAGAAAAGATTTTATCGCCAATGTCAGCCATGAGCTGAGAACACCGATTTCGATGCTTCAAGGGTACAGTGAAGCGATCGTTGACGACATCGCAAGCTCTGAGGAAGAAAAAAAGGAAATCGCCCAGGTCATCTATGACGAGTCTTTAAGAATGGGAAGGCTTGTGAATGATTTGCTGGACCTTGCCAGAATGGAGGCGGGGCATATTTCCTTAAACGTTGAACCGGTGGAGCTCCGCGAGTTTTTTGAGAGAGTGTTCAGAAAGTTTTACGGAGTGGCCGGGGACAAAAATATTACGCTTTCTCACAATCTTGATCTGCATGAAGCAAAATTTGTGTTTGATCCGGACAAAATGGAGCAGGTTTTAACCAACCTGATTGACAACGCGATCCGCCATACAAATGCCGGGGGCACCGTTCATGTCGATGTGCAGTCTGCTGAAAGCGGGCTGAAGATTGCCGTGAAAGACTCCGGCAGCGGGATTCCCGAAGAGGATCTGCCGTTTATTTTTGAACGTTTTTATAAGGCCGATAAAGCAAGGACGAGAGGAAAAGGCGGGACTGGCCTCGGGCTTGCGATCGTCAAAAACATCGTCGATGCACACAACGGATCGATCACCGTCCACAGCATGCTGAACGAAGGTACTTCCTTCACGTTCTACATTCCAAGAAATAAGCAGGATGATGGCCAAATTTGACGAAGAATCTTGTTCCATACGAAACAAAGAGCACCTGTTCATACAGAACAGGTGCTCAGTTATTTGAAGGCAAAATGTATCCAATTTGTAAAATTTCTGTATATCCTGAAACGTTTATGCCTTTGTAGCCGATAAAAGAGTGAGAATTTCAGGAAGACAGATGAGCGTCTAAGAGGAGATGAAAGAAGAATTTAGGACAACCGCAAACTTTATCATAGTGAAAACCGCATATGGAAATGGCCGCTCCCGTTCTGGTAATCTATACAAGGCGGTTCGCTTTTTACTGCACACACTAAAGTCCGCCAGCCATTCCCAATAAGAGTGGGATGACTGAAGGGCTGTCAAATGAAGACTTTGGTTTGGATTTATGTATAATCTCTATAGAAGGATGCGAGAAACAAAAGAGATTTTTTAGATAAAATAAGCATGAAACAGGGAATGAGTGATGACTGATGGAAAAAACAAAAATACTGATTATTGAAGATGATGAAGCAATTGCTGATTTGCTTTCATACGGGCTGACGTCCGAAGGCTTTGAAACGTGCACGGTCAATAACGGTTCTTCAGGAATGAGGAAACTAGATCAGTTCAAACCTGACCTTCTGCTCCTCGATTGGATGCTGCCGGACTGCAGCGGATTGGATATTTGCAAAAAAGTGACCGAAAGCTGTAATATTCCAATACTGATGATTACCGCAAAATCAGATATCACGGATAAAATACTGGGGTTGGAATTCGGGGCCGATGACTATATTACAAAGCCGTTTGATCTGCGCGAAGTTGTCGCGAGAATACGCACGATCCTTCGGCGTCTGGAACAAGCCCATCATGTGAACGAACGGGAAACGGAAAAAGTGGATGAGATCCGGTTTAAAAATATTGTGATCGTTCCGGGCGAAAGACTGGTGAAAAAAGACGGGGCAGCCGTCGAATTAACTCCTAAAGAATATGATCTGCTAATGACTTTGGTTGACCATCGGGGAAAAGTTTTTACCCGTTCAGAGCTTTTGGAATTCATCTGGGGATACGATTTTTTCGGTGACACCCGTACAGTCGATACCCATATTCAAAGACTCCGCAAAAAGCTTGATGCAAGCGACTTGATTAAAACAGTGTTCGGCATCGGATATAAATTCGAGAAGCAGGAGGAGTAGAGAGTGTTACGGACCATCAAGGGCAAGTTTATTGTTGGCTTTTTTCTGATTTTTTCTCTCTCTTTCCTTGTGCTCAATCACACGGTTAAGAACGTCATTTGGTCGAGTAACGAAAAAATTGTAACATCGGATTTAGTCGAACTGAAAAAAAACAGTACCGTCTATGTAAACCAAGCATTTTTAATCAATCACTATAAAAACAATGAACTTTATTTCGGTGATATGGCCGATGAAATGGTAGATAATTTAAATCACTCCACAGGAAGCAATGTCGGTGTTTATACAGTAGATGGCGCATTGTTGTCTTCTTCTGATCAGAAGGTGTTTTCCAGAGGGAGTGATGAAGATCTTCAACAGGCGATCAAAGGAAAGACTGCCTATCATATCACCTATAACCGGAATAAAGCAAAAGTGTTTTTCTCATATCCGGTTGTCATTGAAGGCACAAAAGTAGGCATATTACGCTTTTCGAAAAATTTCGACCTGCTGTATAAGCAGAGCGGAGAGATTCTGGATATTGTTTTTTATATCGCGCTTGCAATATTTGTGGCGGCGTTCCTTTTCTCCTATATCCTGTCCAGACATATCACGATTCCGCTCGTCAAGCTGACAGATGCCACCTCACAAGTCAAGAAGGGTAAGCTGGATATGGATATCCACTTTAATAGAAAAGATGAGATTGGCCAGCTTGCCGTCAACTTTAACGATATGATCAGCAGGATTCGGGAACAAATTTTAACCATCGAAAGGGATCGCGACCGTCTAAAAGAACTTAACGAACAAGAAAAACGGTTTTTTGATAATATGACGCATGAGCTGAAAACACCTCTGACTTCCATCCAAGGATATGCTGAGATCATAAAAGATAAAGGGGAAGCGGACCGGAAATTTTTTGATAAAGGAATGAACCACATTGTCGAAGAAAGCCGGCGCCTGCATAATTTGGTGATCAAGCTTCTTGAAGTATCCCGGGAAACGTCCAAGAGTGCTCAATTTGACAGGATCGACGCAGGCGAAATTTTAAAAGATGTTTGCGAGTCGATGAAATTTCGGGCAGAACGGTATAAGAAAAGGATCACCTGTGACATTGAAGATGGCCTGTACGTTCTTGGTGAGGTGAGCAGGCTGCGCCAGCTTTTTATCAATCTGCTGGACAACGCCATCAAATACAGCTTATCTCATTCGGAAATCATCATTAAGGCCGAAATCGTTGGAGAAAACATTCTTTTTACATTCAAGAATCCAAGCGATCCATTGGAAAATGACCAACACACCAAAATGTTCCAACCTTTTTATTCAGTCAATCAGAAGATTAAGGAAGAAGGAAGTGTAGGTTTGGGATTAAGCATTGTGAAAACAATTGTTGACGAACACGGAGGAACAATCGAGATGTTCTACAAAGAAAACCACACAGTGATTCAAGTTGAATTAGCTTACGCAAAGGTTGAGAAATGATGAAAAACAAACCGTTTATTATATGGGCAGGAGTGCTGCTGTTTCTGATCATTATCGTGTCCAGTTATAATGTCGGAAAAAGATCGGAAACGATTATTATCCCAAGCGGGGAAGAAAATCATATCTATGACCAGAAGACCCGCCCTTTTCAAGTCAATACGATCTATCGTCTTCCAAAAGTCGGGCAGCTGCTCGGGTGGTCTTCACCGGATTCCGTTGTCGGTTTTTTCAAGGGAGAAGGGACATCCGAACGTACAGCGCACAGTCTTCAGCGCCTTTCCTCCCCCTATGAAAAAGCTGAAATCGTAAAAGGCATTGAAAGCAACACGTCCAACCTAAAAATGTCTCCAGACGGAAAGCGTATCGCCGGAGTCACTTTGTCATTAAGTAAGGCATCAATGCAGCTGTTTTCGCCGGCGAGCGGGAAAAAAACAGAAATCGCCAGCACCTCCGCCAGCAATGAGGTCTATGTCCAAGATGTTTCATGGTCAAATAATAGCAGATACGTTTGCTATCTTGTTTTAGATGTCGGGCAGGGGGATGAGACCGGCCTTCGTGTTTATGATACGGCTTCCGGAACGCTTAAAACGTATTCATTGAATGATTTTGCGGAGAAGGATTCGCTTACCGGAGTTAACATCTCCGATAATGGACGAGATTTGCTGTTTACCGTGTTGCAGCGTTCCGACGAGTACGGGATCAGAATGGGAACCATTGACGGCAGCCGCATTAAAATCGAGGACAAGCGTCTGGACAGCCGCGGCGGGCCTGTTTGGTTAAACAATGATCAATTTGTATTCCTGGACACCGGGGAAACCCTGTGCGAATATGATCGCAGAAACGGAGAGCTTTCTGCTCTGCTCGATAAAGTAACTGTTTTTAAATTCTCAAACGACTTTAAGAAAATCGCTTACTCTTTAAAGGATGAAGACAATATCTATGCAGGTAAGCTTCAGGGGAAAAATATCCTCTATGAAGAACCGATATACCACGGCACCATCCCTTCGGAAATATTTTGGAGTCCGGACGGCAACAGCCTGCTTGTTAACGCTCAATACCAGTACCCTGCCATGGAGAGTGCATCCGTGCGATTTTTAGAAGAGCAAGCTTATATCATCACATTTAAATAATTGTTCGTTCTCCACTTTAATATCAGGCAAAAAAACCTTATTTCGGCATTTAACCGAAATAAGGTTTTTCTTTTGTAAAGACTTCTTTCACTTTTTTTGCAGGGTAATTAGCCTGATTATCATTCCTCAAAAAATGATGTTTTTCTTCTTTTTGTGACATTTTGTTTACAAGTTGGTCGAACTTCTGCGATATCTTCCTCTTATATTTAAAGAGCATCCTTCTTATAGAACTTTGTCTTCAAAAATAGCAGCTTAAAAAATTGTCACTTGTGAGTGACGAGTTTAAAAGAAACCTAGTGATTGTTAATTAAAGTCTAAGGAGTTGGAAAAAGTGTCAAATTCACCAAAAGAAGATCATAAATTGAGCGCACTAGGAAAATTAGTGCTAGGTATGTTGATTGTATTCGGTGTGACTTTGTTATGCATTTCTTGGAATGCGCTTGCCGGCCCAAAGCAGGAACCGATAAAAGAAAATTCCGCGGCTTCAGCATCGGTGCCGGGAGGCAAACATAAAGCAGAGAAAAAAGAAAGTAAGCAAACAGCGCCGGAAATCGGAAAGGTCGTCTATTTGTCATTTGATGACGGTCCGAATCCTGCGGCTTCAGATAAAATCTTAAGTTTGCTCGATAAGTATCATGCGAAAGCTACATTTTTCATGTTAAAACCGAATATTGAACAAAATCCCGATATTGTGAAGAAAATGGTTGAAAACGGCCATTCTGTCGGCTCTCACGGAGTGACGCATCAAGTATCGAAAATCTATAAATCTCCTGAAAGCTTCGCGGCAGAAATGAATGATACGCTTAAAGCCATCAAAGAAACGACCAACGTTGACACACATTTGATCAGATCGCCTTACGGATCAAAGCCCTATATCACCGGTCCATTTCAAGAAGTCATTAAGCGCGACCATTTTAACCTTTGGGACTGGACTGTTGATTCAGAGGACTGGAAATCTGCAAATACAAACGGTCAATTCGTGAATAATGTGATTCAGCAAGTCAATAACCTTTCCGGTGTTGAGCCGCTAGTTGTATTGATGCATGAAAAACCGACAACTGCGGCCCATTTAGAGAAACTATTGAAATACTTCCAAGAAAACGGATATGAAATGAAGCCCATTCATGATTCGATAAAACCGGTTCATTTCAGATGGAATTAAAAAATATGAGATGCATCAACAAGGAAGGGATACTATGGTAAAAATGAGAAAAGGAAAACTAAAGATGAAAAATGTGATATTGTTTGTCCTCGCGCTAGTGATAACGATCGGCAGTGTGGTGTCATACTGGATTTACCGTACAGTCGCCAAATCAATAAATGGAATGTACGAACCTCTTCATCGGGATGCCGAGCAGAAGGATACTGCTCCGCACGATCCTATATCCATTCTTTTATTGGGGATAGATGAGCGCCCCGGTGATAAAGGACGCCCGGATTCTATGATTGTAATGACTGTTAACCCGAAGACAAAGAAAACGACAATGACCAGTATTCCGCGTGATACAAGGGTGTTTATCAAATCAAAAAATAAATTTTCGAAAATGAATTCGGCTTATACGTATGGCGGAATTGAAGGAACCGTTGAAACTGTAGAACAATTTTTGAACATTCCAATCAATTATTATATCAAAATCAATATGGATGGGTTTAAAGATATAGTAGATGCGATTGGCGGCGTAACGGTGGATAATCGGATTGATTTCACCCTTGAAGGCGTGCATCTGTCAAAAGGGAAGCAGCATCTTGACGGCAAAACAGCATTGACATATGCCCGGATGAGAAAAGACGATCCCCGCGGTGATTTTGGGCGTCAAGAGCGTCAGCGTGAGATTATCAACGAAATTATTCATGAAGGTGCACAATTAAAATCATTAACAAACTATCAGGAGATTTTGGCAGCATTAGAAAAAAACATCAAAACAAACTTAACACTGGACAAGATGATCGATATTCAAAGTTCTTATAAAGAAGCTGCTAAAGATATTAAGCAGGTAGAAATTGAAGGTGAAGACAAAAAAGTTGACAGCTTATGGTATCACCTAGTGACTGACGAAAAGAGAATGGAGATTTCCAAAAAGCTTCGCCAACAATTGGACTTAAAGTCATAAACGGATTGAAATCAGTTCATTTCAGCGGATCCGCAACGCTCCGGTCAGGAGAACGAAAGCCTTGTAAGGGCACAGCTTAGTGAAAATGTGGGCTCCTATAACCTTGGCACCTGTTCATTTAGAACGGGTGCTTTTGTGCTTGTTAAGTTAAAATTAAGCTTAACTTTCGCAAAACCCCCTTTCCATTTTCATATGTTCGTAATATAGTTGTAATAGTTGTAATGTAACCTTTTAAGATTGACAAACGACAATAAATTGAACGGAGGGGTTTCAGGTGGAAGAAACCTTTCAGAAAATATATGATCAGTATCATCAGGATTTATTTCAGTTTTTATTTTATATGGTAAAAGACAAAAATCAGGCGGAAGACTTAGTTCAGGAAGTATACATCCGCGTCCTGCATTCTTACGAAACATTTGAAGGCAGGAGCAGCGAAAAAACCTGGCTTCTTTCGATTGCGCGGCACGTTGCGATCGACTGGTTCAGAAAGCAGCAGACGATCCGCCAGCGGATTTTGGGGACGTTTGACTGGGAGAAACAAGATGTAAAAGACCGCAAGCCTCTGCCTGAGGACATCGTGATGCAAAATGAAAACCTAAAGGAAATTTTCGAGGCCCTAGACAAGTGTACGCTTGACCAAAGATCAGTTATCGTCTTGCGTTTTATTCAAGGATATTCGATCAGTGAAACAGCAAAAGCCTTGAATTTTTCCGAAAGCAAGGTAAAAACCACTCAGCACCGCGGTCTGAAAGTGCTTCGTAAACAGATGGAGCTTTTGAAGGAGGATCCAAAGAATGAAGAAGTCAGAATGGAACGAAGAACGGCTGAAGGCGTTACTAAGCCAACTTCCAACGGTTAAGGATAATCGTTCGGCAAATCAGATCTATCAAAAGCTGATTCTCGCACCAAAGCGTAAATCACCGAAAAAACGGGTCGGCGCATTTGCTGCTACAGTTTTGGTTCTCTTTCTTCTGATGCTGATCACTCCCCAGTTAATCGAACAGATCAGAACTCAAAACAGCGCCGACGCCAACATTTCTTCTGACGGAAAATTGGTGCAGACGGAGGCTGATGCTGCCAAGTCTGAACCTGCAAATACGTTTGTCGTCTCACAGAATCAAAAAGACGACTATATCACCTTCGCTTTCCTTGACGAGTCCAAGTCTGTCGTTGTCCCGGTAAGCCTCGAGAAAAGCACTGGCATGACAAATCTTGAAGATGCGCTTCACGCTTACAGCCGGCTTGGAGTGGACCAGTTTACATCATTTGACACAGCTTACCTTGATAAGGTGAAGTTCAAAGAGCAGAAAAACAATAAAAAACTGAAGATTCAAGTTGATGAGAAAATACCGGAGCTATCAGTCGAAGATTTCGAACGGCTGAAAAATGTGATCAACGAAACCTTTAAATGGGGATCGTATGATTCTGTTCTGTTTATTTCCAATGATAAATCGGGTGTTGAATTTGAAACATTCGGAATGCTCGCCGATATGGCGATTATGCACCAGACGCAAAAATGCTACTATTTATATGAAAGCTCAGACGGGCGCCGGTTCCTTGCACCTTCAAGCGAATCTTACGAATCGGTGCAGGAAGCGATTAAGATGATGAAAAACGAAGAAAGCGGCACTCATTTAAAACCCATTTTATCCGATGATACGCCGATTGAAGATATTCAAAAGAATGGAAAAGAACTGATCATTCAATTTTCTTCCTCCGCGAATATTGAAAATAAACCCGAAGATGTCTTGATGGTGGAAGGCCTTCTATTGACCGCGAAAGATTTCGGCTTCACAAAAGTGAAATTTAAAAACGCATCCATAACCAAGGTCGGCGCCTATGACCTGTCGAAATCTGTACAGGTTCCGTACGCACCGAATCCGATGACGATAGAAAACTAAAAGACTCCCTGTGCGGAGTCTTTTTTTAATGTATAAATTGTATTGATTTGGAAGTATACTAAGCTGTCTCCGAATAGGGGGCAATTTTACCGAAGATGCATGTAATAGGAGGATATGGAAAACCTTGAAGAAACTCAGACATCAAAACTTCCTGTTCGCGATCGCATGGCTTTCGGGATTGGCGCTTTTCGTCAATGCCCCGGGGGCGGAAGCCTCAGAGTGGATTGAACCGATTAAAGGAGAGATCACAGATCAATTCGGTACGAGAGGCGGAAAGCATAAGGGGCTTGACATCGCTGCTCCCGAAGGGGAAGCAGTAGCGGCAGCCGCAGACGGAACGATAAGCAAATCGTATCAATCCGACTCCTACGGCCAAGTGATATTTATTAAACATGACAACGGATATGAAACCGTTTATGCCCACTTAAGCAAACGCCTGAAAAAGGAAAAGGAGCGGGTGAAAAAAGGCGAGCAAATCGGAATCATCGGCAATACGGGAATATCGACCGGAACCCACCTGCATTTTGAAATGCATCACGGTTCATGGACTGAAGATAAAAGATATGCAATCAATCCGCTGACGGTGCTTCGTGAGGAGGCGTTCCGGCAAAATTCTATCCACGTTCATCAAAACGCCGGGACAATGAGCGGTGCGGTGACCGTTCAAAAAGGGGACACGCTCTGGAGAATCAGCAAGGATAGCGGTATATCCATCGAGGAGATCATGAGAATAAACGGGTTGAAACATTCAAATCTCAAGGCCGGCCAAACACTCCGCCTTCATGACGATGAATCGAAGACCGGTACATATGTAGTGCGGAAAGGGGATACGCTTCATCATATCGCCGAAAAAATGGGCGTAACTGTACAGCGCCTCAAAGAATGGAACGATTTGAAAGGAGAGCGGATTTATCCCCGCCAGATGCTTGAGATCAGGGAGAATTCCTAAAAAAAAACGGAACCTGAAAGGAATTCTTTTCAGGTTCCGCAGCTTCTGTTTAAGGAAGGTCGATGGCTTTAACAGACACGATATCCGGGATGTTTTTCAGCTCAGCTAAAATATCGTCCTCAAGGTGGCGGTCAAAGGAAAGCATCATGATCGCTTCTCCGCCTTTTTCTTTTCGGCCTACCTGCATAGTGGCGATATTGATGTCATGGTCTCCTAAAATTCGTCCGACATGGCCGATAGCCCCTGGTTTATCCTGGTGGTGAATGTAGACAAGGTGTCCAGCCGGATAAAAATCAATATCAAAGCCGTTTAAGGCAACGATGCGTCCGCCGAAGTGCGGAATGTACGTCGCTCTTAAAGAGAATGTTGTTACATCTCCGGTGACAGTCACAGAGATGCAGTTTTCATAGCCTGACTCATTGGAAGAAATTTTTTCGCTGAAGCTGATGCCGCGCTCTTTCGCAACGGTGCCGGCATTCACTTCGTTAACGGTAGCCGCGACCCTCGGCTTCAGGAATCCGGCCAAAAGGCTTTTCGTAATAAATGACGTTTCAAGCTTGGCGATAGAGCCTTCATATTGAATGGCTACATCTTGAACAGGCTCATTCATACACTGAGACACAAGGTTTCCGATCGTATTGGCAAACTGATGATAAGGCTGGATTTTTTTGAATGAATCCTTTGTCATGGCCGGAAGGTTGATCGCGGACATCACAGGGTTTCCTTGCGCATACTGAAGGACTTCTTCGGACACTTGTGCAGCGACATTCAGCTGGGCTTCTTTTGTTGAGGCGCCCAAGTGAGGAGTCGCGACTACAAGCGGATGATCGATCAGTTTTGAATCGACCGGAGGCTCGACTTCGAATACATCCAAGGCAGCGCCAGCGACATGTCCGCTTTCCAGAGCTTCCAAAAGCGCTGCTTCATCGATGATGCCGCCTCTTGCACAGTTAACGAGACGAACGCCTTTTTTCGTTTTTGCGATGGTTTCTTTGTTCAAAAGTCCCTTCGTTTCTTTCGTGAGCGGGGTATGAACCGTAATGATGTCGGCGCATGCCAGAACTTCTTCAAAGCTGTTCGCGTTAACGCCGAGCTTGCTTGCCCTTTCTTGGGTCAGGAACGGGTCAAATACATGAACGGTCATACCGAATGCTTTTGCGCGGCTCGCGATTTCGCTTCCGATGCGGCCCATTCCGATGATGCCGAGCGTTTTTCCGTAAAGCTCTGAACCGACGTAAGCCGAACGATTCCACTCCCTTGATTTCACGGAGATGTTTGCCTGCGGAATATGTCTCATTAACGCTGAAAACATTGCAAAGGTATGTTCAGCGGTTGAAATTGTATTCCCGTTTGGCGCGTTTACGACGATAACACCGTGTTTTGTCGCCTCGTCAATATCGATATTGTCGACGCCGACACCTGCTCTGGCGACGATTTTCAGCGAAGTCATCTTTTTAAACAGCTCTTCGGTTACCTTCGTGGCGCTCCGCACCAAGAGCGCGTCAAACGTATGAAGCTCGTCTTCCGCTTCCGCAACATTCTTTTCTACAATTTCAATAAAATCTGCTTCCATTAATGGTTTGAGGCCGTCGCTGGACATTTTATCTGAGACCAATACTCGAAACATGTAAGATTTCCTCCTAAATAAGCGTCATAAATATCTGATAATTTACCATATTCCATAAAGAGTGTCAATGAGTTTCACGCGGAAAGACGAAAATTAAAAATGAAATAACTGTGAATGTGCGGTTTTTAGTATGCGGAAAAAGTGAGTTTACCGAAATATCGTGCAGGATGTCCCAAAACAGCGCAATAAGCTTTGCACCTGTACATTTTTTCACAATTAATTTATAATAATATCAGTATTAAAAATAAATAAGATCAATCTTCGGGGCAGGGTGAAATTCCCTACCGGCGGTGATGAGCAAGCGCTCTAAGCCCGCGAGCCTTTTTATGGGCAGGATTCGGTGCGATTCCGAAGCCGACAGTATAGTCTGGATGGGAGAAGATGGAGGTTCCGCGCGTTTTGAAATGAACATTTTCAAACGTTTATTTGACCTGTCTGTAAAACAGCCCCGCTTTTTCAATAAAGCGGGTTTTTTGTTTAGGACAGGGGAAAGAACCATTCCTCTTTTCGTGAGATGTGATCGAAAAGGAGAGAGTGACAAAATGAAACACAACAAGGTGAGACGTCTCGTCTCTATCAGCATGCTGAGCAGCATCGCATTTATTTTAATGATGCTGAGCTTTCCGATCCTGGGGGCATTCCCGTATTTAAAAATCGATTTCAGTGATATCCCGGCATTGCTCGCTGTTATTTTGTACGGTCCGGGAGCCGGGATTGCCGTTGAAGCGATCAAAAACGTGCTGAATTACTTTATTGCAGGAAGCGCCTCGGGCGTTCCGATTGATCAGGCGGCTAACTTCATTGCCGGAACATTGTTTATCCTGCCGGCAGCTGTACTGCTGAAAAAATCAAGTTCTGCCAAAGGGTTTGTCACAGCTCTTTTCGCAGGGACGCTTGTGATGGCCGTTTCGATGAGCATTTTAAATTATCTGCTGTTTCTGCCTGCCTACACTTGGTTTTTAAATGCTCCAGCGCTGACTGGAGAGGCGCTCAAGACAACAGTTCTGGCCGGAATCCTGCCTTTTAATTTCATTAAAGGCATCGCTGTGGCCCTCGTGTCCACGCCGATTTTCCTTTCGCTGAAACCGCGGCTGAAGGAAAACGTCCGCATGGCCAAATAAATAAACATGACAATATCGGGTGCATGTTCCCGGATATTGTCAGCTGCAGAAGAAGCCGGATGTCTTTAGCCGGCTTCTTTTTGCTTGTTGGTAAAGCCGTGCTTATCTCATAAAAAAACATCCGGCACTTTGTGCACCGGATGTTTTTTGGCTTTATTCGTGTTTAAGCGGGTCGCCTTCGAACGGCTCATCCGCAACTTTGATCGAATCTGTAGGACAGCCTTCAAACGCGTCCATCATGTCTTCTTCTAAGACGTCAGGGACTTCGACGACACCCTGATTGTCGTCAAGGGTGACAAATGCGATTCCCTCATCGTCGTAATCATAAATATCAGGAGCCGCAGCACCACAAGCTCCGCATGCGATGCACGTATCTTTGTCTACAATTGTATATTTTGGCATGAATAAAAAACCTCCCAGATTGTTCTTCGTTGGAACAAATGGTTTAACCCTCTATCTATCCGATATGAAACCTATTCCCATTCCTTATTGTAATGGTGTTAATCTTACATTTCAACTCAAAAATATTGAGAATGCTTATCACACAAGGGTTCTACTGCTAACATACCCCTTTTATATGAGTTTAAACGTCGATTTCTCCGCAAAATCTGTTAAAATAAAAGGAAGAAATGATCGAATGTTGCCGGAAGATTGCAGGTGATGATATGCCGGTTCATTTTTTTGACGCGATTGTGCTTGACATTCTGTCATCCATGAAGGGTGAGCGTTCTCCAAGCGCGGTCTATCATTTATTAAAAGGAAAAAGGTCGTCACAGACGATACAGGACGCCGGTTTATTTGCCGTTTCAAAATACTTCGGCTTTTGTTCGGCTCTGTCGAGAGAGCAGGTGGCAGCCAGCGTTCAACGATTGAAGCAGGAGTCTTTGGTCAGAGAAAAAGCGGAAAGCGGCGCTTACACCGTCACCGAAAAAGGAGAAGCGGAACTTGCCGGCTTTTTTGCCCTTTATCCGTGGCCCCGCCATTTTCACGGCGGCTATTATCAGGCGGCAGCCAAAGTGATGTGGGCAAGGATGTCGCTTTTGATCCAAGTGCTCTCCAACAAGCTTTACCGCGAACGCGTGTATTTGCCGATCGTAAAAGATTATCAGATTCAGAACTGGGTTAAACAGTATTTAAGAAACCGGAATGCTGCTGAAACAGCGGCCCAGTTTCACCAAGAGCTGAAAGAGAAGCTGTCTGTTTTAAATCATGATGAACAGGCCGCTATTTTTGTTCACTCCCTGACATCCAGAACAAAAGCGGGCTATACATTCAGACAGCTTTCCGAAAAAATGAACCTTGATGAGTGGTACATATATGCACTGTTTTGGGATGTTCTGCACCATTTTATTCAATCCGCCCAAAATGGTGAAAGTCCGCTTTTTCAAACGCTCATTCATGACATTCCTTTGAATGATGGTCTGACACAATCGACGAGAAAAACGCTCTTTCTTATAAAAGAAGGGTATACAATAGACCGGATCGCAAAAATTAGAAAGCTGAAATTGGCGACGATCGAGGATCACATTGTGGAAATCGCCATTCATGATCCGTCTTTTTCCATCGATCAGTACGTGTCGAAAGAGGAACAGAAAATTATTGCCGATTATGCGATAGCGAACCAAACCAATAAAATCAGACAAATTAAAGAGGGACTCGGCGGCCGATACAGTTATTTTAAAATCCGCCTGGCCCTGTCGAAAACGGTGATCAGGAATGGATAAACTTCATCAGGCGCTCCGCAGGTATTTTGGTTATCATGCTTTTAAAAAAGGCCAGGAAACGATCATCAAAAGCGTGCTGGAGGGACGGGACACGGTGGCGATGCTTCCGACAGGAGGCGGGAAATCGCTGTGCTATCAGCTCCCAGGGCTTTTGTTAGACGGCACCGTCCTGATCGTCTCGCCGCTTTTGTCTTTAATGGAAGACCAGGTGCAGCAATTGAAGATGCGCGGAGAGAAGAGAGCTGCCGCCTTGAACAGCGCTTTGACACACCAAGAAAAAAATGACGTATTAAACCGGCTTCACCGCCTCAAATATCTGTACATTTCACCAGAAGCGCTTCAGTCCGGCCAAATGCTGAAAAAGCTTCAATTGCTCAATGTCAGCCTTTTTGTCGTTGATGAAGCCCACTGCATCTCACAATGGGGGCATGATTTCAGGCCTGATTATTCGAAGCTTGGAGACATCAAGGCGCTCCTCGGTCATCCCGTCACTCTGGCGCTTACAGCAACGGCAACCGAAGCGACATTAAAGGACATTTCGGAAATCCTGGGGCTTAAAGCCGCCAATTATTTGATTCATTCGGTCGACCGTCCGAACATTGCGCTTCATATTGAAAAGCTGAGGGATACTGCTGAGAAGACGGAGCGGCTGACAGGGCTGGTTCAAAAGCTGCAAGGTCCTGGCCTTGTTTATTGCCCGACGAGAAAATGGGCTGAAGAACTGGCTGACAAGCTCCGTAAAGAAGCAAACTTGAGAACGGGATTTTATCATGGCGGGATGGAGGCAAGCGACAGGATGCTGATCCAGCAGCAGTTTATCCGCAATCAGCTTGATGTGGTCTGCTGTACAAACGCCTTCGGTATGGGAGTGGACAAGCCGGATATCAGATATGTGATCCACTTTAGCCTCCCGCAGACGATTGAGGCGTATCTGCAGGAAATCGGACGTGCCGGCAGGGATGGAAAGCGGAGCGTCAGCATTTTGCTGAAGGCTCCGGGAGACGAGGAAATCCAGGAGCAGCTGATTCAAATGGAAGCCCTCTCCCAAAGCGATATCGGCTTTTTATACGAAAAGCTTGCAGGAGTGAAAGATGAACGCTGCCGGCGGGAAGCTCTGCAGCTGGCCGGTTTATCGGAAACGCAAGCCCGCCATTTTCTCCATCTTTATGAGAAGGTGCATCATCTGGGCGGCGATGGCCGGGCGGTCATTCAGAGGGAGATGGACAGCCGCAGGCAGCTCAAATTGAAAAAAGCGGCGGGATTCGCCGCCGTCACCGAAACAGAAGGGTGTTTCAGGGAAAGCTTGCTCGCTTATTTTAATGAACAAAAAAAGCCGCCGAAAACGGATGAAACAGCGTGCTGCACATCCTGCGGTTTAAGTCTTGAAGCATACGAAGTCAAAGGAGACCGTCCGTCTATGAACAAATTGACAGCGTGGGAAGAAGAATTGGATACCATATTTGCCGCCAGCTGTGATCGTGTATGCTGAAAAAACAGTCGGAAATCATACGTCGCCTGTCAGACGGGGAAATGCTGAAACAGCTCTATTTTTCCCAGACGCTGATGCTTTTTACCGCATTATTGATGGGCATCTTTTTATTTGATGATGCAGACGCTTTTCTATCGCTTTGGAATCCATCGGACTTGAGCATCCTGAAGTACGGGGCGCCGCTCGCGGCTCTCGTGATCATCGCCGACCTGATGGTGATGAAATGGGCTCCCAAGCATATGTATGACGATGAAGGGATAAATGAAAAGCTCTTTCGTGAACGCTCGTATCCGCATATCGTGATTCTTACCCTTTTCATTGCATTTGCAGAGGAAATATTGTTCAGGGGCGTTATCCAGACGCATTTCGGTCTCTGGGCGGCGAGCATTATTTTCGCGATATTGCATTTTCGTTATTTAAAAAAATGGCTGCTGTTTGTAATGGTGGTGTCCATCAGCTTTTTGCTCGGATTGAGCTTTGAACGGACAGGGAATTTATTTGTTCCTGTCACGGCACATTTTTTGATCGATGTTGTATTTGCGTGCCAGATTCGTTTTCAACACGTAAGGAGGAGTTCACATGACGGAGATGTCAAGAATAGAGAGGAAGAAGAGGGAACAGGAGAAGGCCAGCGCTGAAATGAACCGGGAGGCGGCCGCGGCTGTTGAACTGGAGACACTTGATGAGGAGATTCCTTCCAGACGGACTTATCATAAAAAAAAGAAGTCCAGCAAAAAAAAGAATAAAGACAGAAATCCACTATTCACGTCTCTTGCAGTCATGTTTGTTTTCATTCCGATCATCGTCTTCGTGGTGTTCATGTACATGCTGAATCAAGGAGGCGATACCGACCCTGATCAATATGATAATGTGTTTTATGAAAACAAAGGTGAAACGGGAATGACGAATGAAAATCAAAACGGTGAACAAGAAGCGGATCAAAAGGCGGCTTCGCAGCATACAGCCGCCGCCCTTCAAGAAGAAAAGCTGAAAGAGAGCAAACAGCCGGAAAATAAAGAGGATGAACCGTCAAAAAAAGACGAGCAAAAGCAAAAAGAGCGGCCTAAAGAGGCAAAAAAAGCAGATGAGCAGCCTGTCGCTGCAAAGAAGCCCGCCGCATCGAAGCAGCCTGCGGAACAAGAGAAGAAAACGGCAAACGCGCCTCAAACGCCGCCAGTTCAGCAAGCACCGCAGCCCAAAAAGGTGCTGAAGCACACGGTTGGCGAAAAAGAGACGCTTTTCCGGATTTCGATGAAATATTATAAGAACCGGTCAGGAGAGGAAAAAATCCGCAACTACAATCAATTATCAGGCAACAATGTCTACGCCGGCCAGGTCCTGGATATCCCGATTTATTAACAGTGGCATGATTTTGCCCGCGAATACATATACATTGTACTAACAAATAGGACAAGGTGTGAGGACTGTGGGAAGCGAGCTTGAAGAGCTGGACCGTTTTACGGACGAACCGACGAAACAAATGCTCCGCGCCTTAATTAAAAGGAAGAAAAAGTACGAAAACTATGCCAGACAGACATTCAGGTGGCAGGCGGTGGCGGCGATATGCGCGGTTTCGTTTTGTGTGTTTGCAGCGTCAAAGGGGATTGGGCAAAACGGCTTCCTTTCCGGCTTGCTGAATGACTCCGTCTATCTGCTGTGGATCTTGTCGGCCGCTTTTGCATACAGCACCGCTTACTATTTTAAAAAGAAGGAAGAAAAAGCAGAAGGGGAATATCATAAGCTGAGATGCGAGATTATTCAGAAAAGCACGGATCTATGGCCCCAGCCTGAAGAGTGGAAATCAAGGGAAACGGTTTTTAAGATCATGAAACAGCAGTATGACATTAATCTTTATTTCGAAAGCAAATAAAAGACGTTTTCTTGTTAAAAGAAACGTCTTTTTGCATCAAGCCGTCTTATCATAAACAAAACAGATTGGAGAATGCACATGATCTATTGGCTCAGTCTGGCTTCGGCCGCTTTCATCGGCCTTGCTGCTTTAGTGTGGAAAATGTCAGCCATCGCGCGCGAAAACCGGGTGTTGAAGGCTGAATTTTCACTCGGGCGCCTGAAAAAGGAATTGAATGTCTTTTTTATTTCAGATATTCATAGGCGGACAGTCAGCGAAGACATTATTTGTGAAGTGAAAGAACGCGGGGTTCAGCTCGTCATCATCGGCGGCGACTTAGCAGAGGGCGGCGTCCCTTATACGAGAATTGAAGAAAATATCAAAAGGCTTTCAAGTTTGGGAAAAACGTATTTTGTATGGGGAAATAACGATTATGAAGTTGATCAGGAAAGGCTGCTGGAAATATTCAAGACATACGGTGTAACGCCTTTGCGCAATGCTTCGGTATTGCATGACCATCAAGGACAAACTGTCAATATTTGCGGAGTGGATGACATCAGACTCGAATTGGATGATTACCCGGCAGCTCTCGGCGGCGTGCAGCCGGGTTTTCCGACTGTCCTTGTGTCACATAATCCGGAGATTCATCATCAAATACAGGAGGCGGACGGTATTGACCTGATATTGAGCGGTCATACCCACGGAGGACAGATTCGCTTCGGCAGATTCGGGCTCTGTGAAATCGGAGGAACCGGCACTGTTTTCAAGGCTCCGTACTTGATCAGCAACGGCTATGGAACGTCGAAGCTTCCTCTGCGGCTCGGAGCGAGGCCGGAAACCCATCTGATCAATCTGGTTCCGGGCCCCCGTATGGAAGGAAACTGATGCTTTTTCACTGAAAAAAAACGAAAAGGCGGCATTGTGCTTGTCTTCCTCTCAAACACAGTGTAAACTGGTATCAAAATTAAGAACCTATGACTCATCATCTCCATATAATAAGATATATGATGTGTGCAAGAAGAGGCAGGAGGGAACGTTATGCGGCTTGAGCGTCTAAATTATAATAAGATCAAAATCTTTCTGACACTTGACGATCTGACAGACCGGGGGCTGACGAAAGAAGACCTTTGGAAAGACTCATTTAAAGTTCAGCAGCTGTTTAAGGACATGATGAACGAAGCGAATACAGAGCTCGGGTTCGAAGCGAATGGCCCAATCGCTGTTGAAGTGTATTCTCTTCAAGCACAAGGAATGGTCATCATTGTCACAAAAAATCAGGAAACAGATGAAGACGATAATGAGTATGATGAGGACTATATTGAAATGCAAGTCAAACTTGGCGAAAGTGTTGACATTATATATGAATTTCAAACGTTTGAGCATCTGATTGAACTTTCCAAAAATCTGGACCGCATCGGTATTCAAGGCGGGACAGTCTACCACTATGAGGGCAGGTATTTCTTAAGTCTCGACGATTTTGACTCCCTTGAGGTTGACGGCGTGATTTCGATTTTAGCCGAATATGGGAATCCGACGACTTTAACGATTTACAGGCTTCAGGAATACGGAAAGAAAATCATGGAGAACAATGCCGTTCAGACCATTCAGACATACTTTAAATAGCCCGCATTCAAAAAAGATATTCTGCTGTGTTAAACAGCAGTTTTTTTCTGCCGAAAATAAGAATATAACAAAAATGATTTTTCTTGAATATTTTCACGAAAAATGGTTGATTGTTCTTTGCATGATTAGTGCAAGGGTGTATACTATTCTCTGAAAGGACAACATGCCAGAAAGACTTTAGGAGGTTAACTTATAATGGTAGCCGATCAAAACACCGGTCATACTGAAGAAAACACACATGACGTTTTGAAATCAACGCAAACGGTGATACATAAGGCGCTTGAAAAATTGGGATATCCTGAAGAGGTGTATGAATTACTAAAAGAACCGATTCGTTTTTTAACGGTGAAAATTCCGGTTCGCATGGACGATGGATCTGTTAAGATTTTCACGGGCTACCGAGCCCAGCACAATGATGCAGTAGGGCCGACAAAAGGCGGCATCCGTTTTCATCCGGGAGTTACAGAAAAAGAAGTTAAAGCGCTTTCTATTTGGATGAGTCTGAAATGCGGCATCATCGACCTTCCATATGGAGGCGGAAAGGGCGGGATCATCTGTGATCCGCGGGATATGTCCTTTCCTGAACTGGAACGTTTAAGCAGAGGGTACGTTCGGGCGATCAGCCAAATTGTCGGACCGACAAAAGACGTACCGGCTCCCGATGTATTTACCAATTCTCAAATCATGGCATGGATGATGGACGAATATTCAAGAATCGACGAATTCAACTCGCCGGGCTTCATTACCGGCAAACCGCTCGTTTTAGGTGGTTCTCACGGCAGAGAATCTGCGACAGCAAAAGGGGTTACAATCTGCATTAAAGAGGCGGCGAAAAAGAAAAACATCGACATTGAGGGAGCTTCTGTCGTCGTGCAGGGGTTCGGAAATGCGGGAAGCTACCTTGCGAAATTCATGTATGACGCAGGTGCAAAGGTTGTCGGCATTTCTGATGCATACGGCGGCCTGTACGATCCTGAAGGGCTTGACATCGATTACCTGCTTGACCGCCGAGACAGCTTCGGAACGGTCACAAAGCTGTTTAATGACACCATTACAAACAAAGAACTGCTGGAGCTGGAGTGCGACATTCTTGTGCCGGCTGCCATAGAAAATCAAATTACCGCGGAAAACGCCCATAACATCAAGGCGAAAATCGTTGTCGAAGCTGCCAACGGCCCGACGACGCTCGAAGCGACGAAAATTCTTTCCGACCGCGACATTCTTCTTGTACCGGACGTGCTGGCAAGCGCCGGCGGTGTAACGGTATCCTATTTTGAGTGGGTGCAAAACAACCAGGGATTCTACTGGACTGAAGAAGAAGTTGAAGAACGTTTGGAAAAAATGATGGTCAAATCGTTCAACAACATTTATGAAATGGCGCACAACCGCAGAATTGACATGAGGCTTGCAGCCTATATGGTGGGCGTCCGCAAGATGGCGGAAGCATCCCGCTTCAGAGGCTGGATATAGGCTCAAACATTTGCAACAACCCAAAAAATCTCCTATCATAAAATAGGAGATTTTTTGATTTGCCGGATATGACAGGAGATGAACGGAACATGAAAGAAGAAAAAGTGATCATTATCGGCGGCGGCCCCTGCGGGCTTTCAGCAGCTATTCACATGCAAGAGATCGGAATAGATGCACTCGTCATTGAGAAAGGAAACATCGTCAACAGCATTTATCAATATCCTACTCACCAAACCTTTTTCAGCTCAAGCGAAAAACTGGAGATTGGCGATGTGGCTTTTATTACTGAAAATCACAAGCCGGTCAGAAATCAGGCGCTTTCTTATTACAGGGAAGTCGCCAAACGAAAAAATCTACGGATCAACGCGTTTGAGAAAGTTCAATCCGTAACAAAAACAGAGAATAACCAATTTATCGTGGAAACATCAAAGGACACGTATTTGTCTTCTTTTTGCATTGTCGCAACGGGATATTATGACAATCCGAACTATATGAATGTACCGGGAGAAGACCTTCCAAAAGTATTTCATTATTTTAAAGAGGCTCATCCGTACTTTGATAAAGATGTTGCAGTTATCGGGGGCAAAAACTCAAGCGTCGACGCGGCAATGGAGCTCGTTAAGGCGGGCGCAAGAGTGACCGTATTGTACAGAGGGAACGAATATTCCTCCAGCATCAAACCGTGGATCCTTCCGGAATTCCTTTCGCTTGTCAAGCACGGAAAAATCAGAATGGAATTCCGGGCGGTCGTCAAAGAAATTACGGAAGACGAGCTGATTTTTTCTGTCGACGGAAAAGAAACCAGGATCAAAAATGATTTTGTATTTGCCATGACCGGCTATCATCCAGATCATAGCTTTCTTCAAAAAATGGGAGTCAAAATCGACGCAGAGTCGGGCCGTCCTTTCTTTAATGAAGAAACGATGGAGACGAACGAAGAAGGCATCTTTATCGCCGGCGTTATTGCGGCCGGGAACAACGCAAATGAAATCTTTATTGAAAACGGCCGTTTTCACGGCGGCTTAATCGCAGCTGAAATTGCTAAACGGATATAAAAACCGGATGTTTTATGATTTGTATCAGGCAAAAGAGAGCATATTCTATATATAGATGTGCTCTCTTTTTTATCGGCACACAGATCAACGCGAAAAGGGGCATCTTGACATGAATAAAAAAGTAGCTCTCATTACAACGGGAGGAACGATCGCCAGCCGGAAAACCGAAAGCGGCCGGCTTGCGGCAGGGGCGATCAGCGGCCCTGAATTAGCCGAAATGTGCAGCCTGCCGGAAGATGTACAGATCGATGTCTACCCGGCGTTTCAGCTTCCAAGTATGCATATAACATTTCAGCATTTATTAGAGCTCAAGCAAACCATCGAACGCGTGTTTCAGGACGGCGGCTATGACGGCGCGGTTGTAACGCATGGTACGGACACGCTTGAAGAAACCGCCTATTTTTTGGATTTAACAATAGAGGATGAGAGGCCGGTCGTTGTCACAGGTTCACAGCGAGCACCGGAACAGCAAGGCACAGATGCATATACAAATATCAGGCATGCCGTATATACAGCTTGCAGTCCGGATATAAAAGGAGCCGGCACGGTTGTTGTTTTTAACGAAAGGATCTTTAACGCGCGCTACGTTAAAAAAGTGCACGCTTCGAATCTGCAGGGTTTTGACGTATTCGGTTTCGGCTACTTAGGGATCATTGATAACGACAAAGTATACGTTTATCAAAAGCCGTTAAAGCGGGATGTTCACCAGCTGCAAAGGCCGCTTCCTGCAGTGGACATCGTCAAATGCTATCTTGATGGAGACGGCAAGTTTATCAGAGCCGCCGTCCGCGAGGGTGTCGAAGGGATCGTCCTTGAGGGAGTCGGAAGGGGGCAGGTGCCGCCGAATATGATGGCTGATATCGAACAAGCTTTAAATCAGGGCGTTTATATCGTCATCACGACGAGCGCAGAGGAAGGCGAAGTTTATACGACCTATGACTATGCAGGCAGCAGCTATGACCTCGCGAAAAAAGGGGTCATTTTAGGCAAGGATTATGACAGCAAAAAAGCGAGAATGAAACTCGCCGTCCTTCTTGCAAGCTATAAAGAAGGCATAAAAGACAAATTCTGCTATTAGGCGGCCTGTTCTTTTTCAATTTCAAAACAATCCGAATCATGGTAGGATAGAATGAGATGAAAAGGAAAGAGGTTTCCTCATGTTCGGAATTATCTCAGCAGGCCTAGCTCCCGGAATCGCACTGTTAATGTATTTTTACTTAAAGGAAAAATATGAATCCGAGCCCATTCATATGGTCATCCGCCTCTTTATACTGGGGGTTTTGCTCGTTTTTCCGACGATGTTCATCCAGTATGTATTGGAAAAAGAACACATTTCTGAGGGCAGTTTTGTCGTTTCGTTTTTAACTTCCGGCTTTTTGGAAGAATTTTTAAAATGGTTTTTGCTGATGGTCAGCACCTTTCAGCATATCGACTTTGATGAACACTATGACGGAATCGTATACGGGACAAGCCTTTCATTGGGGTTTGCGACGCTTGAAAATATATTGTACCTCATCGGAAACGGGGTGGAGTACGCCTTTATGCGCGCTTTGCTTCCGGTTTCCAGCCATGCTTTATTCGGAGTGATCATGGGCTTTTACATCGGCAAAGCCCGTTTTTCGGATAGCAAAACAAAGATGAAATGGCTGCTATGCTCGCTTTTTATTCCGGCTTTGCTTCACGGTCTATACGATTATATTCTGCTCGCCTTAAAAAACTGGATCTATTTTATGCTGCCCTTTATGGCGTTTCTTTGGTGGTTCGGCTTGCGCAAAGCAAAAAAAGCCCGTTCCGTCAAAACCGGCGGGCAGCCTCTTCAGCAATAGCCGCCTTGTAAAAGGGCGGTTTTTTTATTTTTCTTGTCAGGCATATTTGCCTAAAGATGAAACAGAAAGGAAAGCGTGTATAAAATCTGCCTCGCTACAAAAGATATGGTTACAAAAATGCTGGAGGAGGCTTAAAACATGAAGTCGAAAGGTTCTTTTTGTTTGAATGTCATTTTATGTACCATTATGGCAACCAGTCTTTCACTTCCATTCAGTCAAAAAAGCGCTGCCTTTTCTGAACAGGTAATACAGCGGGGGGCGACAGGGGATGATGTGATTGAACTGCAGGCAAGACTTCAATACAATGGCTATTACAATGGCAGAATTGACGGAGTATACGGGTGGGCGACATACTGGGCCGTCCGCAATTTCCAAAATCAGTTCGGCTTAAGGGATACAGACGGCCTGGTCGGGCCGAAAACAAAACGATTATTAATCAATCATACTAAATATTACAGCGACTACGTGCACAGACAGCTTCGAAAAGGAAACCAATTTACACATTACGGCGGGCTGCCGCTGAAGTATCAGACGAAGCCTTCAAAAGAAGTGCAGCAGCAGGCGAGAAAAAAGGCGGAAGCAAGACAGCGGCAGGGCGCACAACAGCGGGGTACCGCCCAAAAACAGCCGCAGCAAAAGCAGCAGGCCGCTCCTGCACAGCCGAAAAAACAAGCACAGCCAAAGGCTGCACCTAAACAAGCCGCGCCTAAAAAACAGGATGCCGTTGCAGCCAATATGCCGGGCGGATTCTCGAACAACGACATTAATCTGTTGGCCCAAGCGGTTTACGGTGAAGCGCGCGGAGAACCGTATGACGGCCAGGTTGCCGTTGCAGCTGTTATATTAAACAGGCTCGATAGCCCTACGTTCCCGAATACGGTGGCGGGCGTTATCTTTGAACCGCTTGCATTTACAGCTGTCGCGGACGGACAGATTTATATGACGCCGGATGAAACGGCGAAAAAAGCCGTTCTTGACGCCATCAACGGCTGGGATCCATCAGAAAATGCCACTTACTATTTTAACCCTGACACGGCCACTAGCTCATGGATTTGGGGCAGACCTCAAATTAAAAGGATCGGTAAACACATTTTCTGTGAATAAAAGCGAGGTGCTATAAATGATCAGAGGAATTTTAATCGCCCTTTTAGGTGTCGCCATCGTCGGAACAAGCTATTGGGGCTATAAAGAACATCAGGAGAAAGACGCCGTTTTGCTTCATGCCGAAAACAACTATCAAAGGGCATTTCACGACTTAACTTATCAGGTGGATCAGCTGCATGATAAAATCGGGAGCACGCTTGCGATGAACAGCAAAAAAACGCTGTCTCCCGCTTTGGCGGAAGTCTGGAAAACGACTTCTGAAGCGCATAACAATGTCAGCCAGCTGCCGCTGACCTTAATGCCGTTTAACAAGACCGAAGAGTTTTTGGCAAAGGTCGGAGATTTCAGCTACAAAGCAGCCGTGCGCGATCTTGACAAAGAGCCGCTCAATAAAAAAGAGTACGCTTCTTTAAATCAGCTATATGAAAATTCAAAGGATATACAAAATGAACTGCGTAATGTCCAGCATTTGATTATTGACAAAAATTTGAGATGGATGGATGTAGAACTTGCGCTCGCGTCCGGCCAAAAACAAAGCGACAATAAGATTATTAATGGCTTTAAAACCGTTGAAAAAAGCGCAAGTGCATTTTCGGATACGGATTTAGGCGCGACAGAGATGACGAACACGAAAAAAGAGCAGCAAGGGTACGACCATTTACAAGGCAAAAGAATAACCGAAAAAGAAGCGCGCAAGATTGCCCAAAAATTCGCCCAGGACAAAAATTACAATATCAAAGTATCGAAAAGCGGCAAGAAAACGAACAGGGATGTATACAGCATCAGTATGCAGGACCCTGATCAAAAAGCGGATATTTATATGGACATTACCGAAAAAGGCGGATATCCGGTTTATCTGATTCAAAACAAAAAAATTAAAGATGAAAAAATCAGCTTAAACGATGCGTCAAACAAAGCCCTTCAATTTTTGAAAAAAAACGGCTATAAAACGGAAGACCTGAAGATGGATGAAAGCTCGCAATACGACGGCGTCGGGGTGTTTTCATTTGTTCCGGTCCAGGACGATGTCTGGCTCTATCCGGACAGCATCCGCATCAAGGTCGCGCTTGACGACGGCGAGATTACCGGGTTTAATGCAAAGGATTTCTTAATCTCCCATAAAAAAAGAGACTTGCCGAAGCCCAAACTAACGCCTGAAAAAGCGAAAGCAAGCCTGAATCCCAACGTAAAAGTTCAGGAGACGCGCCTTGCTTTAGTCACGAACGAGCTTTCGCAAGAAGTGCTCTGCTACGAAATTCTCGGCACGATTGAAAACGATACATTCCGCATGTTCATCAATGCCAATGACGGCACGGAAGAGAAGGTTCAGAAAATGAAAAGCGCAGAACCGATATACAACGACTTGTAAAAACGATAGATCAAAGGGAAAAGGCGATAACATGCCTTTTCCTTTTTAGCATTCGGAATAATTCGCCCTAAACATTTCCATACTGAACATATGGGCGGAACGTCCGCCGGTAAATTGAAAATGCCCGGGGCCATAAATTTTCCGGGCAGCGGAGGAATAATATGAAAACAATCGAACGGTTATTATTTAAGATACTCGTCGTACAGACGGTCATTTTAATCAGCGTGCAGCTTCTTTTTCATTTCTCCAAGGCTGAGCCTTATCTGTCAAAGGTCGTGCAGTATGAAGGCGTGAACAACATGAAAATCGGCGAATGGATCGAGACATTTAAGCCGTAATTCACGCTAAAATCTCCCCTTTTTCGCCTAATACATGATACAATCCTATAAGGAGTACCAGATAGCAAGGAGAGGAATTATGGAAAAGAAATTATGCATTGCAATAGACGGCCCTGCGGCAGCCGGAAAAAGCACCGTGGCGAAAATCGTGGCCAGAAAAAAGTCGTATATTTATATTGATACGGGTGCCATGTACAGGGCGATTACGTATCTAGCGCTGGAAAAGGGCGTTGATTTAAACGACGAAGCGGCGCTGACGGCCTTGTTAAAAGAATCTGCCATCGATCTCACGGTTTCGCCTGAAGGAGAGCAGAAGGTTTATATCGCAGGCGAAGATGTAACAGAGGCGATCCGCACGGATAGCGTGAGCAACCAAGTCTCCATCGTCGCCAAATACGCCGGGATCCGCGAAGAAATGACGAAAAGGCAGCAGCAGCTGGCTGAAAAAGGCGGAGTCGTCATGGACGGCCGCGACATCGGAACCCACGTTCTCCCGAATGCGGAAGTGAAAATATTTCTCTTGGCGTCCGTCGAGGAGCGGGCAAAACGCCGCTTTGAAGAAAACGTCAAAAAAGGGTACAATGTAAATTATGAAACGCTTGCAGAAGAAATCAGGCGCCGTGACAAACTCGATTCAGAGCGCGAGATTTCCCCGTTGAAAAAAGCGGACGATGCGCTTGAAATCGACACGACTTCATTGACGATCGATGAAGTGGCCGAAAAAATTCTGCAGATTGTAGACAAAAAGGCTCAAAAATAAAAAATCCGGGCAAATTACTTATTGTCTGCATGTTTTGACTTGACAAACACAGGCTTTTATTAGAAGTTAGTAATAATAAATCATGTTTTAGAACATTCAAATATCCATTTTTGAATGGTTCTTTAATACATATCGGCTGTCCGGAGCGGATATCATTTCGTCCGGAATAACCGTTTTTACAAAAGCTGTGTAGGTTTGGACCAAGGAGGTTATTGAAATGACAGAGGAAATGAATCAAATTGATGTTCAAGTACCAGAGGTTGGAGATGTGGTGAAAGGTATTGTAACGAAAGTTGAGGACAAGCATGTCGATGTTGACATCCCCAACTGCAAGCAAACCGGAATTATCCCAATCAGTGAATTATCAAGTCTTCATGTTGAAAAAGCATCAGATGTCGTCAATGTTGACGATGAGCTTGAATTAAAAGTGACAAAAGTGGAAGACGATGCATTGATTTTATCAAAACGTGCTGTTGATGCAGACCGCGCTTGGGAAGACCTAGAGAAAAAGTTTGAGTCAAAAGAAGTGTTTGAAGCCGAAGTAAAAGACGTCGTTAAAGGCGGTCTGGTCGTCGATATCGGCGTGCGCGGATTCATTCCCGCATCGCTTGTAGAGGCGCATTTTGTCGAAGATTTTACAGATTATAAAGGAAAGACGCTTACTTTAATCGTCGTTGAACTTGACAGAGATAAAAACCGCGTGATTTTATCACACCGTGCGGTTGTAGAAAAAGAGCAGTCAGAAAGAAAACAAGAATTTCTTCAAACGCTGGAAGCCGGACAGGTGCTTGAAGGAAAAGTACAGCGCCTGACAGACTTCGGTGCTTTCGTTGACATCGGCGGCATTGACGGTCTTGTTCACATCTCCCAGCTCTCGCATTCACACGTTGAAAAACCGTCGGACGTCGTCGAAGAAGGCCAGGATGTCAAAGTCAAAGTGCTGTCCGTCGACCGCGACAATGAACGAATTTCGCTATCGATCAAAGAAACGCTTCCTGGACCTTGGTCCAACATCGGTGAAAAGGTGAAGCCTGGAGACGTATTGGACGGAAAAGTTCAGCGCTTGGTGAGCTTCGGTGCATTTGTCGAAGTGCTTCCTGGAGTTGAAGGCCTCGTCCACATTTCGCAAATCTCCAACAAACACATCGGAACGCCTCATGAAGTGCTTGAGGAAGGCCAGGACGTAAAAGTGAAAGTGCTTGATGTCAATGAAGAGGAAGAGCGCATTTCTTTAAGCATGAAAGAGCTTGAAGAAAACACCGATAAAGCAGAGCAGGAAGATTACCGTCAGTACCAGGCGAAGGAAGAGTCTTCAGGGTTCCAGCTCGGTGAAATGATCGGAGACAAACTGAATAAATTAAAGTAAAATTTGGTGATGATGGTGACGCGAGCAAAAAGAAAAAAAGAACACATTGATCATGCCCTGTCCACCGGACAGAAACGTCAGACCGGGCTTGATGATATCACATTTGTTCACGTCAGCCTTCCGGAAACGGAATTGTCACAAGTTGATACTTCAACCAAAATAGGCGAACTGTTTTTAAGTTCGCCTATTTTTATCAATGCGATGACAGGCGGAGGCGGGAAGGCGACGTTTGAGATCAACAGGGCTTTGGCGAGGGCGGCTGCACAAACAGGCATACCGGTCGCTGTCGGCTCGCAAATGTCCGCTTTGAAAGATCCCGATGAGCGACCTTCATACGAGATCGTCAGAAAAGAAAATATGAAGGGGCTTGTATTCGCCAATTTGGGGAGCGAAGCGACAGTGGAACAGGCCAAGCGGGCGGTCGACATGATTGAAGCCGATATGCTTCAAATTCACCTCAATGTGATTCAGGAAATCGTCATGCCTGAAGGCGACCGCAATTTTACAGGACGCCTGCGCCGGATTGAAGACATCTGCCGGAGTGTCAGCGTACCAGTCGCCGTAAAAGAGGTTGGCTTTGGGATGAGCAGGGATACCGCGGCCCGGCTTTTTAACGTCGGCGTTCAGGCGATCGATGTCGGCGGTTTCGGGGGAACGAATTTTTCGAAAATCGAAAATTTGCGCAGGGATAAAGCAGTTGAGTTTTTCGATCAATGGGGCATATCGACAGCAGCCAGCCTGGCCGAAGTCAGTTCGATATCCGGCGATCGGCCGATTATCGCATCCGGCGGCATACAAGATGCCCTTGATTTGGCCAAATCGATAGCGCTGGGCGCGTCTGCGGCTGGGATGGCAGGCTATTTTCTCAAGGTGCTGACAGCTTCGGGAGAAGAGGCGTTAGCCGCCGAAATCGAGAGCCTGATAGAAGATTTCAAAAGAATTATGACCGTCTTGGGTTGCAGGACGATTGAACAGTTGAAAAAAGCGCCGCTCGTCATCAAGGGCGATACATATCATTGGCTGAAAGCGAGGGGTGTTGACCCCTTTGTTTACAGCATGCGTTAAAAAAACCGGCTTCTCTTGAGCCGGTTTTTTTACGGGTTTCGCTTGCGCGCGTCCTCCGCACTTTCGAGAGAGGCGGCGCCATTGTAGCTGATCGACTGGTCACGGTCCGATTCGGTTCGCTTCTGCTGTTTCAGCTTCTTTTCCTGTCTGTCTTTTCCCAACGCTGTTCCCTCCTTATCGCACGTTTAAAAAATCTTAAGTCGCTCCATACTGAAAATGGAGGACGAAAACATATGGAAGAATTCTATTATTATTGGTCAATGTGGTTTTTATGGGTGCTGACGACTTTTATCCTCGAGAAAAACAGGTTTCGCTTTTATGCGTCAGCATTTATTTTGCTCAACATCATTTTAAGTATGTATCAGGTCAGGCTCTTTATGTATTTTAATGCCGCCTATTTGTCGTTTTATATCGGAGCCTTCATGCTGTGCGGTTTTTTGAGGCTTCATAAAAGTGTCAAGCGGCTGCTGCTTCATCTCTCGATGGTGTCCGCCTACGGTTTTTTGTTTCTGTTTGCATTATATGACCCTGTTTGGTTTATCCTAAAGCCTGAATGGCTGATCATCATCTTGTTTGTCATCATGACAGCAGCTTTTGAAAGAAGCTTCGCCGTCCGTCTCGGGGTGTTTGTGCTCGGGATGTGCCAGGGGGAGCTCTTGTATACATTCGTCATCAGAAAGCTCTATGGAGACATTGCAGCGGGCGGTTATTCATGGCTGTCAATGTGCGCTGCGGGGATCGTTCTCGTTTACGGAATATCCCAGTATGAACAGCTGATGCATCAAGTCTATCATAAATTGAAGCGATTGAATAAAGGAGCAGCAAAAATGTCATGAGCCAATATACTTATCCGATCATCTTGGGAATTGTCGCAGGTATTGTTGTCAGAGTATATATGCTCCGAACCGACTACCGCCAGTACCCCACTTATCTTCATGGGAAAACGATACATATTGCGCTGGCTTTGATCGCTGCCAGCATTGGCGCGATCATTATTCCGTCAATCTTGAAATCGGATTATACAGCGATTACGTTTTTAACGCTGGCTGCAACCCAATTCAGGGATGTCCGGAACATGGAACGGGAAACATTGACGCAGCTTGACGGCTATGAACTCGTTTCAAGAGGCAGCACGTATATCGAAGGAATCGCGATCGCCTTTGAAAGCAGGAATTACATTGTCATTTTTACATCGCTCCTGACGACCCTCGCATACATTCTGTTTTCATCGGTATGGGCAGGCCTTGCTGCTGCTTTGATCTGTTTTATCGCGGGCAGAATCTTAATGTCCGGAAGCTTTATTAAGGATATCGCCGATATAGAGTATAAAAAGCCTCATTTTGAAGGGGCCGGACTTTATGTCGACAATATTTACATTATGAATATCGGGCTTCCCGAAAAGCGGAAGCTGATTTTGGAACACGGCATGGGGTTTATTTTGAAGCCGAAAAATTTTAATTCCGCAGTAACGATTGCCAATCTCGGGCAAAGACAAGCGATTTTATTTGACGTTTCAAATGTGCTCGGCGTGTATCGAGATTCTGGAGAACCCTCTCTTTCGCCGCTTGCGAAAAGGGATTTGAATGACGGGCGGGTCGCGGTTTTTGTCCTTCCGGTCATCAAGGACAAAGAGACGGCGATCAGGGTCATCGGCGATGTTCCGACGCTGGAAAACGCCATCCGCGTACCGATGGAATTCATTAAAGAAAAGCACAGCAAGGTGATAAAATGAGCGAATCAATCGAAAAATTCATTCTCGCCGTCGTCACAACGAGGCGAGACAGAGTGATCGGCGGGACGGCTGCATTTTTCTGCGACACCCCCGAGGAAATGAACACGTACGCCAAAAACCTTGAAGCCATTCTCGACGGAATCGCCCACGGAATAGGAGATGACCTTTATTTGATTGTGAAACATTTTTAATTACAGTTGTGATCTCTTTAGAAATTGATATAATATATGAGTTAAGCCCTTCTGTATGGAATAAGAAGGGTTTCTTTCTTCAAACTGATTTTTTGAAAAGAGAAACAAATGATCATTCATTTAAAGATGGAAAAGCTTTACTGAATTGAAAGGAAGGGTACTATGGGAAAACCTGTCGTAGCCATAGTTGGAAGACCCAATGTGGGGAAGTCCACGATCTTTAACAGGATCGCGGGCGAAAGAATTTCGATTGTGGAAGATACACCTGGCGTGACGCGGGATCGGATATACAGCTCTGCCGAGTGGCTGAATCACGACTTCAACCTGATTGATACAGGCGGAATCGAAGTCGGCGATGAGCCGTTTTTGGCGCAGATTCGCCATCAGGCCGAGATCGCCATGGAAGAAGCAGATGTGATTATTTTCATGACGAACGGCCGCGAAGGCGTCACAGCCGCTGATGAAGAAGTGGCAAAAATTTTATACCGTACAAAAAAACCTGTCGTTCTGGCGGTTAATAAAGTGGATAATCCTGAAATGAGAGCAAACATTTACGATTTTTATGCCCTCGGCTTTGGCGAGCCGTTCCCGATTTCAGGGACGCATGGCCTTGGTCTCGGCGATCTGCTTGACGCGGTCAGCGAACATTTTAAAAACATACCCGAGACGAAGTATGAGGATGAAGTCGTTCAATTTTGCCTCATCGGCCGGCCGAACGTCGGAAAATCCTCCCTTGTAAACGCCATGATTGGAGAAGAGCGCGTTATCGTCAGCAATATTGCGGGAACGACGCGCGACGCCATTGACACGAGGTTTACATACAATCAAAGAGACTTTGTCATCGTGGATACAGCCGGGATGAGAAAAAAGGGGAAAGTGTATGAGGCAACTGAAAAATACAGCGTCCTCCGAGCTTTAAAGGCGATCGACCGTTCAGAAGTCGTCTGCGTCGTCTTGGACGGCGAAGAAGGCATTATTGAGCAGGACAAGCGGATTGCCGGCTATGCGCATGAAGCAGGAAAAGCTGTTGTCATCGTCGTAAACAAATGGGATGCAGTCGAAAAAGACGAGCGGACGATGAAAGAATTTGAAGAAAAGGTTAGAGACCACTTTCAATTTTTGGACTACGCGCCTGTTTTGTTTATGTCCGCTTTGACTAAAAAGCGCATCCATACGCTGATGCCTGCGGTCATGACGGCGAGCGAAAACCATTCGATGAGGGTGCAGACCAATATTCTTAATGATATCATTATGGATGCGGTGGCTATGAACCCGACGCCGACGCATAATGGAAACCGGTTAAAAATTTATTATGCGACACAAGTGGCTGTGAAGCCGCCGACATTTGTCGTATTTGTCAATGACCCTGAGCTGATGCATTTTTCTTACGAACGCTTTTTGGAAAACCGGATACGCGACGCCTTCGGATTTGAAGGAACACCAATCAGGATTTTCGCAAGAGCAAGAAAATAAAGAGGTGTAGTAAAAATGACAAAAGTATCGATTTTGGGAGCCGGAAGCTGGGGAACAGCCTTGGCGCTCGTTTTGGCGGACAACCAGTACGATGTGTGCATATGGGGCCATCGTGAAGAACTGATTCAGCAAATCAATGAACATCATGAAAACAAAGATTATCTGCCGGGTGTCAAACTTTCTGAAAACGTGCGTGCCACAACAGATCTTGAAGCTGCAGTGGCTGATGTCAAGACGATCATTGTCGCCGTTCCGACAAAAGCGATCCGCGAAGTTTTGGCACAGGCTGTTTCCTTCATCAACCAAAAGGCGATTTTTGTACATGTTTCAAAAGGAATTGAGCCTGACACACTGCTTCGAATTTCTGAAATGATGAAAGAAGAAATTCCGGCTGAATTAAGGGAGGACATCGTCGTTCTGTCCGGACCGAGCCATGCGGAAGAAGTCGGTTTAAGGCATCCGACGACAGTAACGGTATCTGCCGACAGCAGCATTGAATCGGCCCAGGTGATCCAGGATATGTTTATGAACCAGAATTTCCGCGTGTATACGAATCCGGATATGATCGGCGTAGAGATCGGCGGCGCGCTGAAAAACGTCATTGCGCTTGCCGCGGGCATTACAGACGGTTTGGGATACGGAGATAATGCGAAAGCCGCGCTGATTACAAGGGGCTTGGCAGAAATCGCCCGGCTCGGCACAAAAATGGGCGGAAATCCGCTGACATTCTCGGGTCTTACTGGAATCGGGGACTTGATCGTCACCTGCACAAGCGTCCATTCACGAAATTGGCGAGCCGGTAATATGCTGGGTAAAGGCTTCAAGCTGGATGAAGTTCTGGAAGAAATGGGGATGGTCGTCGAGGGGGTCCGCACGACAAAAGCCGCTTATCAGCTTTCAAAGAAATTTGATGTAAAAATGCCGATCACCGAAGCACTGCACAAAGTATTGTTTGACGGCGAAAAAGTTGAGACGGCAGTCGAATCATTGATGGCAAGAGTCAAAACACACGAGATGGAAGATCTTGTGAACACATTCGAAAATCAAATGAAATGACCGCCCCATCATCAACTGCTTTTATACTCTCCTCTAAGTTCGTTTTAAAAAAACCAAAACATTTTGGAGACTTAGGCAAGAGAGGATACATTTGTCCGAAGACTTGCATAAAATAGAATCGAAGTCTGGAAGAGCTGTATCTTACAAATTGGGTTATATAGTCACAATCATTATGCCTGAAGCAAAGCCCCCCTCTTTGCTTCAGGCTTTTTTTTGCGGCTTTTTCCGTTTCGAAATATTGGAAAAGCTGTTGAACTTCTGGTTTTTCTTATATAAAATGAAATATAACGCTTACATCACAAGAAAAGGTAGAAGGAGGGCTTCAATGTGAATGTCGGTCTGTTAAAAATGTGGTTTGCCTTGGGATCAATGGGCCTGATGTTCTTAGCGGTGATTGCCATATACATAAGCAGATATAAATTTAAAAACCGTTTTTTAAAAATTATCACGTCGTTTGTCGCCTACACATGTATGCTCATCTCCGGCGTGATCGTCTTTTTTGTCGTCTTCAGCGGCCCCGTCAACGAATAATGCATAAAAAAGGAAGATTCATATGAAAATCGTAAACGTTCTGCTCGCTATTTTATTGACCGCAATCATGTTAAGCGGTTGTTTGTACCCTGAAGAAAGAAAGGCGAAAAACAGCGCACCGCATCAGCACCAGCTCAAAGAAGTGCAGGCGGCCGTTGATGAATTCAGGGAGGCGACGGGAGGGCTTCTGCCGATTAAGACAAGGGATATGGGCGTGCCAATCTATCAAAAATACCCTATCGATTTTAACAGGCTGTCCCCCCGGTATATGGCTGAGCCGCCGGGCACATCCTATGAAAACGGCGGAGAGTACTTGTACGTTCTTGTCGATGTGGAAAAAAAGCCGACGGTCAAGCTCATTGATGTAAAAATGTCGGAAATGATCAGGGAGTTAAAGCTTCGGGTCGAAATGTATAAAGATCAGCACAAGTATCCGCCGTATAAAAAAGTCGTATCCAAGAACTTATTCATGCTTGACCATGAAAAGCTCGGACTGAAAGAGGCGCCTTCTGTCACGAGTCCGCTTTCGGGCACCTCGCTGCCGCTTCTCGTCGATGAAAAAGGCGACATTAAAGTGGATTACCGGATGGATTTGGCCAAGCTGATGAAGAAGTCGAAAAAAACGGTAAAGCCGGGCGAGGAAGTCCAAGATTTGATGTGGGAAGAGACGCCTTTCGTTCCGGCGTTTTCGGTAAAGTACACAGTGAATGACAAACAGGAACCTGTTTTTCTCGAATAGAATATCGGTCAAAATGCAAGTATCAGTCATGAACCTTTCTCCTCGGCATACAATGAGGAGAAAGGTTTTTTCATGTATGCCGAAAAAATTTCCCTAAGCTGTCATATTGAAATAGGACAACGTCATACACTATAGTGTCCTGTTTTTGATTGATGAAGAAGTAAAAAATTGAAAAGGATTGGAAGTCCGGGAGGGGATCACTTGGAAAAGGTCGATATTTTCAAGGATATCGCTGAACGAACAGGAGGCGATATATACTTAGGTGTCGTAGGAGCTGTACGTACAGGAAAATCTACGTTTATCAAAAAATTTATGGAGCTAGTGGTGCTCCCGAATATCAACAATGAAGCAGACCGGGCGCGCGCACAAGATGAGCTCCCCCAAAGTGCCGCTGGCAAAACCATTATGACAACTGAACCGAAGTTTGTTCCGAATCAGGCAATGTCAGTTCATGTCAGTGACGGACTCGATGTGAATATAAGGCTTGTCGACTGCGTCGGCTATACTGTACCCGGGGCAAAGGGATACGAGGATGAAAACGGGCCGAGAATGATCAATACTCCTTGGTATGAAGAGCCGATTCCGTTTCACGAAGCTGCCGAAATCGGCACGAGAAAAGTCATCCAAGAGCACTCCACAATCGGTGTTGTGATTACGACTGACGGCACGATTGGAGAAATCGCCAGACAGGATTATGTCGAGGCTGAAGAACGGGTGATCGACGAGTTGAAAGAGGTTGGAAAACCGTTTATCATGGTCATCAATTCCGTAAGGCCGTATCATCCGGAAACAGAAGCGCTCAGGCAAGAATTGATGGAAAAGTACGACATTCCGGTGCTGGCGATGAGCGTTGAAAGCATGAGGGAAGCGGACGTTCTGAGCGTTCTCAGAGAAGCGCTTTACGAATTCCCTGTGCTCGAAGTCAACGTCAATCTTCCAAGCTGGGTGATGGTATTAAAAGAGAATCATTGGCTCAGGGAAAACTATCAAGATTCCGTTAAAGAAACCGTCAAAGATATTAAAAGACTGAGAGATGTCGACCGCGTCGTCGGACACTTCAGCGAATTTGATTTCATCGAGCGCGCAAGCCTCGCCGGAATTGAAATGGGCCAGGGGATCGCGGAAATCGATTTATACGCGCCGGATTACCTGTACGATGAAATTTTGAGGGAAGTCGTCGGCGTTGAAATCAGAGGAAAAGATCACCTCCTTCAGCTCATGCAGGATTTTGCCCATGCCAAGACCGAATATGATCAAGTCTCAGATGCATTGAAAATGGTGAAACAAACCGGCTATGGAATCGCAGCTCCCGCATTAACCGATATGAGCCTGGATGAACCGGAAATCATCAGGCAGGGTTCAAGATTCGGAGTCCGGCTGAAGGCGGTGGCGCCGTCGATTCATATGATCAAAGTCGATGTGGAAAGCGAGTTTGCGCCGATCATCGGAACAGAGAAGCAGAGCGAAGAGCTTGTCCGCTATTTAATGCAGGACTTTGAGGACGATCCGCTGTCAATCTGGAATTCCGACATATTCGGAAGAAGCTTGAGCTCGATCGTCAGAGAAGGGATTCAGGCGAAGCTGTCACTCATGCCTGAAAATGCGAGATATAAGCTGAAGGAGACGCTGGAGCGCATTATCAATGAAGGCTCAGGCGGCTTGATTGCGATCATCTTATAAAAGGGAAGGCCTCTTATCATACGGGAGGTCTTTTTTTATGCCTGAAAACAGGCTGAACGGGCGCGGTGAAAGGGGGTTGGACGGCAAGGGCTTGCGGCTGGAAATATAGGAAAGATTATGATTAAAAAAGAAAAAACAGGAATATTTGTTCGTTTTATTCTGCTTAAACCTTGACGAATAAGGGATCATCGCTTTAAAATGCTTGATATGGCTATTCAGATGTGTTAATCTACAAACAGAAAATCTTCACTTTACTGGACAAACGTTCCTCTCAAAGTGAAATTTTCGCTGGAAGCCGTGAAATGCCTTTTCTATATTTATTTGAAATTTCTGTTCAAACAGGTATAGAAACAGGTTGAACTGTGAAGAAATGATGATAATCTATTGATTGATACCTTTTGGGAGGAGGTGAAAGGCATGAACAAGACAGAACTAATCAATGCGGTTGCAGAAGCAAGCGAACTATCTAAAAAAGACGCTACTAAAGCAGTTGATTCTGTTTTTGATACAATTTTAGATGCACTTAAAAACGGTGAAAAAATTCAATTGATCGGTTTTGGTAACTTTGAGGTTCGTGAGCGCTCAGCTCGTAAAGGACGCAATCCTCAAACAGGTGAAGAAATCGAAATCCCTGCAAGCAAAGTACCTGCTTTCAAACCAGGTAAAGCGCTTAAAGACGCTGTAGCAGGAAAATAATTGTATGTATATGCCGTTTTCGCGCGTAATACATACCATGTTGTTTCTTCACAGGAAAGCCCCTTTTCAAAGGGGCTTTTCATAATTTAAAGGCCTTTTTTAGACGGATAACATTTTGCCGGCAAAAAACCTTTCATTTTGCTTTTATAAGCTGAAGTGTGCTAGAATCTGAATTAAATGTATGCGTTTCTGGAGGATATAAAACAATGAGAGAAATCAACAAAGACCAAATTGAACAAGCCGTCCGGCAAATATTGGAGGCGATCGGAGAAGATCCGAACCGCGAGGGCCTTCTTGATACACCGAAAAGAGTCGCAAAGATGTACGCTGAAGTATTTGCGGGTTTAAACGAAGATCCGAAAGAGCATTTCAAAACGATTTTCGGCGAGGATCACGAAGAGCTTGTTCTTGTTAAAGATATTCCTTTTTATTCAATGTGTGAGCACCATTTAGTTCCTTTCTACGGGAAAGCCCATGTAGCCTATATCCCTAAAGGCGGAAAAGTGACAGGACTCAGCAAGTTGGCGAGAGCCGTTGAAGCGGTGGCAAAACGTCCGCAGCTTCAGGAGCGGATTACGTCAACAATTGCCGACAGCATTGTTGAAACGCTGACTCCGCACGGTGTAATGGTGGTTGTTGAAGCCGAGCATATGTGCATGACGATGCGCGGCGTGAAAAAGCCGGGTTCAAAAACTGTCACTTCAGCTGTAAGGGGAACGTTTAGACAGGATGTGGCTGCTCGCTCTGAGGTGTTGGAGCTTATCAAAACATCATGATTAAAAATGAGAAGGTGTGCGATGAACATGACCAATAATCAATCGAATGATTTTGTCGTTATCAAAGCCGTTGAAGACGGCGTCAATGTGATCGGACTGACAAGGGGGACGGACACGAGATTTCATCATTCAGAAAAGCTTGATAAAGGAGAAGTGATGATCTGCCAGTTTACCGAGCATACCTCCGCGATCAAGGTCCGGGGCGAGGCCCTTATTCAGACGGCAAACGGCGAGATGAAGAGCGAATCGAAAAAATAGCAGGCTGGCTTTTTATGCCCGTCCGCGTGGCATAAGACAATATCTTTCAACATATTATGGTATAATTAAACTTTCTCCGCTCAAAAAAGATACATAATCAATCAAAAGAAAAACTGCGAATTTTGGGACAAGGGTGATATCTTTGCAAGACATCTACGGACAATTATCTTATTTGAAAATCAAGCTGAATCAAAAGCTTTCACATCCATATTTGGCGAAGCATCTGACTGCGCCGAAAGTTGATGAGGATAAGCTGTTTCTTTTCTACGCTCTGTTTGAGGAAACGGATTTAAAAGAAGCTGACAAGGAAAGTTACATCTTAACGGCGATGCTTGTTCAAACAGCCCTTGATACCCATGATGAAGTCACGACCGCAGCTTCAATTAAACAGGACGATTATAAAAACCGCCAGCTGACCGTATTGGCCGGTGATTACTTCAGCGGCATGTACTACTCGCTGTTATCGGGTATGAAGGATATTTATATGATTCGGACGCTCGCTGCGGCCATCAAAGAAATAAACGAACACAAAATCAGGCTTTACGACCATTCCGCAAAAGATGCAGACAGCCTGAAAAAAAGCGTCAGCATAGTGGAAGCTGCACTTTTTCACCATCTCGCCGACCACTTTTACCTGCCTCACTGGAAAACAGCCGCCAATGACTTTCTTGTCTTTAAAAGGTTTGCGGCCGAAGAAAAAGCTTCAGATTCCCGGCTGCTGGAGACGATCATACAGAAAGAGTTTCCGGAAGGACAGGCTTCATGCGGACAGCTGGCTGCTGCGGCTTATAAAGAAGCCAAGCTTGCGATCAACCAGTCGCTTGCCAAAAAGCCCGCCGTCCAAAAATGGCTTCTGAAACGCCTGCAGGAAATTCGGCCTGAAAAACGAACTTATCATCAGAAAGTGGAAGAAGGGTAATCATGGTGCAGTCAAAAGAACAGCGCGTACATGGCGTGTTTGAAAAGATTTATAAAAATTATGACCAGATGAACTCCGTCATCAGCTTTAAACAGCATAAAAAATGGCGCGACAAAACGATGCAGCTCATGAACGTTCCAAAAGGAGCCACAGCGCTTGACGTCTGCTGCGGGACGGGAGACTGGACGATCGCGCTCGCTGATGCGGCAGGAGAGACAGGGGAAATCAAGGGCCTTGATTTCAGCAAAAACATGCTGAGCATCGCCGAACAAAAAACGGAAAGCTACAGCCAGATCGAATTGATCCACGGCAATGCGATGGAACTGCCCTTCCCGGATAATACATTCGACTATGTCACCATCGGCTTCGGGCTTCGCAATGTTCCCGACTATTTAACCGTATTAAAAGAGATGGCGCGCGTGGTAAAACCCGGCGGCCAGGTTGTATGCCTTGAGACGTCCCAGCCTGAAATGTTCGGGTTCAAACAGCTATACTTCCTGTACTTCCGCTTCATTATGCCTATGTTTGGAAAGCTCTTTGCCAAAAGCTTCAAGGAGTATTCATGGCTTCAGGAATCGGCCAGGGAATTTCCTGGTATGAAAGAGCTTGCCGCGTTGTTTGAAGAGGCTGGATTAAAAAATGTTCAATATCATCCGTTCACAGGCGGCGTAGCGGCAACACATGTCGGCTGGAAGCGATGATGACTACAGAAATACTCGGGTGAATCGATATGAAATTGACAACGTTTTATTCTTTTTTGAATGACGATATTGAATTAATAGAAAAAGAGCTTGAAAAGACCGTGCACTCCGACTATCCATTGCTCAGTGAAGCGAGCCTGCATTTGCTGCAGGCCGGAGGCAAGAGGATTCGTCCCGTGTTTGTCCTGCTTTCCGGCATGTTCGGCGAATACGACATCAGCAAAATTAAAAATGTTGCCGTTTCGTTGGAATTGATACATATGGCTTCGCTCGTACACGACGATGTCATCGATGATGCGGAGCTGAGAAGAGGACAGCCGACAATCAAAGCGAAGTGGGATAACCGGATTGCAATGTATACAGGTGATTATTTGTTCGCTCGCTCACTTGAAGCGATGACAAAAATAAACGAACCGAAAGCCCATGAAATCTTGTCCAAGGCGATTGTCGAAGTCTGTCTTGGAGAAATTGAACAAATTAAAGATAAATATAATATGGAGCAAAATCTCAGAACCTATTTGAGAAGAATCAGGCGCAAGACAGCACTTCTAATCGCGTCGAGCTGCCAGCTTGGAGCCATTGCTGCTGGTGCGGGTGAAAACATTCATAAAACGTTGTACTGGTTTGGCTATTATGTCGGCATGTCCTATCAAATTATTGATGACATCCTCGATTTCACCTCAAGCGAAAAAGAGCTTGGCAAGCCTGTGGGCAGCGATCTGCTTCAGGGGAATGTCACGCTTCCCGTATTATATGCACGGAAATCGCCTGAGCTAAAAGCGCGCCTGATGCTGGTCAACAGTGAAACCACTCCAGAACAGATCAAGCCAGTGATCGAAGAGCTGAAGAAAACGGATGCCATTGAACAATCGTTCAGGGTCAGTGAAATGTATTTAAACAAGGCTTTCGAACTGCTTGAAACGCTCCCGAAAAACCGGGCGCGGACGGCACTGGGCCAAATTGCGAAATACATCGGCAAGCGAAAGTTCTAAAAAACGTCAAATGAGTCGAAAGTATGAATATTCTCCACCCTTTATTGATTAATTGTTTGAAAAATGCTATATTTCTGTTGTAGTGTTGAAAGCCTATACATATTAGCGGGGTGGAGAATCGACTATGGAAAAAACCTTTGTGATGGTAAAACCTGACGGCGTTCAGCGTCAGCTGATCGGCGAAATTTTGTTAAGATTCGAACGTAAGGGCTTACAATTAATCGGAGCCAAGCTGATGAAGGTCTCAGAAGAGACGGCAGGCGAGCATTATAAAGAACATAACGGGAAACCGTTTTTCGGCGAACTTGTCGACTTTATTACTTCAGGCCCGGTATTCGCCATGGTATGGGAAGGCGAGGACGCAATCGCGGTCGCCAGACAGCTGATCGGGAAGACGAACCCTAAGGAAGCGCTTCCAGGTACAATCCGCGGAGACTTCGGCATGTTTGTCGGAAAAAATATCATTCACGGTTCAGATTCTCCTGAAAGTGCAGCACGCGAAATCAACTTGTTTTTTAAAGAGGACGAACTTGTTGAAGACGAGAAATTAATGAATCAATGGATTTACTAAAAATCAGCTGAAAAGCTGATTTTTTTATATGGAATAGAATGGCTGCCGGCGGGCGGGCTTTTTTCTTTTAAAGATACAAATTTAAAAGAAAACAAGCTATAATTGTACTCATATCAGCACGACGATTAGGAGAGAAAACATGGACAATTACAGTTTCTTTGTTGATAAATGGAAAAAAATGACTGGTGTGGATTTGGCATTGTACAAAGAGGCGCAAATGAAAAGAAGACTGACGTCTCTATATGAGAAAAAAGGATACGGCGATTTCCGCGAGTTTGCGCTCGCTTTAGAAAAGAATGAAGCTCTTCTGCAGGAAACATTGGACAGAATGACAATCAATGTTTCAGAATTTTACAGAAACTATAAGAGGTGGGAGGTTCTCGAAAAAACGATCCTGCCGCTTTTAAAGCCTGCGAAAACGCTGAAAGTTTGGAGCGCGGCTTGTTCAACCGGGGAAGAGCCTTATACATTATCAATGATTTTAAGCAGACAGAAAGGCCTCACAGACTATCAGATTATCGCAACAGATATCGATGACAAAGTCCTTCAGAAAGCGAAAGAAGGCGTATATCAGGAAAGGTCCCTGCAGGAAGTGCCGAAAGAGATGAAAGAACTTTATTTTACGCAAGACGGAAACCGCTTTAAAGTCAAAGACGAGATCAGGAAAAACATCCGCTTTCAAAAGCACAATTTACTGGCTGATCCGTATGAGAAAGATTTTGATATCATCGTATGCCGCAATGTGCTCATTTATTTTACGGAGGAAGCAAAAGAGAAGATCTATCATAAGTTCAGCGGCAGCCTGAAGAATAAGGGGATTTTGTTTGTCGGAAGCACGGAACAGATCTTCAATCCGGAAAAATACGGTTTTCAATCGACAGATACGTTTTTCTATCAAAAAAGTTAGCTGACTTTTTATAAAGGGTTATGTTATAGTTTTACTTAAAAGCGTTAATGTGATGAAGGGAGAACGAAAGCATGAGGTATTTAACAGCCGGTGAATCTCACGGTCCGCAGCTTACGACAATTATCGAAGGAGTCCCAGCGGGGCTTTATATCACAAAAGAAGACATCGATTACGAGCTTCAAAGACGTCAAAAAGGCCACGGCCGCGGACGCCGGATGCAAATCGAAAAAGACCAGGCGCGGATCACAAGCGGTGTAAGACACGGGCGTTCTCTTGGATCGCCGATCGCTCTCGTCGTCGAAAACAATGACTGGAAACACTGGACGAAAATCATGGGTTCAGAGCCGATCACGGCTGAAGAAGAAAGCGAAATGAAACGACAGATTTCAAGGCCGAGACCGGGGCACGCCGATTTGAACGGCGCGATCAAATACGGGCACAGAGACATGCGCAACGTGCTTGAACGTTCATCTGCCAGAGAAACGACCGTCCGTGTAGCGGCAGGAGCCGTCGCCAAAAAGATCCTTTCCCAGCTCGGCATTCAAGTGGCCGGCCACGTGCTGGAGATCGGCGGAGTAAAAGCTGAAAAAACAAATTACGAATCTATCGAAAACTTGAAAAAAGTAACCGAAGAGTCCCCTGTCAGATGCTATGACGAAGAAGCGGGCAGGAAAATGATGGACGCGATCGATGAAGCAAAAGCAAATGGGGATTCGATCGGCGGAATCGTCGAGGTGATAGTTGAAGGGGTGCCGGTAGGAGTCGGCAGCTATGTCCATTACGACCGAAAACTCGACAGCAAGCTTGCAGCCGCCGTACTGAGCATCAATGCTTTTAAAGGGGTTGAATTCGGCATCGGCTTTGAAGCCGCACGCAAAAACGGCAGTGAAGTCCATGACGAAATCATCTGGGACGAAGAAAAAGGCTATACGCGGGCAACAAACCGTCTCGGCGGTCTTGAAGGCGGAATGACAACGGGAATGCCGATTGTCGTCAGAGGTGTGATGAAGCCGATTCCAACGTTATACAAACCGCTTAAAAGCGTTGATATCGAGACAAAAGAGCCGTTTACAGCGAGCATCGAGCGTTCCGACTCCTGCGCTGTCCCTGCCGCAAGCGTGGTGGCTGAAGCGGTTGTTGCATGGGAAATCGCAAATGCGATCGTCGAGCAGTTTGGCGTTGACCAAATGGACCGGATCGCTGAAAATGTTGAGAAAATGAGAAAGCTTGCGAGGGAGTTTTAATGAAATCACTTCAAATCGAAACCGCTTCTTTGTCCTACCCGGTATTCATCGGGGGAGGCATTAGAAAAAACGCGGCAGAGCTTTTGTCATCCTTGAACCTTCCGATGACGAAACTGCTTTTGATCACCGACGAAGAAGTTGATAAACGCTATGGAGAAGAGCTGTTCAGTCTTCTCCGCAGCAAATGGCCCGTCAAAAAGGTTGCGGTGCCAAGCGGCGAGCAGGCCAAATCCATCGATATGTTTATGAAGCTCCAGACGGAAGCCATTCAATTTCACCTTGACCGCTCGTCATGCATTGTGGCGCTGGGCGGCGGTGTTGTCGGCGATCTTGCAGGATTCGTCGCTTCAACTTTTATGAGGGGCATCGATTATGTGCAATTCCCAACGACTCTGCTGTCTCATGACAGCGCAGTCGGAGGGAAAGTGGCCATTAATCACCCGCTCGGAAAAAACTTAATCGGCGCTTTTCATCAGCCGAAGGCGGTGGTATATGACACCGAATGCCTGAGCACGCTTCCGGAAAAAGAAATGCGTTCAGGTCTTGCGGAAGTCATTAAGCACGCATTTATCCGTGATGAATCTTTCTTGAACGAATTGCTTAAACTTGATTCAATAGAAGCGATTACGACCGGCCAGCTCAGTGAAATGGTTTACAAAGGCATTTCGATTAAAGCGGAAGTTGTCTCACAAGACGAACGCGAACAGGGAATCAGGGCCTATTTGAACTTCGGGCATACGCTTGGCCACGCCGTTGAAGCCGAATACGGCTACGGAGAGATCACCCATGGCGATGCCGTCGCTTTAGGCATGCAATTTGCTTTGTTTGTCAGCGAGAAGGTGCTGAATTGTCCTGTTGACCGTACGAAAATCGCCGCCTGGCTGAAAAATCTCGGCTATCCGGAAAGCGTGAAACGCGAAGTTTCAACAGAAGCCCTTATCTATCGAATGATGAACGATAAAAAAACACGCGGAGGCATCATTCAGTTTGTCCTTCTGGATAAGATCGGCAGTGTGCGGCTGCACTCCTTTAAAGCCGAAGAAATCGAACGATGGCTGAATATGTGGAGATTGGAGGGAGACAAATGATGATGCGCGGTATTCGGGGAGCGACGACCATTGACCGGGATACAGAAAAAGACATTACGGAGCGGACGAAGCAGCTGATCGGAAAAATGATCGATGAAAATCGACTCAAACCTGAACAAGTCGTACAGATCTTAATTTCTGCTACTTCCGATATACACGCTGCTTTTCCCGCGAAGGTCGTCAGAACGTTTGACGGCTGGCAGCATGTGCCCGTCATGTGCATGCAGGAAATGGATGTTGAACACGGCCTTAAAAAATGCATCAGAGTGATGATGACGGTACAGACGGATATGCGGCAGGATGAAGTCCGCCATGTTTATTTGGAAAATGCAGTAACGCTCAGACCTGATTTATCATTGACAAAAAATACTGAATTGTAATACGATTGTAGAAACCTTGAAATACACAGGAGTGTGTATGGGTTTTAGTTTAGAAAAGCTGAGTATGAGACTAGGGTAGATTGAGAATGAGTTGAGATGAGCTGAGTTGAGACAAAACGTTTATTCATTCTACCCAAAAGACGCTGTTCTTTTGGGTTTGTTTCGTTTTCCCCTCGTCAATTCAATCATTTGTCCTCTAAAGGCCTTCTTCTCATTCTCTCCGCCTGAAAGGGAGTGAGAGATAGTTGAGTCTGCAAACCGATTTTGCCTCTTTTTCAGAGGATTCTTCACACTTTAAAACGATACCGATTATTGAGAGTTTTTCCGTCGATACGCTGACGCCCGTTCAATTGGTCGAGAAGCTGCAGGAAGACATCGTCTATTTGCTGGAAAGCCAGGATGAAACCTCTGCATGGTCAAGATATTCTTTCATCGGCCTTGACCCCTTTTTGACGATCAAAGAAGAACGCGGCCGGTTTCACGCCTGCGATCAAAAGCAGAAGAAGCTTTATTCGGCTTCACAGTTAAAAGACGTTCTCGAATGGATGTCGGAGACGTATTCGATCAAAGCGCCTGAGCTCGACATCCCGTTTACAGGAGGAGCGGTCGGCTATTTAAGCTACGATTTAATGCCGCTCATTGAACCGTCCATCAAAGGGCACAGCAAAGAAACGGAAATGGCAAAATGCCTCCTGTTTGTCTGCCGGACGATGATCGCTTATGATCACGAACTGAAAAAGCTGCATTTCATCCACTATACAAGGCTTGAAGGCAGTGAAAATAGGGAGGAAAAGCGCCGCATTTTCAAAAAGGGGAAAGAAGAGCTCAAGCAGCTTACACAAAGGCTGTCAGACCGGAAAACGCCGAAAGAGCTGTTTCTTCCGCAAGGACGGCACACGGCCCCCAGCTTTGAAGGGATTCAATCAACATATGAGAAATCCCGGTTTTTGGCCGATGTCGATCGCTTGAAAGAATACATTAAAGCGGGAGACATTTTTCAAGGCGTCCTTTCGCAAAGGTTCGACATTCCGGTGAAGGTCGGTTCTTTTGAGTTATACAGAGTGCTGAGAATGATCAACCCGTCCCCGTACATGTACTACATGAGGCTTCCTGACCGCGATCTCGTCGGAAGCTCGCCCGAACGTCTGATCCATGTTCAAAACGGCCATCTTGAAATCCATCCGATCGCCGGCACAAGGAAAAGGGGCGGTGATCAGGCTGAGGATAAGCGGCTTGAAAGAGAACTATTGGCTGATGAGAAAGAAAAAGCGGAGCATTACATGCTTGTCGATTTGGCGAGAAATGATATCGGCAGAGTAGCTGAGTACGGGTCTGTCCAAGTGCCCGAGTTTACGAAAATCGTTTCCTTTTCGCACGTCATGCACATCATTTCGATCGTAACCGGCACTTTAAAAGCGGGTGTCCACCCGGTTGACGCTTTAATGAGCGCATTTCCGGCCGGAACTTTGACCGGCGCTCCGAAAATCCGCGCGATTCAGCTTTTAAATGAGCTTGAGCCCGAACCGAGGGAAACATACGGAGGATGCATTGCTTATATCGGATTTGACGGAAATATCGATTCGTGCATCACGATCCGGACGATGAGCGTGAAAAACGGAGTGGCGTCCATTCAGGCCGGGGCGGGCATCGTAGCCGACTCCGTGCCTGAAAAAGAATGGGAAGAGACCTGCAATAAAGCAGGGGCTCTGTTAAAAACGATTCAAATCGCAGAAGAAACGTTTCTCGAAAAGGGGGAGGACGGCAATGAACGAACTGCTGAAATCATGCGTTAACGGACGGACACTGAATGAAACCGAGGCACACAGCATCATGCGCGACATGATGACCGGCTCGCTGAGCGCTGCGGAAATCGGAGGCCTCCTGTCCGTTCTCGCCTACAGGGGAGAAACGGCTGAAGAGATTACGGGATTTGTCAGAGCCATGCGGGAGCAGGCGCATACAATAGACGGACCGGAACATGTTGTTGATACGTGCGGAACCGGAGGAGACGGAAGCTCCACCTTCAACATTTCCACAGCGGCTGCGATCATCGCTTCATCAGCCGGGGCAAAAATCGCAAAACACGGTAATCGATCCGTTTCTTCAAAAAGCGGGAGCGCTGACGTTCTCGAATATCTCGGCGTTTCTATTCAGACGTCGCCTGAAGAAACGATTAAGAGCATTGAACGCCGAAATATGGGATTCCTGTATGCGCCAAGCTATCACTCTTCCATGAAGCACGTGGCAGGCGCGAGGAAGGATCTGGCTTTTAGAACCGTATTCAATCTGCTCGGCCCGCTCAGCAACCCGATGAAGGCCAAACGCCAGGTGATCGGCGTCTACTCGATCGAAAAAGCAAAGCTTATGGCCCGCGCTCTTGAAGCGTTTGAACCGGAACACGTATTGTTTGTTTCGAGCCGGGACGGTCTTGATGAACTGTCGATCACATCGCCGACAGATGTAATTGAACTGAAAGGCGGCAAAACATACGAATACACCGTCGAGCCGGGCGATGTTGGACTGCCTCTCGGAAGGCTGAGAGACATTCAGGTGGCGACGCCTGAAGAAAGCGGCCGTCTGATCGTCGATATTTTGAAAAACCGCGGTCCGGACTCGGCTGTTCATATCGCAGCGTTTAATGCCGGAGCCGCTTTATACGTCGCAGAACAGGCAGCGGATTTAAAAGAGGGCGTTGCGCTCGCTTTAGAAGCTGTTGCTGGCGGTGAAGCGCTCAATCAGCTGGAGCGATTAAAACAGAAAGAGGAAGAGTTGTATGCTTAATCAAATTATTGATAGAAAACGAGAAGACATCCTAAAGATCAAGCTGCCGGAAGATTTAAAACTGCCAAAGCGGTCATTTAAAAAAGCGCTCCTTTCTCCGAACCGGTTTGTCGCTTTAATTGCGGAGGTGAAAAAAGCTTCTCCGTCAAAAGGCGTGATTCAGGAGGATTTTGAGCCCGTCAAGATCGCAAAACAATACGAACAGGCTAAAGCCGATTGTTTGTCTGTTCTGACAGATACACCTTTTTTTCAAGGGAAGAACAGTTATTTGTCAGATGTGAAACGCTCGGTTTCCCTGCCTGTGCTGCGCAAGGATTTTATCATTGATTCCATTCAGGTTGAAGAAGCGGACCGCATCGGAGCGGATGCGATCCTGCTGATCGGTGAAGCGCTTGAACCGCAAAAGCTGTTTGAACTCTATCAGCAAGCCGTTGAAAAAGGCATGGATGTGCTCGTCGAAGTACATGGCGAAGAGACGCTTGAGGGCATTTTAAATGTCTTTACACCCGAAATCATCGGCGTAAACAATCGAAATCTAAAAAACTTTGAAACGACCGTCGGACAAACGGAGCGAATGGCGAAGCTCGTTCCGCCGGGGACCGTTCTCATCAGCGAAAGCGGCATCGGAAAATCGGAAGACCTGACTTTTGTAAAAACGTGCGGAGCCCAAGCCGTGCTTGTCGGCGAATCGCTGATGAGAGAGACGTCACAGCTGAAGGCTGTCTATGCGTTATTCGGAGAGGACGGCTGATGAAGAAACCGAGTCTAAAATATTGCGGGATTCATTCATTGGAAGATTTAAAGGTGACAGCCCGCTCGAAAGCCGATTATCTCGGATTTATTTTCGCCGAAAGCAAACGGTCGGTAGACCCGGCGGATGTGAAACGGTGGTGCGGCGAAACGGATACGCCAGGTAAAAAGCTTGTCGGCGTTTTTGTTAATGAAAACATGAGCCGAATGGCTGAAATCGTAAAAGATGCAGGCTTGGACGTGATCCAGCTTCACGGAGATGAAACGGCGGCAGACATCAAGCGGCTTAAAAGCATGACAGACTGCGAGATATGGAAGGCGCTCCCTCACGGGAATGATACCGTACAGAGCATGGCTTCTTTCGCACCTTACATCGACGGGTATGTCATCGACTCGTCTGTCAAAGGGATGAGAGGGGGAACGGGTGTTTCGTTTTCGTGGGACAGCGTCCCGCTGTATATAGATGCAGCCCAAAGAGAAGGCAAGCGCCTGTTTATCGCCGGAGGCGTGAACCCGGACACAATCGCAGATCTTTTAAAGCGGCGTCCGCCGGGAATCGACTTGGCAAGCGGAATCGAAGAAAGAGGCAGAAAAAGCGAAAAGCTGATCAGCCTTTTAGAAGAAAGGATGTTCGAACATGTATTCATATCCGAATGAACAAGGCAGGTTTGGTGATTTTGGCGGGAAATTCGTCCCGGAAACACTCATGCAGCCTTTGGAAGAAATCGAAAAAGCGTTTCTTGAACTGAAAGACGACCCTTCATTTCAAAAGGATTATCAAAAGCTTTTAAATGACTACTCAGGCAGGCCGACGGCTTTGACGTTCGCAGACCAGCTCACTAAGCAGCTGGGCGGAGCGAAGATTTACTTAAAAAGAGAAGATTTAAACCATACAGGCGCCCACAAAATCAACAATGCCCTCGGCCAGGCGCTCCTGGCCAAGAAAATGGGAAAAACAAAGCTCATTGCTGAAACCGGTGCAGGCCAGCACGGTGTGGCGGCGGCGACTGTCGCCGCGAAGTTCGGCTTATCATGCATCGTCTTCATGGGGGAGGAAGATGTTGCCAGACAATCGCTGAACGTGTTCCGGATGAAGCTCTTGGGAGCGGAGGTCGTCCCGGTGTCAAGCGGAAACGGGACATTAAAAGATGCTACAAACGAAGCGATCCGCTACTGGGTTCAGCATTGCCAGGACCATTTTTACATGATCGGTTCCGTCGTCGGGCCGCATCCGTATCCTTATATCGTCCGCGAATTTCAACGGATGATCGGCGAAGAGGCGAAAGCGCAGTTTTATCAATTGGAGCAAAGCCTCCCCGATAAAGTTGTCGCCTGTGTCGGAGGCGGAAGCAATGCGATCGGGATGTTCAGCGCGTTCATTGAAGAAACTGTTGAACTGATCGGAGTCGAAGCTGCGGGAAAAGGTGTTGACACACCTCTTCATGCGGCCACGATCACAAAGGGTACAAAAGGCGTCATCCACGGTTCTTTGACCTACTTGATTCAAGACGAGTACGGACAGATCATCGAGCCTTATTCCATCTCAGCCGGACTTGATTATCCGGGAGTCGGCCCCGAGCACGCCCATCTTCATCAAACAGGGCGCGTCACGTATGAATCTGTCACAGATGATGAAGCGGTCTCGGCATTAAGGCTGCTGACAGAGACTGAGGGCATTTTGCCGGCTATTGAATCCGCCCATGCATTGGCAAAAGCATTTGAAATCGCTAAAGAACTGCCGAGAGAGAAAAGCGTTCTCGTCTGCCTTTCAGGCAGGGGAGACAAAGACGTCCATACCTTGATGAAGGTGTTGGAAGAAGAGGTGAATCAAGATGTTCAATCTGAAAAAACAGCCGTCCGATAAGCTATTTGTTCCGTTTATTACAGCGGGAGACCCGCTGCCAGAAATCTCGATCGAGCTGGCAAAATCTCTTCAAGAGGCGGGAGCGTCCGCCCTTGAACTCGGGGTTCCGTATTCTGATCCGCTCGCTGACGGCCCGGTGATTCAGCGCGCATCAAAAAGGGCGCTTGACAACGATATGAACATCGTAAAAGCGATCAGGCTTGGCGGTGAAATGAAAAAAAACGGCGTCCATATTCCGATTATTCTCTTTACGTATTATAATCCTGTGTTACAATTAGATACAGATCACTTTTTCGCTTTACTGCGACAAAATCAGCTAGACGGACTCCTTGTACCGGACCTTCCTTTTGAGGAAAGCGTATATTTGCAGCAGCAGTGTAAAAAACACGGGATTACCTATATTTCGCTGGTCGCGCCGACAAGCGAATCGCGCATTCAAAAAATAACGCAGCAGGCGGAAGGTTTTGTGTATTGCGTTTCTTCGCTCGGTGTCACAGGTGTGCGCAATGAATTCGAAGATTCTGTTTCTTCATTTATCAGGTCTGTTAAAGGAATGAGCTCCGTCCCGGTTGCCGTCGGGTTTGGGATTTCCAGCTCCAAACAAGTGGAGATGATGAATGAACTGGCGGACGGCGTTGTCGTGGGAAGCGCCCTTGTCAGAAAGATCGAGGAGCTGAAAGACGAACTCGTCGCCCCTGAGACAAGGGAACAAGCCTTAAAGGCGTTTGAGGCATACGCTAAGACATTTAGCGGATCGTACATGGTAAAATGAGGTGACAGAATGTTGCAAATTAAAGAACAGTTAAAACAATTAACGCCTTACCAGCCGGGCAAACCGATTGAAGAGGTCAAAAAAGAGTTCAACCTCGACCGGGTCGTCAAGCTCGCTTCAAATGAGAATCCTTACGGCTGTTCAGAAGCGGCAAAGGAAGCCCTCCAGATTGAGGTGCAGCAAATGGCTCTCTATCCTGACGGCTATAGTGCGGCATTGAGAACAAAGCTTGCCTCCCATCTCGGCGTAAATGAAACGAACATCATCCTGGGAAACGGAACGGACGAAGTCATTCAAATTATTTCCCGTTCTTTGTTGGACCCTGCCTCAAACACTGTAATGGCGAATCCGACATTTTCACAATACAAGCACAACGCTGTCATCGAAGGAGCGGAAGTCAGAGAAGTCGGCCTGCTCGAAAACGGCTGCCACGACCTTGATGCAATGCTGAAGGCGATCGATGAACAGACGAAGGTTGTCTGGGTTTGCAGCCCGAACAATCCGACCGGAACGTATGAATCCGGCCGCAACTTGATCCGTTTCCTTGAAAAAGTGCCGGAACATGTCCTTGCTGTCGTTGATGAAGCTTATTACGAATACGTAACGGCTGAAGACTACCCCGAGACCATCCCGCTTCTGGAGCGCTTTCCGAACCTGATGATTCTCAGGACGTTCTCAAAAGCCTACGGTTTGGCGTCTTTAAGGGTGGGCTACGGGATTGCTTCTGAACAGCTGATTCAGGCGATTGAGCCGGCGAGACAGCCGTTTAATACAAACCGGCTCGGCCAGGCGGCCGCGCTTGCCGCCCTCGGCGATCAGGCATTTATCCACGACTGTGTGAGAAAAAACAATGAAGGGCTCAAACAGTACTACGATTTCTGTGATGAGCACGGGCTAAATTACTATCCTTCACAAACGAACTTTGTGCTGATTGATTTTAAACGGGATGCAGACGAACTTTTCTCAGAGCTGCTGAAAAAAGGCTATATCGTCAGATCCGGGAATGCGCTCGGCTTTCCGACGTTCCTTAGAATATCGGTCGGTACGAAGGAACAGAACGAAGGCTTTTTGAAAACGTTAGCCGGCATGTTGTAAGAGGTGATGATTCAGTCACCTCTTTAGTCTATTGATGAACTAGGTGATAAAAAATGACTCAACCGAATGAAACGATTTTGTTGGCCGGTTTGGGCTTAATCGGCGGTTCGATCGCCCTGGCCATCAAAAAGGAACACCCGGGCAAACGGATTATCGGGTTTGACGTGTCAGAAGAGCAGGCAAGGGCTGCACAAAAGCTTGGCGTAATTGATGCTCCGGCCGCTTCTTTTTTAGAAGGGGTGAAAGAAGCGTCGACTGTTTTCTTAGCGGCGCCGGTCGAACAGACGCTTCACATGCTTGATGAGCTTGCCGCTTCAGGCATCAAGAAAAAGCTGCTCATTACAGATGTCGGCAGCACGAAACAAAAGGTCGTCAGCCATGCCGAAAAAGTGCTGCCGGATGACTACAGGTTTATCGGAGGCCATCCGATGGCAGGCTCGCATAAATCGGGCGTCGCTGCCGCCAAAGACTTCCTTTTCGAGAACGCGTTTTATATTTTGACGCCATCCGGCTCCGCCGGCAAAGAAGCGGTTGCTTCTTTAAAAGATCTGCTCAAAGGAACAAATGCAAAGTTTGTGGAAATGTCTCCTGCTGAACATGACGCTGTTACAAGCGTGATCAGCCATTTTCCGCATATCGTGGCGGCGAGTCTCGTCCACCAGACCGTCAAATTCGAAGATCAGTACCCGCTCGTCAAGCGTTTTGCCGCAGGAGGCTTCCGCGATATCACGAGGATTGCCTCAAGCAGCCCGGCGATGTGGCGCGATATTCTCTTGCACAATAAAGATAAAATATTGGAGCGGTTTGACGAATGGAAACAAGAGCTGGACAGAATCCAGTCTTTTGTCGAAAATGAAGATGCAGACGGGCTGTTTGAATTTTTTCGGCAAGCCAAGGAATACCGCGACGGTCTGCCTTTGCGGCAAAAAGGCGCGATTCCTTCCTTTTACGATCTTTATGTCGATGTCCCGGACCATCCGGGGGTCATCTCGGAAATTACGGTGATCCTCGCCGACGAGCAAATCAGCATTACGAACATCCGGATTATCGAAACAAGGGAAGACATAAACGGTGTTCTCAGAATCAGCTTTCAATCCGATGAAGATCGAAAACGCGCCGAAAAATGCATCCAAACCCGCGCAAAATACGAAACATTTTATGCTGATTGAGGTGGAACACATGAAAAGAGGAAAAATCAGTTCACTAAAGGGAGAGCTTCATATTCCGGGAGATAAATCCATCTCCCATCGTTCTGTTATGTTCGGAGCCATGGCAGAAGGGAAAACGGTCATCAAAAACTTTTTGCCAGGAGCCGACTGCTTGAGCACGATCGCCTGCTTTCGGAAAATGGGTGTCGAAATCGAACAGAATGGCAGTGATGTCACCGTCCGCGGCAAAGGGCTCGATCAGCTCGCTGAGCCTGCCGAGCTCCTCGATGTGGGGAATTCCGGAACGACGATCAGGCTGATGCTCGGCATTTTGGCGGGGCGTCCGTTTCACAGTACGGTTGCCGGCGATGAGAGCATCGCCAAAAGGCCGATGAAGCGTGTTACAGAACCGCTTCGAAAAATGGGGGCGAAAATCGACGGCCGCGCCGGAGGGGAATACACACCGCTTTCTGTCCGCGGCGGACATCTGAAGGCGATCGATTTTCAGTCGCCTGTTGCAAGTGCGCAGATCAAATCGGCCGTTCTGCTTGCGGGTCTGCAGGCCGAAGGCACCACAACGGTGACGGAGCCTCATAAATCAAGAGACCATACGGAACGGATGCTGTCTATGTTCGGCGTCAGCCTTCGGGAAGATGAAACGAGCGTGTCCATTGAGGGCGGGCAGCAGCTGAAAGCAGCAGAAGTCTTTGTGCCGGGTGATATTTCATCAGCTGCGTTTTTCCTGGCAGCAGCATCGCTTGTTCCTGGCAGTGAAGTCGTGCTTCGCAATGTCGGACTCAATCCGACCAGGACGGGAATCATCGATGTCTTGAAAGAAATGGGAGCCGATCTTGAAATCGAAGAAAAGGACACAGGAAATACCGAGCCGTACGGCGATCTGAGAATCAAAACGTCCTCTTTGAAGGCAGCCGAAATTTCGGGCGATTTGATCCCGCGCCTCATCGATGAAATACCGATCATCGCGCTTCTAGCAACACAGGCTGAAGGGACGACGGTCATTAAAGATGCGGCTGAACTCAAAGTAAAAGAAACGAACCGGATCGATACCGTCGCCTCAGAGCTGAAAAAAATCGGTGCGAACATCGAACCGACGGAAGACGGGATGAAGATTCACGGCAAGACGCCTCTTACAGGCGGCGCGAAGGTCTCAAGCCATGGGGACCACCGGATCGGAATGATGCTGGGGATCGCCGCCTGCATCTGCGAGCAGCCGATCGACATATTACAGCCCGAAGCTGTGAGCGTCTCATATCCTTCATTTTTTGAACATATCGAAAAGCTTGCAGAAAAAGCCTGAAGCATTGTGCTCAGGCTTTTTCTGCCCGGAAAATCATGAAAGCCGGGCATTTGCTCATAAAACGAATGTTTTCGGCATAGCTTGTCTTAACAGAATCAATCTGCTTCCATACAGCTGTGCGGGCAACATATTTGCCGGAAACCGCCGCGTGAATTATGATAGTAAGTAACTCACCGCGATATGCCGGCTGATACGGCCGGTGATGAATTGACGAAAGAAAGGGACGTTTAGATTTGAATACTTCTATTCAAGAAGCCATAAAATTAGTTGAAGCAGGCCACCCGGAAAGCGGATTGAAAAAACTTGCTGATATCGAGTCTGACCTTCATGATGAAGACAAAGCCATAGCAGCCCAGCTGTATTACGAATGGGGAATTGTCGATAAGGCTATCGCCATCGTGACTGACCTCCATGAACTGTATCCGGATGAAACAGAACTGACATGCTTTTATGCCGAACTCCTCATCGAAACCGATCAGGAAGAAAAAGCGCTCAGCGTGCTCGAAACGATTCCGGAAACAGACGAGGCGTACCCGCAGTGCCTGCTTTTAATGGCTGATCTCTATCAGATGCAGGGTCTGTTTGAAGTCAGCGAGCAAAAGCTGTTAAAGGCGCAAGCCATTTTGCCGGATGAGCCGGTTATCGATTTTGCTTTGGGAGAGCTGTATTTTACTCAGGGAGCTTACGGCAAAGCGGTCCGTCAATTCAAAAAAGCGGCCGAAGAAGAAGCCGTCATCGGCGGCGTCAATGTGTACCAAAGGCTGGCGGAATCATTAAGTTCATCCGGAGCGTTTGAAGAAGCGCTTGAATGGTATGAAAAAGCCGTCAAGGAGAACCCCGAGCCCAACACACTGTTCGGCTTTGGTTTTACGGCACTGAAAGCGGGGTATCCTAAAACTGCGATTAAACAGCTGACAGAGCTGAAGGAAATGGATCCCGCTTATTCTTCGCTTTACAAGCCTCTGGCCAACAGCTTTGAAACAGAAGGGCTTTATGAGGAAGCATTCGAAACGGCAAAAGAAGGAATCCGTGTCGATGAATTCAACAAAGAGCTTTATCTTTCTGCTGCAAAAGCAGCCTTAAAAACGAAAAGGCATTCGGAAGCGAAGGAGCTGCTTCGTGAAGCGCTGGCGCTGGATCCCGGATATCTGGAAGCCGTTCATACACTGCTTGCCCTGTTTCTTGAAGAAGAAGACGATGAGAGCATCATTGAACTCGTTCGGGAAGTGCGCAAATACGGAGAGGATGATCCGAAGTTCAGCTGGCATCTGGCATCGGCGTTCGCCCGGACCGAAGCGTACGACAAAGCCCGCGAGGAATATGAGAACGCATTTTTGCACTATCGGGATGACGCCGATTTCCTTTACGAATATTCCATGTTTCTGCTTGAAGAAGGACGGCGGAAAGAAGCGCTGCCTCTGCTGAAAAAACTGGCAGAGCTCGACCCGGCAAACGAGGAAGTCCAGGAGACGATTTTCAGAATCGAAGATGAAAATTCCTTTGAATAAGCAGGATATGATCGGTTTGTGTGGAATTTATAAAGTAATACACAAGATGCGATAGAGGAGGGAATAACATGCAGACCCCTGTTTCTGTCAATGAAAAAAAAGATTTTATCCGCTGGTTTCTCAACCATTATCAGCTGAAACGAAGAGAGTGTGTATGGATTCTGAATTATTTAATGAGCCATGACTCGCTGATGGAAAAAGTGCATTTTGTCGAGCAGGCCGAATTTTGTCCGAGGGGCATTATCATGTCTACCCACTGCGTTGAGGAAGTGCCTTTTCGTTTTTATAAAGAAAATGTCATGACGACCGATGCAGAAAAATCATTTCATGATATCAGGCTGAATAAGCAGCAGGATCTCTTTATCCAGCTGAACTTCCGCTCAGCCTATAATTCTCCGGAATATGCGGCTGTACTCGAAGCCAATCCGCATATTCCGAAAGACCTATATGAAAATGAAAAAGATAAAATTGTCGCTGAACAGATTTTGGAGCATTCCATTGCCACTTTTCAGAGACAAAAGCTGCTGCGGGAAATCGACGAAGCGCTTGACCGCCAGGATAAAGAAAGCTTCGAAAAACTAGCTAAACAACTGAGCCAGCTGCGATAATCCGCTGCCAATCAAGCCTTGCCGAAAGCAAGGCTTGTTCAGCTCTGAGAAAGCGCTGTCAAAACGGGGAGGACGAAAGCCGTGAAATGGAATACGCACGATGCGGATGTTTACTTGAACGCGAAAGAATACATCGATACAGCTGTCATCCCTTTAATATCGGTTGATCTTGGAGATCAGTTTAAATCGGCCGTATCAAAAGGGGAATTTACGTCTATACTTGCAGAAGAACTCGAAAGGCAGCTGAAGGGCAGAATCTACCTGTTTCCGCCCTGTACATATTTAGAAGCGGATGAAAAATCGGCGCAGCATATCGCCGATTTAAAAGAAATGGCCGAAAAACATTTTCGCCACATCGTTTTTTTAACGACGGATGAACGCTGGAAGCAGATGCTCGACAGCGAGCAAAAGCTGCTGTGGGTTCCGGCGATTCCTCTCGAACATATGAAGGATTCGTTAAAGCAGAAGCTGCTGGAAGATCAAATTGAGCAAATATTGAACATTTTGTTACAATATTGGAACTCTTGATAAAAACACTTACATTTCCTTTGTATAATGATTTTGGGAATGTTGACCTTCCTAAAATATTGATATATTATGAGGGTGTCCTAGTTTCATGAATTTTTTTCTATTTCAGTTATATTGTAGCTGGGGACTTGAGGGGGGATATGAAGATGAGCGAAAAAAGACATCGGGTATCCAGACGTCAGTTTTTAAACTATACGCTGACCGGAGTCGGCGGCTTTATGGCGGCGGGGATGCTCATGCCTATGGTTCGCTTCGCGCTCGATCCGGTTTTAAGGCCGACTGAAGATCAGGACATGGTTCAGGTTGTCAGCGTTGATGAATTGACAAATGAACCGCAGCGCTTCGATTTTAAAATCAAACAAGTGGATGCCTGGTACGAATCGGAAGAATCGAGATCGGCGTGGGTTTTCAAAAGTGGGGACGAAATTGTAGCTTTATCACCGGTTTGTAAACATTTGGGGTGTACGGTCAACTGGAACAGCGATCCTAAAAATCCGAATAAGTTCTTTTGTCCGTGCCATTACGGACTTTATGAAAAGGATGGTACCAACGTGCCCGGAACTCCGCCTCTTGCTCCTTTGGACCGCTATGAGCAAGAGGTTAAAGACGGCTACCTTTACTTAGGGAAAGCCAAGCCGAGGAAGGATGGGTGATCATGCTAAACAAAATTTATGACTGGGTGGATGAAAGACTTGATATTACGCCGCTCTGGCGGGACATCGCCGACCATGAAGTTCCTGAACACGTAAACCCGGCTCACCATTTTTCAGCTTTCGTGTACTGCTTCGGGGGATTGACGTTTTTCGTGACGGTGATTCAGGTGCTGTCCGGCATGTTTTTGACGATGTACTACGTTCCGGATATTAAAAATGCCTGGGAATCTGTTTATTATTTGCAAAATGAAGTGGCGTTCGGACAGATTGTAAGGGGAATGCACCACTGGGGTGCAAGCTTGGTCATCGTGATGATGTTTCTTCATACGCTCAGGGTTTTCTTCCAGGGGGCTTATAAGAAGCCGAGAGAGCTGAACTGGATTGTCGGCGTTTTAATCTTCTTTGTCATGCTTGGTTTAGGTTTTACAGGCTACCTTTTGCCTTGGGATATGAAAGCTCTGTTTGCGACAAAAGTAGGTTTGCAGATTGCTGAGGCGACGCCGCTGATCGGCTCGGAAATTAAAACATTGCTTGCCGGTCATCCGGATATTGTCGGGGCTCAGACGTTGACGCGCTTTTTTGCCATACACGTCTTTTTCCTGCCAGCCGCTCTGTTCGGACTGATGGCTGCACACTTTATCATGATTCGCAAACAAGGAATTTCTGGGCCGCTGTAAACGAGCGACTCAATTGAGAAGGAGGGGATGGCATGAAAAGGGGAAAAGGGATGAAGTTTGTCGGTGATTCACGGATCCCGGCGGAAAGAAAACCGAATATTCCAAAAGATTATTCCGAATTTCCAGGGAAAACGGAAGCGTTCTGGCCGAATTTCCTGCTGAAAGAATGGATGGTCGGAGCGGTTTTCCTTGTCGGTTTTCTCGTGCTGACCATCGTGCATGAGCCTCCGCTCGAGCGGATGGCAGATCCGACCGATACCGGCTACATACCTTTGCCAGACTGGTATTTTCTATTTCTTTACCAATTGCTGAAATACGAATATGCTGCCGGACCGTATACGGTTGTCGGCGCGATTATTATCCCGACAATTGCGTTCGGAGCGCTTTTATTGGCGCCGTTTCTTGACAGAGGCCCTGAAAGAAGGCCGTTTAAACGCCCGGTTGCCGTAGGGTTGATGCTTTTGGCGATTTCAGCGACGGTTTTCTTAACGTGGCAGTCCGTTGTCACTCACGACTGGGCCGCTGCAGAAGAGCAGGGTAAAATCAAGGAAGAGGCCGATATTGATACGAGTGCGGAAGGCTATAAGATTTATCAGGAGCAGGGCTGTATCTCGTGCCACGGAGACAACATGCAGGGAGGAGCGGCAGGCCCGTCTCTCGTTGACAACGGCTTGTCTCCTGAAGAGATTGCGAAAATCGCCAAGGAAGGAAAAGGCGAAATGCCTGCCGGCGTTTTTAAAGGATCTGACAAAGAGCTTAAAGAACTGTCTAAATTCATCTCCGAAACAACGGCGAAATAAAACGGTTGTCAAGTTGATGAAGGCAGGCTATACTCTTGATAGAGCTGAAGCTGACGGCAAGTCAGCCTCTCGGGCTGTCGACAATGTCGATGGCCTTTTCAATTTTGACCGCTGCTGACAGTGAACCGGCACGGAAGCTGGAAAGGCCGCCGCTTCTCGACAGGTGTTCTGCGGTCAATCTGTGAAGCTGACCCGGCGGCGGCTTTTTTTATTTAAAGAGACTGTGAGTTGATTGCTTTGAAACTGATTTCCTACATGCTCGCTCAAAAGCCGATGCTTCTGCTGCTTTTGATCATTAATTTCTTCGGTACGGTTTACGGGTATTATTGGTACCTTCCGCAGCTGACGAATACGCCAGCGAAGTTTCTGATCTTCGTTCCCGACAGCCCGACGGCGACCTTGTTCTTTTTATTCGTTCTCATCGGACTTTTATTGGGAAGGAATGCTCCGCTTTTTGAGGCGCTTGCGCTTGTTACGCTTGTCAAATACGGGCTGTGGGCGGTTGTAATGAATGTTCTCGTGCTTGTGGTGACCGGAAGCCTTCATTGGACGGGGTATATGCTGATCGCGTCGCACTTCGCAATGGCTGTGCAAGGCGTGCTGTACGCCCCGCATTTCCGGTTCAAAGGGTGGCATTTGGCGCTTGCGGCTGTTTGGACGCTGCATAACGATGCCATTGATTACTTGTTTGGAATGATGCCGAATTATTCTATGCTCGATCAATATATGCCGCAGATCGGCTATTTTACATTTTGGCTCAGCATCGCTTCGATCGGTTTGGCCTACTACCTTGTCTTGTCCCGAAAAGCTTTTAAGCTGTAACACTGCTTCACAATCTTGGTCTAACCTTGTCCCTCTCTTCATACGCTTTAATAGAAGGAGTGGGAGGGACCGTAATGATACGAAAGGTGATCCTTTGCATGATGCTTGCGCTTGTTTTTCCTGCGGCCGGTTTGAAAGCGAAAGAATCATCGGCTTTGCAGGAATTGACGGAACTGTCGGATACGGTATTCCAGCTAACAAGGCAGTCTCAATATGAGGAAGCGGTACAAATTCTTCAATACTTTGAAAAAAGGCTGAAAGCTGCGGAGAAAGACGGGACAGAGGATATGATGACAGGCTCGGAAATCCGCCAGGTCAGTCTGGCCTATCATGATACGCTGAAAAGTCTGGAAAGCGAAGAGGTCGCACACCAGGAGAAATTTAAAGCCGCCGCCCAGTTTAGAATGCTGATGGACGCCATTAAATCAGATCATGATCCGCTGTGGAGCAGTTTGAAAAAGCCGATCATGGATTCTTTCAGCGCTTTGAAAGCCGGGATTCAGAAAGAAGACAACTTGACATTCAGGGAAAAGTGGAATCATTTTTTATCCTTGTATGATACGATTTATCCAAGCTTAACGATCGATGTTTCGCCAAAGCAGTTAAAAAGCGTCTCCAACCATATTGCAGTCGTGGAAAACGGAGGCTTCCAGCAAATGACGGAAAGCAGCAAGCTGGAAAGGCTGACGCTTTTGGAAAAAGATTTGGAAGATGTGTTTGATCAAGTAGAAGAAGATGATGCAGACCCTTCCCTGCTATGGGTCATCCTGACGACGGGAAGCATTATCCTCTCGACGCTGACATACGTCGGTTTCAGAAAGTATAAAGCCGAAGAGGACAGGCGCAGAAAAAGAGAAAAAGATTGGCCGAAATAAGAAGCTCCGCTGATCGCGAGCTTCTTTTTTGCTGACCTTCAATCAGCGGGTGATGGGATTTTTGTTCTCATCAAGCGTAAAACCCTCTCCCAGCACGTCGTGTACGTCGCTTACGGCTACAAAAGCGTGCGGGTCGACCGAAGTAATCACATTTTTCAGCTGGAAAACCTCATTTTTCGGAACGACGCAGTATAAAATGTCCCGCTCCGTCTTCGTATAAGACCCTTGACCTTTTAAAACTGTGACGCCTCTTTCCATTTCTTCAATGATTTTGCGCTGAATCTGGTCGTTCTTTTCAGAGATGATGGTGGCGCCTTTTGCGGCATAACCGCCTTCCTGCATAAAGTCGATGACCTTTGAGGCGACAAATACGGCAACAAGCGTGTACATTGCTTCCTTATAGGAAAGGTAAAAAATAAGGGATAATGTAATGACGCAGGCGTCAAACACAAACATGGCTTTGCCCATCGGCACTTGAAAATATTTGTTGATCAGCCGCACGATAATATCAACGCCGCCCGTTGTTCCGCCGTATCTGAAAATAATGCCCAATCCGGTGCCGATAAACACGCCTGCAAAAAGTGCCGCGAGCGCAAGATCGTTTTGAAGCGGCATATGAATCTGGAAGCGCTGAAAAATCCATAAAAACACCGACAGGCTGACTGTGCCGAGAATGGTGTATGAGAAGACCGTTCTGCCGAGGAGTTTCCAGCCGATGAAGAAGACCGGGATGTTCAGCACCAGATTGGATATGGAAGGATCGATATTAAACAGGAAATAAAGCAGCAGGGTAATGCCGGTAAAACCGCCTTCCGACAAGTTGTTCTGCATATTAAAATGAACGAGTCCAAAGGAAAAAACAGCGGCGCCTGCTAAAATAAACAGGACGTTCTTCATTCTGATGTCTCCGAACATAAAAAAACTCCTTTCCTTCCATAAGCTGGCGTTAATATTATAGTGTATCCGTTTTAAAACAGCAAACTCGTCTTAAACATTTGTCAAACTTGTTTGAATTCGCTAACATGTAAGAGATGACAGGAGGTTTTGCCAGCATGACGAAAGAAAAAACGATGAAAGATATACAGCGTGAAGTCGACGAATATATCGGCCAGTTTAAAGAAGGCTATTTCAGTCCGCTTGCCATGATGGCCAGACTGACGGAAGAGCTTGGCGAACTGGCGAGGGAAATCAACCATCATTACGGAGAAAAACCAAAGAAAAAAACCGAATCGGAAAAAAAGATCGAAGAAGAAATCGGCGACGTATTGTTCGTTTTAGTTTGTCTTGCGAATTCGCTTCATATATCATTGGATGAAGCGCATGATATGGTCATGGAGAAGTTCAACACCCGTGATAAAGATCGCTGGACAAGAAAAGAAGAAGGAAAGTAGAGGAGAATCAAGATGCAAAAGGATACCATTAAAATCGCAATAGCAGGACCGCGCGGAAGAATGGGAAGCGAAGCGGTCAAACTTGTTGAAGATACCGCACATTTTGAACTTGTCGGTGCAATCGACCGTACATATAACCGTGAAAAGCTGTCAGATGTGATGACGTCAAGTTCAGATGCTGTCATTTACACCGATATCACGGAATGCTTTTCAGAAACGTCTCCGGATGTTCTGATTGATTTGACAACGCCGGAAATCGGCAAGCTACATACAAAAATCGCGTTGGAGCACGGCGTCCGTCCTGTTGTGGGAACGACAGGATTTTCTGAGAGCGACTTGAACGAGCTTATGGAACTGACCGATGAGAAGGGAATCGGAGCTATCATCGCGCCAAACTTCGCGCTCGGAGCCGTGCTGATGATGAAGTTTTCGCAAATGGCTGCCAACTATTTTACCGATGTTGAAATCATTGAACAGCACCATGATCAAAAACTTGACGCGCCAAGCGGAACGGCCTTGAAAACGGCGGAAATGATTTCGGCTGTTCGCGAAGCGAAAACGCAGGGGCACCCGGATGAAAAGGAAATTCTGCCGGGAGCAAGAGGCGCCGATCAAAACGGAATCCGTCTCCACAGCGTTCGTCTGCCGGGATTGATTGCCCATCAGGAAGTGATGTTCGGCGGAGACGGCCAAACCCTGAAAATCCGTCACGATTCATACAATCGCGCATCTTTTATGTCTGGTGTGAAACTGGCTGTTGAACAAGTGATGAAAATCGATCAGCTTGTCTACGGCCTTGAAAATATCATAGAGTAACAAGAAGGGGGAAATCGCTTTGAAAATCGCCTTAATTGCCCATGACCGAAAAAAACAGGATATGATTCAGCTGACGACCGCTTATAAAGACATTTTAAAAAAGCATGAGCTGTTTGCGACAGGAACGACCGGTTTAAAAATCACTGAAGCGACAGGGCTGCCCGTCGTGCGCTTTCAATCGGGGCCGCTTGGCGGTGACCAGCAGATCGGCGCTTTGATCGCGAAAAATGACATCGATCTTGTGATTTTTCTGAGAGACCCGCTGACGGCCCAGCCGCACGAACCTGACGTGTCAGCGCTTATCCGCTTGTCTGACGTTTATGCCATTCCGCTCGCCACCAACATGGGAACTGCGGAAATCTTGATCCGTTCTGTCGAGGAAGGCGCGTTTGAGTTCAGAAACATTGTCCACGGCAGGGATCGCGATGCTTGATATACTTGCTTTCGGTGCACACAGCGATGATGTAGAAATCGGCATGGGAGGAACCATTGCCAAATATACTAAAAAAGGCTTTCAAATTGGAATCTGCGATTTAACCCAGGCTGAACTGTCTTCAAACGGAACAGTCGAAACGAGAAAAAGCGAAGCGGCGCTGGCGGCCGAAATTCTCGGCGCCAGTCCGCGGATTTCCCTCACGCTGCCGGACAGGGGGCTGTTTCCCAGCCAGGCGGCGATCAGGGACGTTGTTGCCGTCATTCGGAAACATAAACCGAAGCTTGTCTTTGTCCCTTATCCAAAGGACCGGCATCCCGATCACGGGCACGCAGCGGAAATCGTCGAAGAAGCGGTCTTTTCCGCTGGTATACATAAATACGAAGATGCAGAAAAACAGCCGGCCCATAAAGTCCAAAACGTGTACTACTATATGATCAACGGTTTTCACAAACCTGAGTTTGTCATCGACATTTCTGAAACGATCAATCAAAAAAAGGATGGCCTTGCTGCTTATCAGAGCCAGTTCACCCGTTCCCGGCAGTCGGTTGAAACACCGCTGACAAACGGATATATTGAAACGGTCGAAGCCAGGGAAAAGCTTTTGGGAAAAGAGGTCGGCGTCGCATACGCGGAAGGGTTTTTTTCAAAGCGGACTCTTCTGTTAAACAACGATTTATTTGGGGGCGGATGATGAAACAGTTAAAAATCGGAATCACATGTTATCCGAGTGTCGGCGGATCAGGAATTATCGCCACCGAGCTCGGCAAGCTGCTTGCGGAAAAAGGACATGAAATTCATTTTATTACATCAAGTGTTCCGTACAGGCTCAATAAAGTGTATTCCAACATCTATTTTCACGAAGTCGAAGTCAATCAATATGCCGTTTTTAAGTACCCGCCGTATGATTTGGCTTTGGCCAGCAAAATGGCGGAGGTGGCAAAGCGGGAACAGCTTGATGTTCTGCATGCCCACTACGCGGTGCCTCACGCGATTTCCGCTTTTTTAGCGAAGCAAATGCTGAACGGAAACATTAAAACGGTCACAACGCTGCACGGCACAGATATAACCGTGCTCGGCTATGATCCGTCTTTAAAAGACCTGATCAAGTTTGCGATCGAATCGTCTGACCGCGTTACCGCGGTTTCTTCGGCTCTTGCCGCGCAAACGTATGATTTGATCAAACCGAACAAAAAAATTGAAACGATCTATAATTTTGTGGATGAGCGCGTGTATTTAAAAAAACAGGAGCATCATTCGCTGAAAGAGCAGTACGGCATTGCACCTGATGAAAAAGTGATCATCCACGTATCCAATTTCAGACAGGTGAAGCGCGTACAGGATGTCATCCATGTATTCAGCCGCATTGTCAAACAAATGAAATCGAAGCTGATTCTCGTCGGCGACGGGCCGGAAATGACCGTGATCTGCCAGCTTGTCAGACAGCTCGGATTAAAAGACGACGTTCTTTTCCTTGGCAAACAAGACAGCGTAGAAGAGCTTTACGCCATCAGCGATTTAAAGCTGCTTTTGTCCGAGAAGGAAAGCTTCGGTTTAGTGCTGCTTGAAGCGATGGCCTGCGGCGTTCCGTGCATCGGCACAAATATCGGGGGGATTCCCGAGGTGATCAAAAACGGAGTATCCGGTTACTTGGTCGATGTCGGAGATATTGAAGGTGCAGCTAGTAAGGCGCTTCATTTACTGACTGATGAAAGCCTGCAGCGCCAGTTTGCGGAAGCGGCGCTGCAAAGCATCAAGGAACGCTTTTCTTCCAACAAAATCATCGCGCAATATGAAGAAATTTATCAACAATTAACAGACTGGGAGTGTGACAATGGAGGATCTCTTTTTGAAGGCTCTTCCTCTCCTTCGTGAGCTGAAAAAACACGGCTGGCAGGCCTACTTTGTAGGCGGAGCCGTCAGGGATGCCCAAATGAACAGAGATGTCGGCGATATTGATATCGCTACAGATGCATCCCCGGAAGAAATCGAAGCCATTTTTCCGAAAACCGTTGATGTCGGAAAGGAACACGGAACCATCATCGTCCTCTTTGAGGGAGAATCCTACGAGGTGACGACCTTTCGCGCAGAGCTTGAATATGAGGATTACAGAAGGCCGAACGGCGTTCAGTTTATCAAATCGCTGAAGGAAGACCTGAAGAGGCGGGATCTGACGATTAATGCGATGGCGATGGATGAAGAAGGCAGACTGATCGACTATTTCGGCGGGCTCCGCGACATACGGGAAAGATTGATTCAAACGGTCGGCGACCCGGCGGAGCGTTTTCACGAAGATGCGCTTCGCATGCTGCGGGCGCTCCGTTTTATGAGTCAGCTCGAGTTTGAGCTTTCTCCAAATACAAAAAAAGCGATTTGCGAAAACCGTCCGCTCCTGGCCCATATTTCTACAGAGCGGAAAACGGTTGAATTCGAAAAACTTTTAAAAGGAAAAGCAGCAGGCCGGGCTCTGGAAGCAGCGGCTGAAACAGGGCTTTACAAGGAGCTTCCGGGGCTGGACGGCAAAAAGGAGCGCGTTCTGGCTGCCCGAGCTTTTCCTTTTTATCAACTTCAAAAAAGTGCCGATATATGGGCGGCTTTCATTCACATGATATCGATCAATCCCGCTGAAGCGCACCGGTTTTTAAAAGGGTGGAAGCTTCCGGGGAAAGTCATCAGACAGGCGCTCCATACGGCTGAACGGATCGATCAAAAATGGGATGCCGTCTCGATGTATGAGGCGGGGGAAGAGACGCTGCTGGCCGCATCTGCCATTCGCAGCTTGAGGGACAAGCAGGCAATCGATGAAGAGCAGCTGGCTGAAATCAGACAGTCGTACCAGGCGCTTCCGATTAAAAGCCTGAAAGACCTGGCGGTATCTGGAAGCGATCTGCTGAATTTCAGAAAGAAGCCGGCCGGAAAATGGGTGTCCGATGATTTGAAACGGATTGAGCGGGCCGTGTTAAACGGGGAGCTTGCCAATCAAAAAAAAGCCATAGAGGAGTGGCTGGATTCATGCAGTCAAATTTAAGAAAGAAACTCATTCAATTGTTTACCGAGGCAGACGGCGAATTCATTTCTGGCCAGAAAATCAGCGAAGAGCTCGGATGCTCAAGAACCGCCGTTTGGAAGCATATCGAAGATCTGAGAAAATCGGGATATGAACTTGAAGCGGTCCGAAAGCTCGGCTATAAAATGATAAAAAAACCCGACAAGATCACTGAAGATGAAATCAGGCTCGGGTTAAAAACGAAAAAAATGGGACAGACGATCCATTTTCAGGATGTCGTTTCATCAACTCAAAAAATCGCCCACGAACTTGCGAACAACGGTGCGCCCGAAGGAACGATCATCGTTGCCGACAAGCAGACTGAAGGAAGAGGAAGAATGGCGAGAGCATGGCATTCCCCGGAAGGAAACGGCATTTGGATGAGCATCATTTTAAGGCCTGAAATTCCCGTGCAAAAAACGCCGCAGCTGACGCTTTTAGCCGCTGTAGCGATCGTTCAGGCAATCGAAGAGCAAACCGGCATCGCAGCCGAAATTAAATGGCCGAACGATATTTTGATCAACGGCAAAAAAGTGGTCGGGATCTTAACGGAACTGCAGGCGGAAGCTGATCAGGTCCATTCCGTTATTGTCGGAACGGGGATCAACGTCAATCAGCTTGCAGCCGACTTTCCGGAGGAATTACAAGAAACAGCGACAAGCCTTCGTCTCGCAAGCGGTGAAAAAATCGACAGAGCGGCTTTGGTCCAAACAATAATGTCGACGTTTGAAAAAAGGTATGAAGACTATCTCGCCTACGGTTTTGAACCGATCAAGCTTTTGTGGGAAAGCTATGCTTTGACCCTGAACCGCGAATTGACGGCCCGGACGCTGAACGGAACGTTTCACGGCAAAGCGCTCGGAATCGACGAAGAAGGCGTATTGATCCTGGAAACGAGTGACGGCATCAAAAAAATATACTCCGCTGATATCGATATTAATCCGTCATAGTTGGAACGATCCATGCGTTTTTGGTATACTTCGGATGGGCAGTATCCTCTGGGAACTGCACCTGGAAAGCATGCAACTTATAAAAAAACAGTCTGCCTTGATCCAAAAAGGACTGGGACAGAGGGATGATTCTTGCCGAACACGGACGATACGAAATCCTTCTCCTTGCCGGAAGGTTTTTTTGCTGTCCGAAAAGATGCAGATGCAAGCACGGCAGCTCATCTCCTCTGAAAAAGAGGAGGAGAAAACATGAAGACAAAAACTGACTTTCTAAAAATGAAACAAGAGGGAGAGCCGATCGTCATGCTGACTGCCTACGATTATCCGGCGGCAAAGCTTGCCGAACAGGCCGGCGTCGATATGATCCTTGTCGGCGATTCACTCGGCATGGTTGTACTCGGCCTTGACTCGACCGTATCTGTTACGGTTGCTGATATGATCCACCATACAAAAGCTGTCAAACGCGGGGCAAAAGATACGTTTGTTGTGACGGATATGCCTTTTATGTCATATCACTGCTCTTTGGAAAGCGCTCTGAAAAATGCCGCGGCGATCGTTCAAGAAAGCGGGGCAGATGCTTTGAAGCTTGAAGGCGGCGACGGTGTGTTTGAGACGATCACGGCTTTAACACGCGGCGGAATACCTGTTGTCAGCCATTTAGGCTTGACTCCTCAATCCGTCGGTGTTTTGGGAGGCTATAAAGTTCAAGGGAAAGATGAAGAAAGCGCCGGCAAGCTGATTGAAGACAGCAGGCGCTGTGAAGAAGCAGGCGCGATGGCGCTCGTTCTGGAATGCGTCCCGGCAGCGCTCGCTGAACGGATTTCAAAGGAGCTCACAATTCCTGTCATCGGCATTGGAGCAGGTGCTGGCACGGACGGACAGGTTCTCGTTTACCACGATGTTGTCGGACACGGAGTAAGCCGGACGCCTAAATTTGTCAAGCAGTATGCACAAATCGACCAGCCGCTTGAACAAGCGCTTCGGGGATATGTTGAGGATGTCAGAAGCCGCGTGTTTCCTGAAGATGCTCATTCGTTCCGTATAGATCAGCAAGTTCTTGAAGGATTATACGGAGGGAAATAGGCATGATTCAGATCTATACAGCAAAAGATATACAAAACTTAACGAAAAATTACCGCAAGGAAGGCAAAACCATCGGTTTTGTGCCGACAATGGGCTTCCTTCATGAAGGTCATATGTCGCTAGTAGAAAAAGCGCGAAAAGACAACGATATTGTCGTGATGAGCATTTTTGTCAATCCTATGCAGTTCGGTCCGGGAGAAGACTATGAAGCGTATCCGAGAGATATTGAAAGAGACCGTCAGCTTGCGGCCGGCTCAGGAGTGGACGTCTTGTTCACTCCTGAGCCTGAAGAAATGTACGGCCAGGAGCCGACGGTTACCGCAAGCGTGAAAAAGCGGACGGATGTCCTTTGCGGCCGTTCAAGAGAAGGGCATTTCGACGGTGTCGCAACAGTGCTCACAAAGCTGTTCAATCTCACGTCTCCGACAAGGGTTTATTTCGGCATGAAGGATGCCCAGCAGGTTGCCGTCGTCGACGGGCTGATCAACGACTTTTTCATGGATATCGAGCTGATCCCTGTCGAAACAAAACGGGAAGAAGACGGGCTTGCCAAAAGCTCAAGAAATGTCAATCTGCGAGCTGAAGAACGGCAGGAAGCAACCGCTCTTTACCGAGCTCTTCAGCGCGGCGCCGAGCTGATCCGCAATGGAGAGAGAGACCCGGAGGCCGTTAAGCGGGAGATTCGGAGCATTCTGGAAAAAACGAGCGGTGTTATTGATTATGCCGATATTTATTCATATCCCGATCTGGAGATCAGGGATCCATTGACTGGAAAAGTCATCATAGCGGTTGCCGTTCAGTTTTCCAAAGCCCGCTTAATTGACAATATCATCGTCGATATCCCGGCAGATCAAAAGGAGGATTTGTGATGTACCGTACGTTAATGAGCGCAAAACTTCACAGAGCGAGAGTGACGGAAGCCAATTTGAACTACGTCGGCAGCGTGACAATTGATGAAGATTTGCTGGATGCTGTCGGAATGATGGCAAATGAAAAAGTGCAAATTGTGAATAATAATAACGGGGCCCGGCTGGAAACGTACATTATTCCCGGTGAAAGGGGCAGCGGCGTCGTTTGTTTAAACGGAGCTGCCGCCCGCCTTGTCCAGGTTGGAGATGTCGTCATCATCGTGTCTTATGCGATGATGTCTGAAGAGGAAGCAAAGACCCATAAGCCGAAGGTTGCCGTTTTGAACGAGAGAAACGAAATCGAGGAAATGCTGGGTCAGGAGCCAGCCCGTACCATTCTGTAGCCCCCTTGCCTTTAGGGGGCTTTCATATCGTTTGGAAAGAGCGAAAGAGAAGAAGCCGGTTTTGAAGCTTTTCCCCCGCGCCTTTTTAAAACGTGTTACACTTTTGTCGAAGGTATCGAAATTGAGGTGTCCATTGAATGAACAATCAACGATATGTGGTCATTGATGTGGAAACGACAGGGAATTCGCCGAAAAAAGGCGACAGAATCATTCAAATTGCAGCGGTTGTGATTGAAAATGGACAGATAACCGAACGTTTCTCCAAATATGTGAATCCCAATCAGCCGATTCCCGCTTTTATTGAGCAGCTGACGGGAATTTCGAATGAAATGGTTGAAAATGAAGAACCATTTTCGGCGATTGCCGAAGATATTTTTGAGCTGCTTCATGACAGCTGTTTTATCGCTCATAACATTCATTTTGATCTTGCTTTTGTCAAGCATGAGCTGCAGCTGGCCGGCTTTGGTGAGATTGAATGCAGCGTTCTCGATACGGTGGAGCTTTCGAGAATCGTCTTTCCGGGTTTTGACGGCTATAAATTGACAGAGCTGAGCGAAGAGCTTCAGATTCGCCATGAAAACCCGCACAGGGCTGACAGCGATGCGGAAGTGACCGCTTTGATCTTTTTACATATGATGGACAGACTGAAAAGGCTGCCGATTCCCGTTTTGAAATCTATCAGACGTCTATCCTGGCATTTGATCAGCGACGCGCAGGAGCTTTTTGACGGCTTGATTGCTGAAAAAGGCGCCGATGCTGAACTTGAGGCCGGCTTTACGAAGGTCGGTTCTTTTGTGATCAGGACTCCTGAAGTCGAGGATGAAGAGGCCGGCCATAAGAGCCGGGTTCCGCAGACAGAGCCGCTCATTTGGGAAAGAGACGGCGGGCTTTCTTCATTGGACGACCGGTTTGACAAGAGAGAAGGTCAGACAAAAATGATGCGGGAGGTCTGGACCGCTTTTCAAAATCATGAGCATGCGTTAATAGAAGCCGCTACTGGAATCGGAAAATCGCTCGGATATCTCGTGCCGGCTGCAATTCACGCCAAGCAAACAGGCAAACCGGTCGTGATCAGCACATATACGACATTGCTTCAGCAGCAAATGATAAACCGCGATATCCCGCTTTTGGAAAAGATTTTTCCATTTCCGGTAAAAGCCGCGGTTTTAAAGGGCCGCTCCCATTACTTATCCATTCGCAAGTTCAAGCATATTTTACAGGAAGATGATGACAATTATGATAGCGTCCTAGCAAAAGCGCAGATTCTCGTCTGGCTGACAGACACGGAAACGGGCGATTTATCCGAAATTAATCTCCCGTCAGGCGGAAAGCTTTTATGGGACAGACTAGCATATGATTCGCATTCATATGCAGAAAGCAGCAACATGAGGAAATTGTGTTTTTATGAAAGAGCCAAAGCGAGGGCCCAGAAGGCTGATATGATCATTACCAATCATGCGCTTCTGTTGACTGACGAAACCAATCAGCGAATCCATACCGGAGATGCCGATATGTTCATTATTGATGAAGCCCATCATTTTGAGCGCGCGGCGGGCGAGCAGTATGGAGCTAGAGCAGACTATGTCTTTCTCCACAAAAGATTGATGAGGCTCGGCACCCTCAAGCAGAGGGGTATTTTGAAAAAAGCCGAACGGCTCTACCGGTCGGCAGGCATTTCATCAGAATCCTTTTTCCAAATGGACGAATGGCTCGCTCAGCTTCTTGAAGAAAGCGATCTATTCTTTACGGCTGTTCATTCTTTTGTCAAGAGGAGGAAACCAAGAAACGATCTAAACCGTCTCTTATATAAGATCGGCGAAACCGGTGAAAGCAGAGCATGGAGCAGGCTTGAAGAAGGCGCACGAAGACTGTGTTCCATGCTGTATGACATGCATCGGCTGTTTATGGATCAAAAGAAAAGCCTCGCTGAAAAACAGGCTTCTTTCACAAGCCGTCAGGCGTTTTTGTTAGAGGAATACGATTCGTGCATGAACGACCTTGAAGAATATCGAAAGACGCTCTGCCGCTTGATGTTTGACCCTGTTGAAGATGAGGTCGTCTGGATTGAAATTGACGCGAAGGGCGCAAAAAACGCCGCTGCTATTTACGCTCAGCCGCTTGATACAAGCGAAATTCTGGCCGACCGGTTTTTCACCGAGAAAAAAAGCGTTGTCCTCACATCGGGGACGCTTGTCGTCGAGAACTCTTTTGACTATATGATCAAAAAGCTTGGTTTAAGCGATTTCTATCCGAGGACCTTGCAAATCGAGTCGCCTTTTTCTTATGATAAACATATGAATATCATGATTCCGACGGATGTCAGCCCGATTCAAAACGATCCGGGAGACTATATTCAGGATGTCTCGCGTTACGTCAAGGCGCTTGCAAAACAGAAAGATGCCAAAGTGCTCGTCCTGTTTACGTCTCATGATATGCTGCGAGACGTCTACCATACATTGAAAAATGAGGAAGACTTTCCTTGCCAGCTCCTTGCACAGGGGATTTCCGGCGGAAGTCCCGTTAAGGTCATGAAGTTGTTTAAATCGTATCCTCATGCGGTTCTTCTCGGAACGAACCATTTTTGGGAGGGCGTTGACTTTCCGGGTGATGAGCTGACGACGCTGATCATCGCAAGGCTTCCGTTCAGACCGCCTGACCATCCGGTTGAATCAGCAAAGTGCGACCGGGCAAAGAGAAGGGGAGAAAGTCCGTTTCAAGCGGTATCTCTGCCGGAAGCTGTCCTGGCCTTCAGGCAGGGAATCGGCAGGCTGCTCCGCTCAGAGAAAGACAGCGGAACGGTAGTTATTCTTGACCGCCGCATCCGAACCTCTTCCTACGGCACGGTGTTTATGAAGGCTCTGCCCCCTGCAAAAGTCATGGAGCCTACTTTCCTTGAGCTTGAAGCCTACATAGCCGGGAAAAACGGCTAAAAGCCGCATAAAGCGGCTCTTAAATGGTGTGGATTAAGGTTTTATTTTTTAGGCTGTTTATTTAAACGGATATCCCGTTGTAACAACTAGTATGGCTTTTGCTACAAAGAGTATGAATTACAATTATTGTTTCGTTCGGAGGTATTTGAAAAATGGAAAACAAAATCGAAATTCTATCTACTGTAAGCGTCGAGCACTCAGAAGACCTGTATAAAATCGTTGATCTTTTGAACCGTACGCTCAAACGCGATGATCTCATGTTCGGCCTCGCTCTCGATGAAGAAGACCAAAAACAGGCCATTTTTACGATTTATCGTACTTAGGAGCAGAAAATGGGCAAAAAAACATTAATTTTCATACTGATATTTGGTATTATCTTTTTAACAGCACTTCTTGCGGGAGCGAATGTCTACCGTACGGCAATGGATCAGAAAGAAAACGGCCACGAGCAGGCTGCCGAAACAGCCAGGCAGGAAGCCGGCTTAAAACAAGTTGACAGCGTGGAGACGTTTGTCGGTAAAGAAAAGCAGTACATTGTTACAGGGGCAGACAAAAAAGGCGACAAAATGTATGTTTGGGTGCCTGCTGACAAAAAGCAGAAAACGCTTTACAAAAAAGCATCAGCCGGCATTACCGGCCGCCAGGCTGCAAAAGCTGTTCAGGATGAGGGCCTGATGTCTGAGCTTAAAGAGGTGCACCTTGCAAGGGAAGGCAATGTTCTATTGTGGGAAGTTACATACTTAAATAAAGATGGGCAGTACAGTTTAAGCTATGTGGACTTTATAAACGGAAAAATTCACAAAAATATTACGCCTTAGACGAAACAGGGGGAAATCGAGTTGAATCTAGCTAAAAGAGTATCAGCGTTAACACCATCTGCAACATTGGCAATCACTGCAAAAGCAAAAGAATTAAAAGCGGCAGGGCACGACGTCATCGGTCTTGGGGCAGGTGAGCCGGATTTTAATACGCCTGAGCACATCATTGAAGCGGCTGTCCGTTCGATGAACGAAGGACATACCAAATACACGCCTTCCGGCGGTCTTGCGGCGCTGAAAGACAGCATCCGCGATAAATTCAAGCGCGATCAGGGAATTGAATACAGCCAATCGGAAGTTATTGTGTGCACAGGTGCAAAGCATGCTCTTTACACCCTATTTCAAGTGCTCCTCGACGAAGGGGACGAAGTGATTATTCCGACTCCGTACTGGGTCAGCTATCCTGAACAAGTCAAGCTTGCAGGCGGCAAACCTGTGTTTGTGGAAGGCCTTGAGGAAAACAGCTTCAAGATTTCTCCGGAGCAGCTCGAAAAAGCCGTCACAGAAAAAACGAAGGCTGTGATCATCAATTCCCCAAGCAATCCGACAGGGATGATGTATACGGAAGAAGAGCTCAAAGCTCTCGGTGAAGTATGCCTTCGACGCAACGTTTTAATCGTATCTGATGAAATATATGAAAAGCTGATTTACGGCGGAAAAAAACATGTATCCATTGCACAGCTTTCTCCAGAACTTAAAAACCAAACCGTGATCATCAACGGGGTTTCCAAGTCACACAGCATGACCGGCTGGAGAATCGGTTATGCAGCAGGCAGCGAACCGATCATTAAAGCGATGACGAACCTAGCCAGCCACAGCACGTCAAATCCGACATCTGTCGCTCAATATGGAGCCATTGCCGCTTACAATGGGCCAAACGAGCCTGTTGAGGAGATGAGAAAAGCTTTTGAAGAACGGCTGAACAAGGTGTATGAACTGCTTGTTGACATTCCGGGATTAACATGCCTGAAGCCTGAAGGAGCCTTCTACTTGTTCCCGAATGCAAAAAAAGCGGCAGAATCGTGCGGCTTTTCAAGCGTTGATGAATTCGCCGAAGCGCTTTTGGAAGAAGAAAAGGTTGCGATCGTTCCTGGTTCAGGGTTCGGCGCACCGGACAACATCCGTCTGTCGTATGCGACATCCCTGTCACTTTTGGAAGAAGCGGTTGAACGCATCCGCCGCTTTGTCGTGAATCGCAGCCGCTAGAAATTAAAAAGCGTCCGCAGGCGGACGCTTTTTTCATGCACACAACCTGCATTGACCTGATCGATTTAAAAAAGGTATAATATACGTTATGGACGTCAGAAAGAATGAGGGCTTGACCGAATTCTTTCGTGTTTTGGAGGGAAACGATAGTGAAAACAACAATAAACCAAGTGTACAAGCATGTTGGTGAAGAAGTAACAATCGGCGCTTGGATCGCCAACAAACGTTCAAGCGGCAAAATTGCGTTTTTGCAGCTTAGAGACGGGACAGGCTTTATCCAAGGAGTCGTCGTCAAAGCGGAAGTGGACGAAGAAACATTTCAAACCGCTAAGTCTGTAACACAGGAAACATCATTATATGTAAAAGGCGTCGTCAAAGAAGACGAGCGTTCGCCTCTCGGCTACGAGCTTGCTGTGACGTCGCTTGAAGTCATCCATGAAGCGACAGATTATCCGATTACACCTAAAGAACACGGAACAGAATTTTTGATGGATCACAGACATTTGTGGCTCCGTTCAAAACGGCAGCATGCAACGATGAAAATCCGCAACGAGATTATTCGCGCTACATACGAATTTTTCAATAAGGAAGGCTTTGTTAAAGTCGATCCTCCGATTTTGACGGGAAGCGCACCCGAAGGAACGACAGAGCTTTTTGCGACAAAGTATTTTGACGAAGATGCCTACCTTTCGCAAAGCGGCCAGCTTTACATGGAAGCTGCTGCAATGGCTTTAGGAAAAGTCTTTTCATTCGGACCGACTTTCAGAGCTGAGAAATCAAAAACGAAGCGCCATCTGATCGAATTCTGGATGATCGAGCCGGAAATGGCTTTTGTCGAATTCAATGAAAACCTTGAAGTTCAAGAGAACTATGTCTCTTTTATCGTCCAAAGCGTGCTTGAAAACTGCAAAATAGAACTGAATACGCTCGGCAGAGACACTTCCAAGCTGGAGCTTATCAAAGCGCCTTTCCCAAGAATCACGTATGATGAAGCAATTCAGTTCTTAAAAGAGAAAGGCTTTGACGATATTGAATGGGGCGATGACTTCGGCGCTCCTCACGAAACGGCGATTGCTGAAAGCTATGACAAGCCGGTATTTATTACACACTATCCGACATCATTAAAGCCGTTTTATATGCAGCCTGCACCTGACAGGGAAGATGTCGTATTGTGCGCTGACTTGATTGCGCCTGAAGGCTACGGCGAGATTATCGGCGGATCTGAACGGATTCATGATCTCGAGCTTCTCGAAGCGCGCCTGAAAGAGCACGGTTTAGAATCGGACGCTTATCAATGGTATGCAGAGCTGAGAAAATACGGCTCAGTTCCGCATTCAGGGTTCGGACTCGGACTTGAACGGACGGTTGCCTGGATCTGCGGCTCTCCGCACGTCCGCGAAACGATTCCGTTCCCAAGACTGTTAAATCGCTTATATCCTTAAGAAAAAAGTCTCCTGATTGCAGGAGACTTTTTCACAGTCATCCATGATATACTGGAAGGTAAGAGGTGTATCGAATGAAAAAACAGCACTTTATTAAGATGCAGGATATGGGAGCTGTCACCATTCCGAATCTGCTCTTTATGAACTATCGGGAGCTTGGCTTAAACGAGACAGAATTCATGCTGCTCTTAAACATTAAAATGCATGTTGAAAGAGGTTCTTTTTTTCCGACGCCGGAGGAATTAAGCAAGACGATGTCGATTGAAACCGAAGAATGCATGAATATGCTGAGAATGTTCATTCAAAAAGGCTTCATCTATATAGAAGAATGCGAAGACCAGAACGGCATTAAATTTGAAAAATATTCGCTCGAACCTCTCTGGGGCAAGCTGTTTGAGCTTTTAGAAATGGCCGAGCAGAAAAAACTCGCCGAACAGAATGAAGGCGAACAGAAGAGCCTTTATACAATCTTTGAAGAAGAGTTTGCACGACCGCTTTCTCCGCTGGAATGCGAGACGCTCAGCATCTGGCTTGACCAGGATCATCACGATGCACAGCTGATCAAACAAGCTCTCAAAGAAGCCGTCATATCAGGAAAATTAAATTTCCGCTACATTGACCGGATTCTGTTTGAGTGGAAGAAAAACGGCGTTTCAACAGTCGAACAAGCCGTAAACTACAGCCAAAGATTCAGGCGGAAGACTGCTCCGCGGCAAAATGAGCAAAAGGAGTATACAAGACAGGTTCCTTTTTACAATTGGCTTGAACAATAAAGTGAAAGGTGAAGACATGCTAACAAAAAAACAGATCGAGTTTTGTTTAGACACAATCGGTGAAATGTTTCCGGATGCAGAGTGCGAATTAGTCCATGACAATCCGTTTGAACTTGTCATCGCTGTCGCTTTATCGGCCCAGTGCACAGACGCGCTTGTCAATAAAGTGACGAAAACGCTTTTCCAAAAATACAAAAAACCTGAAGATTATCTTGCAGTTCCGCTTGAAGAGCTGCAGCAGGACATCAAATCGATCGGCTTATACCGCAACAAAGCTAAAAATATTCAAAAGCTGTGCAAAATGCTGCTGGAAGACTACGGAGGTGAAGTGCCGAGAGACCGCGATGAGCTGGTGAAACTTCCGGGTGTCGGAAGAAAGACCGCTAATGTCGTCGTTTCCGTGGCATTCGGCGTTCCTGCCATTGCCGTCGACACCCATGTGGAAAGAGTTTCAAAAAGGCTCGGCATTTGCAGATGGAAGGATTCGGTCATGGAAGTTGAAAAGACGCTGATGAAAAAAGTGCCTGAATCAGAGTGGTCCGTCACTCATCACCGCTTGATTTTTTTCGGCCGCTATCACTGTAAGGCGCAAAGACCGAAATGCGAAGAATGCCCGTTGTTTTCTCTGTGCAGGGAAGGGCAAAAACGATATAAAAAAGGGCTGGTGAAGCTGCTGTGACAAGCGTTTCACTGTTGGACGAATACGAAAAAACGCTGCGGAAGAAAAGGCCGGAATCCGGCGAAAGGCTTGCGGTACTTTCTGAAAATCCGCTCTGCTATGATTTTTTTCAAGACGCAGGAGAGGACAAGCCTTGGGAGCATGCGGAAGAATGGGTCCCGCTTCTGTTTGCAGAATGGGAACGCACAAAAGAAAAGCTTCTGCCCGTCTTTAAAACGAGAAAATCAAGGTGCAGCCAGGATGACATGCTCAACGGGGTGTGCTGCTTGATCGCAAGCCTTCACTGGACGATGGGGGAGCCTGTCAAAAGTCTCAACTGGGAGATCATCACCCGGAAGGATTTTGGAGCAAAGCCGATGAACTGGACGGAACGGCTCGAGTTCATCCTGCTGAAACCGACGCAGTACCATTGTTTTATCCAGCTTGACGAATTGTTTACGGAAATGAAAAAGCAATTTTATAAATATGTTGCCATGAATCATAAAAAAGCCACTCACTAAATTGTGAGTGGCTTTTTTGATCAATTGGTGCCGGTTGATTGACCGTTGGAATTTGTTTGTTGATCACCTGTGTTGGCGCCTTGATCCGGGTTTTTGTTTTTGTCTTTATCTTTATCTTTATTTTGATCGTTGTCTTGATCATCGGCGTCATCATCTTTTCTGCCGTTGTTTTGGTCTGAATTTCCCGGATTTTGATTGTTTTGATCGGAATTTCCTGGATTTTGATCATTCGGCTGATTTGAATTGCCGTTATTTTGTTTGTCTTTGTCCTGATCATCATCAGCATCCTGCTTCTTCTCGTCATCGTCTTTCTTTTCATCGTCCGTTTTTGACTCATCCTCATCAGCCGCGTTGACTTTAAGCGTTACAGAAGCAGGGTCGCTTTCACCATCTTCGGTAACGGCAGTGACTTGGAATCTGTAAACGGATCCTTCTTTTGCATTCGGTATGACGGCTTCTTTCGCACTGCTGTTTTGAATTTCGCTGTATCCGCCTCCGTCAACAGACTGTTTGACTTTAAAGGATACATCACCGTCTCCGGAATATGACCATGAAAGCTTAATGCTCTTTGATGCTTCATCATACTCTGCGCTCAAACCTGACGGCTTGTCGGCATTTTCTTTTTCTTCATATTTTTTCGAAACGGTCGTCGGCTGTGTGCCTTTTACAAAGTACTCAGTGACTTTTTTATCGCTAGGCGTGTTGCTGCTGGCGAGCACCGGCGGGTTCGAGCCTTTTAGAACGGTCGCTTCAACGACGCTGTCAGGCTTTTCAAATGAGCCGCTGCCGTTGTCCACCTTGGCAATCAGTTTTTTGAATAGGAGCTTGGCGACTTGCTGTTCGCTCTGGCTCAGCGAATTAAAGCCTTCTTTACCGGTCCAGACCGCTGCGGTATATTGCGGCGTATAGCCGACGAACCATGAATCTCTCGCTCCGTTTCGATTTATGCCGTGTTTTCTAATGTCGTCCTCGGTAAAGTTCGTCGTACCCGTTTTACCTGCTACAGTGACGCCGGGGACTTGAGCCGCTGTTCCTGTTCCTCGCTGAACAGCGCTTTTCAGCATATCCGTTATCATAAATGCGGTATAATCGCTCATGGCAGCCTTTGATTCAGGCGTCAAATCAAGCTTAGTGCCGTCATTGAATTCCACCGCGGTAACAGTATGCGGCTCATTGTAGTAGCCGTTGTTGCCGAAGGCGCTGTACGCTCCGGCCATTTGCAGAGGCGACACACCATTTCCGAAGCCGCCGATTGCATAAGCTTCCACTAAGTCATCTGAATTTATGTTAAGGCCAAGGTTGCCTGCAAATTTTACAATATTGTCTTTGCCGGCTGCCTGGAACGCTTTTAAAGCCGGGATGTTTCGAGAATCGACCAGCGCCTCTCTCATCGATATCCAGCCTCTGTAGCTTCTGTCATAGTTGTTAATCGGATCTCCAGTTGAATACGTGTATGCTTCATCTTTAATCTGTTCATACGTCGACCATTTCTTGTTCTCAATGACAGGGCCGTAGTCAAGGATTGGCTTAATCGTTGAACCGGGTTGACGTTTAGTATCTACTGCATAGTTAAAGTCGCCTGCTTTCCGGTCGCGTCCGCCGCCGAGCGCGCGGATCTCTCCGGTTTTCGTATCGAGCAGGGTGAGGCCGGCCTGCATTTTTTCGGTATACTGAATAGAATCGCCGTCCATCAGCTGATCCACATAATCCTGTGCGTCTGTATCAATCGTCGTGTAAATCTTCAGTCCGTCCGTTCCCGGAGTGACGTTCGCTTTTTCTTTCACTTCGGCGACGGCCTGCTCGATAAACGCGCTGTATTTGTTGGACGTTGTTTTTGCGTACTCTTTCGGAGATACAAGGCCTTTTGTGACGGCTACTTTTTTCGCTTTGTTGTACTCTGCGTCAGAGATAAAGCCGTGTTTATTCATCAGGCTCAGCACGACATTGCGCCGTTTCTCGGCTTTTTCCGGATGTTTGATCGGGTTGTAGTTATTCGGGCTTTGCGGCATGCCGGCAAGCGTTGCGGCCTGCTCGACCGTTAAGTCGTTTAGATCTGTAACCCCGTAGAACTGCTCAGCCGCTTTTCCGACACCGTAGGCCTGCGGCGAGAAGTAAATCCGATTTAAATACATTTCAAGAATTTCGTCTTTTGAGTATTTTCTTTCCAGCTGGAAAGACAGCCAGACTTCCTGGACTTTCCGTTTCAGCGTTTTTTCATGTGACAGAAGGGAGTTTTTGACGACCTGCTGTGTGATCGTACTTCCGCCTTCAGAACCAAATCCGCCTTCGAAGTTTGCCAGAAGCGCTCCTCCGATCCGGATCGGGTCGACGCCGTGGTGGTCATAGAAACGGGCGTCTTCCGTTGCAAGAAATGCGTTTTTGACGGAATCCGGGATGTCTTTAATCGACACGTACGTCCGTTTTTCCGAACCGATTTCGGCGATTTCTTTTCCGTTTTTGTCATAGATGGTAGAAGAGTACGGTGTCTTCAGTTTTGCTTCATCAAGGGACGGCGAGTCCGCTACCATCACCGCAAAAGTGACGCCCCCGGCAATCAAGCCGATAACACCGATGATTAAAATGGATAAAAGAATTTTCTTAAACAATCCTGCTTTTTTCTTTTTCTTGGGTTTAGAATGAGTATTAGACCTGCTTTTGCCCTGCTGGGCTTTTCGCCGTTCCTGGCGGCTGTTAAATTGATCTGACATAACATCTCAACCTTTCGTAGTTAAACCTTTCCGCTCACATGACTTTAAAATCATAATTTATGATGGCGAAAAATACAACTGATCAATAATCTTAATATAATCAATTCTTGGCGAGTATCCAAGTGAAATGGGGTGAGCGGCTTCCTGAAGCTCGTCTTTTCGGATCGATTTTCTGCCGTTTTGCTTTTTCCGCTCCCAGAAATAAAATAATTTTTCTGCTTCCAAAAAATAAATTTCTTCAAAAGCGGATATGATAACAAAACAAATGCCGTCTTGCGCCACAACCTGCTTCATATGCTCGATCTGATGATCGTGGAAATTCTGAAGCGGGAACGAGGTTCGGCTCTTTGTTTCTTTCGCTTCAAAATCGATGTAGCGGCCTTTATAAACCCCATTATAATCAGTAGTTGACGACTGCTTGAAATATGCTTCTTTGATAACCGCAGCGCTTCGCTTCGGATAATCGACCTGGACAATCTGTACAGGTGTCGGTTTTTTATGGATGACCGCAATCGAATGAGATTGATAATACATATTCGTTTCATTCAGGTCATCTTCGAGGGTCATGCCGCGATTGGAATACGACGGCTTCTTTTGCAAGGATGAGGCAGCTGTTTTCGGCTGATAGGATTTGCCGTTCGGGTAACGAATCACTTTCTTCATCCTCCTTTTACAAAAAATCTGGATACTAACGGAAGTGGCTGATCTTGCACAACACTTTTTCCGCGGCGGAGCTGACGAGCCGCATTCAAGAGCTGACCGCAAAACTGAACAAGGACAATATCTCACGGACAAATGCCTACAAACGCTACTTTGACCGCCATCCTGAAATCAAGTGGTCGCTTTTGGCTTCATTTGTTTCCCGGAATGCCGGCTGGTCGATGACCGATTTAAAAGGGCGCTTATTCGAGCTCGGACTTACGGCTTTTCAGCAGAAATGGCTGTTTTTAGCGTATGAGAGAGCGAACTGGCTGATCTTTTCAGACGCCTATCCGCAGCTCCTGCTATACCATTGGTCCAAGCAGCTTGGCCAGCCGCTGTTTCATTTGCTCTCCTCATTTGGCGTGTCTTCATTTATGAAAACGGAGTGGGAGCGGTTCTGGCATGAGCGCGATCAAAAGCGGCTCATGTACGCTCTCATTATAAATGAACAAAACACTATCCAAACTCCTATTATACAAAATCCTTTGTTTAAAAAGAATGTTTTTCAGACGATTCCTTTTCAGCTGTGTGAATGGTTTCACTTCAACACGGTCATTTTCCCGACGGTTGAAGGCGTTTTTTACGGTGTGTCTGTCAAACGCTTCACCAGTTTAAAGGAAAGGATCAAGCTCGGCAAGCAATTAAGCGAGCTGCTGTTTTCGCCTGAGCTTTTCCCCGGTTTTTTTCATTTTACATCATGTGTTCCGCATACCGGGTCGCGCTTTGATATGGAGCGCTGGGCAGGGGTTAAAATCAGAACCTCGCCGTTTTTGAGAACGTGTTATCCCGTTGTTGCCCATTCATTAGACGGATTAAAATGCGATTGGTTTCGCGGAGGAAAGAGGGAGGCGATGTTCAAAGATGAAAAACTGCCGAAAACGATCGAAATCACCGATTGGTATTTTCAAAAAAGAAGGCAGCTGCAGGCATTGTTTTCGCTGGAGCATTGGCTGAATAAGAGGTGAAAACAGAAAAAAGCAAGGGTTCTCCTTGCTTTTTAAGTAGACGGGCGGTTAGGTCCGCCTAATTTCTTATCCAGTGTGTCTGTTTGTTTAGCATCTGGTTTTGTTTTCGCAGGTGATTTCTTTTTATTGTTTTCCACAGCGGGCACCTCCTTACCTTTTTAGATTTTGCAAAAAAGCGCTGATCATACCATTTTTCGCAAGATCACTTGTCGAAAGCGGCGCGTTTGGCTGGAAAATGAGTTTCTTTGGCGGTTTGCTTCTAGTTTTGTCAGCTGTGGAGGAGAGAGTGCGCATAAGGGAGAATGCATAGAAGGCCATCAAAAAGGAGGGAAGCAAATGAACGGATTTGCAAGCAAAGACTCGGTCCTTCAAATGCTTTTGGAAACGGAATCAGACATGTCGTCTGCGGAGAAGGCTTTGACAGAAGCCGTACGCCGGACGGAGCAGGAAAAGCAGTCTGCCTGGAACGAACGGCTCGATCTGATTGAAAAAGAGCTGGCAGAACTCAGCTCATGTTTAAACAGCACGTTAATGGGAGTGGAGCCCGGGGTAGAGACGGCTTAAGCCGGATTCGTTGTAACGGCCGTCTTCCTTTGGTACGATAAACCCGAGGTGAAAAAATTGGATACACAATCTCTTCTTATACAGACACAGGATTTAATCCGCCTTGTAAAAGAAGCGGAAGAACGATATAGAAAGGGAAAAGAGGAAGGGACGGAATACGATTTTTTCGAGGTTGTCAAACCTTCTGTCGAGAGGTTCGAACAAACAGTGAAGAGCTGGCTGGCGGAAAGCCTGTCTTATATCAAGGCCAATCGGCCAAAATACATTTACGAAGAACAGCTCAACTCGGTTGAGGAAAATGCGAATGAAATTTTCATGCAGTCCTATTTCTGCAAAATTCATAAAAAACGCTTTAAAGATCTGACGGAATCCGTCCTCTACACGCTCAAAAACGTAGAAGACGATATATTAAAAGAAGACCGGGCCTAATCCCGGTCTTCTCAGCTTGTCGACAAAGTCACAAAAAAGTGGCTTGATCGACAAGCTTTTTTTGTTAAAATGTGTGTGAATCTAATTTTGGAGGTTTTACCATGTTGACCAAACACTCTAAAGATCAGCGTGAACAGCTTGAAGTCGTTGCCTTAAGTGAGCTTGTACCTGAAGACCATTTGGTCAGGAAGATGGAAGAAGCCATTGATTTTTCATTTATTTATCAAAAAGTTGCCCCTCTTTATTCTTCAAAAGGGCGTCCAAGTATTGATCCTGTTGTACTGATTAAAATGGTGCTCATTCAATACGTGTTTGGTCATCGCTCCATGCGCGAAACCATTAAGCGAATCGAAACTGATGTAGCCTATCGCTGGTTTATTGGATATGGATTCTCTGAAAAAATCCCTCACTTTTCAACCTTCAGTAAAAACTATGAACGTCGCTTTCATGACACAGACCTATTTGAAACAATCTTCTATAGGATTTTACGTCAGGCCATGGATCTCGGCCTCGTCGATCCTTCGGTTGCCTTCATCGACAGCACACATGTCAAAGCGAATGCCAATAAGAAAAAGTTTGTGAAAAAGATCGTAAGAAAAGAAACAAGAGCTTATCAGGAACAGTTAGATCAAGAAATTAATGCCGATCGCGAAGCCAACGGCAAAAAGCCCTTAAAGCCCAGGCAATGCTCAGAAGAACGAGAAATAAAAGAAAGTACAACAGATCCTGAGAGCGGCTATTTTGTAAAGGGTGAACGGGAACGCCTTTTTGCTTATGGTTTTCATACAGCTTGTGACCGGAACGGATTTGTGCTGGGGACGGTTGTTGAGCCTGCCAATATTCATGACAGCCAAGTGTTCACGACCCTGTTTCAACAAGTGAAAGAGCGCGTCGCCAAGCCTCATACGGTCGCAGTTGATGCCGGATACAAAACACCGGTTATCGCAAAATTTCTTCATGAAGAAAACGTTCGCCCTGTTATGCCTTACACGCGTCCGCAAACCAAAAAAGGATTCATGAGAAAACACGAGTATGTTTACGATGAATTTTATGATGTCTATATCTGCCCGCAAGACCATATTCTCTCCTATCGCACAACCAATCGGCAAGGTTATCGAGAGTATGCTTCAGATCCAAATCGATGTAAACAATGTCCATTACTACATACGTGTACAGAAAGTAGAGATCATCGAAAGATGATTCACAGACATATCTGGCAGGATCATTTAGACGAAGCTGATCATCTTCGGCATACGGAAGAGAATAAACAAATCTATGCCAAACGTAAAGAGACGATCGAACGAGTTTTTGCCGATTTAAAACATAAGCATGGCTTGCGCTGGACAACCTTACGGGGAAAGAAAAAATTGTCCATGCAGGCGATGCTTGTTTTCGCTGCCATGAATCTGAAAAAGCTGGCGAATTGGACCTGGAAAGGTCCTAACCGCCAGCCTTCTGATCGAAATAATAGAATAAAATGGACAAAAACAGGTCGGATTTTTAAAATCCGACCTGTTTTGTCAACGGTCTGAGAAGACCGGGCCTAATCCCGGTCTTCTCTTTTTATGAGGGCTGTTTATTTAGCTGGCGTCCGTATTCATATCATAAGCAGGGTGCTGTGCGCCATTCGCTTCAAGAACTTTCATACTTGTGCGAAATTCGTTTAATGTCAGATGTCCCTGGATATACAAAAACTTAGCGAAATCCATCAGTTTGTTCATGCAGTCTGTCTCATACTGTTTCATCTCGGCAAAACAATTTCTTAAGTATGATACGTTCATATGGTGCATCCCCTCTCCTTTTATATTAATAATATAGTACCATAACAATTCGACTTTTTTCTGTTTTTCAAATATTAAAATTTTCGACACTTTTTGACAAACTTGTGACAGAACCTTTGGAACGAGAAATGCCTCTATATCATACACTTATAAAAAAGGGCTATAGGAGGAGAGGAAAGATGGAAGAGAGGAGATCCGCCGTATATCCTTATTCCGGCCCTGGTGCGCATATTCAAGCCTATCAGCAAAACCATCAGGCCTATCATCCCGTTCAGCCGTACTTCAGCCAGGAAACCGTTCCGTACGCCCATCCTGCACAGCGGCCGCAGCCATATCAGCAGCCGATTGAGCAGAATTTGGACCCGTTTTCAGTCTATCATCAGCCTGTTCAGCAGCAAATGCAGCCGCTTCCGCCGTTTCAGGGATTTCCTTATCAGCATCCATACCCTTCGCCGCGGCCTAATCTCCATCAGCCGTCACAGTTTCAAAGCTTTCTGTCGCAATTCAAAAAAAAGAACGGGCAGATTGATTTCAGCAAAATGATGGACACCGCAGGCCAGATGGTGAGCACGGTCAATCAGGTCGGAGCGCTTGCCAAAGGGTTTATGGGATTCTTCAAATAAAAAAAGCATGGATGAAGGTCATTCATGCTTTTTTTGCTCCGAAAATGAGACCGTGAGGACATTTCGGTTCCACGACGTCTTCATTGTTTCTTCACGGACAGGGTATGGGAGCAGAACGGTTCTGGACAGGCTTGTAAATGATGAAGAACCGCCGCTTTCTTGTTTCTCCTTCAAGGCGATATGAAGATACCGTGATTTCGCTTCAATCATAATATCTCCATTTTGAAACGATTCAGGAACGGCGATATCGACGTAAAGCGCCCCATCATCCTCTCTGATATTCATGGAAATCGTGGAATTCTGAAGCTGGTCTGATATGAGTTTTTGGAATGAATTTAAAATATCGTGGAAAGGCGAGTTGTAAAACAACTGTTCAACAGCTTCTTGAATTTCGTCCTTTTTGCTGAGCGAGTGATTGTCGTTTTCCTTAAAATCCATTCTTCATCACCCTCGATTTTTTATTTTCAGCTTATGCAGGGGCTCTTCATATGGTTATTCATTGATGGGAATTTGAAAGTGTGGTTAAATAGTGGGGAATCCAACGATTTGGTATTTAACCTGTTCCTCTTTTAATAGCCATCATAAAGAGGCATTTTGAAAGGAGCCCACTGTATTGCTGAAAAAATTATTCGGTATTGGTCAAAAACAAGATGAAGTGAAAGAAGAAACCGTTTTTTCACCGGTTGACGGACAAGTTTTGGAACTTTCAAAAGTTCCTGACCCCGTTTTCTCTCAAAAGATGATGGGTGACGGAATGGCTGTCGAGCCTTCAGCGGGCGAGATCGTATCGCCTGTCGACGGGGAAGTGATCCAGCTGTTCCACACAAAACACGCCATCGGCATTCGTTCATTGTCCGGCGTGGAGCTCTTGATTCACATCGGTCTGGAAACCGTAGCAATGGAAGGCGAAGGTTTCACAGCCCATGTCAAAGAAGGAGACAAAGTAAAAGTCGGCGATCCTTTAATAACATGCGATTTGGAACTGATCAAGGAAAAAGCGAGCAGCACAATTACGCCGATCGTCATTATGAACGGCGATGTGTTGGAACGCGTTACAAAACATGAAGAGGCAGCAGCGAAAAAAAGCGAGACAAAGCTCATGGAGCTTAAAGTAAAGTAAAAGAAAAAAGCAGAGAGCGCTTCTCTGCTTTTTCATTTTGTCAGGAAATCACCTCTTTCAGAACGAACGGACATTCGCTAAAATAGAAGGGAGAGGTGACAGCGTTGTTTCAAAAACGAAATTTGACAGATATGATTCAGCTTCTGAAAGAAGACCAAGCTTTCAGCAGGCAAATTGTTCATTGGCATACAATCGAGGAAAAAGAAGCGGATTACTGCGATTTTCCTGAAGGTTTAGATAAGAGAATCGTGCATGCTTTACAGCAAAGAGGGATAGAAAAGCTGTATTCCCATCAGGCCGACGCATTTCTGCACAGCGCCGCCGGCAAAAACGTGACGCTTGTGACGCCGACGGCATCTGGGAAGACGCTTTGCTACAATCTGCCCGTTATTCAGAGGATCACAGAAGACCAAGATGCGCGCAGCTTATACCTTTTTCCTACTAAAGCATTGTCGCAGGACCAAAAAAGCGAACTGAATGAATTAATCGATGAAATCGGTGCGTCGATCAACTGTTATACATATGACGGAGATACGTCGCCTTCGATCAGGCAGAAAGTCAGAAAAGCGGGCCATATCGTGATTACAAATCCAGATATGCTGCATTCGGCGATCTTGCCTCACCATACAAAATGGGTGTCATTGTTTGAAAATCTGAAATACATCGTCATCGATGAGCTTCACGTATACAGGGGAGTCTTTGGCAGCCATGTAGCCAATGTCATCAGACGGCTGATGCGGATTGCTGAATTTTATGGAAGCAAGCCGCAGTTTATCTGTACATCCGCGACGATCGCCAATCCATTGGAGCTCGCTGAGACGCTCACGGGGCAGCCGATGCACCTGATTTCAAACAACGGCGCCCCGTCGGGAAGAAAGCACTTCTTATTTTACAACCCGCCGATGGTCAACCGTTCCCTTAACATCAGAAAAAGCGCGACCCTTGAAGTGAGAAAGCTCGCATCCGAATTTCTAAAAAACGGCATTCAGACGATTGTGTTTGCAAGAAGCAGAGTTCGGGTGGAAATTATATTGACATACTTGCAGGAAGTGATGAAGCCGATTGTCGGCCCGCATTCGATTCAGGGGTACAGGGGCGGCTATCTGCCGAACGAGCGGCGCGTCATTGAAAAAGGCCTTCGCAGCGGGGACATCAAAGGCGTTGTCAGCACGAATGCACTCGAACTGGGCGTTGACATCGGACAGCTGCAGACATGCATCATGACCGGTTATCCTGGAACGATCTCAAGCGCCTGGCAGCAGGCCGGCCGCGCCGGAAGAAGGCACAACGAAGCGCTGATTGTCATGGTGGCAAGTTCCGCCCCGCTCGATCAGTACATCGTACAGAATCCGGACTATTTCTTTAAACAAAATCCCGAGACTGCCGTCATTAACCCGGACAACCTGGTCATTCTCTTCGATCATATCAAATGCGCGGCCTTTGAACTGCCATTCAAAAGAACGGACACATTCGGCGGTATCGAAATTGAGGATATTCTTGACTACTTGGCAGAAGAAAGGGTCCTCCACTTAACCGGGAATACGTACCACTGGATGAATGACGCTTTTCCCGCGCACGGCATCAGCTTAAGATCGGCTTCTCAGGAAAATGTTGTGATTATTGATCAGTCAAGACGCGAGAAGGCGAAAGTAATCGGGGAAATGGACAGGTTCAGCGCCATGACGCTTCTTCACGATGAAGCCATTTATTTGCATCAAGGCATCCAATACCAGGTGGAAAAGCTTGACTGGGAGGAGAAAAAGGCGTTTGTCCGCGAGGTTCAAGTTGATTACTATACCGATGCCAATCTTGCCGTCTTGCTGAGAGTTCTCGAGGTTGACAAGGAGAAAAAGACGGAAACCGCAGCGTTCGGTTTTGGGGATGTGACCGTTCAGGCAAAAGCGACGATTTTTAAGAAAATAAAATTTGAGACGCATGAAAATATCGGTTCAGGACCGATTCATCTGCCTGAAGAGGAGCTGCATACCAATGCGGCTTGGGTGCAGGTGAACGATAGTGAGCGGCAAAATTGGAATGACATCAAATTGGAAGAGGCTTTGCTTGGGACTGCAAACGTTCTTGGGCATGTAGCCGCCTTAAAAGTGATGTGCGATCCATCTGATCTGCATGTTTTTCCGCAAATCAAAGCCGTTCATAACGAAAAGCCGACGATCTTTTTGTATGATCGCTATCCCGGCGGAGTGGGTCTTTCACAAAAAGTGTATGAACAAATGCCCGAGATCATCAGTGAAGCGCATCGGCTGATTTCAAGATGTCCGTGTGAGTCAGGATGCCCTTCCTGCATAGGAGTGAGCGGCGGCGATCAGACAAAAAACAATGCTCTGCGCCTTTTAAAAGGCTGGAAAGGTTGAGCGGAATGTCTTTAAAACGAAAACTTAATCGCTATAAGCATCACCTGGGAAATCAAGCGAAAGAAGAAAAAACGGAACCTCCCGCAGATAAGCTGACTTCCTTGTCCGTCAGTTTTGAAAAAGAATGGGCCGAACTCGGTGTTAAACCATATGTGTTTGAGGAATGCTATTGCCTGATCAGGGAAGTCGTTTACCCGTTGACTCATGTTCATGGTCATTACGCGTTTTCTGAGCTGCATGAGACGGTTAGGCGATGGAACAACAGCGCCGTTTCCCATTCGCTTTCAAGCAAAGGGTACACACCGAGCCAGCTCTTCTTCTTTGATACGGAAACGACCGGTCTCGGAGGCGGGGCCGGCAATGCGATCTTTTTGCTCGGCCATGCAAGGGTGTATGACGACCGCGTAGTCGTCAAACAGCATCTGCTGCCAAAGCCGGGGTACGAAGCCGCCCTCTATCACAGCTTTCTGAGTGAAGTCGATATTCAGTCTCTTGTCACCTATAACGGCAAAGCGTTCGACTGGCCCCAGGTGAAAACGAGGCACACGCTGATCCGCGACAGGGTCCCAAAGCTTCCGGATTTCGGCCACTTTGACCTGCTGCACGGATCCCGCCGCCTTTGGAAGCATAAATTTGACCGCGTTTCCTTAGGGACGGTGGAAAAGGAAGAGCTGGGCGTTGTAAGAACTGAAGATACGCCGGGCTATCTGGCGCCGATGATGTATTTTCATTTTTTAAAGGAGGAACGGCCGGAAATCATTGAAGGCGTTTTGCGCCATAATGAGCTTGACGTGCTTTCTTTAATCACTCTTTACATCCATTTATCGAAGAAAATCCTCACTCCGGAGCAGACAGCGGAAGCAAACGAAAAGTACGCGATGGCAAAATGGCTCCTCGCCAACCGGGAGACAGAGCTTGCGACAGCGCAATTGCAAGAGCTTGAAAAAAAACCTTTTGAACAGTCTGAACGCGCATCATTCGATTTATCCATGCAGTATAAAAAACAAGGCATGCTAAAAGAAGCCGCAGCCCTTTGGCTGAAGCTCCAAAATGGAGAAGACGGAAAAACCGCCTGGCGCGCAGGCATCGAACTTGCCAAATACTTTGAACATCGAAAGCGGGATATTCGGGCCGCTCTTGAGGTAGCGGAAAACCTGCTGGAGCAGCACGGTTCACAAAAGTTTGAGCTGACCGAAAAAGAAATGGCCGGCCTCTTGAGAAGGCGCGAGCGGCTGGAAAGGAAATACGGACGAAATATTCCCCGGGCAAGCGCAGAAAACGACGATCTTCGAAAGCCAAACATTTCAAGCACGTTATGAATTGTAGAAACCGATCGCTTCTTGTAAAATAGCGTTAGAATCGTTTGAAGGGAGCGTCGATATGTATAAGGGGCTGTTTTATCTGTTTTTTGTCGTCGTATTGTTTATCGTATTGATCATGACGAATTTCAAGGAAAGCTTTATGGCTTACTTTTAAAATAGGTTTTTATATTAGTACATGTTTACCCCCTGCTTCATAGTTTAATAGTGTATATAGAAGCTTAAAGAAAGGGGAATTTTCATGCACTGTAAACCGCATGTAATGGCGCCGATTGTTCATCCTACTCAATGCTGCTACAACCATACGCACAGCAAAACCGTCGTACCGCACATTCACCCGCAGCACACAACGAATGTCAACCATCAGCATTTTCAGCATGTTCATTACTACCCGCAAACTCAATCAGCTGTCAACAAGGCGTCACATCAGCACTTCGTGAGCCCTGGAGCAGGAATGATGCCTGGGCCTGGAGGGATGCCGGGACCTGGAATGGGCATGGGGCCTTACTAAAAAGGTTTTTCGGAAGTTTTGTCAGGATGAACGAGCGCCGGATTGAACGTGACTAACAGAATATTTTTAAAAAAATGGGGCGGAATACGGCCCCATTTTTTAGCAGGTGATCATAATGAAAGTATTGGCCGTTACAGGGTACAAGCCGTTTGAACTCGGGATTTTCAAACACGATGACAAGGCCCTGTTCTACATAAAAAAAGCGCTTGAAAACCGGATGATCGCTCTCCTTGAGGAAGGCCTGGAATGGGTCCTTATCTCGGGCCAGCTCGGGACTGAACTATGGGCGGCGGAAGTCGCGTTTTCGCTGCAGGAAGAATATCCCGACTTGAAAGTGGCGGTCATCACTCCGTTTTTGGAACAGGAAAAGAAGTGGAGCGAGAAAAATCAAGAGCAGTATGAAGCCGTGCTCGCAGCCAGCGATTTCACTGAAAGCTTGACACACAGGCCGTACGAAAGCCCGGTGCAATTCAAACAAAAAAACCGGTTCTTCATCGAAAAGGCGGATGGCTTATTGATTCTGTACGATGAAGAAATCGAAGGCTCGCCTGTGTATATGCTGAATGAAGCAAAAAAGGCTCAGGAAAAACGCGATTTTCCGATCTACACGATTACGATGGATGACTTGAGAGTCACTGTTGAAGAATGCAGCTTTTACGAAGAGTAAAAAGTGCAAGAGAAAATTTGACATTGCACACGTTTTCTGAAAAAATATAAGATGATGATTCACGATATGAGGTGAAAAAGATGCTTGCTGATAAAGTGAAGCTTTCTGCTAAAGAAATTTTGGAAAAAGAATTCAAAACAGGAGTCAGAGGCTACAAGCAGGAAGACGTTGACAAATTCTTGGACATGGTTATTAAGGACTATGAAGCCTTCCATCAGGAAATCGAAGAATTGCAGCAGGAAAACCTGCAGTTGAAAAAACAGCTTGAAGAAGCCAACAAGCGACAGCCGGCTCAATCAAATACGACCAATTTTGATATTCTAAAACGACTTTCCAATTTGGAAAAACATGTATTTGGAAGCAAATTATACGATTGATGAAAACCGCTTGCCCTTTAGAACAAACTAAGCTATAATAGTGGATGTCTTAACGTTCGGGTAATCGCTGCAGATTTTACATCTGTAGAGGAAAGTCCATGCTCGCACGGTGCTGAGATGCCCGTAGTGTTCGTGCCTAGCGAAGTCATAAGCTAGGGCAGCCTTGCAGAAGGCTGACGGCAGGAAAAAAGCCTACGTCCTTTATGGATATGGCTGAGTATCCTTGAAAGTGCCACAGTGACGAAGTCTCACTAGAAATGGTGAGAGTGGAACGCGGTAAACCCCTCGAGCGAGAAACCCAAATTTTGGTAGGGGAACCTTCTGGACGGAAATGAACGGAAGGAAGGACAGAGTTGACTCTGTAGATAGATGATTACCACCCGAGTACGAGGCTTAGCAGCCGACGGCAGTACGACGGAACAAAACATGGCTTACAGAACGTTACACACTATTATGATGATGACAATGTATAAGCTCTCCGCAGGTAGGAGAGCTTTTATCATGTAAAAAACATACATAAAAACAGGTGATATAATGAAAACCTATACATTAATCGCAACAGCGCCGATGGGAATTGAAGCGATCGTCGCCAAAGAGGTGCGCGACCTTGGATATGATTGTACAGTTGACAACGGTAAAGTCGTGTTTGAAGGCGATGCCCTCGCCATCTGCAGAGCCAATCTGTGGCTGAGAACCGCTGACAGGGTGAAAGTGCAGGCTGCCGAATTTACAGCCAAGACCTTTGACGAGCTATTTGAGAAGACAAAAGCGATCGACTGGAGCGCCTATCTTCCTGAACACGCGTCATTCCCCGTGACGGGAAAGTCTGTTAAATCAGTGCTCGCAAGCGTGCCGGACTGCCAGCGCATCGTCAAAAAAGCGATCGCCGAGAAGCTGAAATCAGAATATCAGACACAGGGCGAGTGGCTTGAGGAAACAGGGCCGGAATACAAAATTGAAGTCTCTCTTTTAAAAGACAAAGCGGTCATAACGCTTGATTCATCCGGAGCCGGGCTTCATAAACGGGGATATCGAACCGGCCAAGGGGAAGCGCCGCTGAAAGAAACCCTTGCTGCAGCTTTGATTCTATTGACAAATTGGACGCCTGACAGGCCTTTCGTCGATCCGTTTTGCGGTTCGGGTACGATACCGATCGAAGCCGCTTTGATCGGCCAAAATATCGCCCCGGGTTTCAACAGGGATTTTGCATCTGAAAGATGGGAATGGATCGGTAAAGAAGTGTGGGATCAAGCGAGGCTGGAAGTCGAAGAAAAAGCGAATTATGATCAGCCGCTTTCAATCTCGGGGTATGACCTGGATCATCGCATGATCGAAATCGCCAAGGCAAACGCCGAGGAAGCTGGACTCGCCGATTTCATCGAATTTAAGCAAATGCAGGTAAAGGATTTTCGGACGAAAGAGGAATACGGCGTAATTGTCGGAAATCCGCCGTACGGGGAACGCCTCGGTGAAAAGAAAGCAGTCGAAGCCATGTATAAGGATATGGGCAAAGCATTTGCCGAGCTTGATACATGGTCTGTCTACATGCTGACATCAAACGAGCGTTTTGAAGAGTGCTACGGGAAAAAAGCAACGAAAAAACGGAAGCTCTTTAACGGTTTTATTAAGACGGACTATTACCAGTATTGGGGGAAAAGGCCGCCAAAACCGAACAAAGAAAAGTGAAGTTTAAAGGCTGCCATGTAAAACGGCAGCCTTTTTTCTTTCCATAGCCGGAACCGCTGAACGGCGTATTGAATTCGCGCCCGCTCGGAGTTAGCCCCTTAAAAGCGCATGGCAAAACATCGACTCACTAATAAATCCATGAATCATTTTTCTTTTTATAAGACGAATCATAGCATTTTTTGCGCGGCTCATAATAGCAGTCTTTTTTGCAAGGCTTGTGGTAATCATAGTCTTTTTTACAAGGCTCATGGTAGTAGAAGTCCTTTTTGCAGTAATCGTAATCCTTTTTGCAAGGCTTGTGGTAATCGTAGTCTTTTTTGTAATCCTCATGGTAGTCATAATCCTTTTTGCAATAATCGTAATCCTTCTTGCAAGGTTCATGGTAATAGAAGTCTTTTTTGCAAGGCTCGTGATAGTAGTAATTCTTCTTGCAAGGCTCATGATAGTAAAAGTCCTTTTTGCAATAGTCGTGATCCTTCTTGTAAGGATCATAATCATAATCCCAATAATCTTTCTTTGCCGGTTCATAATAATACATGTACTCTCCACCTTTAGTCTATAAATTTTAAGTCCCTACAGGATATGATAGAAAAATGGAATAGACTGGGTTTTTATGATGGATAAAGAGCACATTGTCTAACACAGTCCTTGTTATCTGGTGTTAAGCTTTTTGTTTGACTGAAAAAAGGGTGTTTGACCGCTGCGAAAACGGTCCGCCCTAAGAGTATAGAAAGAAAAAACATAAAATCAGCCTGTATAAAAACGATTCATCCTGCATATACTCGGGATTATTCGATTTGAAAAGAGGTGATTTCATGTTGAACAGCGATCATATTCAAATGATTCAAAAAGCGCTGGAGACGTCAGAAAGCCAGCTCGAGGACATTGGCGAAGAGCGCCTTACATATGCAAAGGAAGAATTGAAAAACGCGATCAGCCATATGGAATCGACAGATCATCCGTTTTTGACGCATTCGATTTACCGGAAATAGTTGAGAGAGGCTTCCTGCTCCTTTTTTCAAATCTTTCTTGTTGAATTTCTTGAATCATAGTGATAGGATAGAAGTTCTGAAAACTCGATAGTTGGGGGTTGGAGCAGGGTGACAGCATCTCGTCTGCCTTTTTCATTAACAAAAACAAAAAACTTTTATGAAGAACTGAACAATTGGATCGGTGATGTATTTTACGATATTCTTCCTGAAAAAGGCTTTGATTTGCGCGATGAGCAAATATTCATGGCTTTTCAATTAGAGCGGGCATTTAAGGAAAAGAAGGTCATGTTTGCGGAAGCCGGCGTCGGCACCGGAAAAACGCTCGTCTATCTTCTGTTTGCCTTGAGCTATGCCAGGTATACGGGCAAGCCGGCGGTCATCGCCTGCGCGGATGAGACGCTGATCGAACAGCTCGTCAAAAAAGAAGGCGACATTTATAAAATTTCCGAGCATTTAGGCCTGACGATCGACGCAAGGCTCAGCAAGTCGCATGATCAATATTTATGTTTGAAAAAACTGGAGAAAACGATGCAGCGCTCTGATGATGAAAAATGGCTTGACCTTTACGAAAGTCTGCCGTCTTTCGTTCACGAATCGCAGGGCATGCAGGCTTTTTATCCGTACGGCGACCGAAAAGAGAATTCGTCTTTATCAAACGATGAGTGGTCTGAAATCGGTTACGACTCTTTTCAGGACTGTCTTACATGTGATATGAGGCACCGCTGCGGGCTCACACTGTCAAGAGACCATTATCGAAAATCAACCGATTTCATCATCTGTTCCCATGATTTCTATATGGAGCACGTTTGGACGGAAGAGGCGAGAAAGCGGGAAGGCCAGCTTCCGCTTTTGCCGGAGCACAGCGCAGTGGTTTTTGATGAAGGGCATCTGCTCGAGTTTGCGGCCCAAAAAGCGCTGACATACAGGGTGAAACAATCCACGCTCGAAATGTTCCTTGAGCGCCTGCTCGGCAATGACATCAGAGAAGAATTTGCAGAGCTTGTCGAAGAAGCGCTTCGCGCCAACGACGAATTTTTCGGTTTGCTTACGGAAAATGCCGAAAAAGCAGAAGGCTCTGAGCGCATGCGCATCAAAGACGATACCGATGTGAAAAAAGCGGCCGCCGAGCTGTATGATTTGCTTGAAAAAATCGGAGAGGCGCTCGTTTTTGAGGGCGAGCTGTACACGATCGACCAGTACGCTTTAACTGTTGTCGAAGAGTATTTAGAACAGATGGCTTACTCCCTTTCGCTCTACAGGAAAAATGCGATCAGCTGGCTTGAACAAAAAGAGCTTGAGTCGACATTCGTCGTCATGCCGAGAACCGTCTCTGAAGTTCTCGGAGAAAAGGTGTTCTCCAAGCAGATTCCGTTTATTTTCTCATCGGCGACATTATCGGAAAACGGATCGTTCGATTATTTGGCGACCAGCCTCGGGATCCGCGATTACTTATCATTTACCGTCGATTCGCCGTACGATTATGAAGAGCAGATGAAAGTGTACATCCATCAAATCGAGGAAAAAGAAGCGAAAGAAGAAGCGGCAATCCGTGCAATCAAAGAATCTGGAGGGAAGACGCTGATCCTGTTTCCGTCTTTTGAAGAGCTTCTGTCCTTCAAGCGCCGGACTGCACAGGAATCATTTTCGTTTCCCGTTTACTTTGAAGGGGATGAAGAAATCAGTACAATCGTTGAAAAGTTTCAAACGGTAGAAGAATCCGTCTTGTGCTCTGTCCATCTATGGGAAGGGCTCGATATTCCCGGAGACCCGCTTCAAAATGTCATCATCTGGTCGCTCCCATTTCCGCCGCATGATCCCGTGTTTGAAGCGAAGCGGAGCGGCGTGGAAAACGCCTTTCGCGAAGTAGACATTCCTTACATGCTGCTAAGACTTCGCCAAGGGATCGGACGTCTGATCAGATCAAACAGCGACAGCGGCACGATCAGCATTTTTGCGGGCGATGAAAAAGAATGGAATGTGATAAAAGAAGTCGAATCTGTTCTTCCTGTTCAGCCAGTCTATGTATAAGAAAAGCGGACATCCCGCTTTTCTTTTTTTGGCTGCATAAAAGTTGACTTTCGTAAATATTTCCATTAGTCTGATTACAATTCGCATCATATACGGGAAGAGGAGGATGAATGATGTCGATCAATACATATGAAAAAGAGTTTTTAGAAACATTAAAGAAAATCAGCCGGTATGAGCAGGCGATTAATGTCATGTACTGGGATATGAGAACGGGCGCGCCGAGAAAAGGGGAGGAAAGCCGCGCTGAAGCTATCGGCCAATTGTCGGCAGACGTCTTTCAGATGAGAACGTCCCCGCGGATGAAAGAGCTTTTGGATACCTTAGCCGGGCAAAAACAAGATCTGCCTTTTGATACACAGAAAGCGGTTGAAGAAGCGAAAAAAGAGTACGATTTAAACAGCAAGATTCCGGAAGAGGAGTTCAAAGAATATACGACACTGACTTCCAAAGCGGAATCCGTCTGGGAAAAAGCGAAAAAGGCGTCCGATTTTTCTCTCTTTGCTCCGTATTTAGAAAAAATCATCGACTTTAAAAAACGGTTTATCTCATACTGGGGATATGAAGGCCATCCTTATAACACGCTTCTGGACCAATACGAACCAGGCGTTACAGTCGAAAAGCTCGACGCCCTTTTTTCTGAATTGCGGGAGGCTATCGTTCCGCTTGTGCAAAAGATTGCCGCCAGTGATAAAAAGCCTGATACGGGCTTTGTTCACGATCATTTCCCGAAAGAGCGGCAGCGCGATGTTTGCCACTTCTTCTTACAGGAGCTGGGCTATGATTTTGAGGCGGGGCGCCTGGATGAGACGGTTCATCCTTTCCAGGTGACGATCAGCCAAGGGGATGCCCGGGTGACCACAGCATACAATGAAAACGATTTTCGGTCGGCTGTTTTCGGAACAATTCATGAATGCGGCCATGCCATTTATGAACAGAACATTGATGAAGCGCTGGGCGGAACCAATTTATCAGACGGCGCATCAATGGGCATTCATGAATCTCAATCCCTTTTCTATGAGAACTTTATCGGCAGGCATCAAAGCTTTTGGACGCGGTATTTTGATAAAATAAAGGAAGCAAGCCCTGACCAGTTTGCAGGCGTTACTGCCGAAGGGTTCTACAGAGCCGTTAATGAATCAAAGCCGTCGCTGATTCGGATCGAGGCTGATGAACTGACATATCCGCTGCATATTATGATCCGCTATGAAATTGAAAAAGCGATTTTCAGCGGCGAAGTATCGGTCGGAGACCTTCCAAAACTATGGAATGACAAATATGAAGCATACCTGGGCATTACGCCTCCCGACGATGCTAAAGGAATCCTGCAGGATGTCCATTGGTCCGGCGGAGATTTCGGTTATTTTCCTTCATATGCGCTTGGATATATGTATGCGGCTCAACTGAAGTCAAGCATGCTGAAAGATCTTCCGGAGTTTGACCGTCTGATTGAAAACGGCGATTTTCAACCGATCAGAAAGTGGCTGACAGAGCATGTACACATCCACGGCAAAAGAAAAAAACCGCTGGAAATCATTAAATCTGCGACAGGCGAAGAATTAAACGTCCGTCATTTAATCCGCTATCTGGAAGAAAAATATACAACACTCTATTTGTAAAAGAAAACCCCTCCCGTCTGTATGGGAGGGGTTTTCGGGTCAGAATTTTCTGTTAAATACGAACGTTCAAATGAAAAAATGTGTGCAGGTTCGTCTTTTTTTGTTTTATCCCTTTTCATTCGGAACGAAAGTTGATATAATTTGATACATTATATCACTCATATAATCGCGTGGATATGGCACGCAAGTTTCTACCGGGCACCGTAAATGTCCGACTATGAGTGGGCGATAAGAAAACGAACGTCTTTTAGTCAAACTGACGGAATTCGTCTTTTTAAGCATTGCCCGCTCGCATTTCAAATCCGAGCGGACAATGCTTTTTTTTATGAAGGGCAATTGATGAACGGAGGGGTTTAATGGAAAAGCTAAAACGAAAAATTGCAGAGCAGGGCACGGTGTTGTCTGACGAAGTGCTGAAAGTTGATTCATTTTTAAATCATCAAATCGATCCGGAATTAATGCTTGCTGTGGGTGAAGAGTTTGCTTCGCTTTTCCGGGAGGAAGGCGTCACAAAGATTGTGACGATTGAATCCTCAGGCATCGCACCTGCCGTGATGGCCGGCTTGAAGCTGGGCGTGCCGGTAGTATTTGCAAGAAAGCGTCAATCGCTTACCTTGACGGAAAATCTGTTGACGGCTTCTGTCTATTCATTTACAAAGAAAACGGAAAGTACGGTTGCCGTATCAGCCAGCCACCTTTCAAAGGATGACAAAGTTCTGATCATCGACGATTTTTTGGCAAACGGACAAGCAGCTAAAGGGCTCGTTTCCATCATTGAACAGGCCGGCGCTAAGGTGTGCGGAATCGGAATCGTCATCGAGAAATCATTCCAGACGGGCAGGGAGGAACTTGAAAATCTTGGAATCAGAGTCGAATCCCTTGCGCGTATTGCCTCTCTTGCCGGTGGAAAAGTTACCTTTTTACAGGAGGTTGGGTCATGAAACTTACAGCCGGTAAAACTGTTTCATTAAGCATTCAGCACGTCCTTGCCATGTATGCAGGAGCCGTTGTCGTACCGCTGATCGTCGGCGGCGCTCTCGGTCTGACGCCGGCTCAGCTGACATACCTTGTATCTGCCGACATTTTGATGTGCGGTGTGGCGACGCTGCTGCAAGTTTGGAAAAACCGCTTTTTCGGTATCGGTTTGCCTGTTGTATTGGGGTGTACGTTCACAGCCGTTTCTCCGATGATTTCGATCGCCTCGACATATGGTATTCCAGCGATCTATGGAAGCATCATAGCAGGTGGTGTGATTGTCGTCATCATTTCTTTTTTCTTCGGAAAGCTTGTTAAGTTTTTCCCTCCCGTGGTCACAGGATCTGTCGTCACGGTGATCGGTATCACCTTGATTCCCGTTGCGATGAACAACATGGCCGGCGGTGAAGGCAGCAGCGATTTCGGCGAGCTGTCCAATCTTGCTTTAGCTTTTTCCGTTTTACTAGTCATCGTCCTTTTATATCGTTTTACATCAGGATTTATCAAGTCAATTTCCATTTTAATCGGCTTGATCGCAGGAACAGCCGGCGCCGCTCTAATGGGAAAAGTTGATTTTACAGAAGTCGCAAACGCTGGCTGGGTGCAGATGATTCATCCGTTTTACTTCGGCGCCCCTGTTTTTGAAGTTACCCCGATCTTGACGATGTCCCTCGTGCTGATCGTCAGCCTTGTCGAGTCCACAGGCGTCTACTTTGCATTGGGCGATTTGACGGACCGCCGCCTGACAGAAAAGGATTTAGGAAAAGGATATCGCGCCGAAGGGATTGCCGTGCTGTTGGGCGGGGTTTTCAACGCCTTTCCTTATACGGCGTATTCGCAAAACGTCGGTCTCGTTCAGCTGACAGGAGTTAAGAAAAACAGCGTGATCGCGCTTGCCGGAGCTTTTCTCATTTTGTTGGGGCTGTTTCCGAAAGCCGCTGCTTTAACGACGATCATTCCTAAACCTGTGCTCGGCGGCGCTATGGTAGCGATGTTCGGCATGGTGATCGCCTACGGGATCAAAATGCTGAGCAGGGTTGATTTCGGCAAGCAGGAGAACTTGTTGATCGTAGCGTGTTCAATCGGAATCGGCCTCGGCGTGACGGTTGTACCGCAAATGTTTCAAAACCTTCCTGACGCCGTCAAGCTTTTGACAGAGAACGGAATTGTTGCGGGAAGCTTTACCGCCATTCTCTTGAATGCGATCTTTCACATTCATCCGTTTTCTCGTCATGCTGAACAGCCTGAAGCAGTTTCTGCTGAGAAATCTGCCGTTTAAAACCTCACGGATTGTGAGGTTTTTTTGTTGTGTTTTCTCATTGCGGATAAGCCATACTACCGGTATGAAGAGGAGGCGTAACGAATGGAAACTGTGAATGAGCTTGTCGAACGAATCAGGACGAAAGACGGCGGTGAAGCTGTCATCCGTCCCGTCAAAATGGCGGATGCCCCTGACATCATCGAGGCGGTGAAAGATGTGATTCAAACGGGCGTTTACATCCAAAAAGAACGGCCGCGCACACTTGAGGAAGAGCGTGCATTTATCAGCGATATGATGAAAAAAGACAACATGTATGCGGCGGTTGAAATCGATGGTACGGTGTACGGAATTGCCCGGGTCATACGCGGCGAACTCAAAATGAAGCGGCACACGGGTCTGTTCAGAACTTGGCTCCACAGCAAGGCGCAGGGGCTTGGGATCGGCAGGGAAATCATGTCCTACACCCTGAAATGGTGCAGGCTGCATCGCCTGCATAAGCTCTGCTTGACCGTTTTTTCCGAAAATGAAGCAGCGCTGTCGCTCTATAAGAAAAGCGGCTTTATCGTTGAAGGGGTTCAAAAGGAACAGGTTTTGTCGGACGGGAAATATGAAGATGAAGTGCTGATGGCCTATTTTTTCAACGGGTCCACATAAGGCCGCCAAATTCGGGAGAAGCTGTAAACAGAGGTGGTGTTATGGCCTATGTCATTTCGGCGGGGACAAGCATTCCGCGCTGCCATGTCGACCAGAAGGAAGCAGCCGTTTTTGCGAGGGAGATGTTCAAAGATTCATTTAAAGACATTGATCGTCTGCTGTCAGCTTTTCAAAATGGCGAAATCGCTTCACGGCAATTTGTCATGCCTTTGGATTGGTACAAAGAGGCCAAGAGCTTCAAGGAGAAAAATCAAACGTACATTGATATGGCTGTCAGACACAGTGCTGAAGCCGTTTCGAATTGTCTGTCGGACGACCGTTTTTTGAAAAAAGAAATCCCTTGCGAAAAAATTGACGCGATTTTTTTTATTTCCTCTACAGGCATCTCGACTCCCAGCATTGAAGCGAAGCTTATGAACATTCTGCCTTTTTCAAAACGGGCGAAGCGGATCCCGATCTGGGGGCTAGGCTGTGCAGGAGGGGCTTCAGGTATAGCGCGGGCATTCGAATACTGCAAAGCGTTTCCAAAAGCCCATGTCCTTGTGATTGCGGCGGAGCTGTGCAGTTTAACGTTTCAAAAGGATGATCAATCGAAAAGCAATCTTATCGGCACATCTTTATTTGGCGATGGAATCGCCGCGCTTTTAATGTGCGGCAAGGAAGCGGATTTCTCAGAAGCCAGATTTGAGGTTCTTCCGGAAGTATTGGGCTCACAATCCAGCACCTTGGAAGATTCGGAAGAGGTCATGGGATGGGAAATCAATGACAACGGTTTTCGCGTCGTTTTTTCCAGGGACATTCCGACATTGATCAAAACACACTTAAAGAACGATATCGAAGCATTTCTGAATAAAGAACATATCGCTTTGGAGAACATTCAAGTATTTCTGGCCCACCCTGGCGGAAAAAAAGTTCTCGACGCTTATATGGAAAGCCTTGGCTTTTCCGAAGCGCACATCGACTGTTCACGAAAAATTTTGGCCAGGCACGGCAATATGTCATCGGCCACTGTGATGCATGTTTTAAAGGAATATTGCTTGCATGGCGGCCCCGTGCCGGGAAAATACGGTCTCTTAGGGGCGCTCGGACCGGGCTTTTCATCGGAGCTGCTGCTCTTGAGATGGACAAAAAGAGAGTGACTGACACATGTTTTGGACGATTTTAAGCATTTTTGCCGCCCAGCGCCTGCTTGAGCTGGCAGTCGCGAAGTTCAACGAAAAAAACGCTCTGAAAGAGGGAGCGGTCGAATACGGGAAACGTCATTACCCTTACATCGTCGCGATGCATGTTTCGTTTTTCGTATCTTTGATTTGGGAAACGACCGCTTTTCAACGCGGAACCCTTCCGATGGCGCTTGTCGTATTGACAGGCCTCATCTTCACGCAGGTTCTCCGGTATTGGGCGCTCTTTTCACTGGGGAAATGCTGGAACACGAAAATCCTTGTCATCCCTGGAACGAATCTTGTCCGAAAGGGGCCCTATCAATGGATTAAACATCCGAACTATTTGGCGGTCGCTCTTGAATTTCTGCTTTTGCCCCTGCTTTTTCAGGCATACGCCACCGCACTTTTATTTACGGTGCTCAACGCTGCTGTCATGTACATCCGCATTCGTACGGAAGAACAGGCATTAGAAAAATTACACCATTGAAAATGATTATCATTTCATTTATAATGATGATAAACATTCTCATTATAGGATGGTGAGTCGCGTATGACGATGTTTTTTCTACTGGCGGCCGTCAGTACATACAGTTTATTGATTGGATATGTCTTAAAAGGAATCGCAGGAGCGAATCCGCAAAAATAAATAGATACACGTGCTGAAGCTGCCGAAACCGGCAGCTTTTTCTCGTTTTTCTTTCCGATTGTGAAGAAAAATACAGCAAGGTTGTGTAAAATGGGAGAAAGGGCTAAGATGGCAAACAACAACGCATAAAAGGGGTAGGAAACATGGCACAAATAAACACGAAAGACGATCTGATGAAAAGAGCCGGAGCGGTTTTCGGGGAGCTCACAAAAAACGGGGATGACAAGCGGTCGGCGCAGCTTGCGGGCATCATCCGAAAATGGCTGAGAAAAGAAGTGTACATCGCGTTAACCGGACACTATTCAGCAGGGAAATCATCGCTTTTGAACGCGCTGCTTCAGGAAGACGTCCTGCCGACAAGTCCGATTCCGACGAGCGCCAATCTCGTGCTGGTCCGCCGGGGAGAAATGAAAACAACACTCCATACGGTCGATGGAAGATACGCTCAGATGGACGGCTCTTATGATAAAGAAAAAGTGCAGGCGTACTGCAGGGACGGCCAGATTGAAATGGTGGAAATCGAGGGGCCTTTTTCAGGAATAGCGCCTCAGGCCGTCTTAATCGACACGCCTGGAATTGATTCTACAGACGATGCTCATTTTCTATCGGCGTCTTCGATTCTTCACCAGGCGGATGCCTTGTTTTATGTCGTGCACTACAATCATGTCCATTCCGAAGAAAATGTGAAATTTCTTCGATCAATAAAAGATAAGATACCCAATATTTTTTTCATCGTGAACCAGATTGACCGCCATGACGAAGCTGAAACAGACTTCCACGCCTATAAAAAGCAAGTTCTAGATATGCTGCTGAAAGAAGGGATCAGTGAAGAACACCTCTTTTTTACATCGGTCACCGCAGCCGATCATCCGCTCAACGAATTCAACCGGCTCCGTGCTGAGCTGGAAAGACTGCAGCATCAATCCGAACAGCAGCTGCAGGCATATACGGAGCAAAAAATCAGCAGCTTGATTCATGAACATATCAAAATGCTGATCAGTGACGAAGATACGGCTCTGTCTGAAGAAACCGCTTCCTTAAGAGAAACCGTCGAGACTTTAAAATCACAGCTTGCCGATTTGACAGAACAGGAAAAACGGGCGGAGGAACAAATCAAAAAAGACATCCAAACGATTGCCCAAAACGCAAATATAACGCCGTTTGAGATGAGAGAGCTGGCCAAATCGTATTTGGAATCAATCGAAAAGGGCTTTAAAAAAGGAATTCTTTTCAGTAAGGCCAAAACGCTTGAAGAAAAACAAAAACGAAAAGAAGCTTTTCTTGCCGACGTCCAAAAAAGGGTTCAAGCCGAAATCGATTGGCATGTCATTGAAGCAATCAAGGCATTTATGAAATGCTTTAACGTCCAGAATGATGAAATGCTTCGGGAAGTTCTTCAATTTCGGACCGTGATAGATGAAAACGACCTGCTTCGTTCCCGGAAAAAAGGGGCTGAGCTTACACCGGAATACGTGCTGAACTACACGAAAGAACTGGCTGAAAACATCAGAAGAAAGGCGAAGAGACAAGCGCAGCCGCTCATCGACCAGCTCAAAACCTTTATTAAAGAAAGAAGCGTCCTGCAGGCGGAAGCGATAAAAGCTGAATATGATGCGGAACAAGCGAAGCTCGCCGAGCGCGAAAGACGGTTGATTGAGCAGCAGAAGTCATATGAAAAAGCAAACCGTCTCTGGGATCAATGGGAACACGGCAATCAGAGCGATCTGCCGGCGAATTGGTATGCCGCCGAAAGAAAGCCCCTTGAAAAAACGCTTGATGCGAAGCGAGCGGAACCGGTCCGTGCACAAGGGGAAAACAGCAGCCGTAAAGACGAGGCTCTTCATCCGAAAAAGGGCGTTTCTGAGTACATTGAGCACTTTTTCGAACTTGCCCGGATTTTGGCGGATATCCCGGCTTTAGAAAAGCAGAGAAAAGCATTCCTGCACAAAACGGAGCGCCTTCATACAAGGCAGTTTACCCTGGCGCTCTTCGGCGCATTCAGTTCCGGCAAATCGTCTTTTGCAAATGCGCTTTGCGGGCGGAAAGTGCTGCCGTCATCTCCGACGCCGACAACGGCAACGATTAATAAAATAACAAAACCGTCGGGAACCAAAAGGGACGGGACAGCCGAAGTCGCTTTTAAAACGGAAGGGGAAATCACAGCTGAACTGGATCAGCTTTTAGATGGAAAAATGGCTTCAGCAAAAGGCTCCGCTTTTGGCGAAAAACTTAAAAACCTCTTGAAAAAAGAGGAACTGCACGATGATGAACGGCTGCTGATCAAGAACTTCCTCAAGGCTTATGAGCGTTATGGTTCATATATCAATGATCAGGAAATCCTGACGATTTCCGCTGACGATCTGCATCCGTATGTCGCTGAAGAACAAACGGCCTGTGCCGTCCGCGAAGTCACCGTTTATTTGAGCACACCGGTCACGGAGAAAGGAATAACAATCGTCGATACACCGGGAGCCAGCAGCATGAATAAACGGCATACTGAACTTGCGTTTCAATACATGAAAGATGCTGATGCCCTGCTTTACTTAACATACTACCAGCATTCATTTTCCAAAGCGGACCGGTCGTTTTTGCGCAAGCTGGGGCTCATTAAAGACGCTTTCAGCATGGATAAAATGTTTTTTATTTTAAATGCGGCTGACCTCGCGAAAAGCCCGGTCGAATTACAGACGGTTGAAGACTATGTAAGGGGAGAGCTCTTGAAAGAAGGCATCCAAAATCCGCACCTGTACCATGTATCGAGCAAGCAGGAGCTCAACAAAAAAACTTCGCCGTACAACGACTTCAGCAGGCTAAAGCGGGAGCTCGACGATTTTATCGAAAACGGTTTGGCCAGAACAGCTGTCGAAGAGCTGCTTGATGAAGGCAAAAAACTGTGTGAAACCGTCTTTCAGCTCCGCGGTTCACTGCACCGTTCCGCTGAAGAAAAGGAAGCGGAGCAAAAGCGCGTCGCAAAAGCTTATCAAGAGGCTTTGGCTGCGATTGAAGAAGCAGAGAAGGGGTCATCAATCCTTCAAATGACGGAAAAGGATGTGGAAGAGCAATTTTACCACATGAAGCAGCGTCTGGCCTTTTTTGCACACGATTTATTTAAAGCTGCGATACACCCCGGGCTTCAGAACGGAGATTGGCGCGCCAATCTGCAAACCGCTTTGAAAAGCTGCTTAAAGGAGTATGAATTCGAATTTTTGCAGGAACTAAAAGCGCTTGATATCAGAATGGAAAATTTGATGCTGAAATTTGCGGGCGAACAATGGGCAAATGCCGTAAAAGAGCGGCTTGCCGGCAATCCTTATTTTTCGGTTCATATCCAGGCTGACCGGCCTGAGACCGAAAGCTGGGAAACGACTGAAGCGTCAGCGGATGAAGGGGAGTTTACAGATGAACTGAAAATGTTCAAAACACCTAAAACGTTTTTTCAGCAAAATGGCAAAGCCCGGCTTGTCGAGGCGTTTACTGCAAAGCTTTCGGCGATCACGGACAATTGGATTCAACGTGAAAAGCAGACATTTTTAAACCGCTGCAAAACGAGCGCCGGTCAATTACAGAAAGCGGCTGTTCTATCCGCAAAAGCTCAACTCGAAGAACAAAAAGAAGCATATTTTCATGAGGCGCTGGAGAGCGCAGAGCGCGAAAACATTGAAAAAGCGCATGCCTTGGCAGGCGAATGGCTCCGCTCATGTTGAATCAGATTGATATTGGTATGGATATCTGGCTGGCAGGCATGATAGACTGAATAAAAAAAGAAGGGAATTAGACGATGACAAACGTTCATGAAGCGATTACAGCACATTCAAAAAAACAGCACCAGCACATCAAGCAGTTCGTGCGTCTCGAACAGGAGAGGGAAAAAGCAATCGATGATGTGGTCGATAAGTGCCGGCGTAACGAAGCATTTTCAACCGACCTCATCAACCAAATTACAGTGCAGATGAACGAATTGGCCAAAAAAGGCATCGTTCCCACAAGACGGCTCGTCTCGAAGGAAATGGTTGCCGAATACGTCAGCCGAAAATATCCGCAGGCCTAGCTGGTGGATCCTTCCGCGTGTGGCGTCATGTGTTTTTGCAAAACATAAACCATGACCCGCCCGCTGGAGGTGAAGTGTAATGGGAAGAACAAAGCTTGGCAACGCGAATGCACAGCGAAACAACAACGCTAAAAAGAAGAACGGCTTTAACACTGAATTTGCGACTGAATCCTATTCGCAAATGGAAGCCGCAAAATTAATCTCAAGCAAAAAACAGCACCAAAAATAGAAACAGCGTCGCTAGACGCTGTTTTCATCATTTTTGCTCCTGTGGTACAATAAGTGCATTGTATGATGAAAGGAAGTTTCCATAATGAACAAGAAGCTGCTGCTTGTAGACGGGATGGCTTTATTATTCCGGTCTTTTTTTGCGACTGCGGTGCACCGCAATTTTATGCTGAATGACAAAGGCGTGCCGACAAACGGGGTTCACGGTTTTTTAAAGCATCTGTTAACCGCTGCGTCTGCGTTTGAACCGAGCCATGTCATCTGCTGCTGGGACATGGGAAGCAAAACGTACCGAAACGATTTATTTAAGGACTATAAAGCGAACCGGAGCGAGCCGCCTCTAGAATTGATTCCGCAATTTGACATGGCGAAGGAAGCGGCGGAAGAGCTCGGGATTTTAAATATCGGCCTTGCGGGCTATGAAGCCGATGACTGCATCGGCACCCTGACAGCGATGTTCAGCGAAGAAGCGGACATCACGATCGTCACCGGTGATAAAGATTTACTTCAGCTTTTAACAGTCAATGTTAAAGTTGCCCTGCTTCAAAAAGGAATCGGCAATTATAAGGTATACACAGAAGAATCATTCAGTGAAGAGACAGGTATCGAACCGAAAGCTTTGATTGACATTAAAGCGCTGATGGGCGATACAAGCGATAATTATCCGGGTGTAAAAGGCATCGGCGAAAAAACGGCCTACAAGCTGATCAAGGAATATTCGACTGTTGACCGGCTGCTGGAAAACATCGGTCAGCTGACGAAGGGCCAGCAGACGAAAATAACCGAATGTCTAGAAGATCTGAAGATGTCCAGAATTCTTGCAGAAATTAAATGCGATGTACCGCTTTCCTGCTCATTGGACGATGCGGACTTCACCTTGATGCATGACAGGGCAAAGGAGATGCTGAGACTTCATCAAATACGGGGAATCGAGCCGCTGCTGATGAAATTCGAAAAAAGAGAGATCGGATAAACCGATCTCTCTAATGTTTTGTATTGCTTTTTTTCGCCCGGTTTTCAAGCTCGGTTTTTGGGTCTGTATGACGGTTATCCCGGTTCAATACAATATCACCCTGGGGCGTGACACCGCCTGTCAGACGGCCTCTTCCTGCTGAATGCTGTTTTTCCACATGAACCACCTCACTCGTTATGATGTGCAGCGGGAATGGAATTTACTCGGGTTGGTTCAGCAATATCGCTTTTTTCGCAAGCTTGTCAGCCGCTTGATTTGACTTCGAAGGAATCCACTTGATAAAAAATAAATCAAAATCCTTTTTTAAGCGGATGATAGCATCCAGATAAGGCTTGAAAGCCTGATTTTTGACAAACTCCGAATCCGCCGTGCGCTCGACGATCTGCGAATCGGTCCGAAACGAAACGATCCGGTAGTTTCGTTCGGCGCACAGCTTCATTCCTTCGATCAGCGCCATGAATTCTGCTTCATGGTTGCTCAGTGAGCCGGCGGGAAGGGAGAAGGACTCGGTCTTCTGGCCGTCTTTGATAAAAATGCCAAGTCCGGACGGTCCGGGATCCCCGGCGCTTGCTCCGTCAATATACACCTCAACCGGCATTGTTTTCGCTCCTTTCATCCAAAGGGGTGATCCTTTTAGCGGCATAAGCGTACGGCGCTGCGAATACGGCTACAACGAATTTCAAGACGTATGTCGTGATAAAAATCTGAATCCATACATCCAGCGGATAAGCGCCCATAAACGCGACGCTCGTAAAAATCAACGTATCAAGCAGCTGGCTTAAGGCTGTACTGCCGCTGTTGCGAAGCCACAGTGCCCGGTCGGAAGGAAATAACCTTCTGATTCCCGAATATACATAAACATCAAGCGTTTGGCTGATGATATAGGCGAGCAGGCTGCCGAGGGCCACGCGGGGCAAGAAGCCGAATATCGTCTCCAGCGCAGGCTGTGCGATGTCTTCGGGATGCGGCTTGAATAGGAGCGCTCCCTGCATGACGAGCGTCAAGGTAATCAGAATGAAAAAACCGATTGAAACGGCTTTTTTCGCTTCTTCCTTTCCGTATCTTTCATTGATGACGTCGGTCGCAAAAAACACGCTTCCGTACAGGATGTTGCCGAGCGTCGCAGTCAAACCGAACAGCTCGACCGTTTTGACTACCTCGATATTGGCGGCGGCTGTCGCAAAACCGATCCAGACAAATAAACCGGTCTTGCCAAATCGTTTAAAAAAGAAGAGAACAATGATAAAATTAATGATCGCAAAACTAATCCATAATATTTCGTTAAACAAGAACGGGTACTTCCTTTCTGAATAAACTGTTTTGATTATAGCATAACAAGCCATAATTTGAATAAAGGTGATTTTGTGAAACTGAGAGCAGGAATGAAAATCAAGATTAAAGGGTCTTCACCCATTCAATTTACAGCCGATGAATGGATCGAAGTGAAAGAGGCAGTGGCGGCGGGGCGTCAGCTTTCTCAAAGCCCGTATGTCACTGAACTTGAATTCGAAGATGAGAAGGGCAGCTTTTGGACCCTGAAAGAACTGGAAAAGCTGAAAGAAGAACTTGCGGCTGAACCGGATGAGATCACCGTGTATTTTGACGGCAGCTATGATAAAGAAAGTCAGCTCGCCGGTTTAGGCATTGTGATTTATTACTCCCTTGGCGGGGAAAGGTATCGATTGAGAAAGAATAAGAGCTTTCGGCTGACAACGAATAACGAAGCGGAATATGCGGCTCTCTACGAAGCCGTTAAAGAGCTTAGAGACCTCGGGGCAAGCAGGAACTCCGTCGTCATTAAAGGGGATTCGCTCGTCGTTCTGAATCAGCTTGAAGGCAGCTGGCCATGCTATGATCCCGTTCATTCGAAATGGCTGGACAGAATCGAAAGCCAGCTTCAAAAATTAAAGCTCACGCCCACCTATATTCAAATCAGCCGTAAAGACAATAAGGAAGCGGACCAGCTCGCAAAAAAAATGCTTGAGCATACCATTGTGGAAAGCACAATCAAACTAGATGAATAACGGAGATGAACGTTTTGGATAAGAAAGAGATCTTTAAGGAACTGACACATTTGCAGGACACCTACTGTGAAGGGTGCTTCATCAAAAAACACTTCAGAAAAGAATACGGAAAAACGTATGCCCACGCATTTTGCATTTCAAAATGTACGGTCGGAGAAAAGCTCCGCACCTATGGAGACGTGCTGACAAACAAAAATTGATCCCCGAAAATTCCCCTATAGGCCATAATCCATGCAATCTGGGGTTTTCGGGCCACGCTAAAAAACCGCGTTCAGCGGTTTTTTTAATGCTGTGATTCATCAAGCTGATGCTGGCAATCATTTAGTATGTTGAGCTGTTCGTTTAAAAAATCTTCATCCAGTGCGGCTAATTCCTCAGCCTGTGACAGCTGTCTGGCATCTTCAATGGATTGATACGCCGATTTCAGCAAAGTGGAGCTCTTTTGCCTCGTTGCCATTCCCGTCGTTTTTTGAGCAGTTTCTACGGCAATTTCAAGCTGCTTGCGCTGATTAAATCCGGTTTCGAGATCATCGCGATGGTCTGATTTCATGATCATACACCTCCGACAAGTATTTTTTCTAAAAAAGGCATTTTTATGTGTAAAATAGAAAAAATAAAGTAAAATTAATCCGATATAACTATTGAACCTAAAAAATATAAGTCTTTATTACTAATTTAGGTAATCATAAAAAAAGGAGTCTGAGGAACAGTGGAAAGCAATGAACTGCAAACCGTTCTTCACAAGACATTTGTGGAGGTATATAAAGATCTTGAACAGCTCGTTGATATCGCGAAAAAGGGGCGTCCATCTCTCGAGAAGAACATTGAGGAAATCGAGCAAAGGCTGAAGCAAAATATACTGGCGATCGAAATTCAGCTGAAAATTAAATAGGAGAGGCAGAAATTGCCTCTCCTCTTATTTGAAGTCTCATTTTGTCTTGATTTTGTTAAAGCTTCACAACGTTAGATGCTTGAGGTCCACGATTACCTTCAACAATTTCGAAAGAAACTTCTTGTCCTTCTTCTAGAGATTTGTATCCTTCACCTTCGATTGCAGTGAAATGAACGAATACATCGTCTCCGCCTTCAACTTCGATGAAGCCGAAGCCTTTTTCATTGTTAAACCATTTTACTTTACCGTTTTGCATATTGCTTAATCCTCCTAGTACTGTAGCACAATGTGCTAAAAAAAATTTTCATCATCTAACGGTGTTCTGCTAAATGATGGTTTCACTATACACTATCCATGGATGCTTCGTCAAGCTGTCAAGAGAAAAAAATGAACTTTAATGCTTTTTTTAGGAATTTCTTTGAAATCGTTTTCAATTTATGGTTATTCATCATCATTTTTCGCAAAGCGGGTGAAACATTTTAAGCGTCGGTCCGTATATAATAAAACCAATATCAGGAATGCGAACAGGAGTGTTTAGAGATGAACCGTTATTCAGTTGATGAGTTTGTATCCAAAACCCAGCAGGAAGACAAAGGGGAGGGGCTGTTTGAAATGGAAACGCCCCGTCTCTTGGAAGTCAATCTCGACGGAAAAGTGTGGGCAAAGGCCGGTTCAATGGTTTCCTATAGAGGAAGAGTCAAATTTAAGCGAGAAGGGGTATTTGAACACGGAATTGGACGGATGGTGAAAAAAGTGTTCAGCGGCGAAGGGGCTGCCCTGATGAAAGCGGAAGGAAACGGAAAGGTGTATCTAGCGGATCAGGGAAAGAAGATATCCATCTTAAACTTGAAAGATGACTCCATATTTGTAAATGGACATGATCTGCTCGCATTTGAACCGTCGATCCATTGGGACATTAAACTGATGAAAAGAATTTCCGGCATGCTGGCCGGCGGACTGTTTAACATTAAGCTTGAGGGAACTGGAATGGCTGCCATTACAAGCCACTACGAGCCGCTCACTTTGATCGTAACCCCGGAAAGCCCCGTCTATACCGATCCAAACGCAACGGTTGCCTGGTCTGGAAGCCTTCAGCCTGAATTTGTGACAGATGTTTCTTTTAAGACGTTCATCGGCAGGGGAAGCGGGGAATCCATCCAAATGAAGTTTTCAGGGAATGGGTTTGTCGTTGTACAGCCATTTGAAGAAGTTTATTACTCGGAATCTTAGCATCAAAAAAACACTTGCAGAGCAAGTGTTTTTTTGAATCGGGCGTTTTTTAGGACAGCGCCCGGACAGTCTGTTTTTTGTTCATGATGATTTCAGACTGCTCGATAATGTCCGTCAGGATGACTTCTGATGAATTGGATAAATGCAGGCTTTTAATGTTTTTCTTCATTTCGTTTAATTTTTTCTCATCAGCCAAAAGGGAAGAGACTGACTCAAGAATCTCCTCATGCCTGTTGACGACGATGGCAGCCCCTCTGTCTTCGAAGAACAGGGCATTTTCCTTTTCCTGTCCGGGAACAGGCTTGTAAAGGATGACGGGAACGCCGATTGCCGTGGCCTCCGTCAGGGTGATTCCGCCCGGCTTTGTGATCATGCAGTCTGCCACCCTGAACAGCTCGTCAATTCTTTCGATGTAACCGAGCGTTCTCAGCTTGTTTGGATAAAGGGCTTCAATGTCTTCCAATGAAGATTTCAGCATCGTATTTTTTCCGCACACGACAACGACTTGAACATCCTCTTTCGTCACCAGAGATTCACACAGTTCTTTTACGTTTTTAAGAACCCCGTGGGCGCCTGCCATGATCAGCAATATCTTCTTGTCGGGAGACAGCTGATACTTCTCGTAGATTTTATCTTTGTCCATTTCTTCTTCAAACTGCCTGCGGATCGGAATGCCCGTGATCTTGACGTTGCTAGGGTGAGTGCCGATCTCGAGCAGCTTTTCCTTCACGTAATCAGTTGCTACGTAATATTTATCAATATGTTCGTGGACCCAAATTTTATGAAGACAGAAATCCGTCATGACGTTAAAAGTCGGAATGACTTTTCCCATTCTCCGTCTGTATTCGGGCACGACAATCATTGGAAACGTATTGATGATAATGTCTGGCTGATGTTTTTTAACCAGTTGGTCCAGCCGTTTATTTCCCATTTTGAAATAAATATTAAACTTCCTTTTATTGTAAATTTTATCGACTCCATAGTAGAAAAGGCGATAAAACTGTTTGCCGATTGAGAAGCTTTTCAAGTAGAGATACTGCGTAATCTCTGACACAATCGGATTTGATTCTTGATACAAATTCGAAACAGTTACATTCTTAAAACCGAGCCTTTCGCACTCTTGGTAGAGCGTTTTGGCTACTTGAACATGGCCATTTCCGTAATTTGCAGTCAAAATTAATATATTTTTATTGGTATTCAAGCATATTCACCTCAATTAATTCAAACAGCAAGAGCTAAAATGGTAAAAAAACAGGAGTCAAAGTCCACTCATACCATACCATAAATATTATTTTAATTATAAATGAAGAACAAAAATTAAGGTATTTTTAAAGTATGGATCGGCAGGAAAGCGCTGGGTTCCTTATTATTCCCGCTTTCGCGGCAAAGCCGAATCCCCATTGTGGAAGACTAACCCAACTGTATTTTAACACATTTTGAATGTCTTGCATCAGACCAGGGCATGAGAATTTCATTTCCACTCATACGGCGTTTCCTGGTAAACGTAGTAGTTCAGCCAATTCATGAACAAAAGAGTCGCATGGGCTTTCCAGCGGTTTACAGGTACCGCGCCATCCGGCCCTTCTTTAAAATAATTCACCGGCGGATCAATCTCCATGTTCCTGGCTAAATCCCTTTCATACTCTTCTTTAAGAGTATCTGTATCATACTCAGGATGTCCAGTTAAAAAAACTTGTTTTTCATCCTTTGAAGCAATTAAACAGACGCCCGCTTCATCGGATATGCTGAGCACTTTTAAATGGGAAACGGCTTTAAGGTCATCCATATTGATATCTGTATGCCTGGAGTGCGGGACATAGTAGAACTCTTCAAAGCCTCTGACCAGTCTTTCATTTTTCTCCATTATTCTGTGTTCAAAAACGCCAAATGTCTTTTTCGGCAGTTTGACTTTGCGAATGCCGTAGTGATGATACAGTCCCGCCTGCGCTCCCCAGCAGATGTGAAGCGTTGACGTGACATGCGTTTTGCTCCAGTCTAAAATCTCCCGGAGTTCTTCCCAATAGGATACCTCTTCGTACTCCAAATGCTCGATCGGCGCACCGGTAATAATCATGCCGTCGAATTTTCGGTCCCTGATTGAAGAAAAAGTTGTATAAAACTGTTCCAAATGCTGCCTTGGTGTATGTTTTGGCGTGTGTGTAGACGGTATTAAAAAAGTGAAATATACCTGTAAAGGAGAATTCCCGAGCATCCTGAGCAGCTGTGTCTCGGTCTTGATTTTCTGCGGCATCAGATTAAGAATCACAATATTTAAAGGTCTGATGTCCTGATGAAAAGCCCGTTTTTCATCCATGACAAAAATATTTTCACTTTCAAGAATCTGCTTTGCTGGCAAATTGATAGGTATGTTGATAGGCAACACGCCACCTCCGGTTTTCTCCGCTGATTTTTCTTCATTATAGGAACTTTTTGGCGATATTTCAATGTGTGAATTGTGTTACAATAAAAGAAGTGTGTGAAAAATATGGAAAATCATCGTGTGATGAACCAAAAGGAGGCTCCTCTTGCAAATGAAATCCCATTTATCAGACATAGAAATCGCACAAAGAACGGAATTAAAACCGATTACCGAAATTGCACGGAAACTCAATATAAATGACGAAGAAATAGAGTGTTTTGGTTGCACAAAAGCGAAAATTTCTTTGAAAATTTTTGAGCGTTTGAAAGAAAAACCCGATGGCCAGGTGATTTTGGTAACCTCCATCAACCCGACACCGGCCGGCGAAGGGAAGTCGACTGTCACCGTCGGATTGAGCCAGGCGCTCTGGCAGATTGGCAAAAAATCGATCGTGGCGATGAGGGAGCCTTCACTCGGTCCGACAATGGGCTTGAAAGGCGGGGCTGCCGGAGGAGGGTATTCCCAGGTTCTTCCGATGGAGGACATCAACCTTCACTTTACGGGAGATATGCATGCGATCACAGCTGCAAACAACGCTTTGGCGGCTTTCATAGACAATCATATTCATCAGGGAAACGAATTAAACATCGATATCAGAAAAATCGTCTGGAAAAGGGCGCTTGATCTCAATGACAGGGCGCTGCGTGAAACCGTTGTCGGCCTGGGCGGAAAAGCGAACGGATTTCCCAGGGAAGACGGCTTTGACATTACTGTCGCTTCGGAAATCATGGCCGTTTTATGCCTGGCCAGAGACTTGGCCGATTTAAAAAAGCGCCTGGCTTCGATGATCGTCGCCTACACAGTCGACGGACAGCCGGTAACGGCCGGCATGCTCGGTGTGCAGGGAGCGCTTGCCCTCCTGTTAAAAGATGCTATCAAACCAAACCTTGTTCAGACTGTTGAAGGAACACCGGCGCTCGTCCACGGAGGACCGTTTGCAAACATCGCCCACGGGGCAAACAGTCTGATCGCGACAAAAACGGCTGCGAAGCTGGCTGACTATGTCGTGACTGAAGCGGGATTTGGCGCTGATTTGGGGGCGGAAAAATTCATGCACATCAAAACGAGAGCCGGCGGGTTCACACCGGGGGCGGTCGTGATCGTCGCCACCGTCAGAGCGCTGAAAATGCATGGCGGAACGCCTCTCGCCGATTTGAAGCAAAAAGACCTGGAAGCATTAAAAAGGGGAATTGCCAACCTTGCGAAGCATATCGAAACGATAGATGCCTTCGGTCTTCCATACGTTGTGGCTGTCAACAGATTCGTACAGGACACGGAGGACGAGCTTGAGGCCGTTCTTGGCTGGTGCAGAGACAACGGACATCCGGCTGCACTTTGCAATGTTTGGGAAGAGGGCGGAAAAGGCGGGACTGATCTCGCAAGGGAAGTCATTCATGTCATGGAGCAAAAAGACAACAGGTTTTCCTATTTATACGAATTAACCGACTCGATCGAAGACAAATTAGCCAAGATCTCCCGCACCGTTTATGGCGCCGAAGGGGTAGAGTTTACCGAAAAGGCGAAAAAACAGCTGCTTGAATTGAAAAAGAACGGGTTGGACGGACTGCCTGTCTGCGTGGCGAAAACTCAGTATTCTTTATCAGATGACCCGGGTAAAATCGGCAGGCCGCAAGATTTTAGCATCACCGTCCGCGAATTAAAACCATCGAGGGGCGCGGGATTTATCGTCGCTTTGACAGGCAGTATTTTAACAATGCCGGGGCTGCCGAAACACCCTGCCGCGCTTAAGATGGATGTCGACGAAAGCGGCAGAGCCAAAGGTTTATTCTAAAAAGGAGGGACCGTCATGTCCATTTACGATATCAGCGTCAAGACGATTAAAGGCGAGGACACGACACTGCGGCCGTATAAAGGCAAAGTGCTGCTCATCGTCAACACCGCCTCGAAGTGCGGATTTACACCTCAATATCAGCAGCTTCAAGACTTGTATGAAACATATAAAGACCGGGGGCTTGAGATTCTCGGCTTTCCCAGCAACCAATTCATGAATCAGGAGCCGGGCGATGAAAAAAGCATTGAAGAATTTTGCAGCGTCAATTACGGTGTCACGTTTCCGATGTTTTCGAAGGTGAATGTAAAAGGGGATCAAATCCACCCGCTGTTCCGCCACTTGACGAACAAGGCGAAGGGCATGCTTGGAACAAAAGCGGTCAAATGGAATTTCACAAAATTTCTCGTCGATCAAACCGGAGAAAACGTTGTGCGCTTTTCACCGCAAACCAATCCAAAGGAGATGGAGGAGACCATTCAGAAATGGCTGGGCTGAATCAGGAACAAACAGAACAGATCCGCTTGATGTCCGAATGGGTAAAAGAGAAGCTTTCTGCCGAAGGCACAGGTCATGACTGGCTGCATACCGAAAGGGTGAGGAACGTAAGCCTTCAGATCGCAAAAGAAGAGGGTGCAGACCTGTTTATGACCGAAGCTTGCGCACTTCTCCATGATGTGATTGATGAAAAGCTGTCCGATGAGCACCGGGTTCCGCTGCAGGAGCTGAAAAGGCGCCTGTCCGAAGAATGGAAGGTCGATCCGGAAACGGTTGACGGGATTTTTGCTATCATCACAAGAATTTCATTCAGAGACAGAGAGAAATATAAAGACGAACTTCTTTCAAAAGAAGGAATGGCTGTCCAGGATGCCGATCGGCTTGATGCGATCGGCGCCGTCGGGATCGCCAGGGCTTTGATGTATGCGGGTGCAAAGGGCCATCTCCTCTATGGGGGCGGCAATGCACCTACTGCAGTCGGCCACTTTTACGAGAAGCTTCTCCTTTTAAAAGATTTGATGAATACAAAGACGGGACGGATGCTCGCAGAAAAAAGGCATAAGCTGATGCTCGAATTCCTCGGCGAACTGGAAAATGAATGCGCCTTCTCTAGAGAAAGCCGCCTTGATAGATCAGGGCTGGGGGTTATGGTAGAATAAGACCGGATCTTTAAACAGAGGGGGACAATGATGAAAATTAAATCGATAGAACCGACACCGAGTCCGAATACAATGAAGGTGATTTTGACCGAGGAACTGCCGGGTGGAAAAAGCAATAATTATAAAAAGGATCATGCGGAAGGCGCACCTCCCGTCATCCAGGAAGTTTTAAACATAGACGGAGTAAAAGGCGTCTATCATGTGGCCGATTTTATCGCTGTCGAGCGCAATGCGAGATTTGATTGGAAAGACATCCTTCCTAAGGTGCGCGCTGCATTCGGAATGGATGAAGCCGAAGAGGCGGAGGGCCGTTCCGAAGAAAAAGAATCGTTCGGCGAGGTTAAAGTTTTCGTGCAAATGTTCAGCGGAATACCGATGCAGGTGAAATTGACCGACGGCGAGCGCGAGGAGCGCTTCGGCCTTCCAGAACGTTTCCAGGAAGCGATCTTGAAGCTTAAAACCGCGTCTTCCAACGTCGTGCTCGAACGGTCTTGGAAAGAGCAAGGCGTCAGATTCGGCGATTTTTCAGAAATCGGCCGCGAAGTAACGGAAGAGCTGGAGGCGGCTTACGATGAAGAGCGCCTGCGGAAGCTGACGGAATCAGCTGCATCAAGCGATGCTGAGGCTAAACGTACGGCTGTGCAGCGAAAGTCTTACCGGGTAACGCTTGAAATGATGGATGAGGAAGATTGGCAAAAACGCTATGCGCATCTTGAACAAATGGATCCTACTGAAGAGGATATTCCAGTACTCGAAAAAGCGCTCAATGACCCGAAAACATCGATCAGAAGGCTTGCTGTCGTTTATTTGGGCATGATCGAAACGCCTGCGGTGCTTCCCCTTTTATATAAAGCGCTCGAAGACAAAACCATCACGGTCAGAAGAACGGCCGGCGATTGTCTGTCAGACATCGGCAACCCGGAAGCGATTCCGGCGATGATCAAAGCGCTGAAGGATCCGAGCAAGCTTGTGCGCTGGAGAGCCGCCATGTTTCTGTACGAAGTCGGCGATGAAAGCGCGCTTCCCGCTTTAAAAGAAGCTGAAAACGATCCGGAATTTGAAGTCAGCCTTCAGATCAAAATGGCGATCGAACGGATCGAATACGGTGAAGAAGCAAAAGGCTCCGTATGGAAGCAAATGACGGAAAGCCGCAAAAAAGACAGCTGACAAAGACGCTGGAAACAGCGTCTTTTTTTATGCTTCAAAAGCGGCGATCGATCCGGGAATTCTGAAAAAAGTCACGCGTCTTGTAATAAAATATCACTTTTTCTATAAAAATATTTCGAATATTGTTGAAAAACAAGCTGAAAATATATATAGTAGTTAGCAATCATATGGAATGTGGAGGTTCTGATTCATGGGGAATGATTTACAGATGAAGATCAAAACAGCCGTCATCTTGCGGATCAGTCCGGCAAGCGGTTAACAGACAATTTTTAAAACTGAATATTCAGAATATATAGAATGTAAATACGAAGATGTTTAGGAGGATCACGATGACAGGTTTACGCAGTGACATGATTACAAAAGGGATCGACAGAGCGCCGCACCGCAGTTTGCTGCGCGCGGCTGGGGTAAAAGAAGAGGACTTCGGCAAACCGTTTATTGCCGTTTGCAACTCATACATCGATATCGTACCGGGTCATGTCCATTTGCAGGAGTTTGGAAAAATCGTCAAAGAGGCGATCAGAGAGGCCGGCGGTGTTCCGTTTGAATTTAATACAATCGGGGTCGACGACGGAATTGCGATGGGGCACATTGGAATGAGGTATTCTCTCCCGAGCCGCGAAATCATCGCAGATTCAGTGGAAACGGTTGTATCGGCGCACTGGTTTGACGGAATGGTATGTATTCCAAACTGTGATAAAATCACACCGGGCATGATCATGGCGGCAATGCGGATCAACATTCCGACCGTGTTTGTCAGCGGGGGGCCGATGGAAGCGGGAAGAACGAGCGACGGACGAAAAATCTCGCTTTCCTCTGTATTTGAAGGCGTTGGCGCTTATCAATCAGGCAAAATCGATGAGAAAGGACTCGAGGAGCTTGAACAGTTCGGCTGTCCGACTTGCGGATCATGCTCGGGCATGTTTACGGCGAACTCGATGAACTGTCTTTCTGAAGCTCTTGGCATCGCCATGCCGGGCAACGGCACCATTTTGGCGACATCGCCCGACCGCAGGGAATTTGCCAAACAGTCGGCCCGCCAGCTGATGGAGCTGATCAAGTCGGATATCAAACCGCGCGACATCGTGACCGAAAAAGCGATCGACAACGCGTTCGCTTTAGACATGGCGCTCGGCGGATCAACGAATACGATCCTTCATACGCTTGCGATCGCCAATGAAGCGGGTGTAGACTATTCGCTTGAACGGATCAATGAGGTAGCGGCAAGGGTTCCGCATTTATCGAAGCTTGCACCGGCTTCCGATGTGTTTATTGAAGATTTGCATGAAGCAGGAGGCGTATCGGCAGTCTTAAACGAGCTGTCGAAAAAAGAAGGCGCGCTTCACTTGGATACGCTGACTGTAACGGGGAAAACGCTTGGCGAAAATATTGCCGGACGCGAAGTGAAAGATTACGAGGTCATTCATCCGATCGATCAGCCGTTTTCAGAGCAAGGCGGACTCGCCGTCCTGTTCGGCAACCTGGCTCCTGACGGTGCGATCATTAAAACGGGCGGCGTCCAAGACGGGATTACCCGCCATGAAGGACCTGCGGTTGTCTTTGATTCACAGGAAGAAGCGCTTGACGGCATCATCAACCGTAAAGTAAAAGCGGGAGATGTCGTCATCATCCGCTATGAAGGCCCTAAAGGCGGACCGGGAATGCCTGAAATGCTTGCGCCGACTTCACAGATCGTCGGAATGGGCCTCGGCCCGAAAGTCGCCTTGATTACCGACGGCCGCTTTTCAGGAGCCTCCCGCGGTCTTTCGATCGGCCACGTTTCACCGGAAGCAGCCGAAGGCGGCCCGCTTGCTTTCGTAGAAAACGGCGACCATATCGTTGTCGATATCGAAAAGCGGATTTTAAACATCGAAATCTCCGATGAGGAATGGGAAAAAAGAAAAGCAAACTGGCCCGGCTTTGAACCGAAAGTGAAAACGGGCTATCTCGCCAGGTATTCAAAGCTTGTGACATCTGCCAATACCGGCGGCATTATGAAAATCTAGCGGTTTTTTCGCCCGGCGTTTGAAATTCAGCCCCCTCTGTAGTATCCTTGAAAACATCAGTAGTCAAGGTTTATAGAGGGGGCTTTTTAATATGTCAACAGCTTATGAAGAATACATGCGCCAGCTTGTTCTTCCGATGCGTCAGGAATTGGTGCAGGCCGGCTTTAAAGAGTTAACGACCGCGGAAGAAGTGGAGACATTCATGGAAGACGCAGAAGGCACGACTTTCGTCGTCGTCAACTCAGTCTGCGGATGTGCCGCAGGGCTGGCGCGACCGGCAGCCGTTCAGGCCGTCTCCGGAAGCGAAAAAGGGCCTGACGAGACCGTTACAGTTTTTGCCGGACAGGATCGTGAAGCAACGGCAAAAATGAGGGAATACTTCGAAGGATATGAACCGTCTTCACCTTCAATGGCACTGCTGAAAGGCAAAGAAGTCGTTCATTTCATTCCGCGTGAACAGATTGAAGGCCGTGAAATGACGGAGATTATGAAAAACATTACGGACGCTTTTGAAAAACATTGCTAAAATGCCCTTTGAAGGGCATTTTTTACGGAGAAAAACATGATTGTCACAACAAGCTACAGACCGACTGAAAGCACGATTTTAACAGCAGAAAAAATCAGCCGGACGCTCGGCGCCCGCTTTTCCGAGCGGAGAAAACGGCCGATTCGCCAAATTCGGCAAACAGAGCAGGATGATGTTCTCGTGGTTGGAAAAGAGCGCTTTGAGCTGTATCATTCAGAAGGTGAAAAGTTCTTTTTCCATCCGAACTCTGCGATGTTCCGGGCCAAGCGTATGTTAAGAGGCGAACCGGACCCTTTTGTCGAAGCTGCACAAGTTGAACCGGGGGACAAGGTGCTCGATTGCACGCTCGGTCTTGGATCAGACGCGATCATTGCGAGCCTTGCCGCAGGCGAACAAGGCGAAGTGCGCGGAATTGAAAAAAGCCCGCTTCTCGCTTTTCTTGTCGAGGCGGGGCTTCAATCGTGGGAGACCGGCCTTGACGTTTTGGATCAGGCGATGAAAAGGATTCGGGTTCATTCAGGCGACAGCATTGATTACCTGCTGGAACTTGATGATGCTTCAGCAGATATCGTCTACTTCGACCCGATGTTTGATGATGGAATCAAAGAATCAGACGGCATCGCCCCTTTAAGAAAGTGGGCGCATTCCGAGTTTACGCTTGACGGCGCTTTACATGAAGCCCTTCGGGTCGCCAGAAAAAGAGTGGTTCTGAAAGACCACTGGAAGAGTCCGCGCTTTGAAAAATACGGATTTTCCGTAAAAAAACGCAAAACGGCCCTGTTTCATTACGGTGTCCTCGAAAAATGAAAACCCAAGGTATATACCTTGGGTTTTTTTAATCTGCGATTTCCATGACGATAAAATAAGCGAGGGTAATTAATGAAGCGGCTATAAAAAGACCTTCAACCATGAACGATCACTCCCAAATTTGGAATTTTCATCTTTGATTGTAAACGTTTTATCGCTAAAAGAAAAGGCGTTTTGTAGATCAGCATCTCCACTTTATGAATGACTGAAAATTCAACCTATGATAGAATAAGAGAAAACGAAAAAGCGATCAGAAGGGAACTAATCAGTCATGAAGATGTGGATGAGAAAAGCGCTTGTCGCATTATTTACAATTGCAACGTTCGGCCTTGTATCTCCTCCTGCGGCATTGATGGCGGACAAGCCGCAGGAGCATCAGAGCGTGAAAGAATCCGGATATACGGCTGTTTATCAAAAGCAAGAAGAGCCCGAGCTTGATGAAGACGGCGAATCCAAATCTTCATTTGACACCTACAGGGATGAACTGCTCAATGAAGCTGAAGATCTATCATTCGTAAAATTCGGCAGCAGGATATCGCCGGTCATTGAAGACGAGTACAGGGAAGAAGTGCTTCCAAAGATCGAGGAGATCATCGTCAGCCATCTCATGACAATGCAGGACAATGACGCTTACCAGGATCTTGTCATTTCCAAAACGCCGACGGCGGGGAAGTCGGAGAGAATCTTCCACGTTTACAATCGGAAAACGGGGGAAGATGTGCTAAGGTTCCATGTGCGCAGGGACAAGCCGCCGCATAAAGGGTACTGGTTTAACTTTCATTACCATACTGCCGAAGACGGCTTTCAAAAACATCACGATCTCGGAAGCATTTACTGGGACCGCAATACACCGCCTAACTGGATGAGTCACTAAAGGAGATTGATGCAGATGAAGAAGTATACGATGAATGAAATGGTGCACTTAACGAAAAATATGCTGAATGAGCGCGGGGTTGCGATTGAGGATATCGCGCTGATCGTACAAAAGCTGCAGGAAAAATACCATCCTGATCTCCCGCTTGATGTATGCATTGAAAATGTCGAAAAGGTCTTAAATAAGAGGGAAATCGTTCATGCCGTTTTAACGGGGATAGCGCTTGACCAGCTGGCCGAGAAAAAGCTGTTGCCTGAACCGCTTCAATATTTGGTCGAAACGGACGAACCCCTTTACGGGATCGACGAGATTATCCCGCTATCGATCGTAAACGTCTACGGTTCGATCGGCTTGACGAACTTCGGCTATCTGGATAAAGAAAAATTCGGCATCATTAAAGAACTGGACGACTGTCCGGACGATGAGGTTCATACGTTCCTTGATGATATCGTCGCAGCTTTGGCGGCAGCGGCGGCAAGCCGAATTGCCCATTCGCATCAGGATCTTGAGGATGAAGTGCAGGAAGAGAGAACAGACGGACAGAGCGTTGCGAAAAGCCGCTGAAAGACTCGCCCGTCCCCGCCATCAGGCGGGTTTTTTTATGCGGCATATTTTACGCCTTTTCTCGAAAAATGTCTTGTTTTCGAAAGGTTAAACAAGATACACTACAAAAGGATGAAAAAAATGAAACATCATGCGGATATGTGCCGTCATATGTAAGAAAACCGGAATTGAACAAAACGGGGAATGAGACAAATGCATTCGGGCGGCCTGATCAGAATGAAAACCTCGAAGAAAGGTTCCTCTCATCACAGCTTTAACCTCCATCTTCATGCATCATGTTCACAGATGATCACACAAAAAGATGAGCATCATCCGGCATTATTTCGCTACAAACATCATAAGGAGGCATTAAACAATGATCTCATTGATTGCTGCAATGGACAGAAACCGCCTGATCGGCAAAGACAATGATTTGCCATGGCATCTGCCGCAAGATTTGAAGTATTTTAAAGAGGTGACGAAAGGGCACGCCGTAATCATGGGGAGAAAGACGTTCGAGTCCATCGGCAGACCTTTGCCCCACCGCGAGAACATCATCGTCACATCCAATAAAGAACTGGATATCCCGAATTGTCAGGTGATGCACTCGGCAGAGGAAGCGGTGCGGTTTGCGAAAAACAGAAACGAAGAATGTTTTGTCATCGGCGGTTCAACACTATACACGGAGATTCTGCCTTTTGCGGACAAGCTGTATGTGACAAAAATTGATGAAACCTTTGAAGGGGACCGGTACTTTCCTGAATTCAGCGAAGCTGAGTGGGAAATCGTTTCGAGGCGGAAAGGCCTGAAAGATGACAAAAATCCTTATGACTACGAATTCCTCGTTTATCAAAGAAAAGGATAGAGGAGAGGATTTTCATGTTGCGCTATTGTTTTTTATGGATTTATTCGGCCTATATGCTCATCAAGCATATCAAGCTTCTGCAGGCGCTGCAGACACTTGATCCGCGCCTTTCGTATGCCAATCAGATGGAAGCTGTCTTTGATAAGCCGAAAGCTTTTTTGCGAGGGTGCATCGGCTTAACCGGTTCAACCGTTTCCATCCATCAGAACGGAAGATCGCCGGCTGGCCCCGTGCTTTATGTGCACCCAAAGCTCGGCCTGTCAGAGCTTGCCGTGCTGCTTGGACACCTTGACAAAACCGCTTCGTTTTTTGCTGATCCGCGCGCCTTTCGTTATCCGCTGATCAGCGGCTGGCTCAATAAAATGGCCGCGGTCAGAAAAAGCGCCGACAAGGAAGCATCGCTAGAAGAAGTGGAAGAGATTCTCCGGAAAGGCCAAAGCTTTATTATGTCTGAAGATGACGGACTCGATTACAAATCTTTATCCAAAAGGCTCGGCATTCCGATCGTTGCAGTCGAAACAGCCGGTACGGAAGACATGAAAAAAGGCACGTTGTTCAAGAGGCTGAGACCTGTTGATATCGATTTGACGATCCACCCGGCATACGTCATGACTGAAAACAAACAGCTTCGGGCATAAAAAAACCAGGCTCCCATAATGGAAGCCTGGTTTTCGCCGTTTACGATACAAACGGCACTTTTGCCACGTAGAAAAGCACGCAGAAAAACATTGAGGCGCTGCCGCCGAGCACGAAAGTGTGCCATATCGCATGATGATATGGAATCTTTCTCCATAAATAAAAGATGGTTCCGACAGAATACAAGATTCCCCCTAAAAGCAGCAGGGCGAACCCTTCTCCGGTCAAGGCCGTATAAAGCGGCTTGATCGCAATGATCGCCATCCAGCCCATCACAAGATATACCAGTGTGCTGACAACGATAAACCGTTTCACAAAAAAGATTTTAAACACAACCCCGCCAATCGCAAGCCCCCAAACGACAGCAAGCATCGTATAGCCTAGCGCGCCTTTCAAAGGTCCGAGGAGCAGCGGTGTGTATGTCCCTGCAATCAGTACGTAGATGGCTGAGTGATCGATGATCTCCAGAATATCTTTTGTTTTTTGGTGCTGAATGCTGTGCAGAAGGGTCGAACTTAAATACAGGAACAGCATGGAAGCGCCGAAAATTGAAAAGCTGACAACATCAACCGGACTTCCGTAGCGGATCGCAAATATCACCAAAAATACGATGGCAGGTATTGACAGGAGGACGCCGAGTCCATGGGTTATTGCATTAGCAATTTCTTCTTTAATCGTGTACATACCAAGACACCCTTTCTAATCTTGAATAATGTGATGCTTTAAAGAGCTTAAAAAGCGGAGGCCTTCAAGCGTGATTTTTGTCCCGGCTCTTCCGCGGCCCTTTGTAATAAACTCTCTTTTTTCCAAATAATCCAATCTGCTTCTCACTTGCTGGGGTGTAAGCTCCGACTTGCCGCTTTTGCTCAGCTCGGACAGAACCCTGCGGCTGGCAGGCTCTCCTTTTTCATTTAATTGCTTGATTGCATCGAGCAAAAACGCAAACTCCTCTTTTTCCATTAAGGTAAGTGATGCCGAAGCCGTTTTTTTGTCCTTAGGCTTCTTTTTTTTGATTTGTTCTCTTAACGAGGGCGGTGTGTCGTAAAGCTGAATCGTTTTTCCGTCTGAGACGGTTATCATATAATCCGTCATGTTTTTGAGTTCTCTGACGTTCCCCTCAAACTCATGCTGCTCTAAAGCTTTCCAAACGACCGGTTCGACATATATGTCATGATCCCCGCTTTTTAAAAAATGATGCACGAGAAGGGGGATGTCGCTTCGCCGTTCACTAAGAGAGGGAAGCGGAAGGTCGAGCACATTGAGCCTGTAGTACAGGTCCTTGCGGAATTCGCTGCTATCAATCCGTTCAATGAGAGGCATGCTTGAAGAGGTGATCAATCTTTTTTGCATCCCTTTTTCAATGGCTGCCAAAAGCCTGCCCTGGAGATGCAAGGATAGACCCCACACTTCGTCGAGAAACAAGGTTCCGGGCTCATTCAGCTCTGAAAGAAAAAAATCTTCAGCCGTTTCATCTTCATCCAGCGTGCTGCAGCTTACATGTGTGAAGGGATCATCCTTGAAAGATGATCCGGAATGAATGGCTTTGGCGAACAGCTCTTTGCCTGTGCCTGTTTCCCCATGAATCAGAATCGGATGGGAAGATGCTGCAAATTGTATCGCTCTGTTTTTCGTTTGCAAAAAGGAATCGCATTCCCCGATCAGCTCGGAGAAACCTACGGACGGATATGTGTGTTTAATCATGGCGGCTCTCCTTTTGGTTCTAATTGGTTCTATTATAACACCCAATTAGAACAAATAAAGAGTTTTTTGAAAAAAAGTGCATGTGGCCTGCACATTAAGAATCGAAAAGAACCCCGTATATATTGAGAAAGTGTATAATATTCTGTAAATAACAAAGAATTGCCCTTTAAATTTTGAATATTCATGATATAATGGCGTATTAAATAAAGCTTTATACAGAAAGGATCTTATACATGAAACCGTTGCTTAAAGAAAACTCTCTCATCCAAGTCAAAGACATTTTAAAAGCCCACCAAAATGTAAAAGATGTTGTTATTCATACCCCTCTCCAAAAAAATGAGAGGCTGTCCGAGAGGTACGATTGCAACGTATATTTAAAAAGAGAAGACCTGCAGGTTGTCCGCTCTTTTAAACTGAGAGGCGCCTATTATAAAATGAAGCAGCTTTCAAAAGAAACGACGAAAAACGGGGTGGTCTGCGCCAGTGCAGGAAACCATGCGCAGGGAGTCGCTTTTTCCTGCAAACATCTCGGTATTCACGGAAAGATTTTTATGCCGTCGACGACCCCGAGGCAAAAAATTTCCCAAGTCGAATTGTTCGGCAAGGAATACGTCGAGATCATCCTGACAGGCGACACGTTTGATGATGCTTATCAAAGCGCAGTCGCCTGCTGCGAGGAAGAAAAGCGCGCATTTATCCACCCGTTTGACGATCCTGCCGTCATGGCTGGCCAGGGTACGGTCGCGGTCGAAATCTTAAACGATATCGAAACGGAACCCCATTATTTATTCGCAAGCGTAGGCGGAGGGGGTCTGCTTTCAGGAGTGGGAACCTATATGAAAAACGTGTCCCCGGATACAAAGCTGATCGCGGTTGAGCCTAAAGGCGCGCCGGCTCTTTTTGAATCAAACAAAAAAGGCGAAGTCGTCATCCTTGAGAAAATCGATAAATTTGTCGATGGAGCCGCTGTGCAGAAAATCGGCGAAGAGACATTTAAAACGCTTGAAACCGTTGTCGATGATATTTTGCTCGTTCCTGAAGGAAAGGTGTGCACCGCGATTCTTGAGCTGTACAACCAATGCGCGATTGTCGCCGAACCTGCGGGAGCGCTGCCGATCGCCGCTTTAGATCTTTACAGGGATGAAATTAAAGGGAAAAATGTCGTATGCATTGTGAGCGGAGGAAACAACGATATCGGCAGAATGCAGGAAATCAAAGACAGATCGATGATGTATGAAGGACTCCAGCATTATTTCATCGTGAACTTCCCGCAAAGGGCGGGAGCTTTGCGCGAATTTTTAGATGAAGTGCTCGGGCCGACCGACGATATCACCCGGTTTGAATATACGAAGAAAAATAATAAAAGCAGCGGCCCTGCGCTCGTCGGCATCGAATTGAAGCAGCGCGAAGATTACGAGCCGCTGATCGTAAGAATGGACAGGAAAGGCTTCCGCTATGTCGAAGTCAATAAAGATGAAGGGCTCTTTCATTTGCTGATTTAAGAAATTTTTTTGAAAACAAACCTAAATCACAGACAACGGCTTCAGAGATTATGTATAATAAAGAAAATATCTCATAAATGAGGATTGATAGCTTGTTACTTAAAAGCCTGGAGTTCAAACGTTCGGATGGACAGAAGGTGAAGGTGACGGAAATACCTCTGCTGAAGGAGGACGACCCGCATTTTTTTATGGCCAATCTGAGGCTTGAAATCTTTTTAAAGACGCTCTATTGCTCAAAGCGGAAAAAAAACGTCTACTCCTTTAGGGACTACTTAAAGAGAGCATTGAAATGGCAAGATTACCTGGCCATTTATCAACATGATGAATTGAAGCATAATGCATAAATATTTATGGCATTCTTTGCCGGCCCATGAAGAGAGCCTAATCCGCTTTAAAAGAGCGGAAGACGGCATCCGCCGGCAAAGAATTTTTCATGCGGATTTGGCCTCACTAGAAAATACACCATTTGAACCGACAGGATGTGAAGGGAATTGACAAGCATTAAAATTGTAACGGACTCGACCGCTGACTTGAGCGAAGAACTGCTCAGAAAATATCATATTTCCGTTCTTCCGCTCTCGATATCGATCGACGGCACTGTATACAGAGACAGATTCGATATTCAGCCGGACGAATTTATTGAGAAAATGGAGAGCGCCGCAGAACTCCCGAAAAGTTCACAGCCGCCTCTAGGCGCTTTTATCGAACTGTATGAAGAGCTGACCGCTGACGGAAGCGAAGTGATCAGCATCCATCTCTCAAGCGAATTGAGCGGGACATACCAGACTGCTGTAAGCGCTTCAAATATGGTCGGCGGGAACATTACGGTGATTGATTCCATGTATATTTCAAAAGGCCTCGGTTTTCAGGTCGTGCGGGCCGCCTTGCTGGCCGAAGAGGGCATGACGGCCGAAGCGATTGTAAAAGACTTGGAGAACTTGCGCGACCGGACTTCCCTCTATGTGACAATTGATCATTTTGACAACTTGATCAAAGGCGGCCGCATCGGGAGGGGAAAAGCGCTGCTCGGCTCATTGCTCAAGGTTAAGCCGATCGCGAGGCTTGAGGACGGAATCTATACGCCTGAAAAAAATGTCCGGAGCAGCAGTCAGCTTATCCGTTATTTAACTGGTCAATTTGTTTCAGCGGTTAAGGGAAGGACGGTGCAGGCGATCGGAATCGCCCATGCCGATGCGCTCGATCTCGCCCATCGGCTGAAAGACTCCTTGCTTGAACATATCCCGGGAATCGATATTGATATTGACTACACCACACCGATTATCTCGGTTCATACCGGAAAAGGAGCGATCGGTTTTACCTTTTACACCGATTGAAAAAGGGGATGGAAGGATTGAAAAACGTTTTTGGCATTTTCCTTGCAGGTATTCTCACAGTGTTTCTTTCGTCCTGCGGAACTAGCAAGATTGATAATCCTTTGAACTATGATGTACAGTCTTTTTCTTTTCAAAATCAAGACGGGAAAGCGGTGACTCTTGAAAGTTTAAAAGGCCAGGTGTGGGTGGCTGACTTTATATTTACGAACTGTGAAACGATCTGTCCGCCGATGACTTCACATATGGCTGAACTGCAAAAACAAATGGAAGAGGAAAACCTGCAGGCCCGCATCGTCTCATTCAGCGTTGATCCCGAAAATGATACGCCTGAAAAATTGAAGAAATTTGCGGCCAACTACCCGCTCAGTTTTCAAAATTGGGACTTTTTAACCGGATACTCGCAGGAAGAAATCGAAAAGTTTGCGCTGAAAAGCTTTAAATCAATCGTGAAAAAACCTGAAGATGAGGATCAGGTGATTCACCAATCGTCATTTTATCTAGTCGATCAAAACGGCAAAGTCGTCAAGGATTATGACGGTGCAAGAAATACGCCGTACGATGAAATCATCGCCGATATTAAGACGCTGGAAAACCGTTGATAAAAACGGGCGACCTGCCGCTAAAGCCTGTTTCCTGAACACCGGAAAACAGGCTTTTTTTTACATCGGCCAAATGATTTTCAAAAGAATCAAAACATGGTACACTTTTTTTTAGGTTATCAAGAAGGAAGGGGCATCATTATTGAACATACGTTTTATTACAGTCATGATGGCCCTCGTCTGTCTGCTTTCAGCCTGTACGGAGTGGAATGCGGGCGTTGAAAAAACATCGGTCTCCCCTAAGCGCGATATCGTGATTGCAGCGGTGGGCGATTCTCTGACAGAGGGGGTAGGCGATCAAGAAAAGAAAGGCTATGTCGGCATGGTGGCCGATGAGCTTGAAAGCCGGAGCGATGTGAAGTCCGTAACGGTCAAAAATTATGCCGTTAAAGGCTCCCGGACTGATCAGCTGCTTGAAAGATTAAAAGACAAAGAAGTACAAGAGGGCCTGAAAGATGCAGACTACATTTTGTTTACAATCGGGGGCAACGACCTGATGAAAGTCGTCCGCCAAAACTTCGCGCACTTAACGCTCACACCTTTCCGTGCTGAACAAAAACTGTTTGAAAAGCGGTTTTCGAATATTTTAGCGGAAATCAGAGAGCAAAACGCCAGCGCTGAATTGATTTATGTCAGCATGTATAATCCGTTTAAGTTTACGCTGTCTGAACTGCGGGAAGTTGACCAAGTCGTAGACGAATGGAATGAAGGCGCGGAAAAAAGGCTGAAGAAGGTCTCCAACACGAAAATGGCGGATATCGCTGATATTTTTGAGGAATACAGCGATGAAAAGAAGATTGCAGAAGACGAGTTTCATCCTAATCAATACGGGTATTCTTTAATAGCGAAACGCGTTTACGAACAAATTAAAAACGAAGACCTCCCAGCAGAATAAGGTGAAAAAAATGAAGAAATGGAAGAGCTTATTTTTAATTTTAGCAGCAGTCAACGTCATGATACTTGCCGGGATTTTCATTCTCATTTCCCTGCCCGGCGGACAAAAGGAGCCGCCGCGTCCGACTCCGAGCGAATATCAATTGAACGTGACGAGCACGAAAGATTCATTGGCCGCATTCATCAACACGTACTTGGAAAAGGAGTCTTCGCCTGATCTTGACTATCAAATCGAAATCGATGATGAATTCCATATCGTCGGTGCGATCCGCGCCTTTTCCTCGACAGTCGATGCGAGGGTGTCCTTTCGGCCGACGGTGGAAAAAAACGGAGACGTGGTCCTTGACGTGACGAGATTTTCGATCGGCAAGTTGAATGTTCCGATATCGATGGTGCTCAACTACATGGATCAATTTTATGACCTTCCTGATTTTGTACACGTTCGTTCAGACGCTAAAGAAATTCAAGTTCGTCTGTCAGAGATGCCGCTTAAAAACGGAATGTATGTGAAAGCAAAAGACATTGATTTAGAAAAAGATCAAATCGAATTTGTTTATTACAAGCCTGCACAAACAGATTCATAAATCGTGCAGCGGGGTTTACAGGGGTGAACATATGGAACGTATCTACACATATTTCAGCTTGTTGTCTATGTTGTTTTCACTGTACTTCGGCGGTCTCGCCGCCTTCAGTTTCGTTGATGAAAACATGGACAAGATGTATTTGAACATCGGGTATTGTGCGTTGTTTTTAAGCATTATGATTTTTACTCTTGATGCAAAAAAACACAAAAAAACTGACCATCACAATCAATAATTGCCGGCAAAATCCTAAAACATGAGATCGTTTTAGGATTTTGTTGTCCCTGCATTCAGCAGACTGTAAAAGAGACATCGGGTCTCTTTTTTTTCGCTATGAAGGCGGAGCTTTGACGGGAAACGGCGCCGCTTTTATTTCGAGAGAAGGAGAGCCGTTGACGAAACCGAGGCCATACAACGTTGTGGATTCGCCGGCATGAAGCGTGATCCTCGGGGCCTTCAGCAGGACTGCTGTTGAACCGGCCCCCCTCAGCTCGACGTCCATTTTCTGTGAACGCACCGGGATGTACCGGGTAACAGATTGAAAGGGGACGCCGGAAAACAGGACAGGTCCGTTTTGCACTGCAAAGTCAAGAGCGGGAGAGTCCGGCGAGAGATGGACGCATCGAATGCTGCGGCTTTCCGGATCAGCCGCAGGCTGGTCATACATTCCGACGGGAACGAGCTTTGCGGCTGTGCCTGTGACAGCAACCGTGCAGTACCGGCCGTGGATCAGGTGATACTGTACCGTAAGCAGGGGACCGTTCGCCCAGCCTCTTCGAAAAACGTCGATTTGAATACGGCCGGCAGGAAACCGGACATAAGAAGATAAATCTGTATAGGAGACGTTTCGAAAAACGGATATCCCGTTTACGAAAACGTCGAGATTGTCGGTATGAGGAGCCGCGTGGAGCAGTCTGATCATCACTGCTTTTCCGCTGTTTCGAAAATAAAAGGGCGCCTCGGCAGGCAGAACATCATAGCGGCTCACCTGGAAGCCTTCCGCCATATAACGGGCATTATGAACTGCAGAGAACATCTTGTCACGCCCCTTTGCATGCTTTCTGACATCATATGAGGCTGCGAAGCCATCGGTCACATGTGATCAAGACGACAGATGAAAAGGAGAAAACAATGAAAACGGACTTTACATACGGAAATGTATTTAAACAGCTGGTCTATTTTTCCGGACCGATCATTTTAGCCAATCTTTTGCAGATTTCATTCCAATTCGTCGACAGCTTGTGGGTCGGAAATCTGCTCGGAGCAAAAGCTCTTGGTGCTGCGGCCGTCTCAGGAACGGTTTTCTTTACGGTGCTGTCGTTCGTATTGGGCGTCAACAATGCGGCGCTGACGATTCTTGCGCAGCAAAAAGGAAAAGGGGATAAAAAGGGACTGGCATCATATGTAAACGCGTTTGTCGTTCTGATGACGGCGATGAGCGTATTGCTCGGGATCGGCTATTTTTTCACAGAGCCTTTGCTCTCGCTACTTCAAACGCCTGGCAATATGATGGATTTGGCCGTAAGCTATTTGAGGATTCATTTTATCGGGATTATATTTTTATTCGGCTATAATTTCATCAGTACAGTATTAAGAGCGGTCGGCGACAGTCAAACACCTTTGCGTTTCGTCCTGTTGGCCGTCATCCTGAACCTGTTCATGGATCCGCTGTTTATCTCGGTATTCAACCTCGGAATTGCCGGAGCGGCCTATGCAACCGTCGTGTCCCAAGGGATTGCTTTTATTTACGGAGTGGTCTATACGGTGAGAAAGCAGCTTGTTCCATTTTCAAAGCCGGCGCTTCCATCGCTGGCAGAGACGTCCGTCATTTTGAAGCTCGGAGTGCCTGCCGGCTTGCAAATGATGGTGATTTCAGGCGGCTCGATGGCGATTATGAGCGTTGTCAATTCATTTGGAGAAAGCGTCGTGTCAGGGTTTGGCGCGGTACAGCGGCTTGACAGCCTGCTGATTCTCCCAGCGATGGCCATCGGCACGGCTGTCAACAGTATGGCTGGCCAAACCTTCGGAAGCGGCGACATGGAGCGTACGAAAAAAATCGCCAACTACGGCGTCATTTATGTCCTGCTGTTTATGGCTGCCGTCAGCACCGCGATATTTCTGACAGGCTATCACGCGGTCAGGCTGTTTATATCGGAAGCCGATTCAGCCGCATTCGGGGAAGAGTATTTAAAAACGATTGCTTTTTTCTATCCGTTTATCGGAATTAACTTTGTGTTGAACGGTGTTGTAAGGGCAGCCGGAGCGATGTTTCAAATTTTGGTGCTGAACGTGATTTCTTTTTGGGCTTTGCGCTATCCGTTTACATATCTATTTTCAAAGTGGCTTGGCGAGAACGGCATAGCGCTGGGCATCGGAATGAGCTTTATGCTGAGCAGCCTGACCGCCTTTTTATATTACCGCTACGGGAAGTGGAAGCACCTCGTTCTATTTGAAAAATGAAAGCAAGCTCCTCCGGCAAGCCTCGGAAACCAGATCCCGCCGGGCGTCTGAAGAAAGGAACAAAAATGCTTTTAACGTCTTAATAATTGACGATATATACAATATAAAATGAGTTTGGCGCTGGGGGCTTGTCATGTTTTTAATCGATTTATTTTTGAATTTGTGCATTTTAATTACTTCGCTCTTTATTTACACTCAGCTAAAGTGGAATATTTTTTCCCGAAAAGCTACAAACAAACAACTTGATTGGATTGACGGCATTCTTGGCGGGGTGCTCGGAAATGTGCTTATGTTCTTTTCGATCCAGGCAACCGATGAGATGATCGTCGACTTGCGTTATGTCCCCGTCATGATTTTGTTTTTATTTACGGGCGCCTTTCCGGCCTTTATCTGTTCTCTGCTGATTATAGGAGGAAGGTTTGTTTACGGGACGAATACATCCTCGATTGCAGCGCTTATAGGTATGATCGTGATATTCGCAGGATATTATCTCATTCTTCGGATCATGGATAAAGACGCCGGCACTTATCGAAAGACATTTGCATTAGTTATTTTTGCCAATGTGGCGATTTCAATTGTGATCTTGATGATCCTTCATGATTTCTTCTTAATGAAAATGTTATTGACGTGGTTCTGGATTTTATCTACTATCGGCGGCTTTACGTCAGTATACATCGTCTCATATTTAAGAAAATCTCATTTTCTGTTAAAAAAGTATGAAGAGGAATCGTCGATTGATTATTTAACGGGATTGAATAATGTCCGGCAATTTGATGCGATATGGAATGCTCATATTTCAAACGCAAAAGAGAAGAACGAGAAACTGTCTTTGCTTTTGATCGATATCGATTATTTCAAAACGATTAATGATACGTACGGACATTCAAATGGAGATGCGATTTTAAAAGAATTAGGAACGATTTTAAAAAAGTCTGCCCGATCGGAAGATATCGTATCAAGAAACGGCGGAGAAGAGTTTTCGGTCATATTGCCGAACTGTTCCCATTCGCAGGCTGCAGAGATTGCTGAGAGGGTGCGCAAGGAAGTGGAGACACACACTTTTTTCATTTCTCATTCAAAAAAGATTCATATTACGGTTTCGATTGGAGTTGCGGCATTTCCGGAGGTGATTCACAGTACGGGAGAGCTGATTGAAAAAGCCGATCAATGTTTGTACAGGGCTAAACACCTTGGGAGAAACAGAGTGTGCACCTCCGTTTGAACTCGCATTCAGCTGAATGAAAAAGGATAGATGAAACGAGGTTCATCTATCCTGTCTTTTTTATGTTCGTTTATCGAATTCAGCAAGTTTGATAAAAGTCTTCTCATCCTCAATTAATCCGCACGCGCCGCACTGCACTTTTATGGCAGGGCCGCTGTACGGCAGGTGAAAAGGCGAAAGCTCGTCATCTGAATACGTTTCCACTATTTCCCCTGTTGCCGGATCAATCTTAACGGATGTCGGGGACTGTTCGATTAAGTTGAACCGTGTTCGGTTTGTTTTGCAGTTTGGACAAAGGTAAGGAGCAGTCATAGGTCAGTACACCTCTTTTTTATTTTAAGGTGCACGGATTCAGGCCAATTTATGTAAAGTCCGGGTTAGCGCTGTTCCCGTTTTTTGTCCAATTTGCTGAACAGTTCAATCAGCGTTTTCAGCTCTTCATCACTGTAGCTGCTGAACCGCTTGAAATAATATTCCGTTTTCTTTTCTTCGAAATATCTGATAATTTCTTTTCCTGCGTCTGTCAGATGGATTTTGATGATCCGTCTGTCTTCTTTTGACCGGACTCTCGTGATCCAGCCTTTTTCAACCAATGCATCGGTTACAGCTGTGATATGGCTTGCTGAAACGCCTAAAATCGTTGCAAACTCCGTGACTTTCTTTGGACCTTGCTCGCTCAGCAGGCGGAGAATCATGAATTCATTGCGGGACATCTCTTTTTCGAGCAGCTCATTTATCTCATCACGTATCTGTTTAAATACTGTGCGAAGCAGTGCTTCCATATCATACATCATTTGTTCTCTAACTTTCAAAATTTCGCCCCTCCATATAATTAGCAAATTTCAGCTTTGTTTAAAAAGGAATGACCGAATCAGCATGATTATCATTTTTCATGAACATGATATCACTATGATACCATAATTTTTGCTTTTCAAGTGTATGTTTCAGAAGATTTTTAGTTCATTTGACCATCAATTGAACAACGGTCTATGGCAATTATATATGAATACAGCTGTTTCTTAGAATATGCCGATGGCAATGACATATTATTGTCATAATTTTCTTTTTAGCCAGCGGCTGATGAATGTGTTAAAAGTTGTTTCCTGTGAGCGGGAGCGGGCTTAAAAATGAGCATGCTGTGATATAATGGTTCCCAACAAGTGTTGAAGAGAAGGAGGCAGAACAGATGGCTGAAAAACGCGAACTCGCCACATTTGCCGGAGGCTGCTTTTGGTGTATGGTCAAGCCTTTTGACGAACAGCCGGGCATTCTAAAAGTCGAATCCGGCTATACCGGCGGCCATACGGAAAATCCGACCTATGAAGAGGTGTGCAGCAATACAACGGGACATAGGGAAGCGGTGCAAATCACATTTGATCCCGATGTCTTTCCATACGAAAAACTGCTGGAACTCTACTGGCAGCAAATCGATCCCACTGACAGCGGAGGACAATTCGCAGACCGCGGAGAGTCTTACCGGACAGCGATTTTTTACCATAATGACAAGCAGCGGAAACTCGCTGAAGAATCGAAGAAAAAGCTCGGAGAAAGCGGCATCTTTAAAGATCCAATCGCGACCGACATTCTGGAGGCCGGGCCATTTTATCCGGCTGAGGAGTATCACCAGGACTATCATAAAAAGCACCCTGAACGCTACACACAGTATCGGATCGGAAGCGGAAGGGAAGGATTTTTACAACAGCATTGGGGGCGAAAGCATGACGAACAATAAAGAAGAACGGCTGAAACAGCTGACCCGGATGCAATATGAAGTAACGCAGAAAAACGGGACGGAGCCTCCATTCCAAAACGAGTACTGGGACCTGCATGAAGACGGGATCTATGTCGATATCGTTTCAGGGAAGCCGCTGTTTTCATCGCTTGACAAATTTGACGCACACTGCGGCTGGCCAAGCTTCACAAAACCGGTCGATGCCGGAGAAATCGAAGAAAAGCTGGACACTTCACACGGCATGATTCGGACTGAGGTGAGAAGCAAGTCTGCCGATTCCCATCTTGGACACGTGTTTCCGGACGGACCCGGACCGGACGGCCTGCGCTATTGCATCAATTCAGCCGCCCTCCGGTTTGTGCCGAAGGACGACCTTGAGAAAGAAGGATACGGCGAATATGTCAAACTGTTTGAACGCAAGAAATCCGGAGAGGAAAGCTGAGGAGAGCAGCATGCAAGATGATCCTTTTTTCAAAGGGTCATCTTTTTTTAGAGGATTTTCTGCTCTGAAAGCGAAAAAACATTACAATAGATCATCTTGAGAAAAGAGGCAGCCGTTGTGACATCCATTTCAAACACAGAAGACCGTTATTTAATGCTGACATGCAGCAAAAAAATTGAATCCCATTATCATATATACACAGATGAGGAGATCCCGCAGATGTTTTCCTCTCATTTTCTGCAGCTGCAGGACGATTTTCCGCTGACAGAGCTGTACTCCCTGCTCGTTCGGACACCCGAAATTTTAAAACGAAATTATGTTCATGTGAAAAGCTCTTATAAGCGGGATCTGCCTTTTACGATGAAAAAGTCGCTCTTTGATCTTGGCTATATTCTTGATGAAGAATTGTTTTATTCCATCAGGCTTGCAGATTGGAAAGGAGATTCCCCTGGTGTACGGGCAGAGTGGGGGACGGAGAAATCGCTCATTGACGGCTGCCGCATGATGCAGGCTTATGATACATTGTCTATCAATGAAGCGTTTGCGAAGGAAAAGCTGCTGCGCAAGTATCCTTTTTATGAGGAAGGCATCATTCAGCTGTGTGTCTGCTACTCGGAAGAAGGCGAACCGATTGGATGTGCTGAGCTTTATCTCGATCACGACGAAAACGTTGCTAAAATCGAAGAAGTCGCCATTTTGGAGCCATACCAGCGGAAAGGCTATGGATCGGGCCTTATCAAGCAGATGCTCACCGCCGCCAAACAATCGGGCATGGAATCGTGCTATCTTGTAACTTCGGGAAGCGATCAGGTGAAAACGTTTTATGAAAAGCTGGGCTTTCAGCAGAAGGAAAAGCTCACGACAATATTTAAATATTTGTTCGTATAAAGTAGGCAGGTGCACATACCAATTGGGACTTGGCCTGCATAGGCTGGGGTGTAGACTTTATACGAAAGGATGATAAGCCTGTGCATTACTCCCATTATTGCTGTCCTACTGGAGGATACGGCTACGGGTTTCACGGAAGAAACACATTTGTACTCATCGTTGTCCTCTTTATTTTGCTCATCATTGTCGGTGCGGCTTTCATTTGCTAGCTAAAAGCCCGACGCCCGGCGCTTGACATGCTCACAAAGCCTTCCATCCGGAAGGTTTTTTTTGTTTTTGTTGTAAAATTTTGCATTCGTATGTAATATGGTCATGAGGTGAAAATATCGGACAAACGGGGGAGAAACTTTGAAATATGCTTGGGTCATAAAAGGGGACTTTTTCAGACTGTGGTCTGGAACTTTTTTATCGCTCTTTAGTTCGATTCTTTTCTATTATTCATTGGTATGGTGGTCCTTATCTGAAACCGGGAGCGCCCTTTCGGGAAGCGTCGTGATCGGCATCGGGCTGACTGTCTCGATTTTGGTATCGCCGTTTACAGGCTGGCTGTCCGACAGGTTTCACAGGGGAAAGCTCATTGCGGCTTCGGATATGATCATTTCAGCTGTATTTTTAATGATCGGATTTTTGGCGCTGTCAGGCATGAATTCGGTTTTTTTGCTGGCCGCTTCAAGGGTGATCGTATCGGCATGTTTGACCGCAATCGAACCCGCTGCAAGATCGCTCTTGCCAGATACATTGAGAAAAGAACAAATTGAAAAAGGAATCGCATTTCAAGAAGTGCTCACACAGCTCATCCAAGTGATTGTTCCGCTTGTCACAGGGGTTCTGTTTTCCTTTTTGCATTTTGGCTGGTTATGGGTGCTGTGCGGAAGCCTTTCCTTCTTGTCGATCTTTTTGGAGTGGAGAATCAAAGATGAAAGGGGCAGCCAAAAGCGTATTCCTTTTACCAATAAACAATTGTTCAGCGGTTTTACAAGCTTGTATCAAAATAAGCCGCTCAAGTATTTGTTGTATGGGACGAGCATACAGCAGCTTGTATTCAGCGGTTTTCCGATATATATCGTCATTTGGACTTCGCTGCTTTTAAAAGATCAGGCCTGGCTGGGCGGCGCTTTCCAATCATTTTGGGCGTGCGGGACGCTGTGTGCGGCGCTTTTCTTGTCCTTTATCGCAAAACCGGAGCACGCAAAAGCAGCTGTGCCTGCTTTAATGCTGATTTTCGGCCTGCTTTTGTCTCCTCTCGGCTGGATTGATCATGTCGTGCTGGGCGCTGTGAATTTGATCGTCATCGGAATGATCAGCGGCGTCGTCAACATCTATATTGAAGGTTACTTGCAAAGGGTAACGGAAGGTGAAAATAGAGGCAGATCGCTGGGCGCTTTCTTTGCGGTCAACAGCTCTTTTATGCCGCTCGGCTATGCTGCCGCAGGGATGTTGTCGGAGGCCGTCAGTCCGGAATATTTATTCCTCATCGTCGCACTGCCCGCGCCGTTCGCTGCGTTTTCAATGATGAGATCATTTTATTTATGGGAAAAACAGACGAAGGAAACGGTCGCTTTGCAGGATGAAACGTCAATATAAACCAGCGCGCCCTGAAAAAAAGGAAGGACATGTCCTTCCTTTTTTTGTTTGCGAAAACGGCGTTTGCTCCGAAATCAACCATTTCCGCGTGAAAAGAGAATGCCGCCTTTTCCCGACTCATATAATGTAAAGAAAAACCTCTCATTGGGGAAGGGGGGATGTTTTCATGTCGTTTTTGATTAAGCCGGATCTGCACGCAAGCTATCCGGTCGTTCAGTATGCAAAAGGAAGCTGGATTGTCGACCATTCCGGAAAGCGTTACCTTGACGGTTGTTCGGGGGCTGTTACCTGCAATCTCGGGCACGGTGTCCAAGAAGTGATTGAGCCTCTCAAAGAGCAGCTTGATGCTGTTTCATTCGTCTACCGTTCGCAGTTTACAAGTGAGCCGGCCGAACAGCTTGCCGAACTCCTGGCTGAATGGCTGCCGGGTGATCTGAATTGGTCTTTCTTTGTCAACAGCGGATCGGAAGCAGTTGAAACCGCCATGAAAATCGCCGTTCAATACTGGCAGGAAAAAGGACAAAACGACAAAACGATTTTCCTTTCAAGATGGAACAGCTATCACGGAATTACAAATGGAGCCCTGTCGCTGTCGGGATTTTATGAGCGCCGCTACAGGTTTACGCACATGCTGCACAAGTATCCCGCCGCTTCAGCGCCAAACTGCTACAGATGCCGGCTTTCTCATCCTGAATGCCAGGAAGCGTGCGTGAAAGAAATCGAGCTCGCCGTTAAAAGGATCGGAAAGCAATTCATCGCGGGCTTCGTTGCCGAACCCGTTATTGGGGCTGCTGGAGCAGCTATTACGGCACCTGCTGGCTATTATAAAAAAGTAAAAGAAATATGCGAAGATAATGAAATTCTCTTTATCGCGGATGAAGTCATGAGCGGGATCGGCCGAACCGGCCGGATGCTGGCGATTGAACATTGGGGTGTGACTCCGGATATTGCCGTACTCGGCAAGGGGCTGAGCGCAGGCTATTCACCGATTGCCGCAGCGGTCATGTCCGACGGCATGATGGAAACGGTCAAAAACGGCTCAGGGGCCATCATGAGCGGGCATACGTACAGCGCAAACCCCTTTTCAGCCCGTGCTGCGCTCGCCGTTCTCCGCTACATCCTGAAGCACGATCTTGTCAAACAAGCCGAGATAAAAGGGGAAAAGCTGAAAAGAATGCTGAAAGAAGTTATGAAACAGTCGAGCATTATTGGCGACGTTAGGGGCAAGGGACTTCTTCTCGGGATTGAATTTGTCGCCGATCAAAAAAGCAAAAAGACATTTCCTTCTTCAATGCCGGTGTCGGCTCTCGTCATTTCCGAAGCGAAAAAAAGAGGACTGCTTCTTTATCCGTCCCAGGCGGGTATTGACGGCGGCGGGGGAGATGCGGTCATCATTGCGCCGCCTCTTACGATATCGGACAAAGAAATGGAAGAGCTCATTGAAATATTTAAACATGCCGTATATGAGATTGAAAAACAAGCGGAAAAGGTGATGCGCGAAAGATGACGATGCCGAACAAACGTATTGCTGTTGAAGATGCCATTGCCGATTTGAAAGACGAAGCGACCGTCATGTTTGGCGGATTTGGGGGAGTCGGTTCACCGCCTTCTTTCATCCGGGCGATTTTGAAAAAAGGCGTAAAAAATTTAACGGTCATATGCAATGATGCAGGATTTCCCGGCATCGGGATCGGCCCATTAATCGTCAATAACCGCGTAAGGCGGCTGATCGCTTCTCATATCGGTTCAAATCCCGTTGCGGGAAAACAAATGACCGACGGTTTTCTCGCCGTTGAATTTTCTCCGCAAGGTACGCTGGCCGAACGAATTCGTGCGGGCGGCACAGGTCTTGGCGGCATTTTGACCGATATCGGGATCGATAATGACATGGTGCGCCAAGGAAAGAATATCGTTTCATTAAACGGACGCGCATACCTTGCCGAGGAAGCCTTGAGTGCGGAATACGCTTTCATTTATGGAAAAACCGCCGATGAATTCGGCAATATCATCTACGACAAAACGGCTCGCAACATGAACCCGCTTATGGCGATGGCTGCTGATCGGACATTTGCCGAGGTCGAGCGGATCGTTCCCATTGGAGAGCTCGATGAAGAAGAAATTGTAACACCCGGTGTTTTTGTCGAAGGTGTAGCTGAAACGGAAGGGGTGAACTGGAAATGGGTTTGGGAGTCATAGAGCGGGAGAGAATCGCGAAACGGGCGGCCCGCGAAATCAAAAGCGGAATGATTGTCAATCTGGGCATTGGCATTCCGTCTTTAGTTCCCAACTTTTTAGACCCGGGCACTTCCGTAATGATCCAATCTGAAAACGGGCTTCTCGGCATCGGCGGATCGCCTGAAAAAGGAAAGGAAGATGAGAATCTTTGCAATGCGGCAGGCTGGCCTGTCACCGTAGTAAAAGGCGCTTCTTATTTTGATTCAGCTCTGTCGTTCGGCATGATCAGAAAGGGTGCGATTGATGTCACCATTCTTGGTTCTCTGCAGGTCAGCCAGTCAGGAGATCTGGCCAACTGGATCGTCCCAGGCAAAAAGGTTCCTGGAATGGGAGGGGCGATGGAGCTTGCCCAAAAGGCGAAAAAAGTCATTGTCGTGATGAGCCATACCGATAAAAACGGTGCACCCAAACTTGTCGCTGACTGTACTCTGCCGCTGACAGCAAAAGGCTGCGTCGACATGGTAATTACAGAAAAAGCCGTGATCACCATTGACAGCGGCGGTTTTGTATTACAAGAGCTGATGAATGAAGAGGATCTTGATGATGTGCTGCGGCTGACGGAGGGAAAGATCCGGATCGACGGGCCGCTTTCGTAAGAGGAGGAATTGGATGGAGAACATAGAGAGAAAAGTGTGCGATTGGATCGATTCGCATGAGCAAAAAGCGATTCGCCTTTTGAAAAAACTCGTCGGAGAAAAAAGCACGATGGGCCGAGAATTTAACGCCCAGGCCGTCGTCCTGGAGAAATTGAGGCAATTCGAAGCTGAAATCGATGTCTGGGAGCCAAGCATAAAGCAGTTGGAACAGCATCCGCTGTTTAAATCAGACAGAACAAGCTTTAAAGAAAGCCCGAATATTGCGGCTGTTAAAAAAGGAAAGGGCGGCGGGAAATCGCTGATCTTAAACGGACACATCGATGTCGTGCCTGAAGGAAACAGAAAAGACTGGGAGACGGAGCCTTTTCAGCCGGTTGTGAAGCAGGGGCGGATATACGGCCGAGGCACAACTGACATGAAAGGCGGCAATACCGCTCTTTTAATCGCGATGGAAGCGCTGGAGCAATGCGGGGTTCAACTAAAAGGAGACCTTATTTTTCAAAGTGTCGTAGACGAGGAGTGTGGCGGAGCCGGGACGCTTGCGGCCGTAATGAGGGGCTACAAAGCGGACGGCGCTTTGATTCCCGAGCCGACAAATATGAAAATGTTTATTAAACAGCAGGGCTCAATGTGGTTCAGAATCACGGTCAAAGGGCTTTCTGCGCACGGCGGCACAAGATATGAAGGCGTCAGCGCCATCGAAAAAAGCATGCTTGTCATTCAATCGCTCCGCCAGCTTGAACAGGTCAGGAATAAGAGAATAACAGATTCTTTGTATGACAATATCCCGATTCCGGTCCCGATCAACATCGGCACGATCAACGGAGGCGCCTGGCCTTCGTCGGTTGCCGACACGGTGACACTGGAAGGAAGGTGCGGAATCGCTCCGAACGAATCCCCTGAAGCCGTCCAGTCCGAGCTTGAAAACTGGCTCAACGATCTTCAGTACCATGATGAATGGTTTAAGCACTATCCTGTTGATATAGAATGGTTCGGCGCCATGTGGCTTCCTAACGATTTGGCTGAAGACCATGAACTGACGAAAGTGCTGAAATCCGCCTATCAAACCATCACGGCAGAGGCTCCGCTCATCGAAGCTTCCCCGTGGGCGACAGACGGCGGAATATTGTCGCACGCCGGAGGCACCCCTGTCATCGTCTTCGGGCCGGGAGAAACGAAAATGGCCCACCAGGCAAACGAATACATTGAAAAAGACGCCCTGATCCAGTCAGCCAAGATCATCAGCCTGTTTATTATGAATTGGTGTGATTATGAAAGGTGAAAAGATCAGCCGTTTCGGAGGTTAAATCATGGTGAAAAAATGGAGCAATGACAGCTGCACGCTTGAAGCGGATGTCGACTTGTTCAGCAAAAGGATCAGAATTGTCAATTATGAAGGCAATGTGTGTTCATTTTTTCCCGACATACTGAAAGAAGCAAAAAAACATGATATAGGGAAAATTATCATTTTCACCAAAACGACTGACAGAGACGCATTGCTTGAGCGGACGTTTGAACCGGAAGGGAAAATCGACGGATACTTTAACGGGCATGATGCTGACGTGTTCGTAAAATATGTAAAAGAAGACAGGCGAAAAACCGCTGACTGGCTTATGCAGGATCAAATGCTGGCAGAGCTGTTCAGCACACCCCGCATCGCCGAGATCCAAAACGCTTCCTTTAAAATCAGGCGGGCCGTCTCTGTTGATGCGCCTGTTCTCGCCGACCTCTACAACAGCGTCTTTCCTGTATATCCCGCACCTGTTTCAGATTCGGCATATCTCAAGGAAGCGATGGGAAAGGGGGCTGTTTACTACCTCGCTTTTGACGGCGAAAAAGTCATTGCATCAGCAGGCGCAGACGTTAATCCCGCTTTGGGGAATGCGGAAATAACCGACTGCGCCGTCCTGCCGGAATACAGGGGCTTTTCATTGACGAGGCGGTTGATTGCCGAGCTTGAAACCGACTTGAAGCAATCGGGCATCTTTTGCGTTTTTTCAATCGCAAGAGCGGCTTCTTTCGGAATGAACGCCAGTCTTTATCATTTATCATACTCATACAGGGGCCGGCTTTTGAACAACTGCCTCATTTATAGAAGCATTGAGAATATGAACATCTGGTGCAAAAATTTAAGCCGGTCTTAAAAAGTGGTCTTCCGCGGGTTTTACATTTGAAGAGACACTTTTCATGCCGGTCACATAACCTGAAAAGTATAGGGAAAATGCTGATAGGGGGATGGAAGATGGAAAACGGTCTGTTTAAGCCGAAAAGGCACTGGAAGGATATTGAGCTTTGGAAAGATGTTCCCGAGGAAAAATGGAACGACTGGATATGGCAGCTGACCAACACCGTCAGAACGCTTGAAGATTTGAAAAAAGTCGTCAATCTTACGAAAGAGGAAGAAGAAGGGGTGCGAATCTCCACAAAGACGATCCCTTTAAATATCACGCCGTATTACGCCTCACTGATGAATCCGGATGATCCGCGCTGTCCGATCAGAATGCAGTCGGTGCCGCTCGCAGAAGAAATGCACAAAACAAAATACGACCTTGAAGATCCCCTTCATGAGGATGAAGATTCGCCTGTCCCCGGCTTAACCCACCGCTATCCGGACCGGGTTTTGTTTCTCGTCACTAATCAATGCTCGATGTATTGCAGATACTGTACAAGGCGGCGTTTTTCCGGGCAAATCGGCATGGGCGTGCCGAAAAAGCAGCTCGATCAGGCGATCGGCTATATTCGGGATACGCCTGATGTCAGGGATGTGCTGATATCAGGCGGGGACGGCCTCCTCATTAACGACCAGATCCTTGAATATATTTTGAAAAACCTCCGCGCCATTCCGCACGTGGAAATCATTCGGATCGGCACAAGGGCCCCAGTCGTCTTCCCGCAGCGGATTACCGACAAGCTATGCAGCATTTTGAAAAAGTATCATCCCGTCTGGCTGAATACGCATTTCAACACGAGCATTGAAATCACGAAGGAAGCGAAGGAAGCCTGTGAGAAGCTGGTCAATGCCGGGGTGCCGGTCGGCAATCAAGCCGTTATTTTGGCAGGCATTAATGACAGCGTTTCCATTATGAAAAAGCTGATGCATGATTTGGTGAAAATCAGAGTCCGTCCGTATTATATTTATCAATGCGACTTGTCTGAAGGAATCGGCCATTTCCGAGCGCCTGTATCAAAGGGGCTTGAAATCATTGAAGGCTTGCGCGGCCACACGAGCGGCTATGCAGTGCCGACCTTTGTCGTTGACGCGCCGGGCGGAGGCGGGAAAATCGCCATCCAGCCGAATTACTTGATTTCGCAAAGCCCCGATAAAGTCGTGCTCCGCAATTTTGAAGGCGTCATTACGTCGTATCCTGAGCCTGAAAACTATGTTCCGGGGAGAGCGGACGACTATTTTGCCGAAATCTTCCCTGATGTGATGAAGGAAAAAGAGGAGATCGGCATATCGGCAATCTATGCGGATCAAGCTCTTTCATACACACCGGACGGCTTAAAACGGCTCGAGAGAAGAGAAAGCTATTCCAAGAGGCCTGATCATGAAACATTGAAAAGCCGCCGGGCAAAGCGCGATGAATTGAAAGAAAAGAAATTCCTTGCCCAGCAAAAGAAAGAAGGCGAAGCTGAGGGGCATGCGCAATGAAGAAGTGTGAATGGTGCAATGAAGAAAAAGCCGCGGCAGCCCGCACGGCGGTATATTGGGAGCTTCCCGACGGGACGAAAGCGATTGAAATCACCGACACACCTGCGGTGGAATGCGAAGGGTGCGGGATGGTCTATCAGGAGGACAGTGTCACCTGGGAAATTGAAAATCAGCTGCTCTTGATTGATACAAAAAAACTGCCATCGTCCGTTTCATATGATGCGCTGATGAAAACAGAGCGCATACTGAAGCGGAATTACTTTGACTTTTCCTCATGAAGCCGGCTTTTGCCGGTTTTTTTGCGTGTTTCAACGGGTTTTTTGTTTGTATTTTTTCAGACGGCCTGTATAATAGAACATCAAAAGAGGACAGGAGGGGAGACCGTGAAGTCTTTTTACCATTATTTAATGAAATACCGCCATCCGAAACCGAAGGACGCGATCAGCGAATTCGCGAACCATGCTTACCTTGATCACGGATTTCCCAAGGCATCAACTCATTACGATGAAATCAGCTCTTACCTTGAGCTTAATGGGGATTATTTATCGTCAATGACGACATTTGATGAGGCTTGGGAACGATATATTTCGGAAACAAAGCGATAAAAAAACCGCAGTTGTTCAGAACTGCGGTTTTTTTGCGTTCGTTCGAGCCGACTGGGCTTTTCGGAAAACTCATCGGGCCTTGTAGCCTTAGCCCATGCGAATTGACAGCACTCAGCATACGATAAGCGTAACACGGAAGCTTCAAGGCAAGGGGGAATCCAAATGAAGTCAAACGCGCCTAAATTCAAAGTCGGGGATGTGGTCGTCGTCGTGATGTACGGGACGGTCGGAACGATTACAAAAGTTCATAAAATCGATAAGCATTTTTTGTATGAAGTCAATCATAATGAAGTGCTTTATTTCGAGACTTCTCTTCAACTTTACAAAGATTATGACGGGGTCATTGTCGATACGGAAAAGCTTGACATCGAATATGAATTTTTAATCGGAGATGTCGTCTATGTAAAAGATTACGGCAAAGAATTGTTTAAAATCACCGGGCACAGAACGGAAATTTGGAGATATGTGGAGGATGGCTGGGAAGATATCATTTACGAGCTGACCCGTTTGAAAGACGGAGAATGGCTTGAAACTGAAGAAGAAGATTTAACGCTCGTGCTTAGAACCTACGAAATGGACCAGTTCGTCCATCAGCTTCTGTTTGTTCATTATGTCGGCGAAGCCGGACAAGAGCTTGATGAACCGATATCTGAAAAAGTGTTTTTGCCATTTTCTGGTGATTCCGAGGAGCAGGATCATGAGCGCAATATGGCAGTTACTGTCGTGGATGAACTGCTTGATATCTACAATGACTATAAAGTATTGTATGAAATGTTTCAGGATGCGGAATATAAAGATATGATGGAGTTTGTGTTAAGCAGCCTGAAAGAATATTTCAAATGATAAACAACAAATATAAGAAATAAGGAAAACAGCCGAACACAATAAGAGCGAACATGGCTTTCAAGACCTTCCCCAATACCAGGTCAAACCCTTCTCCGTCAAGTGCTTCAAGCGTTTTTTGGATCATTTTCTTTTCCCCTTCCGGCTTTTGTCTTGTTACGACATGTATATGAAAGAGGACAAACATTATGACAAACCGGTTATAAAACCGAATGCCAGCTCATACATCAGAATAAGGAGGCGATCACAATGAAAGAAATTGAACTGATGATAGATACAGAAGAAATCGCTGATTTTTTTTATCTAGAGCTGACAAGAAGAGGCTACATACCGAACGAGGACGAACTGTTCGAAATTGCCGATATCACCTTTGATTATCTGATTGCAAAATGTATGATAGATGAGCATATAGAGGATTGAAAATGGAGACCGGGGCGGACCTGCTCCGGTTTTTCCTATATTATTTGCCCGGCAGGGGAGCCGGGTGTAAAATGTTTAAAAACAATGTCAAGGAGGCACTGACTTTTCTAATGTATAAAGCACTATTTTCAGCAGCTGTCTTTGTCATCATGGCCATTCTTATCCGCATCCCGGCGGTTCAATCATTTGATGTGAGCGTGATACAGGCTCTCGAGTCTGTCAGACATCCGGTTCTCACAGCGGTTTTTAAAGCGCTGACAGAGCTGGGGTCAAGCGGCTTCATGCTGCCGCTGATGCTTGCTTTAACCCTGGTTCTCGCCGTCTATAAAAAAGCAGCGGCATCACTGTATCTTTATTTGCTGTTTTTTGTTGAAAGAACGGCCAATGAAGCCTTAAAAGGCTGGATTGCCAGAGAGCGGCCCGCGATAAACCCGCTCGTGCACGAACCGTCATACAGCTTTCCGAGCGGCCATTCGATGAATGCGGCGAGCATGTATCCGTTTATCGCATTTCTCCTTTTGCTCTGCATTCCTTTTTTTCAAAAACACAGTCGCGCGGTTTACGTGTGGACGGGCCTTCTCGTCGGACTCATCGGAATCAGCCGCATGTATCTCGGCGTTCATTACATGACTGATGTTATCTCAGGTTTTTCGCTCGGTCTCGCGCTGTTTTTCATCTTCAAAAAAATTGGCGAAAAGTACCCGCTTGTTCGACAAAAGTAGTCAAAGGGATTGAGCCCCGAAGCGCCAATTTTATAAAAAAAGGAGGGATCTGTATTGCCGTTAATGTTTCAACTGTTTAAAAAAAAGCTGATACCTTATGATGTGACGATTTTTCAAACGCCTTGCTTTGGTGAAGATAAGGGATACGAGATGGTTTACAGAACGGAAATAAACGGCAGAACCCATGAAGATGTGCTGGAACGGACGTTTTCCACTTTCAATGTTTATGACACGGTGCCGAATGATTATAAGGCGAGATTTCTTGCAACTGGCGACATCGTTTTAATCGATGAAGGAAGAAAGGGAAAAACCTATTATAAACTGCTGTCTACGGGGTGGAGCAAAATCAACCGCATTTTGCTGCAGTCTTCGTAAGAAGTGAAAAACTGCGGAAGCGCTGTCCGCAGTTTTTTTATGTTGTATTTTTTCTTTTTCTGGCGCTGTATTCCTTTTCATGCGCATCCTCTGCCGCGATGACGTCCTTTGTCGGGATGTGGTTGTTTTTTTTCAATCCGGTGACTCTGTTTCGCTGTTTTTTGCCCATCATTTATGACCTCCTTCCTAAAAAATAGGATGACTAAACGCCCCGTTATTTATCCAGGAGAAAGCTGTCTTTAATCTGTCATACTAATCGCGGCCGGATAGACATACGGCTGCTCCGGCTCGCTGATCTCCTTCCATCGCTTCGTGCGGATGATCGGGATGACAGAGCCGTTATAAGACGCTTTGCCAAGCGTTCCTTCCAATTCAATCCATGTGTCAGGCTGCAATTGCTCAGCACCGTTCCATTCGGCGAGAAATCCGATCAGGCTGGCGTCTGCGATGCAGTGCGTGATCATAAATCGGGACAGCACGAGCTGGCGTGCGCTCAGCCCCGCTTCCTTATGGACGAAGCCTTTGACCGTGATCTCCTTTCCAATATAGTGATCAAGATTGCTTGTCACTTCATCATAATAGTCTGCAAACATGTCGTCATTCATGACAATCCGCTTTTCCTGTTTAAACTGATCCATCTTCCTGTCATACGCCGACTTCGTCATCGCTGAATCGGCGAGTCCTTGCTGAATCTCCGGTGTCATGACATGTTCCTTTTCGCCTTCAGTTTGAGGGGCGATCTCCGTTTTGGTGAGCATCGTCCCTTTATTGGCGGCGACAGACGAATTCAGTACAGCCGGGGAAAGGGTGAATCCGGTGATGAGGGGAAGAGCGATGACGGCATAATGCATCAGCCTGATGAAAAAGGGCTTTGACTCGCCATGATCATGCCCGCAGCCGCAATCCCCAGCGCGGTCATCCTTCACCGTCCAGATCCTGGTCAGCTGAATGATGAACAGAAACGCGAACACACCTGCGGCGATGAGGCTGGTGTAATCGTATTTAGGATTAATCAGCTTATCAATTTCCCCTGTGTAATGGAGCTTGAAAATAAAGACGGAAAAGGCAGCCAGCACAAGTGCGCGCAAAAATTGCCGAAGCTGAAAAACCATTGGTAAAACCTCCTTTCTACAGCAAACTGACAACTTTGATACAAACAAAGACAACAACGGTGATCAGGACAGACAAACAAATGACGAACTTCGGCTTAAACGCATGCAGCATCATGACCGTATTTTTTAAGTCGAGCATCGGCCCGTAAACGAGAAAAGCAAGGATGGATGAGGAAGGAAACAAATTGGTGAAGGAAGCGCCGATAAATGCATCCGCTTCAGAGCACAGCGATAAAAAGTAAGCCAGCCCCATCATGACCAATGCCGAGTCAAGCATGCCCCCTCCGAACACAAACAGCGATTTTAACGGGAGGTATGTTTGCACAAGCGCTGCAACTAAAGCGCCGATAATCAGAAACCTCCCCATATCAAAGAATTCGTCAACAGCATGTTTCAGCATATCAAAGAGCTTTTCCGAAAAAGGGGATGGTCTGCCGGAATGGGCGCAGTGTGCAGCTGTCTGCCGGCTTTCCGTTTTCAGCTGGCTCGAGCGGAACATCATGCTGATCGCAAAAGCGATGATGACCGCTGCGGCAAAACCGACGGCAACCCTTAAAACGGCCATTCGCAAGTCATTGCCAAAAGCCATATAAGTGGATAAGACGACAATCGGATTGATCAGCGGACCTGTCAACAGAAAGCCGACGCCTGCATAGATGGGAACGCCTTTTGACACGAGTCTTCTCACGATCGGGACAATCCCGCATTCGCAAGCCGGAAAACAAGCGCCGAGTAAACAGCTGACAATCACTCCTGAAAACCTGTTTTTCGGAAAAAGGGAGCGAATATGCTCTTCAGTCACAAAGATCTGGATGAAACCGGCGATTAATACTCCGATTAACACAAAGGGAAGGGCTTCGATTAAAATGCTGATGAAAATCGTATTCAGCTGCAGAACGGAAGCCGGAATCTGGAAGGGGAGGCCTGAGGCGAGCGACCCGCCGGCTGACACAAGGCATATCAGAACACCGATGACAACAAGCCCGGTAAAGTCGATTAAATAACTGTTAAGTGAACGAAACATCGCTTTTCCTCCATCCTGAAATAGCTAATCGTAATGATTCTTTTTTAAAGGTATGCCTGTCCTTTTTTAAACATGACAAGAAAAAGAATGATGCCGAATCGGAGCAGGGCTTTATTTTCTTTTTCCGCGATGTTGGTTTATAATACATATGCGAGTGGATGTTGCAATCATCATCACCAATCAGCTTTAAAAAGGCAGGAGGAATAATCATGAGCGTACATATTGGCGCAGAAAAAGGACAAATTGCAGAAACGGTGCTGCTTCCAGGAGACCCGCTGCGCGCAAAATATATCGCTGATACATATTTGGAAAACGTTGAATGTTATAACGAAGTACGGGGAATGTACGGGTTTACCGGCACTTATAAAGGAAAGCGCGTTTCCGTTCAGGGGACGGGCATGGGTGTGCCGTCTATTTCAATTTATGTCAATGAACTGATCAGAAGCTATGATGTGAAAAACCTGATCCGCGTCGGATCGTGCGGTGCGATCAGAAAAGACGTCAATGTAAGAGATGTCATTCTTGCGATGACTTCATCAACTGATTCACAAATCAACAGAGTGGCATTCGGCTCGATCGACTTTGCGCCCTGCGCGGACTTCGGCCTGCTAAAAGCTGCTTATGACGCTGCAAGTGAGCGGAACATCCCGGTTACGGCAGGGAATGTGTTTACGGCGGATCAATTCTATAACGACGACAGCCAAATTGAGAAGCTTGCCAAACACGGAGTGCTTGCGGTCGAGATGGAAACGACGGCGCTTTATACATTGGCTGCGAAATTCGGCCGAAAAGCCCTCTCCATTTTAACGGTCAGCGATCACGTCATTACCGGCGAGGAAACAACGGCAGAAGAAAGACAGACGACCTTTAATGATATGATTCTGCTGGCTCTGGATACTGCTTTGTAAAAGCATACATGCACTGAAAAAGGATGGATTCGAATGAACGGAAAGTACAAATACGTGACGATTGCTTCATTGCTGAGTGCAGCGGTCCTGCTTGGCACAGGATGTACCATGACCGAACAGAAGCAAAATGACACGGCTAAAACACAGAATACTGCAAATGCAAGCAAGGATGCAAAAGACCAAAAGTCAGACAGCAGCCTGGAAGATCAGGACTTCATACTCGAGAGCAAGTACTTTAATCAAATAAAAGATGTAGACGGGCTGCCGACGATTCAAAATCCGGAAAACATAATGGCGCTTGTAAATAAAGAATACGCGCTTCCCGGCAACTATGCACCGAGCGACCTGACAGTGCCTGATGTCGCGTTTTCTTTTACCGAGGATATCGACAAGCGTTATATCAGAAAAGAAGCCGCCAAAGCGCTTGAAGAGATGTTCAGCGCCGCTAAGAAAGAAGGCTATGAACTCGTTGCAGTGTCCGGCTACAGATCCTATGACAGACAAAAAGCGATCTATAACAACGAAGTCAGCCAAAAGGGAGAAGAAAAGGCGAAAGAAGCTGTGGCATATCCGGGCCAAAGCGAGCATCAGACAGGACTTGCGATGGATATTTCCAGCAAAAGCAACGGCTTCGCCTTATCAGAGGAATTCGGCAATACGAAAGACGGACAATGGGTCGAGAAGAACGCCTACAAATACGGCTATATCATCCGCTATCCGAAAAATAAAGAAGACATCACGAAATATAAGTATGAACCTTGGCACCTGCGCTATGTAGGAAAAAAAGCGGCTAAAGCCATCCAAGAACACGACTTGACGCTTGAAGAGTATTTTAAACAGGTGAAAAAGATATAAAAATGAAAGGGCCGATATCAATCGGCCTTTTCATATTACCAAAAAAACAAGCCTGCAAGAGCCACACCGGCAATTAGACCGAGGCCAAGTCCGTATACAGGGCCCCAACCCCACCAGCCGCCGTAATATCCGTAGGCGAACCCGCGGCCTCCCCGTCTGATCATCGGGGCAATATATACTTTGCTTGGTGAAACACGGACGATTCTTCCGACATGGACGCGGCCTCCTTTGTCGGTGATTCTCGCAACTCTGCCAATATTTTGGTGGCAAAACCTATAATATCGGTCCACTTGAATGCTCCTTCCATCATCTAATCTATTCCTAGTCAGCTTATGACGGATTTAATAGAAAAGGTTGGACGAAAGAAGGAGGACAAATGATGATTTATAGATGTGATATAAAAATAATATGATCGAGAGAGTCCCGGTATTTTTCCAGGTAATGCAGGTGTTTTTCCATCGTTTCATAGTCTTTGTCGGAAATTGCAGGCGACAGATCCATTTCAACGGCGTCATCCGGGTCTCCTGCATCTTCCAATACGACAGGAATGATGTCAATCTTTGAAAATCCTTCTTCTCGAAGGACATTGACCCACTCATCCTCGTCATATAATGCGGTGAATCCGTAAAATTCCGTGATTTCTTTTTTTGCTTCGTCTGTCAGTGCGTTTCCTTCCTTAAGGCAGACTTCGATCGCGACCAGCATCCCTCCGGGTTTTAAAATCCGCCGGATTTCCTGTAAAGCAGACCGGATATTTGTGAAGCTCAGCACAGATTCAGTTAATACACAGGCAAAGCTTTCAGACTGAAACGGCATTTCCTCAAGTGGAGAGCGGACAGCCGGAATGGAAAGCTGTTCTTTTTTAAAACGCTGTCGGGCTTTATCGATCATGACCGGGTCGGCATCAAGGGCAGTGACAGGAAACAGAAGCTGACCCAAATAAGCGGCGGTCTGGCCGGTTCCGCAGCCTGCATCAAGAATCGGCTGCTCAGGGTCGATGCCGGCTTTGGCGAGCACTGCCTTTGACAGGGACATCCCGCCGGGATGAGCGGATGAGACGCCGAAGCTGGCGAGCATGTCTAAATAATCGCTCAAATTGAGATCCCTCCTTTTTTGTATGCATATGCAAAAGCGGAATAATGGTTGAAAACGATCGAATGCCAGCATCCCGGAAAAATCGGTATTTAAGTGATTCGAGTTGACGAATAAAGATTCGTCCATGATAATATGGTAAGAAGAAAAGGTGGTGTTCGTTTGAAACAGCAGTTGAAACTCTTTTTGGCTGTATTGATTACGGCCGTCGCCGCCTCCGCACTGACGCTTTATCTGGTGGGCAAAGGCAGCGGCGGTTCAGTATATTCCGCTTCAGATTCCGAGAAATTCGAAAAGCTGATGGCGGCGTACGACAAAATCAAGAGCGACTATTATCAAAATGCAGACGATGAAAACCTGACTGACGGCGCGATTAAAGGGATGCTTGGAGCTTTGGATGATCCATATTCTACATACATGGATAAGAAAGAAGCTAAAAGCTTTGAAGAAAGCATTACATCTTCTTTTGAAGGAATCGGCGCCCAAGTAGAAGAAAAAAATGGACAAATTCTAATCGTCGCGCCTATTAAAGGATCTCCCGCAGAAAAAGCCGGCTTAAAGCCGCATGATGAAATTCAGAAAGTGGACGGCAAAAGCGTAAAAGGCAAGACCGTCAACGAAGCGACAGCGATGATCCGCGGCAAAAAAGGCACGAATGTCAAACTTGTTCTCAACAGGGAAGGCGTCGGCCAAATCGATGTTACGATTAAGCGCGATACGATTCCGATCGAAACGGTTTATTCCAAAATGATCGACGGCAATATCGGTGAAATCCAAATTACGTCTTTCTCTGAAAATACCGCAAAAGAACTGACAAAAGCCATTGATGACTTGTCTGAAAAAGGTGCGGAACGATTCGTGCTGGATCTTAGAGGAAATCCAGGCGGGCTGATGGACCAAGCGATTATGATGAGCAACATGTTTGTCGATAAAGGCAAAACCATCATGCAGGTTGAATCCAAAAACGGAAAAAAAGAAGTGTACAAAGCTGAGAAGGAGCGAAAAGTGAACAAGCCGACCGTTGTTCTCGTCAACGGAGGAACGGCAAGCGCCGCTGAGATCATGGCCGCAGCACTTCACCAGTCTTCAGGCATCCCGATCGTCGGTGAAAATACGTTTGGGAAAGGGACGGTTCAAAATGCGGAGAGCTTCTCCGACGGATCGACCGTCAAGCTGACGATTGCCAAGTGGCTGACGCCGAATGGGGACTGGATTCACGAAAAAGGAATCAAACCTCAATATAAAGCGGAGCTCCCAAGCTATGCCAAACTGCCGTACCTGGATTCCAAAAAAGAGTATAAGGCAGGCAGCACCGGAGACGAAGTGAAAGCCGCCCAGCAAATGCTTCAAGCGCTCGGCTATAAGCTGAATGCGACTGGAGCTTTCGACGCACAGACGGAAGCTGCCGTTAAGGCTTTTCAAAAAGACCAAAAGCTGAAAACGACAGGCATCCTAACGGGCGAGACGACAATCAGCCTGACAAGCAAGCTGCAGGATAAGCTTTCCGACAATGATACGCAGTTGGATAAAGCGATTGAGATCTTAAAAAAAGAGAAATAAAAGAAACCCTTGCGCTCACACTGAACTGACCCGTTAAAATGAGACTTAGAAAAAACACCTATGCTGCCTGTCCCCTGTATTCCAGTGGGGACAGGTAGTTTAATTTTGCCTGAATTCGTACATGATTATATCGATACATGTATTGATTTACAATTTGTACTACTTTAGAATTGGATATAGATGCTCTACTTTGAGCGTTAAATCCTTCCGACTTTAGCGAGGAGTGAAAGGATTCAATGACGGCATTATCATGGCAGTTTCCTTTTCGAGACATGCTTGTGGTAATGCCTTTTTCTTTGGCCAAATTCTGATATGCATGTGAAGTATAGACAGATCCCTGGTCGCTATGAAGAAGTAACCCTACTGGTTTACGTAATTCTACAGCTTCCCTCAATGTGTCTAATACTAGGTTAATATCTTGGCTCGTACCTATTTTGTAAGCCACTATTTCGTTGTTATATAAGTCCATAATCGTTGATAAATATAACATAGTCGAGCCATAAGGTAAGTAGGTAATGTCGGTTACCCATTTTTCATTTAATCGGCTTGCTTTAAAATTACGATTGAGAGTGTTCGGCACAATAATATTACTCTCACCACAAATGTACTTTTGTCGCTTCTTCTTAACTTGACACTGAATCTCAAACTTTTGCATAATTTTTTGTACAGTTTTGCGGTTTACATTTATCCCATACTTTCTGTTTAAGATGGATTTAATTTTACGATGACCATAGTGATAGAAGTTTTTCTTACACAGCTTGATTACTAGCTCTTCTAATGAAGTTAGCTCAACTTTTTTATACTTCTTTTTCCAACGGTAATATGTTGACTTAGGTATGCCTAATACTCCAAGAATATCAATTATTTTAAAAGTGGCTGAGAGTTCTTCTACAACTTGGACAATGACTCGTGGCTCCAACTCCTTTCGATCTCCTGGTACTTTTTTATAATTGCCAATTGAGCCTCTAGCTGTTTATTCTTTAGTTTTAATTCTTCTAGCTCACTCATTTCCTCCGATTCTTTACCGTAGGAATATTGTTTTCCAACTTGTTGCGAAAATCGATAGGTTTGGCCTGTTTTGTACCATCGCATCCATGTTTTAATTTGAGTCTTATTTTTTATCCCCAGTTGTTCCATTATTTCTTTGTTTGTCATTCCAGCTTGTTTCATTTTAATTACTTCCCATTTTACTTCTTCTGCGTAATGTACTCTTGTGCCCATAGAAAAACACCCTCCTAAGAATCATATTGTATTAATACGATTCAGGGGGTGTTTTTTCCTTGTCTCATTTATTTGGGTCTCTCCACACGGAGCACAAGGGTTTTTTGGTGATCAGGCGCTTTTTTGCACATTCTTCTTAGTATGAAACAAATAGTTGATCACAGAATTGTGTTTTACATTTTTCACAAAAAACGGATTCAACAAGACAACAGTCAAAAGGTTGGCTGCAAGGCCCCAGAATCCTTCGTAAATGCCGAAAGTGGCCCCTGTCAAATAAACGGTAAATGTAACGGCAAGGCCGATGAGAAGACCGATGATCGTCGCTTCCTTCGTCTGGTTTTTCCAGAACAGGCTGATGACGATGGCCGGGAATATCTGCACCATGCCTGAAACGCCGAGAAGCTGAAGCGTGACAAGCGCTGCGGGGAACAGCATTCCAAATAAAAGGGCCAGGCCGATGACGACAAATACCATTGAGCGCGTAATGATCGTCAGTTTTTGCCCCGAAACGCGGGGATTGATCAAATCGCGGTATAAATTGTTGGCGAATAGATTAGACGCCCCGATCGCCATGATCGAACACGGGATCAGACTTGCCAGGGCAATTGTTGAATAGGCGAATCCTTGCGTGACGCCGCCGTAGGAACTTTGGATTAAATACAGCAAGGCAAATCTCGGATTAATGTCATCGGGAAGTACGAGAAATGCGATAAAGCCTAAGAAAATGACTAAGATCAATACGATATTGTACAGCGGCAGAAACATGCTGTTTTTTCTGAGCGCATCCGCGCTGTTCGCCGTGAAGACGCCTGTCGCCGCATGGGCCCACATGAACAGGGCAAACGCGGAAACGATCGATGCCGTGATGAACCAGGCGATCCCGCGCGGTCCGTCAGAAGGGATCGTCAGCATATGCGGCGCTTCATTTGCAAGCTTGTCAATCATCGGCGTCCAGCCGTTAAAATGGATGAGCGGCAACGAAACGACCATAAACAGCATCATCACCCAAACTAAAATATCTTTAATAATGGCGGTATATGTAGGACCTTTGATGCCGCTGAAAAACGTATAGAGCGCGACAAGGATGAATGATATGATCACGACGGCATTGACGTTAATAAACCCTGTACCCGCGACTTGAAGCGTATCCTGGATTCCGCTGAGCTGCAGGCAGATATACGGGATCAGCATCAAGACGCCGACAATGGCAACAAGCGAAGACAGCAGCTTGCTGCTGAAACGTTCCCTTGCGTAATCGGCCAGCGTCGTCAGCTGATGTACTTTCGCCACCTTCCAAATCTTCGGCAGAAAAAAGTACGCGATAAAATAGGCCAAAACCGAATAAGGGATCGCGAAAAAAGCAACGCTTCCGCTTGTAAAAGCGGTGCTTGTCAATCCTAAAAACGTGTAGGCTGTATACAAGTCGGCGCCGACGAGAAACCAGACGAGCAGCCCGCCGAACCGCCTTCCGCCGACCGACCATTCTTCAACCGATTTCCGCGACTGTTTATTGCTGCCGGCGATAAATCCGATACAAACTACGGCCAAAATGATGCCGGCGGTAATGAGGAGCGCTGTTAGATTTCCCTGCATCACTCATAACCTCCGTTTCTTTTCTCAAATCTGTAAATCGCAAATGTGATCAGCGGTGTCAGCACAATCCACAGCACCAGCCAAAAATGAAAAAACGGAAGTCCGAAAACGATCGGATCGATCCGGTTTACAAACGGCAGCAAGGCAAGCTGTCCGATAAAAGGGATGATGAACAGAACCCATTTGAAAAGCTGTTGATTCACCTTTTTTCCTCCTTAAGCCATTTTGATGTTCATAATCATAGCAGTTGTCAGATTTAATCACAAGATAATTATTAGAAAAAAGTGATTTTTTAAATTATTTAAACAATAGTTCTGTCTTGCATATTCGAAAACATAACTTTACAATAATTAATATCTCGAATTCAAGATAAAAAGATGATGATGGAAACAGAAGGGGTGCACCATATTGCAGGAGGCTCCAAAGTAATGTATGGGAAAGAGACAGTGAACAGGGCTCTTTGATTGATGAACAGTTGGAGAGTCTCTTTCGGTGAATTGAAGCTTTCCGAAATGATTGCAGGCCAATTGAAGGCATACTTCCAAAATGGAAAAGGAGTGAAAGGAAATGAATTATATATATGAAAAAGGGGACTCTGATCTCACCCTGTTGTTATTGCATGGAACAGGGGGAAACGAACACGATCTTCTGCCGATCGGCAAGATGATTGATCCCGATGCAAATTTGCTCGGGGTCAGGGGAAATGTGCTGGAAAACGGAATGCCCCGTTTTTTCAGGCGGCTGAGAGAAGGGGTGTTTGACGAAAAAGATTTGATCGAACGGACGGATGAATTAAAAACGTTTCTAGATGAAGCAGCCAAGGAACTTCACTTTGACAGAAGCCGGGTGGTCGCAATCGGCTATTCAAACGGCGCCAATATCGCGGGAAGTCTGCTGTTCCGTCATGAACATGTACTGAAAGGGGCGATTTTGCATCATCCGATGGTTCCGTTTAGAAATCGCAAGCTCCCTGATATGACAGGTCTGCCCGTGTTTATCGGGGCCGGCAAAACAGATCCGCTCTGTCCGCCGCAGGAATCAAGCGAGCTTGCCGGCTATTTCACAAACGCCGGCGCCAAAGTGCTCCTTCACTGGGAAGGCGGAGGCCATCAGCTGACACACGGCGAAATTGAAAAGGCGAAAATCTGGTATGAAAAGCATATAAAAGCATAAAAATAAACCTTAGTCCTTTTTTGGGACTAAGGTTTTTAACATGTTTACAGCCATGTAGATACGTCAGACACATCGAAACGATTGCTTTTGTGCGCAGGTTTGACCGGCTTTCCGACCGAAATCAGCATAACCGGTACATAGCGTTCATCGATGTTGAATTCTTTCACAAATGCTTCCTTGTCAAAGCCGCCCATTGCGCATGTGTCATAGCCCATTGCTTTGGCTGCGATCATCAGCTGCATGGCTGCTAGAGATGCGTTTGTAAACGCGGCGTCTCTTGCAAATCCGCTGTTTTGATAAGCGCCGTTGATTTGTCCGAGCAGCGTGTTTTTGATTTCTTTAGTCATATAGCCTGCTTCTGCCAGAGGGCCGTATACGGCTTCACCGTTCAGATTCGCTTGTAAGTCCCCGAGCACCGCTACGACCGCAGAGGCCTGACTGACTTGCTTTTGGTTGAACGCGATCGGAAGGAGCCTATCTTTTGATTCCTGGCTGTGAAAGACTGTAAAATGCCAGTGCTGCAGATTCCAGGCTGACGGAGCCTTTGTGGTGATGCTCAGCAGCTTTGTCAGCTCCTCTTTGGAAATCGAAACGCTTGTGTCATATTCTTTAATCGAAGTACGCTCTTCCAGAATGTTGAGAGCGGTGTTTTCTTGTGAAGACATGTGACTTCCTCCTTTGGGCTAAACGTGTTATGATAGAGTTAGATAAAAAGTTAGAAACTTACTTTTTGTAACTTTAATGAGTATTTTAATGGCACACATTATATTTGTCAACTGGATATGGAGGGGTGAGAGAATTGGGGTTTACAATGTGTCCTAGAATGGAAGCCGCCTTTTCTTTACTCGGCAAACGATGGAATGGACTGATCATCCATGTATTATTGGATGGACCTAAACGATTTAAAGACTTGACTGAAATGATACCGATGATCAGCCAGAAAATGCTGGCTGAACGTTTAAAAGAGCTCGAACACTGCAAAATAGTCGAGCGTCAAGTGCTCCCGGAAACGCCGGTAAAAGTGATCTATCAATTGACAGACAAGGGAACGGCGCTGGAGCCTGTCCTCAAGGAGATACAAACCTGGGCCGAAAGCCATTGTGATCCGGAAGGGAGCTGACCGGATTGAACAGTAAAGAAACTGTCGTCATTACAGGCGGGGCAAAAGGCATTGGAAGAGACCTCGTGGCCGCCTATGCTCAAAAAGGTTTTATCGTCGTATTCGCCGACGTATTGAAGGAAGAGGGTGAACAGCTTGAAAAAGAGCTGACCGCTTCCGGTGCGCGGGTCCAATTTGCACCTTGTGATGTAGCTTCTGAAGAAGACGTGAAACGGCTGATGCAGGAAGCTTCCCGAAACGGCCGTTCGATATCGGCGCTCATCAATAATGCGGGCCGATCAGTTTGGAAGTCCCCTTACGACTTGACGGCTGAAGAATGGGACGGCGTCCTGAATACGAATTTGAAAGGCGCGTTTCTTTGCGCAAGAGAAGCGGCCAAAAGAATGAAAGAGGCGAAAACAGGCGGTGCCATCGTCAATATCGCTTCGACAAGGGCATTTATGTCCGAACCGGACTCAGAAGCCTATGCCGCGTCAAAAGGGGGCTTAATAGCTTTGACTCACGCATTGGCCGCGTCTTTAAGCAAAGATTCAATCGTGGTCAACAGCATTTCCCCGGGCTGGATTGAAACCGGTGATTATACTGCCCTGCGGCCTATTGACCACGCGCAGCATTTGTCAAACAGGGTCGGCCGCCCACAGGATATCGTCAAAGCATGCTTTTATTTGACCGATCCGGACAATCGCTTCGTCACCGGTACAAACATAACGGTGGACGGCGGAATGACAAAAAAAAATGATTTATGAAGAATAGCCCAAACGTTTCCCGACTTTATGAATACCTTTACTATAGGCAGACATAAAGGAGGATAAAAGCCAATGAACCCTCATATGCTTTATTCGAGATCAGGTCCTGCCGGATACCCGGCCAGATTCCCGTTATTCTGGGGTTTTGGAGCGCCGCTTGTCGGCGGATTGCTGGGCGGATTTCTCGGAAGCGCGATTTTTAACTACCCAAGACCTTACGCTTACCCGCCGCCATACCCGGGACCTTACGGCGGCGCGCCTTATTACGGCTACGGGGCAGCTCCTGGGGCTTTTCCGTACGGAGGTGTTCCGGGCGCAGCTCCATACAGAGGAGCAGGACCGGGCTATTGATCAATAAGCCAATTGTTGCTGGCGTCTAAATGCCGGATGTCAATATGAAGCGGCGGCCAAAGCCTGCGAATCTTTTCGCCTTTGGCCGCCGTCTCATTCTTTCCGGATCGATCAGTCAGGGAACTGTACTTTTCCCGGTACGGTATATGCGCTTGACGTCCCGTTTTCCGGAAGCTTTTTTATCGTGTCTTTGACGACTTTTCCTCGGATATCTGTGATCCTGACTTTAAGCGGACTTGTCCCGAGATTGGTGCTGACGAAATGGTTGTAATCCGTTTTCTCCATGTTGATCCACTTTCCGTCTTTGTAATATTCCATTTTCATGACGGGATATTTGTGGTTTCTGACTTGGATCGCCGCCCACCATTGGCTGCTGCCTTCTTTGATCCGGTAAGTGAAATTGCCGGTAATCGGCGCTTTGACTATACGCCATTTAATGTCGATTTTGCCGTCTTTCATATCGCCGATCTCGCGAAAAGCGTTCGGTGAAAGGTCAAGGGCTCCCGGCGCTCCTTCAGGATACAGATCGGTAACATAGACGGTCGTTTTTCCTTTCGGCCCTTCAACCCGCAGATAGGCGCCGGCAAGAGCAGCTTTCACACCGCGGTAATTCATATCTGTCGGATTTAAAGCGGTGATCTTCATATTGGACGGAATAGGGTCCAAAAGCAATGCGCCGCCGGAGTAGCCCGACCCCGTATAAGTGGCATAGCCCGTATGCAGTGAGTTGTACGCAGCGGAAGCTTGAGGCGAAAAACAAAGGATTGTCAAAAACATTGCTGTGATCAATATGCTGATTTTCTTTTTCATATACATCCTCCTGTTTTATAAATTGAGAACCATTATCATTATAAGGACAAATCGACAACAGCCGAAAGAGGAAATAGTTACAGAGACTTTTTAAGGAATAATGACTAACACTGTCAAAATTTAAAGGCGCGGCCGAATGTCAGGCAAATGAGATGATCATCCTTGAGGAGTAGTGTTAAGATGATACAGGAAGAAAAAAAACAGCCTGCTTTTTCAAGCTGGCCGTTTTCAAAACGTGATGTCGATTTCAGACAGGTTAAAGTCCTCATTTTTTAAGAACATCACTTCCAAAATGCCGTCTTTAAATATTGCTTTCGTACCCTTTCTGCGCACTAGAGAGGGGAGAACGACTTTTTCCTGCCGCCCTTTTTCAGGGTAGTTTTCTATGATCAGGGTTTGTGAAGTATGTTTAATTTTCAGAAGGTTAAGCTGTTCTTTGGTGAGCGGTATTTTAACAAATACATGGCTTGTCGTTTCAAAAATATCAATCGGATCAGATTCATCTGCCGCCGATGTTTCTTTTGAGAGAGGGTCACGAAAAGGAAATTGAACTGCATACCCCGGTCCGAAAACGCTTTTCATCATGTGGTGGATATATTGCTCCACATCTTTCGGGTCAGCGTTTTTTAATCCGTCCTTGGAAAACTGCTGAAATGGAAAAAAGCGTTGCCAATCAAACACGATCACACTTCCTTTCACATAGACGGTACAGTATATGCAAAAAAGTGCGGAAAGTGATGAAGAAGAAAGGAAAGAAACAGACATGAATCATTCATCTCAAACGAAAGGAATCATTTACACAGCGCTTTCTTATTTGCTGTGGGGGCTCCTTCCTTTATATTGGAAAGTGCTCGATCAGACGGCCGCGCTCGATATTCTGGCGCACCGGATTATCTGGTCATTTGTTTTTATGTGCGGGGTGCTTCTCGTTTTGCGGCAGTGGAAAAACGGAGTCAAAGCATTTCGCTCGCTTTCGGGAAACCGAAAGGAATTTGTTCCGCTCATTTTGTCGTCCGTTCTGATTTCGATCAATTGGTATGTCTACATATGGGCCGTCAGCAACGGCTATATTCTTGAAGCGAGCCTGGGCTACTACATCAATCCGCTCGTATCGATCGTTCTCGGAATTGTCTTTTTAAAGGAAAAGCTAACGCGGATGCAGGGAGCGGCAGTTCTTCTCGCTGCCCTCGGCGTGCTTATTTCAGCTTTTCAGTACGGGTCCGTGCCGTACATCGCCCTGATGCTCGCATTCAGCTTCGGGCTCTACGGACTGGCGAAAAAGCGCACATCGCTCTCAAGTGCCATAGGACTTACTTTGGAAACGATGATGATCGCTCCGGTTGCAGCGATCTACCTGCTGTTCTTCAGCCATCCGGAGAAGGCTCAGGCAGCCTCAGGGAGCATCGGCATGATGGTGCTGCTGTTTCTGGCGGGGGTGCTGACCGCGATTCCGCTGCTTTTATTTGCGGAAGGTGCAAAGAAACTGCCGCTCTATCAAGTCGGCATTTTGCAATATATCGCTCCGACCATTACATTATGTTTAGGCGTTTTCGTCTACCATGAACCGTTCAACAGCAGCAAGGTCTTTACGTTTTCCTGCATATGGGCGGCGCTGATATTGTTTACACTTTCGCAATTTCAATGGAAGAGACCGGAGAAGGTATTTTTAAAAAGAAAAAAATCCTTTCATCCGTAAGCCCTCTTTCTTTTCAAGAAACACCGATTATGTATAATTAAACATTATTGAAGCAATTCGGAGGTTGTTCCGTCATGGCAGATGAACTGGAGCTTTTCCAGGCATATAAAACCCTTTGGAAAAACCGGACGATGGAGGGGGAAGGCAGGGAGGCGCTTCATCAGGCGGTTGATGATGAGCTGAACGACCTCGGCACCCATCCAAGGCTCAGAAAGACGAAGCACGAAAAATACTATCAATCAATCCGGCGCATCGTGAATTCACAATTGGAATCAGAAATGAAGCTCAAGCTGATTGAATGTCATACGGAACGATTGGAGTTATTAACAAACGAAGAAAGCAGGGAGTAACATGAAAGCAATAAAAAAAGAAGATGTGCAGGCTTCTTTGGAAACATTTTTAAATCAGCCTGTTTACATTCATTTGGAAACGACAACCGGATCGTATTCCGCGCATAAAGATGAGCAGAACATGACCGTGGTGGCATATATCAGAAACGCGAAGGTAGCCTGCTCCCGGGCCAAAATCACGGGCGAGGGACCATTTCGCGCCGGTTTGAAAACCGAAGACGGCTGGATCTACGCCGAAGGCCTGACGGATTATACGGTTGACGATGAAGGAAGGTTGCTTCTTGCCGGCTATTTGCCGGGCGGCAAACTCGCCATTTCGCTTCAAATCAGCAAAAAGCCATTTGCAGTCTAAAAAGAAGGTGTTATAAGATGAAAAAACATTTACTCGTGATCCTGCCCCATCCTGATGATGAATCTTTCGGAGTCGCCGGCTTGATCGCCTTAAACCGAAAAGAAGACATTCCTGTAACATACGCTTGCCTGACGCTGGGCGAGATGGGAAGAAATATGGGAGACCCGCTTTTTGCCAACAGGGAAACCCTTCCGCTGCTCAGAAAGCAAGAGCTGATCGACGCCTGCAGGGAAATGGATGTACAGGATTTGCGCATGCTCGGATACCGCGACAAAACGCTCGAATTCGAGGATGAAGAAAAACTGGCCGATCAAATTGAGGCTGTCATCGATGATGTAAACCCGAGCCTTGTTGTGACGTTTTACCCCGGACACGGCGTTCATCCTGACCATGATGCATGCGGTGCCGCGGTCATCAGGGCATTATCGCGGAAAAAGAAAGAGGACCGGCCGCGCGTCTTATGCATGGCTATCACTCACCACAGGGAAGAGGTTCTTGGCAAGCCTGACGTCGTTCTTGATATCAAAGAAGTCGCGGATATTAAAATGAACGCTTTAAAAGCGCATAAATCCCAAACAGGCGGCCTTTTGAAAGAAATAGAGAAAAAACTCGCCAATGGCGAGCCGGTTGTTGAGACATGGTTTGAAAAAGAAGCATTTTGGACCTATCAATGGAATGATTAACATGATCAAAAAAGGTGTCGGGCATTTGAGCCCGGCACCTTTTTTACATGCTTTGAGTGTGAATATAGCGGTTTTGAATGCGTTTGAGCCTGAAGAACAGCCCGACTGCACCGGCCGCTAGCCCCGTGATCAGCCCGATCCAGTATCCGAAAGCTCCGAATGAAGTATACGTTCCGATTACAAAACCGACCGGAAGCCCGATAGTCCAATATGAGACGAGAGCTGTGACAAGCGTGTAGTTGACATCTTTATATCCTCTGAGCGCTCCTTGAATCGGCGCGGCAATGGCATCTGACAGCTGAAAAAACAACGCATACAGCAAGAAGTCCTTGGTCAGAAGCAGGACATCCCGGTCAGCCGCGTACAAACCGGCGATCTGCTCTCTGAACAGTAGTATGATGAGTGCGGTGAATAATGAAAAACCGACCGCTATTGAAATGCCGAGATAGCTGTAGGCCCTCGAGTCTTTAAACCGTTTGGCCCCGGCTTCAAAGCCGACGACAATCGTCAGCGTCATCGATACGCTCAATGGAAGCATGTAAAGAAGCGAAGCAAAATTCATTGCCGCCTGATGGGAAGCGATCGTGACCGTGTCAAAGTGGCTCATCAGCAAGGTGACAGCTGCGAATATACTCGTCTCAAAGAAGATGGCGAAACCGATCGGGATGCCGATCTTCAGAAGTTTCATACTTTCAGCAAAAGAAAATGAATAGAATGTTCCAAAAATCCTAAACTGGTGAAACGGCGTCTTTTTATGAACGATGTATAAAGAGATCAGACAAATGCACCAATATGTGATAGCGGAAGCCAAACCGGCTCCTGCTCCTCCAAGCTTTGGAAACCCGAAGTTCCCGAAAATAAACAAATAGTTCAAGACAAAATTAATGGGCAAAGAACAAAGCGTAATCAGCATCGTCACCCGCGTTTTCCCGAGTGAATCAATAAAGCAGCGCATCACATTGTAAACAAACAGCGGCAATATGCCTAGCCCGATGCAGATTAAATATTGCTTTGCGATGACAGCTACCTTCCGTTCAAGATCGAGATTCTCCAGCACCGGATCAATCAGAAAATATCCGGAAACGATGACGGCAAGGCTGATGATTCCGGCCACATAGATCGATTGAATAACAGTATAAGGGACATCCTTTTGCCGCTTGGCACCCATCAGCTGGGCGACCATAGGTGTTACAGCCGTCAAAATGCCGGCAAGCCCAGTATAAACGGGGGTCCATAAACTCGAGCCGATTGCGACGCCGGCGAGGTCGGCGGCGCTGACTTTGCCTGACATCACCGTGTCGAGAACCGTAATGAGCGACAGTCCCGCTTGCGTAATCAAAATCGGAATTAAAATCGTTAAAAACTGTCTTGCTTTCTCCCGCAAATCCTTTGTTTCCCTCATATCAGTTCCCCGTTTCTTTTGGATAACGAGAGAAATTATAACACGTTATGTATAAAATGCAATAAATGTCTGTTCAATCTTTTTTCGTCTGTTTTGTTTTTTTAAACATTTGCACATAAATAAAGGAAAGAGAAAGGATCCCTAAACACGTACATAAATATTGACATATTTTTTGAATGGCCAAGAAGATTCACCTCCATATCTTAAAATGCGCCATAAAAGGAGGAAACATGCATGAAAGCTGCGGTGATAAAACAGAACCCTTTTTTACATGTTTTGATAGTATATTAGATCTATTAATATATATAAATGAGTGAGCATTAAGTTTTATGTTTCTGTATATCGTTATATTAAGATAGGAAATAAGAATCTATAGGTGAAATAGTAAAACGCCGTTCGATCTAAAAAAAAGATACTCCCAATTCCGGATGTTGGCAAAAAAAATGTATGATATAGTCAATTTATGGTTTCGTGGAGGAATTTGTGCTGAAATGTAGAATTGTATAAATGATCCTGATCTTTGCTTTTCGATTAGGCAATAGATGAGGATAGATCGGCGATTTCCGGAAAAATAAAGAATATGAACACGCAGTTTTCACACCCTCAACATGAACGCTGGCTTGCCTACCTGTTTCCGTTTGATCCGAGAGAAAGAGAAATCGGCAGTAAAACGGCACGGAAATCCGCATGTTATGGCGTCTATTCTGGCTGTTTCGGCACATGCAGCATATCTGGTCAACTCCCTTCTCGCTGTTTTCACCATGAACCTCTGATTTTAAAACAACTGATCATCGTATTTCCGAAAACTTGAAACTCAAAACCTTTGCAAAAAAGCATCCGGCACCTCGAGTACACAGAAAAAAGTGTTGATTTTTGTCAATATGTCTATCAGTCTGTATTTTTAATGAGAAATTTGTAAAAAAACAAAAAAGCTATTAAAAAAATATAAAATAGACCGATACAAATCGTGAATTGCATTTTTTGCTTAAGAGTATAAAAGGGGGATTTCGGCCAAAGGCATACATATGGTGATCAGATCACCCGCCTGATCGGCTGGATAAAGTCTTAAGCAATGGCAAATGTAATGGCATACATAGAGAGAACGAAAATGAAACGGGAGGTTAAGAGGTTATGAAGAAGAAGATAGCAGCAGGTTTGGCGGCCTCTGCGGTAGTTGGAACTTCATTGGCGGCGTCACCGGTCGAAGCCCAAACCATCAAGGTGAAAAGCGGAGACTCACTGTGGAAGCTTTCAGCTGAGTACAATACGAGTGTTTCGGCACTTCAATCAGCCAACAATCTTTCATCGACGGTTATTTATGTCGGACAAACTTTAAAAGTTCCGGACGGCAAGTCGAAAAGCAGCTCACAGACAAAATCCGCAAGTTCCAGCTCAAGTTCAAGCGCTGCCAAGTCCACTTACACGGTGAAATTGGGAGATTCCTTGTGGCTGATTGCCAGAGACTACAAAACGACCGTACAAGAGATTAAAAACTTAAACGGGCTGAGCAGCGATATGATTTATCCGGGACAAAAGCTGGTTATTAAAGGAAGCGCAAAAAGCGCCGGTTCCAGCTCTGGATCAAGCTCCAAATCATCCGGCTCATCATCTGGCTCACAAAGTGCAAGCAGTTCAAGCAGCACATACAAAGTCAAATTGGGCGACTCTTTATGGAAAATTGCCAATAGTTTGAATATGACAGTCGCCGAAATTAAAACGCTGAACAACTTGAAGTCGGACACGATCTACCCGAACCAGGTCCTTAAAGTGAAAGGAACAGTTTCCAGCGGAAGCAAACCATCTTCTGGTTCGTCTTCAAGCTCTTCATCAAGTAAAACGAACACAGGCAGCAGTTCAAAAACGACCACTTACACGGTTAAACCGGGCGATTCTCTGTGGAAAATCGCGAATTCGATGAAGGTAACGGTACAGAGCATCAGAGAGGCTAATCAATTAAAAACAGATGTATTGCAAGTCGGCCAGAAGCTTAAAATTTCTGGTGCATCGTCTTCAGGGTCATCTGGCAGCCCATCTTCCAGCTCGCCGAACTCTTCAGTTTCAACCGGCACTTCGACAAGCGCAAAAGTCGAGCGGATGATTGCAGAGGCAGAAAAGCATATCGGCGTGCCTTACAGATGGGGAGGCAACAATCCTTCCGGTTTTGACTGCAGCGGATTCATCTATTACACGTTGAACAAAGTTACATCTGTCTCAAGGCTGAGCGCAGCAGGATACTGGAACATCATGTCGCCAGTCAGCCAGCCTTCAAGAGGTGATTTTGTTTTCTTCTCAACATATAAAGCGGGCCCTTCACACGTCGGCATTTATTTAGGAAACAACAAGTTTATCAATGCCAACGATTCCGGCGTCACCGTGAGCGACATGAACAATTCCTACTGGAAGCAGCGCTATCTCGGCGCAAAACGGTATTCATTTTAAAAAAGCCATTTTATATGGCTTTTTTTTGCGTGGTTTCAGGATGGGAAGGACAGGTTTAATGCCCCTCTTCATTGTCTAAACTGAAAAGAAAAGCGAAGGGGGAAGCTGTTTGAGAACATTACATTACATATTGCTCGCATGTATGTCCGTTTGTTTGGCAGCTGCATGCACACAGCAAAAAGAAATCGAGCAAAAAAATGCCGAACAGGAACATAAAGAAACTTTTGAAACGATGACACAGCCATTAAAAGTACCGCTGATCAAACGCGACGGGACGGAGACCGGTTTTATAGAAGTGTATGAATCTGCTGCAGAAGGCCTTGATATTAGAGTGAGCGCCCATGATCTGCCGCCGGGCATGCTTGCTTTTCATATTCATGAAACGGGCGTTTGCAAAAAGCCTGATTTTGAAAGTGCGGGTGCTCATTTCAATCCTGATCAAAAGGAGCACGGCTTTAACAATCCAAAAGGGCCGCATGCCGGTGATTTGCCGAATATTGAAGTCGGAGCAGACGGCAAAGTCGACGTCATCGTCAATGCGCCGGCAGTCACCCTCGATCAGAAAAGCAGGTTCAGTCTGCTGGATCATGACGGAAGTGCTTTTATTATTCACGAGCATCAGGATGACGATTTGACAAATCCATCAGGTAACTCCGGAGCCCGGATGGTTTGCGGAGCGCTGACGAACAGCGGAAAAAAGTGAATCGGCGCCTGGAAGCCGTTTATATTGAGGGCAGCGCGTCTTTTCTAGTATACTTAAATATAGAAGACGCTTTTAGAAAGGAATTTTACAACACATGAAATATGATCTGCACGAACTAGAGCTGCCTGAAAAGATAAAAGAGCGGCTGATTCAGTCTGCCGCTAAACCTGTTGACGCGGAATACCAATCATTGATTGGGACGCCCGGCTATGAAGCGGAAGACAGCGCCATTCTCTATGACGCGATGATCGCGTTGTCACTCGGAAAAAACGTTTTGTTAAAAGGTCCGACAGGTTCCGGAAAAACAAAACTTGCCGAAACGCTCTCCGCTTATTTTCAAAAACCTATGCACAGTGTCAACTGTTCTGTGGACCTTGATGCAGAGGCGCTTGTCGGTTACAAAACGATTGAAAACACCGGCGGGAACGCCTCTATTGAATTTGTCGAAGGTCCCGTGACAAAAGCAATGAACAACGGCCATTTCCTATATATTGACGAAATCAACATGGCGAAACCGGAAACGCTGCCGATCTTAAACGGGGTGCTGGATTACCGGAAAATGATGACCAATCCGTTTACAGGGGAAGTCGTCAAAGCGAAAGAGGGATTCGGCGTAATTGCAGCAATAAACGAAGGGTATGTCGGAACAGTCCCATTGAACGAAGCGCTGAAAAACCGGTTTGTGATCATCGACGTGCCATACATTAAAGGCGACCTGCTGAAACGGGTGCTTGAAACACAATCCGAACTAAAAAATCAGAAGCTGCTGGACCGGTTTGTCACCCTGTCATCGGATTTAATGACGCAAGCCCACAACGGACAGGTATCTGAAGAGGCTGCTTCCATCAGAGCGCTTCTCGATACTTGCGATCTGTCGACGTATATTCCGCCGCTGCGAGCGATCGAACGGGGCATCGTTGAAAAGCTTGATGATGAACGCGAAAAAGCGGCGGTCCGAAATATTGCCCAAACTTTGTTCGAATGAGGGTTTTTTATGAAGTTTATTAAATTCAATGACAGCAAGATTGACTCTTTGCTATTTATGGAGCTGACAGATCTGGCGAAAACGCTCGCGAAAAGCGATCAGGTTGAAGTGGAGTACGGGGTTCAGTCTTATTACAATCCTTTTGAGAAAAAGATCTACATGAGCCACTTTTGGAAAGACAGGAACCACCGCGATATGGTAGACGGCTTGAAGAGCGATGTATACTTGCGGTCAATCGGCTCCCGCTACAGCTCGATGAAAGACTTTTCCCGCATGCTGGACTCGGCTCGGAAATATCAGTTTAAGAGTTTGGCAAAACAGTTGTTTATGCTTTTTGAGGATATCAGAATTGAAGAGTCCATCAAGAGGGAGCGCCCCGGTACAAAGCAGGTATTTTCAAACCGGAAATCGATGTACCGCAAACACTTTGCGACACAGCTGACGCTGAATCTGGAGCGGAGCATTTTTACAGATGCTTTGTTTTGCGCTGTATATCTTAAGCTGACCGCGGAGTCGCCGCTTGAAGAGATACCGGCTATCCATGAATCGGTCGATCCGATGAAGGGGTTTATAGAAGCCGAGCTCGCCCGCGTATTCGAAGCGCGTTCAACTGCTGACATCGTTTCGTTTGTAAACGGGTTAATGGAAGGTTTTGAAGAAGTGCTCGAAAAAGATATGCTGAATACGTACTTCTTTTTTCCGGAACTTGACTACGAACAAGTTGACGAAGAAGCGCTCTTTCAAGATTTAAAAGCAAAACCGAAGCTGAGCGAGGATCTGACGCTGGAAGAGAAAAGTGCGGGTGACGAGGAAGTTCATGAAGAAGAAATGCCGACTTGGCACAGAGAAACGGAAGCTCCGGCCAAAAGCTTTCTCCAGTTTGATTTGGAGCACGGCGCAAAATCCGATATTTCCGGCGGCGCTTTAAGAGAAGGAGAAGACGGCGACCAAGCGCTCGGGTCTGTTCAAGGAACGGCGAAGCAGACGAAAAGGAAAGACTACTCAAAACTTGAATCGCTTGAATCTGTTCAAGATGAACCGAACGCCGGAACAGCCCAAGCCGGTAAAGAAAACCGCTATGCCTTTTCGGTGATGAAGCCGCCGGAAAAACCTTCGAATGAAGATATATTAGACTACCAGGCTCAAGCCAAAACAATCGAATCATATCAAAAACGGCTCAAACAGATGATTCAAAAAACGCTTGAGCATAAAAAAACACTCCCGAGAACCGATTTGCATGCAGGCAGATTGAACAATAAACTGCTCCGTTACTTTACAGAGCGCAATCCGCGCCTGTTCTATAAAAAGCAGGAGCCGTCAACAGAAATCGACGCCGTTTTCACATTGCTCGTCGACTGTTCGGCAAGCATGCATGACAAAATGGCGGAGACGAAACGGGGCATTGTGCTGTTTCATGAAGCGCTTAAATCAGTTGCTGTCCCTCATCAAATCGTCGGTTTTTGGGAAGATACAAACGATGCGACAGAGACGAGCCAGCCCAACTACTTTCATACGGTCGTTTCTTTTGCGGATTCCTTAAAAGCAGGAGCCGGACCGCACATTATGCAGCTTGAACCGGAGGAAGACAACCGGGACGGATATGCGATCAGACAGATGACGAAGATGCTTGTTCAAAGAAGCGAAGCTCAGAAGTTCCTGATCGTCTTTTCAGATGGAGAGCCGGCCGCATTCGATTATGAGCAAAACGGGATCGTCGATACACATGAAGCGGTGATGGAAGCGCGGAAACGAAATATCGAAGTCATCAATGTATTTTTATCAAACAGCGAAATTGAAGAATCGCAAATGAAGACGATACAGGACATGTACGGAAAGTACAGCCTTTTTGTCCCAGACGTCGATCAGCTTCCCGATGTTCTGTACCCGCTTTTAAAAAAGCTGTTGAACAAAAGTATAGGATAGATATGACAGATGGCAGCAATACTCGCGGCCATCTGTTTTTTATCGTGAAAACACAGTGAAATAACGAAATTTTTATTATTTTTATCAACTTAATTTTTTAAGGAGCACATCCGGATGTTAAAAAATAGACGGCCAGGGGAAATATGTGAATAAATAAAGATCAGGTCCTGAAAGAAAGGGATCTGAAAGTTCGAAATTATAAATTTTTTTATTTTTCAAGACGATTTTTTAATTTTATTTGAACAATCTGTGTAGAAACAAATGAGAAACAGTGGTAAAATGTACGTGGAAGCGTTTTTATTACATATTTCTGGGCGCAAGGTTCAGAAGATATATTAAGATAGTGAATCATTCACTTGATTATTAGGTTGGGGGTAATGTTCAAATGTTTCAAAATAGTATGAAACAAAGAATGACTTGGGAAGAATTTCACGGTCCGAACCTCGGCTATGTGCTGGAGCTTTACGATCAGTACGTCAAGGATCCAGAAAGCTTGGATGCTGATTTAAAAGAGATGTTTGACGAACTTGGAGCTCCCCCGGGCGATATTAGGGCCGCCTCTCAAAAAAACGAAGAGGCAGATTTCACGGCTGGATCTATTCAAAAAATCGCATCAGCGGTAAAACTTGCAGAAGATATTAGAACCTATGGCCATTTAAACGCTTCCGTCAATCCACTGAGAAAAACACAAGAGAAACAGGAGCTTTTTCCTCTTGCTGAGTACGGGTTAACTGAGCAGGATGTGAAAAAAATCCCGGCGTCTGTCATATGCAAAGATGCCCCTAAAGAAGTAACGAACGGTTTAGAAGCCATCCAGTACTTAAGAAACACATACAAAAAATCGATTTCTTTTGAATTTGACCATGTGCACATTTTTGAAGAGCGCAACTGGCTGATGAAAAAGATCGAATCCGGGGAATTATTCACCCCGAAATCGAAAGAAAAACTGGTAGAAGTTTTAAGAAGGCTTACAGAAGTGGAAAGCCTTGAACAGTTTCTCCACAAAACCTTTGTCGGGCAAAAACGCTTTTCAATAGAAGGACTTGATGCGCTTGTGCCCATGCTGGATGATATTATCGCCAAGTCCGTTTCGGCAGGTACGACAAACGTCAATATCGGAATGGCGCACAGGGGCCGCCTGAATGTTCTTGCGCATGTGCTCGGAAAACCTTATGAAATCATTTTTTCTGAATTCCAGCATGCGCCGAACAAAGATCTCGTTCCGTCGGAAGGTTCGACCGGGATCAATTACGGCTGGACGGGCGACGTAAAATACCACCTCGGCGCCAACCGCCAGATTCAGGATGAGCATACGAAAACGGCGCGCATTGCGCTCGCGAACAATCCGAGCCACCTTGAGTTCATCGATCCGATCGTTGAGGGATCGACAAGAGCCGCCCAGGAAACGAGAACGGAGAGCGGCTATCCGGTTCAAGACGTCAAAAAATCGATGGCGATTCTGATTCACGGCGATGCGGCATTCCCAGGGGAAGGCATTGTCGCGGAAACGCTGAATTTAAGCCAGCTTAAAGGGTATCAAGTGGGCGGAGCGATTCACATTATCGCCAATAACATGATCGGCTTTACGACGGAAAGCAATGAGTCAAGATCGACGAAATATGCAAGCGACCTTGCGAAAGGTTTTGAAATTCCGATCGTCCACGTCAATGCTGATGATCCCGAAGCATGTCTTTCAGCGGTTCAGCTCGCTGTTGAATACCGCATGACTTTCAACAAAGACTTTTTGATCGATCTGATCGGCTACCGCCGTTTTGGCCACAATGAAATGGATGAGCCGTCCGCAACGCAGCCGATGCTGTATGATGCGGTCAGAAAGCATCCGACCGTCAAAAACATCTTTGCTGAAAAGCTGATTCATAAAGGGATCGTCGATAAAGAAACCGTCGGCAAAATCAAGGACGCTGTCCAGAAGCGTTTAGAAGAAGCCTATCGCAAAGTGCCGGCCAAAAAGGAAGACATGACGCATGAAATCGTACTTCCAGAGCCGGTCTCCAACGGTTTTCCTGATGTTGACACATCGGTTGATTTTGAAACTTTGCGCAAAATCAATCAGGAGCTTGTTTCATGGCCGGAAAACTTCAACGTTTTCGATAAGCTAAAACGAATCCTTGAAAGGCGCGCCAAAGCTTTCGAAGATGACCGAAAAGTCGACTGGTCGCTTGCAGAGGCGATGGCGTTTGCGTCGATTTTGAAAGACGGTACGCCGCTAAGGCTGACCGGGCAGGATTCAGAACGCGGCACATTCGCACACCGCAACCTTGTCCTTCACGACAGCAAGACAGGGGACGAATTCATCGCGCTGCATCACCTTGCCGATACGAAAGCGTCATTTGCGGTTCACAACAGCCCGCTTTCTGAAGGGTCCGTCCTCGGCTTCGAATACGGCTATAACGTGTCTTCGCCGGAAACGATGGTGATCTGGGAAGCGCAGTTTGGAGATTTTGCAAATGCGGCGCAAGTTTACTTTGACCAGTTCATTTCTGCAGGAAGAGCGAAGTGGGGTCAAAAATCAGGGCTGGTTGTTCTCTTGCCGCACGGCTATGAAGGGCAGGGGCCTGAGCATTCAAGCGGAAGAACAGAGCGATTCCTTCAATTGGCGGCGGAAAACAACTGGACTGTCGCCAACCTGACGAGCGCTGCCCAATACTTTCATATTTTAAGAAGGCAGGCGAAGATGCTCCTTCGCGAGGAGATCCGCCCGCTGATCATCATGACGCCGAAAAGCCTGCTGAGAAATCCGAATACCGTGTCAGAAGTGCAGGAGCTCAGTAACAGCAGCTTTAAGCCGGTCTATGAAATGTCAGGACTTTCCCATCAATATGACAAAGTGACGCGCCTCGTCCTTTCAAGCGGCAAAGTTTCGATTGACATCAGCGACCATTTCAATAAAATGGAAGGTGAAAAGGATTGGCTGCACATTGCACGGGTTGAAGAGCTGTATCCTTTCCCTGCAAAGCATATTAAAGCGATCTTCAGCAAACTTCCGAATTTGGAGGAGATCGTCTGGGTACAGGAAGAACCGCAAAATATGGGCGCATGGAACTATATCGAGCCTTATTTAAGAGAGGTAGCTCCAAAGGACGTGAAGGTCCGCTATATTGGCAGAAGAAGACGTTCAAGTCCGGCAGAAGGGGATCCGACGGTTCATAAAAAGGAACAGGAACGCATTGTATCTGATAGCTTGACTCGCAAAAATTAAGGGGGAACTATAAAATGGCGGAAATTAAAGTACCTGAATTAGCGGAATCAATTTCAGAAGGAACGATAGCCCAATGGCTGAAACAACCGGGAGATTATGTAGAGCAAGGGGAATTCCTGCTTGAGCTGGAGACTGATAAAGTCAACGTGGAATTGACGGCAGAGCAGTCCGGCGTTCTTCAGGAAGTGCTGAAAGATTCCGGTGACACGGTTCAGGTCGGCGAAATAATCGGAACGATTTCAGAAGGCGAAGGAGAAGGAGGCAAATCAACGGCTCCGCAAGCTGACGCTCAAGAAAGCGCCGGCGCTTCGGAAGAGAAAGCAGCCTCGTCTGAAAAGACAGCCGAACCTCGCGAAGGTGCGAGCGATGAGGCGGATACAGCCAAAACAAGAACTATCGCTTCTCCGGCTGCCCGAAAGCTCGCCCGGGAAAAAGGCATCGATTTATCGGAAATCCCTACCGGTGATCCGCTCGGAAGGGTCAGAAAACAGGATGTTGAATCTTATCAAAAGAACGAGCAGCCGCCAAAAGCTCAGCCTGAACCAAAACGCGCAACACAGGCGCCGGCCGCTAAACAAACCGAAGATGCTGGTAAACCTGTAGAGCGTCAAAGAATGTCCCGCCGGAGACAGACGATCGCCAAACGCCTCGTTGAAGTTCAGCACACCGCCGCTATGCTGACGACATTCAACGAAGTGGACATGACGGCGGTCATGAACTTAAGGAAGCGCCGAAAAGATCAATTCCTGGAGCAGCATGACGTGAAGCTCGGATTCATGTCATTCTTTACAAAAGCTGTTGTCGCCGCGCTGAAAAAATATCCGCTCCTCAACGCGGAAATTCAAGGCGACGAGCTTGTGATCAAAAAATTCTATGACATCGGAATCGCTGTTGCTGCGCCGGATGGCCTCGTCGTACCGGTCGTGCGCGATGCGGACCGCAAAACCTTTGCCGATATTGAAAGGGATATCGGAGAGCTTGCGAAGAAAGCGAGAAACAACAAATTGTCGCTCAACGAGCTTCAAGGCGGGTCCTTTACGATCACAAACGGAGGAACGTTCGGTTCATTGTTATCGACTCCGATTTTGAACAGCCCGCAAGTTGGTATTTTGGGCATGCACAAAATCCAGCTGCGTCCTGTAGCAATTGATGAAGAGCGCTTTGAAAACCGCCCGATGATGTACATTGCATTATCGTATGACCACCGGATCGTCGACGGAAAAGAAGCGGTCGGCTTCCTGGTTACGATTAAAAATCTGCTTGAAGATCCTGAACAGCTTCTGTTGGAAGGTTAATCATAAAAAAGCTTTGGCCGTAAGTACGGTCAAAGCTTTTTATTTATCATTTGCGGGGCAGGAGAATGATTGTCATTCTTCTGTTTATTTGTTTTTTTGGCCCAGTATGTCGCAAGCCATGAACCTGAAAGATTATGCCAGACGCTGAACACAGCGCTCGGAACAGCTGAAAGCGGGGAGAAGTGCGCCGTCGCCAATGCCGCGCCGAGACCCGAATTCTGCATGCCGACCTCAATGGACACGGCTTTTTGCGACGCATAATCCATTTTAAAGCACTTTGCCAAAACAAAGCCGAGGAAAAGTCCGAGGCCATTATGAAGAACAACTACCGCAAAAATCAGCAGCCCTGATTGAATAATGTTTTCCCGATTGCCTCCGACGACTGCGGAGACGATGGCGACGATGCCGAGAACGGAGACAAGCGGGAGCACCTGTACAGCTTTTTTCACTTGTTTTTTAAAGAAAAATTGAACGATCAGCCCGGCGATAATCGGGAGCAGCACCGCCTGTAAAATCGACACGAACAGAGAGCCCGGAGATACCGGAAGCCATTCCTTCGCGAAAAATAAAATGAGAAACGGCGTTAAAAAAGGGGCAAGCAGTGTGGAAAGCGTTGTGATCGCCACAGACAGGGCGATATTCCCCTTTGCCAGAAATGTCATGACGTTTGATGCTGTTCCCCCGGGGCAGCATCCCACTAATATAACCCCCACTGCTATTTCGGGGGGGAGAGCGAGTCCATAGGCCAGTCCAAAAGCGAGCAACGGCATCACCGTATATTGAATCAGCACACCGATCAGCACATGCAGGGGACGTCTCAGCAGCTCTTTAAAATCGTCCGCTGACAATGTCAATCCCATGCCAAACATAATCACGCCAAGCAGAATCGTAATATAAGGGACGATCCAAGTGAACTGCGACGGAAAGGCAAAGCCGAGAATCGCAAATAGAATCACCCAAATGGCGAACGTTTTTCCTGCAAATTGACTGATTTTGATCAAATAACTCATAAGTCCAGCTCCTCACATCTGTAGAAAATGTAACATTCTCTTATTATAATTAATATTCTGAATAATTCAATACTAGTAAAATAAAGAATTATTTAACATAATATTATTATGTAAACTGAAAGAAATGTTTGAAAACCTTGACGAATTCGTTTATGCTTTTTAAAATGATAGTTTGTAGCCATGTGCAATTAGACCGAGAAGAAGAGGTGCTTAAGTGGAAAATAAACAAAATATATGGTCATCAAAGCTTGGATTTATCTTAGCTTCGGCCGGTTCGGCAATCGGGCTCGGCGCGATATGGAAGTTTCCTTATGTTGCCGGAACAAGCGGCGGCGGAGCATTTTTACTTATGTTTATTCTTTTTACTTTATTGATTGGGCTTCCTTTATTAATGGCGGAGTTCATTATCGGCAGAAAGACTCAAAAAGATGCGGTTGAATCCTATAAGGAGCTTGCTCCCGGCTCGCTCTGGCACTGGGTTGGGCGCCTCGGCATTATCACGTGTTTCATTCTGCTGTCTTTCTATAGTGTTGTCGGCGGCTGGATCATCATTTATATTGTCAAAGGGCTGACCGGTGAACTGTCAAGAAGTACGGATTATGCCGGTCTTTTCGGGGAGACGATTGCAAATCCGTATCTCGTTCTAGGGAGCCAGTTTGCATTTATCATCATAACGATCCTTGTTGTTGCAAAAGGAGTCAGAAGCGGAATAGAAAAGGCGAGCAAGTTTATGATGCCTGCTCTGTTCATTATTTTTCTGCTTTTGATCGTTCGTTCGCTCACACTTCCCGGTTCAATGGAGGGCTTGGAGTTTTTCTTAAAACCTGATCTTTCACATATCAAAGCCGAAACGGTGCTGTTTGCGCTTGGACAATCCTTTTTCTCGCTAAGCGTCGGTGTTTCCGTGATGGTAACGTACAGCTCTTATTTATCGAAAAAAGAAAACCTTGTACAGTCAGCCGTTTCAGTGACATTGCTCAATGTATCTGTAGCGATTCTTGCCGGGTTTGCGATTTTTCCGGCCGTTTTTTCATTCGGATTATCTCCTGATGCCGGCCCGATGCTGTTATTTAATGTGCTGCCGTCAGTCTTTCATAAGATGCCTTTAGGAATCATCTTTTTATTGGCGTTTCTGCTCTTATTTTTATTTGCTACACTGACGTCTGCATTTTCAATGCTTGAAATCCTTGTTTCTTCCTTGTCAAAAGGGGATCCTAAGAAAAGACAGGCTTTCGCTTGGGCGGGAGGAATTGCGATTTTCCTATTCGGTATTCCTTCAGCATTGTCATACGGCGTGCTTCAGGATGTGTCGATTTTTAATCTATCCATTTTTGATGCGGCGGATTATCTTGTCAGCAATATATTAATGCCGCTCGGCGCTTTGCTAATTGCCGTTTTCGTGCCGCTCAAAATTCCGAAAGACGAGCTTTTTGCCGAATTGAAAGAAGGCTCTAAAATCAGCAGAAAATGGTTTGCAGCCTGGCTTCTGCTGATCCGCTACGCAGCTCCAATCGTCATTATTGTCGTCTTTTTGGATGCTATCGGGGTATTTTAAGAATAAATTGTTTTTAAAAGGCCGGACCATCCGGCCTTTTTTCATGCAGACAGTTGCGTGTCGCTTAGGTCAGCCGCACTTTCATTTCTCGGCGGTATAACCGGCAAGAAGTGTGTGATGAAAGGGGGGAGAGGAAGGGAAAAAGCGGTTGTTTTTCTGGTCAGAAATTTAAAAAAGCTTGCCGGTTTACCGGCAAGCAGAAGAGGGGGATACATGGACTTTGATTAAGGTTTACGGAATGTTACTGTTTGGCCGTTTCGATCAAACCAGCCTTTAAAGGCCCAGTTAATCCAGCCGCCGTCTCCTTGGTTTGTAAATTGTCCGCTTTCAAATACCCAAATGCCGTAAATCACGCCATGATAGTTGGCAGATCCATAAAATTTAACTCCTCTTAAACCATTGTGATAGCCTTGGCTTAAGTTGAACACCATGACATTGTATCTTTGCCCTGCAGAATAAAAAGCGGTTTCCATGCAGTTTTTGACGAAACCGCTGCGGTTATTGCTTTGAACGATAGCGTCTCTAATCGAGTTTCCGATTCCTAAGAGGTCGAGGCTGATGCTGAGATCAATAGCGGAAGTTTTAAACTGCTGTTTTTCCTCGTTCAATGACTGATTGAGAGATGTAGGTATAGACATAGAAGGCAAGCTTGTAACAGAACTGTCCGTATGTTTTGATTCTTTCGCTTCCGATAAGTATGGCAGACAAGTCAAACCGAGCATTAAAGCTGTAAAGAAAGCAAACATTTTTTTCATGATTAACCCTCCTAATATAAATTGCCATTTTTCAAAAAACTGACCAGCTGAATCAGACAAACATCGACAGTTTGTTTCATCTATTACCTCCCTTCTCATAGAATAGCTTAACGATTTTTGGAATTAGAAGAATGAGGAAAATAGACTATTTTCCAAATAAATCAAAAAATGTTCACATTTCATACTTAAGGCTCGATTTTGGGATATATTGATAGAATTTGCAGTCGGTATTTTATTTGCGGCCCTTTTCAAACAGCATGTCCGAGAGGGCGAATGGCAAGGGATTTCTCTGCCGACTATTTGAAAATCCTCAAGATAAACTGGGATATATAAACATTTATTGGTTATCTTCTTATATACAATAGAGGGTTGAAGAGAAAGCATAGATGCGCACGACCTATGTCGACGGCTGCCAGGCGTTTTAGAAGCATTCATGTAAGGAAAAGCGCGAGAGGATTTTAAGGCACGGCTTATTCATCTCTGATGACGGGGAATCCGGAGGAGAAATTTCGGCGACATCAGGCCAATGTCCGGCGCAGCAAATGGGCATGATCTGCCGAAACGCAAACAGGACTTCAACTATTGAAGTCCCGCCAGCGAATTTGAATCAGAACGGCTCCCATAAAACGCGCTTTGCTGACGCAAATCGCCTTTCAGGCTCTCTCCAGTCAACGACATTCCACCAATTATCGACGTATTTTGCCTTTTCATTTTTATATTGAAGGTAATATGCGTGCTCCCATACATCGAGCGGGAGCAGGGGGATCACATCCCATTGGCTCATCAGCTGATGTTTTTCTGCGATCAGAATTTCCAAGCGGTGCGAACGCGGCGCCCAGACGAGGATCGCCCAGCCGACGCCTTCCACTTTTTTCGCCGCTTCGGAAAAGTGTTCTTTAAAGGCCGAATAGCTGCCGAATGAACGGTTGATCATCTCCAGCAATTCGCCTGTCGGCCGTCTTTTTCCTTTTGGGTGCATCGCGTACCAAAATATCGTATGCAAATAGTCCCCGGCTCCGTGGAAGGCGAGCTCTCTTTCCCAATGGTTAACGAGGTCAAACTGTTTGGTTTGCCTCGCTTTCTGCAGTTCTTTTTCAGCTCTGTTCAAACCGTCGACATAGCTTTGGTGATGTTTTGTATGATGAAGAAACATAATTTCTTTTGAAATATAGGGCTCAAGGGCTGAATACGAGTAGGGCAGGCTTGGCAGGCGATGGCCTCCGATCGGCACTGTTCTGAATGGCTGCCGGCCTGCTTGAGACGCATCACTGCGGGAGATGGCTTGATACACGGCTTCTGCCTGCTCATACCATTCCTGTTCGGTCGCACGAGGATCATCCAATGATTGAAAAAGTTTTTCTAAATGGCTTTCTAAAGAAGGATCATCTTTCATCTGGTCTTTCAGGTCTTTGGCCCATGACGATATTTTTTCTTTGTAAGCATCTCTGTTCAATATGTCTCCCTCATTTCCGCTTTTTTAATAAATGCGCTTGAAGCGAGCAATGAAAACACAAAAGGATAACTGTGATAGCGGATGTAGAATTGGTTCGGCAGCCCGATTCCCGTCGGGTATTCGAGTCGCTCACGCGAGCTTTCGTGTTCATCGATGAGAAAACGGATCCCTTTTATGATCTGTGGGTCATCCGGACGCTCATATTGCAAAAGCGCCTCCAGCGCCCATGAAGATTGAACAACTGTTCCAAAGTGAAGAGGGACAAAACGCTTCGCTTCACAGCTTTTGCAAGATTCTCCCCAGCTTCCGTCTTCACGCTGGATCGATTTTAGCCAGGAGATCGCTTTTTTGACAGACGTCTGGTTGGCGGAAACCCCGACAGCTTTCATACCGGTGAGTGCGGCCCATGTACCGTAAATAAAGCAGACGCCCCATCTGCCATACCAAGAGCCGTCCGCTTTCTGATGATGATCAAGCCACCTGAGGGCGCGCCGGACCGCAGGATGGTTATCTGTGAACCGCCCTTTAAGCCCGAGCAGATGAAGAACGCGTCCGGTCAAGTCTGCCGTTGACGGATCGACTGCTGCCTCAGCGGCAGATTCGAGCGGCAGATTTCGAATAAGCGGATGGTCAACATCTTTTTCAAATGCCGCAAACCCTCCGTCCTTGTTTTGCATGGATAAAAGCCAGGCGAGCCCCCGGTTCCATGCATCCGGACGCCGTTGAAACGGAATAGCTTTTAATGCCGCAGCGGTATCGTCCAAATCGGGATTGTTTGTATTGATGTGTGAAAAACCCCACCCGCCAGGGACCGCTTGAGGATTTGAGACAGCCCAGTCCGCTTTTTTCACATGCTGTCTTTTGAGAAGGTAGTCGGCTGCCGATGAGGTGGAAGAATGTTGTTCAGGCACTCCGGATTCCTGCATGGCATAGCTGATGAGGGCCGTATCCCAGACGGTGGAAGTTGAGTTTTCCAAATGGGCCCCTTCCTTTCCGCATGATGAAATAAGACTTTTGATTCCGCTGACTGCTTTTTTGACAACGGGGGCGTTTTTAGATATTCCCATCGCAAGCAGGCTGTAAATCATGAACATGGTCGCGCTCGCATAGCTGTATAGCGTTCCGTCTTCTTCGATTCTGTCCAGCATATATTTTTTGCCGGCCTCAAATCCGAGCTGATGGACGTAAGCCGGCCATTGAAAGAGCTGTTTCCATTGCAGATTGAAAGAATAGAAGGTTCTTTCGTCAAAGGCGCGGATGTTCAGCCATTCGAGAGGGTTTTTTGACATGGCTTCATCCAGGTGCCGAAGCGAGCCGATTTGGTTGTTTTTTAAAGAGAATCGCCGATTAAACGTAATGGCCATGGGGACAAAATGAATTCTTGCGTATGTGCTGAAATGGTAAAAATGCAGCGGGAAATAGGACGGGATCAGCAAAAACGAGAGCGGAATATAGGCTCTCGGCCATGGATACAGACCGTTGGCGGCGAGCATCCACTTCGTCATAAAGTGGACGCCCTTCAATCCGCCTGCGTCCTTAATAAAAGCTTCGGCTTTCTGCATATGCGGAGCTTTCCGGTCATAGAGCCCCGAAGCCAGCATTCCGGTATAGCCCTGGACTGTCGCGGTCAGATTGCCTGCTCTTTCATCCGGGTGATTGCGAAACGCGCCGTCTTCGCTCTGCCTTGAACGGATTCGTTCAGCAAGACTTGCGATGAGAGAAGAGTCCTGATCGCCGAGTGATGTCAGCATCAGAATGAAAAAACTGTCCGTCATCACGGGCCCTTCAAAACAAAACCGCCACGAACCATCAGATCTTTGTCTGTTTTGAAGCTCTGCGAGCGTCTTTTGCCTGAAAGCTTTCACGTCTTCTAGTATAGATCGCAATCTTCTCATCTCCTTCATCTTACTGTATTCATTTGGGAAATGTGTCATGCCAATCGGGTGAAAACAGAAGAACATAGATTTTAAATAAGTGATGAGGATACAGTCGTCAAGTCAGCATGGGCACGCCGCGCTTTTATTAGGCGGTGGGCATCATCAGGGAATCGTGAGTGTAGTGATTTGTCTTTAATAACTTCATTTACCCCCGTTCCAACATCAGGTATTGTATAAAGAGAGACTTTAGATTAAACAATGGTTGGGAGATGTTGATGAATGAATATTGAACAGATGCTGTATGACACCGCAGTCGAATTGATCAAAAAGAGGTATCCGACCGGATGGGGCGGGGCAGCCGCCATGTATACCGAGGACGGAAGAATCTTAACGAGCGTAGCCCCGGAAGTAATCAACGCTTCAACAGAATTATGCATTGAAACGGGCGCCATTCTCGAAGCCCATAAGTATCAGGCGAAAATAACGCACTCTGTTTGTGTTGCAAGAGACGACGAACATTCCGAATGCAAGGTATTAACGCCGTGCGGGGTATGCCAGGAAAGACTTTTTTATTGGGGTCCTGATCTTAAAGCAGCTGTAACTGTACCGGATGGGCGCCTGGTTTATAAAACTTTAAAGGAAATACAGCCATACCATTGGTTTGCCGCGTATCAAAAGTAGCAGGGGAGGGGCGTTCGATGTTCAAGAGCCGCAAGGTTTATCTCAGACCTGTTGAAAAAGGCGATATGGAGAGCTTTTACAAAGCCGTTCAAAATGAAGACATCAGGTATATGACGGGCACGACGCGCGAATATACGATGGAAGACCTTTATGAGCACTATGAGAGAATCACGAGTGATGAGACGCGCTATGATTTTGCCGTCTGCTTAAAGGAGGACGATCGTTTGATAGGCGATCTGTCCATTATGGACATTGACCGGAGGAATCGAAAAGCGGGGTTTAGAATTGCTTTGCACAGCCCCGCTTATTTGAACAAAGGCTATGGGATTGAAGCGGTGCGGCTGGCCATGCAGCTTGCTTTCGAAAGGCTCGATCTTAACCCCCTCCAGCTCGAAGTCTTTTCACACAATATCCGCGCGCTGAAAGCATATGAAAAAGCGGGATTTAAAATGGAAGGAAGGATCAGGGAGGCTCTTTATATGAATGAGCAGTACTCGGATGAAATCATTATGGGGATATTGAAGCGGGAATACGAAGAGCTGATGTCCCGCTGAATCGGAGGACGCGGGAGCATTTGATTTTTTGATCGCCGCTTTGTTTGTTCTTATTATTCAATCTTTGCTGAACAGCTGCAAATGCCGCCGAAGACAGGCCGCCGCCGATCAGCGCCGCTGTGCTTCTTTTATTTCAAAAACGATCACTCCAAATATCCCGTTAATGAGAAAAAACCGCAGCAGCTTCATCCTTCTATTTTCCCTTTCGTCTGCTGCCTTGCAGATTGGCTGTACGTTCTTAAATCCCGGACGAAAAATGTGGCAGCGGCTGTTCCGGCATATAATACAGCGGCAGCGATAAATACGCTTCGTACCCCGATCAAGTCTGCCAAAGCCCCCATGATGGCGATTGTTATGATAGACCATGCAGTCAAAATGGTATTTTTGGCGGCGGTAACCGGTGCACGCTCTTCATCTGTCAACGTATCTTGAAGGATAACCGTCTGGCTGACGTCTCTTACTTGATAAAGCGGACCCATCATGATACAGAGGATGACCGAAAGGAGGGGATTTGACGAATAGGCGAATAAAAGCGTTGTGATTCCCATTGAAACAGAACCCAAGACAATCATGAGGCCAAGCCTTTTTTTGAGCTGGTTGGAAAAGAGCACAGCGAGAATGCCGCCCAAAATCGCTCCCAAAAAATAACCGGCATTGATGAATCCCCACCAAGCCTCTCCTTTATTTAGCGCCTCTTTAGTAAAAGCCAGCAAAACGGCGGAAGTCCAGACTGCATTTGCTAAACCTTCCGACATGTCCATCATCGTAAGCAGCAAAACGGTTTTCTTCCTGTAAACAGTGCGCCAGACCGATTGTGCGCGGGCTTTTTGACGAGGGATAATCGCTTTTTTGAAATCCGGCAATCTGATTAAAAGCCCTGATATGAAAAAGAGTGCTGCTGTAAACACTGTCAACGTATAAGTCTGGGCCAAAACGGTTAAAAAGCCGCCGAGACCCCAGCCTGCCGCCTGGACAAACTGGTTGACCGTTACGATGCTTCCCGATGCAGCCACGTAATCGCGCTTTTTAATGGCTTGGTACAGTAAACCTAACTGTGCGGGAGTATACCAGGAGCCGACAAAGCTTTGCAAAAATAGCAGCAGATAAATGATATAAGAGGGTAAGCCAAGCGATTGGCATAAGCCGATGCATAATGCACAGACCGCTCTGAACCATGTTGACCAGGCCGCTGTTTGCAGCAGATCGAGACGCTGAATAGCAAAAGCAGCGATCGCTCCGAATACACTGCCGAACGAGGATAAAGCCAAAACCAGACCGGATCCGAATACAGAGTTCGTTTCCTTAAATACATCGACCATGACAATGATCGTCATCAAGATTGATCCGACAGCCTGCGCTGTTTGCGACGCCCATATGTATCTAAAGTTTTTTTGTTTCCAGACGGTTATGCCAAGAGAGGAAGAATACACGATTCTATCATTCCAGTCGACTTGAATTGTCATCTATTTTACCATATGTATCTATAAATGTTTATTTCTATAAAAAAGAAAACCGCCCTGATCGACAGGGCGGCTGCAGAAGCTCATGTCGAGTTATTCGCCTGTATGAATCCAGACGCTCTTAACCTCTGTATAGTTATCCAGAGCGTATGAGCCCATTTCACGTCCGAGTCCAGACTGTTTGTAGCCGCCGAATGGGGATGCGGCGTCAAAAGCGTTATAGCAGTTGACCCAAACGGTACCCGCTTGCAGACGGTCGGCGATATAGTGAGCGTTTTTCAAATTTTCCGTCCATACGCCCGCAGCGAGGCCGTATTCACTGCGATTGGCCCGTTCGATGACTTCATCAACCGTTTCATAAGGAATCGCCGCCAAAACAGGACCGAAGATTTCTTCTTTTGCTATTGTCATCTCATCCTCGACATTTGTGAATACAGTCGGAGAAACAAAGTATCCCTGTTCATAAGGGCATGTTCCGCCGGCCGCGATTTTCGCACCCTCCTGGCGTCCTTTTTCAATATACGAGAGGACGCGTTCGTGCTGTTCTTTGCTGACAAGCGGTCCCATTTGCGTGTCTTCATGAAGGCCCGCACCTTGGCGGAGCGATTTGGAATAAGCGGCCATTTCATCAACGACTTTGTCATATTGGTCTTTATGGATGAAAACGCGCGATCCCGCACAGCAAACTTGGCCCTGGTTGAACATAACGCCGGTTAGTGCGCCCGGAATCGCTTTCTTCAGGTCGGCGTCAGGGAGGATGATATTCGGCGACTTTCCGCCGAGCTCAAGGGTAACACGTTTGACCGATTTGGCCGCTTTCTCCATTATCTTTTTGCCGATTTCAGTTGACCCTGTGAATGCCAGTTTGTCGACAAGGGCATGGTCGGTCAGAGCTTCTCCGGCCGTCTCCCCAAAGCCAGGGATGATGTTGATGACGCCTTTCGGGAAGCCTGCCTCATCGATCAGCTCAGCTAAATACAGAGCGGAAAGCGGCGTTTGTTCAGCCGGTTTTAAGACAACCGTACATCCGGCTGCAAGGGCGGCTCCCATTTTCCACATAGCCATCAGAAGCGGGAAGTTCCAAGGGATAATTTGCCCGACAACTCCGACAGGCTCATGCCGTGTATAGTTAAAATAAGGTCCGTTAACAGGAATTGTCTGTCCGGTTATTTTCGTCGCCCAGCCCGCATAATAGCGCATATGTTCAATTGACAGCGGAATATCGCCTGCGGTCGTTTCGCTGATCGGCTTTCCGTTATCCAGCGTTTCAAGCTGAGCCAGTTCCGTTTTATGTTCCTCCATCAGATCGGCGAGTTTGTACATCAGCCGGCTTCTTTCGGCAGGGTTCATCGTCCGCCACTCACCGCGGTCAAAGGCTTCCCGCGCAGCTTTTACAGCTTTGTCCACATCCTCGGGACCTGCTTCATATAACGTGGCGAGCGTTTCACCAGTCGCCGGGTTTGGGGTCTCAAACGTTTTGTTTGAGGCGCTGGCTACAAATTCCCCGTTAATATAGAGCTTCTTTGTTCCCTGCAAAAATGACTCCAGCTTCTTACTGACCTGCATCGTTAATGAACTCATGTTTGTCAAACAAACCTCCTTTAAAATTTTGGTCTGTCTTCAGGTGAGTTGTCTTGGTGCTGGTTTGTCTTTTAGTTCGGTCATTACGCGGATGAAAGAGGGATATATTTCTGATTTTGGAACTATACACCACCATTCTATAACAGGGAATGAAACCAAATCAATATTCATGTTTGGCAAAAACCACATTCGCCGACAGAGCGCATTGCATTTCGGCGAAAAAACGCTACAATGGAAACTATATACGTATGAAAAAGGAGACATCCACATGATTCATGAAAAATGGCAGAACAATAAAACCATTAAAAAAGTAAAGTGCATACATACCGATGCCAAAAAGTATATCGTCAACAGAGCGCTGACCGTCGGTAACATATACGAGGTCAAAAACGAAACGGGAGAATTTTTGTTTATCATCGATAATACAAACAAAGTCGGCGGCTATTACAAAGAATACTTTGAAGAAGTAAAAGCCTGAATTCATTCGCATAAAGTTTCAACAAAACCGAACACTTTCATAAAAAATCGGCTGGCTGAATCGGAAGTGTGACCAAGTGCCGACGTACATAAAAGGCATAATAACGTCAGAGGAGAACCGCAGAAGCAGAACATCTTGCTGCGGTTTTTTGCTGTATCCGCTATGCACCTTTTGATTCATAGCAAACGAAAAATAAGCTGAAAAAACTGATGAAAAGTTGAAACCTCACGCGTCCGCCGGGCGTATTAATTGATAGTAAAAACAAACATATAGAGTTAAAGAAATGTAATCTGCTCGTAATTGTTTATAAATCAGGGTTATCGTATCCTTATTATTAACTGACAGCATACTTTGCCTTGTGCATAAACATAAATTGGACACATAGAAAGAGGGGTTTTGATTGGGCGTTTTTTCAGCAAGCAAAACAGCAGACGGCAAAAAATTTGAACCGCTGCTTATAGAAGGAGAAAAAATTGAATCGGTTTGCAGACTAAGAATGGATCAAATATGTTTTACGAACAAGCGGATTATTTTTTTTGATAATAAACTGTTTTCTAAAAAGAAAGTCCGCGTCTTCCTGCCTTACAGATCGATTGAAGGCTTTGCGATTAGAGAAGTCAGCATGTTCAATCCAGACAGTTCTCTTTCTCTGATGACCAGCAGCAAAATCTTTGATCTGGAATTTACGAAGGATACCGACATGCTTGAAATTCAAGCGCTGTTATCAAAATACTTATGTGCATAATCTCAACAGGCTGTTCAAACGCTCCTTTGCGAATGAACGGTCTTTTTTTGCGGAGAAATGCACGTTTTCCCTTTTGGCAATCGGGTAATGAAAAAGAAAGGAGGATGATCAACATGCCATTGACAGAGGAACAAAAACAGCACCTTTACGATAAATTAATCAGCTTAAAAAACGAAATCACAGGTACAAAGTCTGAGGTGCAGCCGATGAATGAAGAAACAGGCGAATTGTCAAACGGTATTGACAATCATCTTGCCGACCATGCCGGCGTGTATACCGAACGAATGAGGGACCAGGCTTTCCGGCAATCGGACGATGCTTTGCTGAAAGAGATCGAAGACGCTTTAAATAGGATGAAAGACGGCACATACGGCACGTGTGAAACAACGGGAAAAGAAATCCCCTATGAACGCCTTGAAGCGATTCCATATGCGCGAAGAACCGCCGAAGCTCAAGCGGAAGCAGAAGCAAGACAAGAAGACCGCACAGAGAATGATCGGCAATTTACACGGCAAATGAAGGATTTGACGAATAAAGAAACGATGGACCAAAAACATTCATACGTCTATGAACGGCTTGACCAGGAACAGGACTCCAAATAAAGCGCCCAATGGGTGCTTTTTTTGGTTAGAAAAATAAATGAGTTGACTTTCTATTTAAATGAAAGTAACATACTATTTGTAAGTAAATATTAAAACGTTAGCAACGGGAGGAAAATAGAATGTCTAAAGTATTGTTTGTTAAAGCTAATGACCGTACAGCTGAAGAAGCTGTATCTGTAAAACTTTATGAAGCGTTTCTTAACAGCTATAAAGAAAATCATCCAAACGATGAAATTGTAGAGCTTGACCTTTACAGAGAAAACCCGCCGTACCTAGGCAGAAATGCCATTAACGGGACATTTAAAGCAGGAAAAGGCATGGAATTGAACGAGGATGAAAAAGCTGCCGCCGCTGTAGCGGATCGTTACTTAGACGAATTCGTCAAAGCCGATAAGGTTGTTTTTGCTTTCCCATTGTGGAACTTCGCCGTTCCAGCTGTACTTCACACTTATGTGGACTACTTGTCCCGCGCAGGAGTGACGTTTACATACACTCCTGAAGGACCTAAAGGCCTGATGGGAGATAAGAAGGTTGCTCTGTTAAATGCAAGAGGAGGCTTCTATTCTGAAGGACCGATGGCTGCAATGGAAATGTCGTTGAACTACATGAAAACCGTCATGGGCTTCTTCGGTGTTCAAGACTTGCATACCGTTGTCATCGAAGGACACAACGCTGTTCCTGACGACGCTCAAAAAATTATTGAAAACGGCTTAGCAGAAGCTAAAAAGCTTGCAGCATCATTTTAATTGTGAAACCCTTGTTCCAAAGACGGAACAAGGGTTTTTTTATTTATGTCGTTTGCTTCAGGCTTAATAAATAATAAATATAGTCCGTTGGCACACCCGCTTCACCCATTTGTCTCAGCATCGCTGAAATATTGCCTCTGTGATAAGTGCCGTGGTTGACTACGTGATGAAGGATTTCGCTAATAGGCGTTTTGATTTCGCCTAATATTGGATGGGCAATCGTGATTTCACCATCGGGGTCTTCAAGATTTTCAAAAAACGCTTCATATTGAAGCGCCGTGTCATGAAAGATGGAAATGAAGTCATCGATCTTTTTCCTCTTTAATCCTTCTTTCAGACGCATGCCTGTTTCCTTTGCTTCCTCGTAAGCGGCTCCGGATATGATCTTCAGCCATAAGGCGTCAGCCACGCACATATGGGTAACAACCTCAGATACAGTTTGAAAAACGCTTTTGATTTCCCGGGTGAACAGCTCTTCAGGCAGGCTTTTCAGGTGGGTGAGCACCCTTTGATTCGCCCAATTGTGATAATCTAAATGCTTTAATGCGCTATGTGTCATTTTTTGTCCTCCTCACTTTTTTATATCAATTCGTGAAAAAGACGGATATTCCTTTAATCAATGAAAAATGCCTCTGGTCATAAACGTAAAAAAACCTGCCGGGTCGGCAGGCTTTCATGCTTATTCTTCGTTCTGTTTTTTAGAGGGGGTAACCGGATAAAGCTCCTCTGATGATTCGCTTTGATACTGCAATGAACCAGGCTTTTCTCTGTTTTCCCGTTTTCCGTTTTCTGTTTCGTTCAAGACGTTGGCTTCCATATAGCGGTGGAAAAAATATTCGAACACTGTGACGCCGATCGCTGACACGATTGAAGCTGCAGCAAGCGTACCATACGGGGGATTATTTTGCATGGCGAGAATCACCCAAATCAATACGAGTGAAAGGCCAAAATCTCCCATTGTCGCGGTTGTATTGTTTGTTCTCGGCAGCAGCAGAAGATCTCCGACCAGATAGGATATCACACCCAGAAACAATGTCAAAACAAACATTTCACCGAATGGAACGCCAAAAAACAGAGTTAGGACCACATATAAAAGGACAAGGCTCACAATGAATTTTAAACACAATGCTCTTACATGCTTCATTTCGTTTCCTCACCTTTCAGCTTATTTTAAAGCATTCCTGTTTTGTTGCTGTTTATTGTTTTTGTCATCCTGCTGGAATGCGCTTTCTGTTTCGTGATCGTTTTTCAGCTGCTCAAGGCTGCTGTTTTGAATACCTTTCTTCTGCATGGTCTCACCACCTTTTTCACTATATTTTGGATTGTTTTTGATTTCTTATACATAACACGAAAAAAGCAAAAAAGAGGGTTATCCCTCTTCCTGAAAGCCGGTCATTTTTTTCTCAGCCCTGCCGCATATGCAGGGCCCATTCCGGTTATTTTTGATAAAATCAGCGCCATATCATGCGGCGTCTCTTTCATCCCGTTCTCAAGCCATTGCTGCATAACGCTGATATGAGCGCCGGTTATGTAGGAAATCAAGTAGTCTTCCGGTACAATCGGATCCGTTCTGATCGCTGTTTTCAGCCGTTTTAAATTGCTGATCAAAACCGATTTGAATTTTAAACGGAAAGAACCCGGGCCTTTAGGGCCTAAAACTGCCTTCATAAAAACTTCGTTTTCTTTTATATATTGAAAAATGTCGACGACGAATGTCAGCGGATGGTCAATCACATCCTGATTTAATACATCCATTGAGTGAATCGAGCGTTTAGCAATTTTATTGATCTCTTGGATGATTTCCTCCTCGCTTTGGTCCAGCAAATCGTATTTATCTTCGTAGTGCAAGTAAAACGTGCCGCGGTTAATATCGGCTTTCTTCGTAATGTCCGTAACGGATATCTCTTCAAACGCTTTATTTTTCATCAGTTCAGAGAGTGCGTCTCTAATCATTTTTTTCGTGCGTTTTACCCTGCGGTCTTTTTTCTGCTCAGTCATTCAAATCCTCCTGACGGTTCATGAAAATCAACAATTTCCATCTTTGTGTTGAGAACTTAACATTTGCCGATTGATTGTTCATTGCGTTCTCCTTTTGCGCAATTATAATAAACATGATGAATATTAATCAACATAGTGTTTATTTTATTCGTATAAAGAAGGTATGCCGCGTTAGGCATCTGTTCATGGTTTGAGCTGAATATTGATGCATGTCACGCTGGAAAATGCGGTGTAAAGTTGCTGCAAAAAGCGGATTTTAAGGAGAGGATAGAATGGAGAAATACGTGCTGTATTTCAATGAAATCGATCAATTTGACTTGCCCTCTGTCGGCGGGAAAGGGGCGAACCTTGGGGAAATGACAAAAGCGGGCTTTCCCGTTCCTCAGGGATTTTGCATATCAACTGAAGCCTACCGTGCGTTCATACAAACAAGCGGCATCATCGACAGTCTGTTCGATCAGCTTGAACAGCTCAAACATGATGATCTTGAACAGATTCGGACTGTGGGGAAACAAATTCGTGAGCATCTTGCTCAGATCTCCATGCCTGACGAGATCAAATCGGCGATATTGGAGGGCATAGATACGACCGGCAAAGATAAAGCCTATGCCGTCCGCTCCAGCGCAACGGCTGAAGACCTGCCAGATGCTTCATTCGCGGGACAGCAGGACACCTTTTTGAACGTCTGCGGGAAAGATCAGCTTCTTGAAGCGGTGAAACAATGCTGGTCCTCGCTGTTTACAGACAGGGCGATTTCCTACCGAGCGAAAAACGGTTTCGACAACCGCTCTGTCTTTCTTGCGGTTGTCGTTCAAGAGATGGTTTTTCCCGAGGTTTCCGGAATTATGTTCACGGCGGATCCGATCACGGGGCACCGCAAAACGGTATCCATCGATGCCAGCTTCGGCTTGGGTGAAGCGTTGGTGTCCGGCGTCGTCAGCGCTGATCTGTATCAGATTCGGTCTGGTGAAATCGTTAAAAAACAACTCTCTAAGAAAGAATCGGCCATTTACTCCGTACCAGAGGGAGGAACCGTCCAGAAAACCCTCTCTCCGGAAAAACAACAAACACAGGCTTTGCCGGATCCAAGAATCATTGAATTAGCAGAACTGGGGCGCAAAATCGAGGCTCACTATGGCAAGGAACAGGATATCGAGTGGGCTTTTGCCGGCGGCAGGTTTTACATTCTTCAAAGCCGGCCGATCACATCCCTTTACCCGGTCGTACGCTTTTTTGATGATAGGCCGCACGTATTGATTAATTTTGGCTACATCCAAATGATGACCGATCCGCTGAAACCATTGGGTGTATCGGTTATCAGCCAAGTCCTCCGATTTTTAAAAAAAGATCCTTCGGCACAGCCGATTCTTCGCGAAGCGGGAGGAAGAGTCTTTGCCGATATTACGGGTGCTCTCTCCCTCAAATTCGTCCGAAGCCGGCTGCTTAAAGTATTGAGCGGCATGGATCAGTTGATGGCATCAGCTGTATCGGAGGTAGTCAAGCGCAAAGAACATCAGCTATATTCCACATCCAGAAAAGGCATTTTTCATATTGCCGGGAATTTGGCGCCGATTTTGATTCCGGCAGCATTAAAAGTTGCCGGAATCCTGCTCATGAGAAATCCGGATAAAGCCGAGAAAAAAGCGGAATTGATCATTGAAGCGATCGTGACGGACACCGAAGAGCAGCTTAGCCGGACTTCCGGTGCTGAGACGATCCGCGTCATCCAAAAAGGAATGGGAAACATGTTGCAAGACGTGCTTTCAAAAGTCGCTGTGTATGTCTTGAGCGGAATGATTGCAGCCGGATTGCTCGAAAAAAAGCTGAAAAAGAAGCTGGGGGACGAGAAAAGCGCTATTTTGCTGGGGAAATTGTATAAATCCCTGCCCCATAATGTCACAACGGAAATGGGTCTAGAGTTAGGAGATCTTTCCGATCAGGCGAGAAAGTATCCTGCTGTCATTGACTATTTCAAGCGTGCAAACAGCGAAAATTTTATGGAAGAACTGCTCAAAATCCCCGGCGGCGCCGAAATGAAACGCAGTTTAGACGATTTTCTCAAAAAGTACGGGATGCGGTGCGTGGGAGAAATCGATTTGACAAGGCCGAGATGGGCCGAGGCCCCGGTTCAGCTCGTTCCGTCCATACTCAGCCATATTCGGACGATTGCCGCCGGGGAACACAGAAGGAAATTTAAACAAGGTGAAACCGAAGCGGAAGAGGCAAAAAAGGAGATCATCTCTCAATTTCGTTTTCCAGAAAAAAAGAGAGTCTCCCGGCTCGTTCATATGTACCGAAGCTTGATGGGAATGCGGGAGCATCATAAATTTACACTTGTAAAACTGATGTTTTTATACAAAAAAGCGATTCTTAAAGAAGCCCGCACCCTCGTTGGAAAAGGGATTTTGAATTGTGAAGAAGATGTCTTTTACTTTACGCTTGAGGAGCTTATCGCCCTATTGGAGAATCGCGGCATCGGGGATATTCCGGAATTGTTAGCAGACAGAAAACGGCAGCATACGTCCAATCAAAAGCTCACATCTCCACGCGTGATGACGAGTAAAGGGGAGATCATCACAGGAAAGCTGCGAAATGAAAAAAGTCCTGAAGGCGCTCTCACAGGTACCCCTGTTTCCGCGGGAATCATCGAAGGGACCGCCAGAGTTGCAAAGAGTCCTGAAGACGCGAAGCTGAATCAAGGGGACATATTAGTGGCGCCGTATACTGATCCGGGCTGGACTCCGCTCTTTACTTCAGCGGTCGGACTGATTACGGAAGTAGGCGGCATGATGACCCATGGTTCAGTAGTGGCAAGGGAATACGGCATTCCTGCTGTCGTCGGGATCGACAAAGCGACAGAAATCATAGAAGACGGCGCTTACATCCGAGTCGACGGAACAAACGGGTTTGTTCAAATATTGGACGGCAACGGCTCCTGAGTTATTTTAAATAAAGGCTTTATATAGGAAAATTGATATTTGATACCTATACGAATCCTTGATATAACCAGAATGGGAACGTGCGTTCGATATCGTTGTCAAGGCGAGCAAAAACAAGGCGGTTATTGATAGAAGAAGCGAATCAGATATTATAGAGATAATATCATTTCCAAAGAAATTGAGGAGAAATGGATGTCGCAAAATGGAATTGTTTTAGTAGCCAGTGTATCTATCTTTAGTGATGATAAAGTCTTGATGATAAAAGAGAATAAACCTACTTCTGTTAATAAGTGGAATTTTCTGGGCGGACGTATCGAATATGGAGAGGACATTCTCTATTCAGCCCGAAGGGAAGTTAAAGAGGAAACTGGATTCGACGTAAATCTGATTGCCACTACAGGTGTTTATAATTTTATCAGTAGTACGAACAATCAAGTTATTTTATTTCATTTTATCGGCGAAGTTACTGGAGGTTCTTTAAATCTCGAAGAAGATGAAATTTCAGACAGCAAGTGGATAACAGTAAATGACCTTGTAACATTTGAAAACGAAGGCTTACGAGAACCGAATGTAATAAAGCAAATCACTGATAGCTTATTAAAAGAGAATTTACACTCAATTAGTGTGTATAATGAGCAACTGATTAAATCGTTCTTATTGAGCTGAAGGGATGTTGAACAAAAGTATTAATATTAAAATTTAACAGAGCTAAATAAAAAAAGCCAGCCTCTTGGGCTGGCGAAATCGTTTTACCAGCTTGCTTTTTTAACGCCGGGTATATGCCCTTTGTAAGCAAGCTCGCGGAAGCAGATGCGGCACAATTTAAACTTCCGAATCACGGAATGCGGTCTGCCGCAGCGTTCACAGCGGGTGTACTCTCTGACTTTGAACTTTTGTTCCCGTTTTTGCTTGACAATCATTGAAGTCTTGGCCATCTCTTTTACCTCCTTTTACATTTATCGATTTATATAAATAAAAATAGATTTTATTTTTGTAAACAATTTATTATAACATTTAAAATATCATTTGTAAATAAATTGAAAAGACTCGCTGTTCGAGTCTTTTTTGCTGATAAAAAGCGAAGACTTTATAGCAGATATGCCAATCAACGATCCCGTTTTACCTCAGGCAAACGGCATTTTCTATCAAAAAAGACCCAGACCTATCGTTTGACTGATCTGCCGTCCCTAGATCAATGAGTCCGCTTTATTCGATCTGATCATTTAGATTGAGCGGAAAATAACCGATTTGCATCATTACGCAGCGGCTGTAAATTTGTATACTGGCATCAAAGAAAGGGGGGAGTATAGAGAAAAACGGTATTTAAATTTTTGTCTCATTGTCTGGCACTCCACTATGCAATGAAACGAAGAAGGAATCAAACATAGTAAGAAAGCGCTGTAGAATTTGACAGCCTTGTGATCTACTCCAGCTGAAGAACAAATCAATTCGTTTCCGCAACACCATTTCCCGCCCAAACGATCAAACTTGAAAACGAAAACGGAATGCAGGGCTGTTCATTTTCACTGAACCTCGATGTTTTAAGGATGAGATGCCGCCGTGTCATTGAGACCGTTTACTAACGAAGACGACGGCGGAAATGGTAAACGCGTCACATTTATAAGCAATAAAATCGGGAAAAGGTGTGCAGGCTGCATACCTTTTTTCAGCGGTTCTACCTTTGGCTGACCGCTATTTTAAGCCCGATCAAAGCGAACAAAGACCCTTCCAGCAAATGAACTTTTTTGGCGGCTTGCGGATTTCTGCGCAGCCGGTCTCCGACTTTTTCCGCAAACAGGCTGATCATCACAAAGATAGCGAACGCTTGAATCAAAAATAACATGCCGTAAACAAGCATTTGCGTTGTCACATTGAAGGTGCCGGGGTGGATAAATTGCGGAAGAAAGGCAAGGAAGAACAATGAGACCTTCGGGTTTAATAGGTTCATCACCACGCCTTTTTGATATAAAGCCCTGCGGTTCAATGAATCTTTGGCTTCAACGTTGAAACCGGCGCTTTTTTGCCGAAAAGACTGGTAAGCTAAAAACAGCAGATAGGCTGCACCTGCATATTTTACAATCGAGAAGGCGACAGCTGATTGATAGATCGCAGCAGAAATGCCTGCTGCAGCCGCGGTGATGTGGACGATTAGCCCTGTGCATAGTCCGGATGCGGTTGCTATACCGGCCGATTTTCCCTTTGATATGCTCTGTGCCAAAACGAACAGGTTGTCAGGGCCCGGCATAAGTGTTAGCAGTACGGCCGCACCCAAAAAAGAAACGATCGATATCGCGTCCATCTGTCCAGCTCCATTTTCAATAGTATTTTTATTATTATAGCATCTGAGAAACACTTTTTAGCAAAAAGGCGGGGAAAATGGACGGATTTTTAGTTTCTTGTATTAGTACAAGTTTGTGCTAATCAACATAATCTGATAGTGAAGAATGAAACCTAAGGAAGGGAGAAGTGCTTATGTCTTACTGCAAACCGCGCGTTCTGCCGCCAGTTGTGCATCCTACTAGATACTGTGAGGATCACAGATTCTCTAAAACGATCGTTCCTCACATCCATCCGCAGCATATTAAAAAAGTGGATCATCATAAATACGAACATGTTCACTATTATCCGCACTCTTATTCAAGCTATAAGCCGGTTTATCATGACCACTCTTACTGCGGTAAACCTTGCGATCGCTACGAAAAATACTAACCTTTCCGGAAGAAAAAATTCTTCACATGAAAAAAGGCCGTAGAAGCGTCCCCATGGAGCTTTTACGGCCTTTTTGGTTAGCTCCTGCATCCTTGCAAATTCCCACGCAAAACAGCTTCGCCGGCCTTTTTCGTCTTCGAATTGAAAGGGCGCACTTCGACTTGGGTATTCACAGTCAGCTCTGATGATATTTCGTCAAATTTGCCCGCCCAAGGACTTCCGCCAAACCAGCTCGGCGCGTCTTCTTGGACTTGATGCATGGTGAAACGCCAGCTGATCTGGTCAGGTATCCGGGCAATTCCTTCAAATTGATCATAATCTCCAAATGAAGCAGGGTCCGGAAGCCAATCAGCGTAGATGCCGACACTCTGCCTTTCCCTGACAGGACTCCCGGGGGCTTCGGTATACGGTTTCTTCACTTTCGCAATTAAAGCCGTTCCGCGGGCATTGGGAATATCTCGGACTGGATCAAGAACGACGCTGCATGGATAAGGTACTTGTGCGTAGGCCGCTGCCGCAGGCAGAATGAGGACAAACGATATCGCCAGACTTCTCAGAAGTGCCATCATTGAACAACCCTCCGTTTCTTGAAATAGTTTAACCAGTCACGCCTTTTCAAATTCTTCATGTTCAGCCCTCGGAGACATTCACCTATTTACATCTTGGGAGTATCTTATGGTAAAGACATGATCGGGGGCGACGGCATGGGATATTTTATCGAGGCAGAACCAAGCGTTAATCTGTACGTTGAAGACATCAATCCTCAAAGCGGCAAAGCCATTGTATTTTTGCACGGCTGGCCATTAAGCCATCTCCAGTTTGAATATCAATTTGACGATCTTTCGCGAAAGGGATACCGCTGTATCGGCATTGACTGGCGTGGATTCGGGCGTTCGGATAAGCCGGCGACGGGCTATAATTACAACCGTTTGGCTGATGATATCCGCGCTGTCGTTGAGGCGCTTCAATTAAACAACTTCACGCTTGCCGGTCATTCAACCGGCGGCGCCATAGCACTCCGCTATATGTCCCGATATAGGGGCGCTGGGGTCTCAAAGCTGGTTTTGATCGATGCGGCGGCGCCTGTGGGATTTACTGAAGAAACGGCAGCCAAATTGCTTCAGCAAGCGTCTAACGATCGTCCCAAGATGATGCGCGAAGTGACCGACACGTTTTTCTTTCAATATATTACACAACCGTTCTCAGACTGGTTTTTTCAATTGGGATTGCAGGCGGCAGGCTGGTCGACAAAAGCGGTCATCGAAATGCTGAGAGATGAGAAACTGTATGATGATCCGGAAAAAGTCGCTGCTCCAGCCTTAATCATTCACGGTATTCAAGACAAGGCGATTCCGTTTGCACAAGCAAAGGAGCTCAGCCGCAAAATCAGAAATTCATATCTTGTTCCGTTTCAATACAGCGGACACGGTCCATTCTGGGAGGAACGCAAAATGTTCAATCGGATTTTAACGCAATTTATCGGTTGATTTTATATTGAGGAGCTGCCACATAATGTTCAAAAAGCAGAGAGGAATATTTTGGATAATCATGTTATGATGATAATCACCGAGACTGCTTCTGCACCCTGAAACGTGAAAAATACCCGAAGTGCAAGTATTTTTATCGGGGTGTATCTCCGTTTGGCACAGAAGCAGAGGGGAGCATGACGTTTCTGAGGGGGAATGGAATTTAATGAAGTCAATCCAATCAATCACCGTTCATTCAAAGCAATATATCGTCGGTGAGCGATGCCATCCGCCAGGATTTAGAGACGAAGCGACCGTAATGAAAATTACAGAAAAAAACAAGTTCTATGGATTAATCAGAGGCTTTGTTGTTCATTTTGATACAAAAACAGAGCTGCATATTCATACAGAGCCCGTCAATGTTCATTGGAGGTGAAGGACTTTAAGCGAACATTTAAAATATTCGTTTAGTGTCTTTTTTTTAACTCTGGAAGCAATGGGATTCAACCGCAGATGCTTCATAGTCATAAAACAGATTTTCCAAAAACGATATTTAGAAAATGAACGGGCGAAATTAGGGACAAAGCATAGGTGCTTATGCAGTCGGGCTTTAGCTTTTCAGCATAATGTACTAGTGAATCTATAAAACAAAGGGAAAGGAGAATGTACGAATGTATTGCAAACATCATGAGCCGCATGTTTACCCTACGAAATATTGTGAGGATCATCATTACTCAAAATCTGTCGTTCCTCATATTCATCCACAGCATACAAAAAAAATAGACCACCACAAGTATGAACATGTTCATTACTATCCGCACACTTACTCACATCATAAAGATGTTTCACATGAACACTATCATTGCGGAAAACCTTGCAAAAGCTATGAAAAAAAATCGGATTACGGCCATTGTTATTAATTAAGGCTTAATTGTACTTTCACAGACCATATAAATACCCGGCAGGGGTCTTTTATGGTCTGTTCCTATTTTATAAGGGAGCTACCATGTATATCAACGTTTAACATAGGTTATAGCGAACAGCAGAAAAATAGTATATGGCAAAATGAAAAATGCAGACGAAGTTCGAAGTCGCGGAATGCTTATTAATATCATTTATACCTTTTTTATATTAATATGGTACATATAGGATGTTATTTTCTCTAATCGGTTGGGAAGAAAGGAGAGCCGTTATGCAAAAAACGCTTTTTCAAAACGCTACGATTGTGACGCTTGATCCGCAGCTTCATACGCTCGAAAAAGGGGACATGCTGATTGAAGGCTCCGTCATTCTGGACGTTGCCGAGTCGATTGAAGCCGGAGACGCTGAGATTGTGGATGCCTCCAATATGCTGATCATGCCTGGATTTGTTGATACGCACCGCCACGTATGGGAATCTGTGATCCGCGGAATCGGAGCCGACTGGTCCCTGCAAACCTATTTAAACCGGATTTATTATGGGAATTATGGGTCGATGAGAAGACCTGAGGATGATTGGGCCGCGAACTATTTAGGAGCGCTTGAGGCGCTCGATGCAGGCGTCACGACTTTGCTGGACTGGACGATGATTGAGTCGCCTGATCATACGGACCAGCTGATTGCCGGACTGAAAGACGCCGGCATTCGCGCAGTATTCGCCTTTGGAACATCTGGTGACGCCGAATATTGGGACAGAGACAGCGATCTTTCGAATATGGACGAAGCGAAACGGGTAAAAAAAGCATATTTTCAATCGAAGGATCAGCTTCTGACGATGGGGCTTGCAATTCGAGGTCCGGAGTTTTCTTCATGGAAGACATCTGTCTTTGAAATCGAAACGGCCCGGGAACTGGATGCCTTATGCAGCATGCATATTGCTTTTGGCAACTGGGGAGCGAAAGATCGTTCGATTGAAAAGCTGAATCAAGCCGGGCTGCTTGGTCCCGATTTAAACATGGTGCATGCCAATGCGATGAGTGAAGAAGAAATGAAAATGCTTGCGGCTCACGGAAGCTCGATATCTGTGACACCAGAAATTGAGATGATGATGGGGCACGGCTATCCTGTTACAGGGCTCTCTCTAAAAAACGGGGTTCTTACTGCGCTTGGGGTTGATGTTGTCACATCGACCGGGGGAGACCTTTTCGCACAGATGAAATTTGCTCTTCAAGCAGAACGCGCAAAGCACAATGATGAACTGCTGAGAGAAGGAATTATGCCGGGGCCCGAATTGAGCATATCGGCCGAACAAATCCTGAAAGCGGCTACCATTGACGGGGCGCGCGCCCTAAAGCTCGATCATAAAATCGGCTCGCTTTCCCCAGGCAAAGAAGCTGACTTTATCATGGTGAAAACGGACAGCGTCAATTTGCTCCCTTTCACTGATGCGGCGGGGGCCATCGTCCAATGCACGCACACCGGAAATGTAGATTCCGTATATGTCGCAGGAAAAGCGGTGAAACGAAACGGCCGGCTGGTTGATGCAGATCTTGAAAAGGTGAGACAAAAAGCGCTGGAAGCAAGAGATCATATTTTATTCCGATCCCCTGAGGGCGCCTTTTAAGAAAAACAGTTTCATGATGCGCCTTTGCAAATAAGACCCCAGATTGGTTATGCGAAAAAACGGATATCTGACCAATGAAGTAAAGGCCTCATAGACAGCCGCGTATCATCTGGAAACTAAAACGTTAGGAAACAGATGCTCAAATGCTAAAAAGACCAGCCCTTGATATAAAGGGGCTGGCTCTTTTTAAAATAAGTCGTCAATTTGGGATAAGTATATGTCTACAGTAGAGTCATTCAACTTCTCTAATATCACCAAGATATCGCGGACTGACCTTCTTGTTTGTTCATCCTCAAACGTTAAATTTTTATAGTAAGAAATGACGGCTTCCAAAGCGCCGGCAAGTGCCAAACCAGTGTCACGGTCTGCTTTTAAAGCGGATTTTTTCATTTTTGTCAAAAGCCATTTTAAATCATCAATACTTTCAATAGGGTAGTAATTAAGCTGATGCAGCTCGGCTGCCGAATTTTTAGTCAGAATTTGTTCAGCTTCTTCTTTTGTAATGGCATCTTCCGGATAGACATAGGGAATGTCAGGATGCACGCCTTCGATAAGCTGGCAGTCGTCATCATCCATGGGATTATCTGTATAAAGTTTAGAGAGAAATTCTCCAAATGAATCCGCTAATTTATAATTCTCTTCAAATTCTGAATCGAAATAGTGCACGGGCGGATTTTCTTTCGTTTCTCTGTAGTCAAGCGCTATCCATGTATGGCCGTCACCGTGAATAAGGATCAGGTTGTCGGGCAGTTCCCATTCTTTAATGATGTATTTGCTCTCGAGAATCCCTGCCTTTTTCCCTAAGCCTAATAAGTAGTCAAACTGGACATGATATTTAGCCCAGGAGGTAGGCCGTTCAGAAGGGAAGGCGTTAAAATTGATATACCCGCCGTTTTGTTCAAGAATAAGCGCTTCTTGGTGAAGTTAGATTAGAAGTTGATTTACAGTTGCACGTTTTCATCATCTGGAAACGTGCTTTTTTAATAGCGGAAAATAACTTGAAGGGATAAAAAGGAATTCGATTTGTTTTTTTCTCTGGACTCTTCAAAAAAAGGTTTATTTGTAATAAAATGTAGAATCATATTCTGTCTAGGAGGAGACCGGTGTCTACATTAGCTATTATTGTTCTTCTTGGCTTTTCTGGTTATATGATCTGGAAATTAAAAGAGACAAAAAAAATTCATCAAAACAATTTAGAACGTGAATTAAAAAATCTAGAGCAAACATATCAAGATCACCTGGTGCAAGCTCATAAAGAGGCTTCCGCTGCTTTACAACAAGCTGAAGTCATGAATATTAATCAAAAAAATGAATTCTTAAATGAAAACGATTTTCTGAAGAACAAGATTGTAAAGATGGATGAATATATAAACAATCTTAAAAAGTATTCAAGAAATAGCGGTGAAGTTATTACCCACACTATTTTAACGGAATTAAAAGAAAAGCTTATTTCTGAGGGGAAAATAAATGAAAACGAGATGGTTATAATGGGAAACGTATTTGTACCCTATGAAGAAAATGGGGAGACAAAAACCAGGCAAATTGATCATTTAGTTATTTTGCCATCAGATATCTATATTATAGAAACCAAGTATTGGCGTGGAACAGTTATCCATGGGATTAATCGTAAAAATGCGGAATCAATTGCAAATGATTTTTCATTTGTCTTTGAACAATTATTTCCGAAAGCGAATAGTGATACAGAGAAGACAATCATTTTTATGAAAAATAGCAATATAGATAAGGATTCTGAGCAAAAAAATTCTATAAATATTTCTTATTATGATAACCCGAGAAATCAAGTCATGGACACAATGTATAAACTCAGGAATTTTCTCATAACCTATAATAATAAATTCAACTATGTTGAGCCTATAGTCTATTTTGGTTATCCGGAGGACAAAGAAAATCGTGTAATAGATTATTCTACAAAAGATAAGAATAGATTTACCTCAAAAGCAAGTTTGTGCGAGTATTTTAAGAATGAGGTTTTAAAGCCTGCTAAATATACAGTCGATGAGATACAACAAATAAAAAGGATCATGCAAAAAGTTAACTATCTATCATAAATAAATATCAATTTATAAAGTATCTCAATGGATGCTTTTTTTCTTGGAGGTCATGAACATTCGTGAAATTCCATAGAAAAATTAACCCGGCTCCATACAATCCACACTTGCAGCCGGGTGCTTCAGAATATGAAACACTGAAACAGTCTATGAAACGCTTTTGAACAGTTGAACCGTTAGTCTGGAATGAAAGGATTGGCAACCTTGCAGGCGGCAACCAACGCTTTAAAATCCTCATGGAAAAAGGACCAAAGACTCTCCTGGTTTCAGTTGTAAATCTGGATGAGGCTGAGGAAAAATAAGATCTGCGGCGACTGGGATGAGGAAAAGCTCCAGCTGCATCTTGCTGAATTAAATAACACTTTTAATGACAGGATTTTCGGGAGAAGAATTAGTGGAGCTCCTTTTAGATTTCTCGGGAGATTCAGAGGTTCTTCATGTTGAGGAAGACGATTCTGAATGATGAAATGGCAGCTGATCAATTTGATGAATTTTTAAGAGACGTCTTTCAGAATTACTCAAGAAATGGAAGATAAAGCCGCGATTTATGTGTTTCATCCTTCTGCCTATCAGATAGCATTTGAAAATGAGATGAGGAGTGCCGGTTTAGACATTCGCACTCAATGTATTAGGGTGAAAAATTCGCCTATGTTTGGATAGAATATGTCAAAAGGGTTTCTTATTGTAAAAGAAGTATATACGGCAAAGGGCCAAATTGTTTAATATAAAAGAAAAATGAAGTTGGATTCCAAAGGAAATAACAACAGATCAAATTAAAAGCCTTAATATTGACGGTTAGTAAAACATGTCCACCTTCACATCATGACTGCAAAAAATTCACCATTGTTCCCTCTGGATCGGCAAATGCCGAAAATCTATTTGAGTTGTTGGAGGAATGATTCAGTATGTTAACAAGAGAAGATATCTTTAAGCACGTCAAAGAAAAATTCGGGACATCGCCAGATTACCCATTTCAAAAATTTCCAAACTATGCCGCTTTAAGACATGAAACTACCGAAAAATGGTATGGTCTTGTAATGAATGTTCTTCCGGAAAAGTTAGGCTTAGATGGAAATGACGAAATAGATATTCTGAATTTAAAATGCCCTCCAGAAATAAGTGGCAGTTTAAGAAATGGAAAGAGTATTTTACCTGGTTATCATATGGATAAGGAAAATTGGATATCAATTGTTTTAGAACGAATAGATTCAGAAGAAGTTTATAACTTAATTGAGCAAAGCTTTAATTTAACCAAGTAAATCGTGAAATTATCTTTTGCAAAAGCAACCAGAAAATGTTTTATGCAACCGAAACTTAAATTCGTTGGATAAGAATCCGTTTTGATCAACTTTATTTTAAAGCACCAACAACACGGCCATTAACAAAAGAGGCAAACCCTTGGCATACAAGGGCTTGCCTCTTTACATTTGAAACGTCCCAGGAGAGATTCGAACTCCCGACACACAGCTTAGGAGGCTGTTGCTCTATCCACCTGAGCTACTGGGACACAGAACAATATTATAGTACAAAAACCTGAAAAAATAAAGAGGTTGCAGCGGTTTTTTTCACAAATTTCTTCGGGAAAACATACATCCGGCAGACTTCGCAGCCTGCTGAATGTATGTTTCGGCCTTAGCCTTTCAAGTCAATATGATGTCCTGAAACGGGATGTGGCGCCTGCACCATGTCTACGAGCTGCTGTGCGCTTTGTTCGGCGGTATCCAAAGCCGTCTTTGTCAGCGACATTTGCACGTTTTGATAAAGAGCCGCCTGACTCATGGCCATTGATAAAACAGCAATATCCAACATAACCACCTCCTTAACATGTGTATCGGTTAGAGAGGTGAGGACTTTACTCATATTTACTAATCTGAATATTCAATTTAATATAGTTGTAAACCGATCCATCGCCATCTTAGGCATCATAAAAAAGAATCCGCCTCTCAATACGGAAAATGATCGGTTCCTTATTTGTCCCGAATTAGGGAGAGTGGCTGTTTTCAGTTCGTTTGTATCTTCTGCGATTTCTCCATTTCCTGGGCATTTGTCTAATGGTTTTTGTTGATTTCATTCTCAAAGAGGCTGATGATTCTATCATTCTGCATTACAATCGTTCGCAACATGGCAACGATGTTTCCTGCAAATCCAATCAAAATGATCATCAGTATGATGATGAACCACATGGTATAACGACACCCCTTAATGTGCAAAATTTTCCTTTCGATTCAACATTACCACCTGGTCTTTCACAAAACAACTTTCCTTTTGAAACGGAGGCTGATTTTATGGATTGGCTTGAATTTGTTTCTGCGATGGTTCAATCATTGGCATGGCCAGCTGCCTTGATGATTTGCGTTTTGCTGCTAAAGGAGCCTTTGTCCGATCGAATGAAGGAATTGATCAAACTGAAATATAAGGATTTTGAATTGGAGTTTGACAAAAGGCTTCAGGAGCTCGTCTCCGTACGGGAAAAAAGATTGTCGGGACTGATTTCTGTACGGTCAGCGCAGCGAGGGGATAACTTGATCGAAAGCGCTTGGTCAGATGTTCACAATGTTCTGCGGGAAACAGCCTCAACATTTGATCAAGATGCGATCCGCCTCGAAGGCGATGAATTGATTCAAATGCTGCATGACCGCGGAATTTTACAGGACGACGCGGCATCTGTGCTGTCAGAGCTATCCGCTCTGCGCCGCGATGCATCAGACGGAGCGAGTATTGCCGGAGCTTTGGCATACAAAACGCTTTGCCGGGAGGAAGCGGAGCGGTTGCGATTATCAGCTGAACAACAGACCGGAATTTAATGATGGCGAGTCCCACTTCATTTGATTTTCTGACGCTTTACATCTAAAAATGAATTTTCTTTATCGATTAGACGATTTTACGGGGAGAGGCTGATTGCCGGTTTAAATATGATATCATGGGGGACAGGAAGAAGTTTAATGATAAGAGAGGGTTTCATTTATATGCTAGAGAAAGCCGAAGCACTATTGCAGCACTATTTTGGCTATCCTTCACTGCGCCCGGGGCAGAAGAAAGCCATTCAATCTGTCGTTTCTGAAAGGCGAGATACAGCATGCATTATGCCGACGGGCGGAGGCAAATCAATCTGCTACCAAATTCCCGCGCTCCTTATGGAAGGGACAACCATTGTGATCTCTCCTTTAATTTCCTTGATGAAGGACCAGGTGGATGCTTTAAATCAGCTTGGAATTCAAGCTGCGTACGTGAACAGTTCTTTAGGCCATAACGAAATCGCTGAGCGGCTCTCCGTATTTAAGGAAGGCGGCTACAAGCTCTTTTATGTAACACCTGAGCGGCTGACGTCTCCCGAATTCATTCGCGCGATTTCCCACATTCATATTCCGCTGGTAGCCATTGATGAAGCTCATTGCATTTCACAGTGGGGACATGATTTCAGGCCGAGCTACAGACATATTGAAGGCTTTTTAAATAGCCTCGGCACCCGCCCGGTTGTATTGGCGTTGACGGCTACCGCAACGCCCGAGGTTCATGAGGATATTTGTACACAGCTCGGGATCGAAAAAGAGAACACGGTTTTTACCGGTTTTTCACGGGATAATTTGACGTTTAAAATTTTAAAAGGCGAAAACAGGGACCGTTTTATCGAATCATATGTGGAGAAAAACCGCTCAGAGGCGGGAATTATCTATACAGCGACAAGAAAGGAAGCCGAAAGAATATCAAGCCGCCTCTCTCAAAAAGGAATTGCGGCCGGGTGCTATCACGGCGGGATGGATGATGAAGAAAGAGACCGGCAGCAGGATCTCTTTTTAAATGATGAGATCAGTGTAATGACAGCGACCTCGGCGTTTGGAATGGGCATCGATAAATCCAATATCCGCTATGTGATTCATGCCCAAATTCCAAAAAATATGGAGAGCTACTACCAGGAGGCGGGACGAGCCGGACGCGACGGCCTTGACAGCGAGTGCATCCTGCTGTTTTCCCCTCAGGACATTCGGCTTCAGCGGTTTTTAATCGAACAGTCGACAGAAGATGAAGACATTCGGGCGCAAGACGTGAAAAAACTGAGGCAAATGGTTGATTTTTGCCATACGGAAGGCTGTCTCGAACGGTTTATTCTTTCTTATTTTGGCGAAGTTCCAACCGAAGACTGCGGCAGGTGCGGCAGCTGTCTCGACACCCGAAGCATCACCGATGTGACGAAGGAGGCACAGATGGTGCTGTCCTGCATCATCCGCATGGGAGAAAGGTTCGGAAAAACCATGGTGGCGCAAGTTCTGGCAGGTTCGAAAAATAAGAAAGTGACCGAAAACGGCTTCCAGCAATTATCGACTTACGGAATTTTAAAGAAACGGTCTATTGCCGACATAAGCGATTTTATAGAGTTTTTAATCGCAGATGAGTACATCAAAATGTCCGACGGGGCATATCCTGTTCTCTTTGTCGCCAACAAGGGGCGAAACGTTTTGCTCGGCCGGGAAGCGGTGATGCGCAAAGAAAAAATGCAAACAAATCAAATCGTTAAAGATGACGAATTGTTTGAACGGTTAAGGGCGCTGCGCAGAAAGCTTGCTCAGGAACAAGGCGTGCCTCCTTTTGTTGTATTCTCTGACGAAACGCTGCGGGAAATGAGCGGGAAAGTCCCTCTGACAGACGAAGAGCTTTTGTCAGTCAAAGGAGTGGGAGAACAAAAAAGAGTAAAATACGGAGCTGTATTTCTACAGGAGCTTCAAGCCTATAAAACTGAGAAAGAAGCATAAAAACCCAAAATTTATATATGTAAAATTTTTTTTAGTAAATCTCCTATTTCAGTTGAAAAACGATTGGAACCCTTGATACATCTGAATTTCGGCCGATTTTAGGGCGGCTGAAATTCCTCCTCGTAAAACAACTGTAATCAAAAACAAATTGTTTTGTTATTGATTTGACATTTTCATATGTTACGATTGCTCCTGTTAGCCGGACAATAAAAAGCTAACAAGGGAGGATTTACTTATGAAGAAGACGTTTATGTCCTTTGTTGCAGTTGCAGCATTATCTTCAACTGCATTCGGAGCGAGTGCCTCTGCAAAAGAAGTAACAGTCCAAAAAGGTGACACCCTTTGGGGAATCTCGCAAAAACAAGGGGTAAATCTGCAGGACTTAAAAGAATGGAATCAGCTTTCCTCTGACTTGATTATTCCGGGACAAAAGCTGAACGTTTCTGAAAAACAGACAGAAGAAAAGAAACAATATACCATTAAAAAGGGAGACACTCTCTGGAAAATCGCCCAAAAATTCGGCGTTTCAGTGAATGACCTTAAAAATTGGAACAACATAAAATCAGATATCATTTACCCGAATACATCCATAACTGTTGACGGACAGGCGACGGTCCAGGCTGCTGCGGCGCAACCTGCGGAAACAAAGCCTGCCGTACAAAAAGAAGCGAAAGTCGAGAAGGCTGCGCCTGCCCCTGCACCTAAGCAGGAAAAAGAACCGGCTTCCCGTTCAAACGTATCTCAAAGCACTGCCAAAGAACTGACGGTTACAGCAACGGCATACACTGCCAATGACGGCGGTATGACAGGCGTGACAGCCACGGGTATCGATCTGAAGGCCAATAAAAACGCCAAGGTTATTGCGGTGGATCCAAACGTAATCCCGCTTGGATCCAAGGTGTATGTGGAAGGCTACGGAGAAGCGACCGCTGCCGATACCGGCGGTGCGATCAAGGGGAACAAAATCGACGTATTTGTTCCAAGCAAATCCGCAGCAAAAAACTGGGGCGTTAAAACGGTTAAAGTTAAAGTTTTAAAATAATAGGTTTACCATTGATGGACACTGACCATGAAGATGATCAGTGTCTTTTTTCTGTTTTCTGCATCTTTTTTTCTATTTTGATGTTTTTTTAGATTGGCAAATGGGTAGTTCAATAGATAAATACATATCAGCTGATCTAAAAAGGAGTTGCAGAAGTATTGGTGTGGATTATCATGACATTTTTATTGATTAATGCAGGAATTTTTATTTTTTCTTATTTGAGGACAAAAGATATTGATTTAAAAACGTCAGACGGCTATTTTCTCGGCGGGCGCAGTCTCACTGCCCTCTATATCGGAAGTTCGCTGCTTTTAACCAATTTGTCAACGGAACAAATGGTTGGATTAAACGGGCAAAGCTATTCGGGAACCATGAGTGCGATGGCGTGGGAGGTTACAGCACCGCTTGCGCTCATTATGCTGGCATTTGTCTTTTTACCGAGGTATCTCAGTTCCGGAGTCACGACGATACCCGACTTTCTTGAAAAGCGCTATGATCAAAGAACGCGGCAAATCGTCTCGATCCTGCTGCTTCTGGGATATGCGACCTCGTTTCTGCCAACCGTTTTGTACTCCGGGGCGCTCGTTCTCGATCAAGTATTCAACATTTCATCCGCGCTTGGGATCAATACGTTAGTGACTGTTTTTTTAATCTCGCTTGTGATCGGCGCCGCAAGCTGCTGCTACATATTTTTCGGGGGACTCAAAGCCGCGGCCTCGGCTGATGCCATTTATGGCGTCGGTTTAATTCTTGGCGGTCTGTTCATCTTTGTGCTCGGAATTATGGCAATAGGAGACGGCAGCCTCTTGAGCGGCTATACAGAGCTGACGAGTGTACATAAGGAAAAGCTGAATGCCATTACAGCGGACAACTCTGCAGAAGTGCCGTGGCCGACGATTTTTACAGGACTGCTTGTGAACAACTTATTTTATTGGGCTGTTAATCAGTCGATCGTTCAGCGGGCGCTCGGAGCCAAAAACTTGGCTGAAGGGCAGAAAGGCGCATTGCTGGCCGGTGTATTTAAAACGATCGGTGTGTTTTATCTCGTTCTACCCGGCGTTATTGCTTATCACCTTTACGGAGGCCATATTCAAAACGCTGACACCGTTTATCCGAGGCTGATCGTTGATTTGCTGCCGACTGCACTGATTGGCGTCTTTGCCGCGATCTTATTCGGAGCGATTCTCAGCTCGTTTAACGGTTCGCTGAACAGTACGATCACGTTGTTTACATTGGATTTATACAAACCGCTCTTCAAGCCAGAGGCAAAAGAGGAAGAGCTCGTGAAAACCGGAAGGATCTTTGTGGTGATCCTGGCCGCGGTATCGATTATCATCGCACCTTTTATTTTGTTTGCGCCGTCTGGCCTTTACAATTATCTGCAGGAAATGTTCGGTTTTTTCAATGTTCCTGTATTGGCTGCCGTCGTCGTTGGATTTTTTTCGAAAAAAGTGCCGGCGCTTGCAGTGAAATGGGCGATATTTGCACACATTGTATTGTATACCATCTCAAAAATCTATTTCGGCCATATTCATTTTCTATATATATTGGCTGTTCTGTTTCCGTTTTCCGTCCTCTTGATGCTTTTCATCGGAAGATTGAAGCCAAGGCCGTCGGAATTCAAGCTTGAGAAAAATGCCAAGGTAGATTTGCAGCCATGGAAGCATGCCAAACTTGCTTCTGTTCTTGTGATTTGCCTGATGGCCTGCATTTACCTGTTATTTTCGCCTTGGGGGCTTGCCAAATAAAAAAGGCAGGGGATGTGCGTTCATCCTCTGCCTTAATGTTTTGTCCTTTGCGTTATTTGCCTTTATTTCACCTTAAAGATCCTGCCACTGAATTTCGCCGGATTTTGAATCAGGATCGATCGTTACTTCAAAATGATGCTTTTCGTAAAAATGGATCAGCCGGTCCACATGGTCCCAATCCCTTTTAGCAATGTCCCCGGTGATGACGGGGATGTTATGCTCGCGGGCTTTTTCCTTTAAATACTTCATACAGATTGAACCATATCCAAAGCCTGCCGGTCCTTTAATATCCCCGATATGGATCGCGCGTTTTTCTTCTGTGTAGGAAGCGACGAGAGAAAAATCACACCTCCCGCGGTACGGCGACTGGCAATCGCTTAACATGATCTTGCATGTCCGGCCATCATCAATCGAATGGACAATCATCCATTCATCGTCTTTCGATTGATCAATACCGAGCACTCGCGAATCTTTGGAGATATCCTTCATATTTTCACGCATCCGAAACAGTTGAAATTGCAGGTCGTTCAATTCCTTCTGCAAGCCGGAGCTGTCTTTTTGCAGTTCTTCATCCGTTATCATAGAACTTGCTCCTTTCCATTTAAACATACAGTTTTCGATTATAGTAAAAAGAACGGCAATTTGCAAATGGGTTGCTAGAATTAAATTTTAATGTAATTTTAAACAAATATTTCACATTCTACGATTTTTTTGTGATAGAATTCATATGACTTCTGGTATATTTACCTAGGATACGAGACAATGGATCCTCCTAATCCCAGAAAAATCATGACAAAAGGAGCGTACGATTTTGAAGAAAAGAATTTTTTCTCTATTGATGCTGATGTCAGCTTTTGTTCTTGTATTAGCTGCATGTCAGCAGGCTGATCCAAAAGGATCTTACGCAGCGGCTTATAAAAAGCTGATTTCTGCGAAATCATACGAATTTTCAAGTGATATCGGCTTGAAAGTTGACGCATCCAACCTTGGTGCGGAAGATAAGCAATTCGCTGACATGCTGAATGATGCAACATTGACGATCAGCGGTAAAACAAATGCTGAAACGAAACAGTCTGAGGCCGTTATTAAAGCGAAGCTGAAAGTCCAAAACATGTCTCTTGATTTCGATATTCCGGTTTATATGGATGAAAAGAAACAAGTCGGCTACATCAAAATTGACAGCGTTCTTGACAGCTTCGGCATCTTCCTTGGAACAGCCGGCATGAATTTTGACAGCGTCAAAGGCAAATACCTTGAATTCCCGCTTGAAGATGACAAATCTTCATCTAAAGACACGGATGAACTTCAAAAACAATTGATGGAATCCATCAAAGAAGCAGCGGACAATCTGCCTGCAGATAAGTTTGAAAAAGCTGATCTGACGGATAAAGAAAAAGAGCAGGGTGCTTCTCAAAAAGTCGCTTTCAGCTTTAGTGACAAAGAAATTAAAGCTGCGGTCGTCAAGTTCATCGAAATCGCCGGAAAAGCGAGCGGAGAAGCTGTTCCGAAGAGCGAGCTGAACAAGATTAAAGACGGACTGAAAGACGTCACATTTAAAAAATTCGATGTGACATCGACAATCGATGACAAAGAAAACCTTCTGACAGAAAATGCGGATATCTCTTTCTCGGTTGACAGCAAAAAAGCGCCTCAATCTTTCGGCATCACAGCATCAACGACTTACAAAAATATCGATGGTGACGTAAAGTTTGAGCATAAACCGAATAAAGAAGATATCGTAACTGAAGAAGAATTCGAAAAATTAATGGCTCAAGATGCTATGAATTTCTAAGGCACCCGCCTGTGTTCCCTTCCTCGTTCAAGAGGAGGGGAATTTTTGTATATTCTGTGACTAAATTCTGACGAAAAGCCGAAAACGTTGACATTCCTCCTGAATTTGAATACGATTTTGATAGCTTGCACAAATAGGAGAGATTGCCCGATATGACCCATACAAAAAAAAATAAAAACTACACAGGAATTGTTGTTGCTCTGACGATTATCATAAACGGCGTCATTGCCCTCTTGTTTTTTATGCCGAAAAGCGACAAATTCGCTCATTTGGATTTGACTTTTCTGCCGCTTTTGAACGCAGTCTGCAACAGCTTCACATTCATTTTCTTAGTGGCTGCACTGATCATGATTAAACAGAAAAACATTAAAGCGCACAAACGGTTTATTTTTGCCGCTTTTACGACAACGTTCATCTTTCTCGTCTCATATTTGACCTACCATTCATTGATGCCTGACACTCATTTTGGCGGGGAAGGGATTATAAGACCGATCTACTATTTTATTTTGATCACACACATTGTCTTGTCCGCTTTAATCGTTCCCTTGGCATTGTTCACGCTGTTCAGAGGCCTGAGCATGCAGGTGGAACGCCACCGCAAAATCGCCCGCTGGACGATGCCGCTTTGGCTGTATGTCAGCCTGACAGGCGTTCTCGTCTATATGATGATTTCCCCATATTATTAAAAGAAAAAAATCCGTTCCCTTATACAAGGGGAGCGGATTTTTTCTTTTAGCAGCTTCTTCAAAAATAATCTTTCTTAATTGGATATCCGTCCTACACAAGATATAGCAATCACCAATATAAATAATTAGAGCATTGGATAGAAATGAAAAGGGAGATGCTTATGAAAATTCTTCTTGCCACTTATTGGAGTATTCCGCACGTAGGTGGTGTGTGGACATATATGGTCCAGCTGAAAGAATCGCTTGAATCTATGGGACATGAAGTCGATCTGCTTGGATATGGAGAAGAGAACGAGATTGTTCATATTGTAAACGAAGATCGCAAGGTGAAAAAAGAACAGCTTTTGCCTATGATTGAGCAATCAGTCGATCAACAGTCTTTTCCGCAATTATATGACAATCAATTGGTCCACTTTACTGAGATCCAGCGCTATGTATACGAACTTGCAGCTATTTATTTAGGGCTGGAAAAATACGACCTGATCCATGCCCAAGATGTCATCTCAAGCGGCTGCCTGAAAAGAGTGAAGCAAAAAGACACGCCGCTTGTTGCCACGCTTCACGGGAGTGTAGCCCATGAAATCAGACATCAGCTTACAACGATCCACAGGAAGTCTAATTCTGACATCGCAAGGGCGTACTTTGACCATCTTGAACGGGTCGGCGCTGTTTCGGCTGACGCTACAATTGTTGCCAACAATTGGTTGAAGAATCTGTTGACAAAGGAATTCGATACACCGGAGGAACAAATCAGCGTTCTCCATTATGGCTATGATATTGACAGCTTTCTAAAACGAAAGGATACAAAGTCAGCGGAAATACCGCAAACAGATAAGAAAATTATCCTTTTCACAGGAAGGCTCGTTGAAAACAAAGGTGTTCAGCATCTGCTTGCCGCACTTTCGCATTTAAAAGAGGTTCGGGATGATTGGGTATGCTGGATTGCCGGCGACGGGGAGAGAATGGCGGGACTGAGAATTTTATGCGGGCAGCTCGGTTTGGAAAACGATGTCGTGTTTATGAAAAAGCGCGATGATGTCCCATATCTTCTGTCAATCGCTGATGTGTATGTTTTGCCGAGTCTTCTCGAAAATCAGCCGCTGTCTGTTATTGAAGCGCAATTAGCCGGACTTCCTATTATCGTCAGCGATGCAGGGGGACTTCCCGAAATCGTTGAACATAATGTGACCGGTATGGTGACGCCTAAAGGAGATGCACAGGCAATTTGCAACTCTATCAATCAGTTGTTGGAAGATGAGACGCTTAGAAAAACTTTAGGGTCCAATGCACACAAATTTGCAATGGAGTATTGGAATATGGATGAAGCTGTCAACAAGGTTTTGGACATTTATCAACAAACTTTAAAATAAAGGAGACATGTCGTATGAAGTCTGAAATTAAAAAGCATTTGTTTGAACTTCTGACAAAAGAGGAAATCGATGTCGGTTGGTGGGATAAATATTTGGAATTGCTTTTCGAGTTCCGAAAAGAAAGAGTTGAAGCACTGGCAGAAAAGGCAGCTCAGACGAATTCAGCAGCAGGCTCAGAAGCTGTATCAAATGAACAGCCGGCTGAATCCGGAGAGGCCTTAAAGAACGAAAGCTCAACCAATGTAAACAGCAAAAATGAAGTCTTAGACGAATTAACAGCCAGCTTTGAAGAAATGAACAATAAAATTATAGAAAGCAATAATAAAGTGCTTGAAGCGATCAAAGAGTCACTTCCTGAAAATTACACACTTCCAAATGATACTACATTAAAATTCTTTCAAACACAAAATGAAACCAAAACAGAATAGTTATTTCTCAATCAACCTTCGGTGCTCCGAAGGTTTTTATTAAGTCTTTCAATCTATCAATATTGGATTGAATTTTAGGAGCCGATCTTAGGTTGTTGTCTTTTACCTTTTTATTACACCGACATACTATGTTATAAAGACCAGATGCTCTACTTATAGCGAGAATGTTCCGTCAGTAAGCACAAGGAGTGAGTATATGAATTTAAAAGAGATACAAGGCGAATATGATGCGGTTTTCAGCCTAGGGCATTTGTGCCTGACAGCTCTTCAGCTGAGAAAAATGAATAAAAGACCTTATGCAGGACCTTTTGATTGGGTCGGCACCTCGTCGCTGCCTGATCTGTGCCGCTTGATACGAAACCGGTTTGAAGGGTTTATGAATCCTATAAATTTGAGAGTGACGGGCTATTCTACAGGAGTTGCCACTAAAGACCCTTTTATCTCGGTTACGGATGATTATTACTGCATTGACTCGGCACACGATTTTAAAGCGGATCGAAATACACTCGACAACCTGGCTACTTATCATGAAGTAATAGAGAAGTTTAATAGGAGATTTAACAGATTTTTAGAAAAGACCTCGACTGCAAAGCGCGTGCTGTTTGTCAGAACGAGCGGCACGATGCAGGAAGCCAAAGAGCTTGAAGAGGTGCTCTCTGATTTGGTTACAAACGATTTCAGCGTTCTTTTGATCAATCATACAAATGTATCCGGTATTGTTGAAAATCACTGGCCGCTGAAGAACGTATGCGCTGTTGAACTTCCTGATCAAGAAATTTGGCAATCAAACGACCCGTATTGGAGAGAAATGTTCCAAGGCATAACAATTCGTTAGTTTTTCGCCGATGAGAATGATTGACTAAGGCACAAAGGGAGAGAAAAAGCGGATGTTTGAAAATAAAACGATATTCATTACTGGGGGAACAGGCTCATGGGGTCAGGAACTCATACTTCAGCTGCTAGCCTCAAGCCCTAAAAAGATCATTGTATTTTCCAGAAATGAAGAAAGACAAGTTCAAATGAGAAGGCAGATTGAAGATCCGAGGCTGACGTTTTTCATCGGGGATATTAGAGATCGGAAAGCGCTCAATACAGGATTAAAAGGTGTCGACTATGTCTTCCATTTAGCAGCGCTGAAGCATGTCCCGGTTTGTGAAGAACAGCCGCTTGAAGCATTAAAAACAAATGTCACAGGGACCGAAAACGTCATTGAAGCAGCGATCGAAAACGGCGTTAAAAAAGTCATCAACGTCTCGACTGACAAAGCGGCCGACCCTGCCAACTTCTACGGAATGACGAAAGCGATCGGCGAGAAGCTGATCGTATACGCGAACCATCTGTATTCAGACACGGGTTTTATTTGTGTAAGGGGAGGAAATGTGCTTGGAAGCAGCGGAAGCGTTCTTCAGCTTTTTAAAGACCAGATCAGGGAAAAGAACCAAGTCGCCATCACAGACAAAAGAATGACCCGTTTCTTCCTTACGAAGGAAAAAACGATTCAGCTTTTATTAAAAGCGGCTGAAAGCGGCCAAGGCGGGGAAATTTTCATTATGAATTCGCCGGCCTGCAAAATTTTAGACATGGCTGAGGTGCTGATCGAAGCTTATGGAAACGAAATAACGTCCATCGCAGAAACGGGGGCAAGGCCGGGGGAAAAGCTTCATGAACTGCTGATTTCACCTCATGAACGGCAGCATGCTGTCTCATTTACAGATGACCTCGCGGTGGTGCTTCCTGCAATCAAAATGCCCGAGCTTCATAAAAAGTATGCGGATTGCCAGCCTTTAGAAACAGATAACTTGAGCTCAAAAGACTTTTTAATCTCAAAAGAGGAAGTAAAAGAAATGCTGAAAAAAGGCGGTTTTTTGGATTAGACGGATGGATCGAAGCGTTCACGGGGAATATGCGAACTGATGACAAGCATGGCATGCGTCTGCAGGCGATGCTTTCGTTCGCTCCTCCAAAACAGGACAAGCCGGGCGAAAAATCACCCAGCCAGCCGCTTTGTCAATGTTCAAGTGTTAATCCTTCGATATGTTCTTCGACTTTTTTTGTGCGTTCCATTACTTTTTCCGTGTAAGAGTAATCCCCGTAGCAATAAGGATAGCGGAAATTGTTTGTATCCCCGCCGCAATTGTACAGGTCGGGGTTCTTTTTGACTTGTTCTTCGGAAAATGCCTTTGCCAGCTTCTCAGAGTGCTTTCCGCCGTGTTTTGAGACATAGTCGATATAACCGGCCCCCATATTATAGCTTTGGATAATCGTTTCAATATCGACGCCTTTTTTCTGTCCCTTTTGATACATTACTGTAAAATGGCGCACACCCTGCTTAATGCTTGCTTTTGGATCGTCAATCTCATTTCGCTTCATGCCGAGAGATTCCGACGACTGCATCGGATCACCGCCTCTGCCTTTTGACTCTTGATACATCATGCCCAATAAAAGACCGGTGTATTGTGAAAGACCCTGTTTATCGAGTTCTTCTTCAACAAGAGGCTTGTAATCTTTTAATCTCTCAAGAATATTAGATTCAGTGTCAAGAGGAAGCCATTTTAATTGTTCCAGACCGGAGATGGCAAAGAAAATGATCAATGGAACAAACACAAAAAATGACAAACAGCCAGCTCCGGCTAAACATCCTGATTTCTTTTTCTTCAATGGTTTCACCTCTGTAGCGCCCTGATGCAAAACAGTATACAGTCTCATTTATTATGACATATCTCTACAAGAAGACCAAGCGATATACCATTCTAGCGCGGATCGCGATCAAAGCCGAATGTGACGTCCGGAAGAGAACGGATCCTGAACAAAAAGTATATAAAACCGGCAATCAGCCAGCCGGCTCCAATTATTAGCGCATTTTTGCTGATGCTAAGCAGCAGCCAGCCGCAGAAAGAGGCCCCTAAAAAGGGCATAACCAAATAACGAAGCGTTTTTAAAAAGCCTTTTTCCTGCCTCCGAATGTAGTAATGGCCGATGACAGACAAATGGACAAAAATAAATCCGATCAGCGCGCCGAAACTGATGAATGAATAGATGACCTCTAATTCCCCGATCATGGCCGTCAAAGAAATCAGCCCGATGAACAAAATATTAAATACCGGCGTCTTTAAAGTCGGATGCACGTAGCCGAAAAAGCGTTTCGGAAGAGAGCTGTCACGCCCCATTGCATACAAAAGCCGCGAAGCGCTCGCATGCGAAGAGAGCGAGGATGAAATGACTGCGACCATCGTTCCCGCCAGAAAGAAGGACTTTAAAAAAGCGCCTCCCGTATATAGGGCTATTTCCAGCGATGCCGAATCGGCATGCCGGAAGTTATCATAGGACGGATAGATTTGCTGCATCAAATAAGAAATCGCCGTGAACAGCGTTCCGCCGATCGCTACTGTTAGAAAGATGGCTAACGGAATGTTTTTCTTCGGGTTGACCGTTTCTTCAGACATTGTAGAGATCGCATCAAAACCGAGAAACGAAAAACACAAAATCGTCGCCCCTGACACAATCAGGGAAGGTTCGATATCAGAATGGAAAAACGGATCGGCAGAAATCAGCTCGCCCGTCCCGAGGCCGCCTGCCAGCCCGGCGATCATAAATCCGGCAAAAGTCAGGGCGACGATCACTTGAAAAGCGACGAACAGCCCTGTAATATTTGCCGTTAGTCTGATGCCTAAAACATTGACGACAGTGATGGATAGAGCGAGCAGAACGACCCAAAAACCATGCGGCACTTCTGGAAAAGCCGCCGTTAAATAAGCGCTGCCGATCGCAAAGTTGACCATCGGCAAAAACAAATAGTCCAGCATGATCGTCCAGCCGGCTAAAAATCCCGCATGCGGATGAATGCTTTCATATGCATAAGTATAAACCGATCCCGCTTTAGGGTAAGCTTTGACCATGCTGCCGTAGCTCAAAGCGGTCAAAAGGAGGGCGGCAACAGTGAATACGTATGCCGCCGGAACGTGTCCCTTTGTCAGCTGTGCGACAACTCCGTAGGAATCAAATACGACGAGCGGGTCCATATAAGCAAGGCCGATCACAACGAGCGGGCCGAGTGTAAGGCTTCGTTTAAGCGCAGTTTCGTTTTTCAATGACTTCTAAATCCCCTTATGTAAAAAATACAGAAATTAAGACATATTTTATCTGTTTTTTTGTGCTTGAGCAAGCGTATGAAAACCTCTTTTTTCGCATAAAAATAACAAATGTTGCAAACCCTTTGAAAAAAGGCAAGGAGTATGAAGATATGGATATATTGAGAGGCTATGTTGAAGCCGTCAAAAGAAATATGGAAACGATGAATGCATCTGATTATGATGGAAAAGAAGAGGATTTAAGAAGACAGCAGGAAGAGCTCGAACGCTATGAACAACAGTTAAAAGAGAAAAGCGCTTCGGCCGAAAGCTTTGATCAGGTAGTCAATGCCGCTGTAGATTGCGCGGCCGGCGACATTTCCTATTCACAGCTTGAACAAATGTTTCAACCATAGGCAACTGGCGTCCAGGATCATCGGACGCTTTTTTTCGCTTTCAGAAAATTGCCGGACTCTTCGAATGACAGGTCATTCTGAATCTTTAGAGCATACCGACACATAAAAATATTTGTATACATGAAGAGGATGGTAAAATATAGTTTAAAAGGGGAGGGGCAACTTTGAAAAACCATATTTGCACGACGTGCGGCGTTCAATATAACGCTGCTTCGAAAGAGCCGGCAGAATGCATTATTTGCAATGAAGAAAGACAGTATGTCAGTTTATCAGGGCAAACCTGGACAACACTGGAAGAAATGAAGCAAAGCGGGAGGTTTCAAAACGAGATCACCTTTGTAGAGGAGCGCCTATACAGTTTGACGACAACACCCGAATTCGGCATCGGTCAATCGGCGTACCTGATTCAGGAGCCCGGCTTTAACTTGCTGTGGGATTGTATTACATACCTGGATCAGCGTACGACTGAGAACATCGAGCAGATGGGCGGAATCCAGGCGATTGCTTTATCACATCCGCATTATTATTCTGCACAGGCGGAATGGGCTGAAATGTTTGATGCTCCGATCTATATTCATGAAGATGACAAACAATGGGTGCAGCGGCCGAGCAGCCGGATTGTTTTTTGGTCCGGCGAAACTCTCAAGCTATCAAGCGGGTTGACCTTGCACAGGCTTGGCGGCCATTTTAAAGGGGGAGCGGTCTGCCATTGGGCAAACGGGAACGCAGGCAAGGGAATCCTCCTTTCAGGAGACATTATCCAAGTTGTTCAAGATCGCAGGTGGGTGAGTTTTATGTACAGCTATCCGAATTTGATTCCTCTTCCCGCCGGCAAAGTGCAGCAAATGGCTGATCAAATAAAGGATGTTCCATTCAACAGGCTGTACAACGCTTTTCGCCGCTCAGTTGAAAAAAACGCCGGAGAATGTGTGCAGAGGTCTGCTGCAAGATATGTAGAAGCGCTTCAAGGAACGCTGTTTTCGACTTGATCCGTTAAAACTTTTCAACCGGTATGTTTTGGTATATGATATGGAGGTAAAAGTCGCGCGGAAAAGGTGAAAAGCATGAGTGAGCACAATCAAGAAACAACAGAAAAACAGGTGCGGGCCGAGTTAGATGAAGAAACTTTATTTCTCGTTTCACAGACGTTTAAAGCGCTCTCTGACCCAACGAGAATCAAAATTCTTCACCTGCTCTCACAAGGCGAGCATTCGGTTAATGAAATAGCAGAGAAGCTGAGTCTCCTGCAGTCAACCGTTTCTCACCAGCTCAGGTTTTTAAAAAACCTTCGTCTCGTCAAATCAAGAAGGGCAGGGACTTCCATTTTTTATTCTCCGGAAGACCAGCATGTCCTCGATGTACTTCAGCAGATGATCGATCATACACAACATGACTAAAGTTTAAAAGGCAAACTCAATTTCCCGAGTTTGCCTTTTTAAGCTGAGCGCTTTTCTTCGGTTCTGCCTTTTTTTAAAACAAAAAAAGAGAAACCGACATAATAAACGGCCAGTACAAAAAAACCGATCATCGTCGCCGGGTCCTGCGCAAAAAGGGCGCCGTAAGCTGCCGAACCCCCGTCTGAAACCGCAGTCTGCAGCTGGCCGATCTCGGCGATCCGGTACAGAAACCGGTATAAAAATAAAAAGAGTACGATCAATTCAACCCATAAATGCGTTCTGAAATAAAGGACTCCGCCCCGATTTTCGATCGACACATGCTTCAGCGCATAGACGGTCAAGATGAGTCCGAGCGCGATCCCAATCAGATCATAAAAGTATGATAAAGGGTGAAGTGCGCTCATCGTCAGCAGAAAAACGAAAATTCCCGAAAAAAGGATGATCCGGAACAACATGCGTGCCGGCTTTAAAGGCTGATAACCGACCGACCGTTTGAACTTGATATAGACGATGGACACAATGATGAAAAACTGCAAAAAATAAAATATGATGTTTTTAAAACCTCCTTTTTTAAGGAGTATATGTCCAAACTGTACAAATCGTAACCTGAAAAGTGGTTTTCTAGATAAATGGGTGATGAGATCCTCTTTTTTGTCATGATATCCCAGAATGGTGTGTGCTATGGAATGAAAATAGCAGAAAAAAAGAGGCTGCACAAGATGAATGTGAGGGATCTGCAGTGAAAATTGACCGGCTTTTGGCCATTGTGATTTTATTGATTAATAAACGCCAAGTGCAGGCAAAGGAGCTTGCCGGCATGTTCGAAGTCTCTGTCAGAACGATTTATCGGGATATTGAGGCGATCAACCAGGCGGGCATTCCGATTGTCACCTCACAGGGAGCAGGAGGCGGGATCAGCATCATGGAGCGGTTTCGGCTCGAAAATAAGCTGCTGTCAGCAGACGAACTGGCGGCCATTACGACGGCTTTGGAAAGCGTTTCCTCGACGTACGAAGTGCTCCATCACGGGTCTGCACTTGAAAAAATCCGGTTTCTCGTTTCGGAAGAAGAAATGCCGGAATTCCGCAAGAAAACGGAAAAATGGTTTGTTGACATCTCTTCCTGGGGAGAAAGTCCTGTCATCAAAGAAAAGATCCGCTTGCTGGATGAAGCGTCAGACAGCACGCGGGCGGTCTCCTTTAATTATGTGGACAGAGAGGGGCAGACCGGAAAAAGGAAAGCGGAGCCGCATACCCTCGTCCTAAAGGGAAGGCACTGGTATTTGTATGCTTTCTGCCTGAAGAGACAGGCGTTTCGCTTCTTTAAACTGTTGCGGATGAAAGACGTGCGGATGCTTGAAGAAAAGTTTGAAAGAAAGGAAGTCGATCTGTCTTCACTTCCTTGGGAGACATCGTGGTACAAACCGGACAATATGACCGAGGTGACCCTTCTCATTAAGCCGTCGGGAGAGTCTTTGGCAAGAGAATGGTTCGGCTCAGAAGCTCTCACTTATGAAAACGGACAATGCGTGGCAACCATTTCTTATCCGGAAGATCAATGGCTGTACGGATTTCTGCTCCAATTTGGAACCCATATCGAAGTTCTCGATCCTCCTCGCATCCGTCAAAAAATAAAAGACTTGGCAAAACAAATTGTACATTTATACGAAACCTGACACGATGCTGTCAGGTTTCTTTTTGTATGATGAAGAAAAAGGAGGAATGAAACATGGAACATTATTTTTGCCAAAGCTGCGGCATGCCGATGACAAGCGAACTTTTCGGCACAGAAAAAGACGGGGGGAACAGTCGTGACTACTGCATTTACTGCTATGAAAACGGAGCTTATACTCATCCAGATGCGACATTGAAAGATATGATCGAAATCTGTGTGCCTTATATAAAAGAAGAGGGAAAAACCGAGGCCGAAGCGAGAGCGCTTTTGTCGCGGACACTCCCTTATTTAAAACGATGGGCGGCGGCGCAAACGGAAGGCGGGCAGGGAAGATGAGCTTTTCTCATTTCGAAAAACAGAAGGCAAAGTTATTCAGCGGGGTATCCACCGTAACAAGCAACCAAAATGAAGCAACCGAAAAAGGTAAAATTCCTTCCATGTGGAGTTTATACCGTGAAAGATTTCCGCATAAGGAACGCCAGGACATGAAGAGAGATACGATTGCGCTTTATTCAGATTATGAGTCGGAAGAATATGGGGCGTATACATTTTCAATCGGTACGTTCGCTGATCAGCATGAAAAAGCGGCCAATGTGATTTCGCTCCCTGCATCCGAATATGCCGTTTTTGTTTCAAGGCGGGGGAGGATCGAAGAGGTCGTGTTTGAGACTTGGCAGGAGATTTGGACATGGGCTGAGAAAAATCTCCGTACATATACCGGAGATTATGAAGTTTATGGTGAACAAGCAGTGAATCCCGAAAATGCTCAAGTTGCCATTTATATTGCTGTCGATCGAAAAAAATAAAGCTTGTAAAACTAATGCTGTTAGTTTTAAAATGGAAACTAACGGTATTAGTTTTTTATTTTGATGGAAGAGGTGGAAGTTATGAGGATGACCCGATTTGAATCTGTTTACCAGCTGACTTTTTTTCCGCACATATTTCCTGTCAACTGTTATTTAGCCGATGAAGAAGACGGTCTAACATTAATTGATACAGGGATTCCGATCAGCAAAACCGGGATTTTAAAGGCTGCGGATCACCTCCGCAAGCCGATTAAGCGGATTTTGCTGACCCATGCCCACAGCGACCATGTCGGTTCGCTTGACGCGCTGTACCACAGCCTTCCGGGTGTGAAGGTGTCAATATCTGAACGGGATGCACGTCTGTTAAAAGGCGATACAAAGATGCTGGAAGGGGAGCGCGGAATAATCAAAGGAGGCGTTCCGAAAAACATCAAGACAAATCCTGATATCTTTTTAAAGGAAGGAGACAGAATCGGTTCATTGCTGACTGTTTCATCACCCGGGCATACGCCTGGCAGCATTTCGTTTTTTGATGAAAGAAGCGGCCTTCTCATAGTCGGTGATGCGTACCATACGCGAAGCGGCATGACGGTATCGGGGCATTTAAAGCTTTCATTTCCTTTTCCGGCTTTGGCCACATGGGACAAAGAAATCGCTTTAGAAAGCGCACAAAAGCTGTTAGATTTAAAACCAAAGGCGCTTGCCGCCGGCCACGGCGATCTTGTCCATGATCCGGCTCAAGCGATGAAAAAAGCGGTAAACGAAGCATACATCAAATTAAACAGGAAAGGATGAAGGAATCTTGTCTCCGCGAATCGGTTTGAATAAAGACGCAGTATTGGAAGCTGCTGCAGCTCTGGCTGATGAGGAAGGCATTCATGAAGTGACGCTTGCTTCACTTTCCAAAAGGCTGAATGTCAAATCTCCGTCTCTGTACAATCATATAAAAGGATTGAACGACTTACGGAAGGAACTCGCACTTTACGGCTTGACGATTCTTTATGAAAACATGGCTTCGGCTATCCAGAGAGCCGAAGAGGATCAGGCTGTCAGCCAAATGGCTCATGCCTATCTCGCTTTTGCCAAAAACAGACCGGGGCTTTATGAAGCAACTTTTATTGCAATGCCCGATGAAGATGGACGGCTTGACGAGGCTGGAGACAGAGTCCTCGCCTTGGTGCTTTCCGTTCTGAAAGACTATCATTTAGATGATGAAGCCGCGATTCATGCGGTCAGAGGCTTGAGAAGCATCCTGCATGGATTTGCCGCACTCAGGCAACACGATGCGTTCGGTCTTCCTTATGATGTAGAAGAAAGTCTTGATCTGACAATCCGCGTCTTCTTAAAAGGCATTGCTGTCTATCAGACCGAATAAACAAGAGGATTTTTCTTAATTGTTTACATTTTTTCGAAAATTTAGTATGATTGTCGTATGGCTCTTCCATTTTTTGAGTCATAGGTATGAGAAGGCTTAACCAGCCACTAATTGCCTTGGCCTAACAGCCGAGGATTTTTTTATGTCGGCAAAGAGAGACTTGATATGCAAAAATTGGTTCACACATCGTGTGTTCCATGTTATGCTATCATTGTGAATATATTCACAAAAGGGTGTGCACAATGAAAAAAACTCCAATTTATGTAGAAATATCCATCCAGGCAGAAATGGAGCGGCTATGGCGCTATACCCAAGACCCAACCCTCCATCGGCAATGGGACTTGCGATTTACGGACATTACCTATTTAAAGCGCAGACCGGGTGAACCTCAGAGGTTCTTATACGAAACGAGAATCGGCTTCGGCTTAAAAATCTCCGGCACCGGGGAGTCTGCCGGAAACGTATTTCAAGATACTGGAGACAGAGTCTCGTCACTCAAGTTCGCTACAAACCACCCGCTTTCTGTCATTCGCGAAGGAAGAGGATATTGGAAATACAGCGAGAGCGAAACCGGAATCACGTTTATGACACAATACGATTATGACACCCGTTACGGTAGGCTGGGCCGGCTTGCAGATATGGCATTCAGGCCGCTCCTCGGCTGGGCGACGGCCTGGAGTTTTGATGCACTGAAGATTTGGCTTGAAAAAGGGCTCCATCCAAGGCTGCTTTTTCAAAAAACATTGGTCTATTGGCTCGTTTGTCTGCTGTTTTCTTTCGTCTGGATTTACCAAGGGCTTGTTCCAAAGCTCATCATGGCTCACCCTGGGGAAATCAGCATGCTTTCGGCTTTTACGGGCGGCCGTTTCCATCCCGAAACGCTCCTGAGGCTTATCGGTTTAGCCGAGGTGATGGTCGGCGTGTTATGGCTTTATCCTGTTCGGAAAAGGAAGTGGTTTCTTCTGCATATCGTCCTGCTTGTGCTGCTTTCTGCCTCCGCGGGAATGGCTGATATCGCATCTTTTGCCGAACCTTTTAACCCGGTCGTGCTCAATGCCGCACTTATCATCTTGTCCGTTATCGGCTATGTGAGCGCTTGCGGCATTCCAAACGCGGGAAATACGATCAGAAAGAGGCGTTGATTTGATTTCGATGTATGAACGGGTGATCGAGGATTTTCACCTTCTCCACCCAAAACTCAAGGAGCGGTATCAGCTCACTCAAGAAAACGTGTTCAAAGGAAAAGGAGTGATGACGGAAATTTCCGGCGGTTCATACTGGGTCAGACTGTTGTTCAAAGCGGGAACGGTCTTCCGCTGTTTTTTTCCCGAAAGGGGGAGGAACGTTCCGTTCACGATTGAAAATCACATTCGGCTGACGAAAAATGATACACCGGCAGCCGTTTGGAACAGGACTTTCTTTTTTCAGGATAAACAAAGGCATTTCGATGCTGTCATGATCTATGATAAAAGCCGTGTTGAAATCATCGACTATTTCGGGCATCCGCCAATCTTAATCTCAAGCCTGCGGTTTAAGGCGGAGGCCGACGGCTCATTATCGATTACTTCTGTCAGACAATGGCTGCCTTTATTCAGAAAAAAGCTGCCCCTTCCAAAGTGCTTATACGGTATTTCCAGCGTGAATGAATCGTATGACGAAGAAAAAGGCTGTTTTACAATTGACGTTCATGTGAAAAACCCGCTGTTCGGAACGCTGTTTGCCTACAGAGGAACGTTTAACAGGGAGGAGGAGACGGCATGAAAGCCCGCCGTTTTTTTGTAAGCGTTCTTTGCTACGCGGTTTTTTTCATCGGCAAAGCGCCGGATATCCCGGCGGCAGAGGCGCTTCTTTTATTATCAATGCTGTTTTTTGTTCCGGCTGCGCTCGATCTCATTCAGCATGAAAATGGGATGTTTCGGCTGATCAGCGTCTGTTTTCCTTATGCGGCTTGTTCGGCATCGCTATCACTGCTGTTCCATTCCCCGCTTTTTTCATTGGTTTGGCTATGCTATACGGGGATGATCGCCTTATACGGGGCACTTCGCCTCTGGGAGAGAGAAGGAAGGAGCCTTGAAGAGGCATCGATTGACAGCGGCCTGCTTTACCTTCCTTTTGGAGGGGGGTGGCTTTTTGCTTATACGCTGAATCTCCAGGTCATGGATTTCAGCCCGCTGATTGTGCTGCTGACAGCGGTACATTTTCATTATTCTGCATTTCTCATTCCGATTTTTAATGGAATGCTCGGAAGGAAGCTGAAAAAGAAAGGCCTCCTTTATGCGGCGGTGACATGGCTCATCATGCTGTCTCCGCTGTTCATTGCCATCGGCATATCGTTTTCGAAAACCATTGATGTCATCGCTGTTGCGCTGTATTTGTCGGCCCTATACGGAAGCGGCTTTCTCGCCTCGATTACGGCCTTCAAAAACAGCGCGGCTCGCCGCTTTGTTATCTTTTCGTCTTTTACATTAATGATCACCATTGCTTTTTCACTCATTTACTCTTACGGCGTTTTTCGCGGCCGGACGACTTTTACAATCCAGGAAATGATTTGGATTCACGGGCTTGTCAACGCCTTTGGCGTCATCATTCCAGCGCTGACCGGCTGGCGCCTTGAATCCCCTGGGCCGGGCTGTGAAAGGAGGCAAGGCGAAACGATGAGCAACATTTACGGCACTTGGAAGATCGGAGCCGATTTTTTACACAGACACCGATTACAAACCGATTCGTCTTACCAAGGTCTTGCCGATGATATGAGCGCATTTCAGAGCAAAGGATTTCAGCCTGAGAAGGTTTCTCCTCTTATTCTCGATTTCTATGAGCATACTGCCGATTATTCGTTAACAGCGGAGATCTCCTGGCGTCCATGGTTTAAACCGCTCGCGCACATGTACCAGCTGATTTCAAGAAAGACAGGACAAATTCATTTGGGGACTAAGACCGGACGGCAAACGATGGACGGAGAGATTATCGGTGTTGATTCAGCCAGAGACGGAAGGAAGAATGTGCGCGCCTGGATCAGAACGAACGAGGTAGGCGAGACTGTGTTTGTGGCGCTTTATTCTGCTCATACCCACGATCACATCACATATATGAATATCGCGCTGCCATTGCCGTTTTCCAATATGACAGGCATTTTAAAGCCGAAAGCAGAGGACGGCTGCCTGATTTTGACGAGCAGTGATAAACGATCTGACCGTGGGGATGAAGGCATCTTCCTTTCGACCGGAACAGGAACGTTTAAACTGCCGCTCGCCGAACGCTTTATCATTAAAGAGCAGGGACGAAAGAGGCTCTGCGCCCATCACCGCATGTGGCTGTTCGGCATACGGTTTCTCGACATTCAATATCATATTGAAAAAAAGGATTCTGCCGTGAAAAGGGCGAAAATAGCAAATGAAAGCTAGGCAAAAATCGAATCGAACTGGAGGGTCTTTATGCTAAAAAACGTTTTGCTTGAACAGTTTAAAGCATGCTATAACGAAACGACTTGGTTTGTTTGTTTTCAAACGGCTGCCGCTGATCTCACGGAAAGCCAGGCAAGGCAAAAAGGGGAAGGTTCGGAAAATTCGATTTTAGAAATTGCCAACCATTTGATTTTTTACAACGAGCGCTATTTAAAGCGGTTTAAAGGAATTCCCGTTCCGGCTTTTGATTATACGATCGATGATACGTTTGTAAACAAAAGCGGACTTGGCTGGAAAGAAAGCCGGCAGGAACTGAATACGATCTATGCCGAATGGATCGATGCGCTTTCGGAATGCGAAGAGGAGATGCTGAAACAACCGGCTCAGCACGATCCGCATTCTACCTGGGCGGAGATTTTGTCCTGCCTCATTCTTCATAATGTTTATCATTTGGGGCAAATCGTCCATATGAGAAAGCAGCTGAAAATCTGGGATGCTTCAAAAGGCGTGAATTAACGGAGTTACAAGTAAGATTGCGGCTTAAGGCGGTCACCTCTTCAAGCCGTAATCTTGCCTGAGGTCAAGCTTCGATTTTTGCTTTTAGGTGGTAATAGGCATCTTTCAGCCAGGGATGGACAACTTTCAGTTTATCTTTTTGTTTCCACAAATGCTGAATATAAACAAACGCCCCGTGCTCCAGAGAAATTTCAAGCGCTTCATGAAGCTCCTGGATGTAAGGCGGAGTCCCCGTCTGATCCCATTCTATTTTGTCCGCTGAAAACAGGACAAGGTCGAGCTGGGAAGGATTTTTTTAAGCGTCGTATGGCATTCTATTGCATTTAAAATATCTTCATCCGCCACCTGAAACAGGTCCCGCGCCATCACTTTCGACAGCTTTTGATGGATGATCATCGGGAATATCCGTTCTTCGGGCAGAATATCAATACCGAGCGCTTCAGCAGCCGCAATTCTTTTTTCATTAGGGATGACACCCCTGATGTCGTGCATCATACCGGCTATACCAGCTTTTTGTGCAGGAACATGAAAACGATTTGCCAATCTTTCTGCCGCTTGTTTCACCCTTATCGAATGTTCGGCTGTTTTTTCGTGGTTATGGCGTCTCAAAAATTCAAGGGCATCTGAACATACATCGCCTGTGCAGCGAACTTCCATCTCTATTCCTTCAATATTCATCAGCGATTCTCCTTTTTGGTGTTGTTTCATGATAAACAAAACACATTTGTTATCTGATTTCACCTTATCATAATATTGACAAATCCTGAAATAAACTATTAAAATATTTTGTTAACCGGAAAATAAAAAGAAGGGACTGTCCATTGACTATGTCTGAACTGACAAAACAGCTGATCTATGATATGTATGTTAAACTCCTGCACCTGAACGAACAAAAAGCGGATACAGATCTCAAGGCATTTTTAAAGCAGGCGGCAGAATCTGATGTTAAACGGCTCCCGGGGAATATGACTACCATCCATGTCATCAGCTGTATCGGTCATGATGAACCGATCAACAACACCGGCATCGCAAAAAAAATGAATTTATCAAAAGCAAATATTACAAAAATCAGTTCAAAGCTGTTAAAAGAAGGCCTCATCAAACGGTTTCAATTGACGGACAACAAAAAAGAGATATACTTCAGGCTGACGCCCAGCGGAAAACAAGTGTTTGAGCTTCATGAAAAGCTCCATCAGCAAAAAGCGGATCAGTTTAGCAGATTTCTCGATTCGTTTTCAACAGCAGAACAGGGAGCGATTTTGAAATTCCTTCAAGGGCTGACGTTTATGACAGAAACGGATAAGAAGCATTAATTCAATCTAACAATAATATTATTATGTAAACTTAAAAATCTATGGCTGAGAGAAGAAAATCGATTGACAAGAAATACTTTCCATATTATAGTTAAACCATCAAGTTAGTTATTTGAATAACTAAGAGGTGAACCGAATGGCAAGGCCAAATGTGACATCAAAAGAAACGTTGATTGAGGCGGCTAAGCGCCGCATTGCCGAACATGGCCTGGACAAACTGACGCTAAAGGCGGTCGCTGAAGAAGCAAAGGTCACACAGGGAACTGTTTACTATCATTTTCGGACAAAAGAGCAGCTTGTTTTTGAAGTGGTCCGCGACCTATGCCGCGCGTCGTGGGAGCGATTGAAAGCAAATGAAAAGCCCGCTGCCGAAAGGATAAAAGACGGATTGTCTTCCGCGAAATCAAGAACACTGAAGGATGCGTATTATCATCAGCTTTTTTTAGAATTGGCCGTTTTAGGGTTTCGAAATGAAAAGATAAAAGAACAGCTCGGCGAACTTCTCGAAGAGGAAAATGCGGTGTTGGCAGAACAGCTTTCCGACCTGTGGAAGCGTTCTCCTGTTGACGGGGTTTCTTTCAGCACGTGGGGCATTCTTTTAAACGCACTAATCGACGGTCTTGCACTTCAGTCGCTTATGTCTCCGGGATTTTCCCCTGAAAAAATCTACAGGGAATTAGAAGCTGTGCTGCAGATGCTGACGGAAACCGCTGTTAAACAGCATGGAGGGGAGTAAAAAGGGATGGGTAAGTTGACTGAAAAGCTGGGTTTGGCTCTTGTTTTTTCAATCGTTGTCTGGCTTGGCGCCACCGTATTTTTTATGCTGTTCGGCAGTGCGGTTCTTACAGAACCCGGCCAAGATGGTTTTATGCTCCGCTTTTTGCTTCTTGAAGCCGGAACTTTTGCCCTTTTATATGCCGTGATGCTCGTTTATCGGCGGGTTGACAAAACGAGGTTTGCGGCGGTTAAGCTTGGCATTGTGGGGTCGGCTGTCGGTTTGTTTCTCGACGCTTTTTCTTTATGGAATCATTCGCTGATCTTCCCGGCGCTTTCAGATGGCCAGATGATTGGGTTTGCGGTTTGGATGGTCTTCGCGTATGCCATGTATTTGACGATACCGCTCATCCTTGAAAAAAGAAGGTCTGCAGTTTAAATATTTTTATGTAAGATTCGCCCGCTTATTGCAAAAACGGGCGAACGGTCTTTAGTCTTGCGGCACCGATTGTTCTGCGTTGATGTACCCTGCACCGTAAACATTTGGATCGCGATCTTTCCATAAATCGGTACCGTCCATTAGCAGCTGTTTGACTTCATCAGGTTCTGTGCCCGGGGCTTGCTGAAGGATAAGTGCGGCAATTCCTGCGCAGATCGGCGTAGCCATCGAGGTTCCGGACAATGTCATATATTTTGTGCCGACTCTGTTTGTTTTTTGCAGCTTATCGAGAAAAGATCCGGGTGAACGAAGCGACGTAATATTTGTGCCCGGTACCAGCAAGTCCGGTTTGACTTGACCATAGATTGTCGGCCCTCTGCTTGAATAAGAGGCGACATCGTCATCCTCCCGGCTGACTGTATCCCTGTCATCCAAGGCTCCGACTGTAATAATCTTGCTGCTGACACCCGGGCTGGCAATCGTTTGCGCATCAGGACCGGAGTTGCCGGCTGCCGCACATACAACAATGCCTGCGTCCCATGCTGCATGAACAGCTTTAACGACTGGATCTTCTTCTTCATTCTCGTAGCGCAAGGCTTCTGCACCCAATGACATTGAAATAATGTCGATCGGATCATCAGGATTTTCCTTATTGAATTGAATGCACCAATCTACGCCTTGAATGACGGTTTCGAGCGATCCGGATCCCATTTTGTCCAATACTTTTACACCGACAAGTTCTGCTTCAGGAGCAGGTCCGCGGTACTGACCCGATGAGGCCGCTCCGTTTCCGCAAGCATCACCGGCGCAGTGTGTGCCGTGCCCATTGTCATCATAGGGTTCTGTTCTCTGGTTGATAAAGTCTTGAAAAGCCCTGATCCTGCCTTCAAGATCTTCGTGAGGGTATACGCCCGTATCAATGACAGCGACTGTCACTCCTTTGCCTGTCAGCGTCTGATTGTTTCTGACCACTTCTTTGGCATGGCTTGATTCAACCGCTACGTCGAGGAGCGCTTTTACTTTGCGATTTAAATAAATTTTGCGAATGTCGCCGCACTCAGATAGAAGCGATTGCAAAGAAGAAGGGGTGACTTCAGCGCTGCAGCAGCTAACGTTGGAGAAGCGATGCTTGATTTTGTTTCTTCTTTTGCTGCCGATCATTTCATTGACTAATTGATAGCCTTTATGCTGACAGTCTTTTTCAAATTCAATAATGACTGGTATTTTTTTGTTTCTCATTAATATTTTTTCGAAAAAACCGTGTAAAAAGCAAGGCGTCCATTTAAAAGGTTTATAGAGTTTCAGCACGCTTTCTCTCAGCGGCCGGTCCAGCTTATGGGCGTTGGACCTTACCATTTGAACCATGTAGGAACCGAACATTCTAGCTCCACCTCATCTCTTATAGTTTATTCTTCCTCTTAATCTATGAATGAGAGGCGGTTCCCGTAAAGTTGGCTGTCCTAAAACGGCGGCAAAAAAGGCCTGTTTACTACTCGATTCTATAAAATGCAGCGGAAGTCCAGGGTTTAAACGAATCAAAATACATGATATTCTAGTCATGTCAATATCACCCTTTAGAAAGCGGCCAAAGGAGCTGAGTTCATGGCAACAATCGAAGATTTTTTAAAGCTTGATATTCGGGTTGGAACAGTTTTAAAAGCAGAAGAGTTTCCGGAAGCGAAGGTACCGGCCATTAAGCTTGAAATCGATTTTGGCGGAGAGATTGGCGTCAAGTGTTCGAGCGCTCAAATCACAAAGCGTTATACGCCTGAAAAGCTTGTAGGCCGGCAGGTGACGGCAGTCGTCAATTTTCCGCCGCGGCGGATTGCCGGGTTTAAATCGGAAGTTCTCGTTCTTGGAGGCGTACCGGAAAAAGGCGATGTTATATTGCTGGCCCCTGATCAAGAAGCGCCCAATGGAACGAAGATCAGCTGATACATAAAAGAGAGGCTCCCTCTAAATGAAGGAAGCCTCTCTTTTTTATTTCACCTTGAATTTTTTCGTCAATTCTCGCAGATCTTCCGCCATCTGCTCAAGCGTGGCAGAGGATGTACTGATTTCTTCCATTGAAGCCAGCTGTTCTTCCGCTGATGCAGCAATGTCCTGGATTCCAGCTGTACTTTCCCTTGATACATCGGCGATTTCCTGAACGGCACCGGAGACTTCCTGCGAGCCATTCGACAACTGTTCGACCGCCGCATTGAGCGTTTGCAGCTTGCCTGCGATCTCATTCGTCATGCCGCTGATTTCGTGAAAGCTCGACTCTGTTTTCTCGGTAATTTTAAGTCCGGACTGCACTTCATGGTTGACCGATTGAAACATGCTGAGAGAATGTTCGATTTCTTTGACGATTTCCTGAATCAACGCTTCGATTTCTTTTGCCGAGTCCGCTGACTGCGCGGCAAGCTTTCGAACTTCTTCGGCGACGACGGAAAATCCTCTGCCTGACTCGCCGGCGCGGGCTGCTTCAATCGCGGCGTTCAATGCCAATAGATTCGTTTGATCGGCAATTCCGTTAATGACCCTGAGAATTGATGTGATATCCTTCGATTTGCCTTCGAGGCCTTTGACGACGCTCTCAGCTTGTTTGACAGATTGGTCGATTGAACTCATCTGGCCGACCGTTTTCTGAACGAGTTCTCCTCCGGTTTCGGCGATTTCTGTCGATTTGATCGATGCTTCGGTGATTGATTCCGACACTTCGGTCATTTCGCTCAGATGATCATTCATCTGGCTGAGCTGCTGCGAGCTCGTTTCGACTTTTTCATTCTGGCTTTCAGCCCCGTTAGAGAACTGTTCGATCGCAGATGTAATATGTTCTGTCGCTTGGCTCGTCTGTTCTGCGCTTGCTGTCAGCTGCTCAGAAGAGGAGGCGACATTCTCAACCGATTCCTGAATGGTGCCGATCAGTGTGCGGAGCGATTCCGCCATGTCATTGAAGCTTTTGCCGAGCTGCCCGAATTCGTCATTTGAACGCACTTCGATTTGCTGTGTCAAATCGCCGCTGCTGATGTTCTTTGCAGATAGAACGAGCTGATTCAATGGTTTGCTAATCGCGCGGACAATAAAGAAAATGAGAACTCCGCCAAGCACCAAAGCCCCTGAAAAGACGATGAGAGCCATATAAAGGACGGGCTTTGTTGCGTTTGTTATCTCATCGGAAAACATCGTCCCGGCGATTTTCCAGCCTGTCAGTTTGTTTGTCGTAAAAGCCATTTGCTTGGCTTTTCCTTCAAAAGTATACTTGAATTCGCCTTTTCCTTTGCCGTAAACTTGATCAACCCAGCCGCCTTCACCTTCAGTTCCGGCTTTAATCGTCGGGTGGGCGATATATTTTTTGGACGCACTTGAGATAAAAGCAAAGCCGTCTTTTCCGACTTTGATATCGTTTGTCGCTTTAATCAGCTCGTCGATATTCAAGCTGAGCGCAGCGACGCCCGACCCGTCTTTATTTTGTTTGGCGATGGTAATGACCGTGTTGCCGGTAGCGGCAGATGTGTATGGATCGGTAACGATAATTTCGCCTTTTTTCTCAACCGCTTCTTTAAACCAGGGCCTTTCCGCCGGATTATAGCCGTCAGGCATTTTCGTATAAGGGTGCTGCACGTATACACCGTCTTCAGAGCCTGTGAAAACGGCTTCTACATCTTTGTTTTGCCTGGCGTATTGTTCAAACTTTTGTCTTAACGAAGTCTGGCCTTTTTCCTTGTATGTTTTTTCTTTGATCTCTTCACTGAAATATGTAACAGCATCCGCTTTTTTCTCAATGTTTTGATCGATCATTTCGTTTAATTGATCCACGCTGTTTCTTGCGCTTCTCATGATTTCATCTTCAATCGACCCGCCTGCCGTATAATAGGAAACACCTGAAAGGATTAAAACAGGGAGCGTTAAAATCAATAAAAATGAGACCGCTAATCTTTTTGAAAGAGATGGATGCTTGAACCATTCCAATATTTTTTTCATTAGCCAAAACTCCTTTTTCTAGGTTACGAGAATAATATCGGACAATTTTCACACTTTTGCATTAAATTTAAAAATTTTGGCTTCAAAACAAAATCCTCAACAAAGGCGAAAGTATCTGTATTGACGGAAAATGGGCTGGAGAACTGTTGACAAAGTTTCCCTCCGTTTATATACTTATCGGTAAATACAGTGAAAGGAATAGGTATAGGGGACATGAAGCAGTAATCTTATTTTCCATCGTTTTTTTAATATGAAAAAACGGAAACTTGGAGAATAGGATGAGTATGCCCTTTTATACCTTGCATCATTTTCTGACTTTGCATGTTTTTTGTCGTGCAATGGAATGGGATCGGTTTATACCGCTTTCACGATGCATATTTTGGCATGATATCCTCTCCGGGTTTCCGCGAGAGGTTTTTTGTTGTCAGCCAAAAATAAACAGAGGTGAACGGTATGACGATTTTAATGAAAATAAGAGGCTTGGAAAAAAGCTTTGGAGAGCAAACGATTTTAAAAAACATTGATTTTGACATTTCCAATCATGAGCGGATTGGTTTGGTCGGATGCAATGGAGCGGGGAAAACAACGCTTGCAAATATATTGAGCGGTCATGCAGAAGCCGACAAAGGCACTGTTCAAACAGACCGGACGCTCAAAATCGGCTATCTGCTCCAGTCGATTGAGTACTCTGTTCATGATTTCAACAGCATATTAACAGGCGACGAGGGCGGGAAATTATATCAGTTGACGAGCAGTCTTGGCTTATCAAAGGTTCAAAGCTGGAATTCCGAACGGCTCAGCCATTTGAGCGGGGGAGAAAAACTGAAGCTTGCACTGGCACACGTCTGGAAGACGATGCCTGATCTCCTCATCTTAGATGAGCCGACCAACCACTTGGATTTAAAAGGGATCAGTTGGCTCCTTGAAGAACTGCAGCAATATCAAGGGGCAGTATTGATTATTTCTCACGATCGTTATTTTCTGGATCAATCCGTCTCCAAAATACTTGAGCTGGAAGATGGGAATTTGCACACCTATCAAGGAAACTATAGTGCATACCGGCGGGAGAAAAAACGGTTATATGAAGCACGCCTGCACCAATACGAAGTCCAGCAGAAGCAAAAAGAAAGAATCGAGTCACAGATTGCCACTCTTCAAAATTGGTCGCAGAAAGCCCACCGCGACTCAACAAAACAGGGATCACAGTCAGAACGAAGGCAGCTTGGTTTTAAAGAATACCATCGGGTAAAAGCCAAAAAGCTCGACAACCAAGTCAAATCAAAACTGAAACGCCTTGAACAGGAACTTGAAAAAAACAAAGCTGAAAAGCCAAAGGAAGCGGCATCTGTCAATTTTCAGTTTTCATCAGGAGAAAAAAGGGGCAAGCGGATTATCGAAGCTAAAGGCCTGGCAAAAGCGTTTGACGGACGTACTTTATTCAAAGACAGCCATTTTTACGTCAAGCATGGCGAGAGAATAGCGCTTATCGGAGACAATGGGTGCGGCAAAACGACCCTTGTTAAGATGATGTTGGATGCTGAACCTGCAACAGCCGGAACGCTATGGAAAAGCCAGTCTGTAAAGGCCGCATATTTAAGCCAGGATGTCAGTGATCTAAGGGTTGACCAAACAGTTGCTGAAGTGCTGAATTTGTCTGACAGAGCCGAAATCGCAAATGCGCGGACGATTTTGGCCAATATGGGGATCAAAGAAAACCGCTTTCATGATGGAATCGGGACGTTCAGTCTCGGGGAGCGGACCCGAATCAAACTGGCAGGCATGATTTTAAAGGATTATGATCTGCTGATTCTGGATGAACCGACCAACCACCTCGATTTGCCAAGCAGGGAGCAGCTTGAGCAGACATTGCTTGAGTTTCAGGGAACGATCATCATTGTGTCGCATGACCTGTACTTCACAGACAAATTGTGTGAGAAGCTCCTTGTATTTGAAAACGGTCGTATCACCCGCGTCGAAACCGGATTAAAAGATTATCGGAACAGACAGAAACAGCCCCATGCAAAAAGCGATGAAGAGGAGCGGCTGCGCATCGAAAATCGGATGACCGCCGTTCTTGGAGAGTTGGCCGGACTCACGCCTCAAGATCCGAAATATCATGAATTGGATCAGGAGTTTTCAGAGCTGGCCAAACGCAAACGGGCGTTTTTAGAAAAAGAATAAATGAACAGAACCATTTGTGTTTTTAACGCAGATGGTTCTTTTTTGTTTGACGTGGTTTAAATTACCACCAATTATAGCTGGCACCCAAGGTAATAATAGGATAAAAATGATGGACTTACTACAGCAATGAAAAAGGGTGATCAACATGTGGAAAACCATTGTTTCCTATTTTCCGGACTGGCTGGTCCTGATGCAGGCTTTTTTTGTCTTTTTTGTCCCGTTTGCCATATCAAAAGTATTTTTGTGGCTTCGCACGGCAGGGGATGAGTGAGTGGCATGAGATGGTGGAAAGCAAAAACGCGAAGAATGATACAGTCGTCCAACAAGCCGGAAAAACCTAAAAATGAAGTGCCGTCTGTGGAGTCAACTGGGTATTTTACCGGCGATTTTGATCACGACTTGAAACTGGCCAAAACGGCTATGGAGAATAACTCAGACGTTCATTTCCGCGAATTCAACTTAGGCCGCACCGGCATCCGCGCGGCGATTGTATTTGTCGAAATGCTTGCGGATCAAGACCTGATTGACAAGCATATTATGAAATCCCTTATGGATGATTTTTCCAAAGGATATAAAGTTGAACTTTCTTCATTAAGCAGCAATGTGACCGACTTAATTAAAAAGCAAATTTTATCAATTAGCGGCGTATCAGAGGTAAACCATGTCAACGAAGTGGTGCCCGAAGTGTTATCCGGTACGGCCATGCTGCTGATCGACGGTTCAGCGGAAGTTTTACTGCTGGGAACTGTTAAAAGAAATACAAGGAACATTGAAGAGCCCGTATCAGAATCTTTGGTAAGAGGCGCGCGCGTCGGCTTTACAGAAACGATCGGCACCAATACAGCCCTTTTGAGGCAGCACGGCAAAAATCAAAACTTGTCTATGGTTCAATTTCAAGTTGGGAAGCGAGCCGTCAAAAATCTTGTCGTCGCTTATATCAAAGACATTGCGGAACCAGGGCTGGTGGAAGAAGTCAAAAAAAGAATCGAAAAGATTGATATAGATGATGTCCTTGAATCAGGTTTTGTCGAACAGCTGATCGAAGACAATTATCTCAGTCCATTTCCGCAGGTGCAAAGCACTGAACGTCTTGACAGGGTGATGAGTGCGTTAATGGAGGGAAGAGTGGCCATTTTATTGGACGGAACACCTTTTGTTTTAATCGTTCCGGTTACATTCAGCATGCTCCTCCAATCGCCCGAGGATTATTATGAACGCTGGCTGCCGAGTTCCCTGATCCGCATCATGCGAATCGGCGCAGCCATGATCTCGCTGCTTGGACCCGCTCTATATATTTCCTTTATTTCGTTTCATCCCGGGCTGATTCCGAGTGAACTTGCGATTTCCATTACCGGAACGAGGGTAGGTGTGCCTTTTCCATCGCTGATTGAAGCGCTCATTATGGAAGTGGCAATTGAAATTTTGCGCGAGGCCGGCCTGCGGCTTCCAAAACCAATCGGTCCCGCGATGGGAATCGTCGGCGGTATCATCATCGGGGAGGCTGCCGTGCAGGCAGGCATCGTCAGCCCGATTATGGTCATCGTCGTTGCCGTCACCGCGATTTCTTCATTTGCGATTCCTCAATACAGCGCCGGCATTTCGCTGCGAATGCTGAGGTTTGTGGCGATGTTTTGCGCTGCTGTATTCGGTTTGTACGGGGTGATTATGTTTTTCCTCATGCTTGCCAGCCACGCGGTGAAGCTGAAAAGCTTTGGCGTTCCATATGCGAGCCCGGCCGTTCCTTATCGTTTGCGCGATTGGAAAGATTTCATCGTTCGCATGCCGATACAGATCATGAAAAAACGGCCGAAGCTGTTAAAAACAGACGATTCGTCACGCCAGTAGCATAGAAAGGAGGGCGATGCTCATGATGGTCAGGCACGAAGAGCGCATCACCACTTTACAAACAGCAGTTCTCATCACCAATTTCCTGCTTGGGACAGGGATCCTGACGCTCCCGCGAACGTCTGTTGACGCAGTGGGGACGCCTGATGTTTGGATTACGCTTGTATTAGCCGGCTTGGTCGCTCTGACGGCCGCAGTCATCATGGTAAAGCTCAACCACCAATATCCTGATAAAAGCTTTTATGAATACAGTCAGGACATCATTGGCAAATGGACCGGCAGCTTGATCAGCCTGTTTTTCGTTTGTTACCTATTGGCCCATTCCGGTTTTCAGGTCCGCTCAACGCTTGAAATCATCCGCTTTTTTTTACTGGAAGGAACCCCCCGCTGGGCAATTGCGATGGTTTTTTTGTGGGTGGGCTTATACTTGATCGTCGGCGGCTTAAGCGCGATCGCCCGCTTGTTTCAAATTGTTTTTCCTATCACAGTCATTCTTTTTTTACTGGTCGCTTTAATGAGTATCGGAATTTTTGATGTGGACAACTTGCGTCCTGTACTGGGAGAGGGAATAGGGCCTGTTTTAAAAGGAATAAAGGTGACCGCATTGTCTTTTTCAGGTATTGAAATCATTTTGATCCTGATGCCTTTCATGAATCAGCCACGCAAGGCCATTCATACGATTATGATCGGAATCGCCATCCCTCTGCTTTTCTATATGATCACCGTCGTTATGGTGATCGGCGCCCTGTCTATAGACGGGGTAGTTTCACGGACCTGGCCGACGATTGATTTGATGAGAAGCTTTGAAATACCTGGTCTGATATTTGAACGGTTTGAGTCTTTGCTGCTGGTCATCTGGATCATGCAGCTGTTCTGTACCTTTGTTATTTCTTTTTATGGTGCGGCATTAGGCCTGGCCCAGCTCTTTAAAACAAATATTCGGCCGATGATGTTTGCTTTGCTTCCGGTCATTTATCTGATTGCAATGATTCCGAAAAATATTAACGCGATGTTTGCATTTGGAGACTTTATTGGAAACAGCGGCGTTTATTTAGGCGGCTTGACTCCGCTCGTGCTGCTGGTGATTTCAAAAATAAGAAGGAGAAAACAGGGAATCAGCTGATGCTTGAAAAAGAAAGGGGGGTTCTCCATGATGGTGAGTCAGCAGGATAAAATTACCGTTTCACAAACCGGCATCGTCATTACGAATTTTCTGTTGGGAACGGGCATCTTGACGCTGCCGCGGACATCTGCGGAAGCGGTTAAAGCCCCGGATGTCTGGCTTTCTGTTGCATTCGGAGGGCTGGTTGCCATATTAGCCGGTTTCATCATGGTGAAATTAAGCATGGAGTCCCCCGACAAAACGCTATATCAATATAGCCGGGATCTCATTGGCAAGTGGCCGGGAGGACTTTTCACCCTGCTTTTGATTTGTTATTTTCTCGCAACATCAGGTTTCCAAGTCCGGTCTGTCACAGAGGTTATGGGATTTTACTTACTGGAAGAAACGCCGCTTTGGGCGACAGCGATGGTTTTTTTATGGAGCGGAATCTATTTATTAACCGGCGGTATTAACCCGATCGCCCGACTTTATGAAATCGTCTTTCCGATTACTGTTCTCATTTTTCTGATCGTCATTTTTATGAGCGCAAGCATATTTGATATCGACAATTTGCGCCCGGTTCTCGGGAAAGGGATCATGCCGGTGCTTGAAGGAGTCAAGACAACGTCTTTTGCTTATACAGGCATAGAAATCATACTGATCATCGTTCCTTTTATGAGAAAGCCCGAGCAAGCGTTAAAAGCTACTTTGATGGGAATTTCTTTTCCGGTTGTCTTTTATATGATCACCGTCATTATGGTCATCGGTGCACTGTCAATCGATGGAGTGTCGTCACGGACATGGCCGACGATTGATTTGATGCGTAGTTTTGAGATACCGGGTCTGATTTTTGAACGCTTTGAGTCCTTGCTGCTAGTGATATGGATCATGCAAATGTTCTCCAGTTTTACGATCAGCTATTTTGCTGCTGCTTTAGGTTTGTCGCAACTCTTGAAGAAAAGGATGGAACCGATATTATTCAGCTTGCTTCCGGTCATTTATCTCATTGCGATGGCGCCTAAAAATATCAATCAGCTTTTTCAAATGGGAGATCTAATCGGCAACAGCGCCATCTATTTGGTCGGTCTCATCCCGCTAATGCTTCTGGTCATATCGAAAGTGAGGAGGAAAAAGTTTGAAAAAAACTAACACCATCCGTTATTTAACGAGTGTTTTACTATTGTTTCTATTAACCGGATGCTGGAGCAGCCACGAAATTGAAGAGCTCGGCTTAACATTTGCAATGGGGATTGACAAAGGCGAGGAAACCGAACTTGAAAAAAAGTTTGACAAAGTTGGGGGCGATTATCCGAAAAAAGACCGGATCACGATGATCTATCAATACGTGAACGAACAAGCAGCCGGTTCAAAATCGATTGGAGGAAGCACTGATCAAAAAACGTATATCAACGTTTATGAAACTGGAGACTCGCTTCAGCAAATTAACGCTGAAGTAGCATTAAGACAAGACAGGCCTGTATTCAGTCCTCATTTAAAAGTGATTGTCATCGCCGCTGACCTCCTCCGCACCTATTCGCTGTCGGAACTGCTAGATCAGCCTCTCCGCGATAATGAAATCAGGCCGAGCAGTATGGTGCTGGTCACAAGAGGGCGTGCGAGAGACACGCTTGAGCTGAAGGAAACCGGCGAAATGCCGGCGTTTCATCTGCTTAAAATCGTTGAAAATGAGTATAAAGCGAAAAAAATTCTCCCTCCTGTAACGCTTGCCAAATTGACAGGCAAAATGAGATCAGGAACAAGCTATCTGCTTCAAAATGTCATCGGTACCGATGGAGAAATAAAATATGCGGGAGCAGCCGCAATTAACGGGAAAACCAATAAGCTGATCGGCTATTTGGATGAACACGATTTAGAAGGCGTGATGTGGATCATCGGAAAGGGGATTGGGGGCATGGTTAAAAGCTATGATCCGACAGAAAAGAAGGTGACCGCATTTGGCGTTGAATCGATTAAAAGCAACATCAAACCCATCGTCAAAGGAAACCGCCTGTCTTTTGAAGTGAACGTAAAGTCAGAGGGGTATCTTGCGGAAAACTGGAACACGAAAGAAAAAGCTTTTGATGACAAATTTTTAGAAAAAGTCGAAAAAACAACCGCGAAAACGGTGAAAAAATCGATGGAGGACATTACAAAAAAAATGAAAACCGAATACAAAGCAGATCTTGCCGGATTCGGTAACGAGCTGAGGATCAAGCATCCGAGGCTTTGGGATAAACTAAAGAAAAATTGGGATGAGACCTTTACCGATATACCGATTACATTTCATGTTCAAATCGCGATTAAAGAATACGGAACTGTTGGGGATCAGTAACAGAAGAACTTCTAATCACGAAAGGCGGAGAAACGCGCAATGATCCGTTCCGAAGATAAAATCACGACTTCTCAGGCAATCGTTGTCTTGGTCAGTTATATTATGGCGGCCGGGATTCTCACCCTGCCAAGAACCGCTGTAGAAGAAGCCGGTACGCCGGATGTATGGATTTCCGTCCTATTAGGCGGACTTGTCACAACGGCAGCCGGAGTGGTTATGACAAAGTTAAGCCAGCATTATCCCGGGCAAACATTTTTTCAATACGGGGGAGACATTGTCGGAAAGTGGCTCAGTATTGTGATCAGCCTGCTTTTCATTGAGCATTTTGTAGCGATTGCTGCTTTTGAAGCAAGAATTCTGGCGGAGGTGATCACCTTTTTTTTGCTGCAGCAAACGCCGATTTGGGCGATCGTCATGTCGATGATGTGGATCGGATTCTATTCAATAAAAGACGGAATGGGGTCGCTTGCCCGTTTGTTTGAAATCATCTTTCCGATTACAATTCTTTTCTTTTTAACCGTGGTATTTATGAGCTTTGGCATATTTGAACTGGATAACCTGCGGCCTGTCTTAGGGAAAGGCATCATGCCGGCATTAAAGGGGACAAAAGCAACAACGCTTTCGTTTATCAGCGCAGAAGTGATGGTATTCCTTTTGGCGTTTATGAAAAAGCCGAAAGATGGTATCAAAGTCGTTGTCATGGGAATCGGCATCGCAATGCTCTTTTATCTAACAACGATCGTATTTGTGATCGGAGGGCTGTCAGTTGACGGGGTGACAGCGATGACATGGCCGGCGCTTGACCTCATCCGCAGTTTTGAAATGCCCGGCTTAATATTTGAACGTTTTGAATCGCTGCTCCTTGTCATCTGGATTATGCAGCTGTTTGCGACTTTTTCCGTCTCATATTACGCTGCATCCCTGGGGCTCTCGCAAATTTTCAAGAAAAAGAGCAGACCGATCATGTTCGGTCTGCTCCCGGTGATGTATTTGCTCGCGATGACGCCAAAAAACATTGATGATGTATTTTCTCTCGGCGACATGATCGGCTATATTGCGGCCGTTTTATTCGGCATTGTGCCGATTCCGCTTTTATTGGTTTCGAAAATGAGAAAAAAGAAGGCAGTGCAAAGCTAGAGGTTCAGCCGGCTTTGTTCACTTCCTTTTTTGCGTTCACTTTCACCCTGTCATTCGGCATGAAGAACACCAGTAAAAAGGCGGCCGCTGCTGGGGAAATCGCCCAAATGAACGTGTGAACAATCGAATTTGATAGCGCTTCGGTGATGTTATGTAAAACATCCGGCGGCAGTGATGCCCGTGCACTTGATAAAATCTGGTCGGCGTCATTCGTTGAGGCGAAATTTGAAGCGCCGCTGCTTTTAAACATATCTTCCAGCTGTTCTGAAAATTGGTTTTTTTGAATCATCCCGAACATACTGGCGCCGATCGTCATGCCGAGAGAGCGCATAAAGTTGCTCGTAGATGTCGCTGAGCCGCGCTGCTCCGGGCCGAAATGATGGATCGCTGCCATGCTTAATACAGAGAAAGAAAAACCGACTCCCAAGCCGACGACGATCATATACATGGTTAATAATAAACGCGGAGTGTCAATGTTAAGCGTGCTTAATAAAGAAAATCCGCTGACGAGAACCAATCCAGAGATGAGCATAATGTTCCGATAGCTCATTTTTGTTGTTAAGAATCCGCCAAGCTGTGCTGATACGACAGAGCCGAGCATCATCGGCAAAAGCACAAGTCCCGAGTTTGTCGCCGAATCTCCGTAAACACCCTGAACAAAGATTGGAATCTGGATGGTCGCTGAAATAAATGTCCCTCCATAAAATAAGGCGACAAGCGTACTGCCGGCAAACAGCCGGTTTTTAAACAGATGAAACGAAATGATCGGTTCACTGGCTTTGCGCTCGATCATGAGGAAGCAAACCAACAAGACGGCTGCACTTCCGAAAAGGGTAAGGATGACATTCGAATCCCAGGCGTATTTCCCGCCGCCGAGCTCCAACGCAAACATGAGGCATACGACCGCCCCTACGAGCGTAATCGCTCCGAGCCAATCAATACGATGCTTTTCATGCTGTTTCGTCTCTTTGTAAAATAGAAGAATGAAAATAAAAGAAACCATACCGAGCGGCAGATTCATATAAAAAATCCAGTGCCAGCTGATGTAGTCAGTGACATAGGCGCCGATGAGCGGTCCGAAAATGCTTGAAAGGCCAAAAACAGCACCGAAAAGTCCAGTGATCTTACCGCGCTTTTCCAGCGGAAAAATGTCAAAGATAATCGTAAAAGCAATCGGAATGAGCGCGCCTCCGCCAATTCCCTGGATCGCGCGGTATATGCTGAGCTGCTCAATGGTTGTAGCCGTTCCGCACAATGCTGATCCCGCCATGAAAACGATGCTGCCAAAAAGAAAAAAAACGTTTTCTGCCATACATATCCGACAGCTTGCCGAATATCGGCATACCGGCCATTTCAGCGACCATAAAGGCAGATACAACCCAGACAAAGCTGTCGAGTCCGCCAAGATCGCCGACAATTGTTCCCATTGCCGTAACAACGATGGTATTGTCCATCGAAGCCATCAGAATGGCAAGCAAAAGTCCTGCTACAACAAATCCTAATTTTTGATTTTGAGTTTGTGACAAATCAATCTATTCTCCTTTAAATAAATTCGTTCTAAAGCAGCGTTTGGCATCGACGCTTCATCCTGTTATGATGATTTATATCAGGAAATAAATATCTTAGCTGCTAAGACATAATGATTTTATAGAAGGGTGTTACAGATGTCAAGAACAAATCATATTGAAGGAAAAGGGCTGGTCAACGAGCTGATACAGCAGTTGAGGTTTCACAGCACAGCAACCGTTTTTCTGCACCAGGCGATCGGCGAGAAAATCGGACTGAACGGAACGGATCATAAATGCCTTGAGATCATCTCGCGGGAAGGTCAAGTAACAGCGGGGGAGCTCGCCGCAAAAAGCGGACTGACAACGGGAGCGATCACAGGAGTGATCGACCGTCTTGAGAAAGCGGGCTATGTCAGACGCATCAGGGATTCGTCCGACAGAAGGCGTCTTTTAGTCGAACTGATCCCGGAAAATCTGGAGACGATATCACATATATTTCATGACTTGGCGCAAGAGTCTGCCGAATTTCTAAGCCGATATTCAGAGGAAGAACTGCAAACCATTATCAAGTTTTTGAAAAACAGCACGGCGTTTGCCGCCGATTATGCCAAAACCTTAAAAAAGACGAAGTGATAAAAGACCGGTTTTGCTGCAACCGGTCTTTTTTGATGTTCATATTTTTTCAATTTGAACTCTTCCTGAAAAGAAAGTTGCACCACCGCCCATATCAGCTAAACGGTCGGGCGTCAGCGCATTGACGAGATAATGCTTCCCTTCTGCATCCGCCCACAATCCCTGGCTGACGGCCACGCCCGGAAGGACGTTTTCTCCGACGGCAGCGGGCAGGATGCATGAGCCGCGGTCATTCCAAACTTTCACCAAATCTCCATTTTCGATGCCCTTTTCTTCGGCATCTTTTATATTTAAGTGAAGTTTCGGCTCCTTTTCTAATTTGATATGTTTTTCATTGTTTGAAAAGGTCGAATTTAAAAAATTGTGATTCGGGCCGGGCACAAATAAAAATGGATACTTGTCCGTTTCAATGAGCGGGGTATGAGTCGGCAGGCCCGGATAGCCGTGCTGCTCCATCATTTTTGAATACAATTCAATTTTTCCGCTAGGCGTCGGCAGTTTATCAGGAAAAACCGTTTTTCGATTTGCTTTGACAAAATGCTTTTCAGTCAGGCTGTCATAGTCAATGCCATCGAGCCACGGATTATCAGGGTAGTCAAGCGCCTGTCTGATCATCTCTTCGTCGGAATCTTTCAGCGGCTCATCATCAAAGCCCATCGCCTCAGCCAAAAGCCTGAATACTTCTGTATTTGACTTGCTCTCGCCGTATTTCTCAATCACAGGCTTCTGAATCTGCGCATAATGGTGCCAATATGATGTATAGAAATCCGTATTTTCGAAAGCGGAAGAAGCCGGCAGGACGATATCGGCGTACCGTGCCGTTTCCGTCAGAAATAGATCGTGAACAACCGTGAATAAATCTTCGCGCTCAAGTCCTTTTCTGACTTTGTTCGCCTCAGGCGCGACAACGGCCGGATTGCTGCTGTACACAAACAGCGAACGGATCGGTGGTTCGGTTTCTAAGAGAGCTTTGCCGAGCTGATTCATGTTGATGACTCTCGGCGTTCTGCCTTTTAATAAATCGGGGCGCTGCAATGCTTTTGTATTATAGGCCAAAAATGCCGTGTTGCCTTTGATCGCTCCGCCTCCTTTTTTCGTCCATTGGCCCGTGATCGCGGGCAGGCACGAGATGGTGCGAACGATCATTCCTCCATTATCATGATGCTGAAGACCGTTGCCGATCCGAATCAATGAAGGGGAGGTGCGGCCGTACAGGCGGGCAAGCTCGATAATATCATTCCGGGATACGCCGGTGACCGCCTCTACTGCGGCGGGGTCGTATTGCCGCACGTGGCGGCGCAGCTCTTCGTGGCCGACTGTAAATTCTTTCAAAAATGATTCATCAGCCAAATGTTCCTTGAATAAAACATGCATGATGCCAAGCGCAAGCGCGCTGTCTGTGCCGGGGCGAATCGGAATAAACCAGTCGGCCATCCGGCCGGTCTGATTTTTATGAACATCGATTACGACGATTTTTGCGCCGTTTTTCCGGGCTTTTTGAGCAATGGTGATTTGATGCATGTTGGTTGAGACCGCGTTGATTCCCCAAAAAATAAACAGTTTTGTCTCCGTTGTATCTTCAGGATCGGTGCCGATGCTTCCGCCCATCGTGTATTTATAGCCGACAGAACCGGCAGGGGTGCAAATCGCCCGGTCAAGCTGGCTGGAACCGAGGCGGTGGAAAAAGCGCCTGTCCATTCCTTCAGCCGTCAAGTTTCCCATATTTCCGTAAAAGCTGTAGGGCAGAATGCTTTCGGGGCCTTCCTGTTCAATGAGCGACTGCCAGCGGGTGCGAATCGTTTCAATCGCTTCATCCCAGCTGATCGGTTCAAACATCCCGGCTCCTTTTGGACCCGTCCGTTTCAGCGGGGTTTTCAGCCGTTTGGGGTCATAAATACGCTCCGTCATATTGCGGACTTTATTGCAAATATTGCCCTGTGTGACCGGATGGTCCGGGTCGCCCTGTATTTTAACGATTTTTCCGTCTTTTTTATGAACGAGCAGCCCGCATTGATCCGGGCAGTCGAGCGAACATACGGATTTGAAAATCCCGTCTTTTTGATCAACATATGACTCCATGGAATCCGTTCCTTTCCGATAAAATGAATATGATTCTAGCATTATATCACAAAATGTCGTCAATTCTGAAAATAAGAGCGGAAGAATCCCGGCAGAAAAAATGATAAAAAAGGATGCCCCGAGGAAGGACATCCTTTAAGTTTTTGGTTATTCTTTATCAAAATCAGGCGCGACCGCTTTTTTAATAAATAAAGCGGTAAAGAAAGCGATACAGCTTAAAGCGAGCGCAAACCAGTAGGCATGGTGAACACCATGAGTCATCGCTTCATGCACGATTTGTTTGCTGGCTGCTTCTTGGCCGGCAAGATAGCTTTTCTGTCCCTGGCTCATGATGCTGACGAACACCGAAACACCGAGTGCGCCTGCAACAGGCTGAAGAGTATTGGAAATTGCCGTTCCATGAGGATATAAATGCTTCGGCAATTCGTTTAATGCATTCGTCTGTGCGGGCATCATGATGGCCGAGATGGACAGCATCAAGATGATGTATACAATAATGAACGCCCAAATCGGCACCGAAGGATTGATCCTGCTGAAGAAAAACATCACGCCGACGAGAACGATCGTACCTGGAATGATGAGTTTTCTCGGGCCGAACTTATCGAACAAAGCGCCCATAGCCGGCGACATGAGACCGTTTAGCAAGGCTCCGGGCAAAAGCAAAAGACCTGCTGCTTTTGCTGAAAAACCGAGCGGCCCTTGCAAATACATCGGCATCACAATTTCGGAAGCGAACATCGCCATAATGACAATCACAAAAAGGCAGACCCCGCGCGTGTAATTTTTATAGGCGAACACACGCACATCAAGCAACGGTTGTTCAAGTTTCAACTGCCGAAGCACGAACAACACGATGCTGATCAGGCTGATGATGATCACACCGATGATCAGAGGGGACTGAAACCCTTCCTGAGCCTCTCCGGCACTGCTGAATCCGTATACGATTCCGCCGATCCCGATGGTTGAGAGTATGATCGATAAAAAATCAGCCCGCGGGCGCATCGGTTCTCCGACATTTTGCAAATACTTTACCGCAAACAGAATTGAAAATACTGCAAAAGGAATAACGATGATAAACAGCCAGCGCCAGCCGAGGATGTCAACAATAACGCCCGAAAAAGTGGGTCCGATCGCCGGAGCAAACATGATGACCAGTCCGAACGTCCCCATGATTTTCCCGCGGACTTCAGGCCGGTAAATCAGCAAGAGGGCGTTCATAATAATGGGGATCAAGAGTCCCGTACCGACTGCCTGAATCATGCGCCCCGTCAAGAGCATCGGGAAATTCACTGCACAAGCGGCAATGACGGTTCCTGCTAAAAAAATCGACATAACGCCGATAAACATCTGTCTTGTCGTGAACCATTGAATCAATAAAGCGGATATAGGCATTAACACACCCATGACAAGCATAAATCCGGTTGCCAGCCATTGAACGGTCGGGGCATCAACGTGAAAGACTTCCATCAGCTCTGTTAATGCTATGTTCAACAGCGTTTCGTTTAATATTGCAAAAAATGCACCAATCATGAAGGTGACTAATATTGCTTTGGAATTTAAATTTTTCTCCATATCAAACCTCCTGTAATACAATTTACCCAAAAACATGACAACAAATGATATGTAGGACTCCGAATCTCCGGGGTCCTAATTTGCTTTTTTCGTTTTTCATCTTATATAATAACGTGTCTCCACCGCCGTTCATCGTTTTTCTTCATGATTGGCAACTATATGAGTATACTCGGTTTCACCCATATTTACAATAAAATTGTCAGGTTCATCTTTTGAAGTTAACGTATGGATGATTATGAAATGGCAGGGAAGCGCCATGAGAAAAGGCGGGGGAGGAAGGGCATTGATGATCCTTTCGTCAAGCCATTCCGTTATTACAGGTATATTTCACCTGTTTCGCCGGCGGATGTTCTGACTGAAAAGAATCATGCCCGAATCCTTCCCCTGATGGATAAAAAGGTAAGAACTCTCCAAATCTGAAGAGTTCTTTTCATGCATTGCCGACTCCCGTTTTTTGGGCAGCAGCCAGCATTACAATAATTCGATATACCCTTCTGTGCCGTGCACGCGAATTCGCTGCCCATCTTTTATCAGTTGGGTAGCATTCTCCACTCCGACCACTGCCGGCAGGCCATATTCGCGTGCGATAACTGCTCCATGGGTCATCAGTCCGCCAACTTCAGTGACCAGGCCTTTTATGGATACAAATAATGGTGTCCAGCCAGGATCGGTAAAGGAGGTGACTAATATATCTCCGTCTTCCAGATCGGCATTTTCCATGTTTAAAATGACACGCGCTCTTCCTTCTATCACTCCGGAAGAAACAGGTAGACCTACAATCGCATTCGCCGGCAAACTTTCTCGTTTGTAATCACCTGTAATGATTTCACCATCAGACGTGATCACACGTGGCGGGGTTAGTTTTTCATATAATTTGTACTCGTCTTTTCGTATGCTGATGATCTTGTCATCTATTTTTTTTGTGCGAACGGCTTCGTGAAATTCTTCAAAAGTGAGGTAGTATATATCTTCCTTTTCATGAATAACGCCCGCTTGTACGAGTTGATCGGCTTCTTTCAGTAAAGCCTGCTTATAAATGAAGAAGCGGCTGACCATTCCGTATTTTGGATATTCCCGGTAGCCGATGAAATTCCGGATGAGGTCGATCATTCGTTTTGTTTCTTTGGCTTTTTGTTCACCATCCCGTAATGGCTTCAATCGCTCTATTAACTCTTGTTCTTTTTCCAAAGCAACACGCCGCCCTTGCTCAAACTTTCGATTGCCGGCATTAGGCTCAAAGTTCTTCATGTTATTCAGAATCATGGGAACAAGTGTCATTGGTTTTTCACTCCAACGAGCTCTTGTAATATCGATTTCTCCGGCACAGCGCATTCCGTATTTGTCAAGATAAGCATAGATGGCGCCCCTAGCTTCCTGTCCGCCATCAACCTTCACCAGCTCATCCAAAAAGTTATCATCTTTTGCATGCTGCAAATAATCAATCACTTCTGGATAAGGGCGAATCACATCCGCGACATCCATTAGCGCCAGACCCATTTCCGAAGTAATATTACCCGGTACAGATAGAGAAAGAGTATCTGCTGCGTTTTTTTCGCCTAACCACTCGTTCATGTTTTCATTGATCCATGATGTAGCATTTATAGCAGCCATAAACACTGCCGTACTTTGCGGGTCAAATAATATCTTCTTTAATTGCCGGATATCTTCCAGAATAAAATCAAACAAATCCGATCCCGATTTCGCTTGGATATTTTGTTTTAACTCTTCTATCGATGTTTCACTGCGCTTAATCAAATCAGAAACGATTGTCGGATCGTTCTCGAATTGCGCCAGCATATCCGTATTCCCTCTGTCAGGAATCGGTGCTGTTTGATCATTTGGTGACAATTTTATATAATCTCGCTCTATTACGGTCATGAGTGCGCCTTTTATGAGCGGATCGGATCCTACGGTATTTAATAAAGTTTCCCGGCCGATACGTGTAGTAAGCCTAGGCGCAACATCAACAAACAACCTCCCGCCGGCCTTGCGCATAGGTGCTGGAGTAATGAACAGGTAAAAAGACAATCCCAGTGGTTTTATGGGATCCGTCATCATTTGCTGATGACCGACAGATAGATAGACGTGATTTTCTTGATCATTCGCTTCAGGGATCGGGTATAAAGTAGTGATCGGCCGGCTCTGGACAATATAAAATGTATCGCGGTCCAAACACCATTCGATATCTTGCGGCTGGCCGAAATGTGCTTCGATCTGTCTTCCGATGTGTGCCAGTTGTAAAATTTGCCCGTCAGTAAGGGCTTGCGTCTTTTGCTGATCAGGCGTAATCCGCTTTGTCTCTGTTCCGCCTTGTTTTCGCCCATAAATCGCCAATTTCTTGGCTGCTATTCTCTTATCGACGATTTGCCCGTTTTGCACTTTATAACAATCGGCAGAGACCAAGCCGGAGACCAGTGCTTCCCCAAGACCAAAACCGGCATCGATGGATAGCAGTTTTCGGTTTGAAGTAATGGGATCAGCGGTAAATAATATCCCTGAAGCCTGCGGGAAAACCATTCTTTGAATGATAACGGATGAATAAACTTGACGATGGTCAAATCCATTTTGCATGCGGTAGATGACCGCTCGATCCGTAAATAGAAAAGCCCAACATTTGCTGATATGCTGCAAGATCGCATCTTTTCCGATGATATTTAAATAAGTGTCTTGTTGACCGGCAAAAGAGGCGTGCGGCAAATCTTCAGCTGTCGCGCTGGAACGCACAGCATAAGCATGTTCATCGCCAAGCAGGGAGAGATAGCGAGCCACTTCTTTCACAACATTGGAAGGAATTTCGATTTCCATAATGGTATGTCGAATCTTCCTGCTGATTTCACCGATTTGATCTCGATCCTCAACTTTAAGCATTGTCAGTTGATCCAACAAGGCTTGGAACGATTTGTTTTGTTTGATGGCTTTTTGAAATCCTGCTGTTGTGACACAAAATCCGTCTGGCACTTGTATCCCTTGAATTTTTGATAATTCCCCTAAATGCAATCCTTTTCCCCCAACGAGTGGAAGCTGTGTTTTTTCCATTTCGTGAAAACCGAGAACCAAATGACTCATTCTGCATCTCTCCTCCGAAAAAAATTTGACAAGAGCTTTTTAATATGGTAGACTTAAAATGTAAGATGGGATATTTATGTCGTTTAATTGAAAACATGCGTGATTTGATTATATCATCGCGTCTGTTTTTGTGCAATACCAAAAGAACCTGGATGTTATTACCAGGTTCTTTTTTCTTTTCCTCGTGCGAGCAGAAAAAACCTCGATGTCGGCCGGAAAAGTTTGCTATTCGACATAACTTAGGGGCAATTGAATTCATGCGTCCTGCGGATTAGTGCCAGCTGCACCGGCCATTCATTCTTCGCAAGTCGTAATATTTGCAAAAGCGTATTTTATTTTCCTATAATTTAAAACGTGCTATACATAATAGAAAGGAAGTTTTTCATATGCAATCCTTACAAAACAAAACCGCTCTGATTACAGGAGGGGGAAGAGGAATCGGCCGCGCCACAGCGATTGCCCTCGCAAAAGAAGGCGTACATATCGGCCTTATCGGCCGTACAGCTGCGAATCTTGAAAAAGCGGCAGAGGAATTGAAGGCGTTCGGTGTAAAAGTATCTGTAGCCGCAGCTGACGTAAAGGATTTAACAGCTGTAGAACGTGCAGTCCAATCCGTCAAAGAAGAGCTTGGACAAATCGATATTCTCATTAACAATGCCGGGATCGGCGGGTTTGCAGGATTTCTTGAGCAATCTCCCGAAGAATGGGAAAATATTATCCAGGTTAATCTGATGGGGGTTTACAATGTAACACGCGCCGTTCTGCCTGAAATGATTGAAAGAAAAGCCGGCGATATCATTAATATTTCTTCTACAGCCGGCCAAAGGGGAGCAGCCGGCACAAGCGCCTACAGTGCGTCTAAGTTCGCTGTGCTCGGGCTGACCGAATCGCTGATGCAGGAAGTCAGAAAGCACAATATCCGCGTGAGCGCCCTTACACCAAGCACGGTTGCGACGGATTTGGCAATCGACTCAAAATTGACAGACGGCAATCCGGAACGCGTCATGCAGCCTGAAGATCTGGCGGAATACATGGTTGCCCAGCTCAAACTGCATCCGCGCATTTTCATTAAATCAGCCGGCATGTGGTCTACAAATCCTTAAACAGCAGGGAAAGGACAGGTTTGTAACAGCCTGTCCTTTTTTTTCGCGCTATTTTTGTGAAAGTTGTACGGGGAGATGGCGGACGCCGAAAACAAACGGACTTTGAATCGCTTCAAGCTCCTTAGAGCTGTCCCTTTCCATGTATGCGCGCCGCAGCAAGTAATCGAGCGCGACTTTCGCTTCAAGCCGGGCGAGGGGAGCGCCGAGGCAAAAATGGATGCCGAAGCCGAAGCTCATATGAGGGTTTGATTTGCGATCAAGCTTGAAGCTGTCAGGATCGTCAAACTTAAGTTCGTCACGATTCGCTGAAGCGACCCAGCTGATCACTGTAGAACCCTTTGCAATCCTCACGCCTCCGATATCAACGTCTTCTGCCGCCGTGCGGCCGATCGCTTGCACGGGCGGATAATAACGCAGCATTTCTTCAACAAAGACAGGGACGAGGGACGGATCTTGTCTTACGGCTTCCTGTGTGATTTTATCTTCTGTGAGATAGCGGACGCTGTTTGCGATCAAGTTGGTTGTCGTCTCATTGCCTGCGACCAAAAGAATGATGCAAAAATGAAGCAGTTCTTCTTCTGTCAGCGATTTGCCGTCAACTTCCGCCCGCAGTAAAAGCGAAATCAGGTCGTCTTTTGGCTCTTTTTTGCGCTGCTTGATAATGTTTTTAAAATAATCCGCCAAAAACCGATTGCCTTCTTCACGTCGTTTGTACATCCGTTCGGCGGCTTCAGCCGAGCGGTCTTCCGCACCTGCGACAAGGATGTCTGAATAATGTTTAAACATGAGGCGGTCTTCAGCCGGAACGCCTAAAAGTTCAGCGATGATAATGACGGGAAGAGGAGCAGCCAAGTCGTCCACCACATCAAACAATTCTTTCTGTTTCGCTTCGTTAAATAAAAAAGCCGTCACTTCTTCGATATGCGGTTCAAGCTCTTTCACCGCTTTCGGCGTAAAAGCTTTATTAACGATGGCTCTCATTTTTGTGTGTCTCGGCGGGTCCATTGTTAATATACTTTTTCCTTCCATATTACCGCCGCGTTTTGAAGAGAAGAGCTTCGGGTTTTTTAACACGAATTGAACGTCTTCATAAGAAAAGATATCAAAGCATTTTCGCTCATCATCGTAACGCACAGGAGACGTCTTTCTGATCCGGTTATAAATCGGAAACGGAAACAGCCGGTCATTACTCGAGCTGATTTCTTTCATCGGAATCCAATTGGCATAATGCTTGCTTGATTGAAGTGAATTTGAATTTGCCACAGTCAACTCTCTCCTTTAAATGAAACGTTTATACTTTATGAGCCGGTTCAATCTTAACGTTATCACTATTTTTATAACGGTTTCAACGGACATACAATGAAAAAATTGTCAATTGGCCGAAAGTATCGGATCTAAAAAAGGAAAAAAGGCGAGGTATGCTTAAAAAAGCGGGAATATCAGCTAAAGAGATGGATGAAAAAAGAGGCCGCACCTGATCAGGTGCGGCCTCAATGTTAGCTGACGGCTTCTTCCCGGGAGAACTGGCTGTTATACAAATCGGCATAAAATCCGTTCTTGCGGAGCAGCTCTTCGTGGCTGCCTTTTTCAATAATATCTCCGTTTTTCATCACAAGAATCATGTCGGCATCTTTAATGGTAGAAAGACGGTGGGCGATAACAAAGCTCGTACGGTTGGCCATCAGTTTGTTCATCGCTTTTTGAATATTCATTTCCGTCCGGGTGTCGACACTGCTTGTCGCTTCATCTAATATTAAAATCTTCGGATCAGCTAAAATGGCTCTCGCGATCGTTAAGAGCTGCCGTTGCCCTTGCGAGATGTTTTGGGCATCTTCGCCAAGTACCGTATCATAGCCGTCCGGCAAGGTGCGGATAAAATCGTCGGCATAGGCGCCTTTTGCCGCTCTGATGATGTCTTCTTCGGTCGCGCCTTCACGCCCGTAAGCGATGTTTTCCCGGATGGTGCCGTTGAACAGCCATGTGTCCTGTAACACCATCGCAAACATGCTTCTCGCCTGTTCGCGCGACAGCTCGCTGATATCTGTGCCGCCGACCTTGATGCTGCCTTTGTTTAGTTCATAAAAACGCATCAGCAAATTGATGATCGTCGTTTTTCCAGCGCCGGTCGGTCCGACGATCGCAATCGTCTGGCCTTCTTTGGCGTGAAGGCTTAAGTCGCGGATGACCGGAACGTTTTTATCATAACCGAAGGCGACATGTTCAAACGATACATCGCCTTTTAATTTGCCGGTATCGATGGAAGCCGGCGTCTCCCCGGTTTCTTCTTCTTCGTCCAAAAGACTGAACACCCTTTCGGCGGATGCGATTGCCGATTGGATTGTATTCGCGATTCCGGCAGCTTGAACGAGCGGCTGGGAAAATTGCTGCGTATATTGGATAAAAGCCTGCACGCCTCCGATCAAAAGGGTGCCGTTAAGAACGAAAATACCGCCGGTTATGCTGACAAACACATAGCCGAGGTTGCCGATGAATGTCATCATCGGCATCATCAGACCGGAAATAAACTGCGCTTTCCAGCCTGACTGGTAAAGACGCTCATTTACTTCATCGAATTGCTGAATCGCTTTTTCTTCATGCCCGAATGCCTTTACTTCCTGATGCCCCGTAAACATTTCTTCAACGTGTCCGTTGATGTCGCCGAGTTCTTTTTGCTGCGCGGCGAAGTGTTTCTGCGAAAATGAGGCAATGAATCGGACGGCCAGCATGCTGAGCGGGACCGTGATGAAGACGACGAGCGTCAGCACAGGGCTGATCAAAAGCATCATGACGATGATTCCGACTATTGTAATGACAGACGTAATCATTTGCGTCAGCGCCTGCTGCAATGACGTATTGATATTGTCGATATCATTGACGGCGCGGCTGAGCGTGTCGCCGTGCGAATGCTTGTCATAGTACTTTAAAGGGAGCCGCGTCAGCTTTTCATTCACTTCCTGGCGCATTTCGTATATCGTTTTCTGGGCTACCCCGGCCATCAGGTAATGCTGCAAGAACGTAAACAAAGCAGAAAGCAGATACAATCCTGCCAGGATCAGCGTGATCCGGCCGAGAAAGCCGAATTGAACACCGGTGCCTTCTTTAAAGCTTGCGAAAAGGGAAGAGGTCGCGTCCCCGAGAAGTTTTGGACTGATGACATTAAATAATGTCGCCAATATTGCAGCGAAGACAACGAGCACCAGCTGGAAGGTCCGCGGTTTTAAATAGCGGGCCAATCTCAAAAGGGTCTTTTTAAATTCTTTCGGTTTTGTCTTGTGCATTCCTTTGGGTATAGAGCCGTGATGCTTTGGTTGTTGGCTCATGCGCTTTCCTCCTCAGCCTGCTGTGATGCGACGATTTCCTGGTAAATGCCGTTTTCAGCAAGCAATTGTTGATGAGTGCCGATGCCGGCTATTTTTCCTTCATTTAAAACGATGATTTGATCCGCATCCGTAATCGTGCTTACCCTTTGGGCAACGATGATGACGGCGGCATCAGCGGTTGTTTTCTTCAGCGCTTTTCTCAGCTTTTGATCCGTTTTGTAATCAAGCGCCGAAAAGCTGTCGTCAAATAAATAAATTTCCGGTTTTCTGACTAATGCCCTGGCGATGGAAAGCCGCTGTTTCTGGCCGCCTGAAAGATTGGCTCCGGCCTGCTCGATTTCAGATTCAATTCCGTTTTCCTTGCCTTCTACAAACTCGGCAGCCTGTGCCGTTTCAAGTGCTTCCAGAATTTCTTCATCTGTTGCATCTTCTTTGCCAAAGCGGATATTGTCTTTAATCGTCCCGCTGAATATTGAAGCTTTTTGCGGGACATAGCCGATTTTCGCGCGAAGCTCCTTTTGCGCCATCTTTCTGACATCTGTTCCGTTGACTAGCACAGTTCCTTTTTCAATATCGAAAAATCTCGGGATCAATTGAAGAATCGTCGTTTTTCCCGCTCCTGTGCTGCCGATGATCGCAGTCGTCTCACCCGGCTTTGCCTTGAACGAGATATCTTCGAGAACGGGCTTTTCGGCCCCGGCATAACGAAAAGTCACATTCTGAAACTCAACATAACCGCGCAAGCCGCTGTCTTTCTGCGGCTCTTTCGGATCGGTAATCGAAGGCTCTGTTAACAGCACTTCATTAATGCGGCCGGCAGATGCCTGAGCCCTTGGGATCATCACGAATGTCATCGCAAGCATGATCAGCGCAATTAGAATCATCGATGCATATTGAAGGAAAGCCATTAAGTTCCCGACCTGCATGCTGCCTTGATCGATGCGGATGCCTCCGAACCAGATAATCGCGATGTTCGTGAAATTCATCATAATCATCATGACAGGGAATAGAAAAGCCATGATTCTGTTGACGGCGATGCCTGTATCGCGAAATTCTTCGTTCGCTTTTTGAAACCGGACTTTTTCTTGATCAACGCGGTTAAACGCGCGAATGACACGAACGCCCGTCAAACCTTCCCTGAGAACAAGGTTGAGACGATCCGTCTTTTTTTGCAGGACGCCGAATAAGGGGACAGCTTTTCTTGTAATGAGAAAAATCAGCCCTGCAAGTATCGGGAGAGCGGCCAGAAATATAATCGACAGCTTGGCATCTCTGGAAACCGCAAGCACAATACCGCCGACCAGCATTAACGGCGCTCTCGTCATCAATGAAAGCATCATGTTGAGCACATCTTGGACCTGCTTGACATCATTGGTGGTACGGGTAATGAGAGAAGCAGAACTGATTTTTCCGAATTCATCCATTGAATGGTGTTCAACTTTGACAAACAGTTTGCGCCTGATATCTCTTCCAAAGCCGAGGGCTGTTTTCGAAGCGAAAAACGCTTTTCCGACAGTCATCATGATGGCCAGAAGGGAGCAGGCGATCATCCAGCCGCCGGTTTTCAAAATAAATGGCATATCACTGTTTACGATTCCGACATCAACGACATCAGCCATCAACGTCGGCAAATAAAGCTCAAGCACACTGCTCAGCAAAGTAAAAACAGCGACGAGAATCACTTGCAGCTTATAGGGCTTTAAATATTTTAAGAGTGAGATCATTTTTCAACCTTCTTTTCACTTGTTTTTTCTCCTTGTTCGATAAACTCGGACAGCTTATGAATCAGATCGGCGAAGTGCCTGCTTTCAGCCTCGCCCAGAAACCGCGAGAGCTGCAAGAACCATCGGTTCAGGCCTTTAAGCGCATCGTCAGCCGCTTTTTTTCCTTCATCGGTTAGAAAAATCCGGACGATCCGCCTGTCATCCTCATCTATGCGCCGTAAAACGAGTCCTTTTTTTTCCATTCTGTTCAACAGCTGCGTGACGAAGGGGGAGGTGACATGCAAAGCGCGGCTGATTTCGGATGCCATTTTTCCTTCACCGTTTGCTTCATTTAAAAACATCAGCGCTTTCGCCTCAGTCTTTTTCCATTCAACTGAAGGAAATGACTGTTTCATTTCCGCATAACGCAGCCTGTTGAAAGCTTCGATCAACTGCTCAACGGTCTCGCGGCCGACTTTATCTTGTTTCATAAAAGCACCTGCTTCTCCATTTTAATTAATTAAGTAAATAAACTAAAACACGGTATTATCATACATAGAACAACAAAAGAATGTCAAAGAAGAAACCTAGAAAAAAAGAAAAAACCCGATCATTGATGACATGACCGGGTCATTGTACGAGCTTCATTAAAAAATCCTTCAGTTCAAGGTGGCGAAGGTGAGCCGGAACTTCTTCGGAACCGACGATGATCATCGGAGCCAAGCTATCCGTTTTATAAAGTGAGCCATGGCCGCCTCCGCCAAAATGGAGGGGAGACTTTTCTCCGGCAAATTGGAATCCGGGTTTCGCATCGGCAATTACAAACCGTCCGCGATGCGAATGCATGGCGCTGTACAGGCGGGCAAGAGCATCCGGGTAATCGCCATACATGATCGATGCACCGTCCGTTTTAATGTCCAATAAGGAAAAATCTCCGCTGATCGTCCATGACTGCCCGTAAGGATCTTGATAACCGCCTTGCGGACGAAACCGCAGCGGTTTTAAGGAACGCTTCGAATCGACGTATATCCAGCCGTCTTTTTTCCACGCTGTGAAAGCGATCCGTCCGTCTTTTTTCAATTCATTGACGGCATCTTGCAGCGGCGTGTTTTGATCCGTTACATAAATGTATGCCATTCTGTCGTTTACCGCAAAAAGAAGCTGGTCTTTTCGATCTGGGCCTTCGTTTATTTTAGCGATCCGATATCCTTTAAAAAGCGAATGGAGCCGGATGGCTGCCTTATCTTTATCGCGTCCGATCGATGTCTGTCCGCCGTCTCCCATGACGACCCACACCGCTTTTTCGGCCGCATCGCGCCAAGAATCATATGCATTCAATATACGCTGCAGCTGACGGTCCATTTTTTCGAGGCCTTCCATATCCTTCGGGCCTTTTTTGTGTGCATCGTGGTCGAAATCGGGCAAGTAGGCGACAGTCAGCGCAGGAAGCTTCCTCTTTTTAATCAAATAAGCCATTTCCTGCGCCGTGAACTTGTCGTTAACGCCATAACCCTGCCAAATATGGTGGTAGGAGTTGTCGGGATCAAGCTGGGCAAAGCGGCCGTACGAAAAAAGAGCCGGCCCGTTTACCGTCATATGTTCAGGCATCAGTCTAAGCTTCTTGAGCGGGGGCGGTATGTTTAATTCGCGGCGGTCAGGTCCCCTGTATATGAGCCCGTTGATGGATGCCGACTGTTTTCCTTGCTTTTGCAAATCTTCATGTACCGTTGTCACCTTTCGGTTTAAATGGCGGTGATTGAGAGAATATATCCCGTCTTCGATCGTTTGTTTGAGGCCGAGCGCGGCGATTTCTTTTTTATCGCTCCCGTAATTCACAATTCTCTGTTCAGCCTGATTATACCAGACAAGCCCGGGAACGCGGTGGATATTCGGATAAGTTCCGGTGAGCAGCGTGCTGTCAATCGCGACCGACATGGTCGGATACGCGCTCGCCACTTCAGGTTCATAATGACCGTTTTCAAGAAAGAATTTTAATGCCGGAGCGCGGCCTTCTTGAATCGCTTTTTTCAAAGGCTGATCCATCAAAGAGTCGATGATCAGGACAATGACCGGTTTTTTAGAGGGTTTGACGGCCTCTGCTTCTTCATCTGAGAGCCCCAATTTTTCATCCCCGGCATTCAGCCATATGATGAATGAAACCAGCGCACATATGAAAATGACAAGTACAATGCTTAGCTTTTTCAAAATGGCCTCATTCCTTTAATCCCATTGTATGCATATTCTGGCATGGGGCGCCGGAAGTTATAGCTGGTAATAGGTTCTAAATGAATTACGCCAGCTCTTGGGAAGCCTATTCAATTAGAAAGGAGGGAAAATGATGAATAAACATAAGTGGTTAGCCGCAATTGCTATCATCGCAATTTTAGCCGTTATTGGCTATTTCACGGTCAGACACCTTGAACCGGAATATGCCTATATGCCTCCTAAAGAAAAAGTCATCTCAAAAGAAAAACGATTGCACGGATACGATTTATGGGGGGCATTTACACCGGATAAGCCCGCGTCCGCAGGGGAGGGAGCTGTAAAGGTTGATGACCGCCTTCTCGACTTGGGACGTGAGACATTTTATAAGGAAACATTCGGAAACGAGGTGTTTTTGACGGATATCGTCGGACTGCTTGACGGTCCCATTACAGCTGCCAACATGACGAAAGCCATTGCTGGATTGAAAGGGAAAGGGACGACAAACTTGCGCATCGAATTGGCGGAAACGGTTAAGGTCGGCGGGAAAACCTTTAAAAAAGGCGAGAAGATCGACACCGGCATTGATGTTGCAAAAGGGGCATACGCGCCCCTTGGCATGCCTTTTAAATACGCTGACGGAAAAATCAAAGCCGGCATCAGCTGTGCGGCCTGCCACGCCACAGTTGATTCGAAAACGATGAAGGTGATGGAAGGCGTGACAAACTCAGATTTAAATACAGGGCTGATGCTGGCGCTGGCGACGAACTCAGCTGCATATTTTACACATGCCGAAATTCATAATATTAAACAATTTATGAATGATAAAAGCCCTGTGATCACCGCAAGAAACGGCAAAAAAGAACGCCTCCCCGATCCGGACCGCCTCGAAGATGCAGTCGATCGTATTTTCCTGAAGTGGCCGAGAGGTTTTTTCGATTCAACGATCGATATGAAAAGCAATCCCACGCAGATTCCAGATGCCTATACATTGGGCGACCATCCGTACAGCTGGAGCGGTGTGGCAATGGCCGGGCCGTTTAAAGGCTTGACTGTGTTCAGCAATAATGTTCATGCGCAAAATTCGGACAGCCTCTCACAATCTCCGGCAAGCCGGGCGCTTTTCGGAATGAGCGAAGATGTTTATATCGGGACGATCCTGCAAAGGGCTCCCGCCTCAACATACAGGTATCAGCCGAAAAAAGGGGAAAGTCCGACCGCGTTTTTCAAAAAAGCAGACCCCACTCCCGGAGTACCGGGCGTCAACCAAATGGTCAAGCCGCCGAGCTTTCCTAAAATCACTCTGGCGGCGCCCGACGGCGTGCATGTGAGCTCGCCCGGACGAAATGTAAATGAAGAAAACAACGCTGTGTCTGCCTGGCAAAATACACTTAGACCGCCTGAACCGCGGCAAAAAACCGACGGCCAAACCATCAGGCGCGGCAGGCGCGTTTTTGAACAAGCAGGCTGCATATCCTGTCATGCCGGCCGGTATTTGACGAACAACAAGGTCATCTCGGCTGAAACGATCGGGACCGAGCCGACAAGGGCGCAGTCTTTTAAGAAAGCAGAAAGCATATTCGGGAAAAGCCTTGTCCATTCGCCTGACACACCGGTGCCTCTGCCGCGCAAGCCGGAGGTTCTGAAAGTCCCGACAGCCGGATTTGACCCCGAACAGATCAAGCTTTCGTGGGCGCAGGGTGATTCCAAAGGCGGGTATAAAGTGCCGAGTCTGATTGGCGTTTACTGGCGCGCTCCTTATTTGCACGACGGAGGGGTTGCAGTTGGGAGCTCATTGAAAGAAACAGGCATACCAAAGACGATTATCAAAGGTAAGCCGGCGAACCCTTATAACAGTTTATTGGCGATGATCGACAGAGACTTAAGACAGAAGGTCATCAAAAGCAATTCGGAATCGCCCGACTTAAAAGCAGTCAGAGTAACCGGCAAAGGGCATGAATTTTGGATCGACGCCAAAAGCGGCTTTTCCAAACAGGAGCAAAAAGCGTTGATCCATTATTTAATCCATGCCGATATGCCTGAAAAGCAAGAAATAAAATGAAAAGAAAAGCCGCCTGACTGGCGGCTTTTTTAAAACCTCGTCACCGCGGCGGCGCTTAAACCCGGAAGATGATCGCCTTTTCTGTCCTTGTAACGGAGCAGCGCGGATGCAACCCGCCTTTTGCTTCAGCTGTTTTGACAAGCCCAAGGCCGGCAACGGCTGCGGCCGGTGCGGCATGTCCGTTCCAAGAGAGGAGACCTTCATGAGCTGCGTTAAGCGCAATGTAAAGAAGGGCAAACCATTTGATAAAACAGGGATGAACATACATCTGTAAGACGCGCTCATTATAATAGAAGAGACACGGCCGCAAACAATAAAGGGCAGAAAATTCAGACATTTATCTTTATTTATGATAAAATAAAATCAGCCAAGCTTTTGCGCCCGGCTGATTTCGTTGCAAGACTGTTATTGATATTGCTGAAGGCGAGAAAAAAACTTCTTTACGAACTGATAAAAGACTTTTGCAGAAGGGGAAAGCTCCCTGTTTTTAGGGGTGATGATCCCGACCGTGCGCTTTACCTGCGGATAATCAATCGGAATCTTCTTTGTAAAACGGGGTGCCGTTTCATTAAAGGCGCTTTCCGGCAAAAGCGTCACCCCCATATCAGCAGAAACAAGCCCTTTGATCGCATCCAAATCTTCGCCCTCCGAGGAAATTTTAGGCGTATATCCGACTTGCTTGCATGCGTCAACAGCCATTTTTCGGAGAATGTACCCGTCAGGAAACAGCACATACTGATCATTTCTGAGATCGCCGAGATGAAGACTTTTCTGGCCTGACAACGGATGATTGACCGGCACGAGCGCCAGAAGGCTCTCCGAAAACAAAATGTCTCCTTTAATCTCGGCAATGTTTGACGGGACGGGACCGAGAAAAGCCAAATCGATATCCCTGTTTTTCACCGCTTCGATTAAAAATTTATAAGATCCCTGTCTTAAAAGAAAAGCGACATTAGGATGCTCCTCTTTAAAAGCGGAAATGACGGTCGGGAGGAACTGGCCCGCAAGGCTTGTCGGGAAACCGATTTTAACGGTCCCGCGATTCGGGTCCAAATACTCGTCGATTTGTTCCTTCGCAAAATCGATCGCTTTCATCGCCGTTTTAATATGGTCTAAAAACTGCCTCCCAATCGGAGTCAGCTTCACATTCCGGCCTTCGCGCTCAAACAAATCAACGCCGAGCTCTTCCTCTAGATTGGCGATCTGCCTGCTGATCGCCGACTGAGCGACATGAAGGTGCATGGCCGCTTCCGATACATGCTCTCTTTCCGCAACTTCCATAAAGTAATGCAATTGGCGTAATTCCATCGTTGTTTCACCTGCTAATCTCAAAATGAGATAGTTTTAATCTAAATTATATATTGTTTGTATAGATTTGAAAACCTACAATAGGATTAGAGTTTGTAAGATTTTATGACCGGGGACAAACGGGAAAAATGAACGGGGGAGAGGAACAATGACTTATAATCAACTACCAAAGGCACAAGGTCTCTACCGTCCTGAATTTGAACATGATGCATGCGGAATCGGCCTTTATGCTCATTTGAAGGGCCTTCCTACTCATGATATTGTCAAAAAAGGATTGCAAATGCTTTGCCAATTGGACCACCGGGGCGGTCAGGGCAGTGACCCGCATACCGGAGACGGGGCAGGCATCATGATGCAGATTCCGGATGCTTTTTTTAAAAAAGTCTGCGCCGATTTCAACTTGCCTGAAAAAGGACGCTACGGCGTCGGGATGATCTTCTTTTCGAAAGACGACAGCGGGCGCGAAAAATCCGAAGCGCGCATTAACGAGCTGATCGAACAGGAAGGGCAGACGGTACTCGGCTGGCGAACTGCACCTGTAAATGTCGGAAAAATCGGAACAGTCGCACAAGAAAGCGCGCCAGTCGTCCGCCAGGTATTTATCGGAGCAAATGAAGCGCTGAAAGACAATTTGGCATTTGAACGCAAGTTGTACATCATTCGCAAACAGGCCGAAAATTGGGCAAAAGAACACGAGAAAACGTTCTATTTCGTCAGCCTCTCGAGCAATACCATCGTATATAAAGGTCTTTTAACGCCCGAGCAGGTTGATGCCTTCTATGAAGATTTGCAAGACGAGGACTTCGTCTCGGCTTTTTCTTTGGTTCACTCCCGTTTCAGCACAAACACGTTTCCGAGCTGGGAAAGGGCGCACCCGAACCGTTATTTGATCCACAACGGGGAAATCAATACGCTGCGCGGCAATATGAACTGGATGAAAGCGAGGGAGCAGCAGTTTGTTTCTGAAGCGTTCGGTGAAGACTTGCCGAAGGTTTTGCCGATTCTCGATGAAAATGGAAGCGACTCCTCGATACTGGATAACGCTTTTGAATTCTTTGTACTGGCTGGAAGAAAGCCGGCCCATGCTGCAATGATGCTGATTCCGGAGCCGTGGAACGAGAACCCGTACATGTCAAAAGAAAAGAAGGCATTTTACGAATATCACAGCTCTTTAATGGAGCCTTGGGACGGCCCGACTGCGATTTCTTTTACAAACGGAAAACAGATCGGAGCCATTTTAGACCGGAACGGACTCAGACCCGCTCGCTATTATGTCACTAAAGACGACTACCTTATTTTTTCTTCCGAAGTCGGCGTAATTGATGTCGAACAGGAAAACATTTTATATAAAGACCGGCTGGATCCCGGAAAAATGCTGCTTGTTGATCTTGAAGAAGGACGTATTATCTCCGATGAAGAAGTCAAATCCGAAATCGCCGGAGAGTTTCCGTACCAGGAATGGCTCAGTAAAGAACTGGTTCATGTCTCAAACGACATTGAGGAAACCGAAGAAAAATCTGTGCCTGATCTGCTGACCCGCCAGAAAGCATTCGGTTTTACGTACGAAGATATTCACAAGTATTTAATTCCTGTCATTACAGAAGGCAAAGACCCGCTCGGTTCAATGGGTCACGATGTCCCGCTGGCGGTGTTGTCAGACCGTCCGCAATCGCTGTTCAACTATTTTAAACAGCTGTTTGCACAGGTTACCAATCCGCCGATTGATGCAATCCGCGAGCAGATCGTCACATCGACATTGACATGGCTCGGAGCGGAAGGCGATATTCTCCATCCGAACGAAAGCAGCTGCCGCCGGATTAAATTGTATACACCGGTCTTGACGAACGCGCAGTTCAATTCTTTAAAGGGGCTTGTACACAAAGATTTCAAAAGCAAGACGATTCACACGCTCTTTACAGACGACTTGAAGAGCGGACTCGAAGATATGTTTAAAGAAGCGGACAGAGCGATCGCCGAAGGCGTGACACTCCTTATCTTATCCGACCGCAAAATGGACGGTCAAAAAGCGCCGATTCCTGCGCTGCTAGCCGTCAGTGCCTTGCATCAATATTTGGTCCGTGCAGGAAAGCGCACAAAAGTCAGCATTATCGCCCAATCGGGTGAAGCGCGCGAAGTTCATCATTTTGCCGCCTTGATCGGCTACGGAGCGGATGCCATTCATCCGTACCTCACATATGCGACATACAAGCAGGCGATTGAAGACGGAGCGCTCTCCATCAGTTATGAAGAAGCTGTAACAAAATACAGCAAAAGCGTGACAGAAGGCGTCGTAAAAGTGATGTCAAAAATGGGTATTTCCACAGTCCAAAGCTACAGGGGCGCACAGATTTTTGAAGCGGTCGGAATCAGCAAGGACGTCATAGACAGCTATTTCACAGGAACGGCTTCACAGCTCGGCGGAATCGGTTTGGACACGATTGCCGAAGAAGCGAAGCGCCGCCACAGGGAAGCTTATGAAGATACATTCAGTGAAACGCTTGATTCTGGTAGCGATTTTCAATGGAGAAAAGGCGGGGAACACCACGCTTTTAATCCGAAAACGATTCACACGCTGCAATGGGCCTGCCGCAAAGGTGATTACAGCCTGTTTAAACAATATTCGAAAGCGGCTGATGAAGAAAGAATCGGTTTTCTCCGCAACCTCTTCTCGTTTGATGAAAACCGGAAGCCGCTGCCGCTTGAAGAAGTCGAATCCGCTGAATCAATTGTACGCCGCTTTAAAACAGGGGCGATGTCATTCGGCTCTTTAAGCAAGGAAGCCCATGAAGCGCTGGCGATTGCAATGAACCGTCTCGGAGGAAAAAGCAACAGCGGGGAAGGCGGAGAAGATCCGGCGCGCTTTACGCCTGACGCCAATGGTGATAACCGCCGCAGCGCGATCAAGCAAATCGCTTCAGGCCGTTTCGGTGTGAAAAGCCACTATCTCGTCAATGCCGACGAGCTGCAAATTAAGATGGCGCAGGGTGCAAAACCGGGGGAAGGCGGACAGCTCCCTGGCAACAAAGTGTATCCATGGGTTGCCAATGTACGCGGATCTACGCCTGGGGTCGGCTTGATTTCACCGCCGCCGCACCACGATATCTACTCGATTGAAGATTTGGCGCAGCTGATTCATGATTTGAAAAACGCCAACCGCGATGCACGGATCAGCGTAAAGCTTGTCGCTAAAGCCGGAGTAGGCACGATTGCAGCCGGAGTCGCCAAAGCGACGGCCGATGTCATCGTCATCAGCGGCTATGACGGGGGCACTGGAGCATCACCGAAAACAAGTATTAAGCATACCGGCCTCCCATGGGAGCTTGGACTCGCAGAAGCTCATCAAACACTGATGATGAACGGTTTGCGCGAACGCGTCGTATTGGAAACAGACGGAAAATTAATGACGGGCAGAGACGTTGTCATGGCTGCGCTTTTAGGAGCCGAAGAATTCGGTTTTGCAACGGCACCGCTCGTTGTTCTCGGCTGCGTCATGATGAGAGCCTGCCATTTGGATACGTGCCCTGTCGGGGTAGCGACGCAAAACCCTGAGCTTCGCAAAAAGTTCATGGGCGATCCAGATCACATCGTGAATTACATGCTCTTTGTCGCAGAAGAAGTTCGCGAATTGATGGCCCAGCTCGGTTTCAGAACGGTTGATGAAATGGTGGGCCGCACGGATGTCCTGCGTGTCAGCGAACGGGCCAAAGCGCATTGGAAAGCGGGTCAGCTCGATTTATCAAGCCTGCTTTACCAGCCGGAAGGCACACGTACATTCCGTACGCCGCAAAACCATAAAATCGATGAATCGCTCGATGTTACGCAAATCTTACCGGCCGTGCAGTCAGCTGTTGAAAACGGTACGCCTGTAGAAGCGTCTTTTGAAATCCGCAACATCAACCGTGTAACAGGAGCCATAACCGGAAGCGAAATTTCTAAGCGCTACGGCGAAGAAGGTCTCCCTGAAGATACGATTACGCTCCGATTCACAGGTTCAGCGGGGCAAAGCTTTGGAGCGTTCGTACCAAAAGGAATGACGATGTATTTGACAGGAGATGCCAATGATTACATCGGCAAAGGTCTTTCAGGCGGAAAAATCGCCGTCAAAGCGCCTGACGAATTCAACCCTGCATTCCGTGAAAATGTTATTGTCGGAAACGTCGCGTTTTACGGCGCTACAAGCGGAGAAGCTTATATTAACGGACTCGCGGGCGAACGGTTTGCCGTCAGAAACAGCGGAGTCAGCGTTGTCGTTGAAGGCATCGGCGACCATGGATGCGAATACATGACCGGCGGGCGCGTCGCCATTCTCGGAGACGTCGGCAAAAACTTTGCCGCAGGCATGTCAGGCGGAATCGCCTACGTATACGCCGAAGACAAAAAAGCCTTTAAACGGAAATGCAATCCTGAAATGATCGAGTTTGAAACACTTGAAGCACCTGAGGAAATCGCTGAACTGAAAACGATGATCGAAAACCATTACAAATATACCGAAAGCTCAAAAGCAGCTTCGATACTGGATCATTGGGAAGAGGCCGTCGGTCGGTTTGTGAAAGTGATTCCGAAAGACTTCAAGCAAATGATAGAGCGGATTAAAGAGCAGAAAGAAGCCGGCTTGTCTGATGAAGAAGCGTTGATGTACGCGTTTGAAGCCGGTACGAAACAAAAGATTGAACCATCTGCGGCTGCTTCATCAAAAGAAGCGGTGGCACAGTAAGAAAGGGGAGGGGAAAATGGGCAAAGCAACAGGATTTATGGAATTCAAGCGGGAAAAGCCTGCTGAACGCGATCCTCTCACACGGATAAACGACTGGAACGAATATTCGTCTCCATTTTCTGAGGAAGCATCAAAAAGACAGGGAGCGCGCTGCATGGACTGCGGCACCCCCTTTTGCCAAATCGGCATGGATATAGGCGGTTATACGTCAGGATGTCCGATTCACAATTTAATCCCTGAATGGAACGACCTCGTTTACAAGGGAAGGTGGAAAGAAGCGCTTGACCGCCTTCTAAAGACAAACAATTTCCCTGAATTCACTGGGCGGGTCTGTCCGGCGCCTTGTGAGGGCTCTTGTACGGTGGCGATTTCCGATCCGGCCGTATCCATCAAAGGGATCGAACGGACGATTATTGACAAAGGATTTGAAAACGGATGGATTCAGCCGCGAATTCCGAAAAAACGGAGCGGCAAGAAAATCGCGATAGTCGGCTCAGGGCCTGCCGGTCTTGCAAGCGCCGATCAATTGAACCAGGCGGGGCATTCGGTCACTGTTTATGAGCGCAGCGACCGCCCGGGAGGCCTGTTAATGTACGGCATCCCGAGCATGAAGCTCGAAAAAAGCGTTGTCGAACGCCGCATCAAACTGTTGACACAGGAAGGCGTCGACTTTGTCACCAATACGGAAATCGGCAAAGATATTACAGCCGACGAACTAAAAGAACAGTACGATGCGATTATCCTTTGCACAGGGGCCCAAAAACAGCGCGATCTCTTGATTGAAGGCCGTGAAGCAAAAGGTGTCCACTTTGCCATGGACTATTTAACAGGCACCATTAAAAGCATGCTCGATTCGAATTTTAAAGATAAGCAGTTTATCAATACGAAAAATAAAGACGTCATCGTCATCGGCGGCGGTGACACGGGGGCAGACTGCGTTGCAACGGCCCTGCGCCAAAAAGCGCGAAGCGTCGTCCAATTCGGCAAGCATCCGAAGCTGCCCGATACAAGGACCGCCGAAAATATGTGGCCGGAACAGCCGCATGTCCATACGCTGGACTATGCCTATGAAGAGGCGCAAGCAGTATTCGGAAACGATCCGAGACAATATTCGATCCAAACAAAAAAGCTTGTCGCAGATAAAAACGGCCATTTGAAAGAACTGCATACGATTCAAATGAAAAAAGTAAAGAATGATCAAGGGAAATTTGAGTTCCACGAAATTCCGGGAACGGAAAAAGTATGGCCTGCTCAATACGTCTTTATCGCCATCGGCTTTGAAGGAACGGAACAGCCGCTGCTTGAGCAGTTCGGGGTAAATACGGTGAGAAATAAAGTTGACGCAGCATACGGGGAATTTAAAACAAATGTCGATGGAGTCTTCGCAGCAGGGGATGCGAGAAGAGGACAAAGCCTGATCGTTTGGGCGATTCACGAGGGACGCGAAGTCGCCCGTGAAGTTGACAAATATTTAATGGGGAGCTCTGTACTGCCTTAAAAACAAAGGGGTATTCACATCATATAAATGAAAGCCTGTCCCGCGACCTTATTTTTAGGTTGACGGGGCAGGCTGTTTTGTTTTTTTGATTCAGTGCTTTCGCCTTCTGGCTGATCTTCGGACTGCCGCCCAAAGTTATCTGTGAAAAATTGTGTACTTACTCCATTTTATGGGATATAGCATAACCTAAAGTATGAAAAGCAACTAAAGGAGGCTATAACAGTGGAAGAAACTTATCAAAATCAAGATAACTGGGCGGATCCGGATAGACAGCAGCCTTTTACTTATGGGGGCTACCCTTATCCGCGGCCAAGACCGCGCCCTAGACCGAGGCCGCCGTTTTATCCGTATCCATTCTTCTATCCGTTCTTTTATCCTTTTTATCCTTTCTACCCTTACCCTTGGTAATTTGTAAAACGAAGCTGTCTGGTGAAGCAGGCAGCTTTTTTCATTTTGATGAATTTTTCAAAACGCTTCCACGAATAATAACAGCGATATGATAAAAGCTCTCTATATTTCCAAAAGAGAACAAAATGGATGTGGTATTCGTGTCGTTATTCGTCAAAAAGTTGAGCAGAGAAAAGCGATATTTGATTTTCGCATTCAGTGTCATTCTTCTCTATGTCCTTCCGCTTTACATATTAAATGAAGACGCTCATATCCGTGTGCATGACAACCTGGATTCCAATATCGCCTGGTATAAGGTGCTGGCCGAAAGCGGGCAGCTGCTCGGCGGCGTTAAAGCCGTCATTCCGCAAATCATCAACGGGTTGCCGCGGGACGCTTACGGAACGGAATGGAGCGGCATTGTCTGGCTTCACGCCTTGTTTCCTTCGATGACCGCATATGCTTTAAGCCAGACGATCACGAGGGTGTTTGCCTTTGTCGGGATGTACCTGCTGCTGAAAAGCCATGTGATTCGCGATGAAAAGGCGTATTTCATCAGAATCGCCGTATCGCTGGCATTTGCCCTGACACCCTTTTGGCCTTCAGGAATGCTTAGTACGCTTGGTCACCCTTTGGCCTTATGGGCTTTTTTAAACATCAGGGCAGGGAACGACTCATGGAAAGAGTGGTCAACCCTTGCGCTTTTACCGCTTTACTCAAGCTTTGTGCTCGGTTTCTTCTTTTTCCTTGCCGCCGTTTCGCTGATTTGGCTTTATGATTTGGTCACAAAGCGCAGCTTTAACCTTCGCTTTCTCGGAAGTATCGCTCTTATGACAGGCATATTCCTGGCGATAGAATACCGGCTTGTTTATTCGGTTTTCGCTTCAGGCGAAACGATGCATCGCGTTGAATTTATTTCGTCCAGGCATGACATCCTTCATTCGTTTCGGTTGTCCTTTAAAAATTTCGTGCTCGGCCACAATCATGTCATGACCGTCCATACGGCAGTGATACTGCCTTTGATTGTGCTCACTTTCGGGCTCGTCGTTGCTAGACAACGCAAAAAGCGGCCAAGCGAAGAAAAGCTGTTCATCTTTTTATTCATTTTAAATTATGCGCTTTCTTTATGGTATGCCCTCTGGTTCAACAAGCTGTGGGCGCTTCCAAAGGAAAAGATCAGTCTGCTTTCGGCATTCAATTTCGCCCGTTTCCACTTTTTGCGCCCTCTTGTGATATACGCAAGCTTTGCCGTTGCATGCTACATATTGTGGAAAATGGGGAAGAGATGGCGGCGTTTTGTTCATGCCGCACTAATCGCCCAGCTGCTTGTGCTTATTCCGTTTCATGAAGAGCTGACTTACGGCGCATACCACCACGCCCCAAGCTTTCGGGAATTTTATGCATCAGATCAGTTTAAACAGATCAAACGATTCATCGGCCGTCCTACCGATTCCTACCGGGTGGCGAGCATCGGCCTGCATCCGGCGATTGCGCAGTATAACGGCTTCTACACACTTGATACGTATGCCAATATTTATCCGCTGAAATACAAGTATCAATTCCGGAAAATCATCGCCAAAGAGCTTGATAAAAATCCGGCCCTGAAGCGCTATTTCGATGAGTGGGGGAGCCGCTGCTACTTGTTTGTTGACGAGCTTGGAAAACATTACGCGTTCAAAAAGAGCACAAAGAAAAAAATCACGAACCTGGAGTTAAACACTGAAGCATTCAAAAAAATGGGGGGACAATATATTTTTTCTTCAGTTCCGATTATGAATGCAGAACAAAACAAGCTTGCGTTTTTAAAGCGGTTCAGCCACCCGCAGTCCGCTTGGAACATCTATGTATATGAAGCGAAATAAGCATCGATAAGGAGGAAGCAAATTGAATCTTCAACAGCCTTTGCTGACGATCGTCGTACCCTGTTATAACGAAGAGGACGTGTTTGCCGAAACCGCAAAACAGCTGACTGCGGTATTGGATGATCTCACAGCAGATAAACTGATTTCTTCAGAGAGCAAGCTTTTATTTGTCGATGATGGATCGACAGACCGCACATGGCCGCTGATTGCCATGGAAAGCACAAAAAACCGCTATGTGACAGGCTTGAAGCTGGCCCGTAATTCGGGACATCAAAAAGCTCTGTTAGCCGGACTCGATAAAGCAAAGCAAAAATCCGATTGCGTTATTTCAATCGATGCCGATCTTCAGGATGACATTTCGGCGATTCGCCGGTTTATCGAAAAATATCATGAAGGCTATGAAATCGTCTACGGTGTACGCCGAAGCCGCCAAACGGATACATGGTTTAAACGAACGACAGCCGGATGGTTCTACAAGATCATGAATAAGCTTGGCATCCAGCTGGTCGATAACCATGCCGACTTTCGGCTTTTAAATAAACGGGCGCTTGAGGAGCTCAGCCGCTATGCAGAAGCAAATGTTTTCCTGCGCGGTTTGGTGCCCCTGATCGGCCTTCGGTCGGCAAAAGTGTACTATGACCGAAAAGAGCGGATGGCTGGAGAAACGAAATATCCGCTGAAAAAAATGCTGTCTTTCGCTTTTCACGGGATTACGTCTTTCAGTGTCGCTCCGATCCGATTTTTTACCCTGATTGGCTTCTTCTTATTTTTCCTAAGCTGCATCGCGGGTATTTATGCAATGATTCAAAAACTGCTCGGGTATACGAATGCAGGCTGGGCTTCGCTGATCATTTCGATATGGTTTTTGGGCGGTCTGCAATTGATGGGGATCGGCATTATCGGCGAATATATCGGAACGATTTTCACCGAAGTGAAAAGAAGGCCGAGATATGCGGTGGATATCGATTTGTATACTGAACGGCTCGGCCGGCGCGAACCTGAAAAACGGCCGGAAACGAAGCTCAGCTGATGACGGATGCAACCCGAGCAGTTAACTCCAATTTTATAGTTCATTATGAATAAGGAAGGATGTACAAACTTATGGCAGAAAAACAAAACTCTGGCATGACGGTTGTTGCTATCGGGTCGATCCCGTTGATTATGACGTTGGGAAATTCGATGCTGATTCCGATTTTGCCGAAAATGAAATCCGAACTCAATTTATCGCAATTTCAAGTCAGCCTTGTCATTACAGTGTTTTCGATCACTGCAGCGCTCTTTATTCCGCTGCTCGGTTATTTGGCCGACCGCTTCTCACGGAAAGTGGTGATTATTCCGTGCCTGTTCCTTTATGGGGCAGGGGGGATTCTTGCAGGGTTTGCATCGACGACCTTTGCGAATGCCTTCCCATGGGTGCTGTTCGGGAGAGGACTGCAAGGGCTCGGGGCAGCCGGTACAGCGCCGATCGCAATGGCGCTGACAGGAGACCTTTTTAAAGGGGCCGACGAAAGCCGGGTGCTCGGTCTTGTTGAAGCCTCGAACGGCTTCGGAAAAGTGCTGTCTCCTATTTTAGGATCATTGATTGCATTAATCGCTTGGTTTTGGGTGTTCTTTGCATTTCCGGCTTTTTGTATTGCGCCGATCATTTTGACTTGGATTTTTATTAAAGAAAAAGACAAGAAAAAAGATCCGCCGCCTCTTGGAAAATATGTAAAAGGGCTGACAAGCGTTTTTAAACATGAGGGCAGATGGCTTTTCACCGCATATCTCGCAGGAGCCGTCTGTTTGTTTACTCTGTTTGGCATCCTCTTTTACTTATCCGATGTTTTGGAAAAAGAATATCATACAGACGGCGTAAAAAAAGGGCTGATTTTGGCGATCCCTCTGCTTGTGATGTGTACAACATCATATATTACGGGCAGCAAAATCGGACAAAATCAGCGGCTGATGAAAAAAATGATGGTCATCGGACTCGCTCTGATTACGGTTTCCTACGGCACACTGTCTTTTTTCTCCGCGCTCATTCCTTTTATTTCGATCCTTGTCATCAGCAGCATCGGCACAGGCTTTGTTCTGCCGTGTGTCAACAGCTTCATAACCGGGGCTGTCGGAAAAGAGAGGCGCGGCTTTGTGACATCTCTGTACGGTTCGGTCAGATTTTTAGGAGTCGCCATCGGACCGCCGATTTTCGGGAGACTGATGGAATGGTCGAAACTCGGCATGTTTATGTCCATAGCGGGCCTGACGTTGATTGTCGGTGTACTTGTGCTGACCATGATTCACGTCAAAAAGGAAGACACGACAAAAAAAGGGGACAAGGGGCTGCAGCCGGCTGACGCAAGATAGGAGGAAAGGAAAAAACATGCGCATAGAAAAGGTTGACACATTTCCGCTGTTCCACAAGCTTTCCTCCCCTTACGGCGATGCGAACGGATTGAAAAGCTACAGAACATGCTATCTGATTCGGATTACGACAGCTTCAGGTCTGACAGGATGGGGAGAATGCGCGGATTGGCTGCCTGCTTTGGATGCAGGCTTTAAAAAACGGATCATTCCTTATTTAATTGGAAAAGAAGCGAGCAATCGAACGGAGCTGGTCACTGTCATCAAAAAATGGCATCAGCGGGCCGCCTCTGCTGTAAGCATGGCTTTAACGGACATCACGGCGAAAAAAGCAGGCCTTTCGGTATGCGAATTATGGGGAGGAAAACTGCGGGAGCAGATCCCGGTATATGCGTCATTCCAATCGTATTCAGACAGGCCGGATTGGAGCCGCCATTCCCTCCGGCTTATCGAAAAGGCAGTTCGGGCCGGATTTAAGGCAGTCAAGCTGAAAGCGGGAGGCAAGATGTTTTCAGAAGACTTGGCACATATTCAGGCCTTCCAGGAGATGACAGGGCAAAGCACCGGACTGATCCTCGATGCAAACCAGAGTTATGATCAGGCCGCCGCGCGCAAGTGGGAAACGTGGTTTTCCGGCTGGCAAAACGTGCTTTGGTTTGAAGAGCCCATGCCGTTTGACGACCTAGCTGAATACCGGATGCTGCGCTCAGCGCTTTCTGTTCCGGTTGCCGGAGGAGAAAACGTAAAAGGCGCAAAGCCGTTTTTGCCGATTTTTCTGGAGAACGCAGTCGATATTGCCCAGCCCGATGTTATGCACTGTGAGGGCACGGACGAATTTCAAACCGTTCTGAAGCTCGCCAGGCATTTCGGAAAAAGGGTCTCTCCCCACAGCTATGACGGCGGACTTTCAAGAATATACGCCGCTTTCGGACAAGCCTGTTTACCGCATTGGACCAAAATGGACGGAGAAGATATCGAACCGCTTGAATGGGATGCGATGGAGAATCCGTTCGCACAAATCGTGCCCGTCAGCATAAAAGACGGCTGCATTCAAGTCCCCGACAAAATCGAAATTGATACAGAGCTCGTAGAAGCGTATGTGTGGGATGGCTCGTCTTACATCTGATCAGCGTCCACCCCGAAAAAATGTGATATTTTTCATTTCCCCTTACATATAGTAGGAAAGAGGACAAGTTACTTTAAAGGGGATTATATCCGTATGGGAAGAAAACTCAAAATCGTACATGCTATTGTGTTGGGCAGCGTGTTGCAGGGTCTCGGTATGGCGCTGTTTTTGTTTCCGAACCATATTCCTTCAGGGGGCGCAGCCGGCATCGCTGTTTTGCTCAATTTCTGGTTTCAGGTTCCGCACGGATTAACCGTCTGGGCTGTCAACTTCTCGCTCCTTTTGACGGCCGTTAAATGGCTTGAACCCGTGACAGTCTTCGGGACGATGGGGGCGATTACCATGACGTCCGTTTCGGTGCAGATCTTCGAATCCTGTATGCCGGTTATGACGACGAACAATATCTGGCTGGATTTATTTTACGGCTCCGTCCTTTTGGGAGCGGGGGTTGGACTGCTATATAAATATAATATTTCTAACGGCGGTTTTGGCGCCTTGGCTTTAATGATATCGATTTACCGCGGCGGAAAACCGGGAACTGCGCTGTTTATCATGAATGCATTCATTTTTCTTTTGACCGCGTCTGTCATCGCCTGGGGAATCGTTATCCAGGCCTTAATCTGCCAATGGATTTCTACGAGGATCATCGATGCGATTTATCAGATTCGCTTCCGGCCGTTATTGATGCCTATCGCCGGTTTCCGCAACAAAAAATAGGCCGCTATTTAAGCGAACCTAATCAAATAAATAAAATGTATCTGATCGAAGTCCCAGTCTCAGCGTTTCAAGCGGAATGGCATCTTGAAACGGAATATTAGCCAAATTGGCGTCAGGACCGATTTTTTCAATGAAACACGTCTGCAGCTGTTTTGTCGGCGCTTCAAAAATTAAATCCCCTGAAGCGATACCGGAATGAAGGATCTCCTCAATAAGCTGGGACCGCATTTCTCCATCGCTTTTGCACAGCCCGCTCGTGCCGCTTTCCCTCGTTTCCGTGATTACTTTCTCGGCTCCGGCTTCAAGATCTTCGAGGATATAATCGATCCATTCGGCTGACTCCAGCTCGCTGCTGAGGGTGCTGTCTTTGCTGCCGACTTCGCTGAACACGTGAAATTCTTTCGAAAAGTCGGAAATAAAGCTTGCTTTATCTTTATTAGAGAGACGGACCGTTCCGTTTGATATTTCGACATAACGGCATCCATATAATTTGCAGTAGCGGTAGTAATCTTCAATTTTATCCTGGCTTAAAAACTTCTCAAACAACGTTCCCCCAAAAAAGAATTGAACGTCATTCTGCCTAAGACTATCGATTTTTTCCTCCAAATATTTCGTAATCAAAGACGTTCCCCATCCAAATTTCACAAAATCTATATAATCTGCCGCTCCGTGAATCGTATCTTTAAAAAAGCTCAAGGGAACCCCGTTATCGATCAGGATGGTGATCCCTTTCTTTCTTGGTTTAAGCTGCCTGTCGGGCAGTATCAGTTCAGAAGAAATCATTGATTACCCCTCACAATCTACTGTATCTTTCTTGCTTTCAGGTAAATGTCTGTTGGCCATTATTCAGCTGTCACGATAAGAATTCACTTTCCCCGTTTATCGTTTTTCTCATTCATGTGTTGCCGTTCGGCAAGGAGTGATCTTCGCCCACCTCCCCATTAGGCAGCATGTTAGCCCCTTATCGCCTGACTTGCTTATCACTAGGTATCTATCCATTTTGTGAAGTCAAAGTAAGTATATTCGCCGTCCTTTCATATGGTTCCTCACTTGTTCTCCATGACAGATTGCGAAATACTTGCTTAACATCTGATAATATTTCGGTATATCAAATTGGGCTCTATTAATTTAGGTCCACAAGCAGAGAATATGATTGATTTCGATCTTGCGCATCTGGTCTTTCGGATATTCACAAAATTGCTGAAATAATAACATTTTCCAGATCACATTTAGTCTAAAAAGTGAATAATCTGCCTATATGTTCTTTTAGTTCATGTTTCGTATCAGAGGATAAGAAAACAAACCTTTAGGACGTATTGGGGGAAAATCGATGAACGATGTTTTAACGTATAGCACATGGGATGAAAAAGCTTCTGAAGAGGTGATGGATACTTTCAGCGGCGAGATGGACGTTTTGAAATGGGCGTACAGCACGTATCAAAAAATCGTTTACGCCTGCAGCTTCGGCGCGGAAGGAATCGTTTTGATCGACTTGATTTCAAAGGTTGTGAAAGAAGCGGACATCGTGTTTTTAGATACAGGACTGCATTTTCCGGAAACATATGAGCTGATCAATGAAGTGAAAGATCGCTATCCCGGTCTGTCGATCCACTTTTTAAAACCCGGCCTCTCACTTGAAGAGCAGGAAAAACGCTATGGCAGCGAACTTTGGAAGCGCCAGCCGGACCAGTGCTGCCGCCTTCGCAAAATCGAGCCGCTCAGGGAGCATCTGTCAGGCATGGAAGCCTGGATTACCGGGCTGAGGCGGGAGCAGTCGGAAACACGGAAACATGTCCGATATATCAACAAGGACGACAATTTTAAACTGATTAAAATCTGCCCCCTTATTCACTGGAAATGGGAGGATGTCTGGACTTACATTAAGCTGAATCAGCTGACGTATCACAAGCTTCATGATCAAGATTATCCGAGCATCGGCTGTGAGGTGTGTACGCTTCCCGTGACAGACAGCGGCAATTTAAGAGCGGGAAGGTGGGCCCACCAGGAAAAAACAGAATGCGGGCTGCATCAATTCCGGTAGGAGCTGGGTAAAAAATGACGATTACAATTTTGGCATTCATTATCGCTTTGTTTTTTGCCATGAACATAGGAGCGAGCGGAGCAGCAGCGTCGATGGGAATAGCATATGGCGCAGGCGCCGTCAGGAAAAGGCAGGCGGCCTTGTGGATCAGCGGAATTGGCGTATTTCTGGGCGCCATGATAGGCGGAGGAGAGGTTGTGAAAACAATCGGTTCAGGCATCATTCCCGCGTCTATTCTCAATGTGCATATTGTCGTGATTATCCTTGGATCATCCGCGATTTCGCTGTTTATCGCGAACATCGCCGGGATTCCTCTTTCAACCAGCGAGGTGACGGTCGGCTCGATTGTCGGGGTCGGCGTCGCGTTTCAGGCGGTATTTACCGATAAGCTTTTGGTGATCGTCATGTATTGGCTGATCATTCCGATTGCCGCATTTTTTCTCGCTTTTTTAATTGGACAATTGCTGAAAAAGACTGAGGCGAAGCTGCGGTGGCTCAAACAGCAAAAATGGGCGCGGCTGCTTACTGCGCTGGTGATTTTAACCGGGTTTTTAGAAGCTTTTTCGGCGGGAATGAACAATGTCGCCAATTCCGTTGGACCTCTCGTTGGAGCAGGCCTCTTGTCAGTCGGCAGCGGAACGTTTCTTGGAGGGCTGTTCGTGGCTATCGGGGCCATTTGCCTTGGAAGCCGAGTCATTGAGACGAACGGAAAAAAAATCACCGAGTTTTCGCTTTTGCAAGGGTCCTGTGTTTCAGGGCTCGGTGCGTCCCTGGTCATCGGCGCTTCGCTATTCGGCATTCCCGTGCCGCAAACTCAGATTACGACTTGCAGCATCATCGGGATCGGCCTTTCTGAAAAGGGAAGGGCAATTTTTCGTAAAAGCGTCATTTTGAAGTTAATGAAAGTATGGGTTGTGTCACCGGTTTTTTCACTTGTCATTTCCTACAGTCTCGTGAAAATCTTTCTCGATTTTGATTTATATTCAGTGGCAGTTGTTTTATGTGTTTTTCTTGCCACTTTAGGATCTATAAGCCTTATGAAACATGCCAGGCAGAAACAATCAGATGTCCGAAGAAATAGGGATCATGTGAAATCAATCGTTGGAGGGAGGGGACGTAAAAGAGAACCTGCCGCATGGAGGGACTTTTAGTTAACCTGGCCGCCTGTTTTGGATGATATGGAGCTAAAGCGCTGCCGAACTGCCCGGAATCAAATACAAGTCTGTCAATGCAGTGCACCTTTTCAACAGTGCATCACATCGGGAAAAGGCGCCCGTGCAGCTGTATCTGTTTCATTGCCGGAAGTGATCGTGCAGAAGCCGAGAGCGGTTACGGCACTTAACAGCCGTTTGACCGAAGAAGAGCTCGGCTGACGCCGCTCTTTTTTGACGATTGTTTTGGCTGATCCCCGACGTTTCAGAGGATCATCAGTCGGTCCATTTCTCAGGAAAAGTATTCCTCTGGTTTAAACTGCATCCCGATTGTTAACAATGAGGAGAGAGATTCGGGAGGGAACCTTGATGGAATATGTACACTTGGTAGTCGAACTGACGATAGGGTTTGCAGCATTGTTTCTGATGACGAAAATTCTGGGAAAAACCCAATTTGCCCAAATTACGCCGTTTGATTTTATTTCGGCTTTAATATTGGGCGAGATGGTTGGAAACGCGATTTTCGATGAGGATGTCACCATCTGGAAAGTCCTTTTCGCCATCCTCATTTGGGCCGTTCTAATCTATTCAATAGAAGTTTTATCGCAAAAAGTGCAAAACATCAGAGGTTTTCTCGAAGGCAGGCCGAGCATTGTCATCAATAAAGGAAAAATCGATTACAACGCCCTTAAAAAGAACAAATTGGACCTGAACCAGCTGCAGACATTGGCACGTGAAAAAGGCTGTTTTTCCTTACACGAGATCCAATACGCCATCTTGGAAACAGACGGTTCGATCAGCGTCCTCCCAAAACACAAATACGGGATGCCGACAAAAGATGACTTAAACATTCCTTACAAACCGGTTCAGCTCCCGGTGCCGGTAATCCTCGACGGCCAGCTCGAAAAGAACAATCTGCACGAAGCCGGATTTGATGAGCTTTGGCTGCAAAATCAATTATCAAGTCAGGGTATCACTCAGTATCAAGAGGTGCTGTATGCGGAATGGCGCGGTGATGAGGGGCAGCTTTACATCACAACATATTGATGTTGGCAGGCGCGGGTTCGACAAGCTTCGAACCCGCGCTTTTTCAATTGCATTCACAAGGCTCGAGGAACATACTTTTTTACCGGTCCGAAAGGCTGTTGATCTCCAAAAAATTCCGTTAAATCATTCAAACGGCCTTCAAATGGCCGGATGACAAACGACAAAAGGTGCACATGAAGATGAAGAATCTGCCTTCAGCCTCCTTTTCTTTTCCTTTTTTCTTCAAAAATCTCCATTTTTCACATGCTCTGCGCCGTCCAAGCAAAACACGCAAACTTGACATAATGATCTAAAGTGTTAATATACTAACCGTGTTCGAAAAATACGAACAGAAATGCGAACAAAGGGAGATGTTAAAGATCTTTAATCAAAAAAACGTAGCTTTTATAGGGGCGGGATCAATGGCAGAGGGAATGATCTCAGGCATCGTTCAATCCAAAAAACTGCCTGCTTCGCAAATCTATGTTACAAACCACACGAACCACCGGCGTTTAGAAGAACTCCAGCAGAAATATGGAATACAAGGCGTCAAAAAAGAACAACTTGACTATCAGAACATCGATTGCTTCATCCTGGCGATGAAGCCGAAAGATGCAGAGGGCGCTCTTAATTCCATGAAACCGCATATCAAACCCCATCAGCTTATCGTGTCAGTTTTAGCTGGCATATCAATATCATTTATTGAAAACACGCTGCACGACATGCAGCCGGTCATCAGAATCATGCCTAATACCTCAAGTGCAATCGGCGCATCTGCAACCGCCATGGCCGAAGGAAGCCATGTAACGGCCGATCTGTCAAAAACCGCGAAACAACTGCTTCAATGCATGGGAGAAGTCTATTCCATCGAAGAAAGCAAAATGGACATTTTCACTGGCATTGCCGGCAGCGGGCCTGCTTACTTTTATTATTTAATGGAGCACATCGAAAAAGCGGGAGCCGAGGCTGGATTAAGCCAAAAATTAACAAGGGAAATCGGCGCGCAGACATTGTTAGGCGCCGCCAAAATGCTGTTGGAAAGCCCTGAGGATACAGCTGTTCTCAAAGACAACATCACTTCCCCTAACGGTACGACTGCCGCCGGTTTAAAGGCCTTGGAAGAAAGCGGCGGAGGCGAAGCGATCGAACAGGCGGTCAAACAAGCCGCAAAACGATCCAAAACGATCAGTCTCGAACTGGAACAATTAGTCGCAGCAAAGTAAATGCCCGTAACGAAGAAAAATACTACAGGAGTGATAAAATGACCTCTAATCAACAGAGGGTAGTTGTCAAAGTGGGAAGCAGTTCTTTAACAAGTCTTCACGGCGAAATCAGCAGCAAAAAGCTCGAAAAGCTCGTTGAGCAGATTGTCCGCCTCAAAGATGAAGGACACGAAGTCCTCCTTGTTTCATCTGGCGCTGTAGCAGCCGGTTACCGGAAGCTCGGCTTTATCAACAGGCCGGATACATTGCCTGAAAAACAAGCATCCGCTTCTGTCGGCCAAGGCTTATTAATCGAAGCGTATTCCAAGCTTTTTTTATCCCACGGCTATATCGCTTCACAAATTTTAATCACAAAAAGCGATTTTTCAGATGAAAAACGGTACAACAATGTGAGAAATACGATGAACGTGCTGCTGAAACGCGGCATTATTCCGATCATCAACGAAAATGATACGGTTACCGTCAATCGGCTCAAATTCGGAGACAATGACACGCTTTCTGCTAAAGTGGCGGGTCTGATCGACGCCGACCTGCTGACCATCCTCTCTGATATAGACGGCCTTTATGACGCGAATCCGCGAAAAACGCCGGACGCCGCACTCGTCCAGGAAGTAACTGAAATCACGCCGGAAATAGAAGCTTCAGCAGGGGATGCAGGAAGCGAAGTCGGAACCGGCGGCATGAAGTCCAAACTGGACGCTTTTAAAATTACAATGGCTTCAGGCATCAAAGGGTTTTTAGGGCGCGCGGACACCCCCGGCATTTTGCACGAAGCGATCTGCGGGAATGCGAGGGGAACGTATTTTATACCGAATGCGGATTCACACGCCCTCAACCATAAAAAGCAATGGATAGCATTTAACTCTGGACCTGAAGGAGACATCGTCGTCCACAACGAAAGCAAAGAGTTTATTATCGACCGTAAAAAAAGCCTGTATCCTTCTAGTATTTACGACATCAACGGCCGTTTCAGCAACGGATCCGTCGTTCGAATCCTTGATCAGGAAGGAGAGGAAATCGGCCTCGGCGTCGTCAACTTTTCCTCATCCCAGCTTCGTAAATGGAAGAAGGATACGAATCAGGAAACAGCCGCTTCCTCACAGGCTGTCGTTGACAGAGAAGCGTTTGTCTGTCATTTAGAGCTATCCGTTCCGCTTTAAAAAACAAATCAAAGGAGGAATTGACATGACTGCGACGAGCGAGAGCATCAGTGCACAAATCGAAGAAAAAGCGATAAAGGCAAAAACGGCCGCAAAATCTTTGCGGCTGGCAACTGAAAAAGAAAAGAACGAGGCGCTTGCTGCATTGGCCGACCACCTGAAACAAAACATGAGCTATATTCTCACTGAAAATGCCAAAGATATCGAAGCGGGACGAAAAAAAGGCTATGATGCAGCCTACATCGACCGCCTGTCGCTCAATGAAGACAGGGTTCTGGATTTTGCCGATGGGCTGCTGGAAGTCGCGGAACTTGATGATCCGGTCGGAGAAACGCTATCAAGCTGGACGCTCGACAACGGGTTAAAAGCGGAAAAAGTCAGCGTTCCTCTCGGCGTCATCGGCATGATCTATGAAGCGCGTCCGAACGTAACTGTCGATGCGACCGGGCTTGCTCTAAAATCAGGCAATGCGATCGTTTTGAAAGGCGGCTCTTCCGCCATTCATTCGAATACAGCGATCGTATCGGTCATGCATCAAGCGCTTGATTCGACAAACATCCCCCGCGATGCCGTTCAATTCATCGAAAGCACAGACCGAAGCGCAACGAAGCAGCTCTTTAAGATGAAAGAACATATCGATGTACTCATCCCCCGGGGAGGCGGGGCCCTCATTCAGGAAGTCGTTGAGAACGCAACCGTTCCGGTCCTTGAAACGGGAGTCGGCAACTGCCACATCTATATTGACCGGGAAGCGGACCCTGAAAAAGCGATCGATGTCATGATCAATGCGAAAACAGACCGCCCCGCCGTCTGCAATGCACTTGAAACGCTGATCGTCCACGAAAAATGGCTTGAGGAAAACAGCGCCGCGCTTATCAATGCTTTAAACGAACACGGGATTCAAGTTCACGGGGACGAAAAGGCTGTTCAAATGATTCCAGGCGCAAGACCAGCAGGGGAAGCCGATTGGCAGAACGAATATTTAAGCCTTGATCTCGCGGTTAAAGTCGCAGGAAGTCTTGAAGAAGCCTGCGATCATATCGAAACATACGGAACAAAGCATTCAGAAGCGATTATCACCGAAAATCCGGAAACAGCCAAAGCTTTTCTGAATACCGTTGATGCTGCAGCATTGTACCACAATGCCTCAACCAGGTTCACCGACGGCGGCGCACTCGGATTCGGCGCTGAAATCGGGATTTCTACACAGAAGCTTCACGCCCGCGGACCTATGGGTCTGAAAGAATTGACCACATGCAAATATATCATGAGAGGCGACGGCCATATCAGAAGATAAATAAAGAGACCTGTACTGAAACTGCACCTGGTTTGTCAGACACCATCTGACAATCCGGAGGTGCAGTTTTTTTCGGCTGAATTTACATCCTCATAAAACATGCAGGCGCAGAATTTTTTTACCAGGCACCTTTCAAACTCCTCCCTTTACATCCTTTCAATCACATTACATAATGATCTATGATATAAGAGTCAGAAGGAGAGTGTGCGTTATGCAAATCCCATCCGGAAAAACCTGCGTTCCGACCGGTGTGGAACTTAAAGACACCGGCTTTGGCTATACGTTGTCATTGATAAGCGGCAAATATAAAATAGTCATTCTATATTGGCTGTCTGAACGCGAAGTGATGCGGCATAATGAATTGAAGCGAAGCATCGGCACCATTTCCTTCAAAACGCTAAGCATCATGTTAAAAGAGCTGGAAGCAGACGGCCTTATCATTCGCAGAGAATTTCCCCAAATCCCCCCAAAGGTTGAGTATTCATTATCTGAACGCGGACGCTCCATCGTGCCTTTGTTAAATATGATGTGTGAGTGGGGGGAGAAAAACAGGCTGGGCTGACAGCCTGTTTCAGCCCGAATGATTTTCAGCAAAACCCCTTGCTACATATGATCAATAAAATGCAAATAATCTCGTGCGCTTTTCTCCAATTCTCCTGCTCCCGGCTCATTTTCTTCTTCCTCGTTTCCGCCAGGCTCTTTTTCCTTGCCGTAAAATGCAAAAAATGAACGATAATCTGCGCGGCAATACCGGAATGTCGTTTCAAATGGAACTAATATTTGTTCAAGCGTATACCGGTACCTTCCGTTTTCACGATAATCTTCCTCTTTAATTCCGGCGGATACACCTAATGCCACTTTACGATTGTTTAATCGATCTCCTCCATTTGAACCATAAGCCCAGCCGTAAGCTAATACATCATCAAGCCATTTTTTAAGAAGAGGCGGACAGTTAAACCAATAGATAGGGAATTGCAAAACAAGATTGCCGTGCGATTCCACCAATTTTTGTTCTTTTTCCGCGTCTATGTTTCCATCCGGGTAAACGTCGGACAATTCGTGAACCGTATACTTTTCCGGATATTTTTTGAGTTCCTCTACCCAGCGCTTATGAACCACTGATGTTTCTAAATTTGGGTGTGCAACGATAACTAGCGTTTTCAAAGATTTGCCCTCCTTCAGCATGTTTTCATCTTGAGTATAAAGTTCACACTGCCAATTTGTAAGTATGCACTTTTAGTTCAGGTACTTACATAAAGGTAAGTACCTGTTGGCGATCAAACATGCAATTTACCTGTCCAAAATCCTCTGGCATGAAAAATGCACTTTTTTAATATAATGTTACAAAGCTCTGCTGCCTAAGGAATTTGACGATCCAAAAAGGGGGGCACTTTATGAATTTTGAACTAACCAGAGAACAGCAAATGATTCGTGAACTCGCAAGAGATTTTGCGAAACAGGAAATTGCACCGCACGCCGAACATGTTGACAGGACGGGAGAATTTCCGATTGAGACATTTAAAAAAATGGGGGAGCTCGGCCTCTTGGGGATTCCGTTTCCTGAAAGCTACGGCGGTTCAGGCGGAGATACGATTTCCTATGCACTTAGCGTCGAAGAAATCGGCAAAGCGTGCGGAAGCACCGGTCTTAGCTATGCTGCGGCTGTATCGCTCGGGGCTGCGCCGATTTATTATTTCGGCACTGAAGAACAAAAACAAGAATATCTCGTCCCGCTTGCGACGGGCCGGGCGCTCGGAGCATTTGGGCTGACCGAACCGAATGCAGGTTCCGATGCGGGCGGCACCCGGACAAAAGCCCGCTCGGAAGGGGACAGCTATGTGATCAGCGGTGAGAAATGCTGGATCACAAATGCAGGATTTGCCAGGACCGTCATCGTCACCGCCGTCACCGGAATAGATAACAACGGAAAAAACATCATTTCCGCCATCATCGTTCCGACAGATTCGGAGGGCTTCACCATTAAAAGCGAATATGACAAAATGGGTGTCCGCGGCTCCAATACATCACAGCTCATATTGGACAATGTCCGCGTACCAAAACAAAATCTATTGGGAAGCCCGGAAAAAGGGTTTAAACAATTTCTCAATACACTTGACGGCGGCAGAATTTCGATCGCAGCGCTGGCTGTCGGTATTGCCCAAGGCGCATTTGAGGCGGCGCTCACATACGCGCGCGAACGAAAACAATTCGGCCGACCGATCTCTTATTTCCAGGCGATTCAGTTCAAGCTTGCCGACATGGCCATGGAAATTGAGCTCGCCCGCAATATGGTGCTGAAGGCCGCCTGGCTGAAAGATCAAGGACGTCCGTTTACAAAAGAAGCGGCTTTTGCCAAGCTTTATGCCTCAGAAATGGCGTTCAGGACATGCAATCAGTCCATTCAAATACACGGAGGATACGGGTATATGAAAGAGTATGGAGTGGAGCGCATGCTGCGGGACGCAAAATTAATGGAAATCGGTGAAGGCACTTCAGAAATTCAACGGCTCGTCATCGCAAGGCAGCTCGGCATCGGCAAACAAGCGCTGAAATGAAAACGCTTTCTATCGGAAGGGAGGGACAACGTTGGCAGAGCTGCTCCATTTGACAATTGGAAAGTTATTGGAGAAAACCGCGGCAGACGCCCCTGATCACGAGGCTGTCGTCTATCCGGACCGCGGCCTGCGTTATACGTACCGGGAATTTGACCAGTTGTGCAGAAAAGTCGCAAAAGGACTGATGGCGCTCGGTATTGATAAAGGTGAACATGTCGCAATTTGGGCTTCCAATACTCCGGAATGGCTCACCGCCCAGTTTGCTTCGGCAAAAGCGGGTGCTGTACTAGTCACAGCCAACACGAACTATCAATTATCAGAGCTTGAATATGTGCTGAAACAGTCAGATGCCACAACACTCATTTTAATGGAATCATACCGGGGCACTTCCTACATTGATATCCTTTGCAAACTGATTCCTGAATTAAAGGAGGGCGAACCGGGCAGGCTTGCATCTGAAAGACTGCCTTTCTTAAAAAATATTATTTTGCTGGGGGATCAAAGGCATCCCGGCATGTACCTATGGGATGATTTATTAAAGCTCTCAGGGTCAGTAAGCGAAAAAGCGCTTGATCGCAGGATGGAACGGCTCAAAGAGCATGATGTCATTAATATGCAATATACATCAGGTACGACAGGCTTTCCGAAAGGCGTGATGCTCACCCATTCCAATTTGGCAAACAATGCGGCAAATATTGCGGAATGCATGAATTTATCGAAAAAAGACAGAATGTGCATCCCCGTTCCGTTTTTCCACTGCTTCGGCTGTGTACTGGGGACTCTCGCTTGCGTCACCGCCGGCGCGACGATGGTGCCGGTACAAGAATTCAGTCCGAAAGAAGTGCTTTCAGCCGTCGAAACGGAAAAATGCACGGCGCTTCACGGTGTACCGACCATGTTCATCGCCGAACTGAATGATCCAGATTTCGCATCATATGACCTGTCTTCTTTAAGAACGGGCATCATGGCCGGTTCAAACTGTCCGATCGAAGTCATGAAAAAAGTGATCGATAACATGGGGATGTCTGAAATAACGATTGCATACGGACAGACGGAAGCCTCACCGGTCATTACCCAGACTAGGGTCAACGATTCGCTCAAAAGAAGGGTCGAAACCGTAGGGCGCGCTTTGCCGAATGTAGAAGTCAAAATAACTGAACCGGGTACGAACCGGGAGGTTGAAAGAGGCGTTCAAGGCGAGCTGTGCACACGCGGCTACCATGTTATGAAAGGCTACTACAAAAATCCTGAGGCCACGGCAGCGGTCATCGATGAGGATGGATTTTTGCATACGGGAGATTTAGCCGTAATGGATGAAGAAGGCTACTGCCGGATTACCGGGAGATTAAAAGACATGATCATCAGAGGCGGTGAAAACATATATCCGCGGGAAATAGAAGAGTTTTTATACAAGCATCCCGACATTCTCGACGTCCAAATTGTCGGAGTGCCTGACGAAACATTCGGCGAAGAGGTATCGGCCTGGATCAAACTGAAAAGCGGAGCATCGATGACGGCTGACGAATTAAAAGAATACTGCAAAGGCAAAATCGCCCGCTATAAGATTCCGCGCTATATCGCATTTGTAGAAGAGTTCCCGATGACGGCATCAGGGAAAGTGCAAAAATTCAAGTTAAGGGAGCAGGCGCTTGAGCATTTTCAATTGTAATTTTCTCTTTCAAGCGCGACTAACATAAAAGGAGGGACCTTTTTGTTTAAGAAAGTACTGATTGCCAACCGGGGAGAAATCGCCCTCCGGATCATCCGAACTTGTCAACGGCTCGGTATTCAGACGGCTGCTGTCTACTCTGAAGCGGATGCGGAGTCCCTGCATGTCAAAGCTGCGGATGAAGCCTGGCTGATCGGCAAACCGCGGGTCAGTGAAAGCTATTTAAATATTGAAAAAATCATCGAAACCGCTAAAAAAGCGGGGGTCTGTGCCATTCATCCGGGATACGGCCTGCTTTCCGAGAACAGCCGTTTTGCCGAAAGGTGCCTCAAGGAGAATATTACGTTTATCGGTCCGCCGCCTGACGTTATCGCCAAAATGGGAAGCAAAATTGAAGCAAGACAAGCGATGGAACAAGCCGGGGTTCCCGTCGTTCCCGGCGTGACAAAAAGCTTGTCCGGTCTGAATGAAGCCCGGGCTCTTGCCGAATCCATCGGCTATCCCGTGATGCTCAAGGCTTCTTTTGGGGGCGGCGGCATCGGAATGCAGCTGATCCGCAATGAAAGCGAATTAGAAAAAGCATATGAAGGCAACCAAAAACGAGCCGCCGATTTTTTCGGAGACGGGGCTATGTACATCGAGAAATATATCGAACAGGCAAGACATATCGAGATTCAGATTTTAACAGACAAATACGAAAATGCCGTCTATCTTTGGGAGCGGGACTGTTCGATTCAGAGACGCCAGCAAAAAATCATCGAAGAAGCACCTGCTCCGTTATTCGATGAAACCATGCGCACAAAGCTCGGTGAAGCGGCCGTGAAAGCTGCGCTGTCGATCGGCTATGTCAACGCCGGGACAATCGAGTTTTTAGTAGACAAGGAGAATCATTTTTATTTTCTTGAGATGAATACCCGCCTGCAAGTCGAACACCCGGTGACAGAGGAAATTACAGGGCTTGACCTTGTCGAAGAACAGCTCAATATCGCAGCGGGAAAACCGCTTTCCCATAAGCAGAAAGACATTCGGCGGGACGGACATGCGATCGAAGTCAGAATCTGTGCCGAAGATCCGAAAACATTTTTCCCTTCGCCGGGGCGGATTACCGACCTTAAGCTGCCTGAGCAACCGAATGTCCGTCATGAATGCGCAGCAGCCCCGGGTATGACTATCACCCCGTATTACGACCCGATGATTGCCAAGATGATCGTCAAAGGAAGCAGCAGAGAAGAAGCCATCTGCACATTGGCCGAAGCGCTTTCACAATATCAAGTGAAAGGCATTAAAACGAACATTCCGCTCCTTGAAGACATTGTAAGTTCTGACGAATTCCGAAAAGGCGGGGTCCAAACCGATTTTATCAGTCGCTATCAGTCAAAATGAAATCAAGGAGGCGTACTATGAATACTGTTGTCACCAATATGGCAGGAAACGTGTGGAAAATATTAGTGAAAGCGGGGGACAAAATCGAAAAGGGGCAGGAAGTCGCCATTTTAGAATCGATGAAGATGGAGATTCCGATTGTCGCCGAAACGGCCGGAACAGTCAAAACCGTCAGAAAGAACGAAGGTGATTTTGCCGATGAAGGGGATGTCTTATTGGAGCTTCAATAAGGTCTGGAGGATGGCAAATGGACGTACCGAAGAACATTTTCATTAAAGAAGTCGGGCCGCGCGACGGTCTGCAAAATGAACAAACCGCACTTTCGACAGCTGATAAAATTACCTGGATCGACATGCTTTCTGCCACAGGGCTTTCGTATATCGAAATCACTTCATTCGTCCATCCTAAGTGGATTCCTGCACTGTCTGATGCCCTTGATGTCGCCAAAGGGATCAACCGGAAGCCGGGCGTCACCTACGCAGCCCTGATTCCGAACCGAAAAGGGCTGGAACGGGCTCTCGAAGGAGGGATCGATGAAGCTTCTGTTTTCATGTCGGCAAGCGAGACACACAACCGGAAAAATATTAACAAATCGATCGGGGAAACGCTTCCCGTCCTGAAGGAAGTCATCGGAGCGGCAAAACAAGCGGGCCTCACCGCCAGAGCATACCTGTCCACAGTATTTGGCTGTCCTTATGAACATCACGTGCCATTGGAACAAATTATACGGACATCTGAAACGCTGTTCGACATGGGGATCAACGAACTTTCCCTCGGAGATACGATCGGCGCAGCAAATCCCGTACAGGTTCAAAGGGTGCTTGAAGTCCTCTTAAAGCGCTTTCCAAAAGAGAATATCGCCCTTCATTTTCATGATACGAGAGGGATGGCGCTCGCCAACATGATCGCAGCGATGGACATGGGAATCACCGTATTTGACTCATCATGCGGCGGGCTGGGCGGCTGTCCTTACGCACCGGGAGCCACGGGGAATGCGGCAACTGATGATTTGATCTACATGTGCGCCCAGATGGGCATCGAAACCGGAGTTGATCTCAGCAAGCTGCTTTCAGCTGCTAAATGGATCGAAGACAAAACCGGAAGAGAGCTGCCAAGCCGAAATTTGCAGGCGGCTAAATCAAAGAACTGTTTTCATTGATGAAGAGGAGGAAGACCGAATGGAGCCCAATGTTCTTTATTCCATAAACGAGCAGTCGGTCGCCGTGTTGACGCTGAACAGGCCGCAGGCTGCAAATGCCCTCTCGCTTGGGCTTCTCGACGACTTTCAGCGCATCCTTCGAGATATTCGTTCAAACCCGGCCGTCCGCTGTGTCATCATAACGGGAAAAGGGGACAGGACGTTTTGTGCAGGCGCCGATTTAAAGGAAAGAGCCCGCATGAGCCAAACAGAAGCGAAGCAGGCTGTTTCCCTGATTCAACGCGTGGTCAGCGAAACGGAAAAACTGCCGCAGCCCGTCATCGCTTCATTAAACGGAAGCGCTTTAGGAGGGGGGCTGGAGCTTGCATTGGCGTGCGACATCAGGATCGCAGCCGAACATATTGAACTCGGCCTCCCCGAAACAACGCTCGCAATCATTCCAGGGGCAGGAGGGACACAGCGGCTGCCCCGCTTGATCGGCAGGGGAAAGGCGAAAGAAATGATCTTTACCGGCTGCCGCATCAGCGCCGAAGAAGCGCAAAAGATCAGCCTGGTTGAACATGTCGTTCCGCTTTCGAAGTTAAAGGAAGCGAGTGAAAGCATCGCGGCGAACATCGCGGCGAACGGACCGGTAGCCGTCAGACAAGCGAAGTTTGCCATCAATCAAGGCCTTGAGACAGCTATCGAAACAGGGCTTGCCATTGAACAAAAAGCCTATGAACTGACGATTCCGACGAAAGACAGGACAGAAGGGCTGAAAGCTTTTGCAGAAAAGCGGAAGCCGGATTATACGGGAGAATAAAACGAACGGAGGGACAGCCGATGCCGGCCGAAAAGGAATTGTATGAACGCATCCGCCGGATTCAGGAGGGCGGCGCGGAGAAATACCATGAAGCTAATAAGAAAAAAGGGAAATTATTTGTCAGAGACCGATTAAAGCTGCTGCTTGACGAAGGACTCGACCTAGAGGACGCGTTTTTTGCCAATTGCATGGCTGACGGGCTACCGGCAGATGGAGTCGTCACTGGAATCGGAAAAATCGGCGGGCGAACCGTTTGCGTCATGGCCAATGATTCAACTGTCAAAGCAGGATCATGGGGAGCGAGAACCGTTGAAAAAATCATCCGCATCCAGGAAACAGCCGAAAAACTGAATTGCCCGCTTCTTTATTTGGTCGATTCGGCAGGCGCAAGGATTACGGATCAAGTTGACATGTTTCCGGGGCGAAGAGGAGCGGGGCGGATTTTTTATCAGCAAGTCAAATTATCCGGGCGCATCCCGCAAATCTGTCTCTTGTTCGGGCCTTCAGCGGCAGGAGGCGCCTACATACCGGCTTTTTGCGACATCGTCATCATGGTCGAAGGTAACGCCTCGATGTATTTAGGCTCGCCGCGCATGGCGGAAATGGTGATCGGCGAAAAAGTATCGCTTGAAGAAATGGGCGGCGCGAGAATGCACTGTTCTGTTTCAGGCTGCGGAGACATTCTTGCCGACACGGAAGAAGATGCGATCAAGTCGGCGCGCCGGTATCTTTCCTACTTTCCGTCGAACTACACCGAAAAAGCGCCTGTCATTGAAGCAAAATCCGCCCGTCCGTTTGACCGGTCATTGGAGGACATCATTCCGAAAAACCAAAACGCTCCGTTTCAGATGATGGATTTAATCGATCGGATCATTGATGAAGCGTCTTTTTATGAGATCAAAAAATTGTTCGCGCCAGAGCTGATTACCGGTTTGGCAAGGATTCACGGGCAGCCTGTCGGCATCATTGCCAATCAGCCGCGGGTCAAAGGCGGTGTTTTGTTCCACGATTCGGCAGACAAGGCCGCAAAGTTTATCAATTTGTGTGATGCCTATCATATCCCGCTGCTGTTTCTGGCTGACATCCCCGGTTTTATGATCGGAACGAAAGTCGAGAGGGCGGGTATCATCAGACACGGTGCGAAAATGATTTCAGCGATGGCCGAAGCAACCGTACCGAAAATATCCGTCATCGTCAGGAAAGCTTATGGTGCAGGCTTGTATGCGATGGCCGGTCCGGCCTTTGAACCTGACTGCTGTCTGGCGCTGCCGACGGCGCAAATTGCCGTCATGGGCCCGGAAGCAGCGGTAAATGCCGTTTACGCTAAAAAAATCGCAGAATTGCCTGAAGAAGAACGGTCCGCATTCATCGCCGAAAAACGGAAAGAGTACCAAAAAGACATAGACATTTACCGGCTTGCTTCAGAAATGATTGTCGACGGGATCATTCCGGCCGACTCGCTGCGAACGGAACTCATCAAACGGCTGAATGCATATATGACCAAATACATGACATTTACGGAACGGAAGCATCCTGTTTATCCCGTCTAAAGGCCAATGAAACGAAAAGGAGGAAACGGCATGGGCGAAAAAGCGGTTTGGCAGCCTGATCCGGAATTTGTAAAAACAACCCGGCTGTTTCAATGGATGACAGCCCTCGGTTTTTCCGACTATGATGATTTTTTGAAAGCAAGTACAAACGATATCGCCTGGTTCTGGGAAGAGGCCGAAAAAGCGCTCGGGATCAGCTGGTACAAGCGGTACAGCCAAACATTGAATCTCGACAAAGGCATAAAATGGCCGCAATGGTTTACCGGCGGCCGCTTAAATGCCGTTTACAACGCCGTGGAAAAATGGGCCCGCCGGCCTGATACGGCCGGCAGGACGGCACTCATCTGGGAAAGTGAAGACGGAAAAACAGAACAGATCACCTATTCTTCTTTACACCAACAAGTCGCCCGTGCGGCGGCAGGCTTTAAAAAGCAAGGCATCTCAAAAGGGGATGTCATTGCGATTTACATGCCGATGATCCCCGAAACGGTCATCGCCATGCTGGCCGCCGCTAAAATCGGAGCGGTATTCTCACCGGTTTTTTCAGGCTACGGCGCCCATGCAGCAGCGGCGAGACTTACCGCTGCCGGAGCGAAAATCCTTGTCACAGCAGATGCCTTTTTGCGAAGGGGAAAGAAGGTCTGCATGAAGAAAGAAGCTGACAAAGCCGCGGACCGTTCCCCCACTGTTCAAAAAGTCGTCGTCTGCAAGCTTCACGGCGGCGATCAAGATTGGAATTATAAGAGAGATATCGACTGGAATGAATTGATGAAAAACGAGCCCATGCAAAACACCGAAGAAATGGACAGTTCAGATCCGCTCATGCTGCTATACACATCAGGGACGACAGGACAGTCGAAGGGAGCGGTTCATACCCATGCCGGTTTTCCGCTGAAAGCTGCATTTGATGCGGGATTCGGGATGGATGTCAAACAAGGGGACACATTTTTCTGGTTTACAGACATGGGCTGGATGATGGGGCCGTTTTTAATATTCGGGGGCCTCATAAACGGAGCGGCTGTTTTGCTGTTTGACGGAGCACCGGACTACCCGGCCCCGGATCGGCTGTGGGAGCTTGTCAGCAGACACCGGGTGACGCATCTCGGCGTCTCTCCGACGCTCATTCGCTCGCTGATGCAGCACGGCGAAGATTTTCTCTATCAATACAATCTGAACAGTCTGAAGGCAATCGGCTCAACGGGCGAACCATGGAATTATGAGCCGTGGATGTGGCTGTTCCGCCATGTTGGAAAAGAACGGATTCCTATATTTAATTATTCAGGAGGAACAGAGATCTCAGGCGGAATTTTAGGCAATGTGCTCCTGCGGCCGATCACGCCGATGACGTTTAATTCGCCTCTTCCCGGCATGGCGGCCAATGTCTTCAATGAAAAAGGAGAGGAAGTCGTCAATGAAGTCGGAGAGCTTGTCCTGACAAAGCCCTGGGTCGGCATGACGAACGGTTTTTGGAAGGAGCCGTCAAGATACGAAGAAGCATATTGGAGCCGCTGGACCGACGTCTGGGTGCACGGCGATTGGGCAAAACGGGATGAAAACGGCTACTGGACGATCAGCGGACGCTCTGATGATGTGATCAATGCTGCCGGGAAAAGGATCGGCCCCGCCGAAATAGAGTCCGTTCTGGTCGGCCATCCAGCGGTGGCGGAAGCAGGCGTCATCGGCGTTCCGGATAAGCTCAAAGGCCAGGCTGCCGTCTGCTTCGTCGTCCTCAGACAGTCGGAAAAGCCGTCGGAAGAATTAAAAGATGATTTGCTGAACCTTGCATCTGATGCGATCGGTAAAGCGGTCAAGCCCAAAGCGGTTTATTTTGTCAGCGGTTTGCCGAAGACGAGAAATGCAAAAGTGATGAGACGGCTGATCAGAGCTGCCTATATGAACGAGCCCGCAGGCGATTTGTCAACTTTGGAAAACCGCGAAACATATGATGAAATTGCCGGTCTTTCAGTGCGAAAAAATCTGTAGTATACTGGATAAGGCTTACAAACAAAGAAGAAGGACACGTCCTTCCTCTTTTTATTTTGATGAAGCTCGATCGACCAACACTCACATCCTGACGATAACCGAACCGCCGCCGGCCGTGCAGACGCGATTCTGCTGCTCTTCAATCGAACGCAGCAGCTGATTGTTGCTTTCCATGAGCTTGATGAGCAATTCCATTTGATCTTCGAGATTTTTCAGCCTTTGGTTCATCTGCTGCGAAGATTGACCGGTATGCATTTGCGGGGCTGAAGGCGGATAAGACGTTTCAGAATTCCATTTTGAATACATAGAATAGGCCTCCATCATCTAAACTGATATACCTTATCGTATGATCCTACAATCGCAATGTTCGCCTAAATCAAAACGAGAGGAAACAAAACATGTACTTGACGATAAAGGAAACCGCAGAATATTTAACGCTTTCAGAAGCATATGTTGAACAGCTTGTCAGAGAAAAGAAAATCCGCACCGTCTTTGACGGACAGCAGCATTTAATCAACAAAGAGCAATTCAATACGCACATGGAACAGATGGAAAAGTATAAAGAGTGGGCGGAATCCGTTCTGAACGAGCCCATCCCCGAAGATCCGGACGTCAAAGATGAAGATTAACCCGGGATAACAATAACTTTATTATGTAAACTGACAGATACGATTCTATGAAAGTTTCGCACGTTTTCCGTCTCTATTATCCCGTGTGAATGGGGCGTTTCGTAAAAAAAGACACAATATAGGAAATGAAAGGGATGAAAGAAGCCCTATATATAAAGTTTTCTATGATTTTATTTCATTTCCGAAACAATCACGTTCATTTTTTGTTCAAAAAGTGTTATCATTTAGTAGTAAAAAATACAGCGTGTTTTGAGATTGCGGGTTTTCGGGAGTTCCAGACCGAAAACAGCAAAACAAACACAAAAGGGGAGAGCCTTTTTGCGGACTTGTTTGTGCATAAATTCACAAACTATAAAAAGGGGCTTCCTTCAAAAAACAGCACATCGCTTATTGAAAAGGAGAATTGGTTATGCCGGAAACAATCGATCAAACAGCTGATCAAACAAACGAATCTGTAAGCCAAAGCCAACGCGATCTTATCGATCAACTGCTAAAACCTGAAGTACAGGAGTCTTTGACTGTTTTAGTCGACCAGCTTCCAAAGCTGACAGAACTGGTCAACATTTTGACAAAGTCTTACGACTTCGCACAATCCGTTGCAACTGATGAAGTATTAAAAAATGATACGGTCGGTGCCATTACAGAAATTCTTGAGCCTGTCAAAGATACGGCAAAAGAAATCGCGGCTACCGCCATTGAAGCAAAAGACCGCGCTGACGAAAGCAATGAAGTCATCGGACTTTTCGGTTTGCTGAAAATGCTTAAAGATCCGCAGGCCCAAAAGCTGTTCCGATTTGTTCAAAGCTACCTGCAAATCATGTCAGAACGCGAAAAACAAAAATAATCACTATACATTCAGAATAAGGACGGAGGATTCACGATGTCAAAACATATCGTCATTTTAGGCGCTGGTTACGGCGGATTACTGTCTGCTCTAACAGTTCGCAAACACTACACAAAAGAAGAAGCAAAAGTCACAGTGGTTAACCAATATCCGACACATCAAATCATCACGGAATTGCACCGCCTTGCTGCGGGCAACGTGTCAGAACAGGCAGTTGCGATGCCGCTTGCAAAGCTTTTCAAAGGAAAAGACATCGATCTTAAAATCGCCAAAGTCAACTCTTTCTCAGTTGACAAAAAAGAAGTCGCTCTTTCTGACGGCTCTACCCTGACATATGACGCACTTGTCGTCGGTCTTGGTTCTGTCACTGCTTACTTCGGCATTCCGGGACTTGAAGAAAACAGCATGGTGCTCAAATCTGCAAACGATGCAAACAAAATCTTCAAGCATGTTGAAGAGCGCGTGCGCGAATACGCGAAAACGAAAAACGAAGCTGATGCTACGATCTTAATCGGCGGCGGCGGACTAACAGGCGTCGAGCTTGTCGGTGAACTCGCCGATATCATGCCGAGCCTTGCGAGAAGCTACGGTGTCGATCCGACAGAAATCAAGCTGAAGCTTGTTGAAGCCGGTCCGAAAATCCTGCCGGTTCTTCCGGATGAGCTGATCGAACGTGCGACAAAGAGCCTTGAAAAACGCGGCGTTGAATTCTTGACAGGACTGCCTGTCACAAATGTAGAAGGAAACGTTGTTGATTTGAAAGACGGACAAAAAATTGTTACAAATACATTTGTCTGGACCGGCGGTGTTCAAGGCAATCCGCTGATCGGCGAATCAGGTCTTGAAGTCAACCGCGGACGCGCAACTGTAAACGACTTCCTTCAATCTACATCACATGAAGACGTGTTTGTTGCAGGGGACAGCGCCGTTGTCTTCGGTCCGGATGGCCGTCCGTACCCTCCGACAGCTCAAATCGCATGGCAAATGGGCGAGCTGATCGGCTACAACCTGTATGCATACTTAGAAAACAAATCAATGGCGACGTTCAGCCCTGTCAACTCAGGTACGCTTGCAAGCCTGGGCCGCAAAGACGCAGTTGCCGTTATCGGCGCGAACAGCACATCTCTTAAAGGCCTGCCTGCTTCATTGATGAAAGAAGCGAGCAACGTCCGCTACCTGAGCCACATAAAAGGTCTGTTCAGCCTGGCTTATTAATGGAAATGAAGCGCTACTTATAGTTTAAACTATAAGTGGTGCTTTTTTTTGCTTTAAATTTGACGGGCAAATGAAAATATTGTGGTAAATTTGAACCAAAATATACTGACAAGAACGGAATCGCAGCTCGCTTTTTACGGACTGGCGCCTTTTCTGCTCATCATCGTGACTGCAGCAGGCGTTCCTTTGTCAGCGGAATTGACGGAATTCAATATCACCCCATACCGTCATTTGATCATGAGCCTTGCCATGCTTTTCATCCCCCTGATTCTCGGTGTCATGTCGGGGTTTATCCTGCTTGATGAGCGCGACGAAAATATGATTCAGTATTTTGCCGTGACGCCCTTGTCGAAGCGCGGATATGTCATGATCCGGCTCATCCTGCCGATGGCGATGACATTATGCTACAGCATTTTGCTGTTTGCCTCCGGCGGTCTAATGGCGCCTGGCGCTGTGAACCTATTGTTCGTCCTGATCATGGTCACGCTTGAAGCCCCGATTTACACGCTGCTTTTAGCCGCCTATGTCGCAAACAAAGTGGAAGGACTCGCTTTAATGAAAGGATTCAGCCTGCTCACTCTCATGCCGGCCGCGGTTTATTTTATTCCTGTGCCGTGGCAGCTTTTCGGTGTTTTCACCTTATTGGACAGCGAAAACGTACTTGGCGGGAATATCCCACGAAGGGCTTTTTCTCGTTTTCGGGATCACCGGAATTGCGCTGCACATTATGATACTGCTGTTTTTATACCGGAGGTTTTTGGTGAAAACCGACCAATAGGAGTATATCCCGCCCCGTTTTGCAATAAAGTATTAAAACATAAGCGGGAGGCGGGATATCCGATGAAGAAACATATGAAGCTTTGTCTGTGTATGATGATGATCTTTGTATTGACTTTGGCCGGCAGCATGGACGGCTTGGGCGCTGAGGAAAAAGGCGGGCTCAAAGAGCAAATCGATCAGCTGTTAAAGACCGAACCTGATTTAAAAGGAGCGCTCGCAGGCATCAGCGTCAGGTCTGCGGAAAGCGGGAAAATGATATACGGACATATGGGCGATACACGGATGAGACCTGCGTCCAATCTGAAGCTTTTAACGGCAGCAGCTGCCTATTCCGTCCTGGGCGAGGACTATACCTTTCCCACAGAGGTAATGGCTGATGGGGCGCGAGCCGCGGGCACACTCAAAGGCAGCCTTTATATAAAAGGAAAAGGCGATCCGACGCTTTTGACAGCGGACTTTCAGCAAATGGCCAAAGCACTCCGAAAACAAGGGATCACAGTTATCCGGGGAGACTTGGTCGGCGATGATTCCTGGTACGATGAAATCCGCTATTCTCAAGACCTTTCCTGGACCGATGAAGACGCATACTATGGAGCGCAGATTTCAGCTTTAACTGTTTCGCCAAATGAAGACTATGATGCCGGAACGGTCATAATCGACGTGAACCCTGCCGGAAAAACCGGAAAAAAACCTGCTGTATTGCTCACCCCGCAAACAAACCATGTCAAAATCAAAAACGATGCCAAGACTGTTGCTGCCGACGGAAAAAAAGATATCACGATTAAAAGGAAACACGGAGGAAATACCATCCAAATCAAAGGGACGATTCCACAAGGCGCTTCAAGGGTCAGACAATGGGTTGCGGTTTGGGAGCCGTCAGAATATGCACTCGATTTATTTAAACAGGCTTTACATCAACAAGGCATTCGAATCCTGGGAAAGACTAAAATCGGCAAAGCGCCAAAAACAGCGCACCGCATCACCACACATCAATCCATGCCGCTGTCAGAGCTGATGATTCCCTTTATGAAGCTCAGCAACAACGGCCATGGCGAAACGCTGATCAAGGAAATGGGAAGGGCCGCGAGACGTGAAGGAAGCTGGGATCAAGGGCTAGAGGTGTTAAATACGGAACTGCAGAGATTTGGACTGGACACGGAAAAAATCGTTCTCAGAGACGGCTCAGGCATCTCGCATATCAATTTGATTTCTGCACATCAGATCACAAAGCTATTGTATTCCGTTCAAGACGAGAAATGGTTTCCGTCGTTTGCCCGTTCACTCCCAGTTGCAGGTGAAAGCGACAGAATGGTCGGCGGCACATTAAGAAACCGGCTGAAAGACCCGGCTCTAAAAGGAAAAGTCAGGGCGAAAACTGGCTCTCTTTCAACCGTCAGTTCCTTGTCGGGCTATGTCGATACTGCAAGCGGAAAGACATTGATTTTCTCCATTCTCCTCAATCAGCTCGTGGATGATGAGAAAGGAAAGGATATTGAAGACAAAATCGTTCAAATATTAGCTTCTTCATGACTTCTCCCATTGCAGCAGGCAATGGGTTTTCTTTAATTCATGTTTTGCTGCCGGCGGATTTAAAGGCTCTTGAGCTCTCCGAGCGGAAATGCTTCCTCGCTCAGATCAGTGAAAAAACGTCATGCAATAGCGGTCTCGTCAAAAGACTGCTATGTTTGCCACCAGCTCCCAAAGCACCATCGAATCATTCGGCAATCAGACTGTATCGATAGGCTGATGATCAATATTTCTCTGTGCAAGCCGGCCATTTTGCCGGCTTTTTTATATAACAGTTTTCGTTACCTTTGACTTTATTATAATACAGATTTAAATAATAAAAATTGCTTCAAACAACAGTCTATATTGAAAAAAACGCGATGTTCAAAGAACTTTCTCAAATTTGTTAACTATTTCACAAAATATGTGATGTTTATCACATTCAAACCTGTTATATTCAACATAAGATATAAATGCAACAACTGTTATATCATTTCAACTTGAAAAAGAGGGGGATTTAAATGGAACAATGGAAAGGTTTCACCACAAACGTTTGGCAAAAAGAAGTCAATGTCCGCGATTTTATTCTCTCGAACTTTGAGCCATATCAAGGTGACGAATCGTTTCTCGAACCTCCGACGGAAGCTACATCGGCATTATGGGATCATGTAATGGATTTGACAAAAAAAGAGCGTGAAAACGGAGGCGTCCTTGATATGGATACAGAGATCGTCTCAACGATCACCTCGCACGGTCCCGGATATTTGAACAAAGACCTGGAAAAAGTCGTCGGCGTTCAAACCGATGAGCCGTTTAAACGGTCGCTTCAGCCTTTCGGCGGCATCCGAATGGCAAAGCAGGCATGCGAATCCTATGGTTTTAAACTGAATGAAGAAGTGGAAAGGATCTTTACCGATTACCGCAAAACTCATAACCAAGGCGTGTTTGACGCATATACGGACGAAATGAAGCTCGCCCGAAAAGTCGGAATCATTACCGGACTGCCTGATGCTTACGGGCGCGGGCGCATCATCGGTGATTACCGGAGAGTGGCGCTTTACGGCGTGGATTTCTTGATCGATGAAAAGAAAAAAGATGCGGCCGGCACCTCTCGGGTGATGTCTGAAGAAAACATCCGCCTTCGTGAAGAACTGTCAGAACAAATCCGAGCATTGAACGAACTTAAAGCGCTTGCAAAAAGCTATGGGTTTGACATTTCCAAGCCTGCGGCGAATGCAAGAGAAGCATTTCAATGGCTGTATTTTGCCTATTTGGCTGCCATTAAAGAGCAAAACGGAGCAGCAATGAGCCTTGGCCGCGTGTCCACGTTCCTTGATATTTACATCGAAAGAGATTTGAAAACGGGCGTATTAACAGAGCGTGAAGCCCAAGAGCTTGTCGACCATTTCGTCATGAAGCTGCGTTTGGTCAAATTCGCGCGCACACCTGACTACAATGAACTGTTCAGCGGCGATCCGACGTGGGTGACAGAATCAATCGGCGGAATGGCGCACGACGGACGCGCCCTGGTGACGAAAAACTCGTTCCGTTTCCTGCATACGCTTGACAATTTAGGCCCGGCGCCTGAACCGAATTTAACCGTTCTTTGGTCTGTCAGACTGCCGCAAAAGTTTAAAAACTACTGTGCCAAAATGTCGATTAAAACAAGCTCGATCCAATACGAAAATGACGATATCATGCGTCCAGAATACGGTGATGACTACGGAATCGCCTGCTGTGTATCGGCAATGGCAATCGGCAAACAAATGCAGTTCTTCGGAGCACGCGCCAACTTGGCGAAAGCTCTTTTATATGCGATTAACGGCGGAAAAGACGAAAAGCATAAAATGCAAGTCGGTCCGGAAATGCCGCCGGTTGCTTCCGACGTGCTGGACTATGACGAAGTGATGCATAAATTCGATCAGACGATGGAATGGCTCGCAGGCTTGTACATCAACACGCTCAATGTCATTCACTACATGCATGATAAATATTGCTATGAAAGAATTGAAATGGCCCTGCACGACACGGAAATTTTGCGGACGATGGCCACTGGGATCGCCGGCTTGAGTGTTGTCGCCGATTCATTAAGCGCTGTCAAATATGCCAAAGTCAGCGTGGTCCGCGATGAAAACGGCATTGCGGTCGATTTTGAAACAGAAGGCGACTTTCCTAAGTACGGAAATAACGATGACCGCGTCGACGCGATCGCCGTTGACATTGTCAAGCGCTTTATGAAAAAACTGCGCAAGCATCAGACATATCGCCAGTCCGTTCAGACCATGTCAATTTTAACGATCACGTCAAACGTCGTTTACGGCAAGAAAACCGGAAATACGCCGGATGGACGCCGCGCGGGAGAACCGTTTGCTCCAGGTGCGAATCCGATGCACGGCCGCGATACTAAAGGGACGCTTGCATCGCTGTCTTCAGTGGCAAAGCTGCCTTACAGCTATGCGCTCGACGGCATTTCCAACACCTTTTCAATCGTCCCGAAAGCGCTTGGCAAAGACGAAGAGAGCCGCGCCGCCAATTTGTCAAGCATCCTTGACGGATATGCCGCAAAAACAGGACATCACTTAAATGTAAACGTATTTAACAGAGAGACACTGCTCGACGCCATGGAACATCCAGAGGAATATCCGCAGTTAACGATTCGCGTCTCAGGCTATGCGGTCAACTTTATTAAGCTGACGAAAGAACAGCAGTTAGACGTCATCAGCAGAACCTTCCATGAATCGATGTAGCGAGCAATAAGCGGAGCGCGACCAAGGCGCTCCGCCTCATAAAAAGAGGTGATCTCCATGGATGGAAATATTCATTCGATCGAAACATTCGGCACCGTTGACGGTCCAGGCATCAGGTATGTCGTCTTCACACAAGGCTGCCTGATGCGCTGTCAATTTTGCCATAATGCTGATACTTGGGAAATCGGAACCGGAAAACAAATGACGGTTTCCGAAATCGTTCAGGATGTCCAGCATTATCTCCCGTTTATTCAATCATCGGGCGGAGGCATCACCGTGAGCGGAGGCGAGCCGCTTTTACAACTGCCGTTTTTAATCGAGCTGTTCAAAGCATGCAAAAGCCTCGGCATTCACACGGCACTCGATTCGTCCGGCGGATGCTATTCGGCTGCGCCGGCATTTCAAGAGCAGATCAAAGAACTGATCCAGTATACAGACCTTGTTTTGCTTGACCTCAAGCATCACAACAGAAAAAAACATATCAACCTGACAGGAATGCCGAATGACCACATTTTAGAATTTGCCCGGTTTCTCGCTGAACATCAAGTTCCCGTCTGGATCCGCCACGTACTGGTTCCGGGGATCTCCGATATCGATGCCGATTTAACGGCCCTCGGCACGTTTATCGGCACGCTTGCGAACGTTCAGAAGGTGGAGGTTCTTCCTTATCACAAGCTCGGCGTCTACAAATGGGAAGCGCTTGGCCTGGATTATCCGTTAAAAGGGGTTGAACCGCCAAGTGCCGACAGGGCCGAAAATGCGTACAGACTGCTCACCGCACACTTGCAAGGCGGATCCTTGCTGCAAGAGACATAAACGCTTTTGCCGGACAGACTTTTTCTAACAAGAAGCTGTCCTTTTTGTCTTACCTCACAACTGTATAAAAAATCCGTTTCTTTACAATAGTAAGATGAGAAAGATGCGCCTGCTGCGGCAGGCCGACAATAAAACAGCAAGGTGGGCGGGAAGCATGTATCATTTGTATACTCACAACGACTTGGACGGAGTCGGCTGCGGAATTCTCGCAAAAGTGGCTTTTGGCGAACGGGTCGAGGTCCGCTACAATTCGGTCACCGGACTCGACATGCAAGTCGGGCGTTTTTTGGAGCGGACAAAAGGCAAAGAAAAACAGCATGAAGGCCTGTTTATCACGGACTTGTCCGTTCATCAAGAAAATGAGGAAAGGCTGGACCAATATGCGGAAGCGGGGGGAAAGGTCAAACTGATCGACCACCATAAAACTGCGCTTCATTTGAATGAACGCCCTTGGGGCATGATAAAAGTTCAATATGAGGATGGCAGGCTCGCTTCAGCGACTTCTCTTTTCTATGAATACTTAATAGACAACGGCCACATTCGAGAGACAAAAGCGATGGATCAGTTCGTCGAACTCGTACGCCTCTATGATACATGGGAATGGGAACAGACGGGCGCTCTCGAAGCGAAACGCCTGAATGACCTGTTTTTTATGGTATCCATCGACGAATTTGAGGAAAAAATGATCCGGCGCCTTAAAGAAAGCGACGCGTTTTCATTTGATGAATTCGAAGAAAAAATCTTGGATATGGAAGAAGAAAAAATTGAACGGTATATCCGCAGGAAACGGCGGGAAATCGTTCAAACCTTCATTAATGCGCACTGCGTCGGCATCGTGCATGCCGAATCCTATCATTCAGAGGTGGGGAACGAACTCGGGAAAACGTATCCGCACCTAGACTATATCGCCATCTTAAATATGGGCGGCAAAAAAGTGAGCCTTCGCACCATCCATGATGAAACAGATGTATCAGAAATCGCCGGCACGTTCGGCGGAGGCGGCCATGCCAAGGCAGCGGGGTGCCCGCTGACAGATGAAGCGTTCAAGCTGTATGTAACTGAACCGTTTCCGCTGGAGCCCTTGAGAGCAGATGCCTTTAAAAACGTCTATAATGTAAAAAAGTCCGACTACGGCAGCCTTTATGTCAACAGGGACGAGGACCAGTTTTTTCTCTTTCCTAGCGCAAATGGCTGGAACATTCAATTAAACGGCGTGGCTCAGCATGAGACATTCACTTCATTCGAAGAGGCAGAGCGGTTCATTAAAAGAAATTACGCTGCATGGCTCGCGAGGGATGAAGCATTTGTCCAATATTTGATGCAGCAGGTGAAACTGGCGATTCAAACGACAGGCTAAAGACAGCGACATGTCTTGGCCTGTTTTTTCATATACAAAAAAGAACATCCGGCATATAATAACAGAAAGTTCTGATTTTTCCAAAAGGGGAGATGTTCATGAAAGAAAAGAGCGCAGGCTGCGAAACTAAAGAATTCCGGGCAGTGTGGATCGCCACCGTCACAAATATTGACTGGCCTTCAAAAAAAGGACTGACAATCGAAGAGCAAAAAACGGAGTATGTGAAGCTTTTGGATGATGTGACAGCAATGGGGATGAACGCGGTCGTCGTTCAAATTAAGCCGGCGGCGGATGCTTTTTATCCTTCCGCATACGGGCCGTGGTCGGAATACTTAACAGGGATTCAAGGAAAAGACCCTGGATACGATCCGCTGGCATTTTTGCTCGAAGAAACCCACCGGAGAAAGCTTGAATTTCATGCATGGTTCAACCCTTATCGGATCACGATGAATCATACCGATTTGAACAGGCTGTCACAGGATCACCCGGCCAGAACGCACCCCGACTGGGTCGTTGCCTACGGCAGACAGCTGTATTACAATCCCGGCATCCCTGAGGCCCAGGAATTCATTGTCCAAGGCATAGCGGAAGTCGTCAAGAATTACCCGGTCGACGCCGTTCATATGGATGACTATTTTTATCCGTATAAAATTGCGGGAGTCGAATTTCCCGACTTGAGCACATATGAACAATATGGAAAAGACCGTTTTTCAAATATTGAAGATTGGCGAAGGGACAACGTCAACCAGCTTGTCAAACAAATCAATGATGCCGTCAAAAAAGAGAGGGCCTCAGTCAAATTTGGAATCAGCCCCTTTGGTGTATGGCGAAATATAGCAGATGATCCGACGGGATCGAATACAGCCGCCGGAATGACAAACTATGACGACCTTTACGCTGACACGAGGGAATGGATCAGACAGGGATACATCGATTACATCGCCCCGCAAATCTACTGGAGCATCGGCTTTGCCCCAGCTTCCTACGACATTTTAGTGGACTGGTGGAAAAATGAAGTCAGCCATCGCCCCGTTCATTTATACATCGGACAAGCAGCCTATAAAATCAATCAAAACTCAGATCCCGCCTGGTCAGACCCTGAAGAATATCCGCGGCAGATCGCATTAAACCGCGCCTCAAATGTGATGGGAAGCATCCATTTCAGCCTGAAAGATTTAAACCGGAATCCGCTCGGCATTAAAGACAGACTGATCCAGGACTTGTACAAAAAACCGGCAGCTGTTCCCGATATGCCTTGGCTTGGCAGCGTAAACAGTGAAAACTGATATTTTGCGGTAACAGTACCAATCCATTTTGAACGTTGTTCAAAATGGATTTTTTGTGTTAAAAATCGCATCGATAGTGCACCTTAATAGATAAAAACAAGGAAAGAAAGGTTTAAATCAAATGGACATTTTCTTAGCGATTTTACCAGCGATTTTCTGGGGAAGCATCGTGCTCTTTAATGTAAAGCTTGGGGGCGGACCGTACAGCCAGGTGCTCGGCACAACATTCGGCGCTTTAATTTTTTCAATCGGAATCTACTTCGTCGTCCAGCCTGAATTATCCCCCCGGATATTTGCCGTCGGCGTCGTTTCCGGACTATTTTGGGCGCTCGGCCAGACCAATCAGCTGAAAAGCATCGATCTGATCGGCGTGTCTAAAACGATGCCGATCTCAACAGGGCTTCAGCTCGTATCCACTTCTCTGTTTGGGGTGCTTGTTTTCCATGAGTGGGCGACGACAATCTCGATCGTTCTCGGCGTTCTGGCGCTGATTTTTATCATCGTGGGAATCGTGCTGACATCGCTGGAAGACCGCAGCCAAAAAACAGAGGAAAAAACCGGCGACATGAAAAAAGGAATCGTGATTTTGCTGATTTCAACATTCGGCTATCTCGTGTATGTCGTCGTCGTCCGGCTTTTTGATGTCAGCGGCTGGGCGGCTCTTTTTCCTCAGGCTGTCGGCATGGTTGCCGGCGGTTTGATCTTGACATTCAGGCATAAGCCGTTTAATTTTTACGTCATCAAAAATATCATTCCTGGTTTAATCTGGGCAGCGGGAAACATGTTTTTATTCATCTCCCAGCCGCGGGTCGGCGTAGCGACCAGTTTTTCGCTATCACAGATGGGGATCGTCATCTCAACGCTCGGCGGCATTATTCTGCTCGGCGAAAAGAAAACAAAGCGGCAGCTGATCGGTATCGCCATCGGCATCATACTGATCGTCGCAGCCGGCGTTTTGCTGGGCATCGCAAAAGCTTAAGGACGGCTTCTAAAGCCGTCATCAGATTGTTGACAAAATCCCAAAACGACTTTTAGTTTTGGGATTTTGTCATCCTTTCAGCGTGATTGAAAACCCTTGCAGTCTAGGAAGGCCGAGCATTGGAGCGGAGCGAATGTTGGAATTCGTGAGCACCGACGCGCAGGCCTGACAACGAATGCGAGGGTTTGTCGACACGCTGAGGACGGCTTCTAAAGCCGTCCTTTAATATGTGATGCTGCCCTTAAGCGGCAGATGGTCGGAAGCGTTCGGATCAACGGCGACAATTTCAGCCGCTGACACATGAAAAGACGGACTGAGAAAGATGTAGTCCAACCGCCGTCTCGGGCGGTGGGAAGGGTGGGTGAACCCCTGTCCGTATTGACTTTCATCCCACAGGTCGGCCAGTTTTTCCGCGACCTTTTTCCATCCCCGTGAATAAGGTTTCATATTAAAGTCTCCCGTGACGATCACAGGCAGATCGCTCTCTTGAACCTTCTCGATTAAAAAATCCGTCTGCTTGCCGTGAAGCCACGGATTCAGGCTCAAATGCGTAACAAAAACGCGAAAGAGCCGGTCACCGATCCGGACATCAGCCTCAAGAAGAGACCTTCCTTCGATCAGCCCTTTGACAAAATTGAATGAATGATGCCGTTCTTTCTTAATCGGAAAACGCGTTAATAGAGCGTTCCCGTATTGCCTTTTCTCAGAAGAATCGCCGGAACTCAATGAAAGGGAGGGGCAGTACGCATAGTGCATGTTCAATTGTTCTGCAAGCCGGCCGATTTGGTCTTCGTAATCGCTTCTATTTGAGAAATGCCGATCCACTTCATTCAGGCCGATGATGTCGCAGCCGCTTTGAGCGATCACACCGGCTGTTCTACCTAAATCAACGCGGCGGTCCCTTCCTTTTCCATGATGGATATTAAACGTCATGATGCTAAATTTCATAATCATCCCGCCTCTTCTTTTGCTAAGCATATTGTATCTCCGTAACGCTTAAAATATTTCAGCTGTCGGCAGAGCAAGTTTAGGTTAAAATGACATTATGAAATAAAGAGGGGTGGTCCTTATGACAAATAGCAGAACGAATCCAAAGGTTGATGAATTTTTAAGCAAAGCCGAAAAGTGGAAGGAAGAATTTAAGAAGCTCCGTCAAATCGTACTTGAATGTGAGCTGAACGAAGATTTCAAGTGGAAGCATCCTTGTTATACGTTCGAGAATAAAAACATCGTTTTAATCCATGGATTTAAGGAATATTGTGCGCTTTTGTTTCATAAAGGCGCATTGTTAAAGGACCCCAACGGGATTCTTATCCAGCAAACGGAGAATGTACAAGCCGCGCGGCAGGTTCGATTCACCAATGTACAAGAAATAGCTGAAATGGAGACCATTTTGAAAGCTTATATAAATGAGGCCATTGATGTAGAAAAAGCCGGCCTGCAAGTGGATTTTAAACAGGCTGCAGAATATACAATTCCAGAAGAACTTCAAAAAAAATTCGCTGAAATCCCAGCTTTAAAAGCGGCTTTTGAAGCATTGACGCCGGGCCGGCAAAGAGCATATATTCTTTATTTTTCCAAACCAAAACAATCCAAAACCAGAGAGTCGCGGATTGAAAAATATACTCAGCAAATTCTCGATGGAAAGGGATTGAATGACTAGTATATTACGCAACTACCTTTCATGGGAGATGCGAATCATAATCATGCCGAAGAAGCGGCGAAATGATGAGTGAGAATAAAAAAGCTTCCGAGTCCTCGGAGGCTTTACTGTTCTAGTATGATGATAATTTGGAGGAACCTATTGCAAAACGTACATACGTATATTTCATTGTCTTTGGTCATTATCATTTGGGAATCCTTCATGTCTGGCTTTTTCATTGGGAACTGCTTGCTACAGAAACCGGATTTTTCATTTGGGGCTGTTCGATCCTCATGGGCCTCATCCTTTATTTGTCCGGCCGCAAAAACGCAGTGACACGCCGATTTTTGCCTCAACTCTAGTGTCAATCATTTTAGCGTGTTTCACAGTGACAATCGATGTTGTCACGAGTTCCGCGCCTTGATGATCACCGCTTGATTATATAAAAGGACATTTATATAATGGATGCAACATAACGTCTGCAAAACGCCTGATATTGGAGGAATGTCATGTCCGTACAAACAAAGCTTGATTCGAAAAGCACGGTGAGCTGCATGAAGATATTGAGCGATTCTACCCGACTCTTAATTCTGAAACTGCTTCAGGAGAAACCATATTGCGTCTGCCAGCTTGTCGATATGTTTGAAACAAGCCAGCCCGCAATCAGCCAGCATTTGCGAAAGCTGAAAAGCGCAAATATGATCAAGGAACAGAGAAGGGAACAATGGCGTTTTTATTCGCTTCATGACGACTTTCCGGAACGCGAATTGGTCCTTGCCGTTCTCAATCAGATCGATGCACACGACGAGGTTCTTCAAACCGTTAAAAGAAAAGAAAGACCCGTTTCGTGCAGTTAAAACAGAAGAGGGTGGACTGTTCCCTCTTTTTCATTTGCATTCCGAATATAAGCATTGACTTATATAACAATTTTATTATAAGATGTGTCCGGAGAGGAAACCTATGAAGGAGGCGTACACGCGATGACGACAGTCTTAGCCACTTTGATTTTTCTGCTGACGCTCACGCTCGTGATTTGGCAGCCGAAAAATCTATCCATCGGCTGGTCGGCCTGCGGAGGAGCGGTGCTGGCTTTAATTGCCGGAGTCGTCAATTTTCAGGATGTATTAGACGTAACGGGAATCGTATGGAATGCGACTTTGGCATTTGTTGCGATCATCATTATCTCCCTGATCCTTGATGAAATCGGATTTTTCGAGTGGGCCGCCCTGCACATGGCCAAGGCAGCTAAAGGAAACGGCATTCGGATGTTTGTCTATGTCACCCTGCTGGGAGCCGTAGTAGCCGCGCTGTTTGCCAATGACGGAGCTGCTTTAATTTTGACGCCGATTGTGCTTGCCATGGTACGCGCGTTAAATTTTCAAGAAAAGCTCGTTTTTCCTTTTATTATCGCAAGCGGATTTATCGCGGATACAACATCGCTGCCGCTTGTTGTCAGCAACCTTGTCAATATTGTCTCAGCAGACTTTTTCAACATCGGATTTATCGAATATGCAACAAGAATGATTGTTCCAAACCTGTTTTCGCTTATTGCAAGCATCATCGTGCTTTTTTTGTTTTTCAGAAAAAGCATTCCGCGGCATTATGACATGACAAATGTAAAACAGCCAGCGGAAGCGATTAGAGACAGGAAAATATTCCGCTTGTCATGGCTCATATTAGCCGTTCTGTTGGCCGGTTACTTTATCAGCGAGCTGTTCTCGATCCCTGTCTCGATCATCGCGGGCGTGATCGCCGTCATTTTCTTAATTACAGCGAAAAACAGCCCCGCGGTGCAAACGAAGAAAGTGCTGAAGGGAGCGCCTTGGGCGATCGTTTTCTTCTCAATCGGGATGTATGTCGTGGTATACGGTTTGAGAAACGCCGGCTTAACAGATGTTCTCTCACAGGTCATCCAGACCGTCAGCGATCAAGGGCTGTTTGCCGGAACAATGGGAATGGGCTTTATCGCAGCCATCCTGTCTTCATTAATGAACAATATGCCGACGGTGATGATTGATGCGCTTGCGATTCAGAATACCGATACACACGGGATTCTCAGAGAAGCGCTGATTTACGCCAATGTCATCGGCTCTGATCTCGGTCCGAAAATCACGCCGATCGGCTCCCTGGCGACGCTCTTGTGGCTTCACGTCCTTTCACTGAAAGGCGTAAAGATTTCTTGGGGAACCTATTTTAAAACAGGTGTCATTTTGACCATTCCAACCCTGTTCATCACGCTTGCCGGACTTTATGTGTGGCTGCTGATCATCCATTAAACATGATAGGAGACGATGACCAATGTCAAAAAAGACCATCTATTTTTTATGCACAGGCAACTCCTGCCGCAGCCAAATGGCTGAAGGCTGGGCGAAGAAACATCTCGGAGACGAGTGGAACGTCTACAGTGCAGGGATTGAAGCGCACGGTTTAAACCCGAACGCAGTCAAAGCCATGCGAGAAGCAGGCATCGATATTTCTGAGCAGACGTCCGATATCATTGATCCCGATATCTTACACAACGCAGACCTCGTCATTACGCTGTGCGGGGACGCGGCTGATAAATGCCCGATGACACCGCCGCACGTCAAGCGCGAGCATTGGGGTTTTGACGATCCCGCCAAAGCAGAAGGGACAGAAGAAGAAAAATGGGCATTCTTTCAGCGTGTACGCGATGAAATTGGAGAGCGGATCAAGCGATTTGCGGAGACAGGAGAATAAATGCAAAGCTCAGGTAACAATACCTGAGCTTTGCATTTATTAGAAACATATAAAAACACGTCTGCAACATATATTTTCTATAAAGAAAGAACGTACCCTAAGGCATGCGGCCGTTCATGTAAAAATTCAGAAATCAATGTACCGAGGAATTCTGTAAAATCCATTGCCATCAGCTTTTAAAAGAAAAGATGACCTGAAAAACTCGTCTTAAATGTTACTTGTTTTCTTCACCTAAAACTGCTGGAGAAGCGCATGACATTCTTACGTTTAATTCAGGGTCCATTTTTTGAGTTAATGGTATTGAGCCCGGCTCGCGAATAAGAGACAGCAGAGAATCGACCATTTTGTGAGCCAATTGATCGATTGGAACCCCTACGCTCGTCAGCGGGGTTTCAAGGCTTGCCATTTGAGGGATATTATCATAAGAAATTAAAGATAGGTCTTCGGGTATACTGAGCTGTTGTTCCTTTACGGCTCGTAAAATCCCTACACTGATATCGTAGCTTCCGCTAATGATTGCTGTAGGTTTTGGGGTTTGTTGTAATAGTTTTTTCGCAGCGGTATAACCGTTATACCAGCTTAACCCATTAGTATTTAAAATACTGTTTCGACTTAATTTCAAACCGGCTTCCATCATAACCTCTTCAAACCCTTTGCTTTTTTCAACCTGACGCTTGTCGGCAGGGGAGAGGTCGCCGACGTAGCTAATGTTTTTGTGGCCAAGTTGATACAGATACGCAACGGCTTTGTAAATTGCTTTTTTATGATTGACATCGATAATAGGATGTGTATGTTCACCTGACACTCCGTAAGATAAGATAGGAATAGTTAAGCCAGTATCATCACTAAGCTGAGTTTCGCCGCCTTCTTCAAAAATCATAATTCCATCCACGCGAAAACTCTTAAACAAATCCACTGCCTCTTTAGCTCTGTTAACAGATAAAATCATTGAATAGTTGTTCTTTTCGACCACTTCATTTATTTTAGTAACAAGTGCTGATAAAGCGATTCTTTCAATGGTAGGCCAGACAAGACCGATCGTTTGACTTTTTTTAGATGCCAAGCTTCTCGCTGCAAAATTCGGACTATACCCTAATTGTTCGGCAACTTGCAAGACCTTTTTCTTTGTATCCGGTTTTACAAGAGGGCTGTTTCTTAAAGCCTTTGAGACTGTTGAATAGCTTACTCCGGAAGCATTGGCGATGTCTTTAATGGTTACAGTCATTTTGGACCCTCCAAAACATCTTTAAAAATATAATATTGCAAATTTTCAAAAATAATTTTATGATAATAAATAACAACGTTGTTATTATAAATGATACATCATAAAATAACAATCATATACATCTTCCGAAGAAAATAACAACGTTGTTAAAGAATTTTTCGGATGATGAAGCAACGTTTATTTTTAACAACGTTGTTAAACTTATCGTAAAGGAGGAGATGTGTGAGAAAAACGATCATCTAATGCACTAAAATATTACACAAATTGTTACAGAACATAATTGGAAACGGGATTCAGGGGATAAACCGAAACATACAATGCAAAAATTTCACATATTCGTTCACTATTCGAGCGGAATTGTAAACGCTACCAAAAAAATATGGCGATGAAAGAAAACATGAATCGCAATCAATCATTGGTTAGAAAGCAACGGTTATGAGATTCAAGGAGGGTAGTTCATGAGAAATATGCTATCCGTGTTTTTTGTATGCGCTTTAATCTTTGGAATGCTTACGGGGTGTAAAAGCAGCGATGTAATAGGCGTCGATAAAACCGTAACGTTACGGCTTGCTCACAACCATAATGAGGAACACCCCATCCACAAGTCTTTACTCAAATTTTCAAAAGACGTAGAAAAGAAAACCAATGGCACCGTTAAAGTGCAAGTGTATCCAAATGCTCAGCTCGGTTCAGAACGTGAAGTGATTGAATTGACACAGACCGGGGCTGTCGATCTGGCTAAAGTAAGTGCAAGCGCTTTAGAAAGTTTTTCAGAGGTCTACTCCATCTTCAGCTTGCCTTATTTATTTGACAGCAAACATCATTTCTATGAAGCCATGGACAGTGATATTGCAAAAGAAATGTATGATACAACGAAAAACATAGGGTTTATTGGATTAACCTACTATGATGCGGGATTACGGAACTTTTACACAAAGAACAAACCGATTATGCACCCAAATGACCTTAAAGGTTTAAAAATTCGGGTGCAGCCGAGTGCTACAGCGATTCGAATGGTGGAACTCATGGGTGGAGCACCTACTCCAATGGCTTATGGAGAAGTATATACAGCATTGCAGTCAAGTGTAATCGATGGCACCGAAAACAACGAAATGGCTTTAACAAGCAGCAATCACGGGGAGGTGGCAAAAGAATATTCATACTCAGAACATGCAATCGTTCCGGATATTTTGATCATGAATTTGGACAAAAAGGATCAATTAAGCGAAGAACAGCAGAATGCGGTGATCGAAGCGGCGAAAGAGTCTACTGAGTATCACAAAATCGTTTGGGCTGAAGAAACTGAAAATGCGGTTGAGAAAGCAAAGGAAATGGGAGTGAAGTTCCACAAGCCAGACAAGACTCCATTCCGGGATGCGGTAAGCCCGCTTCATGATGAGTTTGCCAAAAAAGAATTGATCGGAAAATACTATAGGGAAATTCGTGCGAAAGCTAAAAAAGTAAAATGACTCTGGATGAATGAGCGACTCGAATATTTTTCGATAAGGGAGGGGTGTATATGCTAGCTTTAAAAAAAGCAGTGAATAAAACGATTGAATGTTTGACTTGCACACTAATGGCCATCATGGTTTTGGTTGCGATATGGCAAGTATTTACGCGCTATGTACTGAATTCTCCCAGTACGTTTTCAGAAGAATTTTTACGCTATTCACTGATATGGATTTCTATGTTAGGCGGTGCCTATGCATTTTGGAAAAAAAAGCACTTGGCGATTGAATTTATCGTTCGAAAACTTCCAATAAAAGCAGCTGTTTTCGTTCATACTTTCATTCAGATTCTTTTGATTGCTTTTGCTCTGATTGTGTTGGTGTTAGGAGGTTCGAAAGCAGTGATCACCACAATGGAGCAATCTTCAGCAGCATTAGGGATACCGGTGGGATTTGTTTATCTATCACTTCCTGTTGCAGGCATACTCATCATTGGATACAGCTTGGCCGGTTTATATGAATCTTTACATGAATTCAATTCAAAACAAAAGTCAGGTGATGATGTAAAAAAAGCAGCAAAGATGTGACTGAGGCTTTTTGAAAACTAAAAAAGAGGTGAAATGATATGGCCATAGCAGCCGGTCTCATTTTATCGGCGGTATTCTTCATATTGTTGTTTCTCGGCGTTCCGATTTCTGTAAGTATTGCGGCGGCATCCATTGTAACAATGCTTACCATTTTTCCTTTTGATGTTGCCATTTTCACTTCGGCGCAAAAAATGGTCACTGGAATCGACAGCTTTGCTTTATTAGCGGTGCCGTTCTTCATTTTATCAGGCATTATTATGAATAATGGCGGTATTGCAATGCGGCTCATTAACTTCGCAAAATTGATCAGCGGCAGGCTGCCCGGTTCTCTGGCCCATACAAATGTTGTCGGAAACATGTTATTCGGTTCCATTTCCGGTTCGTCTGTAGCTGCTGCTGCTGCAATCGGCGGGGTCATGTCGCCGCTTCAAGAAAAGGAAGGATATGACCGGACTTACTCTGCCGCAGTAAATATTGCTTCAGCACCAACTGGTTTGCTTATTCCGCCTAGCGGTCTTTTGATCATTTTCTCATTAGTCAGCGGCGGAACATCTGTTGCCGCTTTATTTATGGCGGGCTATTTGCCGGGAATCTTGTGGGGGCTGGCTACGATGGTTGTCGCCTGTATGATTGCAAAAAAGAAAAAATACCCTGTTGCGCCAAAGATTACGATTAGTCAAGGTTTTAAAGTGCTTCTCGATGCGATTCCAAGCCTGTTGCTCATTGTAATCGTAATCGGGGGTATTATCGCCGGTGTATTTACAGCAACTGAAGGAGCAGCAATAGCGGTGGCTTATTCCTTATTGTTGTCGCTCTTTTATAGGACATTGAAATGGAAACAGCTCCCCAAAATGCTGCTGGAAACGGTAGAAATCACAGCCGTTATTATGTTTTTGGTTGGGACATCAACGATGCTGTCATTGGTCATGGCGTTTACAGGCATACCGACGGCAATCAGCAATGGAATTTTAGGGATTACAGATAACCCAATTTTGATCCTGCTGATGATGAATATCATCTTATTAATAATCGGTACATTTATGGACATCACTCCGGCTGTACTAATTTTCACTCCAATCTTTCTGCCAATTGTTGAAAGCTTTGGCATGGATCCCGTGCATTTTGGAATTATGATCGTATTTAACCTTTGTATCGGCAATATCACTCCTCCTGTAGGAAGTGCTCTGTTTGTAGGATGCAGCATAGGTAAAGTTGATATTGAACGAGTGGTTAAACCGATTCTGCCATTTTATGCTGCGATCATGATCGTCCTTTTAATTGTTACCTACATTCCACAAATCAGCTTAGTGTTGCCTCAATTATTTGGACTTTAAGACAGGAGGCGTCTGTTTAATGTCAATTAAAGAAACCTATATGTTTACATTTATGAAAGAAGAGAATAATGTGCTGGATTTTCATTTGAATGACGGTCATGCACATGCGAAAATATTCATTCTTGAAGAAGATATAATTCGGATTTTGCTGACGGAGGGAGAAGCGTTAACGCTTGAAAAAACGTGGAGTGTCGCGCCTGGACAGATCGATGTGCCATGGGAGGGACGCCATCGTTTAGACATGAGCGGATTTACATTGCCTCAATACGAATTCCAGCAAGTCAAAGATGTTTTTATCGTGAAAACCGGCAAGGTCAAGCTTCATGTTCAATTGAACGGCTTTAGGATCAGCTGGTTTTATCACAATGGTTCTGAATGGATCAATGTTGCAAACGATCGGCAAACACAAGGGTATAATTTTGAAGGGGCTTTTGGAAAGGGCGTGTACCATTATTTACAACGCGATGTCCAGGAACAATATTTTGGATTTGGCGAGAAAACGGGAAACGTCGATAAACACGGGAAACGCTACCGGATGTTAAATATCGACGCGATGGGGTACGACGCAGAGCGGTCAGATCCGCTATACAAACATATCCCATTCTATATTACACGTCATAAGAAAACAGGCATCTCCTATGGAATGTTCTATGATAATCTATCAGCTTCCATTTTTGATATGGGTTCAGAGCTTGATAACTATCATGGACTGTACCGCTATTATCAGGCCGAAAAGGGGGATTTAGACTACTACTTCATAGCCGGTCCGAAAATAAAAGATGTAGTCGAAACATTCTCTTGGCTGACAGGCAAAACGATCTTGCCGCCAAAATGGAGCCTGGGCTATTCAGGCTCTACGATGAGCTATACCGATGCTCCAAATGCACAAGAACAATTAAAAAATTTCGTTCGTCTTTGTGAAGAACATGATATGTTATGCGATTCGTTTCAGTTATCGTCAGGATACACATCTATCGGTGATAAACGTTATGTCTTTAACTGGGATGAGATCAAAATTCCTGCTCCAAAAGAGATGGTGCAACACTTCCATGAGAAGGGCGTCCGTTTATGCGCCAACATTAAACCGTGTTTGCTAAAGGATCATCCGTACTTTGATGAACTACAAGAAAAAGACATGTTCATTGTAAACAGAGAAACACAAAAACCGGAAATGGCCCAATTTTGGGATGATATCGGAGCTTATTTAGACTTCACGAAGCGCCAAACGTTCGACTGGTGGAAGGCTCAAGTAACAGAAAAGCTGTTGGAATACGGAATTGATTCAACTTGGAACGATAATAACGAATTTGAAATATGGAGTCAAAATGCCAAGTGTCACGGCTTCGGCAAAGAAGTGGAATTTGAACTGATCCGAGCGCTTCACCCGCTTTTGATGATGAAAGCGTCTTTCGAGGCGCAGCTAGAATACAACCCGGAATTACGCCCGTACCTGATCTCAAGATCCGGCTGTCCCGGCATGCACCGTTATGCACAAACTTGGACCGGTGACAACCGAACAAGCTGGAAAACATTAAAATTTAATATTAAAACTGGCATCGGTTTAAGTTTATCAGGCATTTACAATTTCGGCCATGATGTCGGCGGATTTTCAGGACTGGCCCCTGAACCGGAGCTATTCGTAAGATGGGTGCAAAACGGTATCATGCATCCGAGATTTACCATTCATTCGTGGAACGATGACGGGACAGTTAATGAACCATGGATGTTTCCAGAAACAATCGATGAAATCCGTGAACTCATTAAGTTTAGACATAAGATCATCCCTTACATTTACACCGCGCTATATGAGGCGCACGAACATTATCAGCCGATCATTCGACCGACATTTTATGATTTTGAACATGATGAGAAAACATTTGAAGAGAACGATGAATTTATACTTGGTGAATCTTTGCTCGTTGCATCTGTCGTCGAAAAAGGAATGACGGAGCGGGAAGTATATTTACCGAACCATGAAAAAGGCTGGTATGATTTCCATACGGGAACATGGTATGAAGGAGGGAAGACAGTCGTTCTGCCGGCACCATTACATTATACTCCGCTATTAGCGAAAGCGGGAGCGATCGTTCCGGTAAATGATGCAAAAGTGACATTCCAAACAAAGAACCAAGATGAAAGAGGATTTTTGTTATTCCCATTCAAAGGAAAAGGAAAATCGACTTATCGTTTGTATGAAGATGATGGGTTAACAAATGAATATACTCATACATTTGCCTTTATACATGTCGATATGGAGACAACAGAAGACGGGATCAAACTTTCAATACAAAAGGAAGGAACATACGAGTTATCGTATGATCAACTCACTTTTCACGTACCAAATGGAGAAAAGAGAAAACTGATCGTAAATGGCACAGAACTGGAAAGCAAAAACGGAGCGTTTTTTTACAGTTTGCCGTGTGATTAAAAGATTAAGGCCACATGATGAAGATGTTTCCATTAATTCGAGCAGGAATCTTTGTCCGCGGTTACATCCCGGCCAGCTGAATTTTGTCATCGAGCACGATACATGAATCATGATCATGAAAATTTTATGTAAGCGGATACTAATCGGCAAATTCTTTGAAAAAAATCGTTCCAATATATTGTTATTTCATGCGAAATGATGATATCGAATGTTAAATAATAAGAGGGAAGAGGATGGGGGAACCATGCAAATGACGTTTCGATGGTATGGAGACAGCGACCCGGTCACATTAGAGTATATTCGCCAAATTCCCGGCGTTACTGGAATTGTTTCGGCCATTTATGATATTCCTGTAGGGGAAGCATGGCCTTATGAGAAAATTGTAGAGTTAAAAGAAAAAATTGAAAATCATGGTTTATCGTTAAGTGTCATTGAAAGTGTACCTGTCCATGAAGATATTAAATTAGGTCTTCCGACAAGAGATCAATATATTGAAAACTATAAAACGACGATACGCAACTTGGCAAAAGCCGGTGTTAAAATCGTTTGTTATAATTTCATGCCGGTCTTTGACTGGACCCGTTCTTCTTTAGACTATGCACTAGAAGACGGTTCTACAGCATTAATTTATGAAGAAGAAAAAGTTAGACAAATGAATCCATTACATGGTGAACTAAAACTTCCCGGTTGGGACACAAGCTATGAAGATGGACAGCTAAAGAATCTTTTTCAACAATATCAGCACATGACGGAAGAGGATTTATGGGAAAATCTTTCGTATTTTATTAAAGCGGTTATACCGGCGGCAGAAAATGAACAAGTCAAAATGGCGATTCACCCGGATGATCCGCCATGGCCTATCTTTGGACTGCCTCGAATCATAACGAACAAAGAGAATTTGGAGCGATTGATTCATCTCTATGACAGCTCCTTTAACGGTTTGTGTTTATGCAGCGGGTCACTGGGTGTGAAGTCAACAAATGATATTCCGGAATTGATTCGTTATTTCGGAAAAAAAGGAAAAGTTAACTTTGTGCACCTGAGAAACATTAAGATCATCGGGGAAAAGTCATTTCAAGAATCCTCCCACCGTTCAGAAGACGGTTCTTTAGATATGTATGAAATCGTAAGAGCATTAAGAGATATAGATTTTGCCGGACCAGCCAGACCGGATCATGGAAGGATGATTTGGGGAGAGACCGGAAAACCGGGTTATGGTTTATATGACCGGGCGCTTGGTGCAGTGTATTTAAATGGAATGTGGGAAACATTGACGAAAGAAAAGAAGCGGATAGCCTTAGAATGCAATAAATGAACAAGCACTAACTAAAATGCAGAGACGAGGGATAAATGTGCAGATTCCTTTTCATGTCAACTTGAAAGATAAGGTGGCTGTAGTGACAGGTGGAAGCGGCATCTTATGCAGCGGTTTCGCTAAAGCATTAGCTCAATGCGGTGCAAAAGTAGCAGTAGTCAGCCGAAGAGCTGAATCGGCAGACAGAGTAGCGAGAGATATCCAAGAAAACGGAGGCGAAGCACTTGCCGTTACAGCAAACGTCCTTGATAAACAAAGCCTTGAACAAGCGAAACAACTCATTAACAGAACATTCGGCAGATGCAATATCCTCATTAACGGAGCAGGCGGCAATCATCCAATGGGAACAACAGATAAAGAATATTTATATAAAAAAGACTTGAATACTAAAGAATTGACTACGTTTTTTGATTTAGAAATAGAGGGTGTAAGGTCTGTATTGGATTTAAACTTTCTTGGTACACTGTTAACCACTCAAGTATTTGCAAAAGACATGGCTGATCACGACGGAAATGTGATCGTTAACATCTCATCCATGAACGCCTATACGCCGCTGACGAAAATTCCCGCCTACAGCGGTGCAAAAGCGGCCGTCAGTAACTTTACACAATGGCTTGCTGTGCATATGTCAAAAGTCGGAATTCGTGTCAATGCCATTGCCCCAGGCTTTTTTCTTACCGCCCAAAATAGGAGCCTATTGCTCAATGAAGACGGAACATATACGGAGCGAGCACAAAAAATTATCAACCAGACGCCGTTGGATAGATTTGGGGTTCCGGAAGATCTAATCGGAACGTTATTATGGTTGGTAAGCGATAAAGCCTCGCGATTTGTCACTGGAACCATCATACCGGTCGATGGAGGATTCTCCGCCTATTCTGGAGTATAACTAACGGGGTTAGCTCCAAAAAGCTGATTTTCAACACTGATAAAAATCCCAATTTCTCTGTGTCACATTGAGAAATTGGGATTTATTATTTCAACTTTTCCGTTTTACAAACAAGAAGATAAACAACATTTTTGTATGATCTGCCATGCTGGAAACAGGAGGTTTTCTGCTGCTACGTAATACAAAACCATCGCAAATAATATGCATTGTTTTGTGATGGTTTGACAACAGTGTTATAACTGTTTATATTGTATATATACAGTTATAACGAATAGAGGGATGTCATGCTTTGAATATCATCATTTCAAATTCATCTGATGAACCGATTTATTTGCAGATCGTCAACCAATTAAAAGATCAAATCGTCAAGGGAGAACTCTCAGAGTCAGAGGCGCTCCCGTCGATCAGAAACCTGGCCAAAGAGCTTAAAATCAGCGTAATTACAACAAAAAGAGCCTATGACGAGCTGGAGAGAGAAGGGTTTATCGTCACAGTCGCGGGAAAGGGCTCGTATGTCGCAGCCATTAACAAGGACATGCTGCGGGAAACAAAAGTCAAATTAATCGAAGAACACATAGCAGAAGCCGTTACTGAAGCGAAACAAATCGGCTTTACATACGAAGAACTCCAAGAGATGCTCAAACTGGTTTATGAGGAGTGGTAAAAGTGACCAGCATACTGGAATTAAAGAATGTAACAAAACACTATCAAGATTTCTCTTTAAAAAACATCAACTTCTCGCTTGAGAAAGGTTATATTATGGGTTTTATCGGCCCGAACGGAGCCGGAAAAAGCACGACCATCAAGCTGATCATGAACCTGATCAAAAAAGACGAAGGGAACATCAGCATTTTCGGTCTCGACAATGAAAAACACAATATCGAAATCAAGCAGAGAATCGGCTTTGTATACGATGAAAATCATTTTTACGAAGAACTGACACCAAACGAAATGAAAGGAATCATCAGACCGTTTTACAAAAAGTGGGACGAAGCTGTTTTTCAGCGGTACGCAAAAGACTTCCAGCTCCCTTTAAACAAACAGATCAAAAACTTGTCAAAAGGGATGAAGATGAAATTCTCATTGGCGGTCGCGCTTTCCCATCATGCCGAATTATTGATCATGGATGAACCGACATCAGGACTGGATCCGCTTGTCAGGTCCGAGCTCCTCGACGTGCTGCAAACATTGCTGCAGGACGAGAACAAGTCGATTTTCTTTTCGACGCATATTACCTCTGATTTAGAAAAAGTAGCGGACTATATTACTTTCATTCATAACGGCCGGCTCGTGCTGAGCAAGACAAAGGATGAGCTGTTGGAGGAGTACTGCATTGTGAAAGGAGACCTCGATACGCTGCGCAAAGGGAACGAAGACGCCTTAATCGGCATCAAGAAAAACCGCTATGGTTTTGAAGCGCTCTCCAGAGATAAGCGGGAAGTCGTTCAGCATTTCGGGGATTCCGTCATGATAGAAAAACCCACTTTGGAAGATATTTTGGTATTTTCAACCGGCAGGAGTGATCATCGTGTATCATCTAATTAAAAAAGATATTTTAATGCAGAAAAGGGCAATGAAGCTATCGCTGTTATTGATGATTTTTTTCACTTTTACATTGTCGCAGCTTGAGCTTGTCGGATATACGGTCGCTGTATTGGCTGTCACGTACCAGCTGGCATTAGGCGCAAGCTCCTTGGAAGACAAAAACAACAGTGACAAAATCCTGATCAGCTTGCCTATTAAAAGAAACATCATCGTATTATCGAAATATGTATCGGTTTATGTCTATGCGGCTTATGCCATTCTCTTCTATTCTTTGATCAATGCGGTCGGACATTTGCTGCACTTGCCGCTTGATTTCCCATTGACATTTTCAGGAGCGATGGGTGCTGTTGTGGCTGTCACTTTATTTAGCTCGATCTCATTTCCGCTGATTTTTAAGTACGGCTATTTGAAGTCCAAAATGGCTAATATCCTCATATTTTTCTTCATTATTTTTGGAGGAACAGCCTTTTTTAAATTTATAGACGCGGACGAGAACCTTGCATTGAGCCAAAAATTAACGGCTTTTCTGAGCGGAATGTCAAATGCGGGTACATTCATCCTTTTGGTTGGTGTACTGCTCGTGATGATCTCCGTTTCATACGCGATATCGCTCAGCTTTTATAATAAAAGAGAATTTTAATGTTTAAGGATCGGCGGGAGCAGCACCGTTGATCCTTTTTCCGTTGCTCAGAACCGTGCGGCTGTTTTCATTCTGCCGTCTGCTTTTCTCTTTCCCCTCACTATCATCTATTATAAAAAATTCCTATAAAAGAAAAATTTCCGAGTTGATTAAAAGCATTTTTTCCGGAAGTTTCGGTAAAAAACGAAACTTTTGGCCCTTTTATTTCACTGTATAATGTAAACGGTTACGTATATAGTATACTTATACTAACATTTCTTTTAAGTGAAACTGACGGGAAGGATAGAAAAACAGGTGAGAGAGATATGAATACGAGGCAAAAAGACATTCTGAATCTGTTGTTATCTGAACCTGATGACTATTTAGTCGTACAAGATTTCGCAGACAGGGTAAAGTGTTCTGAAAAAACGATCAGAAATGATCTGAAAACGATTGAAGACTATCTCAATCAGCATTCTGATGCTCAATTAATTCGCAAACCGGGATTGGGCGTTTATTTGAATATTGAAGATCAAGAAAGAGTCCGTTTAAGCCGGCAATTATATACCGAACATCACGCCGCACAGCAGCTACCCGATGAAGAAAGAATGCTGCAAATCGCTTATCAGCTATTAATGAATCCAAAGCCGGTTTCTGCAAAAGAAATGGCTGCCGAGCATTTCTTGAATAAGTCTTCCATCAAAAGGGATTTGAATAAAATTGACGTTTGGCTGAAGCGGTTTGGCCTCACACTGGTATCCAAGCAGCGCCTCGGTTTAAAGATCGAAGGAAGTGAAAAAAATAAGAGAAAAGCGCTGGCGCGCATCTCGGAGTTGATTGACAACCCGGAGTTTACAAGCCGATTTATTAAAAGTAAATTTTTAAGCCATGAAGTGGAATTTGTTAAAAGTGAGATCAGATCATTGCAAAGGCGGCATTCTTTATATTTCACTGATGAAACGTTCGAAAATTTACTGTTGCATACATTGCTGATGATCCGCCGCATCAAAATGAAACAGCCGATCACCATTTCGCCGGGGGAAATCGATGCAGTCAAAAAGAAAAAAGAATTTCAGTGGACGTTTGCCTGTTTAAAACGGCTGGAAGCTGTTTTTGCGATCCGCTTTCCTGAAGAAGAGGCCGTCTATTTAACATTGCATATATTAGGCGGAAAAGTTCGCTACCCATTTGGAAAAGAAGGGGACAGCGGACTGGAAAACCCTTTGCTTCCAAAGGTTGTCGAATATTTAATCAATCGCGTATCAGAGTTGAAAATGATGGATTTCCGCGAGGACCGGGTTTTGATCAATGGATTGAAAGTTCACCTTAATACCGTTTTAAACCGGCTGAGCTATGACCTTTCCGTATCAAATCCGATGCTCAATGATATCAAAAAAATGTACCCTTATCTGTTTCATATTGTCATTGATGCTCTTGAAGACATCAACCAAACGTTTTCACTTTCGATTCCCGAGGAAGAAGCCGCCTATCTGACATTGCATTTCCAAGCGGCGATCGAGCGCTTCAGCTATGGAAAAGACAAGCATAAAAAAGCGATCATCGTTTGTCATATGGGCATCGGAATGTCACAGCTGCTGCGGACAAAAATCGAACGGAAATTCCACCAAATTGCCGTGATGGACTGCATCGCGAAAGCAGATTTGGCGGACTATACTGCAAGATATAAAGATATCGAGCTTGTCATATCAACGGTCAGCCTGGAGGATTTATCAATTCCTCATATTGTTGTATCACCGCTGCTCGAGTCGGCTGATGAGAAAAAGCTCAGCGACTTTATGGATCAGCTCGGTGAATCGACCCGCCAAAAACAAAAAACGTTTAAAGTGCTGAACGACACGACTCCTTTTCTCGTTTTCTTGCAGCAAGAGTCAGAACACCGCTACAAGCTGATTGAACAGCTGGCAATCGCTTTATACGAGAAAGGCTATGTGGAAAAAGAATATGCCGTACACGCCGTCTTGAGAGAGAAAATGTCGGCGACAAACATCGGAGCGGGCATCGCGATTCCCCACGCGAACGCCAAATTGATTAAACAATCAGCCATTGCGATCGCCACATTAAAGGAGCCGCTTGACTGGGGCTCTGAAAAAGTATCGCTCGTCTTTATGCTGGCTGTCAAACATGAGGATCAAAACATGACAAAACAATTGTTCCAAGAGCTGTCCAGCTTAAGCGAGCAGCCGGCCTTCATCCAAAAGCTGACGAAAGAAACAAATGTGATGAAGTTCTTATCTTATTTGGATTATTAAAAGCGGGGCGCTGACCTTTATCAAAATTCAATTAGAAGGCCTTTATCACTTCATTTCCACCGTGCCGCCCAACTGAAAAAACATCATATCTTTTTCTAAAGGTAGGGTTTCCTAATGAATTATGATGAAGCACAACATCTACATATTAGTTACAATAAAAAGGGATTAGATCTTGAAGCGGTAGGATTAAAACGCCTAGATATCGATGTGTGGGACGTGTATTTTAACTTTCAGGATCATGGGATAGATGAGCCACCTTTGAGTTTTTCAAAAATCGATCCATTCGGTTGCAATATACTTTCAATAACAAGCAAAGATTTAAAGATTAATGAGGCTACTCAATACTTCGAACTTTGGATTAAACATGAGTTATATAAAGATCTCTAATTTATAGCTCCCCACTGAAAAAGAAGTGGAGTTTTATAGTGCAAGTAGACCGTTGAGAAAGAATAAACACATTAGCAATAGGGAAAGGAGCATTCCAAAAAATGAAACACAATCATTAGGATGATGATATAATCAATAGAAAGGGATGGACGAATTGGATAATCAAGTTTTGCAAGCGATCTACGAAATGCAAAAGGAAATGAAAGAAGACTTCAAAAGCGTAAACGAGCGGTTAGATACAATCAACAAAACATTAACACGCATAGAGGAAAACGATCCTGAAAAAGTCATATCCATGCTTAAACTAATCAATAAGAAACATTGAACGTGATCATAGATACAACGACAAGAAGTTCTCTGAGCTTGAAAGAAGGATTCATGAGTTAGAGGAACGATTAAATAATTATTCTGTATTATAAAAAGAAATGATGAAATCTGTTTCAGTATCAACGAATATATCGTCTATTTCGGCGTCCTTTATAATCTTTTGAAATATTTGTCCAGAGCCATGAATTAGTGAGGAGTAGATTTCTTTCTAATTCAACAGGTTTGGACACTTTTTTATTTCTCCAATAGGATGATTAATTTTTCACAATGAAACGAGCTGAATACTGGTTGATGAAGAGCATAGAAATTGTTACTTTTTTTGTCTAGTTTCTGTATAACAAGCAAAAGCTGAAAAAGAGAAAGAAAAGGTGTCCTGATGGATGTCTTTTTATTTTGAATTTGAAGGTGAAAAACATTGCGGACACCGGAAAAAGAGTCTGCCGAGATGGTACGAAAAAAGCAGGCCGCCCATCTGCTTAGTCTGTCTTAGCTTTCTTCCATCTACTCTTAATAATCACCATAAACAAAATGTGAATCAATACAACGATGATATTATACTTAGGGTCAATTTTTACAAAGACGGTATTAAGAGTCATCACTAGAACCATGAGAATTGTTGCGATCCACCATATAAACTCATACTTTTTATCATTCTGATCTTTGCTCTTTTTACGTTTAACCAGGTCAAAATGCAAACAAGCAGCCACAAAAACCACTAAAACAATTGTTGTCACAGGGAAAGAAAAGTTTGATTTTATGTTATACATTATAACTGCCCCTAAAGCCCCGAATATAAAACTAATAAGTAATCTCATCATTGATATCATACCTTTCTTAATTTTTTATTAAATCATAATCAGAGCTTTCGGGCACTAGGAATGAGATATTTTTTAAAGAAGCATCCCCATTTCATCAATACCATCAGATATTTTCTTTTCACTGGGGTTTTCTTCGAATACCCTCATCAAAATAACCTTCATAAAGAGGATGTCCTATGTTTACACCCCCTCGACAAATTTCAGCTCCCTATTGCAATACGGCACATTTTTTTCAAATTCAGTCCCATATGTTTTTACAAGTCGCCGCTCACTGCAGTCCTGCTTTAAAAAAACCGATTTTTCCGGAGCCTGCGGTAAAAAACAACGCTTTTACACGCACGTTTTTATTATAAAGTAATGACAAGAGCTGCTCACTACTTTAGTTTCAGAAGGAGGATTCGCATGAAACTGTTAGCGATTACATCATGTCCAAACGGCATTGCCCATACGTATATGGCTGCGGAAAATTTGCAAAAAGCGGCCGATCGAATGGGCGTTCAAATGAAAGTCGAAACACAAGGCGGCATCGGGGTGGAAAATGAGCTGACCGAGCAGGAAATCCGCGAGGCTGACGCGATTATTATAGCCGCAGACCGCTCGGTCAACAAAGACCGTTTTATCGGAAAAAAACTTCTGGCTGTCGGTGTTCAGGAAGGCATCCGAAAACCGGAAGAATTAATACAAAAAGCGATCGGCGGCGATATACCTGTCTATCGTTCGGCTGTGAAAACGGAAGCCTCCGCTCAAACGGAGAAAAAGCAAAATCCGATTTACAGGCATTTAATGAACGGTGTATCGTTTATGGTTCCTTTCATTGTCGTCGGCGGATTATTGATTGCGGTCGCATTGACGCTTGGAGGCGAAAAGACGCCGAAAGGGTTAGTGATCCCTGATGATTCTTTTTGGAAAACGATTGAGCAAATCGGGGCAGCCTCATTCTCATTCATGATCCCGATTTTAGCCGGTTACATCGCCTACAGTATCGCCGATAAACCGGGGCTTGTGCCGGGAATGATCGGCGGATACATCGCAGCGACGGGAAGCTTTTACGGCAGCGGGAGCGGTGCAGGGTTCCTCGGCGGCATTATCGCGGGCTTTCTAGCCGGATATGCGGCGCTGGCCATCAAAAAATTAAAAGTGCCAAAAGCCATACAGCCGATCATGCCGATCATCGTCATACCGGTGGTTTCCTCGCTCATTGTAGGCTTGGCGTTCGTATTGCTGATCGGCGCGCCTGTCGCGCAAATCTTTGAATCATTGACGGTTTGGCTGGCTGGTATGCAGGGCTCAAGCTCGATTCTGCTGGCATTAATTTTAGGGGCGATGATCTCATTTGATATGGGCGGCCCCGTCAATAAAGTGGCATTCTTGTTTGGCTCGGCCATGATCGGTGAAGGCAACTATGAAATTATGGGACCGATCGCCGTCGCCATTTGTATTCCTCCGATCGGGCTTGGAATCGCAACGTTTTTAGGGAAAAGAAAATTTCAGGCGCAAGAAAGAGAAATGGGAAAAGCAGCATTTACAATGGGATTATTCGGCATTACTGAAGGCGCCATCCCGTTTGCTGCACAGGATCCGCTCCGCGTCATACCAAGTATTATGGCGGGTTCAATGACAGGTTCCGTGATCGCCATGATCGGTAATGTAGGGGACAGAGTCGCCCACGGCGGACCGATCGTAGCGGTGCTTGGCGCTGTCGATCATGTGTTGATGTTCTTTATCGCTGTTATTGCCGGATCCCTGGTTACCTCTCTTTTGGTCAATGTGCTCAAAAAAGAGGTCACAGCTGCACCCGCAGGGATAAGTGAAGCTGCTGCAGGGAACGACATTCCCCAACCGAACATCGAAATCGAAGCGGAAAGCAAAAAAATCGAAAAGCCGGAAATTACAAAGCTCACAGACATCATCGATACAGATTTGATCGAACCTCATTTGTCAGGAGATACGAGAGACGACATTATTGATGAAATGATCCAAAAATTGTCCCGGAAAGGCGTACTGCATTCAGAAAGCGAATTTAAACAAGCTATCATCAATCGCGAACTTGAGGGTACAACGGCGATCGGTATGAATATCGCGATCCCGCACGGGAAGTCTGATGCCGTCAAGAAGCCGAGTGTAGCATTCGGCATTAAACGTTCGGGCGTAGACTGGAGGAGTCTTGACGGAACTGACGCCAAACTGATTTTTATGATCGCCGTCCCGAAAGAAAGCGGAGGAAACGAGCATCTGAAGCTTCTGCAAATGCTCTCCAGAAAACTGATGGATGACACCTACCGGGACAAGCTTCTCTCTGCCCAAACAAAAGAAGAAGCATACAAACTTCTGGATGAAATCATCTAAAAAAGGAGGACGCCCGTCATGACTGAACCGTTATTTTTCGAGCCTGTTTTTAAAGAAAGAATATGGGGCGGAACGGCTTTAGCCTCTTTCGGCTATGACATTCCATCCGAACAAACAGGGGAGTGCTGGGCTTTCGCCGCACATCAAAATGGACAAAGCGTCGTGAAAAACGGCTTGTATAAAGGGCTCACATTAAGCGAATTATGGGATGAACACCGTCATTTATTCGGACATATAAAGGGAGACCGCTTTCCTCTTTTGACAAAAATTTTGGACGCCGACCAAGACCTATCCGTACAAGTGCATCCAAATGATGAATATGCAAAGCTGCACGAAAACGGGGAGCTTGGAAAGACGGAATGCTGGTATATCATTGATTGCAAGGAAGATGCGGAGATCATTTACGGCCACCATGCCAAGACGCGGGAAGAACTGGTCTCAATGATCGAAAACGGAAAATGGAATGAGCTTTTGCGCCGCGTCAAAGTGAAGCCGGGAGATTTCTTCTATGTGCCGAGCGGAACCGTCCATGCGATCGGAAAAGGCATTTTGATTTTGGAGACGCAGCAGAATTCTGACACAACCTACAGACTATATGATTATGACAGAAAAGACGCTGAAGGAAACCTGCGCGAGCTCCATTTGCAAAAAAGCATAGAAGTGATCGACGTTCCGTCTTCCCCTGATCGCGAAACCGTTCAATACGAAACATCGGGCGACGTCAAGACTGCCGCACTGATTGATTGTCCTTATTTCTCATTAGAAAAATGGGATGTAAAAGGATCGGCCTGTTTCAAACAGGATAAACCGTTTCTTCTTGCCAGCGTCATAGAAGGGGAAGGGCGCATCGCATCTGGCGGCCATAACTTTTCATTTAAAAAAGGAGATCACATGCTGCTGCCCTGGGGCTTTGGAGAATTTACGCTCGCCGGCCATGCGGAATGTATCGTCTCAAGCTTATCAATTGAATAAACGATCAGCGGCGCCCTTTCTGAACAGACCATAAAACTATGGTCTGTTTTATTTTTGCAAAAAAAATAATCTCGACTTGCCAAGACGTGTTCACAGAGGGCTGACAATGCATATTCCCAAGCTTTCACAAGTAAAATAGAGTAAACCAAAAAACATTTGGAAATCTTCCAATTATTTGATAAGCTGATATTAAAAGCTTCATATCTTTCATCAGCTGCACTGCCCGGGACTTTTCGCGGAACAGCTGCTTCATGAAACAAAAAGGCGGTCCTATGTTCCGGCGTCTGGCAAGAAAAGCCTGCTAAATGACCGAAACAACCGTGCCCTTCATAATTGGTTGGTCCTTATCTGGATGAGAAAAGGAGACGATGATTCGTATCAGCAAAAATGTAAGCGGATTCATCGTCTTTTTATCTCGGTTTATCACTCTTTTTAGCGGAAGCGAGGAGGTAAGCAATGGGGAAAGCAAAACTTCGATGGAATGAACCCTTGATTTCTCAACACGAATCGGCTGCTGAAGGATTTACACCGGAAGATTTCACAGAGGAAGATCGACTGATTTCAAAAACGACAGAATCATTTGTCAAAAACGAAGTCATGCCCCTTCTTGAATCGATTGATCAGCAGGATCACGAAAGCGTGAAAAAATTGTTTCAAAAAGCAGGAGAGCTCGGTTTGCTCAGTATCGAAGTTCCGGAGGATTGCGGCGGCCTTTCACTCAGCAAGAAGCTTTCCGGGTTGGTGGCAGAGAAAATGGGAGCCGGCGGATCGTTCAGCGTCTCCTTTAATATTCATGCGGGAGTCGGGACACTGCCGTATATTTATTATGGAACAGAGGAACAAAAACAAAAATACCTTCCAAAACTGGCATCGGGCGAATGGATCGGAGCATATGCTCTGACAGAGCCGGGCGCAGGATCGGATGCTTTAAACGCAAAAACGACAGCCGTCTTGAATAGGGAAGGGACAGCCTGGATTTTAAATGGGGAAAAGCAGTGGATTACGAACGCGCAAGTAGCTGATGTATATGTTGTCTTTGCAAAAACGGCGGAAGGCATGACAGCATTTATCGTCGAACGCTCGTTTAAAGGTGTTTCCATCGGACCTGAAGAGAAGAAGATGGGAATCAAAGGGTCTTCGACAGCAACCTTAATCTTGGAGGAAGTCGAGGTGCCAAGCGACAATGTTCTAGGTCATATCGGGAAAGGTCATCACGTCGCTTTGAACATTTTAAACATGGCCCGCTTAAAGCTCGCGTTTTCGAACATTGGAACGGCAAAACAAGCATTGAACCTTGCTGTTAGCTACGCCAAACAGCGAAAGCAATTTAACAAGCCGATCATCGGTTTTTCAATGATTCAAGAAAAGATTGCCGACATGGCGGTCTCGATTTTCGGCGCGGAAAGCGCTGCTTACAGAACGGCAGATTGCTTGGACAATGTTTTAGATTCGGCTCTCCCATTAGACGATAGACTGAGAAAACTCACAAACTATGCATCCGAATGTGCGATCAATAAAGTTTACTGCTCCGAAATCCTCGGCCGGATCGCAGACGAAGCGGTGCAGATTCATGGCGGCTACGGATACATGCAGGAGTACGAAGTCGAACGATTGTACCGGGACGCGAGGATCAGCCGGATTTTCGAGGGGACAAATGAAATAAACCGCTTAACGATCGCCAAACTGCTCATGAAAGAAGTGCAGCAAAACGGCATCTCAGAGCCGGAAGCTCAACTAGGCAGCGAGGGAAATCGAAACCGGCGATTTATTCAGCTGTCCAACAGGCTTTTCGGCAAGACACTGAAAGCGCTTATCCGCTCTCGCGTGAACACTCAAGAAGATCAGGAATACGCACGGCTTCTCGCCGACATGAAAAAAGAAATCTATGTGATGGAATCCGCCGCCCGCCGAACCGAAAAAGCTAGGCAAATATACGGTGGTGAAAAAGCACGGTTGAAAGAAATGATGACGAATGTCATTTGTGAAGAAGGCTACCGCAGAATCGAAGAGATGGCGGTGACCGCCTTATCAAGCATAGCATCTGATGAAGCCGAAAGAAAACTCGCATTTGAAGAGGCTCGCAGCCTTTCTTTGCCTCTTTTCAGCAATCTGTTTACTCAAAAACGCGAAATCGCAGAAAAAATAGCCGCTCATGAAAAATATACGGTGTGATCGGAGGGAAACTGTTTGAAAAAAATCGGATTTATCGGTTTGGGCAATATGGGTCTGCCAATGTCGAAGAATCTGCTTCAGGAGAACTTTACGGTTTATGGAATGGACCTTAACAAAGAAGCTGAATTGGCCTTGCATCATGCAGGAGGAACGATCGGGATTTCAGTTGAAAAAATGGTTGAAGAGTGTGACGCCATCCTCACAAGCCTTCCTTCCTCAAACGCTGCAGAGGAGGTTTTTCTGGAAAAAAAAGGGCTCGTACACCTGGCTGAACCGGGCGTCCTCCTGATCGATACAAGCACGGTCGCTCCTGAACTGAATATCCGAATTGCGGAGGAAGCGAAAAGCAAAGGTATCGATTTTCTTGCGGCGCCGGTCAGCGGCGGTGTGATCGGGGCGGTCAACCGGACGCTGACCTTTATGGTCGGGGGTCCGAAGTCCGTTTTTGATAAAGCGTTGCCTGTTTTCAATGCATTGGGCGAGAATATTTTTCATGTGAACGAAAACATCGACAGCGGAACGAATACAAAGCTGATCAACAACCTCTTAATCGGTTTTTATACAGCCGGCGTCAGTGAAGCCTTGCACCTTGCCAAAAACAGCAATCTCGACCTCGACCAATTGTTTGAGATGCTGAACGTCAGCTATGGGCAGAGCCGGATCTATGAGCGCAACTATAAAAGTTTCATAGCGGATGAAAACTATAAACCTGGCTTTTCTTTGAAGCTGCTGCTGAAAGACCTTGGCTTTGCATTGGATTTGGCTGAGAAGAACAACGTTGAACTGCCGGTGAGCAAGATTCTCTTCGGCATTTACGAAGAAGCCGATCAGAACGGATACGGGGAAAAAGATATGTCTGTTTTATACAAAAAAATAAGCGAACAGAAGACAACTTATCAGTAAGGAGAGGTGAGAAATCAAATGATCACAACCAATGCAAAAAAAATGATGAACCATATCGACGGGGAATGGGTCAATTCTCTAGGTGCGGAATCGGAAGAAGTCGTCAATCCTGCAAACGGAAACGTCATCGCTTATGCGCCTCTATCTGTGAGAGCGGATGTAGATCGTGCCGTGCAGGCTGCCAAGCACGCTTATCAGACCTGGTCGCTTGTGCCCGTCCCCAATCGGGCAAGGCTTTTATACAAGTATTTACAGCTTCTCCAGGAGCAAAAAGAACAATTGGCAGACATTATTACGACGGAAAACGGCAAAACGTTAAAAGACGCCCGCGGCGAAGTGCAGCGGGGAATCGAAGTTGTTGAGCTTGCGACAGCCACACCTACTTTAATGATGGGAGAATCCCTGCCCGCGATAGCCGGGGGCATCGACGGATCGATTTGGCGCTATCCTTTGGGAGTCGTCGCCGGCATTACGCCGTTTAACTTTCCAATGATGGTTCCCCTGTGGATGTTTCCGCTCGCCATCGCCTGCGGAAACACGTTCGTCCTGAAACCTTCGGAACGGACTCCTATTCTTGCCGGGAAGCTTGTTGAGCTGTTCTATGAAGCCGGGTTTCCAAAAGGTGTGTTAAACCTCGTCCATGGAGGAAAGGATGTTGTAAACGGAATATTGGAGAACGATGATATTAAAGCCGTCTCCTTCGTTGGTTCAGAACCGGTCGCAAAATATGTGTATCAAACGGGCACAGCCAACGGGAAACGCGTTCAGGCGCTGGCCGGCGCTAAAAACCATGCGATTGTTATGCCGGATTGCCATCTTGAAAAGACTGTTCAAGGCATCATCGGTGCGGCATTCGGCAGCAGCGGGGAACGCTGTATGGCCTGCTCCGTTGCGGCGGTCGTTGATGACATCGCCGATGACTTCATGGAAATGCTCGTCTCTGAAACACGGAAGCTGAAGACAGGAGACGGCAGATCCGAGGATCACTTTGTCGGCCCGCTGATCCGCGAAGTCCATAAACAACGCGTCCTTGACTATATCGACAGCGGTATAAAAGAAGGGGCCGCACTCGCCGTAGACGGACGCAATCCGGATGTTCGAGAAGGATACTTTGTGGGAGCCACGATTTTCGATCATGTGACACCAGAGATGAAAATCTGGCAGGACGAAATCTTTGCACCGGTCTTGAGCGTCGTCCGTGTACAAGATCTTGACGAGGGGATCGAGCTCGCCAATCAATCCAAGTTTGCCAACGGCGCTGTCATCTACACATCGAGCGGGAAAAGCGCCCAGCAGTTCCGCGACAAAATCGATGCCGGAATGATCGGCGTCAATGTCAACGTCCCGGCTCCGATGGCGTTCTTCTCCTTCGCAGGGAACAAAGCCTCTTTCTATGGAGATCTTGGGACAAACGGAAAGGACGGCGTCCAGTTTTACACGCGTAAAAAGGTCGTCACCGAACGCTGGTTCTAATCCTTAACATAAGGCTCCCTCTCATGCACAACTGATTTTTTTTCAGAGGGGCCTTTTTTATTTAATCAGGGAGGGATCAATATTGAACTTGAAATATGCCACACTTAAAACAGAACATGGCATCACAACCGTGACGTTGAACAATCCGCCGGCAAATACACTTTCTTCTTCCTGTATCGCCGAATTGCGCTCTCTTTTTCGGGAATTGGCCCGCGACGAGGAGACAAAAGCAATCATCATTACTGGAGAAGGCCGCTTTTTTGTGGCGGGAGCGGATATAAAAGAATTCGTTTCAAAACTTGGGGACCAAAAACAAGGATTGGCGCTCGCACAAGGGGGCCAGGCGCTCTGCGATGAAATCGAAGCTTCCAAAAAACCCGTCATTGCGGCGATAAACGGACCGGCTCTTGGCGGAGGCCTGGAACTCGCGATGAGCTGCCACTTCAGAATCGTATCAGACGATGCAACAGTCGGTCTTCCCGAATTAAAGCTCGGCTTGATTCCTGCATTTGGTGGTACACAGCGGCTTCGCAACATAACGGACACAGCGACAGCACTCGACCTTATCCTGACGGGCCGATCGCTTTCAGCTCAAGAGGCGGTAGAGCTGAAAATTGCACAGATGGCTGTAAAGGGAGAGGAACTGATGAAGACGGCAGCTGCTGTCGCGTCGTCTTTTATCGAAGGAAAAAGCATGACCAGCGTGAGGCGCGCCGTCGAATGTGTCGTACAGGGCGCCAGCGAAAGCATGGAACAAGCACTGGAGAGGGAGCGAAACAGATTCGCCGAGCTGTTTGTCACTTCAGATGCCAAAGAAGGAATTCACGCATTTGTCGAAAAGCGCAAACCAAACTTTCATCATTCATAAAAGGAGTGGATCAAGATGTCCGATGACGTGCTGTTTTCCGTCAATCAAAACGGCGCCGCAGCGATTGTTCTGAATCGCCCGAAAGCGCTCAACTCACTCACATACGACATGGTCCGTCTGATTGGTGAAAAGTTAAACGAGTGGGAGACAGATCAAAACGTTTCTATCGTGGTCATCAAAGGTGCAGGACCAAAAGGACTATGTGCCGGAGGGGATATTAAGGCACTCTATGAAGCTCGTTCGTCAAAACAGGCCCTGCAAGATGCCGAGCGCTTTTTTGAAACAGAGTACGAAGTCGATATGGCAGTCCATCGATTTTCGAAACCGATCATCGCCTGCTTGGACGGGATCGTCATGGGGGGAGGCGTCGGCCTGACGTACGGGGCCAGCCACCGGATCGTCACGGAGAGGACAAAATGGGCGATGCCCGAAATGAATATCGGCTTCTTTCCGGATGTCGGGGCAGCCTATTTTTTAAACAAAGCCCCGGGCCGCTTAGGGCGGTATCTTGGATTAACGGCGTCTGTCATCCATGCAGCCGACGTGCTGTATATCAATGGGGCAGACGCCTACATGGAGAGCGGCGCTTTAGAACGATTGCTTCAAGCAGTGGAACAAACCGATTGGCGCCTTGCAAGCGTTGAAGAAAAGCTCGATCAGCTGATCCGCGAATCAAAAACGGAGCCCTCCCAGGAGAGCACGCTCGCCCGTGATCAGCAAGCGATTGACCGTCATTTTAAGTATGATAAGCTGGAAGAGATCCTTCAATCGCTCGAAAGCGAGGGAAGCACCTTTAGCTCGAATGTGAAAAAAACAATGCTTTCCAAATCGCCATTTTCATTAAAAATCACATTGAAACAGCTGGCGGACGGACGTCAAAAAACACTGGAAGAATGCTTTGCCACGGATCTGGTGCTGGCAAAGAACTTTTTGAAGCACAATGATTTCTTCGAAGGCGTCAGGTCCGTCCTGATCGACCGTGATCAATCACCGAACTACAAGTACCGGAACGTTTCAGATGTAACCGATGAAGCGGTGGACCGGTTTTTCCAACCCTCTGAATCTGTCCGGTTTTAAAAGCGGGAGCTGACCATTAGCGTCAGCTCTTTTTTTGTAAGAACCTTATTATAGAGGTATATATTTCGATATGGAGAATATGTATACTGACAATATTTGGTTAGAGGTTGACAACATGAACATCGGAAAATTAAGCAAGTATTTCTTGTCACTAGCCATTGCCCTTGCGACGATTCTGTCCTTTCATGCCGTTTCTGCAAATGCTGCATCAGTTGGTACTATTAAACCAAGCGAATGCTCAACTCACATCTTCACCGTATACGACGAAACAGTTGGCATTGGCGGTTCCGGCCGTGCGCATTTCTATTGCGGCAGTATAAATGGAGGTCCTCAAATTGAATTTTCGGACGAAGATTTAGAGGTTGCGGTCGATGACCCCTTTATTCTCCATGCATATGCTAATCCGAGCATGAACTCGGTAGACTACGAAGGACGCCAAAAGGGAGATGCGGAGGTAACGATTTATTGGAAAAACAAGCCGGAGGGCACCAAATACACATTTTTATTAGTGCAAAATAAATAATTGCTGCATCCTGCCTGAGAAGGCTATGGCGGTGGTCTGGAATCGCCGGCTGAGCATTTACACAATAGCCGTTTTACGCGGCACTATTAAAAAGAACTCTCCAAATTCGGAGGGTTCTTACATTTTATTCATTATACTGGCGACGAAGCAGCTATAATCGGTAGAATAAGAAGAAGCAAGATATCATCCTGAAAAGGAAGGAACAAGGAAAAAAACCATGATGTTTTTATTCATTTTTATCATCATCTTAGCTGCGGCTGTTTTATTGTTCATCAATTTACATCCTGTGTTTGGAGGAAATCCAAGCAAGGAACAAAAAAAGCTGTATCAAAGCTTTGACAATTATGCCGATGGCAAATTTCTTAATCAAACACAAGAAAAGATGGATATGGGCGGAATATCCGGAGTTTTCTCAATGATGAGAGACGCTGTTTCCGGCGGCAAGGAGCGCAATCCTTCCGATCAAATCCCTGTTTCTGAGATTGATTGGAACATCGTTAAAAGTAACGAAGACAGCTTAACATGGTTTGGACATTCCGCTTTTTTACTGAGCATCGACCGCAAAAAAATACTCGTAGACCCTATGCTGGGTCCAATTGCTTCACCCGTATCATTCATCGGAAGCAGACGCTACAGCGAAGACATCCTGCATACGGTCAATGATATGCCGCCGATTGACGCCGTCTTGATTACACATGACCATTATGATCACTTAGATTATCCATCCATCTTAAAGCTGAAGGAAAAGGCCGGTCATTTCTTCGTTCCTTACGGAATCAGCGCACACTTGATCCGGTGGGGAATTGAGAAAGAAAAAATCACCGAACTCAATTGGTGGGATGAAACGGAGTTTCAAGGTTTGACAATAGCCCTGACACCGTCCAAACACTTTTCAGGCAGAGGATTATTGAATCGAAACACGACCCTGTGGGGCGGCTGGGTCATCCTCGGAAAACATACGCGTTTTTATACGAGCGGTGACGGGGGATATGATGAACACTTTAAGGAAATCGGCAAAAAATACGGCCCTTTCGATATCACATTAATGGAAGGCGGCCAATATGACAGACGCTGGTCCGGGATTCATATGACACCCGAACAATCTGTACAAGCCCATAAAGATGTAAAAGGAAAGAACATGATGTTGATTCATTGGGGAGCCTTTACCCTCGCATACCACGGCTGGAAAGAGCCGATTGAACGCGCATTGAAAGAGGCCGAGAAAAAAGGCGCCAACATGATTGCTCCGGCGATTGGCGAAACGGTTCCGTTAAACAGCCAATACTCGCTTCCCGAAACCTTTTGGTGGGATATATAAGCAGGTCGTTTATCTGTATATAAAGCATCCTTTTTAAATTAAGAAAAAAGCCGTTTCCAGCGCAGGCCGGAGACGGCTTTTTCTCAGCAAATTTCACAAAATCCCTTGCGTTAAAGTGGGCTTTAACGATTATTCTGTAGATGCAGCTTAGAAAAGAATTTCGTAGCCTTAATCGAAAAAGAAGCAAGGAGAGAGTTATGGTGTTAGTAACAAAATCAACAGTTCGGCTCCCCCGGGGGCTTCAGGCCAGGCATACGACCCTATTTGTCCGCAAAGCGATTTCATTCAAAAGTGAAATCGTACTCGCTAAAAACGGGCAGACAGCAAACGGGAAAGATCTGATGGAAATCCTTCAATTAGGAGTGCAAGAAGGGGATGAGATCACGTTAATGGTCTATGGTACGGATGAGCAAGCCGCAAAGGAGACTTTGGAAAAATTTCTTTTGAATGTAGTGCCATAATTGAAAGCGCGCCGGCACTTATCAAATTACTTTTCATCCGCTTTCAAGGACATTGCCTGATTCTTTTTTTCTAATCCATCATAGTACATGATTTTCTCATCGATTTTTAAAAAGGCGCGTTCCAGGACTCTTTGCTTTTCAAGCATTTTTTCTTTATGTTTTTCAAGTATTTGTTTGCGCTTCGAGATGGTCCAATCTCCTTCTTTTGTTAAATTGACGATTTCCCGTAATTCCGAAAGCGCAATGTCAGTTTTCCGCAAGCATATCACAAGCTCCAACCATGACAAGTCTTTTTCTTCAAAAATGCGGTTTCCATTTGCGTCTCTTTTAATAAAAGGCAGAAGACCTTCTTTTTCATAATATCGGAGTGTATGTGTAGGCAAACCTACTTTTTCAGCAACTTCTTTTATAGAATACCCCATTTTGAAACCTCCATCATATTCATCAAAATTCTAATTGGATGTGTCACAACACACAATGATTATAGACCTTAAAGTGGACTTTAACGCAAGCCGAAGAAGATTTCAGAAAAACCTCTTGCCTTAAAGCGAACTTTAAGGTTTAACCTTAACTTGCACCTCTTCTCTATGAATTGGCGTAATATAACGTAAGAAAGGATCGATATGGATGTGTAATCTGCATAAAACCATCTCAACCCGTGTACTGAGTGCTCCGAGAGCCAAGGCGAAATTTGAACAGACCACAATTGAAAGAAGGTAATTACAACCGAATGACGTTTTAATCGATATTAAGTACAGCGGCATTTGCCATTCGGATATCCATAGCGCGTACGATGAATGGGGAGGCGGAATCTTCCCAATGGTTCCGGGACATGAAATCGCCGGCATCGTCAAAGCAGTTGGGACAAGTGTTAAAAAATTTGCTGTCGGCGACCGCGTGGGGGTCGGCTGCTTCGTTGACTCTTGCGGCGAATGTGAATACTGCCAGAGCGGAGAGGAGCAATTTTGTACGAAAGGCGTGATCCAAACGTATAACTGTTTAGACTACGATGGAAATCCGACATATGGCGGTTACAGCCAATACATCGTGGTTAAAGAAGATTTTGTTGTCCGCATTCCGGACAGCCTGAACTTGGATGTTGCAAGCCCGCTCTTGTGCGCAGGCATCACCACGTACTCTCCTTTGAAGCATTGGAACGCAGGCCCCGGCAAGAAAGTTGCCGTTGTGGGAATGGGGGGACTCGGCCACGTCGCCATCCAATTTGCGCATGCCATGGGGGCAGAAGTAACGGTCTTAAGCCGCTCTTTGAATAAACAGGAAGAAGCCTTGCGTTTTGGCGCAGATCATTACTTTGCAACTGGCGACCCTGCAGTATTCACTGAGCTGGCCGGACGCTTTGATCTTATTTTAAACACGGTGTCCGCCAATCTGGACGTTGATGCATACTTATCGCTTCTTCGCGCCGATGGAACACTTGTTAACGTCGGCGCGCCGGCAGAACGGGATCAGTACAGTGTGTTTTCCTTAATCATGGGCCGCCGCAGCATTGCAGGTTCGCTTGTCGGCGGCATTCGGGAGACACAAGAGATGCTTGATTTCGCTGCTGAACACGGCTTGGCTCCGCAAATTGAGGTCATCGGAGCTGACCAAGTAGATGAAGCATATGAGCGCGTCCTCAAAAGCGATGTGCGTTATCGATTCGTGATTGATGTCTCTACTTTGTAAATCATATATAATAACAGATAGGCCAGTCATTTTATTTGACTGGCCGCTTTTCTTAGCTTTTGCCCCGCATGACCCGGCAATTTCAGCCGAGCGAATGAAGATACCATTCTATATATCTCCTTGTTCTATAACGAGCAGAGAGCCGAACAGGGATTGGCGGCCTTGGTTTATGCGACAAGGGATCGGGGCCGAGGCGTCCTGCCATCAATTAGATTTCCTTACCGCTCTCATAATGACATATACGATCCCCGAATCCTATTAATACCGAAATGATTGCAGGCCCTAATGGCATTTCACAACCTCCCAAAAAGAGAATTTACTTTCCATCATTATTTTTACATTATGTAACAAACTTTCAAATCAATTCCAAAGGAGGAGTGCGACGTAATTTTTATACAGACTAAACCTTTGACAATACGAGCAACAGCTACTATAGTAGGATAGTACTTTTATTTAATATTTACTGATAATTCAGGACATTTATTTTGAAAATTTTTATCGCGCTACACTGCTGACTACTAAAAACGCACTAATAGCTTAACCCGAATCGGAGGACTCATGATGGCAAAAAAAATTCCTTTTTCATTTATCCTAATCATAGGATTAATGCTATTCGCATTATTTTTCGGTGCAGGAAATCTCATTTTCCCGCCTATGCTGGGTCAGATGGCCGGAGAGAATGTATGGACAGCCAATGCAGGATTCTTGGTGACCGGAGTCGGATTGCCATTGCTCGCCATTACGGCATTCGTTTTTTCAGGAAAAAATGATTTGCAGTCTCTGGCCAGTCGTGTGCATCCGTTGTTCGGCATTGTATTTACAACGGTTCTCTATTTAGCAATCGGCCCTTTTTTTGCGATTCCCAGATCCGGCAATGTGTCGTTTGAAATAGGGGTTAAACCTTTTTTATCAAATGATGCGGGCCCTGTTGCCTTAATCATATTTACCGTATTATTTTTCACTGTGGCATGCTTGCTGTCCCTGAATCCAACTAAAATTATCGATGTAATCGGAAAATTTCTAACTCCTATTAAATTAACATTTATCGGATTGCTCGTTGTTACGGCTATTATTCATCCAATCGGAAGCTTTCAAGCTCCGTCTGAAGGATATGCATCACACGTATTTTTTAAAGGATTCAAAGAAGGTTACTTTACTCTTGATGCCCTTGTCGCTTTTGTATTTGGAATCATCATTGTGAACGCCATGAAAGAGAAGGGAGCGGCCTCCAAAAAACAGCTCATAATCGTTTGTGCAAAATCGACGGCGATTGCAGCGGCGCTCTTGGCTCTGATCTATTCAGCGCTTTCATATATGGGGGCTTCCAGCGTTGAAAAACTGGGTCTTTTAGAAAATGGAGCCGAGGTTTTGGCAAAGGTTTCATCCTATTATTTCGGACCATATGGTTCCGTTTTTTTGGGCTTAATGATAACTGTAGCATGTCTGACAACAAGTGTGGGACTCATCACAGCATGCTCTTCGTTTTTCCACGGCTTGTTTCCAAACATCTCCTATAAAAAAATTGCTGTCATTCTGTCAATGTTCAGCACCCTTGTAGCAAATATAGGATTAACACAGCTGATTAACGTTTCAATGCCGGTTTTAACAACTTTGTATCCCATTGCGATTTCTTTAATATTCTTAACATTTTTACATCCTTTATTTAAAGGGAAGAGGGAAGTGTATCAAGGCAGTCTGATATTGACCTTTATCATCAGCCTGTTTGACGGCCTGAATGCTGCCGGACTCAAAATTGCAGCTATTAATCAATTTTTCAATCAGTTTCTCCCGATGTATGACATCGGATTAGGATGGGTGCTTCCGGCGATTTTAGGAGGAATAGGCGGCTATCTCATTCATAGACTCCGGAAGTGCTGAATAAACTCATAAATATGAAGGCAACCCTATGATCCCAGGGTTGCCTTTTTCTTTCAAATGTTTGCGATGGTTTTCCATAAATGGATATTCTATAATGGTGTTAGTTTATCCATTTTGAAAAGAAAAGAGTGCTGAGTATGAGAAAATGGTATTTTATTTTATCAGCGTGTATTTTAGTTTCTGTTATCATCGCTTTTGCTTACGATAAGACCGGAGCAAAAGAAGCAGAACCGGCTAACAGCTTGTATGTTTCCCCAAATGGAAATGATCAAAATGAAGGAACGAAAGAAAAGCCGTTTCGAACTCTGAAACAGGCAGCAAAAAAGGCTGTCCCCGGCACAACTGTCATGATTCGGGAAGGCACGTATCATGAAACGCTTGATGTGAGAGAGAGCGGGTCGGCTGAAAAGCCTATCACATTTCAAAACTATGAGAATGAAAAAGTCGTCATCAGCGGAGAATCTGTTAAGGACGCGGAATATGAAACACCGATCATTCATATTCACAATCAACAGTACATCACAATCAGCGGCCTGACGATTCAAGATCTTTCCGTTTCATCAGAAGAAGCAACCGCCATGGGAATTTATGTGTCAGGCTCCAGCAGCCATATCACCATTAAGAATAATCACGTCCGGAATATAAAAACAACAGCGGATGATGGCAATGCCCACGGAATTGCCGTCTATGGATCCGGCAGCATGAAAGACATTAAGATCGAGGACAATACGGTTGAAAAGCTGACACTCGGAGCGAGTGAAGCGGTTGTGCTGAACGGAAATATTGACGGTTTTGCGATCAGAGGCAATGTGGTTCGCGACAATAACAACATTGGAATTGATCTGATCGGTTATGAAGGAACGGCCGCTCAAAACGATTTTGTCCGCAACGGGACCGTAGAAAACAATACAGTTTACAATAACTCCACTTACGGAAATCCTGCCTATGGAGATGACTACTCAGCAGGCGGAATATATGTTGACGGAGGACAAAGCATTGACATTAAGAAAAACACAGTCTACGGCAACGATATCGGAATTGAAGCAACGTCTGAACATAAAGGGAAATATGCTGATGATATTCAAATAACCGACAACACGGTATATAAAAATGCGTACACGGGCATTTCCATCGGCGGATACGACAAAAAGCGGGGAGGCACCAGCCATTCTGTCATTGCGCACAATATTATTTACCGCAATGATACAAAGGGGCTGGATGGCGGACAGCTTTTGCTCCAGTATGACACAAAAACCAATACAATCGAAAAAAACATCATAACAGCAAGCGATTCGCAAATATTCATCGCAAACGATTTTACGAAAAATGAAGGAAACAAAGTGAATCATAACGTGTACCACAAGGAAGCCGGCAAAGACGGTCTATGGATTTGGAAGAAGAATGAATACGACTCGTTTACGCCGTATCAAAACGCAACAAATCAAGATCAAGATTCGATCTATGTCGATCCGATGTATCGCGACGAGAAGTCTTACGACTTTACATTAGATCCGGATTCACCGGCTTGGCCAGTCATTAAATAATTTCATAGGAAAACAGGCTAAATTTATAAAGCATATGGAGTTTAATGCCTGCACGCACCACAAAAGCTACTCTTTGAGAGTAGCTTTTTTATTTATTGGAAGATACCCTTTGCGACCCAACTTCTATCTGTCAACAGTCAGTTTAATCAAGTTTTATTTTTTAAATTCTGCTTATTAATAGCTTAAATTTTATAAAATTATATTTACAAACTGACCGAGGTCAGTTAAAGTGAATGCTTGAGAAGAAAAATAAAAACAGTGAGTGAGAGGTAGCCAAATGGAATTGAATGTAGAAAAAATAAATACTGCAAAAATATGGTCATTGTCATTTGTTTTTGTGACGCTTGCAAATGCTTTCTTGTTTATGGTATTTGAAATGTTATTGCCGACTTTGCCTTTGTTTGTGACGGCTATTGGAGGAGGGGCAAAACAAGTCGGCTATGTCACGGGTATTTTTATGATCTCTGCAATTGCTGTTCGTCCTTTTGCAGGGGCATTGGCTTTACGGTTCAATAAAAAATATTTGCTCATTTTAGGAATTGTGATCAGCGCTTTCTCAACAGGAGCCTATTACCTGGCGTCTGATGTCAGCGTTTTATTATTGATTCGCTTAATACATGGGGCCGGGTTTGGACTGGCGACGACCTATTTTGCGACAATCGCAGCCGAAATTATTCCTAAAGAGCGGAGAGGGGAAGGAATTGGATATTTTGGAGTAGGTGAGACAATTGCTGTTTCCGTTGGACCGATGATCGGTATCGCGGCTCTGGAGCTTTATGATTTTCAAAGACTTTTTTTAGGCGGGATATCCGTTCTTTTGCTGGCGGCACTTATGGCTGTTTTCGTGCGCAGACAGCCGGAAACAACTGGCACTGGCGGAAAGGGCACTGTAAAGTTGAAAGTCTTGGAAAGACGTGTGCTGTTTCCGTCAATTCTTATTTTATTCGTCGGCGTTGCTGCATCTGGAATTATGTCTTTCTTTTCGCTTTATGCAATTGAAAAGGGGTTTCAAAGTGTCGGGATGTTTTTCTTTTTGATTGCAGGAGCCAGTTTTTTTTATACGCCTTATTTCCGGCAGGGTATTTGACCGTTACGGAGCTGCCGCCATCCTTATTCCCGCCTCGCTGTTTTCAATAGCAGGGCTGTCAATATTATATTTCGCACAAACAAATGCAATGTTTTTTACAGCAGCTATATGCTACGGTTTTGGATTCGGCTCAATTTTTCCAGCCATCCAAACATGGTGTATAAATCTTGTGGAAGAGCATGAACATGAGGATGCAATGGGAACGTTCTTTAACTTTTTCGATATGGGAATTGGCGGAGGCTCCTTATTATTAGGTTTGGTTGCAACGGTTTATTCCTATCGTGAGATCTATATTGCCGCTATTTTCATGTACCTGCTGTTTGTTTTATTATATATTTTATATATCTTCTTGAAGAGAAAAACAGCCTGAAAATGGAGGGGAGGACGCTATATTGACCAGAGAGAATATAAAGCGTACAGCGGTTCGCCAATTTAATGAATTGGGCTATGAGGGAGTCAAAATGTCGCATATTGCAAAAGAATTGGGAATCAGAAAACAATCTCTCGCTTATCATTTTTCATCAAAAAAAGAAATGCTGATGGAAATATACCCCGAGATTGTAGAAGAGGAAATTTCATTTATCAACGAATTCTTCGATTCAAGAAAACATACTCCCGCAAAAAGTCAAATATATGACTTTTTAAAAGAAAACCAAGTCCGTTTTCATGCATTGCCGAATGTAGCTTTTTTGCAGGCAATGTCCTTTAAAGCGCCTGCTGAAGTAAGTGATTTTATTTCAGCCCAATACCTTTTATATCTGCATACTTTAAAAGAACGGATAGCAAATGTTTTTAAGGAATCGGATGTGAACTGTCCGCCGGAGAAGTGCGCGATAGGATTTATTACGCTTTATGACGGGCTTAACATTCAACTGGTGTACGAAAACAAACAATCATTTGAACGGTCTTTAGAGATCTCATTTGATATTTTTTGGCGCGGACTGTTGTAGGTTGTAGGTGCATTTGATTTAATTTAGAGAGTTGGAATCATAAGTAGCTCGTCAAATAAGGATGAAGAATCGCATGTTGCCCCCTCTCGGAATGGAGTAGGGGGGTAATTCCTTACAGTAATAAAATAATTAATTTAGGATCCTTAATTGAGTCATTACTCCTTTTTCTAACTGTTTATTCACATCTTTCACTGCTTCTTCGAGAGCCTTATTGGCATCCTCTACCGATGAAGTTTTCGCATTGGCAGGGAGTGTCAAAAAAACTAGGGCATCACAGTAACAGGAACCAATACTACCGAATAAAACAATTTTTGACGTAATGATACTAAACTCATATTGCCCATCTCCTCCAAACATGATAAAGTTTACTTCGATCATACCATTACATATAATGGTTTTATACCATATTATAAAATATTCGGGAAAAGCAAGGAGGTAAACCTGCTTGTCTGGAGTTATTTTTGGAATCGTGTGCTTCTTTCTTGTGTTTTATTTCCTAAACTATATCGGACAAAAGTTAATATCTAGAAAATCGCCTGTGAATCATAAGATTATTGTTTCAATTTCATTAGTAGAAGCTCTTATTTCGCTAACCCTAGTCTATTACCGTCCTCCATTTTTATAATAACCAATTAATTTTAAGTTGCCTCAATTAGAAGCGTCAAATTGAGGCTTTTCTGTGAATCTTTTTAAAAGGAAGTAAAAATGAAATACTGCAAGACAGCAGAGGTGTTTCTACATCTCTGCTTTTTATTTTACTCAGCGGCATCTCTATTGGTTGATAAAACAATCCTCAGTGCAACAACAGGGCACAAAGTAATTCTATATTTTTGAACATTAGATTCACCTCACAGTCTTCGTTTCATCAATCTTATTTTTTAAAGTTCTCCTATTGAGAAATTGATGAAAGGAAAGGAGAGGAAAAACACGCAACAGTAATAGCATGTAAAAAAACTTTTTCTGAATCTGAACATGATACTGTTTAAGGAAAATTCCAACATCTCATTATACGGCTTAAAGTATATAAACTTAATCACAATCACAAACAAAGCACATAAAACCTTGTTCAGAAAAAGAATTGATAGTAAGCATAAAAAAGATGTAGGAAATAATCAAACATCAGAAGGAGTAGGCGTTCACCAGAGCCTGAACGAGATATATAATTCTGTCCTCCGCTTCTAGTTTACATAATATATATTCTCGGAAGTTAAGGATTAAAAAGAAATTCTGTCTCAATCTCAAAGTATACTCAAGTTAGTGAGACAGAATAAAAATTTAGCGATACACTGAATATACGGCAATTTCTTTTCCCCATTTATGTATTGTTTTTTCTAAAGTCATCCCGATTCGTTCGGCTACTTTTCTGGACGGCAGATTTTGCGCATCAGGTAAAGATACGATTTTTTTCAGATGAAATGACTCAAATCCATATTGTTTGCATGCTGATGCTGCTTCGGTTGCATAGCCGTTTTTCCAGACGCTCCGTTTAAACAAATAGCCGATTTCCATTTCGTTCGATCCTTCGACTTCCTGTGGCACGATGCCGCATTGGCCTAAAAATTCGCCCGTTTGTTTATGTTCGGCAACCCACAGACCGGTTCCGTGTTTTTCATAGTTTTCAAGCGTCCGGTCGATCCATTGCAATGTCTGTTTTTCATTCTTTGTCGATGGATAATATTCCATTGCTATCGGGTCAGAAAAGATTTCGAGCAGGTTTTCGGCGTCATCGCGCCTCATTTTTCGCAAAATAAGCCGGTCTGTCTTCATGATCATGTCTTTCATGCTTCTCCTCCCCCTTATTTTATTGATTATGGAGACGTTAATTCCTGATAAACCGTTTCTAATTCTTCCACCGTCAGATCTCCGTATGCGCATTTAATCACGGCATCTGCGAATTCATCATAGTCATCATCTGTTGAAAAGCCTTGCTGAAGCGTTTTGGCGTAAAGCTCGATTTGTTCCTTTCTCTTTTCAATGTCTTCCTCCTTGCCTGTGTAATCCGGTCCATTGATCGTGTCATAGTGTTCCTTGACAAGCATCATGTATTGCTGCAATGTTTCATTCATACATCCATCTCCTTTCATGTTTACAAAAATATTCCTCATTCCTTCCATTATAATATATACGAAAACGGACACCAATTAGGTTCAGTGCCCCAAATCAGCTTTCCGTTCTCATACAACGTGATTTTTTTCGTATTTTTAAACGTGTTTGAATTTAAAAATGAATAGTCGCCGCTTTGGGCATAATTGCTCCAGCCGTCATTGTGAAGACGGATCTGGATTTCACCTGTACTTGCACCCGGCGCCAATGTACCATTTTTAAACCCTACTTCAAGATACGTGTCTGCTCCGTTTACCGCTTTTTTTAATTGGACGAATTTGTGCGTGATTTTGCTGCAGCCGATTTGGGCATAGTCGCAGTCAAAATTTTGTCCTTTGCGATTCGTTTTATACCAGTAGCGGACGGTGATTCGATTTAAAGAGACGGTTTTTTTGCTGTTGTTTTTAATGTTGAGCTGAGGGCGGATTTGGTTGCCGTTTACATTGTTGTCCCCCGCTCTGTATTGTACTGCTATCGTGTTGGCTGCAGCGCCGCTGTCTTGACCTGGTTTATCCTGATCCTTTTTTTGGTCTTTTTGATCTGACCCTTTCGAATTCGATCCAGAGTCTCCTGACGAACCGTTTGACCCGCTGCGGATGTTATCCCTGACGAATTTGCCTGATGGGGACAAGTCGGATTGCGACCATCCTCCGTTTTTAGAGGCGCCTGGGTTTAAAGCTGCTGACGACTCTTGTTTGTCGGATAAGTTCCAGTTTACCCAGCTGATTTTTTTGCTGTCTAAATATTTCAGCCACTCCCTGGATTGGTCAAGGTAGACCCCGCCGTTTCCTGAAGCATCGCTCGTTCCCCATTCTGTGACGAAAATCGGCGCTCCTTTGCTGAGTGCATAATCGGCTTTATCCCGCAAAGACTGACCGTGCGTGCCCGCATAAAAATGGAGCGCGTACATGACATTGCCGTCTTTCAGCTGATTGTCCGCCGCATCATTGACATCCTGGCTCCAGGTGCCTGTTCCGACAATCACAATATTTTTCGGAGAGTTTTTGCGAATCACGGACAGGATTTCTTCGGCGTAAGGTTTAATGTCGCGATTCCAGTTGACATCGCCGTTCGGCTCGTTGGCAATTTCAAAAATGACGTTTGGCGTCTTGCCATAAAGTCTTGACATTTCGTTAAAAAATTCTTTTGCTTTCGCTTTGTTTTGGTTTGGATTGCCATCGCTCAGTATGTGCCAGTCAATGATCACATAGATTCCGAGTTCTTTTGCCGCTTCGACGGCTTCCTTCACTTTGTTTTTAACCGACGGATTGTCAATATAGCCGCCTTCAGCTGTATACATGGCCGCGCGGAAAACATTGATGCCCCAGTCGTCTCTCAGCCATTTTAACGAGTCTTTGTTGACATAATCGCCATACCACTGTAGACCGTGGGAGCTGATTCCTTTCAGCTGAACCGCTTTTCCGTTTTGATTGACGAGCTGCGTACCTTTTAAGGTAAGCTGTCCGTTTACAGCAACGGGTGTTTTAGAAGCGGCAGCCGCTTTCGGTGCAATGATACCGCTGATGCCAAGCGCCGCTACCATAAAACAGGCGATGAAGACAGAGATGGAACGTTTCATATATGACATTCTTTTTCCTCCAATGATTTTATTTTTCGAAAATACTTTTTCCGCAGCCATTTTTCACTCCTTTCCTTGCCTGTAGCACGAACTGATTGTAAATAAACTATTCACCGATTGTCTATCAACCATATTTCTTGTTTTTTGGCGCTTAAAAAATCTATCTATTTCCTCTTTTCGTATAAAATGGGAGGTCTGAATACTAGTGACCGCAAGCTTTTAAAACAAATGGCCGGGGACTTTGCACATCCTTTTTCTCTCAATTCTAAATTTTAAAAACTGAAATCTTTACAATGAGATGCTTCCTCTCTGCCTAAAATGCCGCATCCGGGAAAAATCGCTGTGAAAAGTTCATAAAACTGACTCGTTCTCTCTGCTGTTTGTGTCACTTTATTGACAAAAAAATAAAACCATCCGCTTGGAATGGGTTTACTTCTTTAAATCGGAGAAAAAGCCGACAAGTTTTGTGGCGACACCGACAAACGTTTCAAGAATCGCCTGCCCCCCGGCGACCGACAAAATCAAAATCAACGGGAATATCGCTTTTGGGACAATCAGATACCCGACAGCAATGATCAAAGCGCACCATATCCCTGCGCACCAATAGCAATTCAGCAAATAGCCGAAGTTTGATTTCGGCACTTTTTTCGTTTCTACATGCCCTTGTTCATCAACCGTCTGCTTTTTCTTCATAAACGGTTTCCGGATAAACTCCGTGATCTTATCAAAAACAATTAAATGAGTTAACCGGTAACTGGCGAGAATCAGCATCGTAAATGTAAGCCAGGATATATGCTCCATTGCGGGCCTCCAACATGAAAAGTTATCTATAGCTATTTCCCGATTTCTTCTGACTTATTGCTTTTTCCGTCATTTTTTCAGAATGTGATGTAGATCACGATTTTCCTTCAGTGAACCCGTTACATTTAACCCATAGCATAAAAAACACTTCAGGAGGTTTTACAAATGGAAGCAGTTTTTGATCAAAACACAAAAACGGGTGATATTGTTACCCATTTTCCAAGAGCCAGCCGGCTGCTGAAAGAATATCGCATCGACTTTTGCTGCGGGGGCAACCGTCCGATCGGTGAAGCGATAAAAGAGCAGGATTTAAATGAAGAAGAGATCTTAGCTAGAATCAATACATTATATCAAGAGACAAAGGCATTAAACGCAAAAGAGACGAACTGGAGTGAAGCCCCGTATTCACAGCTGATCGACCATGTGATTCATACGCACCATGCCTACCTGTATGAGGTGCTTCCTGAACTGTCAGGCTTTGTTACAAAAATATACCGGGTTCATGGCATCCATCATCCGGAGCTCGCCCAGGTCCATCAATTGTTCCATCAGCTGAAAACAGAACTCGAACATCACCTCTTCCAGGAAGAGGAACATATTTTCCCGAAAGTGATGGCCTATGAAGAGACGCGATCAATGGACCGCTTAGCAGAAGCGGTTCAGACGATCGACGTCCTTGAACAAGAGCATGAAGCCGCAGGCAGCATCCTGAAGGAACTGAGAAGAGTGACCAATGACTATACCCTTCCTGAAGGGGCATGCACAACATATACACTGACTTACTTAAAGCTTGATGAATTGGAAACGGATCTTTTTCAGCACATTCACCTGGAAAACAATATTTTGTTCCCGCGGCTTGAAGCGGAAGCCAATCAATAAAACAAAAAGACAGAGGATTTTACTTCCTCTGTCTTTTTGTTTATCTATTCATCTGAAGCAATGTCTTTAACAGGCAGCGCTTCTCCTTCCCGATGCGTCGGTTTGCGGAGATGGAATAATGCTCTGATGCTGAATACAACCAAAATCACGATTCCGGCTAAAAAGATCGTATCCGGCACGGCCCTCCAAGTCAGCAGCGTTTGCACTGCATCCTGCTGTAAAAACTCAGGCGCCCTTGAGCTCCAGTACCCGTCTTCAAACGCTTTTTTCAATTGAAGAAAACCGACCGGCAGCAAATTGATAAACACCATTCCGAACAGGCCGATGTTCAGCGACCAGCAGGCTATTTTCAGCCATTTATCATTCCATGCTTCTTTTTTGGCGATATTGCGGAGCGTATACAGCCAGACGGCAATGGCAAACATGCCGTACACACCCATCATCGCCCCGTGTCCGTGGGCGGGTGTCAAGAACTGCCCGTGCTCAAAATAGCTGACGGCAGGCAAGTTGATCAAAAAGCCCAATACCCCGGCGCCGACCAGATTCCAGATCGCCGTTGAAATCAGGAACCAGAACGTTGCTTTATACGGGAAGTGATGTCCGCCGTCTTTCATCATCTTGTATTGTTCGTAAGCTTCCAATACAAGCAGGGTAAGCGGGATGACTTCCAGGCATGAGAAGACGGAACCGAGGCCGATCCAGACTTCGGAAGACCCGTTGTAATAGTAATGGTGTCCGATCCCGATGACACCGCTCCCCAGCAGGATCGTCAATTGAAAATAGAGCGTTCTGACAGTCGACTTTTTCGTCACCAGGTTCATTTGCACGAGCAAAAAGCCGATGACCACGACGGCAAAGACTTCAAAAATCCCTTCCACCCAAAGATGGATGATCCACCACCGCCAAAAATCCGACATTGTAATATTAGTGCCGGGATTAAAGAAAAAGGCAGCACCGTAAAACAGCGGAATGGCGATCGAAGAATAAAACAGCAGATGAATCAAACCGCCTTTATCAGGCTCCCGCTTGAGGCCGCTCTTAATGCCTCTGAAGACGATAAACAGCCAAATCAGCATGCCGAGCGCAAGAATGACCTGCCAAAAGCGGCCGAGTTCAATATATTCCATTCCTTGATGGCCGAATAAGAACCAGTTGTTTCCTAAAAAGCCTTTCGCTCCGAGCCATTCGCCGACCATGCTTCCGCCGACAAGGACGATCAGCGCCCAAAACAGAATGTCGACAAGCAGCCCCTGTCTTTTCGGCTCGCGGCCTCCGACAAGCGGCGCCGCATAAATACCCATCCCGAGCCATGAAGTTGCAATCCAGAAGATCGCCAGCTGAAGGTGAAATCCCTTAGATATGCTGAAGGGCAACAGCTCCCTGATCCAATCAATCCCAAAAAAGCTGTCCGGTTCAATATAATAGTGGGCGAGCAAAGCCCCGAACATCGCCTGAACAAAAAACAGCAGCGACACAACGGCGAAATATTTTCCGGTTTTAACCTGTGAAGCGGTGAGCGGCTGTTTATCCAGATCAAATACCGGAAACGCCCCTTCCTGGTAAGCCTCTTTCATTCCAAGCTTGTAACGGTAAAACACGAATAAAATAATGCCGACAAATAAAATGAGGATGGTAACGCTTGCGCCGCTCCACCAAACGGCGGCGAATGACATCGTGTTGCCCGCATCTTCATCATACGGCCAGTTGTTCGTGTACGTAATGTCGTCGCCCGGCCTTAATGTACTGGAAAGCCATGCCGTCCAAAAGATAAAATCGGAGACCTGCGTGATTTGGTCTTCGCTGTCGACCCACGCCCTGTTGCGTTCAGGCATGTGGCTTTCTTTAATTAAACCGGGCTCAAGCCCCCAGCCGTCTCCTTTTGTAAAGACTTTGCGGTAATGATCGCGCACTTGATGCAAGCCGTAGACCTGCGCGTCTGTCAGCTTCAATGTATCTGATGGGCGATCATAACGGTTTTTTCTCATTTCGCGGATGACGTGATTCCGGATGGTGGACTGCTTTTCATCTGAAAGTTGTTTAAAGCGCTTGCCGTATTGTGCCTCCGCCTTAAAATCCTGCATCCCTTCCGTATAGATTTTCAGGGCTTCGGCCGTGTAATCAGGCCCCATATAAGATCCGTGCCCCAAAATCGTTCCATAGTCCATCAGCGCGTATTTTTGAAATACGGCCTGACCGCCTGAAATAGACGATTTTGTCATGAGCACCTCTCCGTTTGGCCCGGACACTTCAACAGGTCTTGGTGCAAGTCCTTTGAAGATCCAATAGCCTCCCAAAAGCAGCACCGAAAAACTTACGATTAAAGTAAAGACGAGAATGGATTTCAGAAAACCGTTTTTTGATGCTTTTTTAACGGGCACCGTCTTTCTTTGTACTTCCATTGCGGTTCACTCCTTTTTTGATTTTGCATGTCCTAAGATACTGGATATGCAAAACACCAGTTGTGAACCAGATCACTTAAATCATGGCGTATTTGTGAACAAAATAAAAAACAGGCTTTCCATCTGCCGTTCAATGGAAAGCCTAAAACTCATGCCTTAATTGCAGCCGTTCAGCCAGTCTGTATCATGAATGAAAATTCCGCTCCTGTCAGCTGTCAGCAGATTTTTCTTTTTCAATTCATTTAATGTGCGGTTAATCGTTTCCCTTGACGTTCCGACCATGTTCGCAAAATCCTGATTGGTAATGGGCAGGCTGATGTAGACCCCTTTTTCTTGAGGAATGCCATGTTCAGCAGCAAGCTTCATTAATACATGTGTCAAGCGGTGCTGGACGTCTTTTGAGATAAAACCCTGGATCCGCTCTTGCAAATCGAGAATCTTTTTCCCCATGATTTGCATCACTTTTATCGTCATTTCCGGAAATTTCATCAAAAGTTCATTAAAATCGGCGATGCGGATTACGATCAATTCGGTTTCTTGAACGGCTTCTGCCGTTGCCGGGTATGGGGAGAGGTCAAAAAAGCCGACATGGGGAAACATATCCCCGTTTTGCAGAATCGAAATCACTTGTTCATTGCCGTCTTCATCGATTTTAAAGGCTTTAACAAGACCGGATTTGATGAAAAATACCGCTTCCCTCTCTTCCCCCTCCATAAAAACAAACATTCTCGGCTGATAGGTGCGCTTGGCCGCGATCTGCTCGATTTGCTTGAACTCTTCATCATTCAACCCGCTGAAAATCATAAATTGCTTCAGAAACTCCATTGGTCTTTCAATCCCTTCGGTTTTGCTAAAGGAGAGCGGTTTGTCACAGACGGCGCTCCAGTGCAAAGAGCTCTTCTTCAATCGCCGCTGCCTTCTCTTCCACCACTCTGCGGCTGTCCTTCAAGGCCTGATTGTAAAAGTAAGGTCCGAGCTTTTCCTTTACGAATTCGAACATTTGAATCGCCGCAATGTCTCCGACCTCTTCTCCTCTTTCTTCAACATAAAAGCGTTTGATTTCATCGATGATCGCTTGTTTTTCTTCTTGGGTAAGCTTTATAAACATAAAAGCGGCACTCCTTTTTTTATTTCCATGATAAACGATAAAGTCCGCAAATGAACAATTTATTTTTTTACATCCGTTTACTCTCCGTCACTTACCGATATTAAACACGAAACAAGCGAATGACCGTGTGACGTAATTCACAATGTTTTAAAAAGACTTTTTGTAAGATAAACATGCTGATTGATTTATTCATTTTTCCCTTTGAAAGGAGCAAAACCGCAATGGCAAATCGTCAAAAAATACAATTACCGCTGCAGTCATTTAGTTTAGTCGCAGGATTTATGGTTTGGGTATTGATTTCCTCTTTAATGCCCCACATTAAGCAGGACATCGCCCTGACAGACAGCGAGGTCTCCCTTGTTACGGCCATTCCGGTCATACTCGGGTCGCTTCTCAGGATTCCGCTGGGCTACTACACGAACAGATTTGGAGCAAGAATTACATTCATGATCAGCTTTTTGCTGCTTCTGTTCCCGGTTTTTTGGATCAGCACAGCCGATTCGCTGTTCGACTTGATCCTTGGCGGCTTCTTCCTCGGCATCGGCGGAGCGGTCTTTTCCATCGGGGTCACATCACTGCCGAAATACTACCCTAAAGAAAAGCACGGGTTTGTCAATGGGATCTACGGCGCTGGGAACGTCGGTACAGCGATTACTACGTTTGCCGCTCCTGTTGTCGCAAAAACCGCCGGGTGGGAAAATACGGTGCGGATGTACATCGTGTTAGTCGCCGTATTCGCTTTATTGAACTTTATCCTTGGAGATCGAAAAGAAACAAAAGTTACGGTATCTGTAACAGAGCAAATGAAGGCAGTCTACCGAAATCAGACATTATGGTTTTTAAGCTTGTTTTACTTCATTACATTCGGATCTTTCGTCGCGTTTACGATTTATCTTCCGAACTTTCTTGTTAATCACTTCGGGCTTGATCCCGTCGATTCAGGGCTGAGAACCGCCGGATTTATCGCTGTCGCCACTTTTCTGAGGCCTGTCGGCGGCTGGCTGGCAGACAAATTCAACCCGCTGAAGCTGTTGATGTATGTATTTGCCGGCTGCACCTTGTCAGGGATTTTATTGGCCTTTTCGCCGAGCCTCGGACTGTACGGGTTTGGGGTATTAACCGTTGCCGTGTGCGCCGGACTCGGAAACGGGATCATCTTTAAGCTCGTGCCGCTTTATTTTTCAAATCAGGCCGGCATCGTTAATGGGATCGTATCAGCGATGGGCGGCTTGGGAGGATTTTTCCCGCCTCTCATCCTGTCAAGCGTTTTTCAGGCAACCGGCCATTATGCGATCGGATTCATGGCGCTGTCAGAAGCGGCTCTTGCAAGCTTTGTGATCGTGGTCTGGATGTATTTTCAGGAAGTGAACAAAACATCGTCCAAAACGAAGGCCAACCATTTATAAGCCCTTCCTGCAAAAAGAGATTGAGCCGATATGCCCAGGCTCTTTTTCGGGACTATATTCATATGTTCACAATATTGTTTATATTTAAAAGGTCACTCTGCCTTATTTAACGTTAAAATAAGAACTGCAAAAGGGGTGACGCTCAATGAACATTTCTGTTAGAAAATCAGACACAGATTTGCTCTCAGACGATCTGCATCACTTGCTGGAATCGATCAGTACGCGACGAAAAATCAGGCAGGACACATTCCTTTTTCAAGAAGGGATGGATGCAGAGGAACTGTATCTTATTCAGTCAGGACTTGTCCAGATCGGCAAATTGACGTCCGATGGCAAAGAACTGACGCTTAGAATGTGCAAAAAAAATGATATTGTCGGGGAGCTTACGCTTTTTACAGAAGATGCGAAATATATGCTGAGCGCAAAGATCCTCTCTGATGGCGAAGTGTTGGTCATCAATAAAGATAAGCTTGAAAAAGAACTCATTCAAAACGGTGCGCTGACGTTTGAGTTTATGAAATGGATGAGCACGCATTTGCGAAAGATTCAATCGAAGATCCGCGACCTTTTGCTGAATGGTAAAAAAGGCGCGCTTTACTCCACCTTGATCCGTCTCGCAAACAGCTACGGCATTACAAGAAGCGACGGGATTCTCATCAATATTGTGCTGACGAACCAGGATCTGGCGAAATTTTGTGCCGCTGCAAGAGAGAGCATCAACCGCATGCTGAGCGACCTCCGGAAGAACGGTGTCATTTCAATTGAGGACTCGGGAAAAATCGTCATCCACCAGCTCAACTATTTAAAACGCGAAATCGACTGTGAAAACTGCCCGCTCGAAATCTGCAATATCGACTGAAAAAGCGAAAACAAACAAGGACATGAAGCACAGTGTCCTTGTTTTTTACGTTTGCAGCAGAAAAACGATCAACACGGCCATAAAGAAACAGGCATTGACCAGCTCAGAGATTCCGATTGTTTTAATCGACAGTTTCCTCCCGTGGAAAAACCACGCTCTAAGACTGCTCGGCACTACGCCGATCACCGCCCATCCTGCCCCTGCGGCCAGCGATACGAACGGCAGGAAAACATGGTAGCCCCATGAATAAAGCTTGAATCGATTGTTTTTCTTTTCACGTATCATCGACTTGACATAAAAAGCGCTCCCTGTGAAAAACAAAGCGGACTGGATAAAAACAAACGATGCCTCACCATCAAGCTTCCCCGCTCCCATCCAGAAGCTCGCAAGCCCGCCCGCGCTGAAAACAAGGATTGCAGCTATATCATTTAAAAGCGCCCTGTCGTTGTTTCTTTTCGCATAATAAAGATTGATGAGAAAGAGCGGAAACAGCGGCAGACCGAGATACACAAGCTGCGGCTCCAGCAGGACCGAAATAAGCAGGAAAACGACGGCCGGAATGCCGTAGATGAGAACCCATTTTTGATAGTAAACGATATTTTTCTTCTTCACCATCATCATAGCCGGAGATGCCGCAAGATATAGAAACAGCCATCCGCAGAACAGCGGAATATGCTTTACATCTGCGCCTCCGGCGAACATGCCGAGAATAAACGGGATGACAAGCATCGCCCAGGCGCCGTGCTGCTTCGGTATGAACACTTTCATCACACATCCTCCCTTCTTTTCTATTACATTATAAAAGTTTCGTTCTTTTTACACAGTGACATTTTGCATACAGTCGTGTGAATTAAATCACTGCGCCCTGCAGCCCGGCGCTTTATACTAAAAGCCAATATAGAGAAGGAGGATATACCATGGACCGGTTTGACTACTTATTGTTTCTGAAAAATCTTCCTATGTTTTTCGGAGTACCCCTTCCGATCATCAAAAAGCTGCTGAAGAACGGTAAGGTGATAGATATCCAACCGTCTCAGCATTCGCGATCGTTCCTTCATTCGCAATCCGTCTATTTTGTTTTAAAAGGAGAAGTGCATTTTTCCGACAGAAGGCTTCCGGAAGAATCACGGACGATCGCCGAGTGGGAAAAAGGCGATGTTTTTCCTATTGATCAAAAAGGCGAACCTTTCTTATCTCCGTTTATTTCAGTCAATACTGCCTCTGAAACCGCCGTACTTGAAATACCGTTTCATAATTTCAAAAAAATGATGACTTATAACCGCCAATTACAGACGAACTTTCTCATGTTGCTCCAGCAGAATTTATTTTTTTCATACCAGCTTTTTTTGCGCTACCTCAACTCCTCCGCAGAAGACGACGTGTGAGAAGGGCCTCTCCCCTTCTTTCTCTTCTTTTTTCCAAATGTGATCTACTTAACTTTTTTTCTCCTGCATTTCCGCTACGATACACATGAATGCAAACGAAAGGACAGATGAAAGATGATACTTTGCGATTTCGACAAGTCTCCGTTTATCGTCATTTGGGAGCTGACAAGGGCTTGCGAGCTCAAGTGCCTTCATTGCCGGGCATCGGCTCAAAATAAACGCGATCCTCGGGAGCTATCCCTGAAAGAGGGAAAAGATTTAATCGATCAAATTCATGCGATGGACAATCCCCTCCTCGTGCTTACAGGAGGCGATCCTTTAATGAGAGACGACGTATTCGCCATTATTGAATATGCCGTCCAAAAAGGGGTTCGCGTCTCCATGACCCCGAGTGCCACGCCGAATGTTACAAGAGAAGCGATTCAATCAGCAAAAGAAATCGGGTTATCCCGATGGGCGTTCAGCTTGGACGGCCCGACCCGGGAGATTCATGATCATTTTCGGGGAACGGACGGGTCTTTTGACCTGACTATGAAGGCCATTCGCTACATTCATGAATGTCAGCTGCCTCTGCAGATTAATACCGTCATATCCTCCTATAACATCGATTACCTGGATGAAATGGCAAAGCTGATCAAAGAATTGAACTGCGTACTATGGAGTGTGTTTTTTCTCGTCCCGACAGGCCGCGCGAAGCGGGAAGATATGATTTCCCCGGTGGACCATGAAAAAGTCTTTCTCTGGCTCAGCCGTTTGGCAAAAGAAGCGCCTTTTGACATCAAAACGACAGCAGCCCAGCACTACCGGCGGGTCGTCATTCAGCAAAAAATGCGGGAAGCGAAAGACCCCCACATGAAAATCCGCTATGAACACGCATTGCAGAAAGGAAAAATGGATGCCATCGGCGGATTGGGCCGGGCTCCGAAAGGTGTGAACGATGGCAACGGGTTCATGTTTATCTCCCATATCGGTGATGTATATCCAAGCGGACTCCTGCCGGTTAAAGCCGGAAACATCCGCGAACAGCCGCTGGCTGAGATTTACCGCGAATCACCGATCTTTAAGGATCTTCGAAATCCGGACGGATTTAAAGGGAAATGCGGCGTCTGTGAATTCCGTCATGTGTGCGGCGGTTCTCGCTCGCGTGCTTATGCTCTGACAGGCGATTACCTAGAAAGCGATCCGAGCTGCATTTATATTCCGAAGGCTTTGCGCTAAAAAAATGTGATGTACGTCACATTTTTTTCAGCTTCCTTGTATTACGGTATAGATGAGAATGATCATCACTATCAAAGGATGTGATCCCTTGCATAAAAAAATTGATTTGGACGATTCCGTTTACAAACTTTGCACATTGCATCCTGAACTAAAAGCCGTGATGAAGGATGCCGGGTTTCAAAATATTACAAAGCCCGGCATGCTGGAAACAGCCGGGCGCATCATGACGATTCCAAAAGGCGCGCGAATGATGCAAATCGAATGGAACCATGTCTTAGACATATTGAAAGCACACGGATTTGACCCCGTTTGGAAAGGAGAAAAACAATGAGCGAAATCATTAACAATCGGGAAACGCAGCAAGGTCTGCCTGAGGAAAAAAAGCAGCTTCTGAAGGAGATCATCATCGACCTTCATAAAGGAAAGCCGCTTGCCGACGTCAAAAAACGGTTCGAAAAGGCATTCGGCTCAGTCAATGCCGAAGAAATCGCCCAGCTGGAACAGGCGTTGATGAAGGAAGAAGGCATTACACCTGAAGAGATCCAAGAGCTCTGCTCCGTTCACGCCGCTGTGTTTAAAGGATCGATTGAAGACATTCACCGCGCGGACGCCGACAAGCAGCCTGGCCATCCCGTTCATACATTTATGAAAGAAAATAAAGAAATCGACCTCCTTTTGAACTTTAAAATGCAGCTTCATTTGGAACGCTTTGAAAAAGAAGATCATCGCGACAACATTCTCAAACTGCTCGCAGACTTAAATTTGCTAGCTGACGTCGACAAACATTACAGCAGAAAAGAAAATCTTCTGTTCCCCTATTTAGAAAAGTACGGAATTACAGGGCCAAGCCAAGTCATGTGGGCTGTCGACGATTTTATCCGCAAGAGCATTAAAGAAGTGAAGCGTTTGTTGGAAGAGTATACGCCGGACAAAAAAGATGAGGTCATCCGCGAACTAACGTTTATCATTCAAGAAGGCACGGAAATGATTTATAAAGAAGAAAATATCCTCTTGCCGATGGCGCTCAGAACGCTGACAGAAGACGAATGGCTGAAAATCGCAGCTGAAAGCGACGAGATCGGATATTGCCTGACTGCTCCGGAAACGGTGTGGAAGCCTGAACGCCATCAGATCAAAACGAGCGAAGAGGCGGCTGATGGCTATGTCAGACTCCCTACCGGTATTCTGTCTGTGGATCAGCTTGAACACATGATGAACCATCTTCCGGTCGATATCACCTTCATCGATGAAAACGATGTGGTCCGCTATTTTTCACACGGAAAGGAACGGATTTTCGCCCGGACAAAAGCCGTAATCGGCCGAACCGTCCAAAACTGCCATCCGCCGGCTAGCGTCCACATCGTCAACAAACTTCTGGACGACTTTAAATCTGGCAAAAAAGATGTTGAAGATTTTTGGATCAAATTTAAAGACAAATACGTGTTCATCCGCTATTTTGCCGTACGCGATGAAAACGGCCGCTATATCGGCACTTTGGAATTCACCCAGAACATCGCCCCGATTCAGGAGATTAACGGGGAAAAGAGAATTTTGAACACGAGCGATTGAACCATTCGACAGCCCGCTTCCATGCAGGCTGTTTTTTTGTCCGCCCTCTTCCCCCTCCTGAAAATGTGACAAATTTGTGAAAAGCCGAAACCATGTGACAAATTTAACAAGGTGCAGCGCCTCCTCCATATATAGTGAGGGTAGCATCACTGACTCAGAAGGAGTGAACCAGCAATGAAAAAAAAGAAAAAGAGTCCCATTTTCAGGAGATTAAATTATTTCTCCCCTATTGAACGCCATTCCAATCAACACAGCCAAACCACTTATGAAGACCGGGATTGGGAAGATGTATACAGAAATAGATGGCAGCATGATAAAGTGGTTCGCTCTACCCATGGGGTGAACTGTACAGGATCCTGCAGCTGGAATATCTACGTCAAAAACGGGATCGTCACATGGGAAGGGCAGCGGCTTGATTACCCTTCGACAGGCCCTGATATGCCGGACTTTGAACCGCGCGGCTGTCCGCGGGGAGCCAGCTTTTCCTGGTATATATACAGCCCGCTCCGCGTGAAATACCCGTATGTACGCGGTGTGCTGATCCAGATGTGGCGCGAGGCGCTAAACAGCAGCAAAAATCCGCTTGAAGCATGGAAATCAATTGTCGAAAACCCTGAAAAAGCGAAAGCCTATAAACAGGCGCGCGGAAAAGGCGGATTTGTCCGCGCCGAATGGAGCGAAGTCCTGAAGCTGATTTCGGCTTCCCTTCTGTATACCATTGCCAAATACGGCCCTGACCGCAATGTCGGCTTTTCGCCGATTCCAGCCATGTCGATGCTCAGCCATGCAGCAGGATCACGCTTTATGTCCCTGATCGGCGGGCCGATGCTGAGCTTCTATGACTGGTATGCCGACCTCCCTCCTGCTTCACCGCAAATTTGGGGAGATCAAACCGACGTTCCGGAAAGCAGCGACTGGTACAATTCTGGCTACATCATGACATGGGGCTCTAATGTCCCGCTTACCAGAACGCCTGACGCTCACTTTTTAGCCGAAGCCCGCTATAAAGGAGCAAAAGTGATTTCGATCAGCCCGGACTTTGCCGAGTCCTCAAAGTTTTCCGATGATTGGCTGAGCATCAAACAAGGCACGGACGGCGCACTGGCCATGGCGATGGGCCACGTTATTCTGCAAGACTTTTATGTCAACCAGAAAACGGAACGTTTTATTGATTATGCAAAACAATATACCGATTTCCCGTTTTTGGTGACTTTGAAAGAGGAAAACGGAACGTTCACAGCAGGCCGCTTCCTCCATGCTAAAGATATCGGGCGCGCGACAGAGCACGATGAGTGGAAGCCTGCCGTTTGGGACGAAGACACAGATGGATTTGCGATTCCGCAGGGCACGATGGGCTCCCGCTGGGACGGCAAAGGAAAATGGAACCTGCGCATGGTTGATGAGGATTCAGAAAAACCGATCACACCTCGGCTTTCCATGCTTGGATACGAAGATATGATCGGCACGGTCAACATCCCGTATTTCTCACATGACGGCAATAAAGTGCTTGAAAGACCGCTTCCGATCAAAAAAGTCATCTTGAACGGCGAGGAAGTCTTTGTTTCCACCGTTTTCGACCTGACTCTCGCCAACTATGGCGTCAACCGCGGAATCGGCGGACAGACGCCGGCATCATTTGATGATCCTGAACCGTTTACACCGGCTTGGCAAGAGCCGATTACTGGCATTAAAAGTGAAATGGTGATCAAGATCGCGAGGGAATTCGCGCAAAATGCGATTGACACAGAGGGCCGCTCGATGATCATTGTCGGCGCCGGAATTAACCATTGGTTCAATTCAGACACCATTTACAGAGCTGTACTGAACCTTGTGCTTCTCGTCGGAGCCCAAGGAGTTAACGGAGGAGGCTGGGCTCACTATGTCGGCCAGGAAAAACTCCGGCCGGCCGAAGGATGGCAGACGATCGCGATGGCCAAGGACTGGGGAGGCCCTGCCAAACTGCAAAACGGCACATCATTTTTCTACTTCGCCACCGACCAGTGGCGCTATGAAGATCAGGAAATCAGCGGGCTCGCTTCACCAATCGCAAAAACATCGCGCTACAAGCACCATGCCGATTACAATGTGCTGGCGGCGAGACTCGGCTGGCTTCCATCGTATCCGACGTTTGAGAAAAACGGCATCGACTTGTATAAAGAAGCAGAAAAAGCGGGCGCTGAGAACGCTCAGCAAGTCGGAATCTATATTGCCAGACAGCTCGAGGAGAAAAAGCTCAAGTTTTCGATTGAAGATCCTGACAATGAAAAGAACTTCCCGAGAAATCTATTTGTCTGGAGAGCCAATTTAATCTCAAGCTCCGGCAAAGGCCATGAATATTTTCTGAAACACTTGCTCGGCACGACAAACGGACTGATGAACGATGATCAGGACAGCATCCGTCCGGAAGAAATCACTTGGCGTGACAAAGCGCCTGAAGGCAAACTCGATTTACTGATCAATCTCGATTTCCGGATGGCGGGAACAGCCCTTTATTCAGACATCGTGCTCCCTGCGGCCACCTGGTACGAAAAACACGATCTCAGCAGCACGGATATGCATCCGTTCATCCACCCGTTTAATCCGGCAATCAGCGCGCCGTGGGAAGCAAAGTCTGATTGGGATATTTTTAAAGCACTGGCAAAAGCGGTTTCCGATCTGGCTGAAGAAGTGGATATGGAACCTGTCAAAGAGGCTGTTGCGACTCCTCTTCTCCATGACACTCCACAAGAAATGGCGCAGCCGCTCGGGAAAATCAAAGATTGGAGCAAAGGCGACTGCCCTGCCGTACCAGGCAAAACAATGCCGCAAATTCACGTTGTGGAGCGGGATTATAAGCAGATTTTCAATAAGATGACATCGCTTGGGCCGAATGTTGTCAAACAGCCGTTTGGTACGAAAGGAATGAACTGGTCTGTTGAAGCGGAATATAATTCTCTCAAAAAAACGCTCGGCGTCGTAAAAGACGACACGATCGCCAAGGGCTGTCCCGACATCAGTGATGCTAGACAAGCTGCTGAAGCGGTATTGACTCTCTCTTCCACTTCAAACGGGAAAGTAGCCGTTAAAGCGTGGGAATCGCTTGAAAAAATTACGAATCTTGAGTTGAAAGATTTAGCTGAAGAACGGGAAGAGGAATGCTTCACATTTGAGCAAATTTCAGCTCAGCCGAAAACGGTGATCACCTCCCCTGCTTTCAGCGGTTCTGAAAAAGGCGGACGACGCTATTCTCCGTTTACGACAAACGTTGAAAAACTGATTCCGTGGAGAACGCTGACCGGCAGACAGTCTTTTTACCTTGATCATGAAATGATGACAGAATTCGGCGAAAACATGGCGACATTCAAGCCGATCCTGATCCACCGCCCTTTCTTGAACAAGCGTCCGGATCAGGAAGGAAAAGAAATCGTTTTAAACTACTTAACGCCGCATAATAAATGGTCGGTTCACAGCATGTATTTTGATTCCCTGCCGATGCTTACCCTTTTCAGAGGCGGGCCGACAGTCTGGATGAATAAAGACGATGCCGAAGAAACCGACATTCAGGACAACGACTGGATCGAGTGCTTCAACCGAAACGGTGTCGTCGTCGCACGGGCCGTGACATCACACCGGATTCCAAAGGGAATGGCGTTTATGCACCATGCCCAAGACAGACATATCAACGTGCCGGGAACAAAGCTGACGAATAACCGCGGAGGAACCCATAACAGCCCGACCCGCATCCATGTCAAGCCGACGCAGATGATCGGAGGCTACGGACAGCTCAGCTACGGATTCAACTACTACGGGCCGACAGGAAATCAGCGCGACCTCAATGTCGTGATCAGAAAATTGAAGGAGGTCGATTGGCTTGAAGATTAAAGCGCAAATCGGAATGGTAATGAACCTTGACAAATGCATCGGCTGCCATACATGCAGCGTCACATGCAAAAACACTTGGACAAACCGTTCCGGTGCAGAATATATGTACTTCAACAACGTCGAAACAAAACCGGGCATCGGCTACCCTAAACAATGGGAGAACCAGGATAAATACAAAGGCGGCTGGGAGCTGAAAAAAGGCAAGCTCCAGCTTAAATCAGGCGCCAAAGCAACGCGGCTCATGAATTTATTCTACAACCCGTATCAGCCGACGATCGATGACTACTATGAACCTTGGAACTATGATTATGAAACGCTGACAAACAGTCCGGAGAAAAAACATCAGCCTGTTGCAAGGCCGAAGTCTTCCATTACGGGAGACTTCATGAACCTTGAATGGGGTCCGAACTGGGAAGACGATCTTGCCGGCGGCCACATTACAGGCCTCCAAGATCCAAACGTCAAAAAAATGGAAGAATCCATCAAAACCGAATTTGAAGACGTCTTTATGATGTATCTGCCAAGGATATGCGAACACTGCATCAATCCTTCCTGCGTCTCCTCCTGTCCGTCGGGAGCGATGTACAAACGCGAAGAAGACGGCATCGTTCTCGTCGATCAAAATGCGTGCCGCTCATGGAGACACTGTGTATCATCATGTCCTTATAAAAAAGTGTATTTCAACTGGCAGACTAACAAGGCGGAAAAATGCACATTGTGCTTCCCTCGTCTTGAAGCAGGACTGCCGACAATCTGCTCTGAGACATGCGTCGGCAGAATCCGCTATCTCGGAGTCATGCTTTATGACGCAGATAAAGTCGAAGAAGCGGCTTCAGCCGAAAATGAAAAAGATTTGTATCACTCACAGCTGGAGATTTTCCTTGACCCGAATGATCCCGCTGTTGCAGAAGAAGCAAAAGCTCAAGGCATTCCGCTGGAGTGGATTGAAGCAGCGCAAAAATCTCCGATCTACAAAATGATCATCGATTGGAAAATCGCTCTGCCGCTGCATCCTGAATACCGGACATTGCCGATGGTATGGTATATTCCTCCGCTCAGTCCGATTATGAATATGTTTGAAGGAAAAGGAACAGCCCAATCAGCTGAAGATATCTTCCCTGCTATTGATGAAATGCGGATTCCGATCGAATATTTGGCCAATTTGCTGACTGCCGGTGATACACACCATATTAGAACGACATTAAAGAAAATGTCTGTGATGCGTATGCACATGCGGGCGACCCAAACGAACAAACAGATCGATTCATCTCTGATTCAAGATACCGGATTGACTGAAGAGCAGATTGAAGACATGTACCGTCTGCTTGCAATCGCCAAATACGATGACCGGTTCGTCATTCCTCAAACCCATCGGGAAGAAGTCGCGGATCTATACATGGAACAAGGAAGCTGCGGATTATCGTTTGCCGGAGGACCCGGCTCTTGCCAAAACATATAAACACTGGAGGGAAGCTTCATGGATGGAACAGACAAACAAACCGTTTTTGCCGCTCTTTCTTACCTCCTCTCCTACCCTGATGAAGAGTGGAGAAAAGAACGTTCCGAATGGCAGCAGATCATCGGCGAAATCGAGCATGAAGCGCTGAAAGGACATCTGCTTGCCTTCTTGGAAAGCGCGGCTTCCTATTCGTCTGAGGAATTGATTGAAACATACGTATATACGTTTGATTTCGGCAAAAAAACAAACCTTTATGTCACCTATTTCAACTCCGGCGAACAAAGGGAGCGCGGTATTGAATTGCTGCAGCTGAAAGATCTGTATCAGCAGTCCGGTTTTCAGCCGACAGATAAAGAGCTGCCGGATTATCTGCCGCTCATGCTTGAATTTGCCGCAGTTGCGGATCAAGAAAAAGCTGCTGCTGTTTTCCAAAAATACGCAGCAAACCTGGAAGAATTGAGATCGCAGCTTTCAGAGAATGAAAGCATCTATACACCGTTATTGGACGGATTAATGCTGATCTTAGAGGAAATTGGTGTTGAAAGGAATGTACAGCCATGATCGAACAAATACTGTGGGTCATCCTCCCCTACATTGTCATCACCATTTTTATCGGAGGGCATATATACCGCTATCAACATGATCAATTTGGCTGGACGGCCAAATCTAGCGAGATGCTCGAAAAGAAAAAACTTGCGCTTGGCAGCAGCCTTTTCCACTGGGGAATCTTTTTTGTCATCGGCGGACATGTGATGGGAATTTTAATTCCGGAAAGCCTTTATGAGGCGCTCGGCGTTTCAGAGCATATGTACCATAAGATCGCGATCGGCTTCGGACTGCCTGCAGGCATCGCCGCGCTGTCAGGGCTTCTCATATTGACCTACCGCCGATTCACGGACAAACGGATTCGAAAAACGAGCTCTGCCGGCGATTTAATCACCCTTGTCGCTTTGTTATTCGTGATGACCACTGGGCTTGCGGCAACCTTCTTAAACATCGATTCAAAAGGATTCGACTACAGGACAACAATCGGCCCGTGGTTTCGCAACATTTTCTTATTCAAGCCGGATGCCGGGCTTATGGCGAGCGTGCCCCTCTGGTTTAAGCTTCACATCATCATGGGCTACGTCATTTTCATCGTCTGGCCGTTCACTCGGCTCGTCCACGTATTCAGCATGCCGCTAAAATATTTGACAAGAAGCTATGTTGTTTACCGGAAACGGGCGCCCCGCAAAAGCATGTAAACATTTTCCCTAAAGCTAAAACGGCTTTAGGGATTTTTTTCTCCATAGGCAAGCTACCCATATTACCAATCAATCATACGATAAAGCAAACCATCAGAAAGGAGCGTTTTTATTGTATCCATACGATCCTTCACTATATGATCCGTATCGCCAGCAATTTCCGCCGGGGCCGCCTCCGGGAGCAGGAGGACAGCAGCAACAGCAGCTGCTCCCCCCGCCGCCGAGCCAATTTCCGCAAGACTCCGGCCCTTCGGTATTTGCCGTTGATCCTGGCGGAATCAGAAGATGCCTGTTCAGATACACGTTCATCCGCTTGAGAAACGGCAGCCGTTTTTGGTTCTACCCGGTTTTCGTCGGCCGTCGTTCGATTGCGGGCTACCGCTGGAGGCCGCGTCAATTCCGCTGGGTTTACTTCGGTATTGACCTGAACGAGATCACTTCTTTCAGCTGTCAGTAAAAATAAGAAAAAGGCGCCCCCAAGGACGCCTTTTTTAATATGGTTTATTTCGATTGCAATGTTTCCTTCTCGTCTTCCCAAGCCTCTGTATTTTTCAGACCTGGAATCGAGCTTGCCTTAAAGACGGGGTTCTTTCCTGCTTTGCGCTGTTCAGTATAGTCTTTCAGCACTTTCGCAGCAATTCCGGAAAGAAGCAGAATCGCAATCAGGTTAATGATCGCCATTAATCCCATAAATAAATCCGCCATGTCCCACACAAGCTGGAAACCGGATACAGATCCGAAGATCACCATTGCTACAACGGCTGTACGGTAAACAGCAAGCGCCGTCTTGCTCTTTTTAATAAATTCAATGTTCGTCTCACCATAATAGTAGTTTCCGACGATTGAACTGAAAGCGAACAGAAAAATCGCCACTGCGACAAATGCAGGCGCCCAGCTTCCAATGTGATGCTGCATGGCTGCTTGTGTAATTTGAATGCCGTCAAGCTCTTTGCCAGGCGTCAGATTGAACAGCAGGATCATAAAGGCTGTTGCACTGCAGATGACCATCGTATCAAAGAATACGCCAAGCGTTTGGATAAAGCCTTGCTTCGCGGGGTGAGAGACATTGGCAGTCGCTGCTGCGTTCGGCGCGCTTCCCATTCCGGCTTCGTTTGAAAACAAACCGCGCTTCGCACCGATAATAATGATGCTGCCGAGCGTACCCCCTGCAATCTGCTCGATCCCGAAAGCATCCTTCACAATCATCGCGAAAACGGCCGGTATTTGAGAAATATTCGTCAGCACGACAAATAAAGCAAGTCCAAGATAAATGATCGCCATGACCGGAACGATCAACTGCGAAACTGTCACAACGCGTTTCAATCCGCCGAAAATGATAAATCCGGTGATTGCAGCAAGGATGATGCCTACCACTGTTTTATCCAGGTTGAAAGCCCCTTGCATCGAACCGACGATCGTGTTGGCTTGAACCGCATTAAAAATCAAGCCGAATGTAATTGTAATTAAAACGGCAAAGATAATCCCCATCCATCTGGCGCCCAGCGCTTTTTCCATGTAATAAGCAGGGCCTCCTCTGAAATGATCGCCGTCTTTGACCTTGTAGACTTGAGCCAGCGTACTTTCCACAAAGCTTGAAGCCATTCCGACAAGCGCGACGACCCACATCCAAAAGACCGCTCCCGGTCCGCCTGTTGCAACAGCAAGCGCCACACCGGTCAGGTTACCCGTTCCGACACGGGAAGCGGCGGAAATAAAGAATGCCTGCAAAGACGAGACGCCTTTTCCTTTCTCCTCTTTTTGTCCGACGATACGAAACATCTCGAAGAAATAGCGGAATTGAACGAATTTCAATTTAAACGTAAAGAACAGGCCTATTCCTATTAATATATAGACTAAATAAGTCCAAATAAAACCGCTCGGGACATTGATGATTTCGCTTAAAATTTCTTCCATAGCACCCTCCTGAAACAAACGAATTTTGTTTTGATGTTAAGTTTTCTAACATGATAGGATTATATCATAATAATGACGCAAGCAAAACTAGATAGAATTTTCTGTTTTTTAATCGTAAAGGCTGATGGCATCATCATTACTTTAGACCCAATGCTCATTATAGCAGAGTATTATCTTTATTCATACATAAAAATGCGCTTTCATTTCAAATGCGCTGCGAAAAATCTAATGTTGTCAATAATTATTTGCAAACTGTCACAAAATAATCATCTTTTATTATATAATAAAATATGCTAAGATGATGAGATACTAAGGGGATGAGATCAAATGAAAAAGACATTGTTTCTGCAACTGTCCATATTCTTTTTAGTCATTGCGAGCCTTCATTCGTTCTCAATGCCCCAGATGCCGGCAAATCACCATGCGCAAAAAGCCGCTGTTTCAGGAGACGAACTCCATGAACTGACAGTCGGAAAATATGGTGAAGAAAAGGCGAAATCATTATGGAATTCACTCGGTTTCGGAGCTGAATCCGTCCTTCTCTTAATCTTAGCTGCCGCTTCCGGTCAAGCGTTCATGATGAACAGGCGGAAAGAGCATCTGAAGGCATTTATGCTCGCGGTGTTCTATCACTCTTCTTATTTCGATAAAGCGCATGTTTTAAAACCATAACCATACAAAAAAAGCGGGAGGTTTTAACATGTTATTTATCATAAGAATGGTGATTATTGGACTATTTTCATTGACAGCAATCAATCTGTTTGTTTTTCAAGGAATTGAATTCATGCACGCGATTACCGATCTTTTCAATCGCCAGGACAGCTGAATTTGAAGCGATTTGAAAAAGCTAGACAATAAAATTTCATGAAGCAGTTTGTTTGGCATGAATCCGGCATTGTGCGGGTTCATGCCTTTTCATTTGGTCTTCATCCGTTTAGCGATGACTGAATCGCTGTTTTATAGCAGAACATCCCTTTTATAGTTTTACATACAGTTCTTCCTCCCTCTTTCAAAAACTATTAAATTTTTTCGAAAAATTTTAAACATATTTTCAACAAATGCCGCGGCTTTACTTCAAATCTACAAATATAAGATATAATATTCCTGTACCAATTAAATACCAATTACTTATAGAAAGAAGATGTTTATATGAGTAAAGTATCTGGAAAAATTGCTTTTGTTACTGGCGGCGGTCAAGGAATTGGAGAAGCAATCTGCAAACGATTGGCAGAGGACGGATTCGCAGTTGCAGTTGCCGATTATAATGTAGAAACTGCAACACAAGTTGCTGAGGACATCAATAAGCTTAACGGCAAAGCAATTGCGGTTAAAGTGGATGTTGCTGATCGCGATGATGTTTTTAAAGCTGTCGATGAAACAGTAAAACGTCTTGGCGGTCTTGATGTGGTGATTAATAATGCGGGTCTTGGACCAACCACCCCTATTGAAAGCATTACATATGAAGATTATCGGAAAGTCTATGATGTTAACGTTGGCGGTACTTATTGGGGAATACAAGCAGCTGTAAAAGCCTTTAAAGAACTTGGACACGGCGGGAAAATCATTAATGCATCTTCTCAAGCCGGCCAAGTCGGCAACCCGGGCTTAGCGGTTTACGGAGGAACAAAGTTCGCTGTTCGCGGGATTACCCAAACTGCGGCAAAAGATCTAGCTGAATTAGGTATTACTGTAAACGCCTTTTGTCCGGGTATCGTTAAAACTCCTATGATGATGGGGATTGCACAGCAAACCGCTGATGAAGCAGGCAAGCCGTTTGAATGGGGCATGGAACAATTCGCTAAAAATATTGCATTAAAACGCTTATCCGAGCCGGAAGATGTAGCAGCATGCGTTTCTTACCTTGCAGGGCCAGATTCAGATTATATGACTGGTCAAGCTCTTATCATTGATGGCGGAATGGTATTTAATTAATTTTAAAATTATATTCTATATGGAGGGAGGAGTTTTCCCCTCCATATTTAGTATTGAATAATCAGCTATATAGCATGGCTTAAAACCGTGTAATACGAAACGGCCACGGCGTCCAACCACGCCTTGATTTATGGTTCACGTTTAAAAAACAAAGAACGCAGGCCGTTGGTTCCTCCCCCATCGGCAAATCGTGGCGTCCATGAATTTCGAATCGCATCAATACTTAGCGTTTACTGCCAAATTGTCATTCTAAACGCCCTTCTTCTTGAAGTTTTCCCAATTTTTTATGATTGCCCAGGTCCCTTTATCTGTTGAAGGACGGCTCCATCATTTAGGATATAACGAAGCGGGACAATTGAGCGGAAATGATACAAACAAGAGGCTAATTTTAATTAAAAAAAGGCCGAAGTGAGCAACTTCGCCCTCAAGCAAGGCGCCGTGAGGAAATCCATATGTTTACGATCTTTTGAACCCCTGTTTCAAAATGCACTAGTGCGAGGATTTCCCCTGCGATAAGCGGCACCCAAGATATCTTCTTTGAATTCTACTCCAAGCCTCCATAGGTTTTATTTACGCGCTTTTTCCGTCAACTCGTTTATTTTCTCCATTTTTTTCGATTTCCTCTAAACTGCGACCTCGAGTTTCAGGGACGCGTGTCCGGATAAATACAACTCCAAGCAAACAAATCACACCGAAGATTGCAAACACAGCTTCTTGAGACATCGAAGCGGTCATAACAGGAAATAGCAATCCAACCAAGAAAGAACCAATCCAGTTAAATGATGAAGCTAAACCAGACGCACGCCCGCGAATTACCAGCGGGAAAATTTCTCCAACTATGACCCAAGTTAAAGGAGCCCATGTGAATGAATAAAGTGCTACATAGATACTCAAAAAGACAACCATCATCATCGGATTCGCATTAGGAATTAATATATTCAATATTGCCGGCAAAATAAAGGACAGCCCCATTATTGTTCCGCCTACTGTTAATAAAGTACGGCGATTAAATTTATCAGCAATCACTAAGAATATTAATGAACCTAGCACGAGAATAACTCCTTGAATAATCGGCCACATCAAAGCTGAACTTGCTGCATTTCCTGTTGCTTTTTCTACAATTAAAGGAATGTAATAAAAAATTGCGTTTGCACCCTGGAATTGTTGAAAAGCAGCAACACCCACACCAGCAATTAATAAAAAACGATATTTATTGCTTAAGAGGGTAGCCCATGATGCATTTTGATTTGCCTTCGCTTCTTCTCTGGCAGTTTCTTGAATTTGCGTTATTTCAGAATCAATCTCTCCTTTGTTAGAGCGAATATAGCTCAACACCTTGCGAGCTTCATCAAGTTTATTGTTCTTTATTAAAAAACGTGGTGATTCGGGTAATTTTAGCATTCCAACATATAAGATCAAAGCAGGTACAGCAGCCAAACCAAGCATCAACCGCCACGCCATTGTTTCCGGCAAATCTTTCAATAGAAAATCAACAATGTAAGAAAGCAACATTCCAGAACAAATCATTGTTTGATTAATTCCTGACAGCCGTCCACGTAAACGTGCAGGCGCCATTTCCGACATATAGGCTGGGACCAATGCAGAAGCGGCACCAACGGCCAATCCCAATAAAACCCGAGAAACAATCAAAAATAGTATCCCATTATGAGGTGCTATTCCTGACAAAATGGATCCAACAACAAAAATGATAGCGGAAATTAAAATCATTTTGCGCCGTCCCAAACGATCAGAAAGTTGTCCGGCAAGGGCGCCTCCAAAAATAGCGCCTAACATTACCGAAGAGGTAATCCATCCAATAACCCCGGCGTTGTCTTGAAGGTTCCAATCATTTTGCAGAAAAGGCAAAGCACCCGTCATAACGCCGATATCATAACCGAAAAGAATGCCCGCAAAAGCCCCAAAAAAGTAAATGAAGCCACTTGAGATTTTCTTTTCATTAACCATTAAAGTTTCCTCCTCAAGGTTGAAATTAAATTGTGTAAAAATCCACTGCAAAAATATTGAAGGCTTTTTAAGAAATAATAAAAGCGCTTTCAAGCCGCAAATACATGCCAGGATATTATTTGGTGGGATTTCTCCCTAAATCTCATGGTTTTATTCGCCTATTTTTAAACGCTTTCAATTTTTACTGAATGTCGCGATAACGCTTACAAAATCATAAATATTTTGAAAACTGATGCCTATTTTCACCTCCAAGGAAGCAGCACCTCCTCGGAGGTTAGAGGCATTACTTAATCACTACATATTCCAAGTCAACGAGCTTTGCATAAGTGATCATTTGGTCTGTTGTTAAATTCAATGAAACAACTGTATGGTGGCCGCCGCCATTCTCAAGCCATGCTTTCACTCCATCTTGGAAGTTAGGCTTCACTTCCCAAAGCACCCGTGCAACTGGAAGGTTTGGTGCTGGAACAGTTGGTTCAAATGCAGAAACTTCGTTAATCAACAATTTGTAGTGCGTACCAAAGTCTGCCATTGAAACAACCACGCCATCTCCTGCTTTTCCGTCGAACACTAGGCGTGCCGGGTCTTCACGATCACCAATACCTAATGGAGAGACGATAATTTTTGGTTTATTGCTTGCTAAAGATGGGTCAACTTCAAGCATATGCGATTGAAGAATTGATTCTTGACCGGCAGCCAATTCATATGTGTAATCTTCCATAAAACCAGTTGATTGGTTACGGCTCATCACTTTGAGCAAGCGGTCGAGCGCTGCAGTTTTCCAATCTCCTTCACCGGCAAAGCCATATCCTTGCGCCATCAAACGTTGGACGGCAAGACCCGGAAGCTGTTTCATTCCATATAAATCTTCAAAGTTAGTTGTGAAAGCATTGTAACCACCATCATCAAGGAAACGTTTAATAGCGATTTCATAGCTTGCTTGTACTTTTACACTCTTCTCCCAATCTTCCCGACTGTAAGTGCCATAATCAAATTCATAAAGGTCTGCGTATTCTGCAAACAAACGATTAATCTCTTCATCTGTAACCGCATTCACGTATTGAACAAGATCACCGATGCCAAAGTAATCAACTGTCCAGCCAAATTGAATTTGCGCTTCAATCTTATCCCCTTCAGTAACAGCAACGTTACGCATGTTGTCACCAAACCGAGCGACCTTGATGTTGAAGCTTTCGTTATAAGCAACCGCTACGTCCATCCATTCTGCAATTTGCTGTTGCACTTCAGGTCGCTCCCAATAACCTACGACAACTTTATTTTGTTTTTTCAAACGGGCATTGATAAAACCGTATTCACGGTCGCCATGAGCAGATTGGTTGAGGTTCATAAAGTCCATGTCAATCGTTGGCCATGGAATACTTTCATTAAATTGTGTCGCTAAATGAAGTAATGGTTTTTGCAATAATTTTGTTCCGCGAATCCACATTTTCGCAGGCGAGAAAGTATGCATCCAAGTGATAACACCGGCGACTTCGTCACGATAATTTACTTCTTTCATGATGCTAGTGATTTTATCTGCATTAACAGCCAAATCTTGCAATACAAGCGGATATGGCAAAACAGCGCTTTCATTTAATGCATCGGTCATGGCTTGCGCGTGCGCTCTGACTTCCGCTAACGTTTCTTCCCCATAAAGATGCTGTGAACCTACGACAAACCAAAATTCTTTTTTCCCTGTTGTTAACATAATAACCCTCTTTTCTTAAATTGATGGGATAATTGATAGTTTGATAGAATTGACATTACTTTTGACCATAATAAGCATTTTTACCGTGTTTTCGTAAGTAATGTTTATCTAAAATACGTTGTGGTAATTCTTTTGCAAAAAGATTTAATTCTCTTGTAAATAAATTCATTTTCGCAACTTCCTCCAACACCACACTATTCAATACGGCTGATTTTACATCTTTGCCCCAAGTAAATGGACCATGACCGTGAAGTAAGACACCGGGAACAGCTAAAATATCTAACCCTCGCTCCTCAAATGTTTCGATAATCACATGACCTGTTTCTGCTTCGTAACCGCGATCAATCTCCTCTTGTGTCAAGTAACGGGCACATGGTACGGAACCATAGAATGTGTCTGCATGAGTGGTCCCCATCGCTGGAACATCAAGGCCTGCTTGAGCCCAGATTGTCGCCCAAGTTGAATGAGTGTGTACAATTCCTCCAATTTCAGGGTAGCGCTTATAAAGCACTGCGTGAGTCGCTGTATCTGATGAAGGCCTCAGCTCTCCTTCAACAACATTGCCATCTAAATCAACAACCACCATATCACTAGCTTTCATCGTTTCATAATCAACACCGCTCGGTTTGATAACGAATAGACCTGTTTCACGGTCAATGGCACTTGCATTTCCCCATGTGTATTTCACGAGTCCGTATTTAGGCAGGTCCAAATTCGCTTGTAATACTTCTTCTTTCAGTTGTTCTAGCACGTCAATCCCTCCATTAAATCAAATGGTCTACAGCGGCCTGCTCAATCATTAAACCTTTTTTGTACCGTTCGATAAATGCTTCAAATCCTTCTACATCTAATTGATCAGGGTAAATTTCCTGCCCGGCATCCTCTTCAAAGACTTTTTTGTCGAGGAAGTCTTCTAAGCTCTCTTCTTGACCTTTGTTCATCATGTAAGAAGCAAGAATAGCCATTCCCCACGCACCGCCTTCTCCGGCTGTTTCCATAACTGATACCGGCGTATTCATTGCAGCTGCAACAATTTTTTGTCCGACAAGAGGGGTTTTGAATAAACCGCCGTGAGCTAAAATGCTATCGATTTCAATTTTTTCCTCTTTGGTCAAAATATCCATTCCGATTTTCAAAGCAGCAAAGGCTGTAAAAAGGTGTGTCCGCATGAAGTTTGCTAAATTGAAACGACTCTCTGGTGAGCGGACAAATAATGGCCGGCCTTTTTCTAATCCCGTAATATTTTCACCGGAGAAATAGCCGTAGCTTAGCAAACCGCCGCCATCTGAGTCAGCTTCCAAAGCTTTATTTAACATCACTTCGAATAATTTATTCGTTTCAATCTTTTGTCCCATTGCTTCAAAAAATTCACGAAACAATCCTAGCCAAGCATTAATATCGCTTGAGCAGTTATTCGCATGAACCATTCCAACCGGACTGCCGTTTGGCGTTGTGACCAAATCAATTTCTGGATATACTTTTGAAAGTTCTTTTTCTAATACAATCATGGCAAAAACTGAAGTTCCCACCGAAATGTTTCCAGTGCGTTTCCTCACACTATTCGTAGCAACCATTCCTGTTCCAGCATCGCCTTCCGGTGGACAAATTGGAATGCCTGGTTGTAAATTTTTTGACTGATCCAGAATTTTTGCACCAATTTCGGTTAATTCACCAGCCTGCTCGCCTGAAATATAAACTTTAGGAAGAATATCCTTCAGCTTCCAAGGGTAGCCTTTGTTCGAAATCAGTTCATCAAACTGCTTGACCATCGATTCATTGTAATTTTGCGTTGATTCATCAATCGGGAACATGCCCGAAGCATCTCCAATGCCAATTGCTTTATTACCAGTCAGTAACCAGTGAATGTACCCGGCTAAGGTGGTGATATAGTCAATGCGAGGCAAATGCTTCTCTTCATTTAATATCGCTTGATAAAGGTGAGCAATACTCCACCGTTCGGGGATATTGAATTGAAATTGATCAGTTAATTCTTTTGCTGCAGCACCGGTTGTTGAGTTACGCCAAGTTCGAAACGGAACAAGCAGCTCCCCTGTTTTGTCAAAAGCCATATACCCATGCATCATTGCAGAAATTCCAATAGAACCGATTTTGCGAATGGTGATGCCATAATTTCGTTCAACTTCATTCTTCATTTCACTATAAGCTGTTTGCAATCCAGTGATAATATCTACCAAGTTGTACGTCCAAAATCCATCTTCCAAGAGGTTTTCCCACTCATAGCTTCCAGATGCGATTGTTTCAAAACTGCTATCAATCAACACTGCTTTAATACGTGTGGATCCGAATTCAATTCCAAGTGATGTTTCTCCCTCAGTTATGGCTTGCTTGATGTTTACTCGATTCGCTTTCACGTAATCCCCCCTCTGATAGCGATTTCATTATAATTCGAAAGAAGGCATTTTCCTTTCCGCTTAACTTTATTACAACCTTAGTATATTTTTTGTACGTACATATGTCAATCTAGAATATAATATGTTCATATAAATATCACAACGATATTTTCTGTTATTTTTCTCTTAATGTTTATAATAAAAGGTATTTGAATAACATAAAACCTAAAGAAAATTTTTATAATTGCTAGTTAATTTTCACGAAAATAAGGCGGAATCTTTTAATTCATTGTAAGCCATGATAAAATATGTCCACACAAATCATTCAATTAAAAAAATTAGAATGCGAACAACTACGAAAGAAGTGAGTGAAATGAAACCAAAGTATAAGGTCATCATTAATGACATAAAAAGTAAAATACTTTCAGGAGTTTACAGAGCGGGAGACCAAATTCCTACTGAATCCGCCATACAGGAAGAGTACAAAGTCAGCCGCCACACTGTTCGAAAAGCCATTTTAGAACTATCGAACGAAGGATTCTTAAGAAGTGAAAAAGGGTCTGGCACTTATGTTAGTAACCAGTATCAATCAAAAGCCGGCGGGAATTCCAATAACAAAATAATCGGTGTAATCACGACCTACATTTCTGATTACATTTTCCCCTCCATTATTCGTGGAATTGAAGGGAGATTGAATGAGGCTAATTATTCGCTACTATTAGCTAGTACAAATAATGATGTCGAACAAGAAAAAAAAGCTTTGGAAATGATGCTGTCATTTGGCGTAGATGGTTTAATTGTTGAACCTACGAAAAGCAATCTGTACAATCCCAATATTGCCTACTACCTATCGTTTAAGGAACAGGATATTCCTTTCATCATGATCAATGCTTATTATGAAGAATTAGATGTTCCTTTTCTTTGTCTCGATGACGTGCAGTCAAGCTATCTCGCAACAAAAGAATTAATATCAAAAGGACATACACAAATTGGTCTCATTTCAAAAATGGATGATTTACAAGGAAAGTATCGAATGAAGGGGTATATAAAAGCGCTTGGTGAAGCCAAATTACGATTTTACCCGGAGCATGTGCTTTCGTACAATACAGAGACGAAGCTGGACCTATACACAGACCTGAAGAAGTTTCTAAATGAAAAAAGAGACGTGTTGACTGCAATCGTCTGCTACAACGACGAAGTAGGGCTGGAAGTAGCAAATGTATGCAGACAACTTAATATTTCTATCCCGGACAAATTGTCAATTATTGGTCAGGACAATTCGTATATCGCCAAAAATGCGAATATCAAACTAACAACATTGACCCATCCTCAAGAACAAATGGGACACGATGCAGCTGATTGGGTCATTAAAAAATTACAAGGAAAGAAGGATTTACCAAACGAAACCTACTATCAACCTGTGTTAGTTGAAGGAGAAACCGTAAAAGAGTTAGAAATACAATAATCATAGCGTGATCAAGAAAAACCCAGTCCATGTTCACTAAAGGCGCGAACACGGACTGGGTTGTTTTACTCTGGTATCAATTAAGCAAAGAAATGTTGAATCAGAAAAACGGGCGAAAATCTCACCGAAGAGAAAAAATCAGTCTCTGATATATTAGATGCTGTATAATTGTGTCACAAGAAAGTAACATCGTGCTGTTTAAGGTTTATCCGGCATGCTCTTTTTCTGAGCATTGAAACGGCTTGATAGACATGTGGTGACGCCCCTAGATATTGAATGATCAACGGCGTGCTGTTCGATTTCACTCCAGCTCATGTTTGCTGATCCATACATCCGTTACTTCCCCTGCTTCATCTTCGTCGATGATGAAAGAACCGTTGCTGTACCGGTCATGAAGCTTGATTTCTTTGACAAGCATCTCCTCTGTGATGCCTTTTTCGGTTTGAAGCGTGATTTGATCATGATATGAACATGCGAGCAGGCCGGCAATGCGGTGAGGTTTTTTCTTCAGTTCCCTCAGCATGAGAACCCCTCGTTTCGCCCTTGACGTTTTTTCAAATTCGCTGCGGTTCATCCGCTTAATAGATCCGCGCTGGGTCACGAGCACAAGCACGTCTTTTTCCTCTAAAACCTGTCCGCTGGCGACAAAGTCGCCGTCTTTCAAATTGACGCCCTTGACACCGGCCGCCCTTGCGCCGACGACGCTGACTTCATCTTCTGTGAACCACAGACCGTAGCCGGAATGTGTCGCAATAAACAAATCTTTCGTTCCGTCCGTTACATGAACATCGACCACTTCATCGTCGCCTTTTAAATTAAGGGCAACCAGTGCTTTTGAATAGCGCTGTGCTTTATACTGCATCAGCTGAGTTCTTTTCGCCATTCCGTTTTTCGTAAAGAACAGCAGGTATTCAGATTCGGTAAACTCTCTGACAGGAATCGCCTTGACGATGGACTCATCGCTGTCAATCGATATGATATTCGTTATATGCTGACCTAAATCTTTCCATCTGATATCAGGGAGCTGGTGAACTGGACAATAGACATAGCTCCCTTTATTTGTGAACAAGAGCAGAACGTCTGTCGTATTCATTTCCAGCTGACAGAGCAGACGGTCGGTATCTTTCATGCCGAAGTCCTGGCCGTTTGATGCGGCGAAAGACCGCTGGCTCGTTCGTTTAATATAACCGTCTTTCGTTACGGTCACATAAACGTCTTCCGACGCCACCATCACTTCAAGGTTGATTTTAATTTCTTCGATTTTTTCTTCGATGACAGAGCGCCTTTGACTGGCATAGGTTTTTTTCACCTTTTTCAAGCTGTCTTTGATCACTTTCAAAAGTTTCTTATCATTGGAAAGGATCTCTTCCAGCTCTTTGATCTTCTGGTCCAGTTCTTTTGCTTCTTCCTGGAGAGCCGTAATATCTGTGTTTGTCAGCCTGTACAGCTGCAAGGAAACGATCGCTTCAGCCTGCGGCTCAGTAAATGCGAACTTTTCGATCAGATTGTTTTTGGCATCGCGCTTGTCATTGGAGGAGCGGATCGTCGCAATGACCTCATCCAAAATGGACAGTGCCTTCATTAAGCCTTCTACGATATGATGCCTTTCCTTCGCTTTTTTCAGCTCATACTGAGAACGGTTGGTGATGACTTCTTTTTGGTGGCCGATATAAGCGTCCAAAATCGATGTGAGATTCATCAGCATCGGTCTTCTGTTATGGATGGCGACCATGTTAAAGTTGTAAGGAATCTGCAAATCCGTGTTTTTGTATAAGAAATTTAAAATGCCTTGTGCATCCGCTTCTTTTTTCAGCTCAATCACGATTCTGAGGCCTGTCCGGTCGGTCTCGTCACGGACTTCTGAAATCCCTTCGACCTTCCGTTCAATCCTGAATTCGTCCATTTTTTTCACTAAATTCGCTTTGTTGACTTCAAACGGAATTTCAGTAATGACAATTTGCTGGCGGCCGCCTCTGATTGTTTCGATCTCGGCTTTGCCCCTGATGATGATTTTTCCTTTTCCGGTTTCATAGGCTTTTTTTATGCCTTCTTTCCCCTGGATGATTCCTCCGGTCGGAAAGTCCGGACCTTTTACGAACTCCATGAGGTCATCCACGCTGCAGTTCGGCGAGTCGATCCGCTTAATCACGGCATCGATCACTTCCCCGAGATGATGCGGCGGAATGTCAGTCGCATACCCGGCGGAAATCCCTGTCGATCCGTTGACAAGCAGGTTCGGGAACATTGCCGGAAGGACGACAGGCTCTTTGCTCGTATCATCAAAGTTTGGTACAAACTCGACCGTTTTTTTGTCAATATCCCGCAATAGCTCTGACGCGATCGCCGCGAGCCTTGCTTCTGTATAACGCATCGCAGCCGGCGGATCACCGTCGATGCTTCCGTTGTTTCCGTGCATTTCAATCAGCACGTTGCGAACCTTCCAGTCCTGGCTCATCCGCACCATCGCTTCGTAGACCGAGCTGTCTCCGTGAGGATGATAGTTTCCGATTACATTACCGACCGTTTTTGCGGCCTTGCGGAAATTCTTATCGTATGTGTTCCCTTCCGCATGCATGGCGTATAAGATTCTTCTTTGAACAGGCTTCAGGCCGTCGCGCGCATCAGGGAGCGCCCGGTCCTGAATAATATATTTGCTGTATCGGCCGAAACGGTCGCCGATCACGTCTTCCAATGGTAAATCATGATAAATCTCTGGCTGTGCCATTTATTTAAACCTCCTCAGCGACCGATAAATTCTCGTTTTCCAAAATGTTGCTTTCTTCATCAAGTCCGAAAGCGACGTTTTTCTCAATCCATTTTCTCCTCGGCTCAACTTTGTCGCCCATCAATGTCGTTACGCGCCGTTCCACCCGGGCCGCGTCATCGATTTTAACCCTGACAAGTGTTCTTGACTCGGGGTTCATTGTCGTTTCCCAAAGCTGGTCAGCGTTCATTTCGCCGAGACCTTTATAGCGCTGGATCGTATATCCTTTTCCGACTTTTTTGAGGACGTCGTCCATTTCCTCATCAGACCAGGCATATTCAATGATTTCTTTTTTGCCCGACCCTTTGCTCACTTTATAGAGCGGCGGCAGTGCGATAAACACTTTTCCGTGCTCGATCAGCGGCTTCATATAGCGGTAGAAAAAAGTCAGGAGCAGCACTTGGATATGCGCGCCGTCTGTATCCGCATCTGTCATGATAATGACTTTGTCGTAATTGATGTCCTCAATGTCAAAATCGGCGCCGACCCCTCCGCCGATCGCGTGAATGATCGTATTGATCTCTTCATTTTTAAAAATATCGGCCAGCTTCGCTTTTTCCGTATTGATAACTTTTCCGCGGAGCGGCAGGACAGCCTGGAATTTCCGGTCTCGTCCCTGCTTTGCTGATCCTCCCGCAGAATCACCCTCCACGAGATACAATTCGTTCTTGGATGGATTCCTTGATTGTGCAGGCGTCAGCTTCCCGGAGAGCGTCGCTTCGGATTTCTTTCTTTTCTTTCCGCTTCTTGCCTCTTCTCTTGCTTTTCTCGCAGCCTCTCTCGCCTGGGAGGCTTTAATCGCTTTTTTGACAAGCAATGTTGCCGTTTCCCTGTTTTCTTCAAGAAAATAGGCGAGCTGCTCAGAGACGATTGCATCAACGGCTGACCGTGCTTCACTTGTGCCGAGCTTTCCTTTTGTCTGTCCTTCAAATTGAAGAAGCTCTTCGGGAATCCGGACGGAAACGATGGCTGACAGGCCTTCCCTGATATCCGTTCCTTCAAGGTTTTTGTCCTTTTCTTTTAAAAGGGCCACCTTTCTCGCATACTCGTTGAATGCTCTCGTCATCGCCGTTTTGGCACCGGACTCATGGGTTCCTCCATCTTTCGTTCTGACATTATTGACGAACGACAGGATGTTTTCGGAATAGCCGTCATTAAACTGAAACGCGAAGTCAACCTCGATGCCGTTGTGCTCTCCTTCAAATGAGACCACTTCAGAAAGCGCGTCTTTCTCCTCATTTAAATAAGCGACAAAAGCTTCGATTCCGTTTTCGTATAAAAACGTTTCTTTTGTTTGATCGCGTTCATCGATCAATTCTATTTTTAGTCCTTTTAACAAAAAGGCTGATTCTCTCAGACGCTCTGAAAGCGTTTCAAAGTTAAACGTCGTCGTGCTGAACATCGCAGGATCAGGCTTGAAATGAATCAGGGTGCCGGTCTTTTTGGTCGTTCCGATTTTATCAAGGGATGTCACCGGTTTGCCGCCGTTTTCAAAACGCTGCCTGTAAACATTTCCGTCCCGCTCAATCGTGACTGTCAGCCACTCGGACAGGGCGTTTACAACGGATGCACCGACGCCGTGCAGCCCCCCGCTCGTTTTATAGCCGCCTTGGCCGAACTTTCCTCCGGCATGCAGCACTGTCAAAATAATTTCTGGAGTCGGCTTGCCGAGCTTATGCATTCCTGTTGGCATTCCCCGGCCTCTGTCTTGCACCGATATGCTGTTATCTTTATGTATTTTTACTATAATATGATCCCCATGGCCCGCAAGGACTTCATCGACGGAATTATCGACGATTTCATATACGAGATGGTGCAGTCCCCGGCTGTCTGTCGAACCGATGTACATACCGGGGCGTTTTCTGACCGCTTCAAGGCCTTCGAGCACCTGTATGGAATCATCATTATAGTCAACTTGCTGTTTTTTAACCAAATGCATAAACCCCTTTCAAAAATCAAACATTGCTTATAAAGAATAATACACACTCTGTCATATAAAGCAAAGTATTATCCGATTATTTTCCAATTTCTTCAAGCATTGTCGGAAACATGTTAAAATGAAAGCCGCTTTTTGCACAGCCGTCATTTTACACGATTCATCACCCGCAGCACAAGGCTTTCCACATCGCAATTGGAAAATCATTCTTAAAAAAACTGTCCAAGACTTATTGTAGCCGTTTTTCACAGCAATTCGCAAACATATTCTCGCATAAAAAAGACAAAAACCCTTGAAAAAACAAGGATTTTTTGTCTTTTTTATGCCGATTTTGTTAACGAGTGTGCCACTTTTATGCACAAATCCATAATCACCGTATAGCCTTTTTCGCTCAGAAGCTGATAAGCTTCTTCATTGACAAGCCCCTGCTGCGCCCAAAACACATCTGCGTCTATCTCCAGGAATTCCTTTGCGACATCAGGCAGATGCTCGGATCTTCTGAACACATTGACGATATCAACGTGTCCTTCAATGTCTTTTAAGGATGCCACAGCCTTGACGCCCAGCGCCTCATCAATGGTCGGATTGACAGGGATGATGTCATATCCCGCGTCCTGCATCGCTTTTGATACCATGTACGATGTTCTTTCAGGGTTGTCGGACAAGCCGACTACCGCAATTCGTCTGCTGTTTTCAAGAATGGTTTTGATTTCCTGTTTAGAAGGATTTTCCACACCGATCACTCCTTTTAAGTTCAGTTTACACGAAAACAAAGGAGATAATCAAAATTTTCATATGATTAGCGCGCATTATCTTGTATGATATATACGGTACTTCTAAAGAAAAGCCGTCATGGAAGGCGCCTCTCATGTTAAAATAAAGAGAAGGGATCATCTAAAAAGGAGAAATGAAATGTTAATAGCTTTATTATTTATTTTAGCCTATCTACTCGGCAGCATTCCGTCCGGCTTGATTGTCGGAAAGGCCGCCAAAGGAATCGACATCAGGGAACACGGCAGCGGGAATCTTGGCGCCACCAACGCATTTCGGACACTCGGCGTAAAAGCCGGCTCTATCGTTGTGGCTGCGGACATTTTGAAAGGGACGCTCGCCGCCTTTCTGCCCGCCATCCTGCACATCGGCGTACACCCTTTGCTGGCCGGCGTAGCCGCAGTCATCGGGCATATGTTCCCTGTGTTCGCAAAATTTAAAGGCGGAAAAGCTGTCGCTACTTCCGGAGGCGTATTGCTTTGCTATCAGCCTCTTCTGTTTCTCACAATGGTTGCGGTGTTCTTTCTGTTTTTGTATATCACAAAATATGTATCGCTTTCTTCCATTTTAACCGGCTTGTATACAACGGTTTACAGTCTGTTTACGAAAGACCTTTTATTGGTGGCAGTCGTCGCCTTTCTTACGGCGTTTGTCGTATACAGACACAGGACGAACATTAAACGCATCATCGATAAAACCGAGCCCAAAATCAAGTGGATGTCCGGCAAAAGATGAGCCTATCCGAAGAACATTATATTTTCATGATCGGACAAAAACGTTATATACTATAAATAGATTCAGCATGCTTTGAAACAAATGATGAAGGAGTGCTTGCCCGTGAATTTGAAAATTAATGAAGAGGCGCTTAAATGGTATAAGAACGAGCTTGATTTAAAAGAAGGTGATCAGGTTCGCTTCTTTGTCCGCTACGGAGGATGCAGCAATGTTCAAAAAGGCTTCTCCCTTGGGGTCTCAAAAGATGAGCCGCAGCAAATCGGTGTAAGTGCGGAAAAAGACGGCATTACGTTTTTCGTTGAAGAAAGCGATGTATGGTATTTCGACGGCCATGATCTGCTTGTCACCTATAACGAATCTGCGGAAGAACCTGTTTTTGAATATCAGTAAAATATCATTTTTTACGGCTTGCAGAGAATCCCCCGTTTTTCTGCAAGTTTTTTTATTTTTCTTCGTCATTGAAGTGCCGAAAAAAAGCCTTCAAAATCTAGGGTGGCTTGCCTGAGTGTTCGGCAAATGTACACCGCGAGCTGCGTAAAGCTCCTAAAGGACATTATATACGGGGCAGCAAACACGAATAACTGAGCGGGTACAGATCCTGTATATCTAAAATACAGTTCGTTTAAAATAAAGCGGCAAGGATTTCCCCATTCAATAAAGATTTTTACACACTCTAATATTATACAAAGTCATTTACATCGAGGTGTTTGGTCATGGTTTACGGTGTGACAACTTTTATTTTACTGGCTGTTTTTCTGATCTTTTATTTAACGGACCGAAGAAGGATCATCAACGGTTTTTTATTCAATCTATTTTTTTGTTCATTTCTTGTTCTTTCCTACTATCTGGCATACGTTGTCGGAATTGGCTTTTTCAGACTTTTCGTCATTGTACCGCTGCTGATCTTTTTCTTTATCCTAACGTTCGGTCTATTTGCTTTAATGATCGGGTTATTTCTGAATGCGAGAATTCTTATCAAAAGAGAAGGACGACGATTGTCTAATTGTTTGACTTTAATTTCCGGGCTAGGCATTATCATATTTTTTCTATTGTCAGTGATTGACCCCGCTCGTTTTTTATCGCCAAATGTTCAGCCGTTGTTTGCGGGATCATCGCTTATTGCGGTCTATTTCTTCTTTCATTTAACAAATTTCTTAACAGCCTATTTTCTATATCAATTTAACAGACCGAAACTTAATCAGGATTACATCATCGTTCTCGGAAGCGGATTAATTAACGATACTGTACCCCCGCTTTTAGCAAGCAGGATAGATAAGGCTGTCGATTTTTATCGGAAACAAGCAGCTGTTGCTCCTCCGCCGAAAATTATTTTTTCCGGCGGGCAAGGACCTGATGAAAACCTTTCTGAAGCAGAAGCCATGCAGAGATATGCTTTAAAAAAAGGGATACCTGAAGAGCACACTTTCAAAGAAGACCGTTCTGTAAATACATATCAAAATATGCTTTTCTCCAAACAACTGATGGACTCATTATCAGACGGCAAATACAACAGCATCTTCACAACAAACAATTTCCACCTGTTCCGCGCCAGCCTATATGCAAAACGAGCAGGCTTAAAGAGCCAGGGGATCGGTTCAAAAACCGCTTTTTATTATTGGCCGAACGCCATGATCCGTGAATATATCGCTGTTGTTGTAATGAATCGTAAACGGCATAGCATTGTCGTAGGCACTATTTTAGGTTTTTCTATAATTTTGACTGCACTTAATTTTTTCATTGATTAAACTTCAAAAAGCGTCTTGAGATTTTGGTTTGTCCGGATGGCACACTTTCTATTGCAGTCATCCCCAACAAGGATGCAGAGATATATTGATGGAAGTCCCAATAGATAATGATGGATATTTTCAAAGGACATCTTCGCCGGAAAGATGTCCTTTTGCTTTGAAAACATTACACCGTCATGTTGATGATTCTAATGCTTCCTGAGCAATGGGCAACTTCCCTGCTCCAAGCAGCTGTTTTTTTGATGCGCTTGGACTTTTATTGCTTACAAATGTGAAAGGAATATGTAAGATAAATCAATGGTTTCGTTGGGAGGTTTTATATATGATGGGTTCCGAGGTGATAAATGATGAAATGGTTTTTAGGAATTTTAACGGCAGGACTGATAATTTTGGTCGGGGGCTACTTTTTATATTCCGGATATTATTCAACGGAAGATTATTACGTCAAAATTACAACAGATCCAAAAGTCGTGAAAGAAAAAGCAAGTGATGGATACACATATATAAATTATAACTATGATGTTACGGGTTATGATAAAGATGGGAAATCCAAAAACCTAAAGCTCTCTTCTCAAGAAAAAATGCAGAAAGGTCAGTACTATATTATTCATTGGGAAGATAGAAGGGAAATCATATCCAGCAAAGAAAAAGCGGGCGAGAAGCAAATAGATAAGGACATCCTGCATAAATTAGACAATCAAAATTAATCAGCCGCTCACTCTTTCCCCCTAAAACTTCTTGTTTTAGGGACTTTTTTACGAAAAATAAAATGGCTTATCAAGGCATGAAAAACACTGAAGTAAAGGTGAACTTTGTGATTGAAACAGATGATGACAATATAACTGAAACTAAAGATACGTTTTTGCTCATCAAAATGAAACAAGCAAGAACAATGCTTGCTTGTTTCAAGAGTGTCCGAGTTTCTTTAAAACACCGTATTATTCAAGCCTGAAACGCTTGATATGGCTTGAGAGCTTTTCTTGTTTTAAAATCATGATCTGCTTCTCTCCCAATAAATCAAAGTGGGGAAATTCGCTTCTTTTATCAATCCACTCTTTTTTCAGTCCGTACTGTTTGCCCCACTCTGCAAGCTTCTCAATGTTCGCGCATCCTGCTTTTGTCACCGTTTTGACATCCGGATACCTGTCATCGAGCCAGTAATGCGTAAGAAACGCAACTTCGCCGTTTAAAACGGCGCGCTTCCATTCGTTCAGCTCGTTTCTTTTAATACCGAACGCCATTACTTTTTGGCCTCTTCGTATGCTTCATGCCACTTTGGATAAAGCTTGCGGAACTGAACCGGTTTGAAGCTGTCCCCGTCAACGCAAATATGGGACGATGTTCCCTTCACAGCGGTTTCTCCGGCGGAATTAAAAATTTCATACCCATATACCGTTTTAAAGCCGTTGTAATCTTCAATCCACGTATGTACCGTCGCTGTTTCACCGTAGCGAAGAGGTTTGACGTAGCGGACATTGATATCCACGACAGGCGACAGGATGCCGTCTTTCTCCATTTCGGCATAAGAAAAGCCGAGTTCTTTAATTAAAGCCGTCCGGCCTACCTCCATCCAAATCAAATAATTGGCGTGATAGACGACACCCATTTGGTCTGTTTCGGCATAGCGGACTTCTATTTCTTTTTTTGAGACGTACAAATTCCCTCTACTCCCTTTTCACAAATGTATTTAATCCAATTCTAGCATATACAATGGGCAAAAACACGACGGACGGCTTCATGCAAAAAAACCAGGTCGCCCTGGTTTATTGATGATATCCGTTTTTGCGGGCTTCCGCCTCGTCATGGATTTCATTGCGCATCGCCTCAATGCTTTCATTTCGGCGTTCATTTTTTTCGCGGATCTGTTCCTGTTCCGCCTCGCTGGCAAAAGACAGCTGCTCTTCAGACTCCTCAATGTTTTCGATTGTGTTCTGCACCATGTCTTGAAGCTTTTCTACGTTGTCTGATCTGTCATCCGGATGATGTTTTTGATGTGTCATTCGGGTCTCTGCCTCCTTTTCATCTTTACTCGCCTTTTGTCTGCATAATGATCGGTGTTTCTCCTGATTTATCATGCATCTTTTTTCCTTTGTTGCGCTTATATTCTACCGGTTTTGTCCCAAGATGGCTCGGGGCAAATTTAGACTGTTTGTCGTGTTCTCTCGGCATGTCTATCCCTCCTTTTCAGCATTAGGATTCTCAAAAAGGAGCGTAAACATGAATCGATTTTTAAAAACTCACTTCAGCTTAAATTTCTCTTCAAGCTTATCTTCCAGCCGATCAAGAAACTCCTGGTTGGTCATGAGCTCCTTTTTATTTTCCGAGACAAGTTCTTCAAATGTTCGCCTTTTCGCTTTTTTCATGTTGAATCACCTCCAGCTTGTTTTCATTTTCACCATTTTTTGGGCAATATAAGCAAAAAAGCCGGGATTTTTTATAATCCCAGCTTTTCTTCCATATTCTTTTTCGACATCGTCCCCAGCACGATATCTTTAATGATTCCGTTTTCATCAATGATAAATGTCGTCGGATATGAAAAAATCTCGTATTTCGCATTGATGCCCGTTCGGTCTAAGACGATGGGGAAATGTAAACCGTGCCTTTCGGCAAACGCTTTGACCGTCTTTTCGTTTTTCTCGGAAGATGTAAAGTTGACGGCTAAAACGGCAATGTCCTGATTTTCATTTTGAAGCTCTTCCATTGCAGGCATTTCGGTTTCACACGGTCTACACCAGGTGGCCCAAAAATTTAACAGCACTTTTTTCCCTTTAAAGTCTGACAAAGATACATCGTTTCCATTCTTTAATGACGGCAGCGTAAAATCAGGCGCCTTGTCTCCTTTCTCAATGCCGATTTCGGCTTCCTTTTGCCCTGTAAAATTCCAAACCGCAAGACCGGCCAAGACTAAAAGAAACGCGGCAGCCAGCACTTTTTTCATCATCGGCATCCTCCACATTCAGGATTACGCTGAAAAAAGAAGAGAAAGCTAAAGGCTCTCTCTTCCTCATTCAATTACTGTTTCATTTTATTGCGGAGCACCATTTGCAGGATTCCGCCGTGACGGTAATAATCGATTTCCACTTCGCTGTCAAAGCGGACAACAGCTTCAAACGACTTGACCGTGCCGTCTTCGGCAATCGCTTTGACTTGGACGAGATCGCGCGGGCGCACCGACTCACTCACGTCTACTTCAATTGTTTCTTTCCCGGTCAAACCGAGCGTTTCAGCGTTTTCTCCCTCTTTAAATTGCAGCGGAAGAACGCCCATCAGCACAAGGTTGCTTCTGTGAATTCTTTCAAAGCTTTCTGCAATGACGGTTTTGATGCCGAGCAGATTTGTTCCTTTTGCCGCCCAGTCGCGGGAAGAACCCATTCCGTAGTCTTTTCCGGCAATGACGACCAGACCTGTGCCGTCTTCTTTATACTTCATGCAGGCATCATAAATGGACATCACTTCTCCGGTCGGCCAATACGTTGTATAACCGCCTTCAGTGCCCGGAGCGATCTGGTTTTTGATTCTGATGTTGGCGAATGTTCCCCTCATCATGACTTCATGGTTTCCGCGTCTTGAACCATATGAGTTGAAGTCTCTAGGAGAAACGCCTTTTTCCTGCAAATATTTTCCTGCCGGCGTGTCTTTGCCGATCGCTCCCGCAGGAGAGATATGGTCTGTCGTGACAGAGTCTCCGAATTTGCCGACAATGCGCAAGCCTTTAAGCGGTTCAACTGTACCTGGCTCAACTGACATGTTTTCAAAGAATGGCGGGTTCTGAATGTAAGTGGACTCTTCATCCCATTTATACAGGGCTTCATCCGTTGTTTCAATCGCATTCCAGCGTTCATTGTCATCAAACACGCGCTCGTATTCTTTTCTGAACAGCTCAGGAGTAACGGTTTGCTTCACGACGGAATTGATTTCGTCCATCGTCGGCCAAATATCGTTGAAGTACACATTTTGACCGTCTTTGCCGACGCCGATCGGTTCGTTTTTCAGGTCGATATCTACCGTACCTGCCAATGCATAGGCCACGACTAGAGGCGGAGACGCCAAGTAGTTTCCTTTGACAAGCGGATGAATCCGGCCTTCAAAGTTACGGTTACCGGAAAGGACAGACGTAATCAGCAGGTCGTTTTCGGCAACCGCTTTTTCGATTTCAGGCGCAAGCGGTCCGGAGTTCCCGATACATGTCGTACAGCCGTAGCCGACGATGTTAAATCCAAGCTCGCGCATATACGGCAGCAGGCCTGAATTAACCAAGTAGCCTGTTACGACTTTTGAACCCGGAGCGAGAGATGTTTTCACATAGTTCGGTACTTTCAATCCCAGTTCAACCGCTTTTTTGGCGACGAGGCCCGCACCGATTAAGACATAAGGGTTTGATGTATTTGTACAGCTGGTAATCGCCGCAATTGCGATCGCACCCGTTTTCATGACGGCTTCTTCGCCGTTTTCAAGCTTAAATTTGATTTCTTTGTCAGCCTCGCTCGCGTTTAAACCGAATCCCTGGTTGCCCGCAGGGCTTGCCAAATGCTTGTGGAACGTTTCTTTCATGTCAGTCAGCGGAATGAGATCCTGAGGACGCTTCGGACCTGAAAGGTTCGCTTCAACTTTTGACAAGTCGATTTCAACGATATCGGTAAATACAGGATCTTCCTGATCAGGCGTGTAGAACAGTCCGTTTTGACGGCAATATTCTTTCACCACATTGATATGTTCTTCATCACGGCCTGTTAAACGCATGTATTCCAATGCTTCCTCATCAACAGGGAAGAAACCGCAAGTCGCGCCGTATTCAGGAGCCATATTTGCGATTGTCGCACGGTCTGCAAGCGGTAGTTCCGCAACACCCGGACCGAAGAATTCGACGAACTTTCCGACTACGCCTTTTTCACGCAGCACCTGTGTCACTTTAAGCGCAAGGTCCGTCGCTGTCGTACCGTTCGGCAGCTTTCCGACAAGCTTCGCACCGATTACTTCAGGTACAGGGAAATATGAAGGCTGGCCGAGCATGCCTGCTTCAGCTTCAATTCCGCCGACGCCCCAGCCGAGAACGCCGATTCCGTTGATCATCGTTGTATGGGAGTCAGTACCGACAAGCGTGTCAGGATAAGTGACAATCTCGCCGTCTTCTTCCACTGCATGGACAACGTTTGCCAAATACTCAAGGTTCACCTGGTGAACAATACCTGTAGCAGGGGGAACAGCTTGATAGTTATTAAACGCTTTCTTAGCCCAGCTTAAAAATTTGTAACGCTCTGCATTTCGTTGGAATTCAAGGTCCATATTAACGGTCAATGCATCTTCCGTACCCGCTTTGTCAACTTGTACGGAGTGGTCGATGACAAGGTCTACCGGTATTTCAGGATTGATTTTATCCGGATCTCCGCCGACTGAAGCCATCGCTTTTCTTAATGAAGCAAGGTCTACAACGGCTGGAACGCCGGTAAAGTCCTGCAAAATAACGCGGGATGGTTTGAAAGGAACGTCAATATCTTTTAATTCGGCAGTGCCCCATTTTGCCAAGTTTTCAACGTGTTCCTCAGTAATGACTCTCCCGTCTACTTGACGAAGAACGGATTCGAGCAAAACTTTAATGGAATAAGGAAGTTTTGATACGTTTCCGATTCCTTGATCCTCTAATGCTTTTAAAGAATAATAGCTGTACGTTTTGCCTTGTACTGTAAACGTTTTTCTTGATTGAAAAGCGTCTTTTTTTGCGATTTGTTGCTGATTCGCCATTTCTCCAAAATCCCCCTTTAAAGATCAAGATCATACGCCAGAAAAATCGGCATATTTCACCACAATTTTCTCACAATTTAATCTTAAAACAATTTTAAACATAAGTAAATATCAATGTTTTTATTAAATTCAATAAGAATGACTTATATACGGAAAAAAGTTTATTTTACTGGAAATACATTTTTTTATACAATACACCCGCTAAGGCTATACTACAGTCTGAGGTGATTGAAATTGGCCAAACGAAAAGCAAATCATGTAATAAATGGAATGAACAATGCGAAACGCCAAGGAAACGGCGCGGGATATATTGAAAATGATCAGCACATACTCACTGAGGCGGAACGCCAAAACAACAAAAAACGGAAAACCAATCAATAAATACGAAAGATCCTTCATGAATATCTTAGGAGGTTAAAACATTGACAAATAAAAACGACGGCAAAGATATGCGCAAAAACGCACCGAAAGGAGCTCAGCCGGGGCAGCCAGAGCCTTTGAGCGGAAGCAAAAAAGTAAAAAACCGGAACCATACAAGACAAAAACACAATTCCAGTCACGATATGTAACATTTTTTCCGCGCCTTTCACGGCGCGGTTTTTTTCCTTACCGCGCGTCACCCTGAGGCGTTGTCCACCCTCCTTCACATGAATTCAAAGGTGTGCATAATCTAATGGTAAGGCTAGGTATGGAGGAATGCTCCAATGACAAATACAAAACGTTTCGATTCCGCAGATTTTGATAAAGAATGGATGAAACAGTTTGTTGACGACCCTTTTCTCCTCTATGATGAAACTTTACCGATTGACCTTTATGAAACGAGCACTGAATATATAATTGAAGCAGATTTAAGCCACTTGAATGTCCGGCATCTTGACTTGACGTTTTCAGGCTACGATTTCAAGCTTGCAGTTAAAACCGATGAGCAGCTTTACGAGAAATCGCTGATGCTTCCTTTCTTTTTGAATGACAAACAGATCGAAGCGGAATGCGAAAACAACATTCTTGCAGTTAAAATCAATAAAGAATCAAGCAAAGATGACATTTCGCTTTCAATCAATATTCCTTTTATATCAAAGCTGCACAACAAGCAGAACCCGGACAGCGCTTAAAACACTTGCCATCCGGGTTTTTTTCCGTTCGTTCGTCAAATATCCTCTAGCAATTCTCTATGGCCGATTAGGGAATCGCTATACAATAGATTATGTTCTAGCATCTCTTTTGACCAGGCCGGTGTCCCATTTTATATTATTTTTTCTATGTTCTTCTAAAACGCCTTCATGTAAAATAGGTTATAGACAAAGGAGTGATGAGAGATGCTGGAAGGATGGTTTTTATGGCTGATGCTCGCTTGGATCGTCATCATGATCGTCCTCTTGTCAATCGGCGGTTTTTTCATGTTTCGCAAATTTTTAAAAAGGCTGCCTAAAGAAGATGGGAAATCTGAGCTGGACTGGCAGGATTATTATATTGAACAGACAAGGCATTTGTGGAATGACGAAGAAAAAGAACTGCTTGAGGAATTGGTTTCACCCGTACCCGAGCTGTTTCGCGATGTAGCAAAAGCAAAAATCGCCGGTAAGATCGGGGAGCTTGCATTGAAAGAAAAAGCAGGCGCCATCGACCGGGATTTAATCATCAGAGGCTATATTATGGCCACACCGAAAAGAGACCATAAGTTCCTCGTGAAACGTTTAAAAGAAAAGAACATTGATCACTCTACATATCAAGAGCTTTTTAAATAAACAAAACCTTTCCTTCTTTCAGGAAAGGTTTTGTTTTAATTGACCTGTATGTGATTTGACGCTTCAATCTGGCTTGAAAGCTTTCTAAACGATAAATACATGGCAATCCGCCAAGGAACGATCATCCCGAAAGCCAGAATCCAAAACATTCCGCTCAGTGCGCCGTAATCGATCGTTGTGCTTAATATGCTCTTCATCACGATCCGGATGACGAGCAGCGCAATTAAAATAAACACAAACGATTTGGACCGTTTAATATAGATTTTATCATCGCGGATTTCAAATTTTGAGGTTTTAATTAAGAAAATAGAAAAGATCATGCCCACGGTGAGAGCTTCCAAAAATTCAGCACCGGTTACGTGGAACACCGGAAATAAAAACATGAGAGCACCGGTGCTCATAAAAATCGGAGGCAGTATAATTTTTTTGGCCGTAGCCGGTTTTTCAGATGACTTGATTCTGACAGCCATGACAATGACGGCCATCACGATAGCAAGTATAGATGAAACGACGATCATCATACATATCATCCCTTTTTCTAAAGCTAATTTCTCTACTTGTTACTATACTCTAAAACGAAGAAAAAAACCATGTTCACGTTTATCATCTGCAAGCATTTCCGAGCACATGCCGAATCGCTTCGACGACTTTCGTTTCCTCGAAAGGCTTGACGATGAAGTCCTTGGCTCCGGCTTCGATCACCTCAACGACGATCCACTTTTGCCGCATGGCCGTACACATGATCACTTTCACTTTCGGGTTCAGCTGGATCATATCCTTTAAAGCTTCTATCCCGTTTTTCACAGGCATCGTAATATCCATGATAACCAAGTCCGGCTGCAGCTCTTGATAAAGCAAAACAGCTTCTTCCCCGTTCTCGGCTTCACCCGCGACTTGCAAGTCTTCTGTTTCAAGTATTTCTCTAATTTTATCTCTCATAAATTTTGCATCATCAACAATTAAAACCCTTGTCATACTCCCCTCCAACATCATTATTCAGTTTTGCTGTGAATAAGTCCTATTGTAACAAAAAACCAAGGCGGTCCTTAGCAAAGTTTAAAAGCCTCTGAAATCGCCGAACAGGCCTGACAATACGATAATGATTTTCGTCATCCAGTCAAAGAACAGCAGGATGCCGACTACAATCATTGCAACTCCGCCGATCTTCATGATGATGAGCTGATGCTTCCGAAGCCATTTCATCTTTGTAATGAAAAAAGACAGAAGCAGAAACGGCAAGCTGAATCCGAGTGCATAAAGCACCATATAAGGCACGGCCGACATCGGGTTCGTTCCGGCGAGTGCAATAACCGCTGCAAGAATCGGGCCGGTGCAGGGCGTCCAGCCGGCGGCAAATGCCATTCCGATTCCGATGGAACCGAGCAGACCTCCAGGCCTGTTTTTAAATTGGAGGCGCCTTTCTTTCATTAAAAATTCAGGCTTAAAAACCCCCAAAGTGACAAATCCGAAAAAGATGATAAAAACCGCACCAAGCTGCCTGATGAGCTGATGATAATCCTTAAAAAACGACCCGACAAGCGACGTGCTGTAGCCGAGTGCCACAAAGATCATCGAAAAGCCGATCAGGAAAAAGACCGTATGTACCAAGCTCCTTTTTTGAAACATAAGTTTGTCAGAATGGATTTCACTCATGCTGACACCGGTAATATATGATAAAAAAGCGGGATAAAGCGGCAGGCAGCATGGCGAAATAAACGATAGAAACCCTGCACCGAAAGCGAGAATATAATTGATATCAGCCATCTCTTTCTCCCTTCTATTTTTTGGAATACCATGAAAGAAAATCATTTGATATGACAATTACATTTCAATTTCCTAACATATCACAAAAAAGGATGTTGATTGCACGAATTTCTTTATATAATCAATTTTGACAATTTACCCTTATCACCTTCAGAATTGAAAAGAAACCTATATATGGATATAATAGCATTTAGTAGGCAACAAAAAGATGATTTTTACAGAAGAAAGGATAAATTCCTGTGATGAAAGAAAATCTGCTTCATGAAATTGAGGAAAAAAGAAAAGAGCTGCTAAAAATCGTCATGACAAACGGCATGACTTCACATATCACCATTCAGCACAGCCAGCAGCTGGATAGCCTTCTCTTGGAATACCAAAAACTATCTCTCGGAAATACACAATAATCATAGATCAAAATAAAAAACCCGGAAGCGGGTTTTTTATTTTATAACCATGTTCCTTCTATGTCATAATCGCATTCGCATTATTTCGTTTGATTTTCCATGGCTTTCATCATTTGATTAATTTTCTTCTGGGATGGTTTCATACCCATCTGCATCATCATCATGCGCAGCATTTGTTCATTAATTGGCGGATTTTTTTTCAAATAGTTCATCATATATTTACGAGCAATAAAAAATCCGAGTGCAACACCTGCGAGCAATGCTAAAACGCCCACTAGGATGACAACCCACAAATCCATTTAATTTCCTCCTTCATGTTGTCTCGTATAAAGTGTACTAAACCAAACGCTATTATACAACATTTACAGTCCAAATTCTTTTTTTTATACAAAATTTCTTTCTTTCACAGGGTTCAGCCAGCCATAACGTTTCATATTAAAATCCATCGCAAGAAAACACGGACTGACTTTTCGCAATACCTCAAAGAAAACCGTTTCGGCATCGAATGGACCCTTTGCCAATATCTCAATATGACGGTCTTTGATAATAAAAGAAGCGCTTCCTTTTGGAACAATCAATCTGTATACATAGTCAACCTGTGTATAGTCTTCCCGGCAGAGGTTCATTTTCATTCTTTTGTGTATATGAGCAGCGGGAATCGGTTTTGTAATAAACTCGATCTGTTTCGCGGCTAATTGAGACTTTTGATCGGGGCTCGTCCAATGATAATCGTAAAACAGTTTGAACATGACAGACTCTCTTCCAAAATAATGGCTGGCAAATTCCTCTTCTATCAAATACGTATAATAATGGCGTTCCATCCCTGTCTCATCCCCCTGTTTCGAAAGATATATGTTTTCTATTATACAAAAGGGGGTTAGAAATAATTGTCTGATGATGATAAAAGAAGCGACTAATTTTGTCGAAACGAAAAAAAGAGAATGATCCGCAGATCATTCTCTTTCATATGCCCGATTAGCGATTTAACAGTTTTTTCACCCGGTCAACTACATTCGCAGGCGTAAAACCGTATTCTTTCATGATCGTTTCGCCAGGAGCTGATGCACCGAACTGGTCGATTCCGAGAATGTCCCCGTCAGTGCCTGTATATCTCTCCCATCCGAGCGGCGATCCCATTTCAATTGCGAGACGCTTTGTCACATCAGTTGGAAGAACAGCGTTTTTATATTCAGCCGGCTGCTTGTCAAATCGATCCCATGACGGAACGCTGACAACGGATACGTCAATGCCTTCTTTTTGCAGCTCGCTTTGTGCATCAAGCGCAAGGCCAACTTCAGATCCGCTCGCAAGCAAGATCGCTTCCGGTTTTTCGTTTTGGCTTTTTGAAACGACATATGCACCCTTTTTAACGCCTTCATAAGCCGTTTCAGCAGACTGATCGATTGTCGGCAAGTTTTGGCGTGTCAACACAAGCGCAGTCGGCTGGTCTTTTGATTGAAGCGCGAGCTTCCAGGCAGCTGCTGTTTCATTTCCGTCGGCAGGTCTGATGACGGACAAGTTCGGCAGCGCACGAAGTGATGCCAGCTGTTCAATCGGCTCATGAGTCGGTCCGTCTTCACCGACGGCAATGCTGTCATGTGTAAATACATAGGTGACAGGAAGCCCCATCAATGCAGCAAGACGAATCGCTGGTCTCAAGTAATCGGAGAAAACGAAGAACGTTCCGCCGAATACGCGGAGGCCTCCGTGAAGAGCCATTCCGTTCAAAGCTGCTCCCATCGCAAATTCCCTTACACCGAACCAGATATTTCTGCCGGCGTAATCCTTCGCTGAAACATCTCCGCCGTTTTTGATTGTCGTTTTGTTGGAACCGGCCAAGTCCGCGGATCCGCCAAAGAAAAACGGCACTTGTTGAGCGATTCCGTTTAACACTTCACCTGAGGATGCACGTGAAGCAAGGCTGCTTCCTTTTTCATATACAGGTACTTTCTGATCCCATCCTTCAGGAAGCTCGCCTTTGATCGCCAGTTCAAGCTCTTCGGCAAGTTCCGGGTGGGCTTTCTTGTATGCGGAGAACAGTTCGTTCCATTCCGCCTCTTTTTTCTTACCCGCTTCCTTCACTGTTTCGTTAAAGTGCTCGTACACTTCGGAAGGAACATAAAAATCTTCTTCGTATGTCCACTCATACGCTTCCTTCGTTAATTTCGCCTCTTCTGATCCGAGCGGAGCGCCGTGGACGCCGGATGTGCCCGCACGGTTTGGAGAACCGAAACCGATCGTTGTTTTCACTTCAATTAATGTCGGCTGCTTTTCATTTTGTTTCGCTTTCTCGATGGCCGCCGTAATTTCGGCAATGTTGTTGCCGTCTTCAACATAAAGCACTTCCCAATTCATCGCTTCAAAGCGCTGCTTTACATTTTCAGAGAATGAGCGGTTTAGTTCGCCGTCAAGCGAAATGTCATTTGAATCATAAAGCACGATGAGACGGCCGAGGTTCAAATGTCCCGCAAGCGAAGCCGCTTCGGATGAAATTCCCTCCATCAAGTCTCCGTCACCGCAAATGCTGTATGTATAATGGTCAACGACGCGATAGTCGTCACGGTTGTAAGTTTCAGCAAGGTGACGTTCAGCAAGCGCCATTCCGACAGCCATTCCGATTCCTTGGCCAAGCGGACCTGTAGTCGCATCTACACCCGGAGTATGTCCGAATTCCGGATGCCCAGGAGTTTTGCTTCCCCATTGGCGGAAATTTTTGAGGTCTTCAATTGAAACGTCATATCCGCTTAAGTGAAGCATGCTGTACAAAAGCATTGATCCGTGTCCGGCGGAAAGCACAAAACGGTCCCTGTTAAACCAATTCGGATTTTCAGGGCTGACATTCATCATTTTTGTCCAAAGCGCATAAGCCATCGGAGCAGTCCCCATCGGCATGCCGGGGTGACCGGATTTAGCTTTTTCAATCGCGTCTATGGAGAGTGTTCGTATTGTTGCGACAGATTTTAATTCAATCGTTTTCATTATGATCCCCTTCCTGTATGGACTCTACTTTCTTATCATAAATCTACCCATCGGTTTTCACAACCATTTCAGCTCAAAAGCTGGGCGAAAAATGACGAATCTTTGCCTTCATTCTAAATTGTAGTATATACAAAAAGGGAATACGATATCGGCGTATTCCCTAAAATTAATGCAATCGGCGGTTTCTTTTTTCCTGTTTGAGCTTTTCAGGAGTCACATCATTACCTTCAGGGTCAACAATCGTCACAGTTTTCAACGTGTTTTTCATAGACGCGCGGACGCCTTGAAGGTATTCCTGGCGAAGCTTCTGCTGTTCTGCTTTTTCTTCGTCTGTTAAAGATCCGCTCTTTGCTTTTTTGGCAAGCTCGTTAATTCTGGCTATTTTTTCTTTAGAAATCATAAGATACTCCTTTGATTCGGTATATATCCATCATACTACTAAATCCGCTTTCGTTTGACAACAGATTAGTCTGCAAGGCCGTCCTTATACTCCTGGTAGCGGCGGTGAACGGTTGCTTTTGATATGCTGTATCCGAAGCCTCTCAACACGGCTGCAATCTCCGCAAACGTCAGCTTGTTCTCCCTGAGCCTGACGATTTCTGAAAGAGGCGCTTCGATTCGCTCTCTCCCGCCGCCTTCATTGCGGTGTTTTAGGTTCCTCTCCGGGCGGTAGCCGTTTTCGACCGCCTTCTTCATTCCCCGCTTAATTTTCAGGTTATGTATTTTCCGCTGGTATTCCTCGACAATGCCGACAATCTCCAAAACCATCGAGTCCGCTTCGGAAAGCTCGAGCTTTCCGCGGTGAGCCAGCGTGTAGATTTGAACGCCTTCTTTATATAAACAGTGAAGAAGGGCAATTTTGGCATTCCCTCTTCCAAGCCGCGTATCATCCTGTATTAAAACCGCGTCGATGTCTGATGTTTTGATTTCCTCGAGCAGATCGAAGACGCCGTCGCGGTCCATTTCATATCCGCTCGCCTGCTCGGAAATGACGCTCACGACGTTCATCCCGTGTTCGGCGGCAAGCGACTTAAGCTCTTCCTCCTGCCGCTTTAATGAGGTTTCCTGCTGCTCCTTCGCAGTGCTTACCCTGGTGTAAATAATCGCATTCATGGAAATCCCCTCAATCTCTTATTCTACAACTGCAAGCTGATATTGATCGGAGTGCTGTTTGGCTACCGGCAGGATCAAGACATCTCCCGGTTTAATGACAGAGGTCGGCAGATTGTTTTTATCGGCGACCCATTCGATGAATTTGTGTTTGTCAGCGGTTTTTCCGCCTTTGATCCGGTCGGCCAGCTCCCACAATGTATCGCCTTCTTGCACTTCTATTTTAACATATTGCTTTCTTTCTTCGATCTTACCGGCAAAAGACACAAACAGAATACAGCAGCTGATCACAGCAGTAAACAGACTGACAAAAATCAATGATTCTTTTTTCATATCCATCACCCCAGAATGTTTGTTCGGTTTTTGTGACTTCAGTATACATACGAACAAATGTTTCTGTCAATCGTTTTTTTCGAACCTATGTTTGTACTCAGAGGAAAAACATGCTATAATCTAGCTAAAATCGACGTTTTGAGGTGCAAAAAATGACGAAGCTATCAAAAAGACAACTTGATATTTTGCGTTTCATTAAAGAAGAAGTGAAGCGCAAAGGCTATCCGCCTTCCGTCAGGGAGATCGGAGAAGCGGTCGGCCTGGCGTCAAGTTCAACGGTACACGGCCACTTGGCAAGGCTTGAAACGAAGGGATTGATCAGAAGGGATCCGACGAAGCCGAGAGCGATCGAAATTCTCGATACAGAGGAGGAAATTCATATTCCGAAAAACCAGGTTGTCAATGTCCCGGTCATCGGAAAGGTGACCGCCGGTACACCGATTACCGCAGTCGAAAACATCGAGGAATACTTTCCGCTTCCCGAACGCCTGGCGCCGCCGGATGAGCACGTCTTCATGCTGGAGATCATGGGAGAAAGCATGATCGATGCCGGAATTCTTGATCAAGATTATGTGATTGTCAAGCAGCAGAACACCGCAAACAACGGGGATATCGTCGTTGCGATGACCGAAGACGACGAAGCGACTGTTAAGCGGTTTTTCAAGGAGGAAACCCATATCCGCCTTCAGCCGGAAAACCCGACGATGGAGCCGATCATCCTTCAGAATGTGACGATTCTCGGAAAAGTCATCGGCGTTTTCCGCACTGTTCATTAAAACACGGACTCATCAGCAAAACCGCCGGTCGGCGGTTTTTTTGCACGAAAAAACAGGCTCACATCCATTCGGCAATGAAGGATGCGAACCTGAAACAGAGGGAATGATAATATGCTTACATTACCATTATCCCCCACAACGATTTTCCTGTCAACAAAAATGTTTCCCAAAGGAAAGATATTTGTTTTTCGCCTTTTATTGAACGATAAACAAAATTCTCGTCCCGTCGGCGAAACCGCTCAGCCTGTTCCCGACCCAGGAGCCGGCTCCGCGGTTATCCGATGAGCTGACATATCTGACAGACGCTCCTTTGCCCCCTTCTTCACACATGGCCATCGGCCATTCGTCACGGTCAAAGCCCGGCTTAGTCGGAATCCCCTTCAGTGATTCCTGGCGGCGCTTATCCGCTCCCGATCTTTCAATCGTGCAGACATCTGAATGCCCCGCTTTGATTGCGTCGCTGATATGAGCGCCGGTTTCGGGATAGCGTGATGCCGGAAAATACAATATGTCGTCATACCTTGCAGCACCTTCGGCATGCTGAGGAGAATATGCGGCGCCTCCCGAAAGCCCAAGCAGTACCAATGCGGAAAACAGCAGATGAACCGCCCATTTTTTGATCATGACAAAAACAACCTCCTCTTGTATATGCTGGTGTTACTAACAGATTAAGAGAGAATTGTTTTTGCTTTTCGGGTTCTTTGTGAAAAAGACGTTTAGATTGTGTAAATGAACGTTTATTCTTCTATGACGTTATTTTTTAAGATGCTGCACGTCATCGCTTTTGCATCAGAACATGAACCGTTGATATCGTTGGTAAAAACATAACTTCAGCCGCGTGTTTTAATGAATTCCCGCAAACAGCTCCATATCGACAGCCCTTGTGCCTGTCTTGCCGTATTATATGTCTGTATCTTCTTGAATCATCCTCCAAGGCCGTTTTTCATCACTGTACAAAAAAACAGGCGGGAAATCCGCCTGTTCATACGGCAACTTCAAATGTCAGCTTGTCGCCGTGCTTATAGTCGATTAATTTAAAATCATCGATTGTAAAGTCATAAAAATTTTTGATATCCGGGTTGATCCATAGCTTTGGCGCTTCATACTGCTCGCGTTTCATCTGAATGTTTAAATTGTCGATGTGACGGGTATAGATGTGGCAGTCACCGATGTTGAAGATGTATTCGCCCAGCTCATAACCGAGGACTTGCGCGATCATGCGCTGCAAGACATTATATTGAAACACATTGAACGGGTTGCCAAGCGCCATGTCGTTGCTTCTCGCTCTTACTTCTAAAGAGAGCTTTCCTTCTTTCACATACCATTGCGTCTCATAGACGCAGGGCGTCAAAGCCATGCCATCCAAATCATCGGGATTCCACAGCATGGTCAAATGCCTGCGTGAAGAAGGGTTATGCTTTAACTGATGAAGCAAATAATCCACTTGATCGACTTTCTGGCCGTTAACCGTTCTGTTTTTCTTCCCTAATTGATAGCCGTACGCTGCTCCGATTGTGCCGTCTTCAAGACGCCATTGATCCCAAATATGAACCCCCATATCATTCAGAACTTGAACATCATTGGATTTCAGCTGCCAAATCCAAAGCAGCTCTTTAATGGCCGTTTTCCACGCCACCTTCTTCGTCGTCAAAATCGGCACTTCTGAATTGTCAAACCGCATTTTTTCGCTCATGATGCTCAGCGTATGAGCCGGCGTTCCGTCTGAATCCCACTTCGTCCGAACCTGATATTCTTCATCGGAGATCCCTGATTCAATAATTTTTTGTATGATTGCATTGTATTGCTGGTCATAATGGCTCATCTTATCCTCTCCTCTTTCCACATGATATGTATAAAATGAGTTTTTTTCAAGGTTTAAGATCACGCGCGGGTTTGATAAATCTCCAATGCTTTCTTGAGAACATTTTTATCGTATCCTGAGATATCGTGGATTTTTTCAGTCCATCCTTCGATTGTGTCCGGCTTCGCTTCTCTGTATAATCCTTTGCTCGTACTAAGATATATGTCCCAGCCGCTGAATTCCCAATGGGCGATTTCATGCTGAAACGGAATTCTGCATTCCAGTAAAGGCGCAGGCTTCAATGCCGCCTGCGAGTATTCAGCCGCCTTTAAAAAAACGGACATGTCAACAGGGTCTGTATTGTAGACTTGAGTCGACACCTTTCCGTTCGGCCGATGGTAAAGGACCTCAACTCCGCCGGCTGTCGGCATGACTTGAACTTGTGCGGCAGGGAAAAAACCGCCCAGCTTTTCATTGGTATAATCTTCAGATTCGCAATCGATCAGAATCGGATGCAGCCATTGGTCTCCCAGATCACACAAAAAGCGCCGGCCTCTTTCATCAAGGGCGATGACTGCGGCATGCGCGCGTTCCGTTTTGAACGAACGGCCGATTGGAAAAGCTTCCACTCCGTCTTTTGTGAACTCATCCAGCAGCCAAATCGAAAGGTCAAAACAATTGCCGGCAATCCCGTACTCTTGATAGTGCTCCTTCATCATCGATACTTCCCGCTGTCTCCCATCTCCTGCCTGATGATAAAACCATGCTTTTGTCAGCGTTTCCATCGGAAAAGAGTCAAATTTTCTCCACGTACGGAGAATGGCTTCCGGAGCAAACAACATCTTACCCCCTGTCTCAGAAACGATTGTTAACACCATTATATACGTGCGCCCGAGACGAAAAAAATCCCTTGGCAAGGGATTTTTTTCGTTTTATTTTCCTTTCTCATCGGTTGGAATCTGGATCAGGGAATTCGATCCGGTCGCTTTAGGCATTTTTCCGTCCCATTTTTGGATCCATTGATACTTGATCATTTCATCCGACATCGACTTTTTAATAATTTCGTTGTACTCGGCAATACCTTGGGCTTCGATCTTTTTCTTTTTCGCTTCCGCTTCGGCGATCTTCAGCTCCGTCTGTGTTCTTTCCAGTTCCTGCGAAGACTTCACGCGCGCGTCAATCGCTTCCTGAGTCGCTTTATCAGGCTTCGGCACGCCGAGTGTTAAATCGTCAATGACAAAGCCGAGCCCCTTCATATCATCTGCAAATGTTTTTTGAATTTCTGCAGCGGCATCAGATGATTTTTGTCCGTATGTATCAATGACGGAATATTTGGAAATCGACTTTCTCGCAGCGTCCCACAGCCTTGTTTTCAAGTAGCTGTTTTCGATTGATTCAATATCGACCGCTCCGAATTTATTAAACAATTCTACGACTTTATCAGGCTGAACGACATAGTTGTAGGCAATGTCCATTGAGATGTTTTTGCCGTCGGAAGTAGCCACTTGAATATCCTGATTGTTTACAGTCTGCATCCGTACCGGATATCTTGTGACTTTGTCAAACAGCCCGACTAAATGCCAGCCTTGATCCAGCGTTTCCGATTTTACCCCGCCATTCGGGGAATAAACGACGCCGACATATCCGTTCGGGATTTTCTCGATGAACAGGGAGGCCGTGAATCCTCCAATAATTAAAGCGGCAGCGACAATGATTCCGCCGAGCAGCGTTTTGTTTTTATTTTTCTTTGGTTGTTTTTCATTCATCTTTGTCGTCCTCCAGCGTTTTCTTTATTTTGGTCGCCCCGCTTCCGACTTTTTTAAAAAGCGGGCTCAACATAAGCCATACGCCAAACCCTATAATGAGCAGCAATATGATCGAACCAATCATGACTTTCACTTTTGTTTCACCCCTTTTGCATTTGTTGATTGATCGTATGACTAAATAAAATCATTTCACTTATGTTTACGTTCATATGAACTTAAAGTTTCATTTTTTTAAAATTTAATAGAAAAAAATTTTATCATTGTGAAATCATCAACTTAAAAGACGGATTCCTCCTGCACGGGCATCGTTATAGGATATGTTGGATATCTTATTCCTTATGCCGCGCAATTATGGCGTGTTCGCAGTCAAATGAAGACATCAAATAAGAAAAACGGCTCAACTGAACCAACTAAAAAAAGAGCCAGTCATTTGGCTCTTTTAAATTTCAAATATTACTGATTGCCCTTTTTGACCCATTCAGCTACGGTCACCGTTCGTTTTGCTTGATGTTTCACTGCGGCTTCTACGTCTTCAATCATCTTCCCGTCTTGATCGACTGTAACACTCGTTCCATATGGATTTCCGCCAGCCCCAAATAGGACAGGATCAGTGTATCCAGGAGAAGCAATAATAGCTCCCCAGTGCATCATTGAAGTATATAAGGACAAGATCGTCGCTTCTTGACCACCATGTGGATTTTGAGCGGAGGACATTGCACTTACAACTTTATTAACTGTCTTGCCGTTTGCCCAAAGTCCGCCTTGTGTATCAAGAAACTGTTTCATTTGGGATGCCATATTGCCAAAACGTGTTGGTGTACTGAATATAATAGCGTCTGCCCACTCTATATCTTCTGAGGTTACGACTGGAATGTCTTTTGTTGCATCAACAGTTGCTTTCCATATTTCATTTCCTTCAATAACTGATTGCGGAGCCAATTCTTGTACTTTTAATACTTTGACGTCAGCGCCTGCTTCTTTTGCGCCTTCTGCAGCCCATTTTGCTAATTGATAGTTTGTTCCGCCCATACTATAAAAAACTACAGCTAATTTCACATTTGACATATGATCCATCTCCTTTGATTTTCTAAATAATTTGTCTAAAAATCCCATATTTTACACCCGCTTTTTTGTTTTCTTTTTTTAAACCTTTTAAAAACCACCCCCTTGAAAGTGTTTCGCTGCCTTTATTATTCCTTGCTACAATAAGCTTAAAACATTTCAGTTTAATAAATCTCAACTTCGAGATATCGTGGATGGTTATATTACTTCGGTCTTTCCCTGGTAAAGATTTCACCAATCTTTGCGTAATCATGCCCGGCCAATCGGCTGATGGCTCCGAGGCCTCTCGGATCAATTTTTCCATTTTCATAAATGCCGCTCTCGATATGATATTGAACGACTTGACCTATCATGAAATCGCAGCCGGGAGAGTGTTTATCTCCCAACTCTAATGAATACTCCAGAACACATTCCATGCGCACTTTCGCTTCTTTAACCCCCGGTACCGAGACTTTCACACTTTCAACCGGGGTTAACTCCGCTAACTGAATTTCACTTTGACTTGGAGGTAGGCTCGCGGCCGTTGCATTCACTTTTTCAACATTTTGTTCATCAACGATATGGACCACAAATTCTTTGCTCTTCAGAATGTTTCTCGCTGTATCTTTTTGGCTCCCTTCAGAACGTTGTATGGACAGGGAGATCATGGGAGGATTTGAAGATACAATATTAAAATAACTAAATGGAGCTCCGTTTAAGACGCCCTCCTCTGACAGGCTTGTAACAAACGCCACGGGTCTTGGTATGATACTCCCGATTAAAAACTTGTAGTTCTCTCTTTCCGTTTTTGTAAGCGGATCAATGGACAGCATTGAATCACTTCCGTGCAAAAATTAATCCAGCGCCTTCACTGTTATAGGAATTAATCTTCTTTCTAACTGCTCTCTGTAGTGTTCATACTGAGCCGGCAACATTAACTGTTCTCCCATTGTTTGATGTGATTCATCATGGGCGAACCCTGGAGGATCTGTTGCAATTTCAAATAAAATCTCCCCGTGTTCTCTAAAATAAATCGCGTTAAAATAATTTCTGTCTTGCACGGGTGTAACACGATAACCATTTTCTGCAACATATTTTTGCCATTCTAATTGATCATTGTCATCAATAGCTCTCCAGGCAATATGGTGAACTGTACCAATCCCCATTTGTCCGCTGCCTATAGTTGTTAATTTCAAATCAATTATATTCCCGATATCACCAGAAGAACGAAAACGTACAAAATCTCCTTCTTCACCAACTTTTTCAAGTCCCATAACCTTTTCTAATAATTCAGCCGTTTTTTCCGGTTGTTTGGATAAAAGTGTTGCTCCGCCAAATCCTTTGATTGCTTTGTCCGGTGTAATTTCTCCTATCTTCCAGCTGTTCTTTTCCCCTTCTTCTCTTTCGACAATTTCCAGATGAAGTCCATGAGGATCATCGAACTCTAAGTACTCCTCTCCAAAACGGTTCATTTTTGTATAAGGCAAATTAAATTTTGCCAATCTGTTTTCCCAAAATGCCATTGCGCCTTTAGGAACGACGTATGAAGTAACTCCCACCTGGCCATCTCCAATGACTCCTCGGCGAGCACCCACCCATGGAAAGAATGTAATAATCGTTCCCGGTTTTCCGCCTTCATTACCGAAATACAGGTGGTATGTTCCCGGATCATCAAAATTAACAGTTTTTTTCACTAAACGTAAACCTAGAACGCCAGCGTAAAAATCGACATTCTCTTGCGGATGGCCGACAATCGCGGTAATGTGATGGATTCCGCTTGTTTTCTTTTTCATATCATTTCACTCCTCTTTCATGAAACATAGCTTTATTATGAGATATAGGTTACAAATTCATTTACAGGTTTTCTAAATCCCCGCGGTTTTCTGCTTTCTAATTTTTCCTTCCCAAGGGTGATCATCATGACGACCTCATATTGCTCATTTATATTCAATACCTCTTTTACCTTTTGAGGATCAAAGCCAATCATGGGACAAGTATCCCAACCTTTTTCTTTAGCAGCCATCATAAAGAGCATAGAAGATAATGAGCCATTCCTGATGGCTTCATCCCTTTGAAATGCTTCTCCTCTGGATTGATAGAAAGAAACCGTATCGTGAACCATATCATCATATTCTTGTTTATTAAGTACTCCGAGCAGTTTTAAACCTTCGTAGATTTCTTTTGCTTGATGAAAGGCCTTTTTGTCACCCAAAACGATGATGACTGCCGACGAGCTTAGGATCTTGTATTGGCCATTAGCTGCTTCATGCAACATGTTCTTCTTTTCTTTATCCAACACCGCAATATAGTTTGTATGCTGCAAATTAAAAGCAGAGGGAGCCAATTTTACAATTTCAAATATTTCATTAAGCTCCTGTTCAGAAATTGAATATCCAGGAAGAAAATTACTTGCTGATCGTCTTTCTTTTACTAACTCTAGAAATTCGGTCATTACTACTACCTCGCAATCGACATTTATTATGAATTCGTATATTTCGAATTCGAGATATTGTCGTAAAAAAATTTACATGCTTTGGGCATGGAAGCCCAGTTTTTTCAACTTTTCAATTAGAACTTCTTTTTCTTTAATGTCCAGCCCGCCGAAAATGCCTTTCATAGCTGCTTTATGTTTAGGAAAAAGATTGTTCATCAGTGCAGTTCCTTCATTCGTTAAGGCAGCGTATGTTATACGGCGATCTTTAGGACAAGGCCTTCTTACTATTAAACTTTTCTTCTCCAGCTTATCTATAACATAGGTAATACTGCTGCTTGCGATTAATACCTTTTCGCCTATTTTTTGTATCGGCTGATCGCCTTTATTATAGATTAATTCTAAAACAGCAAACTCAGTTGGATTTAATCCTAAACATTTAATGTCTTCTTCCACACGCTTTTTAATCGATTGTAATGCTCGAGACAAGACAATAAATGCCTTTAAAGACAACTCCTCTTCATATCTCTCCATATCTTGACTGCCCATGGCATTCATCCTTTTTAATTATCTCGAATTCGAGATAATTGTATAATAACGATTTGCTTGTGCCAACTATTTAAAAGAAATAAACGCTCGCTGTTAAACGGTTGCATGTGATTTGCTTTGTTGTGCGGCGTACCGAAGTGGATTCATCTGACGCAAAAAACCGCCGACTCAAGGTCGGCAGCGCCGGCTGTTTCAAAAGTCTTATGATGTATTCATAGCTTGTCTTTTATCTGAAGATGCAGCTTCGGATTCAGCAAGAAAATAATGGACTGAAGCTGTTCCTGTTTATTAATCGACGGATCCGCGTGGTGTTGATGGTTGTAGCCGTTAAAGATGGCAATCAGCGTAGACGCCATCACCTTCGGATGGAGCTGTTTCTGAACAATGCCTTCTTCCTGCAGCTGCTCAATCATTTCGACAAAAAACTCCCTCCACTGCTCATACAGAAGGGCTACCTTTCTTTGAATCTCAGGATATCTATGACTATTTGCCATAAATTCCAAAAATAAAGCTGTCGAATGCTCTTTATTTGATGTTTGAATCAAGTGTTCAATCCCCGCGAGCAATCCCCTCAGCGTCTTTTTTCGAAAACAATTCATGCTGGTCTGAAAGCGATCTTCCATCTGCTCATTCATAATATGGAGAAACAGCATCTCCTTTGACTTAAAATACAAATAAAACGTAGCTTTAGAAAAACCGGCTTCTTTCATAATTTCATCTACAGAGGTTGCCGAATATCCATTTTGGGCGAACAGACGATATCCGGCTTCTACGATCTTTTGAACCGTATTCTGTGTCTTCTTTTTCATTAAGCTGTCTGTCCTCTCTACTTCTCTAATTAAGTTAAACCGTCTATGTATTTAAATATACTGGGAACGTCAAGGACTTGTTATGTGAAAGAAAATTGGAAAAAGCCGCTTAAAATCTTTGCTCAAACATACACCTGCAGCCTAAGCGGACGTTCTACCATCAAGCATAGCAGTGACATATAAACACCGCCAAGTGGCATAAGCCCGGTAAGCCAACAAGGTCAATCGCCCTAACAGGCTCCGGTATGTTCCTTCCCTTGCAAAATTCCCAACATTCATTCTAGCATTTACTGCTAAAAACTTCATATATATTGCAATTTATTTAATTGGATTTTTCTGTTTTTTAAAAGCCTCAATGAAATACCCGGGGTCAACGTTCACTTCATAAGCAAATACCCCCTGGTTCGTATGGAGGTAAAGCAAACCGGCCTCGGAAAAAGGTCTGTATGAAACGTCATAGACGTGCTCCAAACGATACTGGCGGCTTGCTGTTAAAATTTTATCGTTGTACAAGTACATTTGATTCTGCTTTTTTGTATAAGTTTGCCGGTTAAAATCAATCGTCCGTTCTGTTTTGTAATAGCTGACAGCAGCAATGGCCTGATGGCACCCGTCATTCATTTGAAACCTCCCTTTGCTGTTCGTTGATTAATTTGGACATGACATATTCATCAACATATTGCCCTTTTACTTTCAAAGCATGCTTTTTAGTGCCTTCAATGATAAAGCCCGTTTTTTTGTATAAACGAACGGCAGCTGTATTATGAGTCATAACAGTCAGTTCAAGTCTGTGAATCTTTTCTTCACAGGCCCATTTTTCCAATGCCTGAAAAAGCTTTACTCCAATACCTTGTCCGATATACGCTTGGCGTATGCCGATCACCACATGGGCGCGGTGGCGAGCTCTCTGAACCTGCCCCTTGGCTGCTGCAACATATCCGATTAAGCTTCCGTCGTCAGCCGCACAAACAAAAACTTCGCACATTCCGGATTCGATCTGTTTGATTTGCCGTTGCGCGTGAAGCTTTCGTTCACCTGGTTCAAACAGCATGAATTCAGATTCTTCATCGATCGTTTCACAGAGTTTGAGATAGCTTTTGGCATCTGAATCCTTTATTTTTCTGACTTGCACGAAAAAGCCCTCCAAACAGTCTTTAGATTTTCTATATATTCTGAATTATAATCGCATGAAAAAGGCTGTGCAAACTTGCAGGTGCCAAATCGATTCGCAGCTTCATCAAAAAAACAGCAAAACCGCCGGCTTTACTTTTCAAGCAGCCTCGGTTTTGCAGGGTCGCACGCAGGTTCTTGCGTATTTGTCGATTCGGCGATTTTCATTAAATAATAGCATTCTTCCCTCATCATATGGTCTGCCATCAGTGCGGAGAACGTACCGAGCATCTGATCTGTAAGCTCCAATTCCTCCACTTCTTTCAAAAATGTACGGAACAGTTCGATCTCAAGCTTCACGTCTTTGTTCATCCTTCTGAGAGCGGGAAAAGATTCAACATTCGCTCTGAGATATCCTGTCAATTCAACGGATTTAATGTAGAACTGTTCAAAGTGTTTGACAAACTCCCGGCTCTTTTCTTTCAATCGTTTTTCAACCGCATCCAGGTCATCGGCAATCGCGCCGGCATGTCCGGCGGCATCCATCAGCCACAGCATATGGTGGTGCAGCTCGTGGAAAACAGGCGGCGCTTCCCGCTTTTTCAAGTATTTTAGCACAAGCAAATATTCCTCCAGTTCATTTACCATATGGTTGATAAAAGTTGGAGAAAGGTGAATTTTAATATCGCCTGTCAGGTGCCTTTTAATGATGAAGAGTTTAAATTTCCTGAACTGAAGAGCATATTCTTCAGCTTCAAGCGTTAATGAATACAAATCAGGCGAAGCGTTCACTTTTTTCAGCAAAACATCAAACGCTTGCTTGAACTGCTTCGCCTTTTGAATATCGTTTTTTTCCCTTTCGGCGAGAGAGTCCAAAATAAAACGCGCATGATCACCTAAAACCTGAAGCCAAAAGGTATGTTCGAAAACGGCCGTTTCCTTATAAGTTTTCAAGCTTGCGCCTCCCTTTAAATACCATTCTTCAATATGGCTATTCGCTGCAAGCCCGAAATATGATCATAGGAAAAATAAAGCGGTTCAATAAAGATTCGGAGGCAGTACATCATCCCGGTGATGTTGAATAACTGATGGCGGCGTATCATGAATATATGGAGGCGCAGGTCTTAACACCGGTTTTTTCGCAAGGGGCTGAGGATGCTCAACATACTGAAAAACGCCTTCCCCATCCATGCTCGGTCCCTTCGCCCATCTGCCTGCAGCGCTCTCGTTGCCTCTTGAAAAATTAAATAATACATGGGAGACTTCCCTTTTTTCCAGATTGCGCGGAAACGTACTTGGGACGACGACATTTTCTTTCGCTTCCAGTTCTTTGATGGCTGCAAGCCACTGGTTTTGATGCATCGTATCCCTTGCAATCAGCCAGGAGAGCATATCTTTAACACCGCGGTCCGTCGTCTCTTCATAAAGGCGGACGGCCTGCAGGCGCCCCTGTGATTCCGCGTTTAAATTTGCCCGAAAGTCGGCAAGCAAATTTCCGCTTGCGATAATATAATCGGCGGTCCAGCGGTTTCCCACACTGTCGGCCGGCATCGCCCCTAATCCTGATACGATGGCATGCTGCGGATTCATCCCTCCCAGAATGGCACCGATCACAGGATCTTTTGCCGCTTTTTCAAGATCACCGACCGGCGCACCGTCCAAAAGCCTTGCGATCATCGTCGCCAGCATCTCGATATGGGCAAGCTCTTCAGCTCCTGTATCCATCAGCAGATCTTTGTACTTGCCATTGCCCCTGACACTCCATCCTTGGAAAAGATACTGCAGAGCTACTGATATTTCCCCGAACTGTCCTCCAAGTATCTCTTGCAGCTTTTTCGCAAATAATGGATCGGGTTTATCAGGCTTTGCGTGATACTGTAGTTCTTTAATATGAAAAAACATAAGATCGCTCCTCTCCTGAGCTACCTTATGAACGATAAGAACAATAGGTGTTTGTCTATGCCTTTTGAATGAGTTTCTACGAATCGCTAAGAATGTCTGCAACCCACATATCAACTTGCCGCTCAGACATTCCTCCGACATACATTCTCTACGCTCTCCCTTCCCGATTAATGAATATACTTGCAGGCAAATAATACATTTCCCAAGAACGGTAAACTTCAGCCGATTGATCCAAAGCGACCGGAAAAGTTAAGCCATGGCGGTCGACAAAGCTCTTTACCGCACCTTTCGATTCACGCACATTGACAGCGATGATTTCAAAACCGTCTCCTTTAAAACGGTCATAAGCTTTTTGCATGACGGGCATCTCCTCTTTGCACGGTGTACAAAAAGCCCCCCAAAAGTTGACAAGTACCGCCTTTCCCCGTCATTTTTTCAGTTCGATGTCACCGCCCTCTAAAGTCGATAATTTAAAATGTAATGCCTGCTGATGAAGGACGGCGCCTGCCTGTTCATTCCGGCCTCCGGCAACATGCTGATAAAGAGCATAACCAGCCGCAGAACATAGCAGCAAGAGGATGGCGCCTCTCAATAAAAGCAGCGTTTGTTTTTTCTCCTGATATTTAGCATTTTTTGCGATGATATGAAAAAAGGACTCTGGAAAAGTCCCCTCCCGCGCTTTCTATATCAATTAGTAGCCCGGCATTTGGTGCTCAAAGCCGTAAAAACCTGTGATTCCAACATCCCCGCACCCCGACACTTTTGTGATATCCAAGAAATGATTTCGGTGCGGCGACCCGCTCACTTTATCTGCAGCACTTAAATGAAGATGATTTCCCGTATACTCTTTCTCGCTTAAAGTGACCGCATGTCCTGTTAACGTGATTCTCTGCAGCTTGATGTTGAGTGTGCAGCCTTCCGCGTTAAAAATCGTAAGCTTGTAATACAGCCATGTCGGGTAGTAATTTACATTGGTGCTGTCCGCCATAAAAAATCCCACATGATCTTCAGTCATTGTCATGGTCATCTTTTTCTCATCTTTTATAACCGCAGCTTCAGCAGGCTGGATGTGAATACCGAAGGCCGTCATGATTGAAAACACCATCAAACATACGATTTTTTTCATTGGCGCCCCTCTTTTTTCCATATTATAAACTTTATTGAATAAAAAGGATATTGAAATTTAATTTGCCTGCGTGTGCTAAAACGATCCCTTACAAAAGTGTAATGTTCATGTCACGTTATTCAATTTTTTTATCAGACAATGAATCTTATCATTTTAGACAGAAACATAAATGAGGAGAAAAAGTGAAAAACCATATTCCATGGATCAGCCTGATGATCATATTTGCCGCATTTTTAAGCGGATGTAACTTAAACCGTGTGGGGACGGACGAATATTATGTTCACATTACTGGAAACGGGGAGGAAGACACGTCGAAATTTGACGACGGCGAGGAATACTCCGTCTTCAAATATGAACTGGCCGGTTTTGATGAAGACGGTCAAGAAAAAACAATGGAATTCACAGCTGATAAAAACCTTCGCATAGGCGCGTTTTTGAGGCTTTTCTATTCTGAAAACAAAGGCGTGAAGTCATGGGAAGAGGTTGACAAAGACGATATTCCCGCCAAAGCCAAAGAGCAATTAGGTGTGAAAAATTAAAAAAGCATGCAGGAGATGGCGCCGCCATCTCTTTTATTTATCCCTGCATGCCTTCCTCTTTGCTTTTTTTAAGTGATAAAAACTCATCCTGAAAAATGCACATTCTAATGGCGTTACGATAATAGCCGTCGACGAAAAATTCATCCTGCAGCTCGCTCTCGATAGTGAACCCTGCCTTTTTATACAAGTGAATCGCTTTTGCATTATCTTCGTCGACGATCAAATACAATTTGTGCAAGTTCAAGACGGAAAATGCGTAGTTCATTGCCAAATATGTTGCGCTTGACGAATAACCGTTCCCTTGATGCTCGGGATCAATTATGATTTCGCCTGTGAATATAATCAATTTCGACCAGCTCTACCAATCCGATCATCTCAGTCTCTTTCTCTATGATAAAGCGCCGCTCGCTTTGGTCGTGAATGTGTTTGTCAAATAAATCCTGCAGCTCAACAAAAGTCTCGTACGGTTCTTCAAACCAATATGACATAATTTTCGCATCGTTGTTAAGACGGTGGACAAACGGAAGGTCTTCTCTTTCAAGCGGACGCAATTTAAGCTGATTAATCATATCAGCAACCTCCAATGCAAATTAAAATTTAAGATGATGTAAGGCGCAGGCCGATCACCCCGATTATAATAAAGCCAAGCGAGATGAGCTGCGGAGCACGAATACGCTCCTTAAACCAAAATATACTGACTGCCGTAATGCCGATGCTGCCGATTCCGGTCCATACGGCATATGCAACACCGGCTGATAGCATCTGCATTGCTTTTGAAAGGCAGAAAAAAGACAAGCCAAACCCCAACACCATGACGATAATCGGCCATTTTTTTCTTGTGCCGTCTACATATTTCATAGCGATGGCGGCAATAACCTCTTCGATTCCGGAAATCACTAAAAACATCCATGGCATCATTCATCACCTCCTGACTGGGCATTGTTCTCTTTTGTAAACATCTTCATGCCAATAATGCCTCCCAACAGCACGATCAAAAAGAATATTTGCCCTCCTGAAAAGGTCTCGCCCATAAAAATACCCGTCACATATGTGCCGGCCGTTCCGATCCCGACAAATACGGTATAAGCCGACGCCATCGGAATGTTCCTGTAAGATCGTATCAGCATAATAAAGCTTACCGCGATCAGTACAAAGATCATCAGCCAATCGACGAATGAATCCGCATGTTTAAGACCTGAGGCCCACACCACTTCCAAAAAACCCGCAGCAATTACGAGGAGCCAACTCAATGATAACACCCTTCCTATTGTGAATGAACGTCAGTCATTTTTAGTCCGATAAAAAATGAACAGCTGCAGCCGGTCATTTTTTACTTGGTTCCTATGCTTCTCTTCAGAAAAGTAAATATTTCTTTTTTGAACACACTGAGCTCTTCGTCGTTTTCCGCCCCGATGTAATAACGTTCCGCTGTGTTTTCGACAAAGTTGATAATCGTTCGGGCCGTCCAGCGCACATTAATGTCCGGAATGACCTCGTTTTTCTCAACTGCTTTTTCAATAAGTCCTTCAAGCCAGGAATAATAAGGCTGATAGATTGCCTCCCATTTTTCCATCGAATGGTCAAAGGCAAGACCTGAGTAGCAAAGAACGATAATATCCTGATGAAGTTCCGTCATGTTGAACGTCTCATCGATCATGATATCCAAGGCGGTCCAGAAAGACATGGTTCCGTCGACCTTGCTCTTAATATGGTCCAAAGAATGTGTCAGAAGATTTTCCGCGATCGCTGGAATCAGCGCATTTTTGGATGAGAAATAAAGATAAAAAGTGCCTTGCGCAGTACCCGCCTTTTTCACGATATCTGAAATCGACGCCTTATCAAGCCCTTTTTCAGAAATGACTTCAATGGCCGCCTGCAAAATCTTTTCATATTTCCCGGACGTTTGCTTTGACATATGCAGACCTCCCTAAAAATGAATGACTATCATTCATTTTAGATGATCGGCTTTTCATTGTCAACCGGTCGGCACAGGACTTATTTCCTTAAAATTTCTTTAAAATCTTAATCATAAGCTGTCTTTGGATATGAATCCCTTTTATAATTTACACATATACCGAAACAGATGGAGTTGATATTGTTGAAACCGCTGATCAAGCTGGCATGCGGAGCTGCCTCCCTTATCGCAGCCGTCCTCGCTGTATGTTTTGCAGTGAAACGAACAAAGACAAACAATAGGAATTAAGGAAAGTACTCAGCATAGCTTTTCTTTTGCTAAAAGCTCTTGTCATTCAATCCGGAACTTACTGGTTTCTTCATGACCGTTTAAGATCCTTTCAGCATCCGATTGCGCGATAAAGCGCCTTACTGAAAGGTTCCCAGTCGGTTGGCGATATTTTGATACCAGACCTCATTGTCGAGCATATTAAATTTTTTGCTGATCTCCCTGTTCTGCTTCAAGGGAAATGCAATGTTCATCGTAACAATGAAATCGCAAACGGTTAGACCTCCTATAGATTTCTATTAATCTTTTTGGACTATTATACAATATGAAAATATATACTCAAAATATAACACTTGGAAAATAAATATGATATAATGATTACTCTTATGAGTAAATAAAGGCATTTTACCTTTTCAATATAAAAAACACAAAGGGGCTATAGAATGGAACTTACGATCACCAGAGCACTAAGCGAACTCAAAATGTTGGATAAAAGAATCAAGCGGGCCGTAAATGAAGCCACATTCGGAGGCTTGATGATCGGAAAAAAACTGCCAAACGGATTTCGGACAACCGAAGACTTGGAATCCAGAGCGAAAGCCGATTACCAATCAATCGAAGCCTTAATCAAAAGGCGAAATGCCATTAAGTCTGCCATTGTTGTATCCAACGCGACGACCAAAATCGAAGTGGCCGGAGTCAAGATGACCGTAGCTGAAGCCATCGAAAGAAAAACCTCTATCAGCTACGACATTCAGCTTTTGGATAAACTGAAGGAAGTGTACGCTGATTTAGTCGGCGAAGCCGAGAACGTCAATCAAAAAGTAACGGAAAGACTGGACAAGCATCTCGAGACACTTTTCGGAAAAGACGGCAAAGTAAAAGCGGCTGAAAACCAGGAAATCGTCAAATCTTTCCTCGCAGAAAATGAAGCAAAAATCATCGATCCGCTGAATCTAAAAGAGAAGATCGATTGCTTATCAAAAAAGATCGAGGACTTTGAAATGGAAGTTGACTTTGCATTGTCCGAGAGCAATACACTCACCAAAATCACCATCGATTGACGGCCGATTGTTAGTCAACCGAAAACCGATCAAACTAAACACCTTCCGAGGGAAAGGTTACTCCCTCCTTTTATATCATCAGCACAGCCAAAGAGACGCTGTGCCCATATTGAGATAAAAGCTCAAAGCTCAGCGTTCAGCGTTTAAAGCTTAAGCATCAAAGCTCTTAACAGTTCAAAGCTTACGCCTTAAAGTTAAAAGATCGATAAAATCTGGGAGAAACGGCTGTTTGAGCATTTGTTTACCGGCTCAGTCGGTTGCCGCCCAGCAGGTTGGCTAACAATGGATATCACTAAAAAAACGTCTTAACAGACGTTTTTTTAGTGGATTCCAACTCAAAGGATGAGCTCAATCTTTCTGTTTGTCCTTTTCGATATGCACCCAAAGATAATAAATCACCCCGCCTGCTAAAATAAACACAATCCCCAAGTACCTTTGTTCTGAGGGAACAAAAAATTGAAATAAAAACCCTAAAATTAAAGCCGGTACCATAATCATGAAGTATTTCTTTTTATCCAACATGTAGAACACCCTTGCATTAGTTTTAGCTAAATATACGATATAGGTGCTGTTTGGTTTCAATTTTTAAAGATTCCGCTCTGATTTATGACAATATGAATCTGGAATAATGACGAAAACCTCAAAGGTCTTTTTCTTTATGCAAAATATAATGGCCGCGGGCAGGCTTTTTAATATCTGGGCGATGTTTCATTAAGCTCTTCATAAATGTCGTCATGTTTTTAATCGGAAAGCCGGTTTCTTTCTCGATTTCAGTTTTGAGCTTAATGCCTTTCAAGCCCTCTTCATAGCGGCTTAAAATGTTTATGGCAGCCTCACGCTGTATGGTTGTTTTTGATTGGAAAATAGTATGAGATGGGGTCTTGATAGGCGGATGTTTGTCAGCGGCATGCTGGGATTGTTTTAATTCCTCTGCTGCAGCGCTTGCCAAGTCGATTAATGAAGATTTTTTGTTAATTGCAGGCTCACTCTCCCGATCCAATTCACGCAGCTTCGAATAAATGCCCTCTCGTTCTTTTCGCAATTCCCGCATCACCTGGATCTCCGCATCACCTAGCTGTTCAAGTCTCAAACGCAACGCTTCTCTTTCGTTGAACATATCTCCCACATCCTAAAATTAAGATTCCATTATAGTTTATAGGACTTTTTTAACTTTAACAATTTATTTAAAAATAAATTCAAGAAAAGTTCTTTTTATGGTTAACACATATATGGAATATAAAGGATGGTTTTGTTCGTGATCCCTCTATGGGCAGCACCTACGGCATGACTGATGTTCTTGTATCAATCGGCATATCCTTCGTCCGTCTCCTCCAAATCATATGATCGTATCCCTTCCCCCAATAATCTTTCAGCACATAGTCAGGCTCGCCGAATTTCTTCTTCCATATTCTCTGGGCACCGGGATAGCCGCTGTCCAAACAAAATTCATTTACTCCCTGATTCAAAAAAGTCAAAAACATGACGTTCAACAGCAAAGTCCCGATTCCGCGTCTTTGATAATCCGGGTGGACAAATACCGTTCCTACCTCATATAAATCCTTTAAAGCTCCATCCGTACAAATGCTGATCAATTCGCTTGCAGGGCCATATTCGATAGTACCGATGATTTTATTCAGACGTTGATCTGAAGCGATAAAAAAGTGCCGGCTATTCCCCTTGCTGTCTAAATCTGCTTTCAAGTATTGCCTCTTACTTTCAATTTCACTTTCTTTATCATCGAGCAGATCGGCTATTCCCTCTTTAGCGAAGGTATCCTCGACCACAATTCTGAAAAACTGATTCAGCTCTTCAACGTCGTCAATTCGCGGCCTTCTGATCTCAATATCGTTCATTTTAAATCACTTCCCTATTCAGTGATCGTCGTTTCATTTATACCACGGAATCTTGTTTAATTTCATTGTTTCCGCGTTTTCTTCATCTCCGGTTTTCCATTCCACTTTAACTGATAATGCATGCCCGATAACATCCTCTTCAGGCATAAAATCAAAAGTCGCGATATGATCTTCCATATGGCCTCCGCCATCCATTTCCTCTCCCGTATACTCGGAAAGATCGTATTCTCCTCTGTCATCATACTTTTTGCCATCTATGTATAAGGTGATTGTTTTCACGATCGTTCTTTTCGCATCTTCTTCCGTGCCATTCCAATATAAATTCAAAAAATAATTAGGCCCGATTGACGTTTTATCCGATTTCTCAATCGAAGCATGCCACAGACCGCTTTCTCCCGTTCCTTCATACACCACTTTCTTTCCAAAGATCATTGCACTGACATATCCCCCGACGATTAAAAGCAAAATTGCGCTGATCATCAGCAGCCGCTTGAGTCTAATATTGTTTTTCATCGTTTCCCCCGCTTTCACTACATTAGTAGTAATGAGGGTGAAAAGGTTACGCAAAAAAAAGCGCCGTGAACGGCGCCTTTTTAAAATCAGATTTCCCAGGCAGTATTTATTGCTTTTGCCCAATAAATTGAATGACGTGGGACAGGCCGTTGTGCGAATCTCCTTCATGACGAACGACTTCTCCCATAAAAAAGTGGACAGTACGCCAATCTGAAAAGATTTGCAAAAATTCTTCCGGTGTATATAAAAGTTCTGGATCCTGCGGCCCGCCGCTTTTGTAAGGGATTTGGTGCGTCGAATACACTTCCGTTACGAAAAAGCCCCCGGGCTTCACGGCTTTTTTTACTCCCAGAAGCGTTTTTCGGCGCAGCTCTTCTGGAAAATGTCCAAAAATACATACAATCTCGTCCCACTGATCTTGATTCCAAGACGCTTCATTTAAATCAACAAGCTCCGTCTTTACTGATACATGACGGGTTTCAGCAAGCTTTTGCGTCTTTTTCAGTCCAGATTCGGCATAATCCCATGAAGTGACGTTCATCCCTTGTTCTGCTAAAAAAACCGCATTGCGCCCCTCGCCTTCTGCGATGGCTAAAGCATCGCCCGACAATTGAAGTTTTTTCTGCGAATCTGCCAAAAACGCATTCGGTTCAGTTCCATACACATAGTTCTCATCTTGAAAGCGCTTGTGCCAAAAGTTCATTGTTTTATTCTCCTTTTTTGGATGCTTCCATATCAATGGTGTTGTGATTCTCCGTTCATAGCCATTGATATACCCGCTTCTTTTAGAATATGCATTTCATTTTCACATCGCAGATAAGGTGTTTTTAGCCTTTAGGATAAATCAATATTTTCTTAATGGGATCTTACCAACAAAGCTTTTCAATGAAATCCTATAATGATGTTCAATATCACGTCCAAGTTTTTTGCGTGAAATTTCCATTTGTTCGGTGATGTAATCAAGGTCGAATACATTATATAATTGTTGAGTTTCCCAAATGGTCGTTAGTCGAGCCTTATAATCAAATGGTATCAATGAAATAATGGGTTCGCCCTTTTCATACTCCATTGTGTAATATCTATACTCCGTAACTTTGTTTTTTTTCTTGTTCTTTTTAATCCACTCATTTAAAGAAACATAAAATTCCAATAAGGCGATATTTTCTTTAAAATATGTAATTTCATTTATTTTGATTTCAAGTTCTCCCTCTACTCTCATTGCTACTGAAGGGCCTTTTCTCATTTTCATTGGGATATCTGATTCATCAGATGTGAACTTATAATCAAATTTCACTTTTGGGATATTATGTTTAGATCGAAACAAACTGTCTCACCACTCCGCTCACTTTGGCCCAATATTCCGGATTAGCCATTTTTTACTCGCCTTTGAATGAATCCTTTTCCTTATCATTTGTTCGCAAATGAACGATAATCAAGACTACGCCTAAAATAAGCAGCAGCACAGGATAAAATAATACAGAGGATTGAAAATAAGCTGAAGCTTCATCATTGCCAGCTGCATCAGTTATAACATGAGGAATAGCAACAGATAACAACCGTAAGGTAAATAGCATGACGAGACCAAGCAAAACTGAAACAAATCCGGAAACAAAGTACATAAAAAGCCTCCTATATAATGATTTAGCATTCTGGAAATTGCCCGCTTATTAATAAATTGAAATTACTTATGAAGCTGCTTTAATTTTTTTCGGATGAAAGAAATTGTATCTAATGCCAGTTTTTTGCGACAAAGAACAATTCCGGCATGGCCGCAGTTGTAGAGATGTCTTTCGGGTTTCCCCCAGCTTTCCCACAACTTATCAGCATCCTCTAAGTGAACATATTGGTCATGCACGGCGGAAATCAGCAAAATGTTATCTTTGTTAATTTTCGGCGCAGCTTGGCTGGGATCTGTGATTTCCCAATATGTTTTTAAATCCTCATATGTCACACCGTGCTGTTCTAATTCTTCTCTTATGAATTTACCCGGGATGGTATTCCATATCGCATAAGAAAGACGATTAGCATAAAATATCGATACCACTATGTCGATTTGAGTCTCAAGGGTAGCCAGTAAATTTGTCATCCACCCGCCTAAACTGACGCCCACTATAATAACAGGGCCGTTTTTATTTGCTTTGATCCAATGAATAAGAGCCCGTAAATCGACGATAGCTTGTCTCGTCGAATCAACCGTACGATTCAAATTCGCGCTTATCATCAATTCTCCGCTGTAAAGCGAATGTTCCGGCTCTCTTTCAAAATGATATGGAAGAGAATAGTAATACAAGTTCCAGCCTAATTCGTTCATAATACGATCATGAAATATCTTTTTTATTCTGTCGTATGAATCCATTCGCCAGCCGTGCACAAAAATAACATTAGGCTGATCTATATCATTTTTATTTAAAAAAACCTCGCCTTTTAAAGCATCGTTGACAGGGTCCCCGGATGGAATTAAAGATTCATAGCTGAAATGTCCGGCCAAATGGTTTTTTCTTGATTCATAAAGCATAATGGCGACATCAGCCGCTTTTGCTTTATAAAATTCGTCTCTGTCAATCGGATTCAATGAAAAAGCGGAAAAATGTTCATCTTTACTTCTTTTTCTGTGCAAATCATATAAGGCTAAACGATCGATGATCTTTGCAAAAAACACTTTTTGCCCTCCTGATTGGTATAATGGTGTTTTTTTTTGAAGGCAGTTCTGCCAAGGCCTTTCACACAGACCATTGGCCATCTAATCGGCTGAGCCTGATGAACCCGCGAAGCTGTCTTGCAAAGGGACTGTTCGCAACACCAAATATCTAAGACAATTATGATTGCTGCGGCTTATGGGGGAGATCCCTGCTTTATTTTCACCCAGAGAACTGCATTCAAACAAGAATGCTGTTATAGTTGCTCTAAAAATGCTAATAGTTCTGAATCATTAATTTCAAAAATTATAAATTGAATATAATCTATTTTGTTCGTACCAGGGAAAAGAAAATGATTTATCGTAAATTTCGTGGCGGATTTCCCCAACATGCCGGCAATACGCAGAGCGATGTCTACATTTTCAAAATCAATATCAAAGGCTACAAACTCCTGGCATTCTTGATTCACACAGTAATTTTTAATCTTTGTATTCTTTGGGCTTGACGGGTTTGACGCGCAATTAAGAAATTTCCTTAGTTTTTCCGGATCGAAATTCATCAATAGCCCCCTTCAAAGTATAGTGGATGCAACTTTCATGTAGAGTAAAGGCCATTGCTTAAGATCCTTAACAATATGCCATACAAATTGTTAGGATTAAAGCAATTGGATACAAAACCGATGCTAATTTTTGCTTCTTTTCATCAATATGAATGAAGTTTTTTCGAGATAAAAATTTGCGAATTTCTGGTAAGAATATCAAAATAACTTGTGACAAGAAAGACAGCTTTTGCATGAGGGTAAGCGGGCTAAACGTAAACCCGAATCCTGCATTACCTCCTATCGTTGACCAATACATATAAAAATTAAGGAAAGGTATGACGAAGCAAAATATAAGTCTATATTGATTAATATAATAATCGCATTTTTCAGCATTAATGCCTTTAGAAGAAAATCTAAATCCGTAGATGAAAAGAAAAAGTGTCCCAAAACTTAATATCGGCTGCTTGATAAAATACGCGAATACAAAAGCTATTAATAACATAATTTACTCCCTTGCAACCATGATTAATAATCATGGTTACCATTATACAACAAAGGAAAGAATTTCTGAGGCCGAAATGATGAATTCAGCAAAACCCGCACTAAAACAAAAGATCAACTCATCTTTCCACTTTTAAAGTTCTGGTACGATCTTTTCTCATCATCTCCCTACAATCTTTTTCCATATCGAAAATAAGTTACTCTTCTTAGCTGCAGTAAAGTCGGTGTTTAATTTGAATTCAAACTTTTCATTCATATGTCTCGGTATGACATGAAAATGCAGGTGTTTAATATCTTGCTGAGCAAAGTGACCGTTGTCTGAGAGTATCGTGTAGTCATCACAAATACCTGACTGAATTAATAATTGAGGAACTTTAATTAAAGAATTCATTATTTCATTAGATAGATGGGGATCGTTTATATGATCCAGTCTTTCAATATGCTTATTTGGTATGATTAATGTATGGCCATTTGTAACAGGATTTATATCAAGAAATGCTGTCACATAGTCAGTTTTATAAACCTCAAAACTTGAAATTTTCCGACTAACTATTTCACAAAATATACATTTGTCTATTTCACTATTCATACTTTGTTAAGTGTCCCTCTCTTTCCGGAGTTTTTTTCGGATGCACCGGACGGCTCTAGCCTGATTTCACCAGGACGACCATCGTAGTAGATGTATTCATCATTTTGTTCCCTTTAAAGAGGTATGATTATACTGCTATTTCCTTATAGAATTGAACAAATACTCAGCCTTCTTTTCCCTTCCATGCATGATTCTTTCCTCAAGTGACACAACAATACCGAGAGGAATAGCTTTTGAAGTTGCAACGATTGAAAAACAGAAATTCTTATTGCACAGTAATGATCGAAATCTTTAAAGATCTGCGTTTTTTTAACTTCATTAATATCACTATAATTTTAAGGAGTCAGTTGGATGTTTATAAAATATAATGAATATGATTTACTGGAACTTTTTGAGAGCGAGCCGGTCAGTATAGCTGATGATCCAGAGGCCGGCGAATTGATTTATACTTTTAAAGATAATCAAAACTTCAAGTTAATTTTAACGCTGGATGTTTATCAACTAACTTGTAGCCTGGATATAACCTATAAAGATTTCTTAGTATTTACAGGTGTTTTTCAAAACATAACTAGCATTAAGAAAGTTGAAGATTTCATGGTTATAAGTATTGGAGAAGAAAAGAGAATAAAAGTAAAATTCACTAAGCAAATTGGAGTAGAGTTACTTTAAGCTTTTAAGTTGTATTGAAAAAACTTTCCTTAGCGGGATGAGATTGCATTTAATCGAGTGCTGTTATTTATCTTCGTCTTTCTTTAGACTCTTCTTTTTAAAAGAACTTATAATAACGTCTTTAACTTAATAAAACGAAATCTCCTCATAGTCAATATCGTTGATCAGGTGTCCAATAGTTGCAATGCGCTCATCTTCTAATTGTTTAATAAATTTCATATAATATGTTTCCCACTCGCTCTTTGCTTCAGAGCAGTCAGCAACAATGTCAATGAAATTGAGAATTCCCCCTCTTAATTCTTCATAAAATACAATTTTCGCAAAAATGGCCAATTCAAAATTCCCAAACGTAGCAAAAAGTGCGTCATATTCGTCGTCAAACAGACACCCCGAATTTAGCAAATCCAAATAATCATGTAGTGAAACAAAATGATCGCGGATCAGCAATATTTTTTCTGCTGTGTTTTTTCGTTCCATGATGCAATCCACCAATTTCCGCAATTCAATATCACTCATGCGATCATTTTCATTTAACATTAACGCTATTGTTTTTTCTCTCTCTTCAATTTCTCTGATGATCAACATTTTGAAGCCATCAATTTCCGCAGCGTTATTTACCCTTTGAATAAATTCATTGCGATACAAATTGATATAATCAGAAATTGTTTGATCCGTCTTTAAATCCCGCTGTAACCGATCAAATGCATTGTTAATTAAGTTTGCCCTTTTATCAGCATGGCAATCACTTAACAAGCGACTTAACCTGTCATATTGAACTTCAGAAATTCTGACTTGATTGGCTTCGCCCCCGGATAGGAGTGAAAAAACAGCATTGTTTATCATTAACTCAAAAATATTAAAAAGTTCTATGCGATAATTAAAATGACATATTCTTCCAAAGTTTGTCAAGACATACATTAAATCGTGATGGTTAAAAAAGTGACAGAATCTCGTTTCTATCAGCAGTCGCTCTAAATACTGTTTAATATAAAAAACACCTTGCAGTTCCATGTTGTCAATGGCTAAAGGATAGTCAATGCTCGCCATGGTATTTTGAGCTTCAAAAATAACATTATAATGATTCATAAATACAGGTAACGATTCGTCAATGGTTAAAGTATAAGCATCAACAGGCACATCTAATTTTATTTTTTTTACGTCTTGATATAATTGTTTAGCTTCTTCAAAATAACAGTGAAGTAATGCGACACCTTTTGTATATATATTTTTTATACTATCAGAATGTAAATGTACTATAAACTCTTCAGGTTTCTCAAAATGGAGAGCATAAGCATCTATTGCATACATGAGGGAAACCATAATCCCTTCCGCCGTTTCCGTTGTCACCGACATACTTTCCCCTTTGGTATACTGGCCTATCAATCGTTGCAGAATTTGCATAATCTCTACCTGTATCTTGTATGCTTTCTCGCTGGTAATAACTCCAACACTTTGGCCTTCTTTTAGAAGCGACAACATATATTGGCTTTGCTTTAACTTTGATTTATCAATCGTAAAATTTGAAACCAAATCATAGCGATTTAAAGTGTTTTCTTTGTCCATGTTATTCATCACCTTTATATAAAGACTCACTTCTCATCGTATCTCTTCTGAAACTCTCCGCGAGTTCCTCCATTTTACTTCTTAATATCTCTAAAGACCCGGCAGAAGGCCCGTTAAAACGCTCCATCATCTGATGAATCAGTTTCATGTCCCCTATCTTATCTTCTGTTTCATTTCTGAGATAATAAAAAATCTCCTGAAGCTCGATTAGCGTTTCGACATAATTATCCTCATCCATATAGGGTGAAGCAGCAAACACCTCAATTAATTCCTTTAGTACTTCAATCCCCAGTTCTATACGTCCATGATCATGAAGCACTTTATTTCTATAAACGATTAACATTTTTATATCGCTGGGTGTTAAGATCAGGCCATGCTCTTTTGTTTTTTCATTTAATTCAAGTAGCTCCATCATAGGTTTTGATTGTGGGGATAATTGAATGGAATTCAAAAAACGAGATAAGTTCATAAACCTCTCTTCCTTTCAAAAGCATCTTTTTTTAAAAAAAACATTGACTTTTTATAACTTGTGTGTTATGATAAAATAATATTTTTTATTAACAATCAATAATTTATTCTATTTACTTACATATGTCAATAGTTGTTTTTCAGCGGTATTGTTTCTTTCCCTCTTAAATCAGCTCTTTATTCCTCAAGACCAATTCAACTCAACAGATTTCTTTCAAAATTTTTATCTACGTATACTTCATTCTGTTAAAATTGTTGTATTACTTAACTTTTCTAATTTTTTTAATCTTTTGTCTTAGACCCGTAAATACCACCAGTAGACGGTCCCGCCGCTTTCTGGCCGTATAGCCGTCAATACCTTGCTCTCAGAACAGCCAACGTTTCCTGGAACTGACGTACAGTCTCTCCTTTCACTTAATTCACTTGTCACCTTAAAGTACAGCAGCGAGTTGGATGATTTCTTTCCATTTGTACTGACTTTTTTCAAACTAAAAAGGCTCAGCTTGCAACCTCATTTTGTTAGCCTTTTTTGTTGCATAGTCTCTTTCTGTTATGGCTATAAAAGGTTTCCATTTCATTTTCGACAACAAAAGCAATAAAGACATTTCAATAAGGAACTCTATACTAGAGAGTAAGTGAATGCCAGTGTTCATAGTGAGAACTTCGAAGGAAATATAATGTCCGCGTTGAAAATAAACGGTTTTGTTCTTCAGTAAAAGAATGAAATAGACCTGAAGAAATCAAATCTATAAGAGTTAAAATGAAATAAAGATGCTTATTTCATCGACATCTCAATCCTAAATGTGGTAAAATTGATGACAATGTTAACCATAAAAAGGAGAATTATGCGTATATGAGTATTATTATTTTGGCATCCATGCTTTTATGGGGTGCATTAATTTATGAACTAAGTAAATCTTCAAAAAAGCAAAACAACCGAAAAATTGTATCTTTGATATCTTTGGGCTCTTTATCAACTTTAGTTATTACTATTTCGCTTTTTCAAAACCTCCCGTTTTAAAAATTGTTTATAACTATATGATCGTATATGTCGTCGGTGTGGTATGGTTATAAAAAAAATCCTTCTTGCAAGAAGGATTTTTTATTCATTATTCTCTTCTTTATTATCTAATTCTGGAAAGTTCTCAATTATCGATCGAATATCTTCGACAAATTCTTTCTCTGTATATTGATCACCCGCGTGTTTTAGATTATCCAGTTTTCCGCAAATAATCTTCAGGATTCCCTTTGCGTGCTCTTCTTTAAGGCCGTTTACTTTGTTTATATTCCTATCCAATTCAAGCATTCAAATATTTCCTCCCTCAGCTTATTGTTCACCCTAATAACATGTCCACCCCACCTAGTATTTAGTTCATTAGGTCACTTTTGCCGCGGCATTCCAAGCTGACCACGCTTTTCACGTGGTATTGCTCTTGAAATACAGGTGCTGACATCAAATATATCAGTAAATAGCGACCAAAATAGAATGAAAGATTACGAGGCAATTATGGAGTTAGATTATAACTTCACATTTTTTTGGTCATAATTTGGTCAAAGACCAAAAAGAAGACCCCTTACATTCTTTTGACCAAAATTCAAAACCCCCTGACACCGCTGGTGCCAAGGGATTCCTAGATTAATACTGAGACATATACTGCTCGCGCTCCCAAGGATGGACTTGTGTGCGGAACATATCCCATTCGATTTCTTTTGCTTCGACGAAGTGTTCGAATAGATGGTCGCCGAGGGCTTTGACCATGACTTCGTTTGATTTGAATTCTTCGAGAGCGTCTGCGAGTGTCGCAGGAAGGTCGACGATTCCGTTTTCGAGGCGCTCTTCTTTTGTCATGACATAGATGTTGCGGTCGATCGGAGCCGGTGCTTCCAGCTTGTTTTTGATGCCGTCAAGTCCTGCTGCAAGAAGTACGCTCAAGGCAAGGTACGGGTTCGCAGAAGGGTCTACGCTTCTGACTTCTACGCGCGTGCTGATGCCGCGGGAAGCCGGGATGCGGATTAACGGGCTTCTGTTTTGCGCGCTCCATGCCACATAGCAAGGTGCTTCATAGCCTGGAACAAGGCGCTTGTAAGAGTTGACAGTCGGGTTTGTCACAGCTGTAAAGCTTGTTGCGTGCTTGACGATGCCGGCGATGAATTGCTTTGCCGTTTCACTCAGCTGAAGATCGGCGTCTTTGTCAAAGAAGGCGTTGGCGCCGTTTCGGAAGAGTGATAGATTGCAGTGCATGCCTGATCCGTTTACGCCGAACAACGGTTTTGGCATGAATGTTGCGTGCAGGCCGTGTTTGCGCGCGATTGTTTTAACAACGAGCTTGAACGTTTGGATGTCATCGCAAGCGCGGATGGCTCCGGCGTATTTGAAGTCGATTTCGTGCTGTCCAGGTGCAACTTCGTGGTGAGACGCTTCGATTTCAAAGCCCATTTCTTCGAGCTCAAGTACGATGTCGCGGCGGCAGTTTTCGCCAAGATCAGTCGGCGCAAGGTCGAAATATCCGCCTTTGTCGTTCAGTTCAAGCGTAGGCTCGCCTTTTTCGTCTAGCTTGAACAGGAAGAATTCCGGCTCTGGTCCAAGATTGAAATCTGAGAAGCCCATGTCTTCCATTTCTTTCAAAATGCGTTTTAAGTTGTTGCGCGGATCACCTTCAAACGGCGTGCCGTCCGGATTATAAATATCGCAGATGAAGCGGGCTACTTTACCTTTTTCGGCGGTCCATGGGAAAATCACAAATGTATCTAAGTCAGGGTATAAGTACATATCGGATTCTTCAATGCGGACGAATCCCTCGATTGAAGAGCCGTCGAACATGACTTTATTATCAAGTGCTTTTTCCAGCTGGCTCACAGGAATTTCAACGTTTTTAATCGTTCCAAGAATGTCTGTAAACTGAAGGCGAATATATTTTACATTCTCCTCATTTACTAGTTTAACAATGTCGTCTCTTGTATACTTTGCCATTCGTAAAACTCCTCCTCTAAAAGGTAAATGTATATAGCAATGCAGTTGCTAACAAATTAATGAAAAAACCTGGACATGTCTCCCTGGCGGAATGTCGTCCCTCTTTGGAAACGGCCTGCTTGGATGAGCTCGTTTTTCAGCAGTTTTCTCAGTTCTTCATCCGACAAGTTGTGCTTCTCTGCTTTTTTCGGCTTGTCTTGTTTGTCTTCTTTTTGTTCGTTTTCTGTTTTGGCGAAAATTTGTTTGATCCCCGCCATGTTTACACCTTGTTCGATCAAATCTTTAATTTCGAGCAGCTTATCTACATCATGGAATGAAAATAAACGTCTGTTCCCTTCGCTTCTTGCAGGAAATACCAGTCCATTTTCCTCATAATACCGAATTTGCCTTGCGGACAGTTCAGTCAGCTGCATGACGATACCTATCGGAAATAAGGGCATTGAGCGGCGAATTTTATCACTCATCTCAATTTCCTCCTTTTCTTATATAAATTTATTATATGTGATGTTATATAATGTGTCAACTCGATGTAAGGATTCTTTACATGAAAATATTCTTTATTTTCTTTACATTAATCCCTGCTTCATGAGCGCATCCACAGCACTGCATATCGCATTTTTCACATGGGAGTAGGTTAATCCGCCTTGGACATACGCCACATAAGGCGGTCTTATAGGGCCATCCGCTGATAATTCAATGCTTGCTCCCTGTACGAAAGTGCCTGCAGCCATAATGACATCGTCTTCATAGCCCGGCATATAGCTCGGATACGGCGTCACATGGGCATTGATCGGAGAAGCGTACTGAATCGCCTGGCAAAACGCGATCATCTGCTCCGGGGTGGAAAATTCGACAGACTGGATCAAATCGGTCCGCTTGCTGCCCCATGAAGGATTCGTCCTAAAGCCGAGCTTTTCGAGGAATCGGGCTGTGAACACTGCTCCTTTTAATGCCTGGGAGACGACATGCGGCGCAAGGAAAAAGCCCTGATACATCTCCTGGAGCGTGTACAACGATGCACCGGCTTCACTGCCAATTCCCGGTGAAGTCATTCTGTAGGAGCAGGCTTTCACCCATTTTTCCTTGCCGGTGATATAGCCGCCTGTTTTGGCGAGGCCGCCTCCCGGGTTTTTAATAAGCGAGCCTGCCATGAGATCCGCTCCAACATGGCACGGCTCACGCTCTTCTACAAATTCGCCGTAGCAGTTGTCGACGAAAACGATGATGTTTTCGTTTATTTCTTTAACAAAGCGAATCATCTTCTCAATCTCATCAATTGTAAAAGACGGACGGTCTGCGTATCCTTTTGAGCGCTGGATTCCGACGACCTTTGTCTGCGGCGTGATGGAAGCTGCCACCCGGTCAAAATCAACGGCTCCCTCTTCTGTCAGCTCGACATGGCTGTATCCGATCTGGAAATCCTTCAAAGACCCCGAGTTTTCCTCGCCCCTGACGCCGACGATCTCTTCGAGGGTATCGTACGGTTTGCCAGTGATGTAAAGAAGTTCTTCCCCCGGGCGGAGAACGCCGAATAAAGCAATTGATATTGCATGGGTTCCCGAGATGATCTGCGGTCTGACAAGGGCCGCTTCACCGCCGAAGACGTCGGCATAGATTTTTTCCAGCGTATCGCGGCCGATGTCATCGTAGCCGTAGCCTGTCGATGGTGTGAAATGCGTGTCCGATACTTTGTGCTTTCTGTAGCTTTCGAGCACCCTCCACTCATTTCGTTCACTGATTTCATCAATTGTTTTGTGGATCTGTGCGATGTCGGTTTCAGCCTCCACCGCCGTTTTCTTTAGTAGATCTCCGTGTTTTAATGTCTCAAACATGTTTTGCAGTATCCTTTCCTACATATACTTCTTCAGCTCTCCCAAAATGTTTTGGTCAGGGAGAATATATCCTTCCACTTCATATGCTTCGCGATCTTCGTCAAAAACGGTGCTGTTCGTCATTGTCTCAGACTTGATTCTCGACAACAGCCTTCCTTCTGAAGCGGGAATTCTCACGTCATACGGAACGAGCAGCTCCTTTTTCAGATAGTCTTCAACCGCCTGCTTAAACAGCGGCAAGTCTCCGTCTATTTTGGCGCTCGTCATGATATGCCCTCTCCCTGAAGAAGGGATGAAATCAGGCCGCTTCCGGTCTCTTTTGTTATAGACGGTTAAAACAGGAATATCGTCTGCTTCAAGTTCCTCAAGAAGGCGCTTGACCGTCTCCTCATGGCCCTCGTAGTCTTCGTGAGAAGAATCGATCATATGAAGAATCAGATCGGCTTCTTTCACCTCTTCGAGCGTCGATCTGAAAGCCGCGATCAAAGTTGTCGGCAGATCCTGAATAAACCCGACTGTATCCGAGAGCAGCACGCTGTATCCGCTCGGGAGCATCATTTTGCGGGTCATCGGGTCAAGTGTGGCGAACAAAAGGTTTTCTTCATAGCTGTCGGCGTCTGTAAGCCTGTTAAACCATGTCGATTTCCCTGCATTGGTGTAGCCGACAAGCGCGATTTGCAGTACACCGTTTTTCTTTCTTCTTTCTCTGTATCTGCTTCTGTGGCGAATGACGGTAGACAGCTGAACATTGATTTCATGAATCCGGTTTCTGATATGGCGCCGGTCGGTTTCAAGCTTTGTCTCCCCTGGACCTCTTGTTCCGATTCCTCCGCCTTGCCTTGACAGGTTGATTCCCTGGCCGCTTAACCGCGGGAGGGCGTATTGCAGCTGTGCCAGCTCAATTTGCAGCTTTCCTTCCCTTGTCCTCGCGCGTTTGGCGAAAATATCAAGGATCAACTGCGTCCGGTCGATGATTTTCACGTCAAGCGTTGTGACAAGCGCTTTCAGCTGACTCGGCGACAATTCATCATTAAAAATTAAAACATCGGGCGACAGCTCTTCACAGAGCACCGCCAATTCATCTACTTTTCCTTTTCCGATATATGTAGCAGCATCCACACGGTTCCGCTTCTGCGTGACCGTGGAAACAACCGTTCCGTCGGCCGTTTTCGTCAGCGCGGCGAGCTCTTCCATCGAGTATGAAAAACGCTCATCAGACACGTGCGGAAGCTGGCATCCGACTAATATGGCTTTCTCTTTCATGACTTCCTGTTCGTTCAAGTGATCATGTTCCTTTCTTAACGTTAGTCAATAAGCAGTACTATCATAACAAACGAAGGGAGCGGTTGCCAGAAATCCTCGAAAATAAAAAAAGAACGCGCCATTATACGTGCGGCGCGTCTTCCTTCAAGTCGAGATCCTGGCTTTTGATGGTTATCAAGTCATTCTTTAAGTAGCAGTCTCCCATCAGCAGTCTCATCGCCTGCGACCGGATGGATTTTTCGATCAGGTTGCGGACGAAACGGCCATTGCTGAACTTCGCGGGGCTGACCGTACTTTTGACGGCCATCAGATGGTCTTTCAGCTTCCATTCAGCCTCAGGGCTGAACTGATATTCCCTTTCCGCCATCATCCGTTTTGCAATGTCCATCAGCTGGCTGACTGAGTAATCGGGAAAATCGATGCTGATCGGAAACCTTGACTGAAGGCCCGGGTTTAATGAAAGAAAATGATCCATTTCCCGCGAATATCCGGCGAGGATTAAAATGAATTCGTTGCGCTTATCCTCCATATGTTTGACCAATGTATCGATTGCCTCCTTGCCGAAGTCTTTCTCTCCGCCTCTGGCAAGGGAATAGGCTTCATCGATGAACAGGATTCCGCCCATCGCTTTTTTGATTAAATCCCTCGTTTTTTGCGCCGTATGGCCGATGTACTCACCGACGAGATCGGCGCGCTCCGCCTCGATCAGATGGCCTTTTGAGAGAACATTCATTTCGTAAAAAAGCCTGCCGATCAGCCTGGCGACGGTCGTTTTTCCGGTTCCCGGATTTCCTTTGAACATCATGTGAAGCGCCTGTTTTCCGGCCTTAAGGCCTTGTTCTTCGCGCTTTTTATTAACGAAAATCCAGGCGTAGATTTCCTTGATATTGCGCTTCATTTCCTCCATTCCGACCAGCGTGTTCATTTCCCTTTCAATTTCTTTCAGAATGCTGTGTTTGGCTTCATTTTTTTGCAGTGCGGCCTGATATTCGGCTTCAGCCTCTGAATTGGCCAAAACCTGCTTTTGACCGTTCAATATGATATTGATTTGTCCGTTGTTTTTATAAGTAACAGCCCTTTCCAACACACTCACCTCACCATTCTCTCTTTATATCCTATTCATGGCGCGCTTATACCGTGACAGACGCCCACATGACTGCACAATCCAATGCTTTTTGACAAGAACGGGGCAGGTCTTGTTGAAACCTGCGCTTTCCCGAGAAATACTTTATTTTTTATTGTATTCAGGTAAGCTGTGCGGACAAACCAATTTTTTCATCCTGTTTGGTAAATGCTTAACAGGTTGACATGGCAAATCGGGAGAAAGTGGTGATTGATGAGGTCCTTCGGGGAATGGAGCCAATCTGTCTGAAGATGTGCTGCAGGCGCTGCTCGGCTCTCCCCTGTTTCACAGCGGGATCTTCACCAAAGTCTTTTTGATTTGAAGGAAATGAAATTCGCCTTTTTTGTCTTCATGATTCTGTTACTGAACATAATATAGTTATCTTTCGTAATAATAAGCTTTGACCCAATAATAGGTTCTACCCTTATTTTCACACCATTCAACAAATCCCTTTGATCGTTCTTTTTTAAACATCACCCAGTCATCCAACAGATCTTGATAATAGTTAAGTGCTTCGTTATTGTTTTTCCTTGTTTGTTCACATTCTACTTTGTTGTTTAATTGCCGGGACTTAGCAAGAAGTGCTGTATCTTCTTTAATATCGCCAAGATACAAATCTTCGGAGATATGATGAAATGAATACCAAAGGGCGTTCAAATTAATATCGATTAGAGTTAATAAGGATAGTTGTTCATTCCCGCCACCAAGTCTAAGTGCATTGTTTAAATAATCGACACGGTTTTCAGGATTTAAAAACACCCCATACCACCTATATGGTCTTGAATCTTCAGGATCACTCTTCATCCATCTCTCAAGCAAAGGCTGTAAAAGTTCCTTTTCCAATGGATGAACGAGTACATGGTGAATATCATCTGATGTTTCAAATAAAGCAAACAGCCAACAAGCAAAATTCTGTTGTGCAATATCATCCCATTTCTTTGCTTCATCAATAAAGGAAGATAATGCTGTAAAGGATTTCTTACGCAACCCTTTTTCTTTGAGGGAACAAAACTTTTTAAATAATGAATATGCATCCAATCTGTCATTTTTCAAGATATTATTTAAGACATTTACCATTTTTACATCTCTCTTTGTTCAGAATAAAACCGTAATCTTTGAATAATCACAGCCCAGCCATATGGTTTGTGGTTTAAAAAAATCACAATCCAACTTCTTATACATGTATTTTAAAAATTCAATTTTTCCTTTTTTTATATTCATAAATCTAAAAATATTAACGAAGATATTCAAGATAAATACCAAAAACTCTTTATTGAATCTGAAAAAGCTAATGTTAGAAAATGTGTTCAAAATAGAGAATTTGCTAAAAAGATTCTTAACCAGGCTCGTTTTGAGAAAATTAAAGATGATATGGTTGATCAATAACAGTGGAGCCGTTGTTATTCATGGTCACTATGATCGAATTGATTAGTGTGTAACGCGTTTGCCTTAATTATTAGGATATATGCCCTGAGAGGAAGTTATTATCTTTCCCATCTAAAATCATCGAGGTGTTGAAATCATAAAGAAATTCAAATATTGCACAAGAAGATTTTCGAACACACAGCTCCCTCCCGTCTATTTTGAACTAAAAGGCCAATTAAGAATGCAGTTTATGAATTAGACCCCCTGTTTTAATAAGGGGTCTATTTTAATTCTGGATTAATCTTTTGTATTTTTTGTAGCTTTAAAGTTTTCATGATAAGGACTGTGCTAATATATAATGCTGGTATTCCCACAACAAAATAAAGCACACTTTTAGGCATAAACATATCATAAAAGTATAAAAATAGGGCTACCCCAAAAAACAGGACAACATATTTGCTTATGTTTTTCATCACAATCTATCATCCTTTAAAGTAAAGATCTATCCTTCTAAGGGAAAGTCTATTTTAATATGAGCCAGCCCATTGTGAGCTGGTTTGTATACTTGACTCGACTGTCAGCGGCAGTCGGGTCTTTTAGTTTATGCTTTTTACAAATTAATAAACCATTGCAGTGCTTTTGTTTAACGAATACCTCTTTCTAAACAGTATACTTCTCATTAAATTTCACTTCTTCCTAATTGCTGCATTCGAGTCGGTACTTCAGATGAAGAAATGTAATGCGTTAATATTTCAAATTATACATCAGTAAGTATTTTTTCTTTTATCTGATGGGTGCATAACTTTGGGAAATGATATGCCTCATATTTTAAAGTGAGAATTCTAATGGATTGAAATCCACGGGTAACTTTGGGTGAAAAACGCGTTAAATTTTCGGAACTTCAATCACTTTCCCTGGTGACTTTTCAAGTAAAGCATCGGGAATATGCGGGTTGTTTTTTTTCAACTTAAACCTTTGAACCCTTGTTATTTCAGGATCGAATGAAATATTTTGAGATTTAAACTGCAAATTTATAAGCTTTTGATATGTTTGGATTAAAAAATCCTTCCATTCTTCTAAAGTAGATGCTGAAACATCGTCTGGGCTTTCGAGCATACGATAACCATCTGCATAATGGAACATTAATAACCCCGTACCATAATCGCAATTTTCATTCTCAAGAATTGCTTTTGGAACTTCAAAACCACTATTCCAATTATAATTCGCTGCAAAAACGTGAAGAATCACAGGGCTTTCAATATTTCTCATCACTCTTACTAGATCGTCTTTATCTGTATTATAAAGCAGCTCCTCGAGGAACTTAATATCTTTCTTATCCAATACTGTTTTACCTCCTAACAAACACTTTAAATATTAGTCGACCAATTGTTTAAGCTTCCTTTCCCAAAGCTCAACTGTAGCACCTTGACTAGGATATAAAGGTAGACCTTTCTCTTGTAATGTTCTCAGGTTGCTTTGTAATTCTAAAACTTGTTTTTGTAAACTGTAGACGCTTTGATTAATATCCATTTTATTTAAAGCTCTTTCAACCACTTCATTATAAACAGAGTGATATCCTCTATGTCTTGACATAGCACTTATATCTTTATCAGGTATTCTTAAAAAAATACCGTTTGATGCGTCATCAAAATTCATTCCTATTTTTTTTATAACAGGATGATTTGCCATTTCAGAAGGAATAACATGTTGAGCTTGATAGCCACTCCATTTTGTTGAACGCTTAAGCCCCATCTTCTCCATCATATTTTTCCCTAGCTTATTAGAGTTCCCCCCTGTTACGACGCCTGTCTTACCAGGAATAATCCTTGCTTCACCTATCCCGACGCTATTAATAGCAGTGATTTTTTTTATTCGTCGAATAAGCTCATCTTTAAAGTTTCCCCCGTCAATTGCATTATAAGGAAGTTTCCCTCCTCCAGCAAACTGAACTTGCGGAGCAAAATGGTTATGTATTTGAATCCCTTTTATGTTTGAAGCGACTCTTTGTAACGATTTCTTGAAAGACGAAACACTTTTTTTCACTGCTTCTTTCGATGCTTTAATCGTTTTGTTCGCTACATTCTGAGAAGCTTTAGTTGCTTTGGCAGCGACTTGCCCTACCTTCCCCGCTTTGGCAGCTTTTGCTGCTTTGTCAACGCCTTTAGAGCCAACAATCGATGTTCCGACCATTCCAACGGCATAGCTAAACCATCTGGCTTGGGTGTAAGAATTACCATTGACGACATCTCGTTGATACGAGTCTTCAATTCCCTTTTTTATAATATTGAATGTGACATCAGGATGATGAATCGTAAAGTTAATGCCCTCAATCGTTTCGTCTGCGTGAACGACCATGTCCCATAGGCCTACAGCAGTGTCGACAACTGCATTTTTGAGTCCTTCAGCGCTTCCTTTAATTGCGTTGCCAAAATCACGAGCGCCTTCAATTTGATTGAAATACCGCTGTTGCCAAGGGGAAAGGTTTTCGTAGCCAATTTCCGCAGCCATCTCATAAAACTCTGAAGCCGTTGAAAAATTGTAATCATCAAGCTTCTTCTTTAGTTTAGAAATTTTATTATCCTGTTTGCTAACTTCGCTAACTTCTTTTTCAAGCTTCGATCTCTTATCCAGCTTATCCAACATGACGCCCATCGCTGTGTCTTGGCCACCACGCAAAGTATCCATCTCATCCGGCTTTAAAATCGAGCCCTTTTGGTAACCGGTGATTTCAATTTTAGGGTCTGTGTACATTTTTTCAAGCCTGCTTATGTATCTCTGCATCGTTTCCAGGTCGTTTTCTGCGGTTTTAAGAGCGCTTGTCTGTTCTCGGTCAAAAGCATGCAGCTTTTCAATTGTCTGATTGATTTCCTTTAAGGCTTTCCTGTTCTGTTCGTGAAAATCGCTGTCATTCAAATCAGGCAAATCGACAATGTGGCTGACCTTCGCAATTGTAGCGTTGGTCTTGGAAACCAAATGCTCGGTTGTTCGATCAGCAGCCTTTAAGCCATTCTCTAGTTCGTGTTCAAGAAAAGATTGTGAAATAAATCCGTTATGGTTTGGTTCCAGGGCATTCAATGCGCTTTTCATTTTCTTCAGCACGGAACTGTATTCCTCTATGAAAGCGTCATAGAACTGTAGAAAAGGGGTGTGACATTCCTTGTAAAAGGCGCGGATCGCGTCGCCGCCTTTTCCTTTTAAGGCATCATTAAGTGATGCAATCTCCTCAACGGCTTTTTGGACTTGAGCAAATTCGTCTGACTGCTGTTTTAATTGTTCCAGCGTTTGATCAATGGCTTTGTGCAACGCCTGCACGTCCAAAGTCTTCATGGCACTCTCCTCTAATACTAAAGTTACAATCAATTTAGAGTTTACCATTTTATAGAAGAAGATTGGTGAATAAATCCTGACTATTCATGAAAATGAATCCTTTGAATTGGGGAAATTAACCTATTCAGATTAAAAAAAGACGACCAGAAATCCGGCCGTCATGTTCTATAATAATTCTCCGCTGTGTAATATCTCCACTCCCAAAACGGCTGTCCATGACACATAACATATCGGTCTAAAAATATCTCAAAATTCAAATGAAGAGGTTTATACTCCAGGCCATCTTCAAGTAAATAGAGGTAGTTGGGATCTCTATCCTTAAGCTTGTCTTTGTCAATCATTAGGTCGCACTCTTCCAATAAATGTCCAATTGGAATGCCGCTAACATCCTCATACAATTTCTCATCTTTCAGTTCTGTATCAATTTCCTTGAGGTTAAATAAATGCAAACCTCCGCCAATATTCACTCCTTCTAAAAGATTATCAAAAATTCTGGCTCCATTATGCAGAGTTAAAAATTTTTTATAATCATCAGGAAGAGATAATTGATGATGTGTTTCGAAAGCTCGTATATCTCTTTGAGAGGCTCCGCTGTCAGAGAATGTGACAAGAGTGTCTGTAATTTCACCTTCAGAGCCAAGAATCCTAATGACTCCATTTTGATCTAATAAGCTCTTTAAGCCATTCACGGTATTCTGAACAAAACTTGTCAAGTGCATCCCCTCTTATATCCTATTCCTAGATTATGTCATTTTGGAATAATTAAGGTGATTTTTATTTAAAGGTTTAGGGGTACACTGCAGCAAATCCAATAGCTGCATGATATAGCCTCCTTGCAAATCTCGCTCCGACCTTTCACGGTGCAGTCTTATCCTCAAATGTTTCCTCTGAGGCACAATTAAATCGCTTCAGAAATATAATATCTTTTATTTTTGCTCTAAATTATTGCTTTTTACTTCCTTTAATATCTCCCTAAGCAGCTGTTGAGTTTCCTCGTTTTGTTTACGATTTATTTTGTTTTCCTTCACCAATACGATCAAGTAATATAAAAATAAAATTATGGCAGAAAGTATAAGCAAATTAGGCAACAACACACTCAGCATTTAATATGTAAACCTCCTATTTTAAAAATGATGTCCAAAAACTATATGAACATCTTTTCGATTGAATTTCTCCAGTATGCTAATGAGGCTTGTCTGCTTTTTCCCTTTAAACAAATTTAGAGCGGTCTGACCGGGGATGTCTCACTGCTCTGCCAACTCTCATCAATTTTTATAGTGGAGATTCTATTTCATCAAATTTTGACAAGAGCGGGGCAGGTCTTGTTGAAACCTGCGCTTTCCCGAGAAATATTTTCTCATTGTATTCAGGTAGCTGTGCGGACAAACCACTGTTTTATCCCTGTTTGCCTTTTCGGTAGATCAGCCATCCGGCCAGAATGATCAAAAGGCCCGATGCGTCATAAGCAAAGTCGAATAAGAGGCGGTTCGGGCTTAGCGGGTTGACGTGGTGAATCTGAAGAAGATGATGGTTGATGATGCCTTCAAGGAAGTTAAACCAGCCCGCCCCAAGCAAAGAGGCTCCCCAAAAGATGTGCTGCGGCCGGCTGCTGCCAAGTTCGCCCCTGTTCCACAGCAGGATTCCGCCAATGAAAAGGATGACGAGCGAAAACAGATGGAACAGTCCGTCGCTCATAATTTGGTGAGAGCGGTCTGTGTCCATGTACACGCTGTGCCATTGAAGCAATTGATGAAAGATGATGCCGTCGATCATGGCGATGATGCCGACGCCGAACAGAAAAGGTCCCCAAAACGCTTTTTTGTTTTTCATATGATTTGGCCTCCTTCACATGCTAATCTGATATGTACCCGCCGGTTAAAAAGATAAAACCGGTTATGTTTACATTCTCTCTCGAAAGCAATTATCCTCTTTTTACCATAGATGTCTTGAAAAGAAAAAAAGCTGATCCGAAAAGTAACTCCTCTCAGATCAGCTTTTTTATTTATGGAAGCCTGGATGCCCGCACACGTTTTGTTTCAGCTTCGTTAATGGCAAGTGTCTCAGGGTCAATCACGACACCATAATCCTGCGATGCTGATTCAATGCTGACAAACTCGTTTAAGACGTCGTCCAGCACCTTTTCCGGTTCACGTTCCAGCGGATTTCCCCAGCCTCCGCCGCCTGCACGGTAAAATTGGATGATGCCGCCCGCAGGCATTTTGACTTCAAAAGCCGTTTCATCGATTTCTCTGGCTTCGTCTGTTCCATACCCGACAATCACCTTGTTGCTTGGTGAATCGCCGGCTCCGCAGAAGCCTTTTGTTGTGTTTCGAACCCCTGCCATCATGACGCTTGTGCGGCTTTCCTTTAAGTGCTGGATTTGAACATCCAACCCGGGTGTGCCTCTCCATCGGCCCGCACCCGTAAAATCGCTTGTATATTCATGCTTTAATACACGGCTCGGGTATTGAACTTCGGTCATTTCAATAGATGGAAGAATAACTCCTGTCATAACAGGAGGATAAAGCCCCCATCCGTCCGTTTCGTATGCAGCTCCCGCACCGCCGGTATAGCCGTAAAAATTCAGATTCACCCACGGCTTGCCGTCATCGTATTTTCCGTGAGAATAGGCGAGAGGAAGCTTATGGGCGTTCACTCCGACCCGTTTTGGCGCACATTGTGAAATGGCCTGAAGAACAGCCTCGGCTATTTCTGCTCCGACGCACGCAGTCGCGTGTCCGCACGGTGCCGGCAGCTGCGGGTTCACAACTGTTCCTATAGGCGCGGTTACTGTTACCGGATTCATATATCCTTCATTGATCGGAATATCCTCATCACAGCAAGTCGAAATACCGACAAAAGCAAACGAAGTCGTATTTGAGAGCGGGCTGTTGATGAAGCCTTTTACTTGCGGGGATGAACCGGTAAAGTCAATGTGAAGATCGCTGCCTTTGACGGTCACCGTTGCGCGAACCTTAATATCGCGGTTGCCTTGAAAGTCGTGATCAGCGAATGTTTCACCGACATAGGTGCCGTCCGGCCAGCTGCTGATTTCATCGCGAACCCTGTTTTCTGTATATTGAATCCGGTTGTCAATGGCTGTAATCACCTTCTCGGCGCCATACTTATCCAGCATCGTCTGGATTCGGGAGGCAGCGACCTTGCACGCCCCGATCATCGCATTTAAGTCGCCTTCAAGCCAATGTGAAAGCCGGTTGTTTGCAACGATTAAATCGAATACATCCCTTCGCTTTTCTCCCCGCTCATAAATTTTTAACGGCGGAATCCGCAGCCCGTCATGCCAAATGTCTTTTGAGCGCGGATTGTACCCTCCGGCAACCGGACCGCCATTATCGGCCATATGGCTTCGTACAGCAGGAAGCAGGATCGGCTTGCGATTATAAAAAACAGGCATGACGATCGTCCAGTCAAGGCTGTGCGAGCCTCCATGATACGGATCATTCACCAGGAGAATATCCCCGGGGTGAAGATCATACCGAAAGGCGTCCAATAGATGGTCCACTGCGCCTACGACCGCATAAAGGTGAAGCGTACAGCCGGGGGCCTGCGCGACAAGGCGCGATTTTTTGCCGGAAAGGTCAAAGACGCCCGTCGTAAAATCATGCGCTTCGTTAAACAATGGTGAACGGGCCGTTCTCGTGACAGTGGCGCTCATTTCCCTGGCAACCGCATCAAGAGAACCGCCGACCACCTGTGATAAGATAAAGTCCTGATTGATCATAGCTGCTCCTCCTTTTGAGAGTACGTAAAGACGAGGAGGTCGCCTTTTTTCACATGTTGGTGTACCGTGCTTTCATAAAAGGTTTCGTCATGGTCTCCCGTTCTTGACAGAGACCCGTATTTTCCCCTTTCGCTAAAAGGCAGAAGAAGGTTGAAATAAATATCGTCCTCCTGGTTAAGCAGGGACACTTCCATTTCCTCCCCATTGTCCGTCCACTCCCGGGAAACCATTTTAAAACCGTGGTAAAGCTCCAATTCCTCCGCAGAGACAAGCATCCGTTGGCCAAATAAAGCAGGCGGTCCGAAGCCTTTTGAAGCTGAAGGATACCCGGGTGCGAGAACGATTGATTTTGTTTCGGCTCCTGTGCCAAGCTCCGGATAAAAAACGGCCTGCGGACCTGGCCCATAAATCGGCGGAAATTCTTCACTTGTGCCTTGTCCGTTTTGAATGGCTTTAAATACCGCTGCAGCGACGAAATGTCCGGTAATGCTTGGAGCTAGTGCTGTAGCTGCCGGAAATTCCGGATCTAGAATCGTTCCCGGCCTCGTCTTCGTTTGAAAAGGTTGAAGCGTTCCTTCATTGATCGGTATTTCATCGGCAATCCTTGCAAGAAACGGCCAAACGGCAAACGCCTTCGTTAAAGCGGCAGGTGAATTAACCGGCTTTACGGACTGCTCTGACGATCCGCTCAAATCGATCTCAACCGCATTCTCCTTCTTTGAAATTTGCACATGAATTGTACTCTTGTGCCCTTTGGTAACTTCAAACTCCTGGACAGCGCTCATTTCTGTTTCAGGCAGATGAGAGACATGATGCTCAACCCTTTTTTGGCTGTATTCAAACATGCTTTTGATCGATGCGGCCACTGTTTTTTGACCGTAGCTGCCAAGAAACGTTTTCAATTGCTGTTTGGCACCATGCAAACATGTATACATGGCTTCAAGATCCGCTTTAAAAGAAGCGGGCACCCGGCTGTTTGATAATAAAAAACGAAGAATATCAGTCTGCAGAACTCCTTGTTTATAAAGCTTAACCGGAGTAATTCTGATATTTTCCTGCCATACTTCAAATGCATCGGGATGGAAGCCCCCCGGATACTCGCCGGCCAAATCAATCATCTGAGCGCGGATAGCGGGGAAGAGTACGAGCTCCCCTTCAAGGAATAGCGGCGCCGCCATGGTGAGCGACTGCCCTTTCGTTCCGCCGCTGTATGGATCTGCGACCAGCAGCACATCTCCATCTGCGATATCAAACGAAAAATAGTCGAACAGATTTTCGACACTTTCTTTTAATGCGAACAAATGTTCAGGCTCGTATTGATGTTGAACCGCGATTTTCAGCTCATTCGTAAAAATCGCTGCAGCAAATGCCCGGTCTTGCGAAAGCACAGGAGAACGGGAGATTCGCTGCAAATTATCCCCGACTTCTCTGCCGATCGCTTGCAGCTTTCTATAAAGAATTTGAGCTTGGATCATGCATTTCCACCTCTTGTCGCCTGTTGAGCATGCTTTACTTCGATGACACAGTTGCGGTATGAATCGATTAGAGCCTCATGTCCCGGGTAAACAACAATGGTCGTACCCCATTGCTCAATGATGGCAGGACCGACAATCAGGTTGCCCGGCTCAAGCATTGACCCGTTGAAAATAGGCGTTTTCGCCGGTTCGATGTCAAAATACATATCGCGTTCACCTGTTTTCGCTTTTGAAGGATCCTCTTGTTCAAACTGCTCCTCCTTAAGCTTTAACGGCTCTCTGACTCCCACCAGATCAAGACGGAGGTTTAAGATTTCAATGTCGTGCTCAGGGTCTTTATGGGCAAACATTCTTTCATGAAGGTCATGGAAGTCTGCCGCCGTTGCTTCAAGATTCAACTCTGTAATCCTTCGCGTCCTTGACTTCACCGGTACGGTTACTTCATGGACTTCCCCCGCGTAGCGCATATCGATAAAGCGACGCGTTTCATATTGATTGGTGACCGATTGGCCTCCAAGTTTTTCGCGGGCCGTCTGTTCCATCTTTTCAAAATCGGCGTTCATCGCTTGCAGGTCAACGTTTTTCAAACTTTCAAAGCGCGTCCTGAGCTCCGTTACTTTAAGGTTTGCCGCCACATCGCCGAGCGCACAAAAGACCGGAGCAAGGGACGGAACGATAACGGTTTTAATGCCCAGGTCTTCCGCCTGCTTGCCTGCATGGATGGCTCCGGCGCCGCCGACAGCCATCAGGGCGAAGTTCCTTGGATCATGGCCTCGCTGTGTCGTTACAAAGTGGACTGCATTTGACATATCACTATTGACGATTTGTGAGATTGCAAGCGCGGCTTCCACTGTCGAAATTCCGAGCGGTTCGGCAATTCGTGTACGAATGGCTTTTTCAGCCAGCGAACGGTCAAGCTTCATTTCTCCGCCAAGGAAGTTATCAGGGTTGATATAGCCTAAGAAGACATTCACGTCTGTAACAGTCGGTTCTTCTCCGCCCCTTCCGTAGCAGGCCGGCCCCGGATTTGAGCCTGCGCTTCGCGGGCCGACTTGTAAAGCTCCGCCGCTGTCAATCCAGGCGATGCTTCCGCCGCCGGAGCCGATCGTATGGATATCCATCATCGGCAAGGCAACCCTGTATCTGCTGATCCAATTTTCCGTCGTGATCGCCGGATTTAATTTTTCGATAACCGAGACATCATAGCTTGTTCCGCCCATGTCTACGGTAATGACGTTCTCGTAGCCCGATTTTTCCCCGATAAAGGAAGCAGCCGTCACTCCTCCGGCTGGACCTGACAAAAGGCCACCCGCGGCAAATTTCCCGCTTTGAATGACATTTTGGACCCCCCCGTTTGATTGCATAACAAACAGTTCTCCAGTAAATCCGTCTTCGCGAAACCGTTCGTCAAGATGGTTTAAGTAGCTTTGCATGGAAGGGCCGGTAAACGCATTGACAATGGTCGTGCTCACCCGTTCAAATTCCCGAATCTGCGGCAGCACTTCATACGATAACGATACAAACATGCCGGGAGCTTCCTCTTGAATAATCTCTTTGACACGGATTTCATGTGAAGGATTCATGAAGCTGAACAGAAAGCAGACAGCAACGGCTTCGACCCCCTCTTGGATAAACCCGCGGACTGCCCGGCGGACGGCTTCTTCATCAAGCTTAGTTACGACATTTCCTGTATGATCCAGTCGTTCAGGAATCCCCACACGATACCTTCTTGGGACAATTTGATAAGGAGCTTCTAAGCGCGGAGAAAACACGCTTTCTTTATACGCGCGGCGGAATTCGATTTCGTCCCGAAAGCCTTCCGTTGTGAGAAGCCCCACCTTTGCTCCGTTATATTCCAGCAAGGCGTTAGTGGCAACTGTTGTTCCATGGACAACCAATGGACTATTGGCTAATAGATCCTTTACGTCTATTCCGATGATTTCAGCCATTTTTTTAATTCCGTTCATGACACCATCAGACTGGTCTGGGGTTGAAGGCGTCTTCGTCGAAACCATTTTTCCGTCCTTGTTGACTGCCACTAAATCTGTAAACGTCCCGCCGACATCAATTCCAAATACCCATTGGTTTTTTTCATTCATCATTGAAAACCTTTCCTCCTTATCCGCTTAAAAACCAGACGATTCCTCTGTCGCTTCTCCGATTTCGTAACGGAGATTTAATTTTGTGAAAATAAACGTAAAGATGATATAAATCAAAAATGCAAGTATAGTAGAGTTAATCGGCCCGATGCCGAACGTTATCTTTGAAGCGGTAAAACCTCCGATGATCACCGAAAGAATCGCCGCAACATTCAGCTTCGAATAAGTTGTTCCAGCCCCGAATTGATATTGTTTTTTCTTGATGACAGGTGCTGTGATCCAATGATCGGCGATCATGACTCCCGCAATCGGCGGAACATACAAGCCTAAGAATGTTAAAAATGGCACAAACATATTTTGGACACCTAGTAATGCAATGATAATTCCGATCACGCCCATGATCGCCACAAGTGCTTTCTTAGGAATGTTCACAACATTGCGAAGCCCTAGCGAACCGGTATACAAATTGTTATCGTTTGTCGTCCATTGTGCAAAAACGATGATTAAAAATGCTAAAAAGCCCAGGCCAAGCTTGCTCATAGCGGCAGGAATATTCGGTGTTGACCCGATATCCGGAACATTCGCGGCAATCGCCATTGCCGCTCCCGCAACAAGACAGAACACTCCTCCAAGGAAATAACCTACAGAAGCGCCTATTCCTCCTGAAACCGCTCCTTTTGCATATCTCGTCACATCAGGAAAAACAACCGCGCCCAATGCAGCATTTCCAACGACAATTGTAATTCCGGCAAATATCGTCAGAGGATCCCCTGTCGGGTGAAATGTCAGCAAGTTATGCCAGCTTCCTGAGTAATTGACAGCACTTATGATTCCCCATATGGAAAAAATGACGACTAAAGGTACAGCGATAAAGCTTAAAGCGGCAAGCCCGCGATATCCTATAAACGCGGTAAGGATCATTAAAATGCCGCCCCAAACGATGGCGACCTCAGGCTTTGCAAGCCAAACACCCGGAAACATTTCGGAAATGGTCGTGCCAAAGAAAGCAACCTGCCAGCCGAACCAGCCGATTCCAAGCGTCAGCGCCAAGACAATTCCAAAAAGGCTCGATCCGTAGCGACCAAAGGCCAGACGGGCAAGAACGGTAGTCGATATTCCGTATTTCGCACCCATTACTCCTTGAAAAAAGCCATATACCGCAAGAATCAGCATGCCTAAGACAGCTGCTAAAACGGCATGTGCAAAATTCAATCCCTGGATTAATGCCCCTCCAGTCACAATCGTCGACAATGAGATGATCCAGGCACAGCTTGTAATCGTAATGTTAAAAATCGATTTTCTTTTATTTTCAGGGACTGATGTAACAGCAAAATCATCAGCGTTTGTATAGGAAGGTTTTTTACTGTTGTTTTCCATTTTCATGCTCCTTCGTTTCATCATGTAGGTTGTTACACCATATTGGTATCAATCGTTACCCCTCGCTTTAACGTATTGCCGATTGTACATGCCCTTTCAGCAGAGGTGATTAGTTTCTTTTTATAGTCGGTCGGAAGATGCTCAGGCAATTTAACGCTAACCGAACATTTTTCAACACGGGACGGGCCTTCGGGGGCTTTAGCGGCGGAAACAGAAACGGAAAACTCATCCTCCAGCACCTCTATACCATCCCTTTCAAACATCTTTTGCAAAGAAATGGTGATGCACATACCTAATGAAGCTTCCAACAGCTCAATCGGTGTAAGTCCGTCTGAATTCGGAGTGAAAGACCCTTTCGCCTGCATACCGGCTTCATGAAAAATCCCAAACTCTCCATTTGTTTTTTGAATAGTAGACAAATTTAATTCCCCCTTTGGCCAATCAGTCCGAAAAATTCAAAATGAACCAATTCTTCAGTCATTTCATCAACTGAAAACTTAGGAACATAATTCAGATCATGCTTTGGCCCAAAAAGCCATTTTGATAGTGTGCCCAACACAAGACTTGTTAACATGGTGGCCTGCAGATCAGTGTTATGGGAGGAATTTAGCATTCCAAGTTCTGTAGCCCTTTGAATGTTCTTTTTAAATGCCTGTTCAACACTGATCAGCGCCTCTTCGATTGCCTCCCTGATTTCCGGATCGGCGCCTTGTCCCTTGACTAATAAAAATGTCATTAAGTTTCTATTCTCCTGTGCAAACGTAAAAATTCTTTTCATAAGCGCTGTCGTGGATTGGATCATATCATCGGCAAGAGCAAACGTTTGCCTGTAGCCTTGATGAATGGCTGCGAGAAGGTTATCTTTCCCTCTGCCTATGATTTCCTTGGCGATTTCTTCTTTGCTTTTGAAGTGCCAGTAAAAGGTTCCCTGTGCAACGCCAGCCTGTTTTACGATATCTGAAATTTTTGCCGCGTGGTATCCTTTCGTAGCAAAAAGCTCAAGCGCGATATGTAGCAATTCCTCTCTTGTGTCTGTATTCCCCATGTATTTCCCTCCTCACCCTAAGCCTTGATTGACAAGTCAGTCAGTTTTAGGGCTTTTATTCCTATTGGATTTGTAAGAATAATCTTATACAATGTTTTTTTTCTAGTCAAGTTGCTAACCTTTCCATTTTTCGCACAATTACAAGTATAACTTGCTTTTTTATCTTTTTGGTCAAGCATCGGCTGCTGTTAATTCTTTCATCTACAACTCGATCTATTTTTTCAAGAGATTTACAGTTTCATCGACTAACTCTAATAAAGTTTTTTTATGATGTGATGAAGAAACTTTTTGACGATCTAATTCCCGCAGCCTGGAATAAATGTCTTTCCGCTCACTTTGGAGTTCGCGTATGATCTGAATCTCGGCATTGTTCAGTTGCTCCAGTCTTAATCGGAGCGCCTCTCTTTCGTTGAACACGTTCCCACCCCCTAACAAAATATTACTTGTAGTGTAAAGGACTTTTTTCAGTTTAACAATTCTTCTTTCCCAAAAATTTGCCTGTTCAATTGGGTGAGCGGAATTTTGCCGTGATTCAAACTTGATTTTTTATACAAATATAGAAATGATATGTAGAAATAAAGCGGCTGTTGAGGAAAGTATTGGCTTTGAATTTCAATGTGCAGGATGCAATGGCAAAGGTCGCAAAAGAAAAGACAAAAGTGAGCTTTACAATGACTGGGATACCAAAGGTTTTTGTATGGCGGATCGTAAAAATCAAAGTTATTGTCCCACTTGGCTGTTCTACCGATTTGCGCTATTTAATACATAAGGGGGCACTCTCAACATTAAGCCGCAGAGGGGATCACAATAAGCAATCTTTTCATCAATCAACACTTGCATCATGAACTCCTTTTCGCCAAAATACAAGGTGTCCTTCAAAACAGCAAGGCTTTCCGCAGATTTGAAATAATCGTTCCAATCAACGCAAAAAGGAGTTTTTAGAAATGATGATCATTTTAATACTGATAGCCGGCATTTTGGCCGGAATGGCCATTCCCGTTCAAACCTCAATTAATTCACGGCTGGGCATGAAAATCGGGTCACCTTACGGGGCGGCGGCCATTTCTTTTTTTGTCGGGACGCTTCTCCTGCTCATTGTCGCCTTAGTGACAGAGCGCCATTTTTTGTCTATCATCGGACTTGTTCCTTCCATTCCCTGGTGGATCCTCATTGGAGGCGGATGTTTAGGCGTTTTTTATTTAACTTCAAATATTTTGTTGCTTCCGCGTCTTGGATCAGCTCTGACGGTTGTCGTCACTCTGCTTGGGCAGATGATCATGGCTCTGGCGATCGATCACTTCGGATGGTTTCACGTACCCGTTCATGAATTAAACTTTCCTAGAATCATCGGCATTTTATTCATTATTTCCGGAGTTTTCATCATCAAAAAATATTAAATAGCAAGGGAGTTCATCACAGATGAAAAACAAATCTATGTACGTTTTTCTTTTCATGATGCTCGGGCTTTTTGCCGGAATGGCATCCCCGATTCAAACATCCATTAATTCAGAGCTGAGAAATGCTATCCACTCACCTTTTATCGCTTCTCTGATTTCGTTTTTGGTGGGAATGCTCGTTCTTCTTTTTCTTACATCGTTCATTGAGCATCGGCGGTTATTTTTAAACAATTTACAAACAGCAAAAACCTTTGTCACAAGCAGTCCGTGGTGGCTCTGGACAGGCGGAATACTCGGCGTCGTCTTTATTACGTCCAATATTTTGCTTTTGCCGATTGTCGGAGCGTCTCTTACTGTTGTTTTGGCTTTAAGCGGCCAAATGATCATCGCCCTCGTCATCGATCATTTTGGGTGGTTCGGAATCCCCAAACACCGCTTGAACGTCCAGCGCATTCTAGGAATCGTCCTGATGATCACAGGAATTATGATCATTCAGCATTTTTGACGCCAGTCATTTTTGCATCTTCTGCCGGCTGGCATTCACGCATTAATTTCATATTACGCAATTCGCTTTAAAATGAATAAAAGGGCGGAAACCGCCCTTTATTTCAAATTTCACAGCAATTTAGTTTACATAAAATTTTTATTGTAAACTATTTTTCCGCAAATAAAAAAGCCATTTTGTTCAAATGACTTAAGTGCTGCAATTGCCGTATGCAAGTAAGAAAGTTTTAAACCACACTCCTCAAAGTGGGTGTCTGCAGAAACGTTCCTGTCGTCCTTTCGAGGAAGGCATGACATTCCGGTTCCGATATAAAACTCCCTATTACAGCTTAAAGGTTAAAACTTAATTATCATTACGTACAATGCAGCGTAATTTATTATATGATAAAAACATTAATCATGCAACCCCCTTGCCTAAAGATCATATTGCGTTCTATAATAAGCTGAATATTTAAAAAATTCCGTTATCAGGTGACAATCGTACAACCCTTCCCATACATCAGTTCATAGACTGTTTATTGAGGTGATGTCTTGTGGTAAAAATTTTTATCGATCCCGGCCATGGCGGGACTGATCCAGGCGCTTCAGCCAATGGTTTGCAAGAAAAACAGTTAACATTGCAAATCGCCTTGGCTTTAAGAAACATTCTCCTGAATGAATATCAAAATGTTACAGTCCAGCTGAGCCGGACAAGCGACCAAACCGTCAGTCTGACGCAACGCACGAACGCCGCGAACAGCTGGGGGGCGGACTACTTTCTATCGATTCACATCAATGCCGGGGGCGGGACAGGTTTCGAGGATTACATTTATCCCGGCGTCGGCGCACCTACCACCACCTATCGGGATATCATGCATGAAGAGATTTTAAAAGTGGTTGATTTCAGGGATCGCGGCAAGAAAACAGCCAATTTTCACGTGCTAAGGGAAACAGCAATGCCAGCACTGCTTACGGAAAATGGCTTTGTAGACAATACAAGCGACGCCGAGAAACTGAAGTCATCCGCGTTTATTCAATCCATTGCGAGAGGCCACGCCAACGGACTGGCAAGGGCATTTAACCTTTCAAAAAAATCCACAGCCCTTTTTAAAGTGCAAATCGGCGCTTTCAGGGACAAAGCCAACGCCGATTCACTTGCCGCTCAAGCGAAAGCAAAAGGGTTTGATGCCATTGTAATTGACAGGGACAGCCTTTACAAAGTGCAAATTGGCGCCTTTTCTTCGAAAGAGAATGCAGAAGCGCTTGTTCAGCAAGCCAAAAACGCCGGATTTGATGCTTTCATTTACCAGGAATAGGGACAATCATCAAGAAAAGCCCGCGATCTGTCTCGTTGAACTGACCCGTTAAAATGAGACTTAGAAAAAACACCTATGCTGCCTGTCCCCTGTATTCCAGTGGGGACAGGTAGTTTAATTTTGCCTGAATTCGTACATGATTATATCGATACATGTATTGATTTACAATTTGTACTACTTTAGAATTGGATATAGATGCTCTACTTTGAGCGTTAAATCCTTCCGACTTTAGCGAGGAGTGAAAGGATTCAATGACGGCATTATCATGGCAGTTTCCTTTTCGAGACATGCTTGTGGTAATGCCTTTTTCTTTGGCCAAATTCTGATATGCATGTGAAGTATAGACAGATCCCTGGTCGCTATGAAGAAGTAACCCTACTGGTTTACGTAATTCTACAGCTTCCCTCAATGTGTCTAATACTAGGTTAATATCTTGGCTCGTACCTATTTTGTAAGCCACTATTTCGTTGTTATATAAGTCCATAATCGTTGATAAATATAACATAGTCGAGCCATAAGGTAAGTAGGTAATGTCGGTTACCCATTTTTCATTTAATCGGCTTGCTTTAAAATTACGATTGAGAGTGTTCGGCACAATAATATTACTCTCACCACAAATGTACTTTTGTCGCTTCTTCTTAACTTGACACTGAATCTCAAACTTTTGCATAATTTTTTGTACAGTTTTGCGGTTTACATTTATCCCATACTTTCTGTTTAAGATGGATTTAATTTTACGATGACCATAGTGATAGAAGTTTTTCTTACACAGCTTGATTACTAGCTCTTCTAATGAAGTTAGCTCAACTTTTTTATACTTCTTTTTCCAACGGTAATATGTTGACTTAGGTATGCCTAATACTCCAAGAATATCAATTATTTTAAAAGTGGCTGAGAGTTCTTCTACAACTTGGACAATGACTCGTGGCTCCAACTCCTTTCGATCTCCTGGTACTTTTTTATAATTGCCAATTGAGCCTCTAGCTGTTTATTCTTTAGTTTTAATTCTTCTAGCTCACTCATTTCCTCCGATTCTTTACCGTAGGAATATTGTTTTCCAACTTGTTGCGAAAATCGATAGGTTTGGCCTGTTTTGTACCATCGCATCCATGTTTTAATTTGAGTCTTATTTTTTATCCCCAGTTGTTCCATTATTTCTTTGTTTGTCATTCCAGCTTGTTTCATTTTAATTACTTCCCATTTTACTTCTTCTGCGTAATGTACTCTTGTGCCCATAGAAAAACACCCTCCTAAGAATCATATTGTATTAATACGATTCAGGGGGTGTTTTTTCCTTGTCTCATTTATTTGGGTCTCTCCACTCGTATAGATCGCAGGCTTTTTTTATGCTTTTGCAGCTTTACTTTGAACCGCCGGCTTTTGATTCGATGCATGGCTGTTCAACACCATTCCGATAATCACAAGAGCCATTCCGCTCCATGAGATGGCACCGGGAAGCGGACTCGATAGGATTAAAATTTCACCAGCGGCCGCAAACAGCACTTCAAACGATTGTGTGGCCTCAACAGCCGCTAATTTGCGCATATCCCCTTTTACAAGATCTGTTGCGGCAAAGAACAGCACAGTCGCGCATATTCCGGAAAATACAGCCACCAATCCTGACTGAATGACTTGTCCCCGGCTGGGCGCACCTGCCGATGCCAGCCCGTACAGCGAGAGGATCAGCCAAAACGGAAGGCTTGCCAGCGTCATCCCCAATACCCGCTGATAAGCATCGAGGCGCCCGGCGCAAACTTCCATCATTTTTCTGTTCCCAAGCGGATAAGCAAATGAAGCCAATATAACCGGCGCGATGCACAGCAGCATCTCGTGCAAAGAAAGCTGTGCCGCGTGCTCAGCTTGCATCAGCGCCACCCCGATTAAAATGATGAACGACATCGTGAGCCCCTTATAAGGAATTTTGCCTCTTATCTGTACGGGACCTGTTTTTGTTTGAACGGTTTCATAAAAAAGCGGCGCCAAGAGGGAACCGGAAATGATCGTGATTTGCCATGTTCCCGCGATCAGCCAGCCCGGTCCGTAAGCCGCCGCAAAACAGAGCGGCGCATAAAAGAGACCGAAGCCGATGATGCTCCATCTCACCCAAATGCCCGGCGCTTTTTTAATTTCCTGAAAAAGCTCTTTCACATTCCCCCTAAGCCAAACGATGGCAAATAAAAGAGGCGCCATGAAGATAAATCTCAGCGAAGCGCTCCAGATCCAGCTTCCCCCTTCAAGCTCCATCGCCCTGTTTAAAACGAATGTAAAAGCAAAAAAGAAGGCTGCAAAAACGCCCAGTATAATCGGCCTCACAATCCCTTCACTCCTTTTCCTGATGTCCGGCCAATCGATCTCCGAGACTGAGCCAGTTTTCCTCGGCAAGCTTGATGGCCGCATTCCGATCCCCCTGTCTGCAGGCATCGATGATGTTCTGATGCTGTTCAACAGATTTCAAGCTGCCGATCGAGGAAAACTGCGACATTTCAAGGCGGTAAATTTTTGAAGAAATCCTTTCCAATGCCCGGGTTATTTCCGGGTTTTTTGATGCTTGTAAAAACACGTCATGAAAAGCAGCATCTGATTCGATTGCTTCGATAATGTCTTCTTTTTGAATCGCTTGCTGCAACGTTTTGTTATGCGCCTCCAGCTGATCAAAGTCGGAATCCGTTAAAAAAGGAAGCGACAGTCTGACAGCCAGCGCATGCAGCGCCGCAGTGACTGTAAAAGCGTGTTCAGCCTCCTCGCGATTTAACGGTGCTACACGTGTTGCCGATCCCGGGACAGCTTCAACAAGGCCTTCATCTTCCAGTCGTTTGAGCGCCTCCCTGACAGGTGTGCGGCTGATGCCAAACTGCTCTGCAAGCTCCTGGTCATGCAGGCGCTCCTCCGGCTTTAGCTCCAAATGTACGATGGCGCGCTTCAGCGTTTGATACACTTCTTCCCGAAGCGAAATTCGTTTGATTCGTTTAATGTTATTCTTCATCATAAAACCAATATATCGGTTTTTGGTTTTTCGCACAAGCAAATTTTTTATCTAACCCCTTTCTCTTTAGCGGCGTATTTTCTTTTCGCCTGGCAATCGTTGCAGATGCCGTACAGTTCCAATCGGTGATGTGTCACTTTAAATCCGGTCAGCCGTGCCGCAATGTCTTTTACTTTCTCTAGTTGCGGACAATGAAAATCGACGATCTTCCCGCATACTTCGCATATGACATGATCATGTTCCTCTAGAGCCAAATCAAAACGAAGCGGATCGGTAAACCCCATTTCTTTTATAAGGCCCTCTTGTTTAAAATAGCGGATGGTGTTGTATATCGTCGCTGTACTGACGGCAGGATATATCTCCCTCAATGATTGTTGAATTTCAGCTATTGTGGGGTGGTTCCTGTTGGCTAGAAAATAATGGTAGATAGCCAGCCGCTGCGGTGTCATTCGAATGCCTTTCCGTTTAAGCTGCGCCATTGCTTCCTGCTTTACATTCGTTTCGTTTTCCATACCTCTTTCGTTACTGCCCCTTTTTTCCCTTGAATCTTCCGATATTCTTTGCCGGTGGCTTTAGAACCGGAGTGCTTTAGATGTGATGTTCATTTAATAAACGTTCTCTTTGATCCGATCGAGCGCCTGCCAAGGCATCAGGGCACAGTTATGACGGGCCCGCAACGGATGGACGCCAATCAGGGAAACGGCATCTCCCAGCAGATCCTCTTCCGGCTCTTCTCCTTTTCTGATCATATTTTCCATCGCTTCACGCATTAACCCGGCTTCTTTTAACGTCTTTCCTTTTATCAGTTCAGTCATGATTGATGAGGAAGCCATGCTGATGCTGCACCCATCTCCGATAAAAGCTGCGTCTTCGATCTTTTCATTTTTAATGTCGATAAACAAAGTCATCACATCACCGCATGTTGGATTTTTGTAATGGACGTAATACACGCCGTGTTTATCGATTTTTCGAAAATTTCGCCTGTATCTTGCATGATCCATAATGACGGACCGATACAGCTCTTCCAGTGTCGGCATAAAATCATGCTCCTTTCCTTTTAAACAGTATATTTTGATTGAAAGAATAAACGGATTCAGTTATACTTCCGCTATTAAATCATAATAATTACGATTTAATAATAACCGATCAAAAATCTCATCGCAAATGAAAAGACACAATGAAGCTGCCTTTTCAAAGGCAGCTCGGTCAAACACAAGGGGGAAGGATTTATCATGAAGGAGCCATACCGCATGCAGCTCGAGTCTTTTCAAATGACAATTTTATCTGATGGAGCATTTCGGGTTTCAAGGGATTTTTTTTTGGCGGGAGGAGACTCCAAGGAAACAGAACGTTATCCTGAAGAATTTGAAGCAGCGCTGAACTTTGCCTGTCTGGAGACGAACGGCAAACGGATACTGATTGATACGGGATTTGGGGAAACAGGCGGACAAGAAAGCGGGCACTTGCTTCATCACCTGAAGCAGGCGGGAATCAAGCCTGACTCGATAGACTATGTCATTTTGTCACACAGTCATTTAGATCACACGGGAGGTCTTCTAAAAAACGGAGAGCCCGCTTTTCCAAACGCTGTTCATCTGCTCAGTGAAGCAGAATGGCTGTACGCAAAACAAACGCCGGCGTCTCCTCAGTTTCACATTCTCTCCGCTGTCCGGCCGCTTCTGAAGCTGCTGACAGAAGACACCGAACTGCTTCCCGGACTGAAGCTGATCCATACGCCCGGACATACGCCTGGACACCTGACCATTGAATTGCATACAAAAGACGGCGTCTGTCAGATCATCAATGATGTATTTCATATTCCGGAAAGTATCTCCAATCCGAAGCTGCGGGTTTCGCTTGAGCATGATCCTATCGAGGGAGAAAAGACAAGGAGACTGCTGGCCCGACAGGCTTATAACGGACAGTTCCTGCTCCACGGCTGTCATTTCCCATATCCCGGCTTCGGGCTGATCGAAAAGCATGGCTCATTTTTTCAATGGAAACCGGTTCTATACGAAAAGAAAACTCGCTGATCAGCGAGTTTTCCAATTTAAACTAAGATATCAACGACAAACTGTGACCAAGATTCAAGTCTGTCATAGACGCTTTTTTCTTTCAGATCACTGGCTTTCATCCAACGGCCGGCAATCTGCTCCTTTTCTTTGACTTCAACGTGTGCGCCCGGTTTTAATTCAAGCGCTGAAAGGATTCCGATATGTACTTTCCCGACGCTGTTTTCATCATCATTAATCAGTCCGAGCGTCACCATTTTTTCTTTAGCTGATTCCTCGATTAGAAGCTCTTCATCAAGTTCGCGGTCTGTATTCAACTTCAGAATATCGGGAAAGTCAAGCCCTTCGGCAAAGTTCATGTGTCCGCCGAAGCCGAGTGACAGCTTGTTGTGAAGCCGCGCTTCCCCTCCGCCTTCGAGCCGCTCATATACAAATATTTCGTCTTCTCTTTTGATGACAACATAAGGGATCGGCTGTTTAAATGCAGGATCTTCCTCGGCGTCTCCCCTTCTCATTTCACTGAAGTGGCGTTCAATATGCGCCATGATCTTCCCGATCGTCTCACCGTCGCTGTTGACGCCTTGGAAGGTCAGCGTTTCATTTGCAAATACGTTTTCCCGCGGGACCACGAGAATCATTTCGTCCATTTTTCCCATTGTATCCGTTTCCTCCTCAAAGTGAAAAGAGCAGATTCGTTCTGCTCTCATTTTGCCGTGTATCAATAGCTGAAGGGCAGGGCTTGGGCGCTGGCGCGCCCTTTTAGCCCGGCTTACTTATCGTCAAAGTAAAAGTCGTCGTCTTTTAACGGTTCAACTGTTGCTTTTTTGTAGCCGTTCCCTTTCATTGAGAAGAAGTCGTGTGACTTCGTTTTCGTATTCAACCCGTTCAACACGATCGGATTGATCTCTTCTTCTTCAAAATAAGCTTCAAAGCCAAGGTTCATCAGCGCTTTGTTGGCATTGTAGCGGATGAACTTCTTCACGTCGTGTGAAAGGCCGACTTGATCGTACAGGTCTTCTGTATATTCAAGCTCATTTTCATAAAGCTCTTTCAATAGATCAATGGAAAATGCATACAGCTCTTCTTTTTTCTCCGGCGTCTGCTGATTGTAAATCTCCTGAGCGAGCAGGCCGACATAGACGCCGTGAATCGCTTCATCACGCAAGATCAGGTTGATGATTTCGCCGCTTTGCATCAGCTTGCCCTGTCCGTAAAAATAAAGCGGGTAGTAGAAGCCGCTGTAGAACAGGAAGCTTTCTAAATAAACGGATGCGACCATCGCTTTAAACAGCGAGATTTTATCGCCCTGGCGGATTTTTTCATAGAGCCCGACAATGATCTGAGCTTTTTTCTGCAGGTATTTGTTTTGTTTGACCCATTCAAAGACTTCGTTGATCGTCTCTGTCGGGGCCAGCGTCATGAAAATGTTTGAATAGGACTTGGCGTGGACCGCGTTTTCCATCATCGCCATGAAATTCAGCACCGCTTTGCGCTGATGCCCTTCCACATGCTCAGCAACAAGGGGCATTCCCGTGTTCCCCTGCTCTGTATCGAGAAGCGTCAGCCCCGCGAGCACCTTCATGTATGTGTCCTGTTCATTTTTACCCAAGTACTTCCATGTCAGAAGATCTCCATTAAGCGCAATCTCTTCCGGAAGCCAAAACTGCTTTACATTTTGGTTGTAAAACATTTGGGTAAAATCATCTTCATGCTTTGACCAGTTTGCTGCATCGTAAATTTTCGTCACTTTCGCATACTCTCCTTTAATCAAACGACACAAGAAAGGCAGCCTTCTTGCCCTGTATCCTTCGTTCTTGCATAGTAAAGTGTTTTGATTCCTTTATGGTGGGCATAAAGATCGATCCGGTTCAAATCGCGTGTCGTCATTGTATCTTTCAGGAACAATGTAAAGCTTATGCCTTGGTCAACGTGCTGCTGAATCGTCGAGATCATGTCGACAACCCTGAACATGTCCATATCATACGCTTCCTTATAGTAGAACCAGTTGCTCGGCGCAAGTCCAGGCATTGGATAATACGTCTTGGAGTTGCCGTATGTTCTTTCTTCAATCCGCTCCATGATCGGCATAACCGATGCTGTGCTTGACTGTACATATGAAATGGATCCGGTCGGTGCGATGCACAGCCGGTAGCTGTGGTACAATCCGTGTTCTTTGACAAACTGTTTCAGCTGCTTCCAGTCTTCTTTTGTCGGGATGTGCATGCCTTCAAAAAGCTTGGCCACTTTTTCGAATTTAGGCGAGAAATCTTGTGTAACATACTTTTCGAAGTATTCACCCGTTGCGTAAGCTGAACCTTCGTACCCATGGTACGTCTCACCTTTTTCTTTGGCGATTTCGGCGGATCGTTCAATCGAGTAGAAGTTCATCATCATAAAGAAAGTGTTCGCGAAGTCCCTCGCTTCCTCACTTTCGTAGGCGATATTGTTCTGTGCCAAGAATCCGTGCAGGTTCATCGCTCCGAGCCCGATGGATTTCATCGCTTTGTTCGCTTTTTTGACAGCCGGTGCGTTTGTAATGTTTGTCGTTTCAGAAACGTGCGTCAGCGAATCGGTTGCAAGCTTAACTGTCTGCTCGAGCGATTTGTTTTTCATGACGTTCAAAATGTTCAATGAACCAAGGTTGCAGGAGATGTCAAGGCCGATCTCATCTTCTTGACCGTAGTCTGTGTATGATGAAACTTGTGAAGCCTGCAGAACCTCCGAGCAAAGGTTGGAAAATTTAACTTTTGAAATATGATTGTTCGCATGCACGTTGTTGACGTTGTCCTGGAACATAATGTACGGATACCCGGATTCCGATCTTAACATCGCAAGCTTTTCGAGCATCTTGCGCGGGTGGATTTTTTCTTTTTTGACGCGCGGATCTTCCACAAGCCGGTCGTACATCTCGTTCATATCCATTTCGTCGAGGTGCTCGCCGTACGCTTTATAAACGGTGTGCGGATAGAAGACGTATGCCGCTTTATCCTCTCTTGCAAGCTCGATGAATTTATCTGGAATGACAACCCCGATGGACAATGTTTTCACCCGGACATCCTCGTCAGCCGAAATCTTCTTCGTATCGAGGAAATCGTTGATGTCGCGGTGGAAAATGTTTAAGTACGCAGCGCCTGAGCCTTGTCTTTGCCCCATTTGGTCAGCGTAGCGGAATGCGTTGTCAAGAAGCTTCATCACGCCGACGACACCTTTTGTCGCGTTTTCGACATCTTTGATCGCTTCGCCTTTCGCACGCAGTTTTGAAAGGTTTAAAGATACGCCTCCGCCGAGCTTTGACAGCTGCATCGAAATGTCAATCGCTCTCGAAATGTCGTTCAAGGAATCATTGACTTCCAAGAGGAAACAGCTGACCAGCTCTCCGCGGCGTTTGCGGCCGGCATTTAAGAACGTCGGCGTGCTCGGCTGATACTCCTGGTTGATCATCATTCTGACGAATTCCTTCGCCTTCTCCTTATCCCCGTTTGCAAAAAATAAAGCTACGATAGAGATTCTGTCTTCATAGCGTTCAAGAATTTTTTTCTTGTCGTTTGTCTTCAGCGCATAATCATTGTAAAACTTAAAAGCGCTCATAAAGGACGGGAATCTGAATTTTTTGGCGTAAGCCTCTTTGAACACTTCTTTGATTTCTTCAAACGTGTAGCGGCTTAAAAACTCTTCTTCATAGTAGTCATTCTTGATTAAGTAATCGATTTTCTCTTTCAGATCATGGAAAAATACCGTATTTTGGTTGATATAGTCTACAAAATAACTATGTACAGCTTCTTTATCTTTATCAAACTGGAATTTCCCGTCTTTTTGGATCATGATCTCATTGTTTAACTGGATCCATTTTGGCACTTGATTTTGTGACAACTCTTTCTACCTCCTGAGTAAACAGTTCAACGTCTTTGGCCGTCCCGCTGAGCTCAAATTTGCCGAGAATCGGAACCTGATACTGCTTCGAGATTTTTTCTGCGCTTTTCGCAAAATTGTCTCCCCACACTCTGTTTCCGCTTGCCGCAACTCCCAAAAGAAGATGGGCGTTTTTCTCAAGAAACATCTCAGTCGTTTTCGGAACTTCCCCAAACCCTGTCGTGTACGTGATCAAAACAAACGGTTCGTCTAGATACTCCTCTGTGCTGACTTTCCGTTTATTGCGAAAAGGCGTCTTATCCACAAAGCGCTGAACGTTTCCCGTTTTTGAATCAAATACGATCTGAATCATCATTATCACGACCTAGTAAAATTGTTTCCGAGTCTTCCACTCGAACCTTACACAATATATAGTATACTATCATTCAAGAAAACACAATATATTGTGCTCGAGTTGATGAAAGTTCACAATTCGCTTCAGCTTAGGAGGCCTTAGGCCAAAGAAATATGAGTAGAATGAGAGCCGTTCGCTCATCCTACTCACAAACCGAAATCTATCATAACACGAAAAAAATTGAGTTAGTAGACTAGACTTTTTCGCTTATTTTTTGTAAGCGTCACAGCACTTGTTCTCGCATACCTCTTTAATATCGGCTTCGATGCCGAGTTCCTTAAGAACCGACTGAACAGCCGTCATGATCGACGCTTCCCTGACAAGCTCTTTTCCGTTTACGAGAATACTTGTGCCGTATTCATAGCAGGAATCATCTTCACACGTCTCTTCCCAATGGTTGATGACGATCTTAGGTTTCATTGTTCGCTCATTCCTTTTCATTTTCAAACTGAATTGATGTAAACACTACTTAGTTTAGCGACTAGATGCCGCTTTGTAAATTTGAATGCCTCGGACTTTCACAGGACGTGATGACGGCGGCGTTTTAGACAGGTTGCCAAAGTTTTTTTCCTCTGAAAGACCGGCAACGGCCGCAGGTGATTGTAAAGTCGCTTTGAAAACGAAAAATCCCAAAACAGTAACCTGTTTCAGGATTTTGTCAGGCAATCTGAAAAAACCATGCAAGGCATGGTCTTTTAGTCCGTGAATCGCTATTCCAGTTCGAGCTGAACGTTTTTTTGCGGTGCAAACGTAGAAATGGCGTGTTTGTATATGAGCTGCTGCTTTCCTTCCGATTCAATCAACACTGTAAAGTTGTCAAATCCTTTTACTTGTCCGCGCAGCTGAAATCCATTCAGTAAAAAGACCGTGACAAATGTATTTTCTTTCCGAATCTGATTCAAAAACTGATCTTGAATATTTATCGATTTCATGTTTCTGGTCCTCCTTGTTTCTCTATACCATATTGTTTCGATTAAAGTTCGAGCTTTCCTGCTATGTAAGTGAAAATTTCCTGTTTTTTCTGCTCGATATTGACAGGGGGCGTCATGTCAAACCATGCGACATCCATTTGATTTCTAAACCATGTCAGCTGCCTTTTGGCGTAGCGTCTCGAATTCCGCTTCAATGTCTCAACCGCCTCTTCCAAGGACGCTCTGCCTTCGAGATGCGCATAAAGCTCTTTGTAGCCGATCGCCTGGACAGACTGGCAGTTTCTTACGTTTTCATCATAAAGCAGTTTCACTTCATCCAGCAGCCCCTCATCCATCATCTGGTCAACGCGGCTGTTGATCCTGTCATAGAGCACTTCCCGCTCCATCGTCAAACCGATGAGAGCCGTCGTGTATAAAAGCTCTTTCCGCTGTCCTTCCATATGTTCGGACATCGTTTTTCCTGTTGTATGCAGGATTTCAAGCGCCCTGATGACCCTTCGTTTATTATTTGGATGAATGGCTCTTGCCGCTTCGGGATCGCGTTCTTTCAAAAGATCGTGAACATATTCGGCCCCCCTCTTCGCAGAGAACGCCTCCATCTCCGCCCGGAACTCAGGATCGCCTGCTTCCTCTGTGAATGAATAGTCGTAAAGGACAGACTGGATATAGAGCCCGGTTCCCCCGACAATCATCGGAAGCTTCCCTCGCCTGTCAATCTCTGCAATTTTTTGTCTGACGATCTCCTGATATTCAGCTACCGAGAAAGATTCCGTCGGTTCTTTAATATCGATCAGATGATGCGGAACCCCGTTCATTTCCTCTTCTCTGATTTTTGCTGTGCCGATATCCATTCTTTTGTAAATCTGCATTGAGTCTCCGCTGATAATTTCCGCGTTCAAACGCTCGGCCAGCATGACGCTTAATTTTGTTTTACCGACAGCGGTCGGTCCGATCAAAACGATGACCGGCGGCTTCGTTTTATTCACTGATGATCACTCTCTTTAAACAAGCTCCTCCCATTATACCATTTCACATTCAAAAACACCCATTTCATTTTACCCGTTTTCACTGTTTTCCAAACATTCCCTCACCAGCCAATCGGCTCATTTCCGACGATTTCTCTTGTGTAACCCTTAAAAGGATGCCGGTGCCTTTCCTTCATTCCATCGCTTACATAAACGACTCCGCCATATCTGACCGGGGGAGCCGCAGAATATGCCAAATAGGTCGTGCCCTCGATTTCATGATAGTGCGTGCCGTCCGCCCGCGGAATCGCTGGCCCCGTAATCGCATAATACCTATGGTAATGACCATCGACGAAAGAAGTAATTCCGGAATAAAAATGAACGTGCCCATCTGTATTGCTCCCGTTTGCCGGCTGGGAAAAACCCTCAATTAGGTGGTAATGTCCCTCGGCAGTCGTTGTTCTCGCCCTGTAGGCGTGGGCATGGGGAGGCGCTTTTGACCAATCCGACTGATACAGCGTCATGTTTTCGTTCACTCCTTTTTGAGGGCTGCTTCACTAAAAAATCCGGCGGGCGCCCAGGCAAAAACGGCTGGGCAGAATACAGTGATGTTAGTCAGGTATCATTTTATTATTGGAGGGATTTTTTTATGTATCATTTCGACCATGCTCCTGTATATGACGACGACAGCCAGCGAATCATTGGCAGGCCTTTCTTTGGCGGACCTTTTGGGCGGCCGTTTTTCGGCCCGCGTCCATTTTTCGGTCCGGGCCCCTTCTTCGGAGGATTTTTGGGCGGCCTTACTGCCGGAGCGCTTCTCGGCCCTTGGGGATATCCGTATCCGCCGTATCCTTACTATCCTTATTTCTGACAGATAAAGGCTCTTTCAGGGGCCTTTTTACATTACTTTTTTCTTGACTTAGAACTTTTGCATCAATTAAGATGGATTTTACCAACCGGTTAGTGAAGCGGGGTTTTTTTTATGTCTAAAAAAGGGGAAAGCTTTGAAGAAGCTCATAACGATTTCGGAATAAAAGCTGAAACACTTTAAAATCGTTTATGGGCTGCGCTTTATGATATTCGAATGAAAACTACCGTTCAACTTTGTACAAGCGCGCGCAGAGGGCGCTGCGGAGTTTGCCCCCCCGGCCTTTGCATATGTCAAACTCGTATCCGGCGCATCTGGCTTTCGGGAATGTTTCAATTGGAACTGCTGGCTGACGAAGAGAAAGCTCTCCTTTTGAATCATGCAATAAAATCGATAGAGGAGGATTCCGTATGATTGCAGGCTACATTTTTCTTCTGATCGCCATCTTGTCAGAAGCGGCGGCAGCCGCCATGCTGAAAATATCTGACGGGTTCGCGCGCTGGCAGCCGTCGGTTCTTGTAGTAATCGGCTACGGTCTCGCATTTTACATGATGTCGCTCACATTGCAGGTCATTCCATTAAGCCTCTCCTATGCGACTTGGAGCGGAGCGGGCACCGTTCTGACTGCAATCATCGGCGTCTTGTGGTTTCAAGAAAAGCTGAACCGGCGAAATATCGCCGGCATTATCTGTCTCGTGTCAGGCGTTGTACTGATCAATTTGTCATAAGGAGGCGAATGTCATGAAAGGCATGATCTTTTTGGCGGCTGCCATTTTGTCCGAAGTATTCGGAAGCACGATGCTGAAGCTGTCAGAAGGCTTTAGCGCCCCCCTGCCCGCAGCCGGCGTGATAATCGGTTTTGCGGCTTCTTTTACATTTCTGAGCTTTTCATTAAAAACACTGCCTTTATCAGCGGCTTATGCGACTTGGGCCGGCACCGGAACGGCCTTGACAGCTGCAATCGGGCATTTTATATTTCAGGAGCCATTTAATCTCAAAACTCTTATTGGGCTTACTTTGATCATCGGCGGCGTCTTTCTGCTCAATTCAAAGCGCACCGAAGCAGCGGATCAAAAGGCTCAGCTCACGATCGAAATCTAATCCGCTTTGGAGACGACAATCTTCGGCTCTAATTCAATGGCGACGTTGCCCTGAACCGCCCTTGATATCATGCATGATGTCTCCGCTTTTTTAGCCAGTCTTTCGGCAAGTTCGGCCTCTTTTTGCGCCGCTTCTTTCGGGAGGCGGATCAGAGGTCTGTGAATGATTTTTTCGTACGTAAACACCCCGCCTGTCACATCGACAACGGCCTCGGATTCCATCGTCAGGCTCTCTTTTTCCAATCCGCTTCTTTCCATCATCGCTGCAAGTGTAATGATATAGCAAGTCGCAGCGGCACCGAGCAGCATTTCGTCAGGGTTTGTCCCCGCCCCCGGGCCGTCCATTTCCTTTGGTATCGAAATTTCGGTTTTTAAATTCCCGCTTTCAATCCTTCCGATGTCGTTTCGTTTTCCAGGCCAGTCTGCCTGAAGGTAAAAATGATGTTTAGCCATAAAAAATACCTCCTTTTTTTATCCTGCTTAAAAGTCTACCGGTATTTGACCTTTCTGTCTTATTATTTGCCTATCAAACCGTGACAACTGTCTAACACACAGGGCATAAGCGGAACATAGAATACAACGAAAATCCGCACGAGAAAGGACGAAAGAAATGGAGAATGCAGAACATTTACAGCAGACGGCGGTTCCCGAACAGCATACGCATATCCCCCAGTATCAGCATCCCGAAACCGCCTTGCACCACATTAAATGTCCGTTGTTTCCCCACTTGAAACATAAGACGTTGTGCACAGTAGCACCTTTTGTTCATTACGGTTTAAATGAAGCCCAAGCCACTTCCTATCACCATGCCATGGAAGAAGTAGCGGCAATGGCTTATTTAATGGGCATGGGAATGAACCCTCACTTGGCCTACTGTACAGTTGAGTCATGGGAAATAAACGAAACATTTTATTAATTGGACTGAACGGTCAAAAATGAAGAGAAAAGACCGTTCAGCTTCAGGAACGAGTTAAAACAGACGCCAGCGTCCGGTGTGTTCATTAGCGAAATCAGCCAGTGAACGCGGTTTTTTTCCCGTGATGCGTTCCACTGTATCCGTGATGCGGTTTTCTTTGCCGTTCTTGATTTTCTCATCTAATTCCGACATGAAGCCGGCATAATCGGGAGATAATCCTGCCTTTATATACCTTGTTCTCAACGCGGACACTTCGACATTGACATGTCTGATGTCGCGGCCTGCCGCTCTGCCGATGATTGCCGCGGCTTCGGCATAACTCAAGGCTTCCGGCCCGGTCAAAATATGGCTCGTATTATGCGGCTTTTGATCAAGCAATGCGCGCACAGCTACTTCAGCGATATCGTCTGCATCTATAAACCCGACTTTGCCGTCGCCTGATGCGGTGACGATTTCATTTTTCTCCCGAATCGAAGCGCCATGCTGATGGTCAAAATTCTGCATGAAATATGAAGGCTTTAGCACCGCCCATTCAGGAACATATCGCCTGACCGCGTGATGAAGCTTCCCGAAAACCGGTCCATCTTCATCAATAATTGCAGCGCTGAGCAGGACAATGCGGCGGACGCCGAATGCCGATGCCATTTCCAAAAAAGGCAGTACGATTGGCGACGGTTCGTATACACCGACAGGCGCAACCAAATACAATGAGTCCGTGTTTTTTAATGCGTCTTTGTAAGTTGTTTGATCATTCCAGTCAAAATATACATGTTCTGCTCCGGTAATTGCAGGTATTCTCCGGCTTGCGATCCGGACGCCGGCACCCAAATGCACGAGCCTTTTGGCGATTCGGCTCCCTGTCGTACCGGTTCCGCCGGTAATCAATATTTTTTTTCCCACTTTCATCACTCCTTGTCAGATTATAAAAAGGTTTGCAGCTGTCCTCCGAACGATTTGACGACAGTCAAAGGATTCCAATAATCTTTGTAGTGGACAATTTTGCCCGCTTTAAGGTTTACAAGGCTGATGTACTGTTGGTTATAAGGAAGACCCGTCTCACACACAATGCCTTCACATTCAAATTCGACAGCCGAATAGCCCGATTTTGCCGTTTGATGAATAGTCGGCGCTGTAAAGCGGACAATATCGATTTTTTCGGGAAAATCCTTTATATAATCGTAAATCGCTGACTTACCTTCTATTTTTTTAGGAAAACCCGGCGGTGCGTATGGATGCTCAAACACCGCATCTTGATCCCAAAGCTGTATCCACTTTTCCATATCCTTTTCAAGCATCGACTGCAAAAACAGTTCCATCACATCGGTTATCGCACGCGTCATTTTCTTTCCTCCATTCTTTTTTTGACCAATCAGTCTAAAATAGTGATAAAAACGGGCAGCAGCCCATCTCCCCATGACAAACAATATATCAATCAAGAATAGACAGGCTGACATCGATCAGATCCTGAAGGGCATCAAAATCCCCCGTTAACTTCGCCTGAAACGTGAGCGACAGCCGGGTTTGATTCAAAAAACGGGCAACTGCTGAAAGATCATGGAGGCCCTTCTTTAGTTCCCCCTGTGACTGTGCTCGGACAAGCGCTTTGTAAAAGGCGGTTTCCAACTGCTTTGTCTGCTTATCGAAGTATTCGGCAACCTCCGGATCGCGGGGAATTTGTTCAATTGCGCTGTTGATGATATAGCATGCCTTTGAACGTTCGGGGTCTTTCAGAACGTTTAAGCTTTCCTGGAAGATCTGCCGAACCGATTGCTTCACTGATCCGGGGCTTTCAAGCATGGCGATCACTTGCGCATTTTTATCATCTAGATATCTTGTAAGGGCGGCGATAAACAGACCCCTTTTAGTCCCGAATGCATTGTACAGACTTTGCCTGGCAATTCCCAGGCGGCTGAGCAGCTCCTGCATCGACGCCCCCTCATAGCCGAATTGGCCGAAAACCTCCATCGCTTTATGAAGGACGAGAGCGGTATCAAATTCTTTGCTCCTTCCCAAGCCCCTATCACCTCCTTTATTTGAAGGATACACTTTCTAGACTGTTCAGTCAAGAATTATCCGCTTCACGGTTCTATTCACCATTCCAGCTGTAAAAAACGGCGCATGATCCTTCTGCAACGGTCATAGACATAGCATAAAACCCCCTGTCACATACAGAGGAACAAAAGGAAGTGTGCCAGTTGTTTATTTATACAGTCCAGCCGGGAGATTCACTATTTGTCATCGGCGCCAAGTTCGGAATTTCGATTGACCAGATCCGATTGGCGAATGGGTTGATCGCAACAAACATTGTCCCCGGACAGGCTCTTTTAATACCGCTTTATACATATACCGTTCAGCCGGGAGACAGTTATTACACGATTGCCCGCCGGACGTTTGTATCCGTCGAAGCATTGCAAAAAGCAAATCCGTCTGTAACCCCTTCCAATATGAGGCCGGGGATAAAAGTGATGATTCCGGAATTGCCGAAAAAACCGATCACTGCTTTAGGATATTACACACTGAGAAACCCCCGGTTAGACCAGGAATTGATTCATAATTTTGCCCCATACGCCACGTATCTGGCATTTTTTGAATACCACATTTCAAGCGACGGATCGTTAAGCGAGCTGAATGATTCACCGGCCGTACAAACGGCTTGGAGACGGCGCGTTCCTCCCCTCATGACAGTCACCAATCTAACTGAATCAGGCTTCAGTCCGTCTCTTGCGCACCGCGTATTAAATCAGCCTGCCGTAAGAAATCGCCTCATCGACAATATTGTCCAAACGATTTCCAGAAAAGGATATGCAGGCGTCAATATTGATTTCGAACAGATTTTGGAGGAAGACAGAGATTTATTTTCAGGTTTTCTCCGCCTGTTGAAAGAGCGGCTGAAGCCGTCCGGCTATGTGTTGACGATTGCCGTTCCGCCGAAAACAAATGAAAATATCGCCTGGCTGAAAGGGTATGACTATGGCGGAATCGGTGCAGTGAGCGACCTTATCTTCATCATGGCATACGACTGGCACCACGGGACAAGCGAGCCCGGCCCCATTGCTCCGATCAATGAAGTCCGGCAAACAATTCAATTTGCTCTCCGCCATGTCCCCAAAGAAAAAATCGTTCTCGACTTTCCGCTTTACGGCTATAACTGGACCCTGCCCTATCAGCCCGGTGCCGTATACCCCGGAATCGCCAACCAAGACGCCGTTCAGCTCGCCATGAAGCACCAGGCACCGATTCAATATGATACAAATTCTGAGTCCCCTTTTTTCAGATACACCGATGAACAGGGCAGACGGCATGTCGTATGGTTTGAAGACGCACGCAGCATCGGAAAAAAACTGCAGCTGATCACCGAATACGGACTTGACGGCGGCGGCGTCTGGCAGCTCACACTCAGTTTTCCGCAAGGAACATGGCTCTTGACCAAATTCTTTCGCGTCCGAAAAGTCTGACATCATTATGTGATTTATTGTAAAATAACAAACCGAATAATCCCGCTAACGAATTTTGATACTAAAGATGTGTCCTTCACACAATAACAAATTTGAAAGGAATGTTTGCGATTGAATAATGCGATCCATGAAACATTGGAGCTGCATGAGCTGTTAATGTTTAAAAACCTTTGTCTGACAAAGTCATCAACAATGACGGGAATGGTTCAGGATCAAGAGCTTCGCGACATCTTGGAGCGTGATGCATCCCAAACAAAGCATCAGATCGAGCATTTACAAGGTCTATTGTCAGTGAGAGGTGAAACCGTATGAACGAATTCATCCAAAACATGACAGGCATGGGCGCGATGACTGAACAAGTCATTGCCACCGATTTTTTAATCTCGGCAAAAACCGGTGTCAAAAACATTGCCACAGCTATCACGGAAACATCTTCTCCAGAAGTGCGCGAAACGCTTAAGCAGTATTTAAACGACGCGATTGACACCCATGAACAGATCACAAACTATATGATTTCCAAAGGGTATTACCATCCTGCGAATTTATCTGAACAAATTCAGATTGATACCAAAGCTGCCGAAACGGCTAAAGATCTTCCGCAACTGTAATAAAAACGTGTGAATACCCCGCAGTCCATACAGCGGGGTTTTCATACTTAAACGGTTTCTTCTTTTTTCTCATCATAATCAATGACTGCCTTTGGCAGCGCCGTATATTTCGCCCAGTAAAATACCGCAATCGATCCTAGCGCGATCAAGATTAAATCGACCGGCGTTCTCAATAGGCCAAGGCCGTTACCGAATGAGCCCAGAAACGATAAAATCAGGAGCATCACATAATATCCGACGATCCACCAGCTTGATTTAAGCTGCTGTGCAAACGAAACATCGTCCTGCGGAACGTATTTTTTACACGCGCAATAAACAGCAAACATCACAAGCTGTGATCCGAGCAGCCATGACACGGTGTTCCACCCTGACCAATAGACGATATACGACGCAAATATGAAGGAGACAGGAGCGATGACAGCCATTCCTTTGATTTGCAGAGGCTTTTTAAGCTGCTTGGCATTCACATTCAGCGCCGCTGCTGAAACCGGAGCAATCGCATAGGAGAGGATCAGGGCAACAGAGCAAACATTGACGAGCGCGTCCCAAGACGGAAACGGAAGCGTCCAAAAAACGGCGAGCGCAAACGACAGCCACAACGACGGACGCGGAATTCCCGTTGGTTTATTCACCTTGGCAAAGATTTTGAACAATGTGCCGTTCCGCGCCCATGCATAAACCAAGCGCGATGTTGTATTCATAAAAATATTGCCGTTTCCGCCGGGTGATAAAATCGCATCCAGAACGACAAGAGTGGCAAGCCAGCCCATCCCGAGCAGCACCGCGATATCTTTAAACGGAAGAGAAAATTCCCTGCCGATCGCTTTCCATCCGTCATTTAGCATATCAGTCGGTATGGCTCCGATAAACACCACTTGCAGTATCGTATAGACGCAAGCCGAAACAATGATGCAAATCAGCAGAGCAACCGGGATGTTCCGCTGCGGATTTTTCACTTCGCCGGCGACCGAAACGATCGGATGTAGACCGAGGTATGCGAACATCACCCCGCCGGTCGAAATGGATGTCTGAACCCCGCCAAAGCCAAACGGCGCAAATTCTCCCGCAAAGTTCGCCGATTTAAAATGGAATATCAACACGATGATGATTGTCAAAGGAACAAAATACTTAAAAACCGAAATAATTAAATTTGATTTCGCAAACGCTTTGACACTCCAATAATTCAGTAAAAAGAACAAACAAAGCAGCGCAAACTGCAAAAGCCAGCCGATAATCGTCGGCGATTCAGAACCTTTTATCGTCAAACCGGGAAACCAATAGGCTACGTATTGCCTGACAGCCGTCACTTCGATCGAAATCAGGCTTGTATAGGCAACAATCGTGATAAATGAAATCAAATATCCGACAAGGTGGCCGTGGGTATACACCGGATAGCGGATAATCCCGCCCGTCCGCGGCAACGCAGCTCCCAGCTCGGCATAAACGAGGCCGATTAAAAGGATAATGACGCCGCCGATAATCCACGAAAAGCTTCCAGCGGGCCCGGCTTTTGAAGCGACATTGCTGACGGCAAACAGCCAAGCCGATCCGAATATCGCACCCATGCCGATCAAAATCAGGTCAAGCAGAGAGATCGTTTTTTTGAAATTGCCCTGATTTGACAAAACACTTCCTCCTTTTTAATACATTTAATAGAAGGTAGTATGTTCAAAAAGCGCCGCTGTATACTTTTCCCGCTTCCTTACGGCAGCAACAAAAAACCCGGGGATTCCCGGGTTCGTTTAAATGGTTATTTTACTCCTGCGGGTGCTAAAAATGCCTCAATTTCATCTGCGGCTTTCTCGGCCCCTCCGGCTTGTTTAATGTGCTTTTGCATGTCCTGTATCCGTTTCAGGACATGCGGGTCACCATCCGTCTGAGAGACGGCTTCCCGCAGTGAAGCTGCTGTTGTGTCTTCCGGCTGCAAATGCTTGCCAAGCCCAAGCTCTTCGACGCGGCGGGCAGTGATTTCCTGTTCAGGCATTTGCGGAACGGCAACGAGCGGTACACCGGCATTCAACCCTTCCATCGTACTGTTCATACCCCCATGGGTGATGAACAGCTCCGCTTTCTTCAGGATCTCCAGCTGAGGAACGCGCTGATGAATCGAAAAGTTCTCAGGTATGTCATCAAAGCTTTCAGGATCGATTGTCGTGCCAACAGCCATGATAACCTGCCACTTCGTGTCCCTGAATGCTTCTATGCACATATGATAAAATTCCGGCCAGGCATTGAACGCCGTCCCTAAAGATATCAGCATGACAGGACGGCCGCTGTCCGAAATAATCGGCGTTTCTTTTTCCTGAAACTTGCGTTTGGCAAGAGAAGGACCAACAAAAGAGAACCGCTCATCAAACGTTTCGCCGTAAGGCTGAAAAGCACGAGGCATAAAGACAATGTTCAATTTTGCAGGCTCGAACATATCCTCAAAGTTAAATGACGGAAGATTCGAATTTTTCAAAGCATCCTCTTGCTCAGGCGTCAGCTCGATCTTAAACTCTTCAGAAATGGATCTGAATGTAAAATGTTCGTTCTGTGCATATGTAGAACAAAGGCGGACCGCCTCTATTCCAAACTTCTCAGCCAGCAGTTTTCCCGCCATGGCCATAAAGTCAAAAAGGATAAGGTCTGGCTTGTCATTCTCATAGAGCGCTTCAAGCTGAGGAAGAACCTCCTCCATTTCTTTGATAAACATCAGCGGAGCCTGCGACATATCTTTTTTATTTTTCATCAGCTCCCGAATTTGCTGCGGATCGATATTTAAAGTTGAGCGGTAGTTGAGCGGCTCTGCCCCAGTTTCCTCAACAGCCTTCACAAACTCATCCGTCACCGGATATGTTACCCGATAACCGCGTTTGACAAGGCTTGCCGTTAAAGCTAGCGTTGGATTAATATGGCCGTGAGCCGGAATATTAAAAATCGCGATATGTTTATGTCCCATTTCTTAACCTCCTGTTATTTTTGCTTCATGACAGCACCAAAGATTTAAAAATCTCTTTCACTATGTTAAATAACATATTATAGATCATAAAGGAAAAACCCTTCAAAATTAAATTAAAATTAAAAAATACTAATATAGTCCTTTTCCTTGCAAAAAAACACAGAACTTTAGCCCTTAGTTTAAGGCTGTGTACGACTTTATTCCCCTTTTCGTTACTGCCGACTTATATTTCAATCGTTTTATAATAAAAAACATCCGTCAAAACAGCACTCGTTTTAACGGATGTCATGAAATTGCCTTATTTTAAATTTAGCTTAAATTATTCTGCAAATGATGGAAAATACAAAAAAATTTTTATAATGTTATTTTGGTCGCGCTTCCTGCTTCATTTCCTTTCAAAACTATCGTTTATTGTTTTCTTCTTATCATAATTAGATATGAAAGGACTGTTGTTATTGGTATATACAGCGGAACATCTTGATGATTATTTAATGGAACAAGCATCCAACAATCATTTTCACGGCAGCATTTTGCTGGCAGATTCAAACGGTATACTGTTATCGAAAGGATACGGTTATGCCAATTGTAAGGACAAGGTGAAGAATGAACCGTCTACACGCTACCAAATTGCCTCACTGACAAAGCAATTCACAGCTATAGCGGTCATGCAGCTGCAAGAAAAGGGGCTGCTTCGTACAGATGACCCGGTACAAAACTATTTAGAAGGCTATCCGAACGGCGACAGCATTACCATCAAACATTTATTAAGCCATACGTCCGGAATTCCTGATTTTCTAGAGGAAGAATTGCTCGATATTGAGCTGGAGCGCGCACCGTTGGACCAATTTATCAGACGTTTTATTGACAAGCCGCTTGAATTTCGGCCGGGACAAAGGTTCAATTACAGTAATTCAGGATACATACTGCTTACAAAAATCATTGAAACGATCACAAATGAAGCTTATGGAGACGTTATTCAACAATTGATCTTTGACCCTTTAGGCATGAAAAACTCCGGTTTTTTCTCTTCTCCGGAAGATATTTCGCCTACAGTCGGATATTTATGCCTGAATCGTGAAATGATCAAAGCGCCTATCGTATACGGCTACGGGGAAAGCGGGCTGTATTCAACCGTTGAAGACTTGTACTTATGGGACAGGGCGCTTTACACCGAGAAGCTTGTCTCAAAAGATGCTTTGAAAGAAGCCCTTTACAGCCGCGTCAAAAAGCAGGCTTTTGCAGCCGAAGGCCCTTCTCCGGCGCTCATTCAAAACAATTCGATCGGATACGGATGGTTTATTAATCATCAAAATAAGTATAAAATATGGCATGATGGAGAAATCCACGGTTTTATCAGCTCAATTAACCGATACATGGATGAGAAAAAAGTGCTGATTATGCTCAGCAATTGCAACCTCTCAAAAACTGACGAGATTTTGGCACACTTAGAAGAAGCTTTATTGCAAATGTAGAAGCTAAAGACAAAGAAAGGCAGCGGGAGCGGTATGATCAGAAAACTATTCACTATCATCATCATGGCAAGTATCATCGCGGTCGGATTCGTCTGCAAAGATTCCTGGCTCGACGTCATCAGGGACGGAGGCGTTTATTCGGTATTATTCAGCATGCTGCTTGTGGCGGCCTGTGTATTTTTCCCGATCGTCCCGTTTGCGCTCATTGCCGGATTAAACGGCGCCTTGTTCGGAATCGCAAACGGCGTGCTGATCACGCTGACGGGGTCTATGCTCGGCACCATGCTCTTGTTTTTCCTCTCACGTTACGGATTCAGAGACATGGCTCGCAGACACTTAACGAAATACCCGAAAATGAGCGAATATGAAGCGTATTTTAACCAAAATGCTTTTACAGCCGTACTATTGGGCAGGCTGATCCCGGTTATCCCAGCCGTTGTCATGAATATCGTCTGCGGTTTAAGCAAGGTGAAATGGGCTGTCTTTTTTGCGGCTTCGACGCTTGGAAAAGTCCCCAACGTTCTCGTCGTCTCTATCGCAGGTGCCAATTTCAGCGAAAACAAGCTGCTCTCTGTCGGCGTCTACGGCTTATATATGGCGATCATAGCGTTTGTCATCTACAGAAAGTATCCCCATCTGACTCAAAAACATAAAGAGACGAAACAGACAGGGAAGCCTTCTTGACTCGCTGAGGCGGCAACGAGAGCCGCCGCCTTCGTTTTCGATTGCAAGCTAGCCGATTACAACAGCCGTACCATATCCGATGAGTTCGGAGGTTCCCTGGCCTGCAGACAGTTCGAACCTTAGACCGACGATCGCGTTTGCTCCAAGCTCTTCAGCTTGATTCACGAGCCGTTCCCTCACAGCTTTTTTCGAATCCTCAAGCATTTGGGTGTAATTTTTTAATTCTCCGCCAATGACTGACTTCAACCCTGACAGAATATCTTTTCCGATATTCCGCGACTGAACGATGCTGCTTGTGACAAGCCCTTTGACTTCGACAATGTTTTGATTTGCGATTGTATCTGTTGTGACGATGATCATCAATATCCTCCCTTTTCCTAAACTTACTAGCTACCATACCACATTTGCCGGAAGCGTGCAGTTATTTATTCATCATATCGGCTGGATTTTTAAAATGTTAAGTTTTTCATGCAACGTTTCACCATATTGCATAGCCGCATCGTTTCAATCGCGAGTTTAGGAAGAAGCTGCCGCTTGCCGCAAGCCAAACTGCGCCATATCCATTCAGCAGGCCCAAATTGAAATATCCACAGCCAAAGACGACTTCCCTATGGGCTAAAAGAATGCCAAGCAAAGCAAACCCGCGGATGATATCAAGTTTACCAACTCTCTCCCCCCTGGGAAATCGCAGGCAACGGTAATCAATGATTCATCCCGTACCTGTCCCTCTATCGGAATAGATTCTTATACATAAGTTTCCCTTGTGCTCCGAAAACCGGCCAGGGAGGATTTCTCATTCATCTTATTTGCAAGTCTTGTACGACGTTCATCAGTTCTGTTCGGAAAGATCATTCTGCTCTTGATTAAAAAATTGCACTACTTCATTTGCGGGTAGGCTGCGATCCTAAAATTTTATTCATCTTATGATCAAGATGATGTGGTTTTTAAAAAGCTGATGACCTTCTGTGAGACAGATTTACCCTCTGTTCCCAGCCAAATGAGATGACCCCAGCTGTCTGCCTGATAGACTTCTGAAAAAGGAATCAGTTTTTTTGCATGAAAAGCATGCTCGGCTGGAACAACACGATCATATCGGCAATGCATAATTAATACCGGACAAGAAATCTCCTTCAAATGATGGAAAGATAAATCGTCTATATTTTTTAAATCAAGCAAGAACCCTCGACTTGAACGCTGTCTGTTGTTCATTTTTCTCATTTCTTCAATATCTCCCTCCGTGACTTTCAGCATCGCCTGATCAGCAGGAAGTGTAGTAAAGGAGGATAGCATTTTCTTAAAGATCCATTCCGGAAATCGATTGTTAAGCGCCGATATCAGCTTCCATACGGCCTTTTCAACAGGCGGCCGAAAGATGATCTGACCAACTTTATATTCAATATCCTTCGCTGTCAGCCACTGCTTTGTGACAGCGCTTTGCAAAATTAAGGATTCTACTCTTTCCGAGTATTTGGATGCAAAACATATTCCGCTTGGCCCGCCGGCTGACACCGCAACCACATGAACTTTCTTGATATTTAAATGATCAAGCAGTTTCATATGTAATAGCAGGCAAGTTCCAAACTGTCCCCGATTTCTTTCGATGTCCGGCCATACCCTGCACGGGAAGGCGTGATGATAGAGAATCGGCTCTCATAAAGATCTCGATACCCAAATTCCTCGCGGCAATTCGAATGACCTCCGTGCATCACAAGAATCGGCTTCCCTTCACCTACTCGCGAATATTCAATTGTCAGTCCGTCAATTTCAAAGGTGCCGATGCTTCTTTTCATCATTTTCATCCTCTCAAGAAGCTTTACATCAAATACGATTTTCTTTTCATTATGTTTCAGAAAATCGAGTCAGCATAAAAAACGGCTGGGCTTTCCCGCCCAACCACTCGAATATCCTAAGATTTTTTGCGTTTGCAAGTCAATAAATATAGCAATCCGCCAGCCAATACAAAAACTGTGAATATGGCAAACGAGCGGCTGAATACAGCACTCCAGGCATCGTTCATTGCCGGAAGCGCAGAATAGCCAAACCCGTGCACTGCCATCAAGCCTCCTGCTAATGCGACGCCTATTCCTTCAGATAAAAAACAGGCAAAGTTCAGCATCCCCATTCCAGCGCCTGCAGCCTTTTCTTCCAAGCTTTCTGCGGTACTGTTTGAAATTGCCGTTTTCACAAATGAAAGACCGCCAAATATAAACACGAGCATAATCGTCATCAACCATGGTGTCCGGTCGCCGACCTGTGACGCGGCTGCCATGGTTGACAAGATCAATAACCATCCAAGAGTAAAAACAAACCGGCTGCCGAAGCGATCTGTAAGGGCTCCGCCCGCAACGCCGAAAAAGATAACGCCCACAGTGCCCGGAAGTAAGATGCCGCTCCCGATAGTATCGGCATTTAAGCTAAACAAGACTCTCATCATATAAGGAACGACAGAGACGATTCCCGCAACGCTTCCCAATACAGTACATCCTGCCAAAACGACGCCTATATATCGGCGATTCTTTATTAAAGAACGGTCAATAAACGGATGTTCTGCATGTCGGGTATGAACTGCAGCTCCAATCAAGCAAAAAATGCCCGCCAGTAAATAAAAGACATGATACAGCGATATATATACAGCGAACATCACAATGCTGATTGTCAGCAGTCCGATCCCAATGATATCCAGGTTTGCTTTTGCAGCGGCTTCATCAGGCATATTTCTAAAGAAGAAAGGAATCGCCATCAGCACTGCCATCGGCAGAATAAACAGAAACGACCAATGAATATAATGTACAATCAATCATTCCGCCGATGGCCGGACCTATTCCCTCGCCCATTGCCACCAGTGATCCGACAATGCCGAATGCTTTGCCCCGGCCCTCCGGACGGACATAGCGCGTGATGATGACCAGGATAAGCGCGGGTACAGCGGAAGCCCCGGATCCTTGAACAAAGCGCGCAAAGATCACAGCCGGGAAATAAGCTTGAGCCAACAAACCCATAAATGAGCCTCCGCCATAGATGAGCAGTCCGGCCACAAACAGCTTCCTGACGCCGTACATATCAGAAAGCCTGCTGTAAACAACTGAACCGGCAGCAAAGGAAATGATGAAACTCGTATTCACCCAATTTGCCGCCGCAGGCGACACGCCGAATTGATTTTTTATGTCCGGCAATGCAACATTAAATACGGTTTCGTTCATCACGCTGAAGAAAGCGACAAAGCTAAGCCACCAAAATGCCTTCTTTTGATGTTTAAAGGTTTGTATTTTACTGTTTTTCAATTGAATGATACCCCCAAAATTAAAGGGGAATCACGCAGTTTATAGGGTTAATGATGCGCTTTCCCCTCGAATGTTAACCCACTTATTTTTTTGCACTTCATCATTCATGCGCCTCCTAATATTTGATTTTTAAATTATAAATGGATATGAGCAATTGATCAACAAAGGTCTAAATGTCACTTATCATATAGCTGAACTTCCACATGGCAAAAAAAGGCCAATGAAGAATACCGGTGCAGTACCCTTCATTGACCTTTATTCGTGACATACTGAGCAAGTCTGCCTTGTACTGTGCTTTTCCGACGGCTTAATCAAATTCTCTGTTTAAAAATTTTTTCAGTTCCTTCTTTTGTTTTTTCGATACGAGGATATATAAAATATCGCCTGGTTTAATTTTCGTTTCTCCATGCGGCGTGACCAAATCCCCATTTCGGATGATCGCATTGATCAGGGCATCTTTTGGAAAGCTGATGTCTTTCAGCATCTGCCTGGTAATGGCTGCTTGGTCATCGACTTCAAATTCGATAATTTCGGCGTTCGCCTTGCCGATGGAAACAAGCTCCAGCGAATGCGGCGCTTCTACTTTCTGCGGTCCGTTCAATTTCAATTTTTCTGCGAAGACCGATATGGTTGACCCTTGGATCAAAGCCGATGTTAAAACGACGAAGAATACGACATTAAAGATCAATTGGCTGTTTTCAAGCCCCATCGTCATCGGAAATGTTGCAAGAACGATCGGGACTGCCCCTTTTAATCCGGCCCATGATAAGAAGATTTTTTCGTTAAAATTAAAGCCCATTTTGATGGTCGACAGAAAAACGGCAACCGGCCGGGCGATAAAAATTAAAATCAGGGAAAGCAAGAAGCCCTTGAAAATAATATCGAAGGATAAAAATTGGGCAGGAAAAACCAATAATCCGAGAATGATAAACATCAAAATCTGCATCATCCAGGCAAAGCCTTCATTAAACCTGAAAATGGAATGTCGGTAAGTCAAATCTTGATTTCCGATGACAAGCGCGGCAATGTAGACGGCCAGTAAGCCGCTCGCCCCGATGACATCTGTAAGACTGTAGGTAAGAAGCGCAAAAGCAAGAGCGAAGATCGGATAAAGTCCGCTCGAATCCAAGTTGATTTTATTGATGGCAAAGCTGGCGAACCGCCCGAGTAAATATCCGAGCAAAAGTCCCATTCCCATCTGCCAGAAAAATGAAATAACAAGCATGAAATAAGATGAATGGTCAGCCGTCAGCAGCTGGATGAGCGATAAAGTCAAAAACATCGCCATCGGATCATTTGTACCCGACTCTGCTTCTAGAGTGGAGCTCAATCTGTCTCTAATATTCTGGCCTTTCAATACGGCGAAAATCGCGGCTGCGTCTGTAGAGCCGACAATCGCTCCGAATAAAAAGCCCTCCATCCAAGAAACATTAAAAATCAGCTTGGCGGCAACCGCAACCACGCAGGTGGTCAGCAAAACGCCAATCGTCGCGAGCGACAATGAAGGAACGGCGACCGCTTTGACCGAAGACCACTTTGTTTGCAAACCGCCTTCAAAAAGGATGACGACAAGTGCGATAATTCCAATCAGCTGGGCAAGCTCGGGATTATTAAAATAAATAATTCCGAGACCATCGCTCCCCATGATCATCCCGACAATCAAGAACAATACAAGGGCGGGCACTCCGAGCCTAGTCGAAAATTTCGTTGTCAGTACACCGATAATCAGCAATAAGGCCGCTAATAAAATAAACTGCTCCATATTAATGTGTTCCAACCATTTATCCTCCTCCCAATCTTAAGCGATACTGGTGCTTTTCCCCGTCCTATTACCCGGACTTGCACCTTCATAAAACATATGTAACAATCGATGGTTCACGAATGCCGGTGTATAGAACCGTCCTTATCTGGTCATCCCTCACTCTTTCCGTGAAACCTTGTGCCTGCAACCGCAATAATACCGATAATGATAACGATCGGAATCCAAATCACAACAAACGGATGCTCAGGTTCAGCAAGTGCGGCAATGACAGCCCCCAGGCAATAGAGCACAATCGTCAAAGCGCGAAGCCATGCGTCCTTATGGATGACCTTTTGGTTGTTATTACTGAGGAATCGTTTTGTCACATCTTCGAAAAAGTTTGCCAGCGTCCCCGTTAGGACAGTAGTGGAAATCCCTGCAATGCCGAGCTTTCTGGCTGCCGTAGTCTGAAGCCCCATCGCAATGCTTAACAGCAAGATTAAAAGGTGCGGCGAACTTTCAAAGAAAGTCAGGCAGGCAAATAGAAGCAATACGGCTGCTTCCACAGCAAGTGCAATCGTGACGCCTGTCGGCCAGAACGATTTTTCCTGTTTTCCGACAATGGCTGCTGATATAATCACGCCGATGATAAATCCGAACAGTGCGATCAGCGAGTACACGGCGGTCGCATGAAGAGAATTGCCGATTGATAATCCTAACAGTACGATGTTCCCGGTCATATTAGCGGTAAATACGTGACCGATACTTAAGTACCCAATCACATCTACAATACCTGCTGTCAAACAGAGAAGCAAAAGCATGATGTTTCGATCACGAGCAGCATTCAATGTGATTCAATCCTTTCTTAGCTATTCTGCCCGGCAGAATGTTAAGTCATTCCATCCGGTATGTCATGAGCCTTTCCTAAGGGAAAACTCGTTTTGGGGGCTTTTTTTGTTGTAAGAAAAAGGAGGGTTCTTAACGAAAAAATGCGGGCAATCCGATCATTCACCTCAGCAAAACACTTTTTTGCTTGTCGAGTTACATCTGCAATTCAATTGTATCATAAGCATTAAAATTTTTTATAAATGAAGTTCTTAAAAACTTGTTTTTACGAATGGAAACACTTCTTACTGTTGAGGAAGCAAAAACAAATTTACATCCCCTCAGAAGGCGGAGTTTATTGGAAGATCCGTCTGTTTAACTCAATAAAAACGAACAAGCCGCTTTTTAACAGCGACTCTTCCCCATCCCTTAAAATCGGTTCTTTCTATTAAAATACTTGCAAAGTTCATGTTATACGCGGGAGGCCTGATTTACTTCATACGCCGCCCGTATTCCCGATTCAATCGCTCCCTGCATCCACCCATGAGTGAGGGAAGCGTGTTCCCCGGCGAAATACACCCTTCCTTCAGGCATCGGAATATAAGGATACAACTCTAATTCCTGCCCTGGTTCGAAAGCTGTAAATGCTCCGGCTGAAAAAGGATTTTGCGTCCAGCTGAAAGAAGCGCCTGATACAAACTCAGAATACACGATATCTCCATATATTTTCGCTAAATTTTTCAGCGTATAGCGGATCCGCTCTTCTTCAGGCTGACTGTCCCATATTAGCGCTTCATCAGCCCACGTATAGCTCGCTAAAATGACAGCATGCCCGTGTCCTCCTATGCTGCTAGGGTAGTATGAAAAGCGAATCGGCAAATCGGTAATCGATCTGCCGCCGCGCTGTCCGACTCTTTCCCAAAACCTGCTCTTAAATTCGATTCCTATTTTTGTCGCCGCAATATAGTTAAGCTCCCGAATCGCTCTCCGCTTTTGGTAGGAAAAGGATTCAAACGGCTCAAATGCCACAAATCGCAATGCTGAAAAAGGTATTGTTACGATCGCGAAGTCACCTGTCACCGCTGAATGTTCTGCCGACTGCTGGTGAATGCAATGGGCTGTTACACTGTTTTTAGTTTGAGACATTTTCATCAATTTTTGACGGAATAAAATATTCCCCTTTAATTGCGGAAGAAAAGCTTGCGTCAACAGGTCCATGCCGCCTGTAATCTCATAGAAGCGAGTCGGCGATGTAAAAAAAATCGATTCCCGCAATACTTCGACAAGGGACAATCCCATGTACGCTTCCATGTCCAAAAGCACACCAATCATATCGATGGAACCGCTTGAAAAATGAGTGTTGAGAAAAGATCCTAACGATTCGTTCCTGTATTGTTTTTCAACAATACGCCAATTTCTCGCCGGATCTTGGCTGATAAAATTGAGGATAGGCTGCAAAGCAGAAAGCATCAGCTGTTCTGCCGTTTTTCCCTGCTCATGGGGAGCAACAGGGAACCTTAAAACGCCCGGATTTTTTTCAAACTCATGAAGACGGGTTTTCACGCCGTTGACGTAAAGAATATCCATGGGGGTTCGGTTGATAAACACATTGACAGGCAGATTAAACTTCTTAATATATTCCATCGTTAAAGTATGGATATCGGGGATGCGCATCGGCCCGGCATTGAAATACAACCCTTCGCTAAAGGGCGCACGGGAAGTAAAAACACGCCCTCCCGCTCTGTCATTTGCTTCCACAATCGTCACTCTATGCCCGGCATTCTTTAATAAAGACGCTGCGATAAGTCCGGACAACCCGGCACCAACGATCATCATATGCTTAGGGTACTGTGCCGTTTGAAGACCATTCCTGATGATACGAAGCATGTCTTTTTCAGTTAATTGAAAATTCAATTTATTCAGCGCCCTTTTCGGTGGATTTATTGCATTATATTCCGTTTAAAGGACGCCAATCACCATTTTCATCCTCTCTGCACGAAGTCCTCATGATAGTCGGCTCTTCATCTGAGACTCGCATGAGGGTGAAGTTGGTTCAACTATTTTTAAAAATGTAAATCAATATCCTATACCAAATTTATAAAGTGACATAGGATAAACTATGTCTCTTTAGGGAGGTGAAACATATGAGCGGAGGTTACGGACACGGAAGCGGTTTTGCTTTAATTGTTGTTCTGTTCATTCTCTTAATCATCATCGGCGCCAGCTGGTTCGGCGGTGGATATGGAGGCTACTAAAAAGTTCGTTTTAAAAGTCAGCAATAACTTATGACCTTCTCCTTATTTTACATGTTCTCCTCCTGCTTACCGTTGTTGACTCCATCATGAAAGGCTCTTTTTTAAAAAAGAGCCTTTTTTTAATGCAATACAGATACCGAACCTCTCCTGCTGCTGAATGTTAATAGAAAATTAATGTTTTTTTCAAAAAGAGACATGATTTTCATTCTATTAATGCTATTATTTTTCCATCCTATTAATAAATAGGAAAATTAAGAGAGGGAGTGTTGTTATATGTTTAAAACTAAGTTCAAGAAAACAATTGGGATTGGACTCGTTGCCGCTGCCTGTTTGATTTCCGCGTCGACGGCAAGCGCTGCGTCGCAAAATGAAAGCGATGTTAAAGTGAAACTGGACGATCAGCAGCGGAATCAATATACGGTCAAATCTTTCCACTACTTAACCGTTGACGGAAAAAATGTGGATTCGCCGGCTCAAGCCAACGCCAAATCCGTCAGAGATGTCAAAGTAACCATGGTTCTGCCCAAGCAGAATAAGAACGGCGATTTGCTTGCGTATGGATTTACGAGCAAGGTTACTTTAGAAGCCTTTATCGCGAAAGACAAGCAGAGGCTTGAGAAGCAATTCAAACCTTCTGCCAGCGGTCCCTGCTGTACCGATTTCTATGAATATAAAAATAAAGGCGGGCAGTATATTTACTGGAGAGACGGATTTAAAAACTTGCCATCCAGCTGGAATGACAGAATTTCATCGTTAAGTACGGCGTCTCCTTCATCAAGCTATTCAACGACGCTGTGGGAGCATACTTCAACTCAAGGATACGGCAAAGGCGTTTTGTTTAGACATTCCGATTGGTACGGCAAAACTGCTAATATGGCTTCTGATTGGGACAATAAAGCTTCGGCCATCGATATCAAGTAACGGGAAATAGAAACATTTATTCAAAGATGAAGTGTCAAAAAAATAGAGAGCAAAGCTTAGGCCTGCTCTCTTTTACCCTGTCTGTTGCCAATTCCGCTTAGATCCGTCAAGCAAACAATAACGAACGCGCTTTCAAAAACTTGCGGACAATTTAGTGACCAACTTATCATATGATGCTGCACTCGAAGTCCTTCTACGGAGGAACTCATGCATAACATAAACATTCGAAAAGCTATTTCTGCCGATTTGCCATTTATCTTAACTATTTATAATCAGGGCATTGAAGATCGAATTGCGACTCTGGAGCAAGATTTAAAGGAAATGAGCGATATCGAAATATGGTTTCAGGAACATCAAGGGCGCTATTCTGTCCTTGTGGCCGAATCAAAAGGAGAAATTGTAGGCTGGGCTTCTTTGAACCCGTACTCCCACCGTTGTGCTTATCAAGGTGTTGCCGACCTTTCTGTCTATGTTGATCGTGCATGCCGCGGAAAAGGAATAGGCGGCCTCCTTCTTCAAGCTCTAGAAAAAACAGCTAAAGAGAATAGTTTTTATAAAATCGTCCTCTTTACATTTCCCTTTAACGAACTTGGGCAAAACCTATACAATAAAATGGGCTACAGGCAAGTTGGCATCTTTAAAAATCAAGGAATTTTAGATGGACGTTTTATCGATGTAATGGCAATGGAAAAATTGCTATAGATAAAAAACCCCTTGATTGCTCAAGGGGTTTTTGCGCCAAGGTGCGGCTGGATAAAGAAGCTGCACAGATCTCATTGGCACCGTTTAACCTCTTCTATTTGCGTTTGACTTGAAAAAGAGATAAAATGATTTTCAAATCGTAATAATTACGTTTTGTTGTAGTATTGAAATAACCAAAGGCGCAAAAGAAGGCTGAAATATATGGAGCTTTTCGAAAGGAGTGAAATACTGCGGATGTTGCCGGGGCCGTCTCCCCGTTATGAGTATCACCTTTCGGACAGTGATCGACCGGGGCGCCTCTATATTCATTCTCAGTTCTTTATCATTTTATCGCTTACAAATCGGAATAATTCTGTTTTATTTGGAGGGAAGATACATATGGCGACATGGGATTTAAGTAATATGAAACATCATATTTTTATCTGCAACGGCAGCAGCTGCAATCGGGCCGGAGCTGAGGAACTGACTCAAGTGATTCGGCAAGAAATCTCGGACCGGGAGCTTGATGATTTCATTCATACAACGCGCACGCGGTGTAATGGAAGGTGCCAAGATAAGTGCGTGGCCATCCATTACCCGAGAGGAACTTGGTATAGAGATTTAAAACCTGAGGATGTCCCCCTCCTGATTGACTCGCTTTGTACCAATGAAGATTATAAAGAAAAAGCAAGCCATTTGTATGACGGCCAACGCTTCGAACGTTCATCCGGCGTCATCTCCGGAGTTCCAAAAGAAAAAGTAATCAAAGTATCGAAAAAATTTTAAATGGAGTCGAATGATCATGCCTATAACTAAAAAGAAAATTCCTGTCGCTATTCTCACTGGGTACTTAGGCGCCGGGAAAACCACACTTTTAAATCGAATACTTACAGAAAAGCACAATCAAAAGATCGCGGTTATTGTCAATGAGTACGGAGAAGTCGGGATAGACAACCAGCTTGTCGTTGATTCTGAAGAAGAAATTTTGGAAATGAACAACGGCTGTATCTGTTGCACGGTCCGCGGAGATTTGATTCGCATTCTGAGAACGCTTGTATTCTCAATGGATCAAGGGAAAGTTGCATTTGATCGCGTTTTAATCGAAACAACGGGACTGGCTGATCCTGCCCCCGTTGCCCAGACGTTTTTCATGGATGAACTGCTATCCGAAATATTTGAAGTTGACAGCATCGTCACGGTAGTAGACAGCAAGCATGTCACCAGACATCTGGATGATCAGGATGAAGCGCAAGAGCAAATCGCATTTGCTGACGTCATCATCCTCAATAAAACAGATTTAGTATCGAATAACGAGCTGAAATCCTTGGAGCAAAGACTTGTCAACATTAATCCTACGGCTAAGAGGCTGTATGCCAGAGATTGCAAGGTCAATTTAAGAGATATACTGGGGATCAATACGTTCGACGTCAATCGAAAAATTGAAATCGATCCTCATTTTCTAGAAGATCATCATCACCACCATCACGATGATAAAGTGTCTTCTATCGCTTTTCGGGAAGAGAAGCCTCTTGATTTGGCAAAGGTGGATCATTGGATGAGTTATCTCGTACGGGAAAAAGGAGAAGATTTATTGCGTTATAAAGGGATCCTTTATATTAAAGGCGAAGAATATCGAATCGTATTCCAAGGGCTTCATATGCTGTTTTCAGGACGTCCGGACCGGAAGTGGAACGAAAACGAGAAAAAACAAAGCGAACTTGTTTTCATCGGAAAGGACTTGGACAAAGAGGAACTGGAGCGGCAATTTAAAAATTGCATCGCAAAGTAACTCTTTCTCGCTTTGTTGGCTCTCTCTTTGCTTAACAGAAAGACCCGAGATTTGATTTTGCGAGTCTATTTCAAGGGCAAAATCAGTTTTTAAGCAGGTTATTTGCCTGCTTTTCTTTTTGTTCTTATAAGGACTTCCCTGCGTCCCCTGACTATCGCGCGCAATCCTGCATAGACTCCAGCCTCCAGCCGTTCCTCCTGTGAAGCTGACGACCTTCATCATCATTCGATACATCCGAGTTCACACTTGATAAGGGAAAGGTGCGTCTCCCATTCTGGCCAATAAAAAAGCGGCCACCAATCAGCTGCACAACATCCATATGCAAAAGGTCAGTGTCCGCAGGCTCTCCTTCTTGGACTCGATATTCACGTTCGTTTTTCTTGTCTCTATCGTATGACAAAGTGGAATAGAAAAAGTCCCCCATTTTATCCCCCTTTTTGTCGGATTTGAATATGAAAAAACCTTGATAGGCAGTTGCCAATCAAGGTGTTTAAATAGTTCTCTTAGTTATTCTTTTTAATGTTATCAAGACTACATTTTCCAATATGGATCTCGTATTGTTGTTCTTCAAAAAATATTTTTGCAATCATTCCTGTAGATTTATCAGCAATTAGGAAATTATCAGGTTCTGACATTTCCCAAAGCTCATGAATTGCTTTAGAATAGTCTAAAACTCGAACATTTGCCCACACTGGTTGTAAACATTTGGGAACAACGATAAACCACTCTTTTTTTTGTTTAAGGAAACTTAGGGAATTTTCTATCCATAAAATATTGTTTTCTTTAGAATCCCCAATTAATTTATAATAAGTTGGTTTGGAATCTATTCTTCGAAATTGTTTTAGTAATGGCTCGAACAAGTCTATCCAAGGAGAATCAAACTCTTCAAAATCTAATAGTTCTAAGCAAGTAAATTCCTTCATCGATTTCCTTGCATTCATTATCGCTTTTTTTGTTTAATAATTTCATTACGAGACGACATAACTTCCTCACCTTTTATTTATAGTATATATGGTGGTCTCCATTAGGACCGTATATATTAGTATATCTCTCTTTCTTAAAGTCATAGTTGAATTGATTTGCCTCTTTGTCAGGCTTACCTGCATGTGCGTGTAATCTGTTATCGTTAGTATGGGTAACAACCACTCTTAATCCTTCAGGAGTTTCGTACTCATAGTAACGTCCATGATGGGTTGGATTTGAACTATATTTATAGTTTTTATAGTCTACACCCTTCTTAGTTATATCATCGCCAACCTGCCATTGACGTGTAGGTTGTTGCCAGCTAAGTCTTTTGCCTGATTGAGAGCTTGTTTTCTATTAATTTTAGGCGTAGCATTAGCACTTCTCTCGGCATTCGAAACCCTTTTCGCCGTCTTCGCACCTTTAGTGGCTTTGAAAGCATATTTCCCTACCTTGACTACTTTAGTAGCGGGTATGACAGAAACACCGGACAGGATACGGTCAGTGACGGTTAGTTTTTCACCAGTCACAGGGTCAACACCTGTTATCGCTCTATAACCATCATAACCACCGGACAATTCCCCAACTGTGTCTTTAGCCCAATCAAGAGCTTTTTCAATGTTGCTTTTCTTCACTCTGCTTTCCGGTATGCGACTGACAAGTTCGTATTTCACTTCACCGCCGGATATGTATTTTCGGACAATTTGACCGTTTGAATAAAGCATGTACGAACCGCCGATGAAGTCCTTGCCTGTACCGATTTCATCGGTGACATCGACAGAACCGAGCTTTTTGTATCCCTTCATATCATGCAGTGAATCAAATCATTACAGTACCTCGGACAAAAAAATTTTCTAATCACTGCTATGAATAATCTGATGATTTCTAAATGAAAATGATGACTGTTGGCAGCGTTGGACAACAATCCTCCAACAATTTTCCACTCGATTACGGGGGTTAATTTTTCGTCATTGAATGTTTCGCGCTTTAATCATTCACATTGCTTTTGATTAACCATTCTACTTCTGTTAATTGTTGATTTTGAACATCTTTTGTGTGTTTTTTCGTGAAATGGGCTTTAACAGCTTCTTCGTTTTCCCAAATCTCCCAGAGCATTATTTTGCGCTCCGACGGTTCAAGCGGATAAGCATGGAATTGAATACACCCTTCTTCTTTGTTCGTTTTTTCCTCAAGTGTTTTGAATTCCTTCATTATTTCATTAAGGTCTTTATCGCTGATGATGTTTAAGCATGCCGTTATGTAATGCATCAAAATTCCCCCTCTTCAAGTCATTTCGTGGCTTTTCATTATAACATTTTCTAGAAAAATGAAAACAGCTGCGAAATCTGACTAATGGTTGCCTATGAGACCTGATCTCAAAGAGAAGCCCTCTTTTGGTTATCCAAATTTTCTTAGAATTATAGCTTACAATCATCCATAAAACAGAATACCCGGACGATATACGTGCCGCTTCCTAATTGTCTTCTTACAGACGGCAAGATTTAAAGCAGGCCGTCTAGTGTTAATGCGGTCAAAATGTGGTCAATAAAATCAAAATCGCCCACAGCCATTGATATACCAAAGGTTGTGAGCGATTAAAAATTACATTACCCGCTTAAACATCTTCTCCATCTCATAGGTGGAGTAGTGGATGATGATCGGCCGGCCGTGCGGGCATGTGAAAGGGTCGGATGTTCTGCGCAGCTCATCGAGCAGGGCGGTGATTTCGTCGTCCCGCAGGTGATGATTGGCTTTGATGGAGCCTTTGCAGCTCATCATGATTGCGGCTTCTTCGCGCAGTTTTTTGATGTCGATCGTGCGGTCATCAAGGACCTGCTGAATGATGTCTTCAATGATCGTCGTTTCTTCCCCTTTCGGAAACCATGTCGGGTGGCATCGGACGATATAGCTGCCGGCGCCGAACGATTCGAGAAAGACGCCGACTTTGGCTAAATCGTCCAAGTGCTGGTCGATCGTCAGCGCTTCATTTTTTGAATAATGGAATGTCAGCGGCACAAGCAGGTCCTGGACTTCCGATTCGACTTCCCCGACTTTTTCACGGAAATATTCGTATTTGATCCGCTCCTGTGCGGCGTGCTGATCGATGATGTACAGCCCGTTTTCATTTTGGGCAAGTATGTAGGTGCCGTGCATTTGGCCGATCGGATACATGATCGGCACCCTTTCTTTTGGCGTCTCTTCGTCCTGGACGTTCTCTCCTGCCTGTTCCGGTTCTGCTTGTACGGCCGGCGCGGCTTCAGGCGTATACTCTTCAGCTCCGGGCCATTCAGGCTCGGTGTCCTGCATTACGTTTTCTTCGCGCTCTACGGGAGCGGAAGGCGGCGGGTCTTTGACAAGCGAGCTTAATTTCATCGCCGAAAACGAAGGCTCCGGCTTATACTCTCTTTCAACATCAGAATCAGAAAGAGGTGCCGGTTCTCGTACCTGGTCGAAATCAAGCTTTTGCTGCTCTGGTTTATTGATCAGAGGTGCGGTTTTTTTCGGGACCTGCACGCTTGGAATGAGCTGCTGCTGTTTAAAGACGTCTTTGATGGCGTCGCGAATCAGCTCGTGAAGCTCCGTCTCTTTGCTCAGCCTGACCTCCAGCTTTGACGGGTGCACGTTGACGTCCACAAGGAGCGGGTCCATGTTGATTTCAATGAACGTGATCGGATGGCGGCCGATCGGAAGAAGCGTATGGTAGCCCTCGTGGATCGCTTTTACGAGCGGGAAGTTTTTAATGTATCTGCCGTTGACGACAGATGACATGTAATTTCGCGAGGCGCGCGTAATTTCAGGAAGAGCGATATAGCCCTTCACTTCAAAGTCAAGAGATCTCGCTTCAAGCGGGAGCATTTTTTTGGCAACCGCCGTGCCGTAAATCGCCGCAAGCACGTGGCGGACATCGCCGTTTCCGTTTGTCTGCAGAAGCGTTTTCCCTTGATGACGCAGCCTGATCGAAACTTCCGGATGGGCAAGGGCGATTCTGTTGACCACATCTGTGATGTTGCCAAGCTCGGTATGAATCGTTTTCATGTATTTCAGCCTTGCCGGCGTATTGAAAAACAGGTTGGTAACCGTAATTTCGGTTCCTCTGCGGCTTGGCGCTTTTTGCTCGGAAATGATTCTTCCCCCCTGCAGCGTCAAATGGGTGCCTGCCCCTTCTCCGGTGCTCGTTTTAATGCTTAAGTGTGAGACAGACGCGATACTTGGCAAAGCTTCTCCGCGAAATCCGAGCGTTCTGACGCGAAACAGGTCGTTTTCGTCTTTGATTTTGCTTGTGGCATGACGCAAAAAAGCCGTTCTGCAGTCTTCTGCGTCCATCCCTTCGCCGTCGTCAAGCACTTTAATCGAGGCGAGACCCGCTTCTTCAACATCGATTTCAATCACGGAGCTGTTCGCATCGATTGCATTTTCGACAAGCTCTTTGACGACCGACGCCGGCCTTTCCACTACTTCACCCGCCGCGATTTTATTCGATAAATCGTCAGGCAGCTGAACAATTTTTGCCAAGTTGGCTCACCTCTTTGTTACTTTAATTTTTTTTGCAGCCTGTACAGTTCATTCATGACTTGTATAGGCGTCATATCGAGCAGATCCATCGCTTTAAATTCGGCTAAAACAGCCTGCTCTTTTTTGGAGAGCTTCGTCTCTTTTTCTATTGGCTTGTCCGTCTCAAAAAATGACAGCTGGGCCGGTTGATCTGCAACAGTCGCCGCGGCTTCTTCCGCCGCCTCTTTTACCATATTCGGTGCCGTTGATGGAGCGGCTTCTTTTGCGCCGGATTCAAGTTCTTTCAGGATCGTTTTCGCCCTGCTGATCAAACCGTCGGGCAATTCAGCCAGCTGCGCGACATGGATACCGTAGCTTTTATCTGCTGCTCCTTCTTTTATCTGGTGAAGGAAAACGACCTTTCCTTCGTATTCTTCCGCACGAACGTGGACATTCTTCAAATCGTCCAGCTTTTCTTCAAGGGACGTCAGCTCGTGGTAGTGAGTGGAAAATAAAGTCTTCGCGCCGATGTGCTCGTGAACGTACTCGATGATCGCTTGTGCAAGCGCCATTCCGTCGTAAGTGGACGTACCCCGGCCGATTTCGTCAAATAAAATCAAGCTGTTTTTCGTCGCATGGACGATCGCGTTTTTGGCTTCAAGCATTTCCACCATAAACGTGCTCTGTCCGGATATAAGATCATCCGCTGCGCCAATTCTCGTAAAGATCTGATCAAAGATCGGCAGCACCGCTTTTTTCGCAGGAACAAAGCAGCCGATCTGCGCCAAAATGGAGATCAGCGCCATCTGTCTCATATACGTGCTTTTCCCGGACATATTCGGCCCGGTGATTAAAAGCATCTGCCTGCCTTTGCCCATTTCACAGCTGTTCGGAACGTAAGACTGGCTGTCCATCACCTTTTCTACGACCGGATGCCGTCCGTCGATCACCTGAACGACATCATCGGAAAACTCCGGCTTAACATAGTGCCGGTTTTCGCTGATCGTCGCAAAACATTGGAGCACATCAAGCTCGCTCATCATTTTTGCCAGCTGCTGCAAGCGCGGGATATATTCCTTCACCTTGCTGCGAAGCTCGGAAAACAGCTCATACTCCAGCTCGCAAATATTGTTTTCCGCTTCGAGAATCAGGGCTTCTTTTTCTTTCAGCTCCGGCGTGATGTAGCGTTCTGCATTGGTCAGCGTCTGCTTCCGTTCATAGCGGCCTTCTTCAAGCAGATGGATGTTCGCTTTCGTCACTTCAATATAATAGCCGAACACCTTGTTAAAGCCGACTTTTAAAGAGCGGATTCCCGTGTACTCGCGTTCCTGCTGCTCAAGCCTTGCGATCCAGTCTTTTCCGTTCTTGCTTGCGTCCCTGTATTCATCCAGTTTCGCGTGGTAGCCGTCTTTGATTAAGTTCCCCTCTTTTAATGAAAGAGGCGGATTCTCGTATAGCGCGTCTTCCAAAAGATTCAAAAGATCGCCGCACGGATCGATTTTCTCGGCGCGCGCTTTTGCTTTCGGATGGTCGAGGGAGCCGACAAGCTGTTTGATGGCCGGGACTTGTTTCAGCGATTCCTTCAGCTGGATCAAATCTCTGGCGTTGACGTTGCCGTATGCGACCCTTCCGGCGAGCCGCTCGAGGTCGTATACTTCCTTCAGCCGTTCGCGCAAATCTTCCCGCTCAAACAGATGGGCGATCAGCGTTTCAACGATTTCCTGGCGCTCTTCGATCTGTCCCTTTCTGATCAGCGGCCTGTCGATCCATTGCTTTAACAGCCGCCCTCCCATGGCCGTTTTCGTTTCATCCAAAAGCCAAAGAAGCGAGCCTTTTTTGTTTTTCGAACGGATCGTTTCCGTCAGTTCAAGATTGCGTTTCGAGTACAAATCGATTTTCATCGCTTCTTCGAGCTCGTAGGCCTGAACGTTTTGAAGGTGGTCGAGGCTTCTTTTCTGCGTCCGCTTCAAGTAGACGTAAAGCCTCATAAACGTATCGACAAGCTCTTTGGACCCCAGTCCGTTCACAATGCCAGGCACTTCATCCGCTTGTTCATCCTCGAAAGAGATCGTGGCGCCGCAGCGCTCTTTCAGCATTGCGACGTCTTTCTCGTCAAGGTTGCGGCTGACGACGATTTCCCTTGCTCCGACAGAGTAAATCTCGGAAACGACATCATCAAGCCTTTCGATAGCCGTTACTAAATTCTCGCCCGTCGTCAAATCAGAAAAAGCGAGCCCGTATGTATGCTGAAATTTACTGACAGAGGCGATAAAGTTGTTTTCATTTTCATGAATCCCTTTGCCGTCCATCACGGTGCCGGGTGTGATCAGCTGCACGACTTCCCTTTTGACGACTCCTTTGGCCGATTTAGGGTCCTCCACCTGTTCACAGATCGCGACTTTATAGCCTTTTTTAATGAGCTGTTCGATATACGAAGAGCAGGAATGATAAGGAACCCCGCACATCGGGATTCTTTCGCTTGATCCTCCGTCCCTGCTCGTCAGCGTGATTTCGAGCTCCTGAGACGCCTTTTTTGCATCTTCAAAAAACATCTCATAAAAGTCGCCAAGACGAAAAAATAAAAAGGCATCCTGATACTCTGCCTTAATCTTTAAATATTGCTGTATCATAGGCGTGTAGCCTGCCATATTTAATCCCTCACTATGTATAAACGTTTCTATTGATTCCAACACTCATTATACCATAAAGATTCGTGCTGAAAAAAAAGAAACTAGGGCGGTGTTTCCCTAGCTTCCTTTTATTCTTCTGGATCTCCAACCAAAAACTCGGGATTGATATCCTCAAGTTCTTCATCAAGCTCTTCTTCCCACGCTTCTTCTTCATCGCTTTCCGTCCAATCAGAATTGACCTCTACGACGACCTTCGTCTCGCCGACGACCTCTGCTAAAAATTCTCTTTCCGCCTGTACAACCACTTTGTTTCCGTTCGGAGAAATGGTCACTTCAAGGCAGTTCGGCTGCTGAAGCACTTTCGCAATGACTTCGTGTTCATCATCTAAGTAATTTTTGTCGCGATACCGGAGCTTAATGACATCAACATAGGAAACGCGTTCTGTCACAACTTCGGTTTTGGTGTTGTCCGCATATGAATACCAGACGTTGATATCATATGTCCCTTCAATTTCCACGGTTTTTCCGATTTTTTCAGCGTCATACTTATGATTGATAATCCAACCGCCTAAAATACTGGTTGGCTTTTGCGAAGGGGAGATTGTATGAGTGGACTGGGTGAATTTCCGGCCTTTCGCGACCACCGCTTTAGTGATAATTTCCCTGTATTCAGACATTCGGTCATGCCTCCTTGTTTTTCCTCGTATTATCCTATGCTGGGCATTCGTCTAATGTGCGTTCCTTGAGAAATCAAAATAAATTCCCATATAATGAATCTGTTTAAGTGTATGCAGGTAAAAGGATAAACTTGACTTAAATCAGAAAAGAAAAAGACAGCCGAAAAACGAATCTTTTCAATAAGCCGTCGCGGCGGGAAATTGAATTCAAAAAAAACGGCGCCTTAAAAGGCGCCGCCAAATTATAGAGAACAGCTCGGTGATGAATTTTTCACTTTTGAACCGGTCTCGCCTTTCAGCAGGTCTCCCCCGGTCGATGTGATGATCTCGTTTGTCACTTGGTTTGATATTGTATGCGCGACAAGCTGAAGAAGGTCGTTGACTTCCATTTGGGAGTCTCTGAACTCTTGAATGATCGGAATCTCGTCAAGCTCTTCCTGAAGCGCGTCAATCTTTGCTTCCGTTTGTTTAAGCGCTTCGTGCTTTTCGTAATGTTTAAAGTTGACGGCTTGCTTTTGCAGGGCTTTGATTTGGTTGATTATGCCCGTTATTTTGGCATTCTCATTAATCTGTGCCTCCGCTTTTTTGAAAAAGTCGACTTCTTCCGTTTCTGCAATCATTTTTGCGAGCTCCCGCGCTTTTGCAACAATCTCTTTTTTCGTATAAAGCGTCACTTTACTTCACCTCGATTGCTTCTCCTACCATTTCCCCGTCAAGCGACCAAGTTTTCGCCTGGTGGATTTTCACGTTGACAAGCTGGCCGATCGCTTCTTTTGGTCCTTTGAAGTTGACAAGCTTGTTTTTCCGTGTATAGCCGGCAAGGATATCAGGGTTGTTTTTACTTTCACCCTCTACTAACACTTCGACAACCTGCCCCTCATATTCCTTCATTTTCTTCGCGGAAATTTCGTTGACCACTTCATTTAACCGCTGAAGCCGTTCTTTTTTCACGCGCATCGGAACATTGTCTTTCATTTTGGCAGCAGGCGTTCCTTCGCGAGGCGAGTAGATGAACGTATAGGCGCTGTCAAATTCAACCTCTCTGTATAAAGAGAGCGTTTCTTCAAATTGCTCGTCTGTTTCGTTCGGGAAGCCGACGATAATGTCCGTTGTTAAGGATGCGTTCGGCATCGCTTTTTTAATTTTGGCGACAAGCTCAAGATAGCGCTCCCGGTCGTATTTGCGCGCCATCAGTTTCAAGACATCCGAGCTTCCGGACTGGACAGGCAGATGGATGTGGTCCAGAAGGTTTCCGCCTTTTGCGAGCACCTCGATCAGATGGTCGTCAAAATCGCGCGGATGGCTTGTCGTGAAGCGGATTCGCGGAATGTCGATTTTGCGGAGTTCATCCATCAAGTGGCCGAGTCCGTATTCCATATCCTCAAAATCTTTGCCGTAGGCGTTGACGTTCTGTCCGAGAAGCGTGATTTCTTTGTAGCCTTCAGCCGCAAGCCTTCTCACTTCCTGGATGATGTCTTCAGGACGTCTGCTTCGTTCTTTTCCTCTTGTGTACGGCACGATGCAGTACGTACAGAACTTGTCGCAGCCGTACATGATGTTGACCCAGCCTTTAATTTTGCCGGTGCGGACTTTCGGAAGGTTTTCAATGACATCGCCTTCTTTAGACCACACTTCGATGACCATTTCTTTTGACAGATAAGCCTCTGACAAAAGTTCGGGCAAGCGGTGGATATTGTGTGTACCGAAAATCAGGTCGACGAACGGATGTTTCTTTAAAATCCGGTTGACGACTGATTCTTCCTGGGACATACATCCGCAGACTCCGAGGATCAAATCCGGATTGTCTTTTTTCAAAGCTTTTAAATGGCCGATTTCGCCAAACACTTTGTTTTCCGCGTTTTCCCGGATCGCACACGTGTTGAGCAAAATGACGTTTGCATCTTCCGTCGAGTCGGTCGGTTCATAGCCGAGCGCCATGAAAATCCCTGCCATCACTTCGGTATCGTGCTCATTCATCTGGCAGCCGTACGTGCGGATGTAAAACTTCCGTCCTTCGCCCATGCCTCTGAACTGCTCTGAGATTTTAAAATCGTTATGGTATTTAACCTCTTCTTTGCCGCGTTTTTTCGCATCTTTTAATGAAGGCGGAACATAAACAGCTTCGAAGTACTTGCTGTAATCCTTCTCGGATTTTTTGTCCGATGGATTGACCTGTCCGCTTTCAATGCGCTGTTTCTCATTCATGTTTTTGATCTCCTTTCAAACAAAGCTCCACTCTTCAGTATAAAGGTTCTCGGTTGTCAGCACAACCCAGAACCCATCATTGTACACTAACTGAAAATGATTATCAATGGTTATTTGCTTTGTTCAAAAAGAAATCGATGAGTTTAAAGCAGACCCGCTTTTTTAGCGCCGGTTTGAATGATTTCAAGCGCTTTATCGAGCTCTTCTTTCGAATGCTGGGCGGTCATGATCGTTCTGATCCGCGCTTTGCCTTTCGGGACGGTCGGAAATACAATGGCCTGGGCAAATAAACCGAGCTCAAAAAGCGTGTTTGAGAAGCGGCATGCCGCAGCTTCATCACCGATCAAAATCGGCGTAATCGGCGTTTCGCTCTTAATCAGCGGAAGGCCGATTTTTTCAAGCTCTTTTTTGAAGTACGCGGTATTGTCCCAAAGCTTTTTAATCAATGAAGGTTCCTCCATCAGCACATTGACCGCTTCAATGCATGCCGCAGTGACGGCCGGCGGATGGGAAGTACTGAAGAGAAACGGTCTTCCTTTATGCTTTAAGTAGTCGATCAGCACCTTGGATCCGGCCGCATAGCCTCCTAATACGCCGATCGCCTTGCTGAGTGTGCCGACTTGAATGTGAACCTTCCCGTCCAGCCCGAAATGGTGAACCGTTCCGCGCCCGTTTTCGCCGAGAACGCCGGACGCGTGCGCGTCGTCGACCATGACAAATGCGTCATACTGTTCAGCGAGCCGGACGATTTCGGGCAGCGGCGCGATGTCTCCGTCCATCGAAAACACGCCGTCTGTAACGATAAGGCGCATTCTGTAGTTCATCGACTTTTTCAAAATCTTTTCTAAATCTTCCATGTCCGCATGCTGATATACTTTTTTGCCCGCTTTGGTGAGTCTGATGCCGTCAATGATGGAAGCATGGTTTAATTCGTCTGAGATAACAAGATCATCTTTGGTGAGAATGCTTGAAAGAATGCCTTGATTTGCGGTAAATCCGGACTGGAATACGAGTGCCGCTTCAGTGTTTTTAAATGAAGCAAGCTTCTTTTCGAGCTCATCATGCATGGTGAATGTTCCGGCTATTGTACGGACCGATCCGGTTCCAGCTCCGTACCGTTTGACCGCCTCTTCGGCCGCTTTTTGGAGGCGCGGATGAGACGTCAGCCCGAGATAGTTATTGGATGAAAGCTGTATAATGTCTTTTCCTTTCATTTTGACGGTTGATCCTTGCATTGATTCGATGATCGGCAGCTCTTGAAAAGTTCCGTTTTCTTTCATTGTATTAAGCTCGGAAGCTAAAAAATTGAATTCTTTCATATTAATCTCTCCTTTCTACGGTATCAGTACGACTTTGCCGCATTGCCCTTTTCTCATCAGTTCAAAGCCTTTTTCAAACTCTTCCATCGGGAAACGGTGAGTGATGACAGGCTTGATTTGAATCGTGCCGGATTGGAGGAGACCGCTGACCTGTCTCCACGTTTCAAACATTTTGCGGCCGGTAATTCCTTGGACCGTCAATCCTTTAAAGACGATATCATTTGTCATGTCGATGCATACGGGATGCTCAGGCAAGCTTAAGACATGAACCCGTCCTCCGTTTGCCGCCATTTTTAAACTTTGGCGGATTGCCGTCGGATGGCCTGACATTTCGCAAACCAAGTCCGCCCCTTCACCATTTGTTAAAGCGCTTACATTTTTGAGCGGATCTTCTTTTTCAACGGAGATGATATCGGTTGCCCTCATTTGCAATGCAAGGTCGAGCCTGTATTCATTTTTATCGATGGCGATCACCTGCGCCGCCCCAGACGCTTTTGCAACTGCCACGGCCATCAGTCCGATCGGTCCGCAGCCGACGACAGCGACTTTCACTCCAGCCGTCATTCCCGTCAGAACCGTATGCACGGCATTTCCGAGCGGTTCTTGAATAGAAGCGAGATCCTCAGGCATGCCGGCCGGGTTTTTCCAAATGTTTGCGGCGGGCATTTTGACATATTCAGCAAAACAGCCGTCTGTATCGACACCGAGAATCAGCGTTTTTTTGCAGACATGCTCTTTTCCGGTCAAACACGGCAGGCACTTTCCGCAAACGATGTGCGTTTCTGCCGAAACATACTCCCCTTCTTTTACCGTAGTCACATTTTCCCCCACTTGAACAACTTCGCCGGAAAATTCGTGGCCGAACACATAAGGCGGTTTAACCCTGCTTTTCGCCCATTCATCCCAATTATAAATATGGACATCGGTTCCGCAAATCGATGCGGCTTTGACTTTGATCAGGACCTCGTGTTTGTCGATCTTCGGAATCGGGACGAGCTCGAAGCTGGCGCCCGGCTCCCCCGGCTTCTTGATAAGCGCTTTCATATTTCCGTCCAAGATGAACAGACCCCCTTTGTAAAATCGCTTTACAAAAGGATTGTAGCACGATAATCAGTCTTGGTAAACACCAGTGTCCTTCTGGAGAAAACAGATGAACACCCTCTGAAAAATGTATGATATTTTTTTAAAATGGGATGCGGCTGATGAAATTTTGAAAGAGAAATCCGTCGACTTGACTTGGTGTATATGAGCGCTGCAGCGCTTCGATCAGATTCCCGTAATCTTTGTGGGCTTCAAGATTCGGAATGACACGGTCGATGCCGTCAAAATCAGACCCGAATCCGATATGCCGCTCGCCTCCTAAAGAGCAGACATGGTCAATATGCGAGAGGATATCTTTGATCACAGGCGTTTTTCCGTTTCTCACGAATTCAGGGACAAATGTCAAGCCGATGACGCCGTTCTTATCAATAAGCGCTTTGATTTGATCGTCTTTTAAATTTCTCGGATGAGGGCAAAGGCTGTGGGCATTCGAATGAGAGGCGATCGGATACGCCGCCGTTTCAATCGCACCCCAAAAGCTTTTTTCGGATAAATGGGAGAGATCTGTCCATGCCCGGTTTTTGTTCGCCTTGCGAATCAGCCTTTCCCCGTAAGAAGTCAAGCCGGCGTTTCTTTCTTCTAAAGCGCCGTCTGCGAACGTATTGGCCCAGTTCCATGTCAGGCCGAAACTTCTGACTCCGAGCTGAAAAAAGATGTCAAACAGCCTTAAGTTTTTTGCGATCGGCTCACAGCCTTCCATCGTTAAAATGATGCCGGTTTCATCGCTTTTGAGCTTGTCGATATCGGCTTTATTTTTGATCAGTTTGATCCGCTTGTACTTTGCAATTTTTTCGTGAAACAGCTGGATCTGCACAAGCGCCATTTCAAGCCTTATTGTGTCTGGCACGGTTTCAGGCAGAAAAATCGCCAGACACTGCACTTTCGCCTTTCCGTTTAAAAGCGCTTGGACCGGCGTTTGAAGCGACGGGTCGCTGTATTCATTGAGCTTCGGATTTTTCCAGAGCTTCAGCAGCAAATCAGAGTGGGCATCAAAAATCTTCATGTTCATCCTCTCCCGGCTGATTTTTCAAAAACGGACAAACCAAAAACAACCCGCTTACGTAAAAGTAAGCAGGTTGAAGCATTTGAAAAAGAGTGATCTTTCTATCAGCGAGGCTCTACGATTAGCTTAATCGCTGTTCGTTCTTCACCGTCAATTTGAATGTCCGTAAACGCCGGAATGCAAATCAGATCGACTCCGCTCGGCGCTACAAATCCCCGTGCAATCGCTACCGCTTTAACAGCCTGATTTAATGCCCCAGCTCCGATTGCTTGAATTTCTGCAGCCCCTCGTTCCCTCAAGACTCCTGCGAGCGCACCTGCGACCGAGTTTGGATTTGATTTTGCTGAAACCTTTAATATTTCCATTCCTGCTCCCCCTTAAGTTTACAATGGATAAGTGAGTGTTCATTAGAACAATCATTATTAGATGTTGCTATTTTCAAAGCCATCCCCTTTTAATTGCTTTTCAAAAATAGCAGGGTACCTTCCATTTTTACTATATTCACGATAGGACCGGGATATTCCTGCTTTCCTTTTAATATTTTTCTAAAATGATTTTCTGTTTAGTTATTCAAAAAACATGTGGTCGTCATTAATTAATATCCGGTCAATTTTAACGGCTTTCTTGCTCTGTTCGTCGATGTCGATGACAACTCCGCTCAGAGTTGTGCGGCCTTCGGCAATCTCAAAACGGACGGGCAGGCTCGTTTTAAAACGCTTGATAATCGTCTCGCGGTCGACGCCGAGAATACCGTCGTAAGGCCCAGTCATCCCCACGTCTGTTATATATGCCGTGCCTTTCGGAAGAATGCGGTTGTCCGCTGTCTGAACATGCGTGTGCGTTCCGACAACCGCTGAAACGCGGCCGTCCGTATACCAGCCGATCGCCTGCTTTTCGCTTGTCGCTTCGGCATGAAAATCGATAAAGATGAACGGCGTTCTTTTTGACGCTTCTTCTATTAATTCATCAGCTTTTCGAAATGGGCAATCGATCGCAGGCAGAAAAGTGCGGCCTTGCAAATTGATCACAGCCAGTTCCTTCGAACCGTTTGTTTTTATGTATGTGATGCCTTTTCCAGGCGTGCCTTCGGGAAAATTGGCGGGTCTGACGATCTGCGGCGCATCATCAATAAAATCAAATATTTCCCTTTTATCCCATGTGTGGTTTCCCATCGTGAGAACGTCGGCTCCAGCTTGAATGAGCTGGTGATATATTTTTTCGGTAATGCCTTTTCCGTGTGCGGCGTTTTCTCCGTTGACGATGACGGCATTCGGTTTATATTTGAGCTTCAGCTTCGGCAAATAGGTTTTGATCATGTCTCTGCCGGGCGAACCGACGACATCTCCAATAAATAAAATTCTCATAATTTGACCCTTTCTTTTTTTAAATAGGTTTTAATTATAGTGTTACACAAGGAAACAAAAAAATAAAGTGGCGCATTCGCACCACTTTATTTTGCGTATTCAACGGCTCTCGTTTCCCTGATTACGGTTACCTTGATGTGTCCAGGGTAGTCAAGCTCGTCCTCAATTCGTTTTCGAATATCACGCGCCAAACGATGGGCTTCAAGATCATTGATTGAGTCAGGTTTGACCATGATCCGCACCTCTCGTCCCGCTTGTATCGCGAATGATTTTTCAACACCTTCGTATGATTCGGAGATTTCTTCCAGTTTTTCAAGCCTGCGAATATAGTTTTCGAGCGTTTCGCTTCTTGCGCCTGGTCTTGCGGCAGACAGCGCATCGGCTGCGGCCACGAGCACGGCGATGATGGAAGTCGGCTCCTGATCTCCGTGGTGAGATGCGATACTGTTGATGACAACTGGATGCTCTTTATACTTGGTGGCCAGTTCCACACCGATTTCAACGTGGCTTCCTTCCACCTCATGGTCAATCGCTTTCCCGATATCATGAAGAAGTCCTGCCCTTTTTGCGAGCGTTACGTCTTCTCCGAGCTCTGAAGCCATCAAGCCTGTCAGAAACGCCACTTCCATTGAATGTTTCAGTACATTCTGTCCGTAGCTCGTTCTGAACTTCAAGCGGCCGAGGATTTTGATTAAATCGGGATGAAGACCGTGAACTCCAACTTCAAACGTCGTCTGTTCACCCATTTCGCGGATGTAATCATCCACTTCACGGCGGGATTTCTCAACCATTTCTTCGATTCTGGCAGGATGAATGCGGCCATCCTGAACGAGTTTATCAAGAGCGATCCTGGCTGTTTCACGCCTGATCGGATCAAATCCTGAAAGGATAACGGCTTCCGGCGTATCGTCGATGATCAGATCGATCCCCGTCAATGTTTCCAATGTACGGATATTACGTCCTTCACGTCCGATAATGCGGCCTTTCATCTCATCATTTGGAAGGTTGACAACTGAAACCGTTGTCTCGGCCACATGATCTGCCGCACAGCGCTGTAAAGCCAATGAAAGAATATTTTTCGCCTTTTTATCAGCCTCTTCTTTCGCTCGATTTTCACTTTCTTTCATCATGATCGCGATGTCATGGGAAAGCTCGTTTTCAACCCGTTCCAGAATGATTTGCTTCGCTTCATCTCGCGTCAGACTTGAAATACGCTCCAACTCTGACTGCTGCATACGAATCATTTCATCCACTTTGCTTTCCATCTCTTCAATATGTTGTTGTCGTTCATTCAGAGAATGATCTTTCTTCTCCAACATCGCTTCCCGTTTATCTAATGATTCATCTTTTCGGTCAAGGTTCTCTTCCTTTTGAAGTAAACGGTTTTCTTGTTTTTGAAGCTCATTTCGTCTTTCACGAACTTCTTGTTCAGCTTCTATCCGAAGCGTATGAATCTCGTCCTTTGCTTCAAGAAGGGCTTCTTTTTTCAACGCTTCAGCATCCCGCTTTGCGTCTCCAAGAATTTGTTCGGCTGCATTTCGCGCACCTGAAATTTTTGCTTCGGCAATGATTTTACGAACATAGTAGCCAACAACTAAACAGAATAGGCTCAGCAAAATGGAGATGAGAATTGCTAAAGGACTCATAACTTTCACCTCCTCTTGCTATGAACTTGTCTTGCTAAAAGTAAGTGTCGGCATGTACATTGTACTTCTTCTCAACATACAGAACCTTCACAGGGAGTGAAGCGGATTCACAGCCCTTGTCAAGTTTAAATGTTTATCAATCATGTTAAGAAAAACAAGTGATACAATTTCATTGTAATTGTGTGGGAAATACTTGTCAAGCTTACGGTCTTAACGTTTCTGGATTAAACGCCTTTCAAACTGCCCTCATGAAGAGGATGGATGGAAGAGAAGCGCCTGAAAGCGAAGAATAAAGTAAAAGGCTGCCGATCGGGCCGGCAGCCTTTCACACGTTTCATGATTAAAACTCGAGTTCTTCCTGAGCTTGGGCCTCGTCTTCCTGTGCAGGAGCAGCGCCTCCAGTATCCAAACCGTAGTGCTCCCGGATCTGCTCTTGAATCATCAAAAGGATATCCTTGTTTTCTTTCAGGAACTGTTTGGCGTTTTCACGGCCTTGTCCAAGGCGTTCCTCCTGATAAGAGTACCATGCACCGCTCTTTTGAACGATGTCAAGCTCTGTTCCGAGGTCGATGATTTCCCCTTCTTTTGAAATTCCTTCCCCGTACATAATGTCCACTTCGGCTGTCCGGAATGGAGGTGCCACTTTGTTTTTCACGACTTTGATTTTCGTCTTGTTCCCCATGACGTCGTTGCCTTGTTTCAGCTGCTCTGCGCGGCGCACTTCAAGGCGGACAGAAGAGTAGAATTTCAGCGCTCTTCCGCCTGGCGTCGTCTCAGGATTTCCAAACATGACACCGACTTTTTCACGAATCTGGTTGATAAAGATCGCGATGGTCTTCGATTTATTGATCGCTCCGGAAAGCTTGCGAAGCGCCTGAGACATCAGTCTGGCCTGCAAACCGACGTGGGAATCCCCCATATCTCCTTCGATTTCAGCTTTCGGCACAAGCGCTGCTACAGAGTCGATGACAACGATATCCACCGCTCCGCTTCTGACAAGGGCTTCAGCGATTTCGAGCGCCTGCTCGCCCGTATCAGGCTGTGACAGCAAAAGCTCATCAATGTTGACGCCCAGCTTTTGTGCATAGACGGGATCAAGCGCGTGTTCGGCGTCGATGAACGCCGCTTGTCCGCCCTGCTGCTGAACTTCGGCAATCGCATGAAGCGCCACCGTCGTTTTACCGGAGCTTTCAGGCCCGTATACTTCAATAATCCGGCCGCGCGGGTATCCGCCCACTCCAAGAGCCGCATCGAGCGCTAAAGAACCGCTCGGAACTGTTGAAATTCTCGTTTCAGTTTGTTCGCCGAGTTTCATAATCGAACCTTTACCAAACTGCTTTTCTATTTGTTTAAGCGCCATATCTAAGGCTGCCTGACGATCACTCATTCTATTTTCCTCCTTTATCACTTCCGCTATATCTACTATACCTTGTTTATGCGGATTTGCCAAGAAAAAAGCGAACGCATATTCGATTTTTTTAAGAGGAAAAATCGATCTCCTAAAATGGAATGGCCTTTTTCGAAAGAAAGATATTCCGAAAATCCGGTTTCCGCTTATTTTTCCATCATTTTCAGCAACAGATGGCAGCCGTATTTGGCAGAACGCTTCCGCACCGCAGACCTGGATCCGGCGAACTGAAATTCGAACGCTTCCTCAGCCTGGTCCTTCACGGAGATGCCGATAAACACCTTTCCAGCCGGATGGCCTTCTTGCGTATTCGGCCCGGCTACTCCAGTGAAGCTGATGCCGATATCGCTTCCTGTCTTGACTCTGATGCCTGCGGCGAGCTCTTTAGCGCATTGCGCGCTGACCGCACCATAGCGCTGCAGCGTGTCTTCCGAAACGCCGGCCGCTGACACTTTCAATTCGTTTGTGTAGCAGACGGCGCCGCCTTTGAAATATTCGGAAGCGCCGCTCATTTCCGTCAGCCAGCTGGAAAAAAGCCCGCCTGTAAAGCTTTCCGCAGCAGCCAGAGTCATACCCTTGCTCCGGCATGCTTTCGCAAGCTCTTCTGCGAGGGATGTATCATCATACCCGTAAAAGAATTCTCCGACCCGCTCCAAAATGCGGTCTTCCGTTTCTTTTAACAAGCGGTTTGTCTCCTCCGGATCCGCATGCTTTGCCGTAAGCCTGAGCGTGACTTCCCCGTCTGCCGCAAGCGGAGCGATTGTCGGATTAGTCTGCGCATCGATGAGATCTTCCAAATCGGTTTCAAGCTGGGATTCACCGATGCCGAAGAAGCGCAGCACCCTTGACACGATCTTTTCCCTCGAGCCGAGCTTTTCCAAAATCAGCGGCTTCGCTTCGTTTTCAAACATCGGCTCCAGCTCTTTCGGAGGTCCCGGCAGAAGCATATAAAAGCGCGATTCATGCTCAAGCAGCATTCCCGGAGCCATCCCAAAGCGGTTCGGCAGAACATCGGATCCTTCGAGGATCAGCGCCTGTTTGCGGTTGTTCGGCGACATCTCCCGGTTCGTTTTTTTGAAGTAATCCTGAATCGATTCGAAGGCTTCATCGTCGAGCTTAAGAGGGCGCCCGACAACTTCGGCGATCGTTTCTTTTGTCAGATCGTCTTTCGTCGGTCCGAGGCCTCCCGAAAAAATGATGAAGTCAGACCTTTGCTGCGCTGTCTGAATGACTTGTTTAAGGCGCTCCGGATTGTCTCCCACCGCCGTGTGATAAAAGACGTTAATGCCGATTTCGGCCAAATGCCTGCTGATAAACTGAGCATTTGTATTAACGATTTGTCCGAGCAGAAGCTCAGAGCCGACAGCGATAATTTCCGCTTTTCTTTCCAACTTCATTGTTTCCACTTCCCTACGTTTAGTTCGATGTTTTTAAAGCATCCCAGTTTTTAGCGAAATAATCCCAGCCGGATACGACTGTGAAAAAGACAGCCACCCATAAAGCAAGAGAGCCGAACGGGAAGGATACAAGCTCAAATGGGAGATTGTGAAGCAAAAGGGCAGAGATCGCGATGATCTGGGCCCATGTTTTCACTTTTCCAAGCATGTTGGCTGCGACGACTTCCCCCGTTCCCGCAAGGACGAGCCGCAGTCCCGTTACGGCAAATTCCCGGCTGATAATGACAATGGCCATCCAGGCCGGAGCAAGATGGTAATGCACCAGAATAATCAAAGCGGAAGACACGAGCAGCTTGTCTGCAAGCGGGTCAAGGAATTTCCCAAAGTTTGTTACAAGGTTCAGCTTTCTTGCATAATAGCCGTCAACCCAATCGGTGACCGAAGCGAAAATAAACAGCAGTGCGCCGATCAAATGGGTGACCGGAATCGACTCGCTGCCGAAGGAGACAGCCCCCCACTGAAACGGCACAAGCATGATGACCATAAAAACAGGAATTAATGCGATTCTAGAAAGCGTGATTTTATTCGGTAAATTAAACATAAAGGTTCCTCCATATATGTATGTTTTCCTAATGATGATGAACGCAAGAAAAAGTCATCTGTGCAATTAAGATGACTTTTCCTCCTTTTTATTTTGAATCGTTATGTTTTGTGTCATCACAGTCTTAGGATCGAGCTTGTAAGAAAGAACTTCTCCGTTGATTTTAATTTCAACGCCCGGCGCATATCCGATCCGCAAATCAATTTGCGATTGATCGGTTATATTCTTTTGAAAGGTTTCCCCTTTTTTCATCATTCCTTCTTTAAGAGAGCTTCCTTTCTCGTCGCGCACTCTGACCCATGAGTTTTCGCTTGCCTTTACTTCAAGCTCCAGCTTGTCGGATCCTGATACTTCATAGGTTGTGGAAGAGCCTTCGCTTGCGGTCGCTTTAATGGTCAGCTTGTCGTTCTCATCAGACTGCTGATCCTTTTTTTCTTTGTCGCCTTCAGCGCTGTCTTTCTGCGCATCCGTGTTCTGTTGATTTTCCTTAGTCAGCGGGGAATCTTTTGAGACGTCGTACTTGCTTTGCGATTCCTCTGTTTTAGGCCCTTCAGCCTGCTGATTCCCTCCGCCGTTTACAGCCTGAACAATGACGTAAATGATCGCGATCACAACGATAACGCCGGCTGCCACAAGCAAGGTGGGCAAAAGTTCAAGCGCTTTTGAGGCAGACTTGGGAAGCTCCCTCTGCGGCTTGATTGAAGAAAGCTTCTCAGAAACCTCATCATTGTAAGAATTAGGGATATCTTTTTTAAACTCTTCAAACAAGTGCTCCGAGTCGAGGCCGACAGCTTCGGCGTACTGCTTGATAAAAGCCCTCACATAAAATTTCCCCGGAATGATATCATAGTTTCCTTCTTCAAGGGCCGTTAAATACCTTTTTTGGATCTTTGTGGCCGCCTGAAGGTCGTCCAATGACATCCCTTTTTCCTCTCTGGCTTCTTTCAGCCGATTTCCTAGTTCAGTCACAACAAACACCTTCCATTTTAAAAATCAAAGCCGGAAAAACCTGAATGGTCAAACATCTGCGGTTCTTCAGCGTGCTCATATGTAATCACCTCATCGGGGCTGTTACGCAATTCGATGATGTAGTCAAAATCGTCCATCGTATATTCCGTATTTTGCACGAAAATGTCCGGATGCTCGACAACTTTGGTCGCCGGCAGACGCATAATCTCACTGACGAGCTGCAAATGGCGTTCAGATCCTCTTCTCGTCGACACAATGCCGTCCAAAATGAAAACATTTTCCGGACTGTACTCATCGGCAATCAGCTGGCTTCTGATCGTTTGCTTCAGCAGCGTCGAAGAAACAAAAAGCCACCTTTTGCTTGCACAGACGCTTGAAGCAACAATTGATTCCGTCTTGCCGACGCGGGGCATTCCCCTGATCCCGATCAGCTTGTGCCCGTCTTTTTTAAACAGCTCAGCCATAAAATCGACAAGCAAGCCGAGCTCGTCGCGTTCAAACCGGAACGTTTTTTTATCGTCTGCATCCCGCTGGATATAGCGGCCGTGCCTTACAGCGAGACGGTCGCGAAGCTTCGGTTCGCGGAGCTTCGTGACTTTAATCGTATCCATCGTGTTCAAAATCGATTCCAATCGCTTAATCTGATCTATATGACGGCATTTTAACAAGAGGCCTCTTCTTTGTGTATCGACGCCGTTAATGGTCACAATATTAATTGAAAGCATCCCCAATAAAGAGGATATATCTCCCAGAAGTCCGGGACGGTTGACTTGGATTTCATATTCTAAGTACCATTCGAGCTTTGCCAAATGATAACCTCCCTACCCATCATCGTGGCAAAAATTTACCTTCCTTTATCATAAAGCATTTTGTCTTAATTAGAAAGCAGAATGTTGTGATTAAATAAGAAAAACGTCCGTTTCCCAAAATCGGGAAAAACCTGCTGTATCGGCGCCTGAATGCTGTTTACCCTGTCGGGGCGAAAAGCAAACGATAAAAGCGGTGCCGCAGGCAAAATCGCGCCTATAAAAAAGAGAGAGTGAACACACTCTCTCCTTAATGTGAGCTGTTGTTTTCAACAAGCTTAACCATCACGTTCGCAATGGCGCGCTGCTCTTCTTCGGAAGCCACGCTCCAAAGGTCTGCGAGCACTCGTTCTTGATGGTTTTTTGAATCAACCTCACCGGCCAAATAATCGCCGATCTCATATGCAAGATCTGAGATGGTTTCTTTTGACATTCCTTGTTCTTGGGCATAGTTCAAACGGTCGCCCAAAAAGTTTTTCCACTGATCCCAATTATCCAGTACGGACATATCAGGCCCCTCCATTCTCTTGAAGTTACAGCCTTATTATTCTCTTGGGAATCGTAAACTATACATGTTTTTAACAATGCCAGCCGCCATTAACTGACAAAATTTGACCCGTGATATAAGATGCTTTCGCCGAGAGCAGAAACAAGACGGCGTCTGCAACCTCTTCGGCTTCGGCGAGCCTTCCCATCGGAATCTCATCGGCGATCATCTCTTCTTCCTCTTTTGAAAATGAGCTCATCATCTTTGTTTTTACAGCGCCCGGAGAAACAGCGTTGACTCTGATGCCGCTCGGCGCAAGCTCTTTTGCAAGGGCTTTGACAAACACATTTTGCGCGCCTTTTGTCATGCTGTATAAAACTTCGCACGACGCCCCTGTCTCACCCCAAATAGAGCTGACGGCTACAATAGCGCCGGACTTTTTCCTGATCATCGCCGGAAGCAGATTCCTCGTTAATAGAAACGGGCTTGAGACATGGAGCTGCACCATGTCCTGTACAGCTTCATCGGTCATATCTGTCACAAGCCCGCGGAAGCTTTGTCCGCTGTTCAAGACGATGCCGTCTAGCGCCCGTCCGCCGATGGAAGCGGAAACGGTTTTTGCACCTCCGGGGTCGGACAGGTCGCCGTGAATGATTTCAGCGTGAATGCCGTATGTATGTGACAGCCTTTCTGCAAGTGAAGCGGCCGCCTTCTCATTTGTATGATAATGGAGGAGAAGATCATACCCGTTTTGCGCAAGCTTTTCGCTGATGCTTTGCCCGATTCCGCCGCTTGCGCCGGTGATGAGAGCGAGTTTTGTCATACCATATTTCCACCTTTCCGTTAAAAAAGAAGAAAGGTTCAGCGTGCATCGGAAATATCCCTGCACGCTGAACTTTCAGACCTTGCTTTATGATTTTGGAACGACTTTGCAGACGGTGATCCTGTCTTCCTCAACTTCTTCCTCAATGACGCGGTGAACGTCATCAAGCGTAATCGATTCGAGTACGGTGACGATATCAAACAGACTCGTCTCCAGAAAAGCGTACCGTGTAAACTGGTTGGCGATGTACTCAGGCGAATTCATCGATTTCAGGAAATTGCCGATTTTTTTCTTTCTGGCCAGTTCCAGCTTTTCGGCTGTGATCGTTTCTTTCGCTTTGAACAGCACTTGTTTGAGCTCTTCGGCCAGCTTGTCAGGCTCAGGCGTATCTCCGCCGACAGAGACGAAGCCAAATCCGTGTTCTTCAGTATAGTCATAGCTGAATGTCTCATCGATATACCCTTTTTCATAAATTCTTTCGTAATCGCTTGAGCTTTTGCCAAACAGACACTCGAGGATGAGGTTGATGGTCAGCTCATGCTTCAGCAGGGCTTCTCCCGTATTCATCGGATGAGCGCTTTTTAAACCGACGAGGCATTTTGAGCTTTGAACATTCATTTTAATTTCCTGTTCTTTTTTAAATACGGCCCCAGGCTCTTTAACTTCTTTCCGGACGATTTCAGGCTGGTCTGTATACGGTTTTTTCTGCTGGTTTTCGCGGACCTGGCGAATGATCGCTTCGGGATCGACCGGACCGACGACAAACAGCAGCATATTGCTCGGATGATAGAACGTCTCATAGCATTCGTACAAAAGGTCTTTTGTAATATGAGAGATGCTTTCGATCGTGCCTGCGATATCGATCCGGACAGGGTGCTCTTGATACATGTTTTCGATCAGGCCGAAAAACAGGCGCCAGTCGGGGTTGTCGTCATACATGTTGATTTCCTGTCCGATGATGCCTTTTTCCTTCTCAACCGTTTTTTCTGTAAAGTAAGGGTCCTGCACAAAGTCGACGAGCGTTTCCAGGTTTTCTTCCACATTTGACGTGCTTGAAAACAGGTAGGCCGTTCTTGTGAAGGAGGTAAACGCATTTGCCGAAGCTCCCTGCCTGCTGAATTGCTGAAAAACGTCGCCGTCTTCTTTTTCAAAGAGCTTATGTTCGAGAAAGTGTGCGATTCCATCAGGCACGCGGACCATTTCATCTTTTCCGAGCGGGACAAACTGATTGTCAATCGACCCGTATTTTGTGGTAAAGACCGCATATGTCTTGTTAAATCCTTCTTTCGGAAGAACATAGACATCGAGGCCGCCAGGCATTTTTTCGTAATATAGTGTTTCCTTCAGCTGTTCAAATTCGATCGTTTTCGTCAAGATGCTCCCTCCGTCCCTTTGAGAAAGTACGTTGTATCCAAATCGATTTTCTTTCCGACTTCGATGATGTCTTCTTTTGTGACATTGTCGATTCGTCCCAGCCAGTCTTCCAAGGAAAATTCGGTTTGGGCGGCAGCCTGCTGATAAATAAATTCGACTAAACCGTACGGTGTATCAAGCGTTTCAAGAATCTGGTTTTTAATGACGGCTTTCGTCTGGTCGATTGCCTCTTCTGTAAAGCTGCCTTTTTTCATTTCCTGAAACTGCTCCTTGATGATGTCGACGGCTTTTTGATAATTGCCGACTTCAATCCCCGACATCACCATCAACAGCCCTTTAAAGCTTTCGATTCTGGAAGCCGCATAATAGGCAAGGCTGGCCTTTTCCCTGACATTAATAAACAGCTTGGAATGTGAAAATCCGCCAAACAAGCCGTTAAACAGCTGAAGCGCCGGATAATCGTCATCCGTAAAATGCGTTCCCGTCCGAAATCCCATGTTCAGCTTCCCTTGCTTGACATCAGCATCCTCGATGACTTCCTGAGGCTCCCTTGTGCGGGTTTGCTCAAGCTCGGGAACAGGTCTCAGCTCCCGCTCGTTTGCTTCAAAGTATTTGGAAATGTACGAATCCACCTGCTGCTCATCCACATCCCCAACGACGTAAATGTCGAGCTGGTCTTCGCTGACCGCTTTTTGATAAGCTTCATACAGGCTTTGAGGCGTGATGCCGTCCACATCATCAAGCTCTCCGTTGACGTGAAGCGCGTATGGCTCATCTTTGCACATCTCCTGAATCAGCCTCAAATTTGAATAGCGCATTTTGTCGTTATAGACCGCCTGTATTCTTTGCTTTAGTGTGCGTTTTTCCTGAGACACGTACAGCGGCAGAAAGGCCCCGTCTTCAAGCGCCGGCGAAAAAATGATCTCTGACAAAAGCTCAAGCCCTTTTTCCAGAAGCGGTGTCTGATCCTTTAAAAATTTTTCGTTAGCGATATCGAGCCTGAATGTGATGACATGCATTTCCCCTTTTTTGGAGAGATCGCATGATACGGAAGTGCCGTAAAGTTCATCAAGATACGATCTGAGTTCGGCCGTTTTGGGGCGGGTGCTCGTTCCCCGCAAAAGCACATGCGGAAAAAGCGCCCTCTTTGTCACATCCTCTTTTGTTAAAGGAGCAAGCATTTTAAAAATAATCGAGACGGTTTTGAATTTTTCCGTTTTGACAATGTGGCTTGTCAATCCGCGGTGCTTTCCTTTTATTTCGTTAAGGTATGTCATACTAGAACCTCCTTCGTCCTTGTTTATATTATGTATTATGACCACATTTCAGCATATGCGCTTGGACTGTATGGTTGTAATTATATCAACTGGAGGAGATTTAAGGAAACTAAAAAACCTTATGAAAAAGACGGTGCAGATCTACACCGTCTTTGCCGCTTCACTTTCGTCTTCTTTCGGGTCAATATTAAACAGCACAAGCGCTAGTGCAGCTAAACTGCACAAAAGCGATACGATGAAAATCAGCCACCCCGCATTTGTCATCATATAGGCGAAAACCGGCGGTCCGAGCGCAACACCGATAAACCTCATGCTGTTGTAAAACGAAGATATCGTGCCGCGCTCTTCTTTTTCAATTCCCTCGGTAATCAGCGCATCCAAAGAAGGGAGCGCAATTCCGATGCCGATGCCGCCGATGGACATAAACAAAAATAACGGGTAAAAGCTGTGGTTCCACCACAAACCGGCAAACGACAAAGCCAGCAGGATCATGCCGATCAGCACGCAGATCCTCATTCTGATCTTATCGTTTCCGATCAGCTTTCCGGCAAGGTAGGAACTGACGGAAAGAAAAAGCAGCGGAATGCTGAGAAGCGCTCCTTTCGCAATCCCGTCAATTTGATGCTTCTTCTCCAAAGTATCCGACAGGTAGAAGAGCACTCCGAATAAAAGAAACATAATAATTCCGCCGATGACAAAAGTGGAAACAAGCCACCGACCTTCCCGTTTGAAAATTTCCTGTACGCTTTTTGCAAAGTTTTTTAACGTTTGCTTTTCATCATCTTTGTCCTTCGGTTTGGGAACAAAAAACAAGACGAGAAAAAAGCTGGCAAGAGACACGACCGGGATAAACCAAAACGGCATGTACCAAACCCAAGATGCTAAAAAAGCCCCTAATATCGGGCTTAATACTTTGCCGGCAGTATTTGCCGTCTCTATATCTCCGAGTCCCGCGCTGATTTCTTCATCATTTTGGAACAAGTCGCCGATAAACGGCATGACGATCGGCGCTGCGCCGGCTGAGCCGATTCCTTGAAGGACGCGACCTGCTAAAATCATCGCAAACGGATCATTGAAAAAAGTTGAAGCCAAACCTGCTAACGCTCCTCCAGCTCCCGCAATCAGAAGGCATGGGAGCATGATCTTTTTTCTTCCGAACCGGTCCGACATATAGCCGGTAATCGGGATGCATACAATCGCCACAATTGAATAAACCGTGATGATCAACGACACCTGAAACGAAGAAATGTTTAATTTTTTTTCGATCACCGGCAAAACCGGAATCAGCATCGAATTGCCGAGCGTCATCACGAGCGGGACCGAAGACAGCGCAAAAATGCTTTTCATGTCTTTTTTTCTGCTCAACTTTTTTCACCCAATTCATCAGTATTTCCATCTGTTATTGTTCCATGATGCGGGCTTATTTATGTATAGGCGCTCAAGCGGGCAAAAAAAACACGCTCCTAATAGAGCGCCCGCATATCAAAAACGTTTTCTGACGACATGAAATCTGAATTTATCGGCCCTAAAATAGTTTAAAGAATATAAAACGGGCTTATCGTTTTGGTCATAATGAGTCTGTTTGAGCAGCAGCAAAGACGTTTCAGGATCGCATTCAAGAATTTGGGAAATGGTGTCATGATATCCGATTGGCACAATATCGGCAACAGCGTAGCTGATCACGGCGCCGGATTTGTTCTCAAGCCATTCAAACATCGATTCCTGCTCGTGTGAAAAGCCTTCCGGGAGAATGTCCACAGGTATTTTATCAAGACAGTAGACAACCGGCATTCCATTTGCCGTTCTCACCCGCTCAAGCAAAAAGATCTCGGTTTCTTCCGCATATTGAAACCGGAGCATATCTTCTTCAGTGGGAGCGGTAACCTGTGAGGACATAAAAATGGTTCCCGGCGTCATGCTTGCCTGCTCGATCATTTTTGTGACGCTGTTCAGCTGCTCAATACCTGATAGAAATAACGGTCTGGCATTTACAAAATGTCCGACTCCATGCCTTCTGATGATGACGTTTTCTTCTTCCAGTATTCTAAGCGCCTCACGCAAAGCCGTTCTGCTCACACCAAGCATCTTTGACAGCTCAAATTCACTCGGGAGCCGTTCATTTTCGCAAAAGACCCCATTTTGAATATCATCTTTTATCCGATCAATCACCTTTAAACATAACCGTTGATTGTCAGCTTTTATCGACATGTTTTCCCTCCGTCTGACAGATCAGATTCAAATTATCTTTAATTGAGGATAACTATATCATGTTTTGTCAAATAAATAAATAGATGTTTTTTAGTTTACATAATGAAATTATGTTAAACAAGAACTCTCTTCTCAAGAAGAGAGTTCTTCGTATTGCTCTTTTGACAAGAGAACTTCACGGGGTTTTGATCCTTCATATGGGCCGACGATTCCCCGCTCTTCCATGGCATCGATAAGCCGCGCCGCTCTTGTATAGCCGATGCGGAATCTCCTTTGCAGCATGGATACAGAAGCCGTCTGCATGCTGACCACAAGTGCGACCGCTTCGTCATAAAGGTCGTCTGTCACTTCGCTGACCGTTTCCTGCGTCTCTTCTGGAATCATTTCTTCTTGGTATTGGGCTTTTTGCTGGCTGATGACGTGATCGACAACTTTTTCAACTTCTTCGTCTGACAGAAAGGCACCTTGAACGCGGAGCGGTTTATTGGCGCCGACAGGGAGAAACAGCATGTCCCCTCTGCCGAGAAGTTTTTCAGCGCCTCCCATATCAAGAATCGTCCTGGAGTCGGTCTGAGACGATACGCTGAAAGCGATCCTTGACGGAATGTTGGCTTTAATGACCCCTGTGATAACATCGACCGAAGGCCTCTGCGTCGCAATGATCAGGTGGATGCCCGCCGCCCTGGCCATTTGCGAAAGCCTTGTGATCGAGTCTTCAACATCAGAGGAAGCGACCATCATCAGGTCGGCAAGCTCGTCCACAATCACAATGATGTATGGAAGCTCCGGCTGCTTTGCTTCTTCTGCGGCATTCATCCGTTTAATATAGTCGTTATACCCTTCGATATTTCTCGTTCCCGTGTGAGAAAACAATTCGTAGCGCCGCTCCATTTCGTTGACGACTTTCTTCAAAGCCTGCGATGCTTTTTTCGGGTCTGTCACGACGGGAGCGAGCAAATGCGGAATCCCGTTGTAGACATTGAGCTCGACCATTTTCGGATCAATCATCATCATCTTCACTTCGTGGGGCTTTGCCCTCATCAAAATGCTTGTAATGATCCCGTTGACACAGACGCTTTTCCCGCTTCCGGTCGCTCCTGCAACAAGAAGGTGGGGCATTTTGTTCAGCTCTGCCAATACCGCTTCTCCGGAAATGTTCCGGCCGAGGCCGATCATCAGCTTTGCATCCGGCCGGTCATTCAGTTTCGATTCAAGCACTTCTTTCAAGGAAACCATCGCCACTTCCGCATTCGGCACTTCGATTCCAATCGCCGATTTTCCGGGGATCGGGGCTTCGATGCGGATATCCTTGGCCGCGAGCGCTAAAGCCAAGTCGTCACTTAAGTTGACAATTTTGCTGACTTTGACGCCCACATCAGGATAGACTTCATATTTCGTGACGGCCGGGCCGAGATGAACCTGGGTGACTTTCGCCTTAACTCCGAAGCTTTGAAACGTCCTTTCCAGCTTCCTGGCATTGTCGTAAATATTCTTTTTATCCGCCTGCTGCCCTGTGTGCTTCGGATCATCCAGCAATTGAATCGACGGAAGCTGGTAATCCTTGTTTTCTAGCTCTGTAAACGTGATTTCGGGCGCGCCGGAGGCCTGCATTTCCTCACCGATTTCGGGCTCAGCAGGAGGTTCAGCAGGAGCCGCCGGAGCTTCGTAAGCTTGAACTTCGGGCTTTTCATCACGGTCGGAAAAGCTTGAAATAATCGGTTCTGATTGAATAACCGGATCTGGATCAAGGTCCGCTTCTTGTACAGGCTCTTCAGACACTTTCGGTTTTCTCTGCGTCTTTTGTTTTTTTCCGGATTTCTTTTTCGGCGAGCTGTTTTTCAATTGTTTAAGATCTGCTAAAAAGGCCTGCCACTGGTTTTTCATGAAGGAGGCGACCGGGGTCATCCATTTGATCAGCGTCTCCTGAAGCGACCGATCCGTAATCAAAAGAAGGCCGATCAAGATCAGGAAGACGGCGATGATTTTAGATCCTGCAGATGCAAACAGAAAATATGACGCCGCGAATAAAAGGGCTCCAATCATTCCGCCTCCAAGATCAGGCGATCCTGTCTCGCCTTTTACATCCATCAGAAACAGCTCCCACGTATTTTGGATCACGCTCGGAGACTGAACCATTCCCCTTTCGGTCAAATGCTGAAACAGCTGGACATGTGAAAGAAGCAGCATGCTTGCAATGATGCAGTAAAGGCCCGCTTTTCTCCTCGTCAAAAAACTGGGTGTTTTCTTTTTCCAAAATAAAGACAAGCCCGTTAAAAAGAGGCCGAGAAGGCAAAGGATGAACCATTCACCGGCGAAAAAGCGGAACATGTAAATGAACGTTTGCCCTGCTACGCCAAGCTGCAAAACCGCAATAATCGAGATGGCGATACAGATTAATCCGTACAATTCAAATTTAAGATGGATCCGTTTTTTTCCTTGTTTTTGTTTCTTTGTTGATTTTCGTTTTCTTTTTGCCATGTTCCATCACCTTACTGCGTGTTAAAAAATGTAAAAACAAAGAGAAAGCAGCCTTTTTTCGGCTGCGATTTTCCTCTGGATTCCCCTATTATAGCATATTTATCCTTGAGACACTCCAGCTATTTATAAAATGTCAGTTTAAGCGTCTGCCCAGGGGCCGTTTCTTGTTTTAAAAAATCCATCGGGTTCGTGCTGAGAACCTGAACGACCCTTGCTTCCTCTCCGTTCATCTCGACTAAAAGGGGCACGCCGTTTACATCGATCTGTTTTAAGTTCGAGTTTTCCGCCTGCCCTGCGAACACGATTTCCTGCGGCATTGTCGTATACAGAATCATTGGATCATCCCTTCCTGGGCGCCCTTGTTTTGTTCGATTAATTCATTCAGCTTTTGAATCGCCTGTCCGACTCCGCCGGTTTCATCGATTAATCCGTATTTAACCGCATCGTTTCCTACGACATTCGTCCCGATGTCACGGGTTAAATTGCCTTTTGAAAACATCAGTTCTTTAAATTTTTCTTCCGATATGTTGGAATGGCTTGTCACGAAATTGATGACCCTTTCCTGCATTTTGTCGAGATACTCAAATGTCTGCGGCACACCGATGACAAGCCCTGTCAGCCTGACCGGATGGATCGTCATCGTAGCTGTTTCAGCGATATAGCTGTGGTCGCAGGACACTGCGATTGGAACTCCGATTGAATGTCCGCCGCCCAGTACGATAGAGACCGTCGGCTTTGACAGGGACGCCAGCATTTCCGCAATCGCAAGGCCCGCTTCTACGTCTCCTCCGACCGTGTTTAAGATGATGAGCAGACCTTCGATTTTAGGATTCTGCTCTACTGCAACGATCTGGGGAATCACATGTTCATACTTTGTTGTTTTGTTTTGGGGAGGAAGCTGGACGTGACCTTCAATTTGTCCGATAATGGTCAGGCAGTGAATGTTGGTGTCCTGCCCCATCTGCGGGAGTGTCGTTTCGCCGAGCTGCTGGATTTTGTTGACGAGACTGTCTTTTGCGTCCTGCTTAGCCGGCTGCTCCCCTTGGCTGTCCCCGTTTTGTATCCGGTTTGAATCCATCTGGCTCACCTCTTTCTCGAGTTTCTTTTGTATTATGGACAATGGCGTTTTTTTCATTCAACGCAAAAGGCATGAAAAAAAACCAAGAGGAGTCTCTTGGTTTTTTATACTTCCATGATGATTGGAATGATCATTGGTTTTCGTTTCGTTTTTTCGTATAGGAACTGGTTTAATGCCTCACGCATCGTCTGTTTTAAGGCGGACCATTCGACGACGGCGTTTTCTGTGCTTTCGTTGACGAGTTCCCTGACAAGCTCTGTCGCTTCAACGATCAGCTGTTCAGATTCTCTGACATAGACAAAACCTCTCGTGATAATTTCGGGTCCTGAAACTAGATGTTTTTTCTTTTTATCAAGGGTAATCACAACAATTAAGATTCCGTCCTGGGATAGCAGACGGCGGTCTCTGAGCACGATGTTGCCGATATCGCCGACGCCGAGTCCGTCGATCAATATATTGCCTGAGTGTACTTTATCGCCGATTTTAACGTTTTGTCCGCGGAATTCCACGACATCTCCTTTTTCAATCAGGAAAATGTCGCTCCGTTTCATGCCGATTTCTTCGGCAAGCTTGGAATGCGCTTTTTGCATTCTGTATTCACCGTTTACGGGGATTAAATACTTCGGCTTCAGCAAGTTGAGCATCAGCTTCAGCTCTTCTTGACAGCCATGGCCTGATACATGGACGCGTTTTTGTGCGAATACGACCTGGGCGCCCGCTCTCGTTAAGAGATCGACCGCTTTGGAGTAAACAAGCTCCTGACCCGGGATAGGGGAGGATGCGATCAGGACGGTATCCCCTTCCTCAATGTCAAGCTGCTTATGCCCTTGTTTTGCGATCCTGGTCAATGCGGCGAGCGGCTCTCCATGGTTGTCCCCTGTCAAAATCGCGACTTCTCTTTTTGGATACTTTTTGACTTCTTGGACAGGGATGAACATATCTTCATCTGCCGTGACATACCCGAGTTTCATCGCCAGCTGGAGTATCGCCGAAATATTTTTCCCTGAAACTGCAAGCTTCCTGCCGTTTTGCAGCGCGGCATCAATCACCTGCTGAATCCGGTTAAAGTTAGACGCGAACACGGCAATAATCACGCGGTTTTCGGCGTTGTACATCACATCGGATATCTCTCCGCCAACGAGTGCTTCTGAAGGCGTATAGCCCGGCTTCTCGGCATTGGCGCTGTCGGAAAGCAGGCACAGCACACCGCTGTTGCCGATTTTGGCAATTTCGCCGATGTCGCTTGTCTGGTTTAACACAGGTGTCTGGTCAAATTTAAAATCGCCTGTGCACACGATGGATCCGAGGGATGTTTTAAAGCTGACACCGACGGAATCCGGGATGCTGTGATTTGTTTTGAAGAATGACACCTTTGTCGATTCAAATGTAATAACGGATTTTGAATGAATTTCTCTTAAATCGGGCTTTTTGTTTACACCGTACTGCTTCAGCGTTTCCTTTAAAAGGGCAAGCGTCAGCTTCGTTCCGTAAACAGGCACAGAAAGCTTGTTCAGGCAGTAAAATACGCCGCCGATGTTTTCTTCATGCCCGTGTGTGAGAAAAATCGCCTTTACGCGGTCAGATCGTTCAATTAAATAAGAAATGTCAGGGATGACCACATCGATACCCAGCATTTCATTTTCTGGATGCATGAGGCCGGCGTCAACCACGAATATGTCTGAATCGATTTCAATGACATAGAGGTTTTTTCCGATCTCTCCGACGCCTCCTAAGGCGATGATTCTAATATTTTCTGTATTTTTTTTCAAATTGTAATCCTCCTAATCTAAGTACCCGTCCATCATCACTTGTCCCTATTATACCTGAATCTAAATTTAGAAAACAAGAACCATTATGTATATGACAAACGGTCATCCCCTCCAAAAGAGAATGACCGTTTTCGTCCGTATTGTTTTTTACAGGCCGTTCATCAGGCTGCTTAAACGGAGTCGTTCATCTTCATTTAGCGGAATCAAAGGGAGCCGGACGGACCCGACGTCAAGACCCTTCAGCTGAAGAGCCGTCTTTAATGGAGACGGGTTCGGTGCGGCAAAAAGCCCTTTCATCAGCGGAAGCAGCTTTTGATGGATCAAAGCAGCCTGAGCCGTGTTCCCCTCGGTATAATGTTTGATCATTTCCTGCATTTCCGGTCCGATGATGTGTGATGCAACGGAAACGATTCCTCTCGCTCCCACGGACAGCGCCGGCAGTGTCAGGCTGTCATCTCCTGAATAAACTGCAAAGTCCTCAGGGGTTTCGGCTACGATTTTTGTTATCGCATCTAGGTCGCCGCTCGCTTCTTTAATGGCGATAATATTCGGGATCTCCGCAAGGCGGATTGTCGTCTCTGGTGCGAGCGAAGCAGCCGTTCTTCCCGGCACATTATAAAGCATGACAGGCAGCGATGTTTCCTCCGCAATCGCTCTGAAATGGCGGTACATGCCTTCCTGAGAAGGCTTGTTGTAGTACGGAGTGACGAGCATGACAGCGTCAGCGCCGGCTTCTTCAGCTTTTTTCGTCAGCTTGATCGACGCCTTCGTGTTGTTGCTTCCCGTGCCGGCGATGATTGGGGCACGGCCTGCCGCTTCCTTGACAGAGTATTGAATGAGCGCTACCTTTTCTTCTTCGGAAAGCGTCGGCGATTCTCCGGTTGTTCCGGCAACGACCAGGGAATCCGTCCCATTGTTTAGTAAATAATCGATCAGCTTTGACAGTTTTTGAAAATCGATATTTTCATTTTTGTCAAAGGGCGTAACCATCGCGGTTGCGATATTTCCGAAATTCATTTTTTTCACCTCATCATGATTCAATCATATTTATTTTGACAGTTCAAACACTTCATGCAGCGCATTTACGGCCGTCGCCATATTTTTCTCGTGCACGAGCACCCATATCGTCGTATGGCTGTCAGCAGACTGCAGGATCGGAATGCCTTTTTCTGACAAAGCGGTAACGATTTTTGAGGTGACGCCTGGAACGCCCATAATCCCCGCGCCAACCGCTGACACTTTCGCGCAATTTCTCGTCACGGCCGGTTCATAGCCCAATTCCTTCAGGATGCTGTGGGCGCGGTCTGTCATGTTTCCAGCCACCGTGTAGACAATTTCACTTGGTGTAATATTGAAGAAATCGACGCTGATGCCCGCATTCGCCATCGCTTTAAACACTTCAGTCTGTACGTTATATTGTCCTTCTTTTGCCGGGACTTTAAACTGTGTCACGTCTTTCACATGGGCGATGCCTGTGATGAGCCGCTCAAAAACGTCGCTTCCGGCTTTCGAGTTGTGATGGCTTGTGACGAGCGTACCGGTTTCGTTTGAATAGGTTGAACGCACGCGGATCGGCACTTTCGCCTGCATTGCGATTTCAACGGCTCTCGGGTGGATCACCTTGGCCCCCTGATAGGCTAAATTACAGATTTCCGTATAGGTAATCACAGGCAGCGGCTTCGCTTTTTCAACGATGCGCGGATCAGCTGTCATGACGCCTTCGACATCTGTATAAATATCGATAAATTCCGCGTCCAGAGCCGCGCCAAGCGCAGCGGCCGATGTATCGCTTCCGCCGCGGCCGATCGTTGTGATATCCCCTTTTGCAGTCGCGCCTTGGAAGCCTGCGACGACGACCGCATCATGGTCGGCCAGCATGCTGACAAGCCGCTCCGGCTTCATTTCGAGAATCTTTGCATTCGTATGGTTGTTGTCTGTTAAAAAGCCCGCTTGCGCACCGGTTAAAGCAGCAGCTTTAATCCCGTTTTCCAAAAGCATGCTGGCGAACACAACAGAGGAAATCGTTTCCCCGCATGATAAAAGCATATCCTGCTCACGCTCGGTAATTGTATCCTGTCCGCCGTAAAGCAGATCAAGCAATGAATCAGTCGCATACGGATCGCCTTTCCGGCCCATGGCCGATACGACGACAACCGCTTTGTATCCTTCATTGACCGCTTCCTTAATATGGTTTAAGGCAAGCTTTCTGCCGCGGTCATCTTTTACAGACGTTCCGCCGAATTTTTGAACGATGATTTTCACTTTATTTCACTCCAAGTTGATTTCGGACGTAACAGAAGAGAGCAGGCCTTCATTTTTGCCTCACTCTCTTCTCACATCCCGTTAGAAATCTTAAACTAAATTTAAAGCTTTTAGGCTTTCTGCGATTTGTACGGAATTCCATGCCGCGCCTTTCAGCAGGTTGTCGGAAACGATCCACAGATGGAAACCGTTCGGGCGGTCAAGGTCTTTTCTCACCCGGCCGACAAATACGTCTCTTTTCCCTACTGCATCTGCAGGCATCGGATAGACCTGTTTAGCTGGATCATCCTGCAGAACGACGCCTGGAGCTTCTTTTAACAGATTTTTAATATCCTCTGCTGTCACATCATCACGGTCTGTTTCGATGTAGACGGATTCTGAATGCCCTGTTGCAATCGGCAGTCTGACACATGTGGCTGAAACTTGAAGCTCAGGCATGTGCATGATTTTTTTCGTTTCATTTATCATTTTCATTTCCTCAAACGTAAAGCCGTTTTCCTGGAATTTATCGATTTGAGGAATAGCGTTAAATGCGATTTGGTAGTGTTTTTCATCACTCTTCACCGGCATGATCTCAGGCTCGAACGGTTTGTCGTTCAAAATGGCTTCGGTTTGCCCGTAGAGCTCTTTTACAGCTTCGTTTCCGGCTCCAGACACCGCCTGATAAGTCGATACGATGATTTTGTTTAAACCGAAAGCCTTGCGGATCGGTTCGAGCGCAACAACCATCTGGATGGTTGAACAGTTCGGATTTGCAATAATCCCGTTGTGCTTGTGCAAATCTTCCTCATTGACCTCAGGTACGACGAGCGGAGTGTTTTGGTCCATCCGGAACGCGCTCGTATTGTCAATGACGATCGCCCCGCGTTTGACAGCCTCGTGAGCAAGCGCCTGCGAAACGCTTCCCCCGGCGCTGAAAAGCGCGATGTTGACGCCTTCAAAGCTCTCAGGACGAGCTTCTTCTACTGTGTACTCTTCGCCTTTGAAAGTCAGTTTCGTACCTGCTGAACGTTTTGAGGATAATAAAGTCAGTTTATCCAGTTCAAAATTCCTGTCTTCTAGTGTTTTTAACATTTGCTGTCCTACAGCGCCTGTCGCACCAACTACTGCTACATGTAATCCTCTGCCCAATTGTAAAACTCCTTCCACCTTAATCGTCGTAAACGATTGGTTGACTATGCATTTTACATTTTATTTTAACATAGATGTGTGCCGTGGTGATTGATATTTTTTGTTACATCTTTATTTTCAAAAGATTTATTGATCATTATGGACCAGGATAGGCTGTATTTGTTTATGGGAGAGCGCTTCTTCGACCGCCGGCACTAAAAGATCCATTTTGGCGACGAGCGAATTCGGCTTTTTGTAAGGGTCATCCTGGCCGAACGGAATAAAGTAAACATTTTTTGCCGCCATCAGCCTCATCAAGTTGACGCCGTTCAAGCCGAGCGCGTCATTCGTTGAAATGCCGAGGACGACGGGACGGGAGTTTCTCATCGTCGCTTTGGCCGCCATGAGAACCGGACTGTCCGTCTGGGCGTTTGCAAGCTTGCTCATCGAATTTCCCGTCAATGGCGCAACAACCATGCAGTCCAGCGGTGTTTTCGGCCCGAGAGGCTCAGCTTTCGGAATGGAATCAATGACTTCAAATCCAGTCAGCTCTTCTATTCTTCTGACCCATTCTTCCCCTTCTCCAAAGCGTGTATCCGTCGACTTGACAGTATGCGTCACGACCGGTCTGACTTCAGCCCCTTTGTTGATCAGCGCTTCAATCTGCGGAAAAACGGCATCATACGTACAATGTGAACCCGTTAGGCCAAATCCGATTCTTTTTCCTTTGATCGACATTATGACAGCCCCTTTCGGTCAGTTGTTAATTCAGACAAAAGGTTGCACAAAACATTGGCAATGATCTGTCCCGCCGTTTTAGGCGCGACGATCCCGGGAAGTCCTGGAGCAAGCAGCGCTTTAATGCCTTGCTTTTCGGCAAAATCAAAATCTGTGCCTCCGGGACGGGTTGCTAAATCGAGAATTAATGTTCTGGGTGTCATTCGTGAGAGGACATGTTTATCGAGAATCAGGCTTGGAATGGTATTGATGCATATGTCGATATTTTCAACATGCTCTGCAAGTTCGTTTGTGTGGAAAGGAGTGAGGCCCATCTCCATGATTCTGGCGAGGTGGGCGGAGTCGCGAGCTCCGACTTTTACGCGTGCGCCGAGCGCCGAGAACGTCCGGCTGATGCTCATTCCCGTCCGCCCCAGCCCGAGAACCATTACATTCGAGCCGTGAATCGTAAAGTCTGTATGCTGTATGGCCATCATAATGGCACCTTCGACTGTAGGTATCGAGTTGTAAATCGCAATATCGTCTCTTTCAAAGAGCTTGATAAGACGACGGTTCGCCCCTTTGGCCATGCCGTCTAAATATTGGTTTGAAATCCCTGAATAAATCGCGCAGTGCGGCTTGGTTTTTTCTAAATGTTCCTGTTTTAACACCACTTTTTCATTGGAAAAAACAGTCGCAACCGTTCCTTCCATCGATGTGCCCGATACAGGCAGAATAATGCTGTCTATTGTGCCAAAATCAAGTTCGTTCAGCTTTAGTTTTGTAGCTCCGGTAAACCCGTGATCAAGCTGATCAAAACCGATTAAAAAGACCTTTGCATCCTGTTCCGTCAGCTTGCGGATGATCTCGAGCTGCCTTGCATCGCCGCCGATGATTGCAATCGTCAATCCGGTTAACATGGCTCTAACATTCACCTTCTTTTTTGACAAGGATCTAATTCATAAGCTAATTTCATCATATGACAAAAAGGAAATAGCGGTGAATTGAAATCCAGAAAAACAAAAAGCCCGCCCCCATGGGACGGGCGGGTTTCCACCTTGCTTACTCCTCTTTTGTCACGCTGCTTTCCGGAACATCCAAAATGATCATATCCGAGCCGATTTTTTGAATTTGCGACCAGGGCACCTTAATGTCATTCCCCTGTTTTCTTCCTAGTCCGAACCATTTAACAGAAGGGATGATAAGAGCGGTAATCTGACCGTCCTGCTCATTGATCTCAAGGTCCGTCTGCCCCAGTACGCCGAGCCGTTCGGCCCGCTTAACATCAACGATTTCTTTTCCCGAAAGTTCACTCAGCCTCATGAAAAAAACCCCCTTTTGTTATGATGTATGAACCGATAACAAAAAACATGCCTGCCTAAAAAGACAAGCATGTTTTAAGGAGGCATTATTTCGGCAGCTCACCCGACGGGCTGATTAATGCAGATGAGTAATCATCGGTGAAAATCCGGTTGGCAAGATTGTTCACACGCTCGAGGCTGACGGCATTCAACTTTTCGATGATTTCATCAAGCGTCCGGTGTTTACCGAGCAAAAGCTCATTTTTGCCGTTGCGGCTCATTTTGCTGTTTGTGCTTTCGAGACTGAGCATCAGGCTGCCTTTCATTTGCTCTTTGCTGTTTTCAAGCTCTTTCGGTGTAATACCGTCGCTTTTCAGCGCACGCAGTGTTTCATGAATCGTTTCTGACAGGAGCTGAAGCTGATTTGCGCCGGTTCCCGCGTAGATGGTCATCATGCCGCTGTCTTCATAGGAAGTGTGGTAGCTGAACACGGAATATGCAAGACCTTTATCTTCGCGGACATCCTGAAAGAGGCGGCTGCTCATGCTTCCTCCCAAAATATTATTGAGAACGATCAAATCGTAGATTTCCGGATGGCCTGCTTCCAGCCCGTTGAAGCCGAGGCAGAGGTGAGCCTGTTCGGTTTCCTTTTTGCGCGTCATTTTCTCATGGTGAAAATCCGGTTTTGTCATGCCGGTTCTTTTGCCTTTGGCTTCATATGAACCGAAATGCTTTTCAGCTTCTTTTATAAAAGTTTCCGGCACATTTCCGGCTATGGAAATGACGACTCGGTCAGGCGTGTAATATTCGTTCATATATTTTCTGAGCGAATCTCCGTCAAATTCGGCAAGTGTTTCCTCTGTGCCGAGGATCGGATAGCCGAGGGAATGGCTGCCGTATGACGCCTTGCTCAAGAGATCGTGGACGATGTCATCAGGTGTGTCCTCATACATTTTAATCTCTTCATAGACGACGTTTTTTTCTTTTTTTAATTCTTCTTCGTCAAATGATGAATGAAAGAACATGTCAGAAAGCACTTCCAGAGCATAGCTTGCATGCTCATCGAGCACTTTGGCGTAATAGCACGTATATTCCTTTGAGGTAAACGCGTTGACCTGTCCGCCGATTCTATCGAAAGACTCTGCGATGTCCCTTGCAGTGCGCGTTTTTGTCCCCTTGAAAAACATGTGCTCAAGAAAGTGCGAAATGCCGTTAATTTCGGGTGTTTCATGTCTTGATCCGGTTCCAATCCAAACTCCGATGGCCACAGACCGGACGGTGGGATTGTTTTCGAATACGATTCTTACCCCATTTTGACAAGTATACCGTTTAATCAAATTTGTTCCTCCTATTCAAAGAACGGGCCGCACATCCTATTCTTCAACAAGCCTTTTTTCATTCATCAGCTGTGAAACAGTTCCGATTTGATAGCCTTTTTCATGCAGGTTCTGTATCAAAACGGCAAGACTTTTTGCAGTTGGATCTGTCGGATGCATTAATATCATGGCGCCGTTATGTACTTTGCTTAATACCCGTTGCTGTAAGACGGCCGGCTGCGGTTTCTGCCAATCGATCGTATCAACTGTCCACATGATCGTTCCCATCCCCATCTTGTGAGCCTGATCCACAACCTCTTTGCGGAAGCTGCCGCTCGGCGGGGCGAACCACTTCGGCTTGACGCCAAGCGTTTCCTGTATTTGTTCATTTGTCATCCGCAGCTGTTCTGAAATACGTTCTCTCGTCAGTTTGCTCATATCCGGATGATTGTATGAATGGTTTCCGATTTCATGCCCGCCGTTTTGTATGGCTTTGGCCAGCTCGGGGTGATGCTTCACCCATCTGCCCTCCAGAAAAAAGGTGGCTTTGATACGATGCTGTTGTAAGACGGGAAGCATCTCTTCTAAATATTCATTACCCCAAGCGACATTGATAATAAACGATACCATCGGTTTATCCGGGTGTCCGCGGTAGATCGGCTCAGGCTTTAAGGATTCTAAATGAACGTCAGGCTTCACTTGGTCATAAACGAGCAGTTTCTCATCAAATTCACCGGCCTGTTTCATTTTTTTGTACGATTTTTCGATGTTTACTTTTAAGCCGTTGTAGCCGGGCATCGCTTTCCATATGTGATCAATTTTCGCATTCTGGGCCTTCACTTCATATTCAGGCGCTTTTTGCAAAAGCTCCTGGTACAAATCGTCCTTTTGAGCGGCAACCGTGACCGCGTCTTTTTTCATCGCATCTATGTAATGTTGTGAATACGGACGGTTCATCATCTGATAGGACATCAGCAAAAGAAAGAAAAAAACGGAAATCCGAACAATCGTTCCTTTCAATTGTATTCCTCCCTTCCCCACAAAATATGTGAGAAAAGGACAAGATAGAACCGGACCGTTTTCACGGCTTAAAACAAAGAAGCCGGGTTACCCAGGCTTCCTGTTGCTTGAAGACGAAGACAGAAGCAAGATAGACACCGTTTTTTTTACGATTTTTGTTCTTCTTTTTCCTTCTGTTCACGCAGTACAGCTTTTCTTGATAAGTTGACGCGTCCTTGTTTATCGATTTCAGTAACCTTTACAAGGAGCTCGTCGCCGATTTTGACGACATCTTCGACTTTTCCTACCCGTTCGAGCGCAAGCTCTGAAATATGGACAAGACCGTCTTTTCCGCTGAACAGTTCAACGAAAGCTCCGAATTTTTCAATCCGCTTCACTTTACCTAAGTAAAGCTGTCCGACTTCAACTTCTCTGACAAGGTCTTCGATGATTTTCTTCGCTTTTTGGTTCATGCTTTCATCGGTAGAAGAAATGAAGATTGTGCCGTCTTGTTCAATATCGATTTTAACGCCTGTATCTTCAATGATCTTATTGATTTGTTTTCCGCTTGGTCCGATGACGTCGCGGATTTTATCCGGATTGATCGACATCGTCAAGATTTTCGGCGCATAAGGAGAAAGCTCTTTTCTTGATTCAGCCAATGTGCTCAGCATGCTTTCAAGGATCTCCATTCTGCCTTTTTTCGCCTGCTGAAGAGCCTCTTCCAAAATCTCTCTCGATAAGCCTTCGATCTTAATATCCATTTGCAGAGCTGTGACGCCTTTGGACGTTCCCGCCACTTTAAAGTCCATATCCCCGAGATGGTCTTCCATACCTTGAATATCGGTTAAGACGGTATAGTTGTCACCTGATTTGACAAGACCCATCGCGATTCCGGCAACCGGGGCTTTAATCGGCACCCCTGCATCCATCATCGCTAGCGTGCTTGCACAAATGCTCGCCTGGGAAGTGGAACCGTTTGATTCAAGCACTTCAGAGACGAGGCGGATGGTGTACGGGAAGTCTTTTTCAGACGGAACAATCGGCTCAAGCGCTCGTTCCCCGAGGGCTCCGTGCCCGATTTCGCGGCGTCCCGGCCCGCGCATCGGCCCTGTTTCCCCGACGCTGAACTGCGGGAAGTTGTAATGGTGCATAAAGCGTTTGGATTCTTCGACGCCGAGACCGTCTAAAATCTGCACATCGCCAAGCGCACCGAGCGTACAAATGCTGAGCGCCTGAGTCTGTCCCCTTGTAAAAAGTCCTGAACCGTGTGTTCTCGGAAGCAGTCCGACTTCTGAAGAAAGCGGGCGGATCTCATCGACAGCCCTGCCGTCAGGACGAACTTTTTCCTCCGTAATCAGACGGCGCACTTCATTTTTAACAAGCTGGGACAAAATGTCTTTCACTTGTTTCAGCGTTTCTTCATCGTGTTCCTCTTCTTCAAACTTGGCCAAAACCTCGTTTTTCACTTCGCTGATCGCGTCCTCGCGCGCATGCTTTTCATGAACCTGAATGGCTTTTAAGAGGTTCGATTCGGCCATTCCCCGCACTTTTTCTTTCAGATCGGAATCGATCTCATACAGGGTGATTTCTGATTTTTCTTTCCCGACAGCGGCGACGATTTCCTCCTGGAAGGCAATCAGCCGTTTGATCTCCTCGTGACCGAACATGATCGCTTCAAGCATGATCTCTTCCGGAACTTCGTCTGCTCCCGCTTCAACCATGTTGATCGCGTCCTTCGTTCCCGCTACGACGAGATGAATGTCGCTTTTTTCAAGCTGTTCAAGTGTCGGATTGATGATGAATTTGTTGTCAACCCGGCCTACCGTCACTCCGGCGATCGGCCCTTCAAACGGGATGTCGGATACGCACAGCGCAAGAGATGATCCAAACATTGCCGCCATTTCTGACGAACAATCCTGGTCAACGCTCATGACGATGCTGACGACTTGAACTTCATTCCGGAAGCCGTCTGCGAACAGCGGGCGGATCGGCCTGTCGATTAACCGGCTGGCGAGAATCGCTTTTTCGCTCGGTCTTCCCTCTCTTTTAATAAACCCGCCCGGAATCTTTCCGACGGCGTAAAGTCTTTCTTCGTAATTTACGGTTAACGGGAAAAAGTCTACGGTTTTAGGTTCTTTTGAAGCCGTTGCGGTGCTGAGCACTGCAGTGTCTCCATAACGCACCATGACAGCTCCGTTTGCTTGTTTTGCAAGCTGGCCGGTTTCTACTGTGAGCTTGCGGCCGGCCCAATCTATGGAAAAGACATGTTTCTCTTGTCCCATTCTTATATGAACTCCTCTCTTCGGATAGTTTTTAGGTTACTCCTATTATGAACGAAATGAATTGAACATATCAATGGCAAAGTGCTATGTAAAGAATGAATCGGTGTCATTTAAAATCATTTATATGAACAACGCGTTTTAGAGTTGCCGGATATTCGTTCTTATACGATAAAAAAGCGGGAATCCTCCCGCTTTTTACGATTATCGACGTAATCCAAGTTTGTTGATCAACTCACGGTAACGAGTTACGTCTTTGTTACGAAGATACGTAAGAAGATTACGACGTTTACCTACCATTTTAAGAAGACCGCGACGTGAGTGATGGTCTTTCTTGTGAGTGCGTAAATGCTCGTTCAAGTTGTTGATTTGATCTGTTAGGATAGCGATCTGAACTTCCGGTGATCCCGTGTCAGATTCGTGGGTTTTGAACTCATTGATGAGTTGTGTTTTACGCTCTTGAGTAATTGCCATCCTGTTTCACCTCCATATAATATTAGCCCCGATTACCTAGCAAACGCCGGTGATTCGATTTGCCAAGTGAACGGTTTTAAAGCTACAGACAATATGATACTAAAAGTTCGGGTCTAATGCAACCATTTATGATGAAGTTTACCTTTTTATCACCATTGTTGACGCGTATTGCCGTTTCCATACATCTAGATTCCGGCCGGCTTCCGCTCTCTGAAGAAGCGGATCGCTTCTTCTTTGTCTCTAGAAATCTGTTCGACAAGCTCGTCAACGCTGCCGAATTTTTTTTCGCTCCTCAGCCGCTTATACCATTCAACCTTGATTTCGGAGCCGTATATGTCACGGTCAAAATCGAATAAGTTGACTTCGATTGAAGGCTGACCCGGCCGTTTTTCGTAAAACGTCGGCTTGTATCCGACATTGCAGACGCCGTTGTAGACAGCGCCGCCGATTTCGGCTTTAACGGCGTACACACCTGTCGGCGGGACGATGTATGTGTCTTTAAGGCCGATATTCGCGGTCGGAAATCCGATCGTGCGGCCTCTTTTATCGCCGTGGATCACAAAGCCTTTCACATGGTACGGCCTGCCGAGCAGTTCAGCAGCGTACTCGACGTCACCGGCTCCCAGAACGCTGCGGATCCTCGTGGAGCTTACCTTTTGATCCTGATTGGAATATTTTGCGACAGACGTGCTTTTAACACGGCCTTTCGCATACTCCTGGAAGTTTTCCATAGTGCCTTTGCCGAATTTCCCGAAGGTAAAGTCAAATCCGGCTACAACATGAGTGACATGAAAGCCGAGTATATATTGATCGATAAATTCCTCAGGTGATAGAGAAGCGAATTCAGGGGTAAATGTGACAACGTATAAAAAATCGACCCCTAAATCTTCAATGATGCTGATTTTGTCTTGCAAAGGCGTGATTAAATCCTTCGGCTCCCGGCCTTTTTTGAGCACGGCAGAAGGGTGGGGATGAAAGGTCATCACGGACGTTTTGACCCCTTCTCTTGCCGCGGTGTTTTTTGCTGTAAGAATCACTTGCTGATGTCCCAGGTGAACACCGTCAAAATAACCTAATGCCATAACTGATGTCGGAAAATCCTCACGCTTCAAGTCGTGTGGGTGGGAAATATGTATCGTCTTCAAGAACGGTCACCTTTTCTATTGTTCGCTTTTTTGCACGAGTACTTTTGCCGGCTTCAACAAACCGGTTTTGGTCGGATGCGGATAATAGACGGCTGTGCACCGGCCTGCTTCCGTAAAGACCGCAATGCGGTCTTCGCTCGTCAAATGAGAAAAGCTGCCGGGCGTTTCAAGCACCGCTCCATTTTCCACTTTCTTAGCTAATGTATCACTAATTATCCATTTCGGCAAATGATCAAGCGCACGTTCGATGGGGACGAGCTTTTCAGACAATGTTCCGTCAGCGATCAAGCCTTCGACGTCTTCAAAGGTCAAGCATTCGTCAAGGGTGAAAGGGCCTGACGCGGTCCTGACCAGATTGGACATATGCGCGGGATATCCGAGCTTCTCCCCGATGGTTACCGCCAAGGTCCTGACATATGTGCCTTTTGAACATGTCACAACAAACCGGAAGCGGGCTTTATCCCCCTCATGGCGGATCTCGGATGTCAGTTCGATATGATGGATGGTGATGGTCCGCTTCGGCCGTTCAACCTCGATTCCAGCCCGCGCGTATTCATACAGCTTTTTGCCGCCTACCTTGACAGCTGAATACATCGGCGGAACCTGCTCAATCGTTCCTTCAAGAGATCTCAGGACGCTCTGCACGGTCTGTTCATCAGGCGGCGCTAAGACGGGTTTCTTTTCTGTGACTTCCCCCGTCTGATCCTCTGTCTCCGTGGAACAGCCAAGCGTGACCTCTGCATCATATGTTTTGGACTTTTCGGTCAAATACTCGACGATTTTGGTTGCCCTCCCGACGCAGATCGGGAGAACGCCCGACACCTCGGGATCCAGTGTACCGGTATGGCCGACCTTTTTTGTTTTCAGCAGTTTGCGGATCTTCATGACGCAGTCGTGCGAGGTCATGCCGACCGGTTTATGTAATAGAAGGACTCCGTTATACATTCGTGCTTCTTCGCCCCTTTCTCATTTGGAGCTAAAAAGGACAGGCAGTCGCCCGCCTATCCTTTTTCAGCTTATGATTCTTCTTTGTTTGCGTTCAGCTCGTGAATCAATGTTTCGATACGGTTTCCGTAATCGATCGATTCATCGAACTCAAAATGGATTTCAGGTGTTTTGCGAAGCCTGATTCGGTTTCCAAGTTCGGAACGAATAAAGCCCTTTGCTTTTGCCAGGCCTTTGAGCGTTTCTTCCCGTTTCTTTTCATCGCCTAAAACGGAAATATACACTTTGGCAATTTGCAAATCACCTGAGACCCTGACGTCGGTGACTGTTAAAAATCCGATTCGCGGATCTTTCAGCTTTCTGCCGATAATGTCACCAAGTTCTTTTTTCATCTGCTCTCCCACACGGGTAGCTCTCATCGTCATGACCATACCACCTCTACGTTAAAACCACTCTGTTCTCGTGATCGTCCGTTCAATTTCCGGAAAAGAGTCAATAAAGGCGAGGACCCGCTGCAGCTCTTTTTCCGTTTGCACGCGAGAGGAAGAAACGGCGGCGATACCAAAGCTTGTGCGCTGCCAAGTGTCCTGATAGTCAATTTCTGAAACAGAAACGTTGAACTTGGCGCGGATTCTTGTGATGATCCGCTTCAGCACCGCCCGCTTTTCCTTGAGTGATGATGCATCGTAAATGATGCATTCGCATTCAACGAAACCGATCACTTTCTTTCAATTTCTTGCATGACATACGCTTCGATCATATCGCCTTCGCGTATGTCGTTGTATTTCTTAATGGTGATACCACATTCATAGCCTTGTGAAACTTCTTTGACATCATCTTTAAAGCGTTTCAGCACATCGACTTCCCCTTCAAAGATGACGACGCCGTCGCGGATCAAGCGGATTCCGCTGTCGCGCGTGATCGTACCTTCCGTTACATAGCCTCCGGCAATCGTTCCGATTTTAGAGACTTTGAATGTTTGACGGACTTCAACCATGCCGATCACTTTTTCTTCATACTCAGGATCAAGCATGCCTTTCATGGCTGCTTCGATCTCATCGATGACTTTATAAATGATGCGGTGGAGGCGGATATCCACATTTTCGGCTTCGGCGGTACTCTTAGCATTTCCGTCAGGTCTGACATTAAACCCGATCACGATTGCATTTGATGCAGAAGCTAAAATAATGTCTGATTCGGTAATCGCACCTACGCCTGTGTGGATGATTTTGACTCTGACGCCTTCGACCTCAATTTTTTGCAAAGCTGCGGCCAGCGCTTCAACAGAGCCTTGAACATCGGCTTTTACGACGAGGTTAATTTCTTTGACATCGCCTTGTTTAATCTGTTCAAACAAGTCATCAAGGCTGAGCTTCGCTTTATCGCTGCGCTGTTCTTCAAGCTGTTTGGTAGCGCGCGCTTCGCCGACGGAACGGGCTGTTTTTTCGTCTTTGAACACAAGGAACTGATCCCCTGCGTTCGGAACTTCGTTCAACCCGGTGATCTCAACAGGAGTTGACGGTCCCGCCGATTTCACGCGTCTGCCGACATCATTGACCATCGCACGAACGCGTCCGAAAGTGTTCCCGACGACGATCGGATCTCCGACGTGAAGCGTTCCGTTTTGAACGAGCAACGTTGCGACAGAACCTTTACCTTTATCAAGCTCGGCTTCGATGACCGTTCCTTTTGCCCTGCGGTTCGGATTTGCTTTGAGCTCCTCGACTTCGCTGACGAGCAGGATCATTTCGATCAGCTCATCGATTCCCTCTCCTGAAAGTGCGGAAAGAGGAACAAAAATCGTCTCGCCTCCCCATGCTTCAGGAACAAGACCGTGTTCAGTCAGCTCCTGCATCACGCGGTCAGGGTTTGCCGTCGGTTTGTCGATTTTGTTGACAGCGACGATGATCGGCACTTCAGCCGCTTTCGCATGGTTGATCGCTTCAACCGTCTGCGGCATGACCCCGTCATCTGCAGCTACGACGAGAATCGTAATGTCCGTAACTTCCGCACCGCGTGCGCGCATCGTTGTAAACGCGGCGTGGCCCGGAGTGTCGAGGAAGGTAATCTTCTTGCCGTTTTCCTCGATCTGATAAGCGCCGATATGCTGAGTGATGCCTCCGGCTTCGCCTTCAACGACCTTCGTTTTTCTGATGCTGTCGAGAAGCGTTGTTTTTCCGTGGTCGACGTGACCCATGATCGTTACGACAGGAGGACGGATTTCGAGGTCTTCTTCGTTATCCGGCTCTTCGTATTTTTCGAATTCGGTTTCTTCATGGACGATCACTTCTTCGACTTCGACGCCGTATTCTGAAGCGATCAGCTCAACGGTATCTTTGTCAAGATCTTGGTTGATCGTCGCCATGATGCCGAGAAGCATTAATTTTTTAATGATTTCTGACGGTTCTTTTCCGAGCTCTTCGGCAAGCGCGCCGACCGACATTGAGTTGGTAAATTCGATTTTTTCAGGCAGTTCTTTTTTCGGCTTGAACTGCTTCTCCTGAGGAGATTGATGATTTTTACCGCGTTTGTTCTTTTTGTTGTTGTTGTTTTTCTTCTTGTTTTTATTGTTAAATTGAGTATTCTGCACGTTATTCTTCTTTCCGTCTCGATTTTTGTTTGGCTTACTTCCGGCATTCAGTTTTGCGGCTTCTTGCTGCGGCTTTTGTCCGCCTGTACCGGCATCCTTTTTATTTCCCGCAGGTTTAGCGCTCTTCTTGAATTTTTGATCGAGCTGTTTGATCGCATTTTCTTCGATCATCGCCATATGGTTATTGACTTCGATATTCATATCTTTCAATGCCGCGATAATATCCTTACTTGAAACATTTATGGCTTTTGCATATTCATAAACTCTCATTTTAGCCATTCGTTCACCCCCAAAAAAAATTAATCGAGCTTTCGGAGCAACGTATTCGCAAAACCTTGATCAGTGACAGCAACAACCACACGGGATTCTTTGCCGATTGAACGGCCCAGAAGCACACGATCACCGACTTTTTTCACCGGTACATCGTAGTGCCTGCATTTGTCGGTTACTTTTTTCTCCGTGTTAGCCGATGCGTCGTCTGCAAGCAAAACAAGCTTTGCGCGCGAATGCCTGATTTCTTTCACAACCAGGTCTTCTCCGGACACGACCTTTCGAGCTCGATTCGCCAGACCCAGCAAGGAAAACCATTCTGATTCCGACATTTATCTGTTCTCCTTTTCCGCCAGTTCCAGCAGTTCATCAAAAATCTGATCATCAATCTGTGCTTGAAGCTGATTTGCTAAGCTGTTTCTCTTTTTTGCAGTTAAAATGACGTCTTTATCAAGTGTAAGGTAGGCTCCCCGGCCGTTCTTCTTGCCGGTCGGGTCAACGGAAACTTCGCCTTCCTTCGAACGGACGACGCGGATGAGCTCTTTTTTAGGCTTCATTTCCCCTGTTACGACGCATTTTCTAAGCGGGATCTTCTTTCGGCTTTTCACCAAAGGTCACCTCTTATTCATCCGATTCTGGAGTTTCGCTTTCCAAGAAAAGCTCTTCCGGCTCCTCTTCTTCAAGCTCCCTTGGATAAATTCCAAGCTCTCTTGCATCTGTTTCGCTTTTAATATCGATCTTCCAGCTTGTCAGCTTGGCTGCCAGGCGGGCGTTTTGACCTCTTTTTCCGATGGCGAGCGACAGCTGATAGTCAGGAACGACAACCGTTGTCGCTTTATCCTCTTTATTGACGATGACGTCGAGCACTTTTGAAGGGCTCAGCGCATTGGCGACAAATTCAACCGGGTCGTTTGACCAGTGAACAATATCAATTTTCTCGCCTTTCAATTCATTGACGATCGCCTGAACGCGCTGACCCTTCGGTCCGACGCAGGCGCCGACGGGATCGATGTCGGGATTATCCGTGCGGACGGAAATCTTCGAGCGGTCTCCCGCTTCTCTCGCCACGGATTTGAGCTCGACCGTTCCATCGTAAATTTCCGGCACTTCGATTTCAAAGAGACGCTTTAATAAACCTGGATGAGTTCTTGAAACGTAAATCTGCGGACCCTTCGTCGTTTTTTCGACTTTTGTAATGAACACCTTGATCCGGTCATGAGGCTTGTAGACTTCATTCGGCATCTGTTCTGCAACCGGGAGAAGCGCCTCGATTTTTCCTAAAGAGACATAGATGAACTTATTGTCGATCCGCTGGACGATGCCTGTCATGATATCTTCCTCGCGGTCGATGAATTCAGAATAGATGACGCCGCGCTCCGCTTCGCGGACGCGCTGGGTCACGACCTGCTTTGCCGTCTGGGCAGCGATGCGGCCGAAATCTTTCGGCGTCACTTCGATTTCCACGACATCTCCGACAATGTAGTTCGGATTGATGTTTACGGCATCTTCAATCGAGATTTCAAGGCGCGGATCATACACTTCATCCACGACATCTTTGCGGGCGAAAACGCGGATTGAACCGGTGTCGCGGTTTAAATCTACCCTGACGTTCTGCGCCTGGTTGAAGTTCCGCTTATAAGCGGAAATGAGCGCAGCTTCAATTGCTTCAATAATAATGTCCTTACTGATTCCCTTTTCTTTTTCAAGAACAGTCAGGGCATCTAACAACTCACTACTCATGTTTATGGTTTCCCCCTTAAACAGTCAAAAATTAATTGAACGAAACAGCCAGCCTCGCTTTGGCTACTTTGTCATATGGAATATTGATCGTTTTCCGGCGCGTTTTGATCATCACCGTGACCTCCACGTTTTCACCGTCAAATGCGGAAAGCTCGCCTTCAAACTCTTTATTGCCTTCAATAGGTTCGTACGTTTTAATATATACGTTTTTTCCGAGCGCCTTCATGAAATCGGCTTCTTTCTTTAAAGGCCTCTCAGCTCCCGGGGACGATACTTCAAGAAAATAGTTTTGCTTGATCGGATCAGCCTCATCGAGCTTTTCACTAAGAGCTTCGCTAACCTTGGCACATTCCTCGATGTCTACGCCGTCATCTGAATCAATAAACACGCGAAGAAACCAGCTCTGGCCTTCCTTGACAAATTCGATGTCAACGAGCTCAAGCTGAAGATTGTCTAGTATAGGCTGGACCATTTCGCTGACGGTATCGATCACTTTGTTACTCATACTTTTCCTCCTTGTGCAGGCTCCCATTCATCAGCTCCCTCGTAAAAACCCTGCTTCAAAAGCAGGGGATTTTAGAAAAAACGATGAACATGTCGAGACAAAATTGCCTGTTCAATACAAAAGAGCGGGTTTCCCCACTCTTCGCCTCGGCTATCGTTAGCATTTCCAATAAAACTATACCATAACCATATTTTTATTGCAAATCATGACAGCGTTTAGTCTGAAGCATTTCGGAAGCGGCTGATTTTTCATTCATCCGCTCCGCGTGCTCTGAAATGACAGAAGCGGCAGAGCTCGGATAAACGATCCGAAAACCGTCATAGTCCGGATAAAGGGTCCCGTCATCCTGAATGCCGGTCAAAATCCAAAATTGGCTGCCCGCACCGCTCTGCTTTTCTATGAGTTCAAGCCAGGTTCTGTAGACGTAGTCCCTTCTGGACTTATCCTGATAGCCGTACTCTTCTAAAACGACCGGCTTGCCGATTTCTTTTCCATCGCAAATATGGTCTGTGATCCACTGATTCCCCCACTCGGCCGTTTTGCCCCAATGATCCGGATAGAGGTGATATGTGCCGTAATCAATATGCTTCAGAGCGGTCAGCCTTTTCCAATCCACACCCTCTCCGCCGTTGTAATGCCAATCAGGGTGCCCTTCTATATGATAAAATCCTTCATCTCCAACCGCTACAAGATGGTTCTGATCAATGGATTTAATAAATTCGCTCATCTCATCCGCCCATTCGACAAGTGTATTTCCGGTCCTGTCAGACTGGACCCTCGGTTCATTGGCAAGCTCCCACGCCATAATCGCGGGATCATCTTTATATTTGACGCCATTATATGTGTTGACTCGGTTCAGCATATAGGATACATAATTTTTATACGCCTCTTTAATGTCCGGATGAGTATAAAAGGCGTCATGTCCATCCGCCTGAAACCACCTGACATATTGATTCATTCCGCCGAAATCATCCCAGTTGTTCACAAAAGGGATGACTAGTTTTATCCCTGTCTGCCCCGCTTTATAAATGGCATAGTCAAGCTTTGAAAAGCCTGATTCATCATATATGCCCGGCCTTGGCTGCATGACTGTATTTTCCTGCGGCTGGCCGTCAAGAAATCCCCAGATGCGGATCACTTTCAAATTCATCGCTTTCATATCTTCGAACACATCATCGACCATTTTTTTAGATTTATAATGAAAATAATAGTTATTCGTCCCGGCAAAATAAAATTCTTTCCCATTTAAAGTGAACGATGTTCCGGCTGTCTCAACAAAAGGAGACGCGGCTAGTGCAGGCCGGGGATTGCCAAACTGAATGGCGGAAAGTGCAAGCAAAAACGGCATCAGCACTGTCAATAAACCCTTTTTCGTCATCATTATTTTTCCCTGCTTTCATAAAGAGGATGCATGGACGGCGTCATTGAGAGGATAGCCGGCCGTTCAAGGCGTGATTTTCACCTTCACGACCGCCTCCACGCCTTTCGGCCACAGTTCAAATGTAAAGGTGGAATCGCTTTTCAAATACTTTAAAACCCGCTCTTTCAAATACAAATCCCCGTCTTTTTCGTAAAAATCTTCGTCATAGTTCAAGTAGGGCGTCCATGACCATACTTCTTCAAGAACCGGCCTTCCTGTAGAATCGACGACTCCTTTAACCGTGGCCAGCTTCGTTCCGTTCAGTGACGCCGGGATTTTGAGATCACCGCTGATTGCCGATTGACTGATGGTGAATTCGCTTTTTTCAAGCTTCGGGTCATCATAAAGAATGATATCCATAACCTGGCTGGCTCCTTTATGAAACGTAAAAGTGAGCTGCGCTTTTACCCCAGGCTGCCCCGCCCCGTTCAGCAGCTTTGCCAAGCAGGATGCCTTAATAGAGACCGTTTTTCCGGCATTGTCAACTGTATAATCACTGCCTTCCTTTAATGGTTCAGATTTCTGATAAATGCCAGTCAGCACATTGCCGTTCAGCTGAATGTCCACCGTCTGATCGCTGATGCTTTGACCTTTTTTGATAAAAAGATCTGCCGGTTTGATGATCGCATTGGGAACGCCGCGTCCCGCCTGAATGACAATCTCTTTAACAACAGGATCACGCCACTGTCTCTCAGCCCGGTCAAACTGGTCATTCCCGTTGTCCCACCACATCGGGACCATTTGATATTTGTGGGCAAGGCGGACAAACGTATCATGATAGAGCCATTTTGAATGCTTTTCATTGGCGCCGAGGGTACCGTATTCACCGATGATAACCGGGTATCCTTCCCTTACAAATTTTTCATAAACCGGTTTGATATCCTCCTCCATCTCGGAGATTTCGGCTGCCGATCCCCAAGTCGTCCGGCCCCACCAGTTTGATACGTAATCCCAAGGAGAATAGTAGTGATATGTGAGGACAATCCGGTCATCATCAGGCGGTTCAAATGAATGAAGCAATTCATCTTTGTTATCTTCAAGCCCCCCGACGATTACGAGCCGCTGGCCGTTTTTGCCGCCGGTCGAACGGATGATGTTCAGCATCTCTCGGTTAAGCAGATTCATTTGATATGCGCTCATTCCGGTCGGCTCATTGACAATTTCAAACAGGAGGCGTTCACTTTTGTTTTTGAAGCGCTCGGCAATCTGCTTCCAGACTTTCCCCAGCTTATCTAATGTCTCCTGCTGGCTGTTTCCCATCCGGCTGATCCATAGCCAAGAATCGTGGTGAATATTTAACACGACGTAAAACTCTCTTTCCAAAGCCCAATCTGTCACTTCTTCTACCCGGTTCATCCAATCGGTATCGATCGGATACTCTGGAGCGCTGCCGATGTGGGAATCCCATGTCACCGGAATCCGGACGCTTTTAAACCCCGCATCGCGAATATCATCAAAAGTATGCTCGCGAACCGGCGGATTGTTCCAAGAGCCTTCTGTCGGAACAGCATCCAGCGTGTTGCCAAGGTTCCATCCAGGGCTCATGTTTTCCAAAAGATCAGCCGGGGTGATGATGCTCTGCTTTTCTTGCTTTGCTGGCCCGCTTGTTCCCGAAGCTTTCGGAACTGCGGATAAAAGAACGGTTCCCATGATCAAAACGAACAGAATGATCGACTTTAAACATAAGGCTAACCATTTTTCTCTCAAACTTTTGATCTCCTTTTTAGATAATCGTGTAAAACACTCGCTAAAATCCTAAATCCTGCCTTTAAAAAAGAAGGCGGCTGAACGCCGCCTTTGCCCAAACGGCCAAGCGCATCTAATATTCTCCTATTGATTGTTATGCATTTCCGATTAAACGGTCATACTCAGCATAAGCTGTCGCCATATCGACCTGAGACCAGAAACGGTGATATACAAAGGTCGGCAGTCCGTTTTCCCATTTGCCCGTATTCGGATTCCACGAGGTCTGATATTTGTTTTCCAAATAAGGCCACATCGGATCATTTTTAATTTTCGGCCGGAGCTCCGCATGACTGATATAGACGCCGTTACCGCCTTTTGCCGGATCAGACGGCACAGTGTTGGGGCCAGGGATGGTATTGCCCTGCCCGTTTCTGCCGCTCCAGCCATTCGGAAAGTAGATTTCCTTCGTAAAGTAGCGGATATAATCTTCATGTTCTTCCTCTGCTGCGATACCGATTCCGTCATTTTTACTCCATGCTGCATCAAGCAGTTCTTTTGCCAGATTTTTGGCTTTGTTTCCAAGAGCGGTAAAGCCGCCGGTTTCGGCTTTTGTTCCGGCCGCAAAGAAGACGAGCGTTTTAATATAGCTGCCGAGAACGCCGACATCTTGAGAAGGATTCTTCGTCGTGACATGCAGTCCCGGATTTCCGGTAAATGAATCAAATCCCTTCCACGGATCAGGCTGGCCGCTCCATTCAAGGTTTGCCGGAATCCAAAACTCGCCTGGGTCGGATTGTACGGCGATCTGCGGGTTTTGGCCGCCAAGGACGCGTTCTCCCGCATCATTTAAATAATAGCCTTCTTCGTCAGTAACCGGCCGTTCGCCCACAAACACATAATCAAGTGAATATGCGATCCATTTTTCAATCACATGCTTTGCCATGTGGAAGTTTTCAGACGATTTGTCACCTTTCTCTGCGAAAATATAATACAGTTCCGCCACCCTTTCCAGCGGCCAGACTTGCATCCCGAACCAATTGTTAGAAGGGGGATCGTGATATACAGGCGCTTCTGTGTAGGCCATTTCGTAAAATGTGCTGACATTCTGCGGATATGCGCTGTAGTTGCCGTTCCAGCTGTTCGTGGCGCCGCCGGCAACGGCTCCTTCTGAAGAAAGCAGCCATGTGTAAAGTTCTAGCTGCCTTTTCAGCGCCTTTTCCCAATCGCTTCGCGCTGTGGATGAATTTGGAATCAATCCGCCTTCAGCCGTTGACAGTGCATAAGAGGCAACAGGGTTTTGATAACCTTGATGCACATGGCTCGCACCGATCCGCCACGCCCAGTTTGCATACTGTCCCAATCCGCCTCCCCAAGCGGTGTACCACGCCATTAAATAATGACATGCATTTTTTCCAGCACCGCGGGAAGGCGAGCCGTCAGCGGCACTTCCAATCTCTTGAAAGTATTTGTCATACATGCCGTAACGGAGAAAGTCCCCCATTTTTTTAGCTTTTTCTAAATAATTAGTATTGCTGTAGCCCCATTGCCTGGCCCAGAACATCGCCTGAACGGCGCGCGCATCTGCATCCGTTGCATTGGTGTAGCGCCATTGCGGTGCTGGAGCCTGATTTTCTTTTGTAAAAAGGCTCATGAAACCTTCATTCGGTTTTCCGAACGTCTGATTATCCTGAGACGGATGCGGAACCGTTTCCCAAACGGATTCCTGTTCGCCCCGCTGGTAAGTGTTCACATAAACGGCAGTGTGCGAAGGGTTCAGAAGATTTCCGAAGCCATACCAGTTGTCAACATCTAACAGCCAATGCATTAAATACGTTTCGTTGCTTCCATATGTCGCTTTAAGCTCGGCATCGAGCGGGTCATTTCCTGCCGGATACTGTCCGGTCAGCGCTGAAGGGTACAGATCTGGGTAGGGGTGTTCTGCAGCATAAGTGGCTGGACTTGAGGGGTTGTAGTAGTTCATGGTCGGCTGTTCTTCGTTTCCGTCTCCTTCATTGACCGGGATAATATATTTCTCCATATTGTCCCAGGCGGCTTCTAGCTTTGACCAGTCCTGTGTGTACCGGCCATACATCGCTTCAAGCCACAGCCAATAGCTGTACGCTTCAGATGTCGTCATATGACCGTAGTCGGGCGCCTCACATATGAGCGTTTCAACCGAGTGATAGGGAATTCCTTCGGGTGAGAAATAACCGTTGTTCGGATTTTTAATTTGCTCATACAGCTGCATAAAACGTGTTTTATTATCCATGATGTTCCTCCTCTTGAAGTTCAATATCTAGTAACCGGGCTCATGTCCGAAAACGAGCCGTCCATCATCATAAACAGGAATATACCGCGTCTTCAGAAGCGCATGTGACAGACCCTGATAAGAGTGGTCATTTTCCGGGTTCCAAAAAGACGTTCCGTCTGGTGCCGAAAGGCGGAACTGCACTTCTTTTTTATGGGCGGATTGACCGCCTGGATAAATCAAAACCCCGCTGAAGCTGACTTCTGTATAGTAAATGTGCTTTGAAGCGTCATGCGGCTTCAGCTCTGATACCGAGGCCCCTTCGTTATAGCCGGCTGTGACTTTTATATCTTCGGCGGAATATCCCGCTTCTACAGCTTCCGTCAAGTCAACGTAGTAGCGGAAAGACAATTGATCGGTTTTCTTTGCCGGCCATCCCGAACGGTTATTGAGCTGCGCCCGGATTTCAGTATAGCTGTTTCCGGAGCTGTTGATTGATGCCTCTGCAAAATATTCGTCCTCAGGTGTTTCCTTCTCCGGAAAATCAGGCAGCGGAACATGGCCTTTCCCGAACAGCTGAAACATTTTCGCTACGTTGCCGGTAAAAGCGGCATTATAATCGATCGCAACTTCGTTTGACGCATAATCTGTTATGTCATCTCGGTACGAATCGTCCCTTCCCGGACCGCCGACTAATGCGCCGTATAGGGTATGGCGATGGTTTTCAGGCACATTCATCTGATTGGCCCATGAACCGTGTGCTGTACGGTGATGCGGATGTTTCGGCGGATTTTTACCGTATCCAACGACAAAGCTTCGCTGCTGCGGATTATCTCCTAGCATATACTCCGTTTGCCGAACAGCAAAATCCCGATATCTTTTCGCTTTTTCTGTATCCACCCAATCGGAATAAACGAAAGCGAGAAAAGCGGCATTCGAAGCGTATCGCAATGATCCCCACTGCTCAAGCCAGGCCAAACCGCCCGGCGTATACGTGATCCGTTCTATGCTTCCATTATGACTGTAGCCTGTCGACCAATAATCAAGATTGCGTTCGACAGATTTGACAAAACGGGAATCGTTTGTCAGACGAGCGAGCAGCAGCTGTGCTCCGTAAGTGACGTCATCCCAGGAAAGCGTCCAGCGGTAAGGCCAGTTTGCGGGATCGCCCCAATCTGAGACCGAAGCAAGGGCTTTATCCAAATATTGTTGTTCTTCTGTTGCCAAGTAGAGCCAGACAGCTCCCCATGTCAGTTCATCTTTATACCCGCTCCACGAATTATAATATTGCTGTGCGTCTGTAATGCAGTCTGAATATTTGCCGCGGTAGCGGTCGGCAAAATCATACAATTGCTTGGCATGAGCCAGTAATTTTTCAGAGTAAGAAGAATCTGTCGGCTTGAAAATAATTGATGCTGATGCTAGCGCTGCGGCTGTACCACCAGCAAGGTCTGACCCCGGACAGCCGGCATCGATCTTATAGGCAGGGCGCTTCATCGGCATTACTTCGGCCGGCCCCCACCATGCGTGGTCTAGAGCGCCATTTCCGACTTGGCCCCACAATTCATAAGGAGCCGTATGGGCTTTAAGAAAGTAGTCTGTCGCCCATTTAATATTGTCCAGCGCCGCATCAAGCTGACCCGATTCTTTGTAGGCATCTCGGTACTCATAGACCGACCATGACAGGATTGCGGCAGAATAAGCCATCGGCAGACCGAACTTCACGTGGTCGCCGGCATCATACCACCCTCCCGTTAAATCGAGGCCAACGTCTTTTCCGTCCTCAAGCCCGGAGTCTCCTCTCCAATTCAGCCGGCTGTTTTCCGGAAGTCTTCCCGAGCGCTGTGCTTCATAAAATAACAAAGACTTTTGCAGCAGTTCAGCATAATTATGAGGATATTCTTCAGCAGAAGCTGCACGGGTCTTTTCTGAAAACGACGCTATGCTCATAGAGAAGATCACTAAAAGTGCCAAACAAAGCGCTTTCATTTTTAAAAATACTTTCTGTTTCACGTACTGCTTCCTCCCCATCATGTTCGTTAAGATCAAGCAACTCCATCTGTCTACAACATGCTCACCTCCTTTTAGATTTGCCGGCGAACAAAACAAGGCCAAAGTTGAAAAACCGAAGATATTGATTGCACATTAAATCAGCACACGACTGCAAGCGAGGAATTTGATAAGTAACTTAGTTTATTTGTTCAATAAACTAAGTTATGAGAGTAGAAATCTAATAGACAGCACATTCCAAACGAAGTGTTATATTTTGGAAATTCTAACATTGATGTTTATTTATTGTCAACAGATCTGACAGCCCTTTATTTTTTTGTGATCATTTCTCCCCTGGCATTTGTCACCCAATTCCGAAAAAACGCTCTTTATGCCGTAAAACAGATAAAAAAACTGCCTGCTTTAAGCAGGCAGTTTCTAGAATAATGACAGCTGGTTCTGATCTGGAAGCGACTCGAGACAGCCGTGGCGCTCCAAGTATTCCATGATCGTTTTTGACACCTTTCCTCTTTTTTGCAAATCTTCTTTGGAAAGAAATTCGCCTTCTTCCCTCGCTTTGACAATATTCAAGGCGGCGTTTGTTCCAAGCCCCGGTATTGAATTAAACGGCGGAATCAAGCTGTTTCCATCAATGATGAATTCTGAAGCGCTCGATCTGTATAAATCGACTTTTTGGAAAGAGAAGCCCCTTTCGCACATTTCAAGCGCCAGCTCAAGCACCGTGAGCAAACTTTTCTCTTTTGGAGAAGCGTCAAGGCCTTTAGAGTTGATATCATCCATGACGGCTCTGATCGCTGTCGATCCTTTGATCATCGTTTCGATGTCAAAGTCGTCGGCCCGCACGGTGAAGTATGCTGCGTAGTAGAGCAGCGGATGATGGACTTTAAAATAAGCGATCCTGACCGCCATCAAAACATATGCCGCAGCGTGGGCTTTCGGGAACATGTATTTGATTTTTTTGCAGGAATCGATATACCAGTCCGGAACATTATTATTCTTCATTTCTTCTTCCCACTCAGGCGTCAGTCCCTTTCCTTTACGGACAAACTCCATAATCTTAAAGGCGAGGGATGGCTCAAGCCCCTGGTAGATTAAGTACACCATAATGTCATCACGGCAGCCGATCACTTCGCTCAGTTCACAAATATTGTTGTGAATCAGCTCCTGCGCGTTGCCGAGCCATACGTCCGTACCGTGTGACAGGCCGGAAATCTGTACGAGCTCGGAAAATGTCGTCGGCTTGGTGTCCTCAAGCATCTGTCTGACAAAGCGGGTTCCGAATTCAGGGATGCCGAGTGTACCGGTTTTACAGCCGATCTGTTCCTCGGTTACCCCTAAAGACTCTGTCCCTTGGAAAATTTTCATCACTTCAGGATCATCGGTCGGAATCGTTTTCGGATCAATCCCGCTAAGATCCTGGAGCATACGGATGACCGTCGGATCATCGTGTCCGAGAATATCAAGCTTCAGAAGGTTGTCATGGATGGAATGGAAGTCAAAATGCGTCGTCTTCCATTCGGAATCTGTGGCATCCGCCGGAAACTGGATTGGTGAAAAGTCGTAAATATCCATATAATCCGGCACAACGATAATTCCGCCCGGGTGCTGCCCTGTAGTCCGCTTGACGCCTGTACAGCCTTGGACAAGTCGGTCGATTTCCGCCCCGCGCATATGCAAATTGTTGTCGTTTGCATACCCTTTGACATACCCGTAAGCCGTTTTTTCGGCGACTGTTCCGATCGTTCCCGCACGGTAGACGTTATCCTCTCCGAACAGGACTTTCGTATAGTTGTGGGCATGCGGCTGGTATTCGCCCGAGAAGTTCAAGTCGATATCAGGAACCTTGTCCCCTTTAAACCCCAGGAACGTCTCAAACGGAATGTCGTGGCCGTCTTTTCTGTAGGCCGCTCCGCACTTCGGACAGTCTTTGTCAGGCAAATCAAATCCCGAACCGACCGATCCGTCGTTGAAAAACTCGGAATGGCGGCAATCCGGACAGACGTAATGCGGCGGCAGCGGGTTGACCTCGGTAATTTCCGTCAATGTTGCGACAAGGGAAGAACCGACCGATCCCCTCGAACCGACGAGATAGCCGTCATCAAGGGAGCGTTTTACAAGCTTATGAGAGATCAGATAGATGACGGCGAATCCGTGGCCGATTATGCTTTTCAGCTCTTTTTCGATCCGTTTTTCGACGATTTCGGGCAGGTCCTCGCCGTAAATGCTTCTTGCTTTCTCATAGCTCATGCGGCGGATTTCGTCATCTGCGCCTTCGATCTTCGGTGTGTAAAGATCGTCTTTGATCGGCTTGATTTCTTCGATTCGCTCGCTGATCATGCGGGTGTTCTTGACAACGATTTCTTTCGCTTTTTCCTCACCCAAAAATGAAAAGGCCTCAAGCATTTCATCCGTCGAACGGAAATGAACGTTCGGCAGCTCGTGCCTGTTGAGCGGATTTGCGCCGCCTTGCGAGGAAACTAGAATCTTCCGGTAAATTTTGTCCTCAGGGTTCAGATAATGGACATTTCCAGTTGCTACTACTGGGATATTCAGCTTCTCGCCGAGCTTTGTGATGTTGGCGATGATTTCTTTTAACGCTTTTTCATCCCTGACGAGTTCGAGCTGAAGCAGGTGCCGGTAGACTTCAGGCGGCATGACTTCAAGGTAGTCATAAAATGAAGCGATGTCTTCAACTTCTTCCGGCGATTTCTGCATCATGCCTTCAAATACTTCGCCTTTGTCGCACGCCGAACCGATTAAAAGCCCTTCTCTGTACTTTTCAAGCTGTGACCTTGGGATCCTCGGCACCCTGTAAAAATAATGGATATGCGACAGCGAAACAAGTTTGAAAAGGTTTTTCAAGCCTGTCTCATTAACCGCCAAAAGTGTCGCGTGATATGGCCTTGAACGCTGATAGGCATTGGACTGCCCCATATTTTCATTCAGCTGATCGTGGTACAGGATATTTTTTTCGGCCGCATCTTTCAGCATTTTCACAAGGAGATAACCCGTCGCTTCGGTATCATAAATCGCCCTGTGATGCTGGGTGAGCTCGATGTCAAACTTTTTACAAAGCGTATTCAGCCTGTGGTTTTTGAATTCCGGATAAAGAAAACGGCCCAGCTCAAGCGTGTCAATGACCGGGTTCTGCACTTTCTCCGAATTCAGCAGGCGCTTATAGGCGACATTGATGAAGCCGATGTCAAAGCTTGCATTGTGAGCGACAAGCGTGTGATCACCGACCCATTCTTTAAAATCGCGGATGACCTCTTCGACTTCGGGCGCATCTTTCAGCATATCATCGGTAATCCCCGTCAGCTCGATGATCGTAGCCGATAAAGGTCGATGCGGGTTGGCAAACCTTTCAAAGCGTTCGATGATTTCCCCGCCTTTTACTTTAACGGCGGCCAGCTCGATGATTGTATCATAGACGGCAGACAGCCCCGTCGTCTCGACGTCGAACACGACATATGTTTCCTCTTCAAGCAGACGGTGCACGGGATTGTAGGCAATCGGCACGCCGTCGTCGACGAGGTTGGCTTCAAGTCCGTAGATCATTTTCACGCCATGCTTTTTGCTTGCCGCGAATGCATCCGGAAACGATTGGACTACGGCATGGTCAGTGAGCGCGATAGCCGGGTGCCCCCATTTTTTCGCCTGTTCGACAAGCTTGCCGATGCTTGATACGGCATCCATCTGGCTCATTGGTGAATGGAGGTGGAGCTCGACTCGTTTTTCGTCCTCTGGCGCTGTATCCTCACGGGTTTTCGCTTTGATTTCATTGACATCGTTGGCGATCATCACCAAATCGCGGACGAATGTATCGTTTTGTATGCTTCCTCTCGCCTTGACCCACATCCCTTTTTTCAGGGACTTCATCAATACAGCGTCTTCTTTTTCGCGGGCGAACATTTTGACGAGAATGCTGTTTGTATAGTCGGTTATTTTAAAGATGCAAAGCGTTCTGCCGCTTTTCAGCTCTCTTGTTTCAGCGTCGAATACATAGCCTTGCACCGTAATTCTCCGCTCTTCATCCATGATGCTGTCAAGCGTTCTGATTTCTTCAGAGTCTTTAATCTGGTAGCCGATCTGAAGAGGGCCTGCCGGCGCTTCATCGTCTTGTGCTTCCTTATCCTGCTTCTCCATTTCGATTAAAGCCTGAAGGGCCCTCTCTTGATCTTCGGCCATTTTTTGCTCTCTGAATTTCTGAATCTCTTGATCTGATACAAAAATTTCTGTGTCCAGCTGGAGCTCAGGAAAGCCGAATGTGCGGTAGCTTGACTGGATGAGCGAGCTGTATTTCTTTTTTAAAGCGGACGCTTCTGTATCTGTTTTCGTTTTAAGCAGGATTTTGTTTCCCGTAAGCTTGGGCTTTTGGTCGTTCAAAAGCGCCAAGATCGGCGGAGAAATACCATCGAGTTCCTGAATGCAGCGCGTCCAGTAATCCTGAACAAGCTGCTCGTCAATCGAAGGGTTTTCCGCCTCGATGGAACAGGTGACCTGGGCGATATGGGAAAAGGTGCGGGTCAGCTGGCTGTGAAACCGTTCGAAGATTTGATAAGGCAGCACATTTCTCAATTTAAAGTGAAAGTGCCATGTCTTCTTGTTTTTATGAACGGTCAGCTTTATGATTTGTCCGCCTTCAAGGTGGCGGATCATCGTATCTTCCGTTACATTCAGCTGCTGCAGAAGAATTTGAAACTGTCTTCTGTTGACAGAAAGCTGGTCTTCCAAGACAGATTCCTCCCTAAAAGAAAATCATAATTGAAGGTACCTTGGGACGATTCCCGAGGTACCTTCCTTTACTCTAGTTTACCATGTTTTAAGAGTGAGAAGATAAGCTCTTGACTTGTTTTTCGATAAAGTCAAACAGCTCATCAGCAGCGATTTCAAAGGATTCTCCGGTTTTGCGGATCTTCACTTCGACAACGCCTTCGTCAGCTCTTTTTCCGACCGTGATGCGGATCGGCAGACCGATCAAATCGGAATCTGCAAATTTAACGCCGGCCCGTTCGGCACGGTCATCAAACAGTACGTCATAGCCGTTCGCTTTAAATTCTTCATACAGCTTTTCGGCAAGCTGAACTTGCGCGTCATTTTTCATATTAAGCGCGAGGATATGCAGGTCATACGGCGTCACTTCCAGCGGCCAGATCAAGCCTTTATCGTCATGATGCTGCTCAACGATGGCCGAAAGCGTCCGGGAAATCCCGATTCCATAGCAGCCCATCAGCATCGGCTGAGCGCGTCCGTTTTCATCAAGGTATGTGGCGTCCATCGCTTCAGAATAGCGGGTGCCGAGCTTAAAGACTTGTCCGACTTCGATTCCTTTTGCAAAACGGATCGTTCCTTTTCCATCCGGTGAAGGGTCTCCTTCCTGGATAAAGCGGAGATCGGCGAATGTCACATTGTGCGCATCCCGGCTGATATTCACGTTTTGATAATGGTAATCTGTTTTATTCGCTCCAGCTGCTGCGTTTGCCATCGCCTTCACAGCAAAGTCTGCAAAGATTTCGATTTCGCGGTCGAGCCCCACCGGTCCGACAAAACCGGGTTCAGTGCCTGTTATCTCTGCAACCTCTTCGGCGCTCGCGAATTCGATTATTTCTGCTTGAAGCAGGTTTTTCACCTTAACATCATTGACTTCGTGATCCCCTCTCGTCAAGACGAGGACAAAACGTCCGTCTGCTTTCATCAGCATTGATTTAATGCAGTCTGACGGGGATATGCCAAGAAATGCGGCAACCTCTTCGATCGTTTTGACCGAAGGTGTGTGGACTTCCTGCAGCTCTTTCATTTCTGCCTGCTCGCCGGCATCTGTTTCCTTCACTTCAGCCATTTCAATGTTGGCGGCGTATGAAGACTGATCAGAATACGCAATTGTATCCTCACCGACATCGGACAATGCCATAAATTCATGGGTATCCTTTCCGCCCATCGCGCCTGAGTCTGCAATGACCGGTCTGAAATTCAGGCCGCAGCGCGTAAACACATTCGTATACGCCTGATACATATCATTGTACGTTTCATCAAGGCTTTCGGCGGAGGAATGGAAGGAATACGCATCCTTCATGATGAATTCCCGGCCTCTCAACAGACCGAAGCGCGGGCGCTTTTCATCGCGGAACTTCGATTGGATCTGGTAAAGGGTCAGCGGAAGGCGCTTGTACGATTTCACTTCATCTCTGACGATGCTTGTGATGACCTCTTCGTGTGTTGCGCCTAGGGCAAATTCACGGCCGTGGCGGTCTTTCAGCCTCATGAGCTCAGGACCGTACGTATACCATCTTCCCGATTCCTGCCAAGTTTCCGCCTGCTGGAGCGCCGGCATCAGCATTTCGACGGCATTGATTTTCTCCATTTCTTCGCGGACAATGCTCTGGATTTTATGAATGACTTTATTGGCAAGAGGCATATAGCTGTATACACCGCTTGTGTTTTGTCTGATAAACCCTGCTCTGAGAAGAAGCTGATGGCTTTTCGCTTCAGCATCAGCCGGCACTTCGCGGAGCGTAGGAATTAAAGTCCTGCTCTGTCTCATTCATTCGCACCTCATTTGTTTCAGTTGGTTACTTTTTTGAGTCGGGAACGGTGTCCCTAAAAAAGAGCCTTTTAAAAGGCTTGGCTGCACTTAAAAAAGGCGATTGGTTTTACAGAAATAAGCGCTGGATATCGTTCCATGTGACGACAAGCATTAGGAGCATCAAAAATGCGACGCCGATAAAGACGACAAACGCTTCTTTTTCGCGGTTGATCGGCTTCCCGCGGATCGCTTCAATAAACAGGAACAACAGTCTTCCGCCGTCCAGCGCAGGGATTGGCAGAAGGTTGACGATCCCGAGGTTGATGCTTAAAAATGCGGCCAGCTTCAGCAGGTTGATAACGCCTGTCTTGGCCACTTGGTCTGTCATGTCATAAATGCCGACAGGACCGGCCAGCATGTCGATTGAGAATTGTCCTGTGACGAGCTTTCCGAGATTGGTGACGATGCTCTGGGCCACTGTCGCCGTTTCGGTCGCACCGTAGGAAATCGATGTCAGAACGCCTGTTTTCACAGGATTGTAAGCGCCGAATCTGCCGACGGTTTCATCCCCTGCCTTGACAGCTTCAGGTGTTACGTATTTCGTCAGCTTGACATTGTCGCGCATCAAAACGATTTTCAGTTCTTTTTCAGGGTGTTCTCTGACCGTGTTGACAATATCCGTCCACGACCTCATGTTCTCCCCGTTGATCGTTTGAATGCGGTCTCCCTCCTGGAGGCCTGCTTCCGCCGCCCGTCCGTTGTCTATCAACTTGCCGAGCACCGGCTCGTCAGACGGCACTCCCTGCATCAGTCCGAGCATCACGAGTATGACATAAGCCAAAATAAAGTTCATGATCGGTCCGGCAGCAATCGCTTTGATGCGCTGCCAAACCGTTTTCGAATGAAATTGGCGGTTGTAAGGAGCGATCTGGACTTCTTCCCCGTCTACGATGAAAAAGGACGTTTCACTGACAGAAAATGAAGAGAGATGATCTTCATTGCCGTGCTCATAGCCCGTAATCCTCATCTGGTGCTCCAGGTCGGCCTGCTCCACTTCAATGACCAATGCGTCGGGATACTTTTCTTTTTGGTTGATAATGATCTTTTCGACCTTGTTTTCGCTGTCGAACAACAGCCCGACCGTATAACCGGGCTTCACTTCAATCATCTCAGGATCTTCGCCGGCCATTCTGACAAAGCCGCCGATCGGAAGAAGCCTGATCGTATAAACGGTCTCATTTTTCTTAAACGAAAAGATTTTCGGACCGAAGCCGATAGCAAACTCCCGGCACAGTATTCCGGCTCTTTGAGCAAGGATGAGATGACCAAGCTCATGGAAAAATACGAGCGTTCCAAAAATAAGAATAAACGCGATCACAGTATTCACGAACATACCACCTTATGTGAGTAATGTTTGGACAAACTTTCTGGCGTCTTTGTCCACTTCACGGATCTCTTGAAGGCTCGGCTTTGCGATCACCTGATGGCGTTCCAAAGCCTTTTCAATGATGTCTTCTATTCCGAGAAAGGAAATCCTGCCCGAAAGAAATGCCGCAACGGCTTCCTCGTTGGCCGCGTTTAAAACAGTCGGCATTGTACCGCCTATTTTACCTGATTCATAAGCGAATTGTAAGCAGCGGAACCTTTCAAAATCAGCTTGGGCAAAATTCAGCTGTCCGACTTCCCAGAGATCGAGGGATTTTGCTTCATTAAACGGCAGGCGTTCCGGATGGCTGAGCGCATATTGAATCGGCACTCTCATATCAGGTGTGCCAAGCTGGGCGATGACGCTGCGGTCGTGGAATTCAACCATTGAATGAATAATGCTTTCTTTGTGAAGGAGGACATCGATCTGGTCATAGGGCAGATCAAACAGCCAGTGGGCTTCAATAACCTCGAGTCCTTTATTCATCATTGTAGCCGAATCGATCGTGATTTTTGCACCCATCGACCAATTTGGATGATTGAGGGCTTCTTCCACTGTGACGCCTTCAAGTTCCCGCCTTGTTCTGTCCCTGAAGCTGCCGCCTGAAGCCGTGACGATCAGCCGTTTGATATGCTTCGGATTTTCCCCCTGAAGGGCCTGGAAAATCGCGGAATGTTCGCTGTCGACGGGCAGGAGCGGGACATCGTATTTTTGGGCGTGTTCTTTCACTATATGACCGGCTGTCACGAGAGTTTCCTTATTTGCAAGCGCAATTGTTTTTTTATGCTCCATCGCCTTTAAAGTCGGAAGAAGACCGACGCTGCCGACGAGAGCATTGACGACGATATCCGCTTCCGGGATAACGGCCGCTTCGATTAAAGCTTCCTCCCCGATCCCTGTTTTAAAGGTGTAGGAGAAAGAATGCTGTTTTAATGTTTCATATGTATGCTCATCCCCAACGCCTACATACTTCGGTTTAAAGGTTTCAATGATTTCTGCCGCTTTTTCGGCGTTTTTGCCGAAAGTCATGGCGGTCAGCCGAAACTTATCGTCATGCGCTTTGATGACATCAAGCGTCTGTTCTCCTATGGAGCCTGTCGCTCCCAATAGACATATGTTCTTCAAAATTGCCGCACCTCTGTTTCTTTCTAGCTATCAGTACCCTTTTCTATCATAGCCCGAACGGCTGAAAAAGAACAAGCAGGAAGTACAGAACCGGCATGACAAATAAAAAGCTGTCAAAGCGGTCCAGCATTCCGCCGTGTCCCGGGAGGATCCGGCCCGAGTCTTTCACCTGGTAATGCCTTTTGAACGCAGACTCGGCCAAATCGCCGATCTGACCGACGATTGACAAAAGCACGGTAATGATCAGCACAAACAGATAAGCGTGCGGAAAACCTGTGGCGGCCTGATAAATCGCGGAAAAAACGACCGCTGTCAAAATTCCGCCCCAAAAGCCTTCTACCGTTTTGTTAGGGCTGATTTCAGGCCAGAGCTTCCGCTTTCCAAACGCCTTTCCGATAAAATAAGCGCCGGAATCTGTTGACCAGACGACGCCGATCGCAAAAAAGACATAGCTGAGTCCGATGTTTCTGATTTCAATAAAGTAATAAAACCCGAATCCGATATAAACTGCTGCCAGCGCCACGAATGCCGCTTCGTCAAAAGTAAACGAGTTTTTGCTGAGCACCGTATATGCCAAAAGCAAAAGGACCGCCAAAAAGACGACCTCCCCTTTGGTTATACCCAGCCCAGCGTCTTCCGCGTATTGGCTTGGACACAGCAAAACCGCCAACAGCAGCATGCTGATGATACCCGGAGCGCTGATCAGCTTCAGGCCTTTCATTCTTAAAAGTTCAAATAGAGCAAGTATACCTATTGCATAAACTAGCAGGGCGAACGGCAGCTCGCCGAAAATCACGAGCGGCAGAAAAACCGCTGCCGCGATCACACCCGTCAATATTCTCTGTTTCATCTGCACCATCCTCTAAATTCCGCCAAACCTTCTCCCGCGACGCTGATATTCTCCGATAGCCTGAAGCAAGTGAACGTCTTTAAAATCAGGCCACAATACATCGGTAAATAAAAATTCGCTGTAGGCAAGCTGCCAAAGCATGAAGTTGCTCAGCCTGATCTCGCCGCTTGTGCGAATCAGCAAATCAGGGTCCTGCAAAGTTTCTGTCATTAAATAATCGGAAAATAGCTTTTCGTCGATTTCCTCGGTATTCAATGTGCCTTTTTTGGCTTCTTCGGCAATTTTCTTTGCGGCTCTGACGATTTCTGCACGTCCCCCGTAATTCAATGCAAAATTAAGAATAAGTCCATCATTGTTCTCCGTATCACGGATGGCTTTTTCAACCGCGCGGATCGTGTGGGGCGGCAGTCCTTCCCTATCGCCTGTCATGCGGACCCGGACATTTTCTTCGACCAGCTCCGGGAGATACGTTCCCAGAAACTCTTCAGGCAGCTTCATCAGAAAGTCAACCTCAAGCTTTGGACGCTTCCAATTTTCCGTCGAAAAGGCATACAGCGTCAACGCTTTGACACCGAGCTCATTGGCAAGCTTTGTCGTCTGTCTGACCACTTTCATGCCTTCGTGATGACCCGCGATGCGGGGCATCGCCCGCTTCTTTGCCCAGCGGCCGTTTCCGTCCATAATAATGGCGATATGTTCAGGAATTTCTCCTTTTAAAATATTTTCTTTTGTGTAACATTCCATGTTGGAAGCAGCCGAATGCTGATTCTTCCAATTTTTGAGTATATTGAGCATGAGAGTCCTCCATCACCCAAAAGGTTGCTTTCCTGTTATATCGTTCTAGATAACAACAGTATTAACAAAAAAACCCCCTGTAAACATGAGAGGGTCTTTTCACTATTATCTATTGTACAGAGTTTTTCATTAAACTTCCATGATTTCTTTCTCTTTATCTTTTGTGATCTCATCAATTTTTGACACATATTCATCTGTCAGCTTTTGTACGTCTTCCGTTGAAGAGCGCAATTCATCCTCAGTCATTTCACCATTTTTCTCTAGTTTTTTCAGATCGTCATTTGCATCGCGGCGGATGTTGCGGACCGCGACTTTGGCATCTTCCGAATATTTTTTCACGAGTTTGGCAAGCTCTTTTCTGCGCTCCTCAGTTAGAGGAGGGATCGTGATCCGGATGATATTGCCGTCGTTTGACGGAGTTACACCGAGGTCGGCTTTTTGAATCGCTTTTTCGATATCGCCGAGCGCCGTTTTGTCATATGGTGTGATGACGAGCATGCGCGCTTCTGGAACTGTAATGGACGCAATCTGGTTTAAAGGCGTCTGCGCTCCGTAATACTCAACTGCCACTTTGTCCAGCAATGACGGATTTGCACGTCCTGCGCGGACAGTGGCCAATTCGCGCTGATAAGCGCTTATCGCTTTTTGCATCCGTTCTTTTGTTTCATTCATCACTTGAGTTGACACGTTATTTCCCCCTTACGATTGTACCGATTTGTTCGCCTAAAACGGCTCTTTTAATATTTCCTTCTTCCATAATAGAAAAGACGATCAGCGGGATGTCGTTATCCATGCAAAGTGAAGAAGCGGTTGAATCCATGACAGCCAAACCGTCTTTCAACACATCGAGATAAGACAATTTTTCATATTTTACGGCTGTTTCGTCAGTTCTAGGATCGGCATTGTATACACCGTCGACATTATTTTTGGCCATTAAGATGACGTCGGCTTCGATTTCAGCCGCTCTGAGCGCTGCTGTCGTATCCGTTGAGAAATATGGATTGCCTGTACCGGCAGCGAAGATAACGACGCGCTTCTTTTCAAGATGGCGAATCGCTTTTCTTCTTATGTATGGCTCAGCGACCTGCCTCATTTCGATGGATGTCTGAACTCTTGACTGAATCCCGAGCGTTTCAAGGCTGTCTTGCAGCGCAAGGGAATTCATAACCGTTGCAAGCATTCCCATGTAGTCCGCTGTTGCGCGGTCCATTCCGAGATCGCTGCCCGTTTTTCCGCGCCACAGGTTGCCGCCGCCGACGACGACCGCCACTTCAACATCAAGCTCGGCGATTTCTTTCACCTGTTTGGCGATGGACTGGATCACGGTCGGGTTGATGCCGTTTCCCTGTTCACCCGCAAGGGCTTCTCCGCTAAGCTTTAATACGATACGATTATACTTTGGTTTTTCCATAATAACCTCCAAGTGCATGCTTGCCGTTATTTATTATGCAAGAGAAAAAAAGGTTTGTAAACTGTTTTAAAAATAGGGACACAAATTGTGTCCCCTATTTTCCTTGAAAAGATCCTGCCGTGTGTTTTATGGCAAGCGGCTTTTCAATCTTATTTTTTCACTTGGTTCATAACTTCTTCAGCAAAGTTTTCTTGGCGTTTTTCGATACCTTCTCCAACTTCGTAGCGGACGAACGTTTCAACCGTTGCGTTTTTCGCAGCAACGACCTGTTTCACTTTTTCATCCGGGTTTTTAACGAACGCTTGATCAAGCAGGCAGATTTCTTCGAAATATTTGTTCAGGCGGCCTTCAACCATTTTTGCGACGATGTTTTCAGGCTTGCCTTCTTGAAGCGCCTGCTGAGTCAAGATTTCGCGCTCGCGGTTCGCTTCTTCTTCTGACACTTGGTCGCGGGAAATGAAGCGAGGGTTTACAGCTGCAACGTGCATTGCGATGTCTCTTGCTGTTTCTTCGTCAGTTGTGCCGTTAAGGACAGTCAATACGCCGATTTTTCCGCCCATGTGCAGGTATGCGCCGAATGCAGCGTCATCGCCTTTTGTCAGGACAGCGAAGCGGCGAAGCGTGATTTTTTCTCCGATTTTAGCAACCGCGCTTGTGATGTATTCTTCTACAGTTGAACCGTTAGCCATTTTTTGACCCATAGCAGCTTCAACGCTTTCAGGCTTTTCAGCCAGAATGTGGTCAGCCAGGTCGTTCAAAAGCTCCTTGAAGCCTTCGTTTTTCGCAACGAAGTCCGTTTCAGAGTTCACTTCAAGAATAACGCCTGTGTTGCCGTCGGTTTTGATCAAAGTCAAACCTTCAGCCGCGATGCGGTCAGCTTTTTTGGCAGCCTTTGCGATTCCTTTTTCTCTTAGAAGATCGATCGCTTTATCCATGTTGCCGTCAGTTTCAGTTAACGCTTTCTTGCAGTCCATCATGCCTGCGCCAGTTTTTTCGCGAAGCTCTTTTACCATTTGTGCAGTAATTGCCATTTTTGATTTCCTCCTTATATATCAAACAAAATATGTAAATGTTGATCTGGTGAAAAAAAAGGTGATAAAAGGCAGACCCCCTTATCACCTTTTGACCAGGTTAAGCAGTTGTTGTTTCAGTTGTTTCTGCTTCTTTCGCTTCTGTTTCAGCTGATTCTTCACCTTGTTTTGCTTCAAGGATGGCATCTGCCATTTTAGAAGTCAGCAATTTAACAGCGCGGATGGCGTCATCGTTCGCAGGGATGACAACATCGATTTCATCAGGATCGCAGTTTGTGTCAACGATTCCGATGATCGGAATGTTCAGTTTGCGCGCTTCTGCAACCGCGATGCGCTCTTTGCGAGGATCGATAATGAACAGTGCGTCAGGAAGCTCTTTCATTTCTTTGATTCCGCCGAGGAATTTTTCAAGACGCTCTAATTCTTTTTTCAATTGAACGACTTCTTTTTTAGGAAGTACGTCAAATGTGCCGTTTTCCTGCATTTTTTCGATATCTTTAAGGCGTTTGATACGCTTTTGGATCGTTTCAAAGTTTGTTAATGTACCGCCAAGCCAGCGTTGGTTGACATAGTACATTCCAGAACGTTCCGCTTCTTCTTTAACAGAGTCTTGAGCTTGCTTTTTCGTACCGACGAAAAGGATTTTTCCTCCGTCAGCTGCAAGGTTTTTCGTGAAGTTGTATGCTTCTTCAACTTTTTTGACTGTTTTTTGAAGATCGATGATGTAGATTCCGTTACGCTCCGTGAAGATGTAACGCTTCATTTTTGGGTTCCAGCGGCGCGTTTGGTGGCCGAAGTGAACACCAGCTTCAAGCAATTGCTTCATAGAAATGACTGACATGTGTTATTTCCTCCTAATATAATGGTTTTTTTCCTCCGCTTAGGTCATTTTTATGCAGGACTGCACGCGAGAATCGCACAGCACCGCTTGCATAAATCGTTAAGCGTGTGTAATTAACACCAAGAAATAATATAACATAAGCTTTCTCGACAATCAAGAATCGTTTTTGAGCTTTCCGCGAAATTTTAAGAAAAGCTCGATTTCTGTTTTCCCGCTTTTCAGCTGTCTTGCGATTTCCTCCGGAGAGAGCCCCTTTTCATATAATGCGAGAGCTTCTTCTTCATAGGATATGGATGCTTCCTGCTCCTTTTGATTGAGCTCATCCTCTTCCTGCTCCACCTCATTGATCATCGCTTCGATGTGAAGCGGCAGATCGCGCGATTCGTCCGCTTCCGGAAGGACGGGGGTTTGAGCGGGAATTTCAGGCTGTGTTTCCGGTCTTTGCGGCTCTTTTTCGGCATTCGCCCGAATCTCTTGAACGAGTTTTTCATTTTCGTCTTTTAACTCCATCAAAAAAGCGGTCAATGTATTCTCGGTTTCTTCCAAAAGCTGTTTTTGCTCTTTCTCCGCTGCCTTGAAAGCGCTGAGCCTCGTATTCAAAATGATGACGAAATAAATCAATATACCGTGGAGCGTGAAGCTCACAAGCCATAATATTGTTGACATATTTTTCACTCGCTAACCATGAAATTTAATCAAAAAAAGACTTCCCGTCGGACGCTTAAAAAATGCTGCCGGTTTCATGCCGGCAGCTTACATGCTATTGTACCACTTTATCCAGCAGATGCTTCAATTTCAAAAGCGCCTTGGAGTGAATCTGTGAAATACGGGAAGTCGACAAATTCAAAACCTGTCCGATTTCCGTCAGCGTCAGCTCTTCTTTATAGAATAAGCTGATCACGAGCTGCTCTTTTTCTGATAGCTCGTTTATTTTTTCCGCAAGCTGGGAGATCAGTTCGTCTTTGAGCATTTTTTCTTCAGGCGTGCTCGTTTTGTCGTCCCTTATCATCACCTGGACGTTCTCCCCGTCTTCATGGTCGTGAAGCTTCTCATCAATTGAAAGGAGGTTCGCAAAGAAACCTTCATTGATTGTGGTCACGACGTCTTGTTCGCTCATTCCCAGCTCAGCTGCGATTTCGCTCGGCGAAACATTTCTTAAGTAACGCTGTTCGAGCTTTTCGATCGCTGCTTCCACTTTCTTCGTTTTTTCACGGGACGTTCTCGGAAGCCAGTCTTCTTTGCGAAGACCGTCGATGATAGCGCCTCTGATTCTGAAGGAAGCGTATGTATCAAACTTCAAATCCCTTCCCGGATCAAATTTTTCAAGGGCATCATACAAACCCAGCATGCCAAGGCTGACCAAATCGTCTTTATGAACGGACTTGGGCAAGCCGACGGCTATCCGGCCGACATGATATGTCACAAGCGGCATATAGCGGCGGATTAAATCATCGCCTGCCTGAGGATCTTTCCATTCTTTCCACCGCGACCAAAGCATCTGATCTTCATAGTTCAAGGATTGCATCTTTATCCCCCTATATTGCTTATTAAATCGTTGTTACACCTTGTTTAACTGTCCGGATGACAAGTTCAGCTGATTGCGGATCGAACTCGATCGTCCTTCCGCTGTTTCCGCCTGTATCCTCGCTTACAATCGGAATGTTTAAGAGAGATAGATGTTTTTTAATCGCAAGCACATTTCTTGGCCCGACTTTCATCAAATCATTTGTCATCTTAAATTTAAACATTTCGGCTCCTCCGGCCATTTTCGCTTTCAAAGCGTATTTTCGGCATCCGGCTTCAAGCAGCATCTTGACCGTCGCTTCGACGGCTGTGTCCGCGTATTTTGCCACGTTGATGTCCGGCGTCTTGGATAAGGAAGAGTCCGGAAGCATGACGTGGACGAGACCGGCCGTCTTTGCTTCCAAATCATACAGCACGAGCCCGACGCACGAACCGAGACCCGATGTTCTGATCTTGTCGGGAGTGCGGACGATTTTTACATCGGCAATTCCCACTCTGATAATCGATGTTTCTTTTTCTAAGATTTTCATAGCGCTGCACCCAATGCATGAAAGAGCTTTTCAAAAGAATCATAGTCCGGCAGAAGGAACAAATGCGCTTTAACTTTCCGGTTGTGCTCCTCGTCAAAAATGGAGTTGTCGATCACGATAACTTGATCTCCGACTTGGCTGAGCTCGATCAGCCCTTCGCTGATGACGGCTCCGAACATATCTAGCGTCAGTTCTGGGACGCTCGGGTACATTTGCCGGTTTGTCAAATCAGCGAGAGCGGTCAAATAAGATCCCGCCATAATGTTTCCGAGTTCGTGCAGGGCAGAGGCTCCGATATCGTTCGGCGTCATGCTGTCAATCTCGAATTCCGGATTGCCGACAAGCTCCCTGATCAGCTGCTCGGCCTCTGAAAAAGGCATGATCACGAACATAGAACCTGGAAAATCCCCTTCCATGCGCAAAAAGATGCTTGCGACAGGAAGATCTGCACCGCCGAATAGGTTGACAAGCTCATCAAACGACATCAGCTTGACAAACGGCACTTCCATTTCGATTTTCCTGTTCAGCAACAGGGCCAGGGCGGAAGCGGAATGGCCCGCTCCGATATTCCCGACTTCCCGCAATATATCAAGATGCTCTTCTCTAATTCCGTTAAATACGCTCATCATTGGCTCCTTATTTCTTCACATTTTCAGAAGCGGCGGCAAGGCTCGACTTCCGGTTTAAAACAGCTTCAGAGTCAATCAGATTGAGAAGTCTGGACCCTTGCTTGACGATGCCTTTAATCCATTGCCTGCCGTCTTTTCCTACCGTTTCGGGAGCCGATTCAATTTCCTCTTCCTCGACTGTGATGACATCGTTCGCCTCATCCACCACCCAGCCGACTTCAATGTCCTGATGGGTGATGATGATGATTCTCGTTTCATCAGTAATCGTGTCTCCAGGCGCTTCAATCCGCTTTCTTAAATCGATGACAGGTGTGACAACACCTCTCAAATTAATGACGCCGCAAATATACGGTTCCACTCCCGGCACCCTTGTTGGCTGCTGCCATTTTTCAATGGACATTACTTCTGATACAGAGATGGCATACTCTTTATGATTTACTTTGAACACAATCATTTTCTCACCGGTGGTAGTCTGTGTGGTCAAGAGGATCGCTCTCCTTTCGCTTTCTATTTAATAAGGGCGTTGCAGTCGATGATCAGGGCTACTTGTCCGTCTCCCAAAATCGTCGCGCCGGAAATGGCAAAGACGTTTGTTAAATAATCGCCGAGTGATTTTAATACGACTTCCTGCTGGCCGATAAAGGAGTCGACAACAAATGCCGTCAGCTTGTCTCCTTTTTTCACGACGATGACGTGAAGCTGATCAAGATCATCTGAAGAATCCTCAACATTAAACTGTTCTTTCAGGTAAACCACCGGTACGATATGGCCCCTGAAATCGATCACTTCGCGGTCGTGCGTTTGAAGAATATCTTTCTTATCGATGACAGCCGTTTCTATAATAGAAGAAATCGGAATCGCAAACGTTTCATTTTCAAGTTTGACTAACAGCACGGAAATGATCGACAGTGTAAGCGGAAGCTGGATGGAGAAAAGCGAACCTTCGCCTTCGCTCGATTTGATGCTGACAGAACCGCCCAACGATTCCAGCTTGCTTTTGACAACGTCTAAGCCGACTCCGCGTCCTGAAATATCCGAGATTTGATCTGCGGTTGAGAATCCCGGCGCAAAAATGAGCGCGTCGATTTCATGATCTTCGATCGTTTCGGCTTCGCGTTCAGTAATGACGTTGCGCTCAAGCGCTTTTTCGAGCACCTTTTTGCGGTTGATGCCGGCGCCGTCATCCTCCACCTCGATAAAGACATGGTTACCGCTGTGGTATGCTTTCAGGCGGACTTGACCGGTTTCAGGTTTACCGTTTTTCACCCTGACTTCAGGCGCCTCGATCCCGTGATCAAGGCTGTTTCTCAAGAGGTGGACAAGCGGGTCGCCGATTTCGTCTATTACCGTTCTGTCAAGCTCTGTTTCCGCTCCGAAAATCGACAGCTCGATCTTTTTATTTAATTCTTTTGTCAGCTGGCGGACCATGCGCGGGAATCGGTTGAACACCGTTTCTACCGGAACCATTCTCATATTGAGGATGATCGACTGCAGGTCGCCTGAAATTCTAGTCATCCGTTCGACGGTTTCCGTTAATTCGCTGTGTTCTAGCTCTTTGGCGATCTGCTCTAAGCGCCCCCTGTCAATGACCAGCTCTTCAAACAGGTTCATTAATGAATCGAGGCGGTCGATGTTGACGCGGATCGTCTTCGTTCCGCCGCCTGCCGCAGGTTTCGCCGCGTCTTTTTTGCCGTCCGGCTGCTTAGCCGGTTTTTTCTCCGCCTCTTTCGGTGCGGTTTCTTTTTCGGATGCGGCGGGCTTCGCTTCTTCTTGTGCCGAAAAATCGTTTTTCAGCTCGGTCACTTCTATTTTTTCAATTTCAGATACGCCGTTGATTTTGTTGAAAATCTCTTCTTTTCCGTGTTTGCTTAAAAAGCAGATGACGAATTCGGAATCAAAATCCTCCGATTCAAGGACTTCTGTTTCCGGAATCGTTTTAACGACTTCGCCGACCTCGTTCAGCTGCTCAAATACCATGTACACCCGAACGCCCTTCAACAGACAGTCCTCTTTCAATGCAACTTTGATTTCGAAACATTTAAAGCCTTGTTCCTCAGCTTCGGCGATGACCGTTCGTTGAAATTCGTCATAGGACCATTTCGTTTCGGAAGACGCCGCTTCAGGCGCTTCTACCGCTGCTGCCGTCTCCTTGTTTGCCCCTGTCACATCAAGCTTGGCGCAGACTTCGGAAACATCTCTTTTGCCGTCGCCGCCTTCGATGATCGAAAGGACGATTGCTTCAAGGTCATCGAGCGCTTCAAACATGACGTCCATCCACTCTGACGTGATGGTCATTTCTTCATTTCGAATCGCATCCAGCACGTTTTCCAGACTGTGCGTTAAATGAGCCATGTCTTCATAGCCCATCGTTGCGCTCATCCCTTTCAAGGTATGAGCCGCTCTGAAAATATCATGGACAAGCTGCAAGTCTGTCGGATTTTTTTCGAGTTCGAGCAATTTTTCGTTACAGGTTTGCAAATGTTCTCTGCTTTCTTCAATAAAGACGTCTAAATATTGATTCATATCCATATGAGTCACGCCCTCTCTTTTTTCATATACGTCATAATGGCTGCGGCAATCTCATCAACATGCTTGATGTCGTTTGCAAGCCCGTTGTTAATGACCGATTTCGGCATTCCGAAAACGACGGACGACTCGGCTGCTTCGGCGATCACCGTTCCGCTCCCATGTTTCAAAAGGCCTTTTACGCCTTCTGTTCCGTCGCTTCCCATCCCCGTCATAATGACGGCGATTTTTTCAAACTCCCGAAGTGAGGCCAGGGATTGAAACAAGTAGTCAACAGAAGGCTTGTGGCGGCTTTCTGTGTCGCGGTCATCGAGCGTGATCACCAATTCGCCCTTTTCAAGGCCGACCGCCATGTTTTTTCCTCCGGGTGCAATGTAAACCCAGCCGTCTTTCGCTCTCTCACCGTTTTCAGCCTCCTTCACGGTTACTTCTGAGAGGTGGTTCAGCCTGTTCGCTAATGAGGCCGTAAAGCCCTTTGGCATGTGCTGAACGATAAAAACAGGCGCCTTCAACGTTTTGGGAAGCTTGGGAAGCACTCTTTGCAGCGCCCTCGGCCCCCCTGTCGATGTACCAATGCAGATGAGCTGTTTTCCAGCCCGAAAGCGGACTGAATCGCTGCCGCCCACAATCGGCTGCTTCGCCGTCTCGATGGCGGGCTTTGAGATCGGAACTTGCCGGCCTTTCAGTTTCACCCGTCCTGCTGTCAAAACCTTCTCAATCAGCATGTCTCTTACTTTATATAAATCTATTGAAATCGAACCCGACGGCTTCGCGACGAAATCGATCGCCCCAAGCTCCAGACATTCGATCGTGATATCTGCTCCCTGCTGCGTCAGGCTCGATACCATGACAACCGGAAGCGGATCGCTCGCCATAATCCTTTTCAACGTTTCTTTTCCGTTCATCACAGGCATTTCAATATCCAATGTGATCACATCCGGACGGAGCTCCTTGATTTTTTGGAGCGCTTCCTCGCCGTTTCTTGCCGTTCCTGCTACAGCAATCTCGTGATTGGATGTTAAAAACTTGGTGATCATGTTTCTCATAAAAGCAGAGTCGTCAACGACAAGAACACGAATCATAATGTATTGCCCCTCCTCAGGAATGAAGATAATTTTTCGATAAAGGACCGGTTTTCGCCCATTTCCGTTCTGCCGTTATGAAGCAGCGATTCGGCCAGCAGGTAAACCGCCCTGCTCGGCTTGGAACGCGGACTCTTTATCAGAAACGGCTGCTGCTCCACAACGGCTCTTGAGACCAGGGGATCCTCAGGAATCGGCCCTGCATATGCAAGCTTTTGCTGCAAAAAAGCGTTTACCGTGTTGGAAAGGCGGAGAAAAGCAGAAATTCCGTCTTTTTGGGTTGTACAGCGATTGACAACGACTTTCAGCTGAAGATCGCGTCCGGTTAATGCCAAATGCTTGATCGCACTGTATGCGTCCATGATGGATGTCGGCTCCGGCGTGGTGACGACCAGAATTTCATCCGCTGACAGGACGAAAGGCAGCTGATCTTTTGACAGCCCCGCTCCCATGTCAAATATGACATAGTCGAAGCTTGTCAAAGCCCGCGTCAATTCCTTCAGAAAAAACGCCCAGTTTTCCCTGTTCAATTCGAACATTGCATCCAGCCCGGTTCCGCCCGAAATGTATTGAAGGCCTCGCGGGCCGGCTGACAAGGCGCGCTCAAACGGCATTTTTTGCTGGAGGAGGTCCATCACCGTGTAGAGCGATTGCCGGCCGATCAGAATATCAATGTTCCCCATACCGACATCAAGATCGATCAACAGCACGCTCTTTCCTTTTTCCAGAATGGCGAGAGCCGTATTCAGCGATACATTCGACTTCCCGACGCCTCCTTTTCCGCTCATGACAGCGAGCGTTTTCGCTTTTGGATGAGCGATAGCGGCGGGCGGTTCGGCAAAGCGTTGCCCCATCCGCCTTCGTAAGCTTTCTGCCTGATCCATGTTCAACACCCCGTAAGCAGTCTGACAAATGCTGCGTTTGACAAGTAGCGGATATCCTCCGGAACATTTTGTCCGTTTGTAATATAGCCGAGGCCGATTCTCGATTCGGCGAGCAGATTCATGACGCTTCCCAACGAATCGGTCTCATCCACTTTCGTGAATATCAACTGATCGATCGGAATGCTTGAGAACTGCTTAATGAGCTCCTTCATATCCTCGTACTTGCTCGTCGCGGACATGACGAGAAACGCCTGTATCTTACGCTCAAACGGAATGATTTCCTTCAGCTCCCTGACATATTGCCCGTCTTTGAAATTCCGGCCCGCCGTATCAATGAAGACGTGGTCAAAATCGGCGAACTTTTGCTGGGCAGCTTTAAACTCTTCTTTCGTGTAGCACACCTCAAGCGGCGCATTCAGAAGCTCGGCATATGTCCTGAGCTGTTCAACCGCTGCAATCCTGTACGTATCGGTCGTGATAAAAGCGATTTTTTTCTGCTTTTCCAGTACAGAAGAAGCGGCGAGCTTTGCCAATGTCGTCGTTTTGCCGACTCCGGTCGATCCGAAGAGCACGACATATTGCGAATGAATCGCCACGTCCTGTTCCAGATTATCGGGAAGAAGATCGGCCAAAGCATCTGTTAAGTGCGCCAGCGTCTTTTCATCCGTCCACTCTTCGCCGTCTCTTAAAGAAGTGCTGATCAACCGGCCGAGCGCTTTCGTACGGATGGCCGGCGATACCCCTTTCTTTGCCAGGAGCTGGTCCGCCTTTTTCAGCGGTTCAGGCAGCACATCAACAGGCTGCTCATGATGCCGCATTTCCAGCAGTTCTTTCAGCTCTTTCACTTGGCTTGCCAAATCAAGATGGTCCGGCTGCGGGACAGGCGAAGGGCTTTGTTCCCGGAAAACGGGCTTTTGACGCTCTTGCTTCCTTGCGTCGGAAAAGTCCTGGTCGACGACCGCGATCACTTCAACCCCGGTTTTTTTCACAAAGCCGAGAAATTTTCTCTTTTGAATTTTTTTAGAATTCAAGATTACGGCGTCATTCCCGAGCTCCTGTATAATTTGCTTTGTGGCTTCCTGCATAGAACCAGCTACAAATTTTTTGATTTTCATTGAATATCCACCACTCCGATGCTTTGAACTTCTACATTGGCTTCCAATTCGTTATAGGAAAGAACCGGCAGATCAGGGAAATAGCGCTCAAGCAGCTGCTTGACATACATTCTGACAGGCGGCGAACATAGAAGGATCGGCACTTCCTGCCTCAATGAGAGCTGTTCGATTTCTCTTGCTACAGATTGAATGATATTTTCGGATAATGTTGGTTCAAGAGATAAAAAGTTGCCGTGTTCAGTCTGCTGAATTCCTTCCGCCACGGCCTTTTCGACGCGGCCCGAACAAGTCACCACTTTCAGCGTCTCATTTTCCTTCGCATATTGGGCGGTGATCTGCTTGGCCAGAGCCTGTCTGACATACTCGGTCAGCATATCTGAATCCGTCGTCAGCTTTCCGTAGTCGGCCAGCGTTTCAAAGATTGTCACCAAGTTCCTGATCGATACTTTTTCTTTCAGAAGTTTTGCCAGCACTTTCTGAATGTCACCGACAGACAGCGGATTCGGCGAGACCTCTTCGACCAGTACAGGATAAGATTCTTTCAAGTGGTCGATCAGCTGTTTCGTTTCCTGTCTTCCGATCAGCTCATGGGCGTGCTTTTTCACCTGCTCCGTAATATGGGTCGATACGACTGAAGCCGGATCGACAACCGTGTACCCGAGCATTTCGGCCTGATCTTTCTGAGATTCCGGTATCCATTTAGCCGGAAGACCGAAGGACGGTTCGATTGTGTCAATCCCTTCGATCTGATCGTCTTCGCCTGTCGGAGACATCGCCAGAAAGTGATCGAGGAGAAGCTCGCCTTTCGCGACTTCGTTTCCTTTAATTTTGAGCCTGTACTCGTTCGGCTGAAGAGCGATGTTATCCCTGATTCTGACGACCGGAATGACAAGTCCGAGTTCAAGCGCGAGCTGGCGCCTGATCATGACAATTCTGTCCAACAGATCGCCGCCCTGATTTGCATCTGCAAGCGGAATCAATCCGTAGCCGAATTCAAACTCGATCGGATCAATATCAAGCAGATGGACGACGCTTTCGGGGCTTTTTAATTCATCCACTTCAGCTTCTTCCTCAAGGATATCCTCCACTTTTTCCTTCTCTTCACCGGCTTTGGAGAGCATATAGCCGCCTGCGGCGAGAAGAAGAGCCAGAGGGCCTGTCAGGAGAATGCCGATCGGCGTGAAAATCCCGAGCAGGAAAATCGTTCCCGCCGTGACATACAAAAGCTTCGGATAGGCAAACAGCTGGCCTGTAATATCGTGGCCGAGGTTTCCGTCCGACGCCGCTCTTGTCACGACGATACCCGTCGCCGTTGAGATCAAGAGCGCAGGCAGCTGAGATACGATTCCGTCGCCTACAGACAGGAGTGTAAAGTGTGAAGCGGCTTCCTGAATGCTCATTTGTTTTTGCAGCATGCCGATGACAATTCCGAAAATGACGTTGATAAGGACGATGATGATCCCTGCGATCGCATCCCCTTTCACGAATTTGCTCGCTCCGTCCATCGCTCCATAGAAGTCGGCTTCACGGGCCACCTTCTCACGGCGCACCTTCGCTTCCTGCTCGGTCACCATTCCGGCATTCAAATCGGCATCAATGCTCATCTGTTTTCCCGGCATGGCGTCGAGCGTGAATCTGGCAGCAACTTCAGATACCCGTTCCGCCCCTTTCGTTATGACGATAAATTGAATAATGATCAAAATGATAAAGACAACGAGACCGACCAAAACGTTTCCGCCGACAACGAAAGACCCGAACGTCTCGACTACTTTTCCCGCATCACCGTTGGACAGAATCGAACGCGTCGTCGATACATTCAGCCCAAGGCGGAACAGCGTCAAGAGGAGCAGCAAAGAAGGAAAAATCGAAAATTGCAGCGGTTCTTGCATGTTCATTGTGGTGAGAAGCACGATTAACGCAAGAGAAATATTAACGATAATTAAGATGCTCAACATCCATGTTGGAAAGGGTATGATAAGCATTGCCACAATGAGGACAACGCCGGATAAAATAGATAAATCTCTTGCAGACATGCTGTTTCTCTCCTTTTAAAACTGAAAAATTCACTAGATTTTTTGCTTTGTTTTGTAAACATAGGCCAGGATTTCGGCTACGGCCTTAAAGAATTCTTCCGGAACGGCCTGGTCGATCTCAACCTGGTCATAGAGCGCCCTTGCCAAAGGCCTGTTCTCGACCGTCATGACATCGTGTTCTTTGGCGATCTGCCTGATTTTCAGAGCCATTAGATCGACCCCTTTTGCGATGATAAACGGCGCATCCATTTTGTTTTCGTCGTATTTCAATGCGACGGCGTAATGGGTCGGGTTTGTGATGATGACATCCGCTTTTGGCACTTCCTGCATCATGCGGCGCATCGCCATTTCCTTTTGCTTCTGCTTGATCTTCGACTTGATCAGAGGATCGCCTTCGGTTTTTTTGTATTCGTCTTTGATGTCCTGTTTTGACATGCGAATATTTTTTTCATAGTCAAATTTTTGATAGAGGTAATCGAGCACCGCGAGAAAAATTAATGCGACTGCAGCGGAAACCCCCATTAAAAAGGTTAGCCAGCCGACATATGACAAAGCCTCGCCAGCCGACAGCGCCGGGATTCTGAGAATTTTGTCAAAGTTCAGCCATAAAACGGCGAATGTCACGCCTCCGACAATCACGATTTTTAAAATCGATTTAAGCAGTTCAACGATCGCCCTGATGCTGTAAATCCGCTTGAATCCATTAAGCGGGTCAAGCTTTTTCAAATCAGGCTTGATCGCTTCAGGGGCAAATAAAAACCCGACTTGCATATAGTTGCTCAATACCCCAGAGACGACGGCTGTCAGCAAAAGCGGTGCCATAATGAGGCCCGATTCAAGCACAACACTTTGAAACAGGCCGGGAATATTGGCGACTGACACCTTCATCGTGATTAATTCTTTGTAATACTTTTCGATCAGGCCGAGCAGGCGGTCTCTCATAAAAGGTCCGATGAATAAAAAGGATAAAAACACGATGAGAAGAGTGACCGCCGTATTGACATCTGCACTTTTGGCAACCTGACCTTTTTTTCTGCTTTCCCGCCGTTTTTTCGGCGTCGCTTTTTCCGTTTTTTCACCTGCGAAAAATTGCAAATCCAACGTCAGCTTCATCATGCCACCCCAAGCAAAGTTAATAGATCTCTCATTGTCCGAATGGCAAATTCGAAGACGTGCTGCATCATGCTGAACATAACGGCCATGCAGATGATGAGCATGATAAAGGTGATCGCGATTTTCAAAGGAAGCCCGACGACAAACACGTTGAGCTGCGGCACCGTTCTCGCCACAATCCCCAATGCCAGATCGACTAAAAACAAACAAGCCACAACAGGCGTAGACAATTGAAATGCTGTAATAAACATCGTATTGAAGCTTTTTGCGATAAACTCGGCAAATTCTTCGCTTCCAAACGACAGCGCCATCTTGTCGACCGGAATGTATTGATAGCTGTAATAGATCCCGTCAAGCAGGAGATGATGCGCATTCAGGCTCAGCATGAGAAGCAGCGCCATCGTATATAAAAACTGGCCGACAAGCGGGCTTTGCGCCCCTGTCTGTGGATCGATCACATTCGCCACCGCAAATCCCATTTGAAAATCAATGAACGATCCGGCGATTTGAACGGCTGAGATCATCATGTAAGCGATCAGCCCAAGCAGAAGTCCGATGAGCGCTTCCTTCATGGCCAACATCATGTAAATTCCGTCAACGTCAAGGTGAGGAGGCTTTTCAATCGCTTGAAAACTGACGAGCGCAAGAAAAAATGCAAAACCTATTTTATGAACGGCCGGAATTGTCCGATAAGAAAATAGAGGCACCGTTACATAGAATGCTGTGATTCTGACAAACACAAGTAAAAAGGCTGGAAATGATTCGATTATTGACATGTTAAAACTACCCTGCAAAACGGTTTAAATTAGAGAACAGCTCAGTCGCGAATGACAAAATCGTCGACAGCATCCACGGGCCGAAAACGACGAGTCCGACCAAAACGGCGACGATTTTCGGAATGAATGCAAGAGTCTGTTCCTGTATTTGGGTGGTTGCCTGAAAAACGCTGACGATCAGCCCGACGAGAAGAGCGAGCGCCAAAAGCGGCCCGCTGATAAGCAATGTAACGTATACAGCCCTTTCAGCCATCGATATAACAAATTCTGAATTCATGTATTAGCACCTACTCTAAAAGCTTTGCAGCAAAGATTTAACGATTAAATACCAGCCATCTACAAGCACAAACAGCAAAATCTTAAACGGCAGTGAAATCATGACCGGCGGAAGCATCATCATCCCCATCGACATCAAAACACTTGCCACAACCATATCGATAATCAGAAACGGTATAAATATCATAAATCCCATTTGAAACGCGGTTTTCAATTCCGAGATGACAAACGCAGGAACCATAGTTGAAAGCGGAATATCATTGATGGACTCAGGCGTTTCCATCTTTGCGTAATTCATAAATAAAGCCAGATCTTTCTGTCTTGTATGCTTGCTCATAAATGTTTTGATCGGGGCTTCCGCTTTTGTATAAGCTTCATCCAAGGTGATTTTATTGTTCATTAAAGGCGTCAGCGCTTCTTTATTAATCTCTGAAAAAGTCGGCCCCATAATGAAAAATGTCAGGAACAGTGCAAGTCCGATCAGCACCTGGTTTGGGGGCATTGACTGTGTTGCCAGCGATGTCCGGACAAAGGACAGGACGATGACAACCCTTGTGAAACAAGTCATCAAGATCAAGATACCCGGAGCGATCGAAAATACTGTCAAAAGCAGCAAGAGCCGGACGCTGGCGCTGACATTTGCCGCATCGCTTGAATTAAATAAATCCATAAACTCATTCATGTTGATTTTGGCCTTTCTTTCTGCCTTCTGCGCGATTTTGTTTCAGTTCCGCAAGCTGTGCTTTTAACGACTCGGAAAAAGATGCCGTGCCGCTATGTTTTTGCACGCCTGGAACTTTGACTTGATCCATCCATTTCTGCCATTCAATCTTGCTGTTCATCGCAGCTTCATGCTGCGTGAGAATTTCTTTATATTCCTTTTCATCATCGATCTCTTTCAGCAGCTGGATATTTTCGCCGACACCGACGACCAGCACCCTGTTTCCTACTTTAATCAGCTGTACGGACTTGTTTTGCCCGAGTGAAGTCCCGCCGATGTTTTCAACATACTGGAAGGGTTTTAGCAAACGGTTGCGTTTATTCATGAATTTGACCAAAGCATAGATCAGAAAAATGACGAACAGTAACGCGCCGATCATTTTCACAAAATCAAATATGGAAACGGAAGGAGACGGGGGTTCGGTCTCCGCCTCTTCCTTTAGAGAACTTTTTTCCTCGGTTTTGTCTTTGTCTTTTGCTTTTTCTTTCTCTTTGCCCGCACCTTTTTGCTCAAACAGATGATCAACGGTCTGGTCCCCCGATTCCTCTGCGAGAGCCGGAGCGTACGGCAATGCGAGAAAGGCGCATAGACAAAGGCCGGCTATGAAAATAAGAGGTTTCTTAAACAAGTTGTACACCCTTTAGCTTAGCGTTTTATTGATGGCTTCCATGACGCGGTCAGCCTGGAACGGTTTGACGATAAAGTCTTTCGCTCCCGCCTGGATGGCGTCGATAACCATCGATTGCTGGCCCATTGCCGAACACATGATGATTTTTGCCTGCGGATCGATTTCCTTGATTTCTTTAAGAGCCGTGATTCCGTCTTTTTCCGGCATCGTGATATCCATTGTGACAAGATCAGGTGAATGCTCTTTATACTTTTCAACAGCCTGTGCCCCGTCTTGCGCTTCTGCGACGACTTCAAAGCCGTTTTTCACCAAAATATCTTTAATCATCATTCTCATAAATGCTGCATCATCAACTACTAAAATCTTGTAAGCCATTATTAATCTCTCCAATCAATCTGTTATTATCGTAATTTGCTGATTCGTTCAGCCTGACTCAAAATGTCTGTCACCCTGACGCCGAAGTTTTCGTCTATGACGACGACTTCGCCTTTAGCAACGACGCGCTGGTTGACCAAGATGTCAACAGGCTCACCGGCGAGTTTGTCAAGCTCAATGATACTGCCGGTTGACAGTTCAAGCACCTCTTTGACGCTGCGGTTTGTCCTCCCCAGCTCGACCGTGACGGACAAAGGAATATCCATGAGCATGTCAAGGTTTTGAAGGTGCGGCTGCGCTTCAGTCTGAGGGGCAAAGGATTGAAACTCTGCCGGTGCCACCTGCACAGGCTCTGAAACTTTTGCCGTCCCTTGCCGTTTAGGCGCAGGCTCCTGTCTCTGTGTCTGAGCAGGTGCCGAATTCGGATTAGGCGCCGGTTTTTCCTGTACGGGCGTCTGTACCTCTTCAGTCTTCACAGGCTCTTCTCCGCCGTCCTGATTTGTTAATTCATCAATCAGATCTTTTGCAAAGGTCAGCGGATAAAGCTGCATAATATGCGAATCGATCAGATCTCCGACTTTTAGTCTGAAAGATACTTTGACGAGCGGGTCCTCTTTCGGAATTTGCTCTGTCCCTTCCCCTTCTTTCACATCAAGGAGGTCAACTTCCGGCGGAGAAATATCGATCTTCTTGCTGAAGACGGTGGACATCGATGTCGCAGCGGAACCCATCATTTGGTTCATCGCTTCCTGAACGGCGCTTAGATGAATTTCGCCAAGCGACGGATCTGCGTTCGTCCCGTCTCCCCCCATCATCAAGTCAGCAATGATCGCGGCATCTTCCTGCTTGATGACGAGAAGATTGTTTCCTGAAAAACCTTCTGTATAGCTCACACCGATTGAAACATACGGGTGCGGGAACTCATCATTTAAATGGCTTTTTTCAATCACCGAAACAGTCGGCGTTGTAATTTCGACTTTTTGATTCAATAAAGTGGACAAAGCTGTTGCAGAGCTCCCAAAGGAAATGTTTCCGATTTCCCCGATCGTATCCTGTTCCATCAGGGACAACCCTGATTCTGGCTGCTCTTGAGCCGTATCATCGCCGCCTTTAAGCAGCGCATCAATTTCATCCTGTGATAACCTATTGTTATTCTCCATATTCTTCACCTCTTATGTCGTGATCTAGAATTTGAATCGCAGTCTTTCGATTCATTCGGCCGGCTTGTGCTAGAAATTTCGGTTTATCTCCGACCAAAACAGTAAGAGGTTCTGCTACTGATTTGTCCAAAGTGATACAATCTCCAATTTCTAAATTTAAAAACTCTTCAATGGTTAATTCCGATGATCCGAGTTCTGCGACAATTGGAATTTGCGCCGTCAAAATCCGCTTTTCTATCGACTTTGTTTCCTCCGGTTTTGGTTCAATTCTGTCTGATTGCATCCAGTAGTGAACGGAAAGCTTAGGAATGATCGGTTCCAGGACGACGTGCGGGATGCACAGGTTGATAACCCCGCTGATGTCTCCTATTTGCGTGTTCAGCGAAATGACAACGACCGTCTCATTCGGCGATACCATTTGCACAAACTGCGGATTCACTTCAAAATCGGACATTTCCGGCTCGATTTCCGTGATGGATTCCCACGCATCTTTGTAATTCGTGAGACAGCTTTCGAATAAATTGGACATGATTTTCGTCTCAATCTCCGTCATGCTGTCAATTTTGTTGTGGCTCGAGCCGATCCCGCCCATCACCCGGTCCATCATCGTATAGGCGATGGTCGGGTTGATCTCCATCATGATTCTTCCTTCAAGAGGGCGAACCTCAAACAGATTGAGGATCGTCATATTCGGAATCGATCTGATGAATTCCTCATACGGAACCTGATCAACCGAGCTGACCGAGATTTGGATATAGGTTCTCAACTGAGCTGAGAAATAAGTCGTTAGCAGCCTTGCAAAGTTATCGTGAATCCTGGTCAAGCTGCGGATTTGATCCTTTGAAAAGCGGAGCGCCCGTTTAAAGTCATAGACTTTTACTTTTTTAACGGACTCTTCTTTTTTCAGCTCGTCGGCGTCCATTTCACCGGTCGATATCGCTGAAAGCAGTGCATCGATTTCATTTTGGGAGAGCACTTCTCCTGCCATCTGTTTTCACCTCCATGGTTCTGTCATCTATGTTCCTACTGCAGATTAAAGGAGGTAATGTACACAGTTTTCACTTTTCCCTCTTTCATGTAGTTCGTGTTCAGCTTTTCTTTCAGCTGTTCTTTAAATTTTTCTTTTCCTTTTTGTCCTTCAAGCTCATCTGCGTTCGTGTTCGCCAAAAGGGAGATGACTGAATCTTTAATTTGGAAATCCCGCTTTTCAAGCTCTTCTTTCGCCTCTTTCGAATCGGTTTCAAGCTTGATTGACAAACGGACTACATTGTCTGATTTCAAGTTTGTCGTGATTTCGGCGACTTCAACTGAAGATTCGACCACTTCATCGATCGAAGGTTCTGCGTTTTGATCTTTTTCACTTGCGCTTCCCTTGATGACAAAGAACGCAGCGGTTCCCAACACAGCAATTGCCAAAATAATCGTCATCATAATTCCTAGAAGTTTTTTATTCATTCAGATTCCTCAATTCTTTGGTCACAAGAAAGTATTTGGATTTTTTGATAGAATGACACGATTGTATCCACAACTGTATCTTCATCTTCTTTGACAACAAACTTTTTTCCGTTGGACAGCGTAATTGTCGTATCCGGAAAACATTCAATTTGCTCAATGAATAGTGCATTCAGAATAAAGGGCTGTCCGTTTAATCGCGTAACTTTGATCATGTGTTATCAAGAGGCGCCTTCACGAGGGCGCCTCCTTCCCTCCTATCGCTTCAGATTGACGAGTTCCTGAAGAATTTCATCAGAGGTTGTAATGATTTTCGCATTGGACTGGAAGCCGCGCTGCGCGATAATCATTTCGGAAAATTCTTCTGAAAGGTCGACGTTCGACATTTCAAGCGCACTCGTTTGAATTTTTCCTGAGCCGCCTTCCCCAGGTACAACGACTTGCGGATCTCCCGAACTCAATGTTTCGCGGTAAAGGTTGTCTCCAGCTTTTGATAATCCGGATGTGTTGCTGAATGTCGCAAGCGAGATCTGGCCGGCGGTCTGGTTCTCGTTGTTTTGATCGACATAAGAAACGGTTCCGTCAGGAGCGATGCTGAAGCTTTGCGCGTCTTGCGGAATGTTGATTCTTCCATTATTGGCCGTTAAGACGAACAGCCCGTCAACAGTGACGAGGTCACCTTCATCAGATCGGTAGAAGTTTCCTGATCTTGTGTAGTACACTTCATCTCCTGATCCGACGCGGAAGTAGCCGTCTCCTGTAATGGTCATGTCAAGCTGGCGGCCTGTTGTCGAAGGCGCTGCGTTTGTGTGAATGATATCGATCGATCCGATCGTTGCACCGAGTCCGACCTGCTGGCCGTTTACAGAGCCGCGGTTTGCAGTAGACGACGACGCGCCGGAAAGCTGCTGGCTGACAATATCTTTAAACGTAACCCGGCTTTTCTTATAGCCTGCCGTATTGATATTCGAGATGTTGTTGGCGACGACATCAAGCTTTGTCTGAAAGTTTTTCATGCCGCTGATTCCTGAGTATAGTGAACGTAACATAATTATTCCTCCCTGAATTGTCTGTTTTTATTTATCAGAATGGCTTACCGCCGTCACATTCCACGGATTGACTTCGGTTCCATCGTCAAGGACAAGCAGATACTGTCCGTCTGAGCTTTTAACTGATTTGACGAGCGCCGTTTTTTCTTCGCTGTCTTCGCCTTCATAGGTGACTTCTTTTCCGATCCAGCTGACATACATCGTCATCGGGTCCTGAAGTCCGACGAACGTCGACATCGTTGTGTTCAGATTCGTTAGCTGCTCTAGGCTTGAAAAGGTCGCCATTTGCGCAATGAATTCGCGGTCTTCCATCGGATTTAAGGGATCTTGGTACTGCAGTTGTTTCATCAGCAGTTTCAAAAATTCATCCTTCCCAAGATTGGAGCCGCTCCCTGCTTTCTCGGCTTTTTTTGCCTCGGATAAAAAATCGGATGTCGTCGATTTCGTGTTTGTTGTTCCTAAGGCGGTTCTGGTATCAATTGAAGTATCAGACATTAGATCTCCTCCTCGCTGTCCTGTGATCGAGTCTCGATAAGCTCATCCAGAAACTCCTGAAAATCCTCATTTTCCTGCTTACTTTGCTGATCTTGCTTCGGCTGATGCTGGTTTTTCTCATCGTCCGCCAGCTGTCCGAAAGTCTGATCGCTGTTTTGAAGCGGAACACCGAAGCGGTCAATTTGCACAGACATGTTGGGCAGCGCCTGTTTAAGATGCGCGAGATTGTGTTCGAGCAGCTCTTTAGCCGACTGGGTCGATGCGATGATTTTGCTTGAAAACATCCCGTGCTGTTTGACGAGCTTGATCGTGATAAAGCCAAGATTTTCAGGATTCAGGCGGATCGTGAAACTGCCTGTCGACCTGCCGAACGGCGTATACTTCATCTGTTTCCATGAGCTGAGAATTTGTTCTGAAAAGCTTTTCGGCTGAGCGGAAGCTTCCTCTGCCGCCGAAGGCTGGAGACCCTGGATCAGCGCTGTGCCTGTCCGATGATTGGCCAGTACAGAGGATTGAATCGGCTGTTCCTTTTGGCCTTGCTTTCCTTCAGTTTGAATTTCTCTTCTGTTCAAAACAAAGGACAACGGCTTCTCAGAAAGAGAAACATCGGTTTTCTTGCTCATGAGCATTGCCTTGAGTTCGCTTTCGGCCATTTTCCACTCTTTTTGATCCGGTTCAGCGTTTGCGTTCATCATCTGCTCCATTAAGCTTTTCAAGCTTTTCAGCTCGGTGTTTGACATGGACAAAAGCTGCGATTGGCTCGGATCTTTCGTGAAAAATTGACGTTTAAGCTCATCAATCAGCCCTTCTGCTCCCGCCTTTGTTTGAAGAGCGGCGAGAAATTCCGGCGCCTGTTTCAATAATTCTGCGATTTGCGAAGTTTTGAGTGACGGTTGATTTTCATTTACAATCGCAGCTAGCAGCTGCTGAATCTGGCCGAGAATTTGCAGGTCGGGCTTTTTCGGCTCTTCTGTCCCGCTTTCGTCGGCAGGCAAAGCTTTAGCATCAGCCGTTTTGCCTGATTGTTCAGGCAGGGCGGCTTTTTCAAGCAGCTCTTTTATTTGTTGTAACAGCTGTTCTGCCAATGCCAGTTCATCCGGAGATGCATTCAGCTCTTCAAGCTGCTGAAGGGAATTCAGCCAGTCTTCATTGAAAGAGCTGTCTTCCTTATTTGAAAGCCATTGCTTCAGTTCATGCAAAAGCCCTTCCAACGGCGTATCCTGAGAAGGCTCTTCTCCCTTTTGAAAAGGGGAAAGTGAGCTGTTTTCCTTCTGGAGCACATTCTGAAAGAGCGCGCCCAACGGCGTCCTGCTCGTTTTTGCAGGTGCAGTGTCCACCGCAGGTTTGGCATCAAAGGAGATTGCGTCAAAAAGCCTCAAGCTATTCCCCCCCTTCTTTTTTCGCTTCGTTTTTCGCCTCGTTTTTCACAAGCTTTTCTGTGAATACAGCCGCTTTATCAGGAGACATTTTTGAGAGGATCTCAGTCACTTTCTTTTTGCTTAAAGAATCTAAAATATTGATTGCCTCTTCCTCTTTTAATTCGCTTAAAATTTTTGCAGCTTTATTGCTTTGCATGCTTTCATAAATTTTGACGACTTTTCCGTCTCCTTGACCTTCGGCGTTCTTTTTATCCTGCTCTTTTTCATCTTTTTCCGTTTTTTCGAGCGAGCTGATTTTTTGTTTCAGCCTTTTAATCTCTTGATCACTCGTTTTTAAGTCACTCGTCAGCGTTTCGATTTCGCTTTTTTGTTCATCGATCGTCTTTTGGAGCTTTTCTGCTTTGTTCTCCTGCTGTTTAGTTGCGTGATCTATGTCCTGATCCTCGCCGTTTTTCACAAGCTCTTTTACGACGGGAATTTTTGAGGCTGCATCCTGAAAATTGACGCCCAAAAGCCACATGCCGACGAACGCTACAACGATTAAAAAGATCAGCGGAATGACGATGACAAACAAAAATGTCTGAAATTTACCGGCTTTTTTTTCTTCGGTCATCGTTTTTCTACCCCTAGCTTCCTTGAGTTATGTACTGGGCAATGGAGATATCGTCCATTTCCTTTAACTCATTTGCTTTGTTTTGCAGCGAATACATTTCAAACTGCTTTTCTTTCATTTTTTCAAATTTTTTCAGCTCGATATTTTTCTCCGTCAAATCGTGCTGTTTTTCATTCATTTCATTTCTCTTCATCATGACGAGCTTTTGATAATGGTAGATTGTCGTTTCAAGATTTGTGACAAATTGCTGATAATGCCGCATTTCCTGAACGCTCATCCCCGTCTGCATCTTGATTTCCTTGTTTTTTTCCAGCGTTTCTTTTTGGCTCATGCTTTCATACAGCTTTTCCGCGACCTTTTCGAATTCGGAAACTGAGTGCTGATATTCAGCAAATGATTGGTCTTTTTCATTTTCTTTAAGCTCGAGGAGCTTTTGAAATTTAAATGAATAAGCCATTCTTAATCCTCTCTTCCTGTAAGACTCTTTAATAAGGAAATGCTCTCTTCCAGCGATGCCGCTTCATCCACTTCCTGCTTGAGGAAGCTGATCAGCTTAGGGTGGAATTGTATGGCCTCATCAATTTCTCTGGAAGACCCTTTTTTATAGGCTCCTATGTTGATCAGATCCTCTGAGTTTTGATAGGTTGACAGCATTTCCCTGAACCGGTTCGCTGCTCTGATATGGTCTTTCTCGGCGATGTTCGACATCACCCTGCTGATGCTTTTTAAAATGTTGACTGCCGGAAACTGGCCTTTATTCGCAAGGGCTCGGTCAAGAACGATATGGCCGTCCAAGATTCCCCTTACAGTATCGGCGATCGGTTCATTCATATCATCGCCGTCGACAAGAACCGTATAGAAAGCAGTTATTGACCCGCTTTCCGTCGTTCCTGTTCGTTCTAAGAGCTTAGGTAAAATAGCGAACACTGAGGGTGTATAACCTTTTGTCGTCGGCGGTTCGCCCGTCGCCAGGCCGATTTCCCTCTGGGCCATGGCGACCCTTGTCACCGAGTCCATCATGAACATGACGTTTTGTCCTTTGTCGCGGAAGTACTCGGCAATCGCTGTTGCTGTATAGGCCGCTTTCAGACGCATCAGCGCCGGCTGGTCAGATGTAGCCACTACAACGATCGTTCGCTTCAGCCCTTCTTCGCCGAGATCTTTCTCTATGAACTCCCTGACTTCCCGGCCCCGCTCTCCGACAAGAGCGATGACATTCAAGTCTGCGGCCGTCTCTCTCGCAATCATTCCCATAAGCGTGCTTTTTCCGACGCCGCTTCCGGCGAATATCCCGACACGCTGTCCTTTTCCGACGGTCAGCAGACTGTCGATCGATCTGACGCCGACCGCCATTTTTTCTCTGATCGGCGGCCTTTTCATCGGATTAGGCGGCGCCTGGTCTGTCGATACTTGAGCCAGACCTTTCGGAAGCACGCTGCCGTCAAGCGGATTGCCGAATGCATCGACAACTTGTCCGATCAACCCGGAGCCGACTTTGACCCTAAGCGATTCGCCCGTCGCTTCGACAATGCTGCCGGGGGCAATATTGGCCGCTTCCAAATATGGCATCAGAAGAATATTTTGGTCTTTGAAGCCGACAACTTCAGCTTTAATAGCCTTTGGCCCGTCACCTTTTGTATAGATTTTGCAGACATCGCCGATTGAACATTCAGGTCCTTTGGATTCAATCATCAGGCCGACCGCCTGTTTGACTTTTCCGTATCGTTTGTAGGAATCTGCGGTTTCTATACATTCAAGCAGCTGCTTGAGCATCACCGGACAACACCTGCCGTTTCAAGCAGGCTGAGCAGTTTTTGTTTCAGCTGCTGCAATTGAGTGTCGATGCCTGCATCGATTCTTCCGAAAGCCGTTTCAACATAGCACGTTCCTTTCGGCGCTTTTTCATCGGCGTATATCGCGATATGGGCGCCGTATTGGAGGAGCTGCTCAAGTTCGTTTTTGTGGCTTTGAACCTCGGTGTAGTACTCCGGATCTACATAGATGGCAATGTCATCGAATTCCTTCATTTCCGACAGCACCTGTTTTACGAGGGCTGTAAAAGCTTCTTTGTCGTCAGCCTTTTGATTCCAAACTTTTTTAGCCAGTGACACGGCAAGTTCGACAATTTCTTCGGATGATTGTTCGATTTTTTCTTCATAGTCACGTCTAGCCGCCCGGACGATGGCATTGGCTTCATCCAAATACGCTTGATAAGCGCTTCGGGCCTCGGCCTTTCCCTCTTCAAATCCAGCTTGAAAGCCTTCTTGTTTCGCCTGGTCTATCAGCGCTTCGCGTTCTGTTTCCCAGCTTGACCGTTCCTCTTCGATTTGCCGTCTGACCTGTTCGAGTTCAGCGCTCGCTTTTTCGTATATTTTTCCGGCTTCTTGTCTGGCATGGTCGAGGAGGTATTCCGGATCCTGTCCGGTATCAAGTTCGGTTTCTGTCTCAGGAAGTTTGACTTCCTTTAATGAAATCGTCCGCCTTTCTTTTTGCGGTATTGATGATAATCGCTGTTTAATAATGTTAGACAATGATATCATCTCCTCCGCCTCTGGCGATTACGATCTCACCTGCTTCTTCAAGTCTTCGGATGACGCTTACGATTCTCGATTGAGCTTCTTCTACGTCACGCAGACGCACAGGGCCCATGAATTCCATTTCCTCTTTAAATGTTTCAGCCATACGCTGCGACATGTTGCTGAAGACGATGTCTTTGACCTCTTCGCTGGCCACTTTGAGAGAAAGAAGCAGATCGTCGTTTTCCACATCGCGGATAACCCTTTGAATAGCGCGGTTATCAAGCGTAACGATATCTTCAAAGACGAACATCCGCTTTTTAATCTCGTCGGCAAGCTCAGGATCCTGAATTTCAAGGGCGTCAAGGATCGTTTTCTCCGTACCTCTGTCAACTCCGTTCAACACTTCGACTACGGCTTCGATACCGCCGGTCTGCGTGTAGTCCTGAGTGAATGTGGACGATAGCTTTTGCTCCAGAATCTGTTCGACTTCATTGATGATTTCCGGCGACGTCCTGTCCATAACAGCGATCCTTCTTGCAACCTCTGCCTGCACATCCTGATTCAGCTCTGACAATATCTGACCCGATTGCACGGGATCGAGATAAGACAGAATCAATGCGATCGTCTGCGGGTGCTCATGCTGGATAAAGTTCAGAATCTGCTCGGGATCCGCTTTTCTGGCAAAATCGAACGGTCTGACTTGAAGAGACGATGTCAGCCTGTTGATAATGCTGGCGGCTTTGTCTTCGCCGAGCGCTTTGTCAAGCACCTGCTTGGCGTAATGAATGCCGCCTTGAGAAATATATTCTTGAGCAATAGCCGTTTCATGAAATTCCTGAATAATCTCATCTTTTTTCTCAGGTGATACAGCTCTGACATTTGATATTTCAAGCGTCAGCCTTTCGATCTCTTCATCTGTTAAATGCTTGTAAACGGAAGCTGACACATCAAGCCCTAAGGATATCATGAGAATGGCCGCTTTTTGTTTGCCTGTAAGCCTGTCTTGTTTCATTTTTGCCATTTCAATACTCCTCCTAATCCTCGGTCAGCCAGCTGCGCAGTAATTTGGCGAATTCTTCAGGCTTGTCTTTCGCCATTTTTTCAAGCTGTTTTCGTCTGACAGTTTCTTCTGTCTCTTTTTCATTGTTCACATCAGCAACCCGAATCGGCTCCTGAGGCGTTTCATACCATTCTTCCTCGTATTCGTCATCTCTATTTTTACGTCTTCTGACAAGCCAGATGATGAGGCCGATTACAGCAACAAGCGCTGCTCCGCCTGCGATGTAAGCCCACATCGGTATGCCGCCTGTTTCCGTTCCTTCATCGATTGTCTGCTTGCCGTCGAACGATTGGACAGAAACAACGATTTTATTTTCAACATCCTCATCTGTCAGAGGCTCTTCTTCATAGTTCTTGTCAATCGATGTTTTCACAATGGTTGAGAGGATTTTTTTAATATCGTCCTCCCTTTCAGCAGGCAGTGACTGCGGGTTGTTTGCATCAGGCGGTTCAACCATGACCTGGACGCCCAGATCTCTGATTTTGTACGGGCTCTCAGCGATTTCTTTATGGATTCTGTTGACTTCATTGTTGATTCGTTCTTCGCTTTTCTCATAGTCTCCGTTGCCTGTTCCGCCTTCTGTTTCAGCATAGTTCGTTACATCGTTTTCACCTGTTCCGTTGACGCCTCCCGCTTGTGCTCCCTGTCCGGAATATGTTTCACTGACGCGCTCTGCGCTGACCGTGATTCCTTCCATATTTTCTTTGTCGACAGGTTCAACCAGGTCTTCCGTCCTGTTTTCTTTTGTGAAATCGATGTCAGATGTGACGGATACAACCACTTTATCCTGTCCCATCATCGTGCCGAGCATGGTTTGGATTTGTCTTTGCAGGTCCTTTTCGATCTGGGCCTTGACTTCCCTTTGGGAAGAATAGCTGTCGGCGTAAGAACCGGACTCTTTGCCTGTTTGATCGTAATATGTGGAGTTTTGATCCATGATCACGATGTTTTTCGGGTCAAGGTTCGGCACGCTTTTCGATACGAGATGATAAAGGCCGTTGATTTCATTTTGATCAAGCGTGTGGCCGGGCTTCACCTGAAGAACAATCGAAGCGGATGCTTCCGGCTTTTCCTCTCCGACAAAGACGGATTCCTTCGGCAGGTTAATCATAACCTTCGAATCTTTAATCCCGTCTATTCCTTTGATGAGGTTGGATAGCTCGGTTTGCGTGGCTTTCACTTTCAAAACGTCAAATTCGTTGTCCGTCATGCCAAAACCGGCATTTTCGCCAAAGAATGAATAATCGATGCTCCCGCTTTTCGGAAGGCCCTCTGCGGCAAGATCGACTTTCAGTTCATCGACTTTTTCTTCCGGAACTTTGATGACTGAACCGTCAGTCGCAACTTCAGATGGAATACCTTTTTCATCGAGCACCTGTTTGATTTGGCCGGTTTCTTCAGCTGACAAATCTTTATAGAGCGGCACCATTTTATTTGACGAAGCAACAATTCCAATGATGATTGACAGGATGACTGCCAGAGCGACAATGCCGATCAGCAGAATCTTCTGCAGCTTTGATCTGTTTTTCCAAAAATCAGTTATTTTCGTTTTAATTTGCAATAAATTACGATTCATCTTACTCCCCCGGTAGTTACACTAATTCTCTTCGCTTTCAGACTCCTTTCTTACATTTGCATTCTCATGATTTCCTGATAAGCTTCAACCGCTTTGTTGCGGAATTCCGTCGCAGCCGTCAATGTAATGTTTGCCTTCTGGGCTGCAATCATCACTTCATCAAGGTTGACATCCTGACCGAGAGCAAGCGCGTTTGTCAGTTTATCAGATTCATTTTGAGATTGATTCAAAGCATTGATAGAATCTTTCAGCACGTTGGAAAAGCTGACTTGGTTCTCTGAACCGTCCTGCTTGTTCTTGATCTGATTTGTTGCATTCGTTCCCGCCTGCACGGATTGAACTCCAAACGGAGAGATTCCATTAACCATTCGTGTCATCACCCTACTTTCCGATTTCTAATGCTTTCATCAGCATTCCTTTTGTCGCGTTCATTGCTGTGACATTGGCTTCATATGACCTTGTGCTGCTCATTAAATCGACCATCTCTTTTAGCGGATCGACATTCGGCATCTGCACGTATCCGTCTTCGTTTGCGTCGGGATGGGTCGGATCATAAACGAGCTTAAACGGTGTTTTGTCTTCGCTTATCTTGGTCACCTTCACCCCTTCGCCGACTCTCGCCGATGCATTCATCGATGATTGGAGAACGGATGAAAAGGATTCGCCTTTCGGAGCCGTCGATACAAGCTTTCTTCTATACGGCTGCCACTGTCCGTCAACCAGCTTCGCTCTCGTCGTATCCATGTTTGCCAGGTTGGAAGAAACGGTATCCATTCTGACTCTCTGTGCAGTCAACGCTGAAGCTGAAATGTTGATGCTATTGAATACCCCCATTATTTACCTCCTGTAATCGCGGTTCTTAGCGAGTTGAATTTTCCGCTTATTCTTTCAACCAGCGCTTGATACTGGATTTGATTTTTCGCCATTTCACTCATTTCCTGATCAACGTCCACATTGTTCCCGTTTTCTTGATAAGTTGTATTCTTTCTCGACACAACTGAATAATTTGGCTCATTCCCTTTAAAGTCAATGTGTCTATAGTCTGTTTTTATGGCATTAATCCGGGAGGACTCCTCATTCAGCACATTTTTGAAGGATACTTTTTTCGCCTTGTAGTTCGGTGTATCTACATTGGCCAGATTGTTCGTTATGACTTTTTGCTTAATGTTCGCTTGATTCAAGGCTCCCTCTAGTCTATGTATCGTTCCTGAAAATATATCCACCGTCCAAATACCTCCAATCTTTTTCCATCTGTCTTAAAATCTTGTCGAGAATTGTAAAAACCATAAGCCTATTGTAAGGAATAATAGGCTTAAAGTCTATGATCTGGAAGCAAAAAAAAATCGTAAGAAATATCTATTTTATGAATAGGTATTTTGACCTAGATTATAAGAACTATGTAATGTTACGTTCATTAAAGTTTCAAAAAATTATGTTAGTATATCTTTTATTCAAGTAACGCATTGATTTTGCACCGCGTTTTAGTTGTTTTTTGATATGAAAAAATTACGATAATATAGTTTAAAACATGAAATAAAAAAAGCCGCAGAACGGCATGTTCTGCGGCTTTCGCCTTTTAATGAGACTTTAGTTTTTCTAACTCCATCAAAAATTTGTTGTTCAGCACTTTGATGTATGTGCCTTTCATCCCTAGTGACCTTGATTCAATGACACCGGCGCTTTCAAGTTTACGGAGCGCGTTGACAATGACCGAGCGGGTGATGCCGACGCGGTCTGCAATTTTACTAGCGACAAGCAGGCCTTCATTTCCGTCAAGCTCCTCAAAAATATGTTCAATTGCTTCAAGCTCGCTGTAAGATAGTGAACTGATCGCCATTTGAACGACCGCTTTGCTGCGCGCTTCCTCTTCGATCTCTTCCGCTTTCTCTCTGAGAATTTCCATTCCTACGACAGTGGCGCCATATTCGGCAAGGATCAGATCGTCATCCTCGAATTTCTCCTGAAGGCGGGACAGAATCAAGGTGCCCAGTCTTTCGCCTCCTCCGATGATCGGAACGACCGTGGTCAGACCCGCTTGGAACAAATCGCGGTTTTCCACAGGGAAAGCTGTGTATTCGCTGTTGATGTCAAGGTTAGATGACGTTTCCGGAATGTTGAACAGGCTTTTTGTATAATCTTCAGGAAACTGGCGCTCTTCAAGCATTTTTTTCATCCGGTCATTTTCGATCTGCTGGTTGATCGAGAAACCGAGAAGCTTTCCTCTGCGGCTGACGACGAAAATGTTCGAATCAATCACATCGCGAAGCGTTTCGGCCATTTCTTTAAAATTAACCGGCTTCCCTGCCGCATTTTGCAGCATTGCATTAATCTTTCTTGTTTTTTGTAATAAAGCCATAATAAATTGATCCTCCTAAATTACTCTTATTTAATTGTTTATAAAATAAACTGGCTTAAATCCTTATTCTTAGCGATCGAACCGAGCTTTTCTTCAACATATTGAGGCGTGATGACCACTTCTTCCATCGTCACATCCGGAGCCTCGAATGACAGTTCTTCCAAAAGACGTTCCAAAATGGTGTGAAGCCTTCTCGCCCCAATATTGTCTGTGTCCTGGTTCACATGATAAGCCACTTCTGCAATCTTACGAATAGCATCGTCAGAAAATTCAAGAGATATACCTTCCGTCTTCAATAAAGCCTTATACTGCTTAAGAAGAGCGTTGTCAGGCTCAGTTAAAATTTTCACAAAGTCATCGATGCTCAGCTTTTGAAGCTCAACGCGTATTGGAAAGCGCCCCTGCAGCTCAGGAATTAGATCTGAAGGCTTCGCCATGTGGAATGCACCTGCAGCAATGAACAGAACGTGATCCGTTTTGACCGCACCGTACTTTGTCATGACGGTAGATCCTTCAACAATCGGAAGAATATCGCGCTGCACGCCTTCTCTTGAGACGTCTGCCGATGAAGAAGCACCGCTCTTTTTGGCGATTTTATCGATCTCATCGATAAAGATGATTCCCGACTGTTCGGCTCTCTGGACAGCTTCCTGGGCAGCTTCGTCCATATCGATGAGCTTTGCCGCTTCTTCATTCGTCAGCACTTTTCGCGCTTCCCTGACCGTAAGCTTGCGGCGCTTTTTCTTTTTCGGCATCAGGCTGCTGAGCGCATCCTGCATGTTCATGCCCATCTGTTCCATACCCGAGCCTTGGAGCATATCAAACATGGACGGCTGCTGCTCCTCCACCTCAACGGTGACATAATGGTCTTCAAGTTCGCCGAGAGCAAGCTGATGCGCAATCCGTTTCCGGTTGTTTTCGATATCCGCGTCTTCTTGCTTTTCCGCTTCACCAGTTTCTTGATCCTGATTTCCGCCAAACAGCATTTCAAAAGGATTTTTCGCACCTGTCTGTTTTTTTCTTCCCGGTACAAGCAGGCGGACGAGGCGTTTATTTGCGTTTTCTTCAGCGATGCCTTTCACTTCGTTCATTTTTTCCTCTTTGACGAGGCGGACTGACGTTTCCACAAGATCCCTGACCATCGACTCCACATCTCTGCCCACATAACCGACTTCCGTGAACTTCGTCGCTTCGATTTTGACGAACGGAGCGCCGACGAGTTTCGCGATTCGTCTTGCAATCTCGGTTTTTCCCACACCTGTCGGGCCCATCATCAATATGTTTTTCGGAACGATTTCTTCGCGCAGTTTTTCATCAAGAAGACTTCTTCTGTAGCGGTTCCTCAATGCCACGGCGACCGCTTTTTTCGCATTGAGCTGGCCGACGATGTATTGATCAAGCCTTTCGACGATCTGCCTAGGAGTCAGCGGCTTTTTTTCCATATGCCTCATATCCTTTCTATTCAAGTTCTTCTACAATGATCTGATCGTTCGTATACACACAGATTTCGCCCGCGGTTTCAAGTGAAGCCCTCGCAATCGCTTTCGCGTCAAGCTGGCTGCCGGCATGACGTTTCAGCGCCCTTCCGGCTGCAAGCGCGTAGTTTCCACCTGAGCCGATCGCCAAAATGCCGTCGTCCGGTTCAATCACTTCGCCTGTTCCGGAAACGAGCAGCATGCTGTCGGCATTCATGACGATCAGCATCGCCTCAAGCTTTCTGAGGACTTTATCGCTTCGCCACTCTTTTGCAAGCTCGACTGCCGCCCGCTGCAAATTGCCGTTGTATTCTTCAAGCTTCGCTTCAAACATTTCAAAGAGCGTGAAAGCGTCTGCAACAGAACCGGCAAAACCGGCAATGACCTTTCCGTTGAAGAGTTTTCTTACCTTTCTTGCGGTATGCTTCATGACGACAGCCTGACCGAACGTAACCTGGCCGTCTCCCGCCATCGCGCTTTTTCCGTTGTGCTGGACGGCAAATATCGTCGTTGCGTGAAAAGATGACATAAAAGAACCTCCTTTATTTCCCTTTATGTGCCCGAGGGTGATGAGACATATATGTCTTTCTGAGCATATCTTTAGATACATGCGTATACACCTGGGTTGAAGAAAGATTTGAATGCCCAAGCAGTTCCTGAACGCTCCTCAGATCCGCACCCTCATTTAACAAATGGGTGGCAAATGTATGGCGGAGCATATGCGGATGTATATGTAATGTACCCGAAGTCTTCTTGACCAGTTCTCCCAAAATGTAACGAACCCCCCTCGGGGTTAAGGGCCCGCCCCTTTGATTCAAAAAAATAAAAGGGCGGGGCTCTTTCGCTTTTAACAGAAGGATGCGTCTTCCATTTTGCAAATACAGATCCAAAGCCTCCCGGGCGAATGAACCAAATGGAATATACCTTTGCTTCCTGCCTTTCCCGTGGACCAAAACCGTATCTAAAAACAGATCCAAATCAGATTCCTTCAGGCTGCAAAGTTCGCTTACCCGCATGCCTGTCGCGTAGAGAAATTCCAGGAGCGCCTGATTTCTTTGGCCGAGCGGTGTACTCAAATCCGAAACCTCAAACAGTTCTTCAAGTTCCTTTTCATATAAAAACTTCGGAATCCGCTTATCCTGTTTCGGGAGACTGACAAGCAGAAACGGGTTTTCTTTTACCAGCTTTTCCCTTAATAAAAATTTATAGAAGCTACGCAGAGCCGAAATTTTCTTGCTGATCGTCCTGCGAGTGAGCCCTTTTTCATGCGCTTCTGTCAAGAAAATTCTCACATCCGGATAAGTCACGTCTTCAAAACCCTTTATGCCCTGAACGTGTAAAAAGCGTTCAAAGTCTTCAATGGAAGAAATGTAACCCACAATTGTATATTTTGAATAATTCTTTTCTATTTGTAAATATTCAATGAATAAAGTTAAAAAATTCTTAACATTTGCCATCATTACACCTCTTCGAAAAGGGCTTTTAAATGTTATCACATAACAAGTTCATCTGGCAATGAATAACTATAGCGTTTTCGAAATATTTCGAATTGTCTCCAATGCGCGCGAAGCATACTGTTCATTTCGTTCCTGCTTGTTTTTAATTTTAACACCCAATTCTTTGAACAGGCCGAAGTTTGCATTCATCGGCTGGAAGTTTTTCTTGTTTGTTTCCGTAATGTAATGGGCCATGCTGCCGATCGCTGTTTCATTTGAAAAAGTGACAGGTTCTTTTCCCTGGATGAGCCGAGCCGCATTTATACCGGCAACAAGACCTGAAGCCGCTGATTCAACATACCCTTCAACACCTGTCATTTGACCGGCAAAAAACAGATCGTCCCGCTTTTTAAACTGGTAGGTCGCTTTTAACAGACTCGGCGAGTTGATGAACGTATTTCTGTGCATCACGCCGTAGCGGACGATTTCTGCCTGTTCCAGTCCCGGAATGAGGCGGAGCACTTCTTTTTGGTCGCCCCATTTGAGGTGGGTTTGAAAACCGACGATATTGTAAAGCGTGCCGGCTGCATCATCTTGGCGCAGCTGCACAACGGCGTACGGACGCTTTCCTGTTTTTGGGTCTTCAAGTCCGACAGGCTTCATCGGGCCGAACAGCATGGTTTTTTTGCCGCGCTTCGCCATGACTTCAATCGGCATACAGCCTTCAAAGAAGATTTCCTTTTCAAATTCTTTCAATGGAACGGTTTCCGCAGACACAAGGGCGTCATAAAACCTGTCAAACTCTTCTTCTGTCATCGGACAGTTCAAATACGCTGCCTCCCCTTTGTCATAGCGGGATTTCAAATAGACTTTATCCATGTCAAGGCTGTCCTTTTCAACAATCGGCGCAGCCGCGTCATAAAAGTATAGATAGTCCTCGCCTGTCAGCTCCCGGAGCTTTGCGGAAAGCGCTTCTGATGTCAGCGGTCCTGTCGCAATGATTGTCGGTCCTTCCGGTATTTCCGTGACTTCTTCATGAAGCACGGTCACATTCGGATGATTCTTTACTTTTTCGGTAACGTTTGCGGCAAATTCATGCCTGTCTACGGCAAGCGCACCGCCGGCAGGAACAGAACATTCGTCAGCAGCAGCGATGATGGCCGAGTCAAGAACCCGCATTTCTTCCTTTAATACACCGACAGCATTCGTTAATGAATTCGCCCGAAGCGAGTTGCTGCAGACAAGTTCGGCAAATTTATCTGTATGGTGCGCCGGCGTTTGCTTGACTGGCCTCATTTCGTATAAACGGACATTGATACCGCGCTTAGCAAGCTGCCATGCCGCTTCGCTTCCTGCAAGTCCTGCACCGATGACATTTACTGTTTGATTCATATTCACATCTCCTAATTTATGAATTGACTTATTCTTTTAACACAACAAAGAAGGTGAGCAAAGCCCTGCTCACCGCTACTTTTGTTGTTCTTCCTTATAATCGCAATTAACGCACTGCACTTGAACGCCTTTTTTGAGCTTTTTCTCCACAAGCATGTCCTCGCATTTCGGACATTTCCGTTCAAGCGGTTTATCCCATGATACGAATTCACATTCAGGATAGCGGTCACAGCCGTAAAAAATGCGGCGTTTTTTCGATTTGCGCTCGACGATGTTGCCGGTTTTGCATGATGGGCATTTGACGCCGATCTCTTTTACGATCGGCTTGGTGTTGCGGCAGTCCGGAAAATTGGAGCAGGCCATAAATTTGCCGTACCGGCCCATTTTATAGACCATCGGATGTCCGCACGCTTCACAGTCAACACCTGCATACTCCGGTTCGATCTCCACTTCCTGCATCTCGGCTTCCGCTTTTTCAACGCGCTTTTCAAAGTCCTTGTAAAAGGAATCGATGATCTGCACCCATTGAATGTTTCCGTCTTCAACGTCATCAAGCTCTTTTTCCATTTTGGCGGTGAACTCAACGTTAATAATCTCAGGGAAAAACTCCATGATCAAGTCAAGCACAATTTCACCGAGCTCAGTCGGAATAAAGCGTTTATTATCAAGGGCGACATACCCGCGCTTTTGGATCGTGTCAAGCGTCGGCGCGTATGTGGATGGACGTCCGATTCCCAGTTCTTCAAGCGTTTTGACCAGCCTTGCTTCCGTATAGCGCGGAGGCGGCTGTGTGAAGTGCTGTTCGGGCTCGATGTCTTTTGAAAGCACGGTATCGCCTTCAGCGAGATCCGGAAGCATCTTATTCTTCTCTTCCATCTGATCGTCTTTGCCTTCAACGTACACTTTCATGAAGCCTGAAAACTTGACTTTACTGCCGTTTGCCCGAAATGTCAACCCGTTGTTTTCAAGGTCGACGCTCATCGTATCCAGTGTCGCCGGAGCCATTTGGCTTGCGACAAAGCGCTCCCAGATCAGCTTGTATAGCCGAAGCTGGTCTCTTCCCAATACCGCCTTCAGATCGGAAGGCTTTCTGAGCACCGAGGTCGGCCTGATCGCTTCGTGGGCATCCTGGGCGTTTTCATTCTTTTTGGCCGGCTTTCGCTTGCTACCCAAAAATTCTTTTCCGTACTGTTCGCCGATGAATGATGCCGCTTCTTCTTGAGCAGTATTCGAGATACGGGTTGAATCCGTTCTCATATAAGTGATTAACCCGACCGTTCCTTCTTTGCCGAGATCGATTCCTTCATAAAGCTGCTGGGCGATCATCATCGTTTTCTTTGCCCGGAAATTCAATTTGCGCGCCGCTTCCTGCTGAAGCGTCGACGTCGTAAATGGGAGCGCAGGATTTCGCTTCCGTTCTTTTTTCGTTACCTTTTTGACCTCAAATTTGTTCCCTTTGATCCGGGATAGGATTTGCTTCACATCATCTTCGCTTTTCAGCTGGTGCTTTTCCCCGTTGATTCCGAAGAAGCTCGCTTCAAACGTTTCTTTACCTTTGAGAAAAGACCCTTCAATTGTCCAATATTCTTCCGGTATAAAATCGTTGATTTCTTTTTCCCGGTCAATGATAAGGCGGAGCGCAACAGATTGGACACGTCCCGCACTCAAGCCTTTTTTTACTTTTTTCCATAATATCGGACTGATTTTGTACCCTACAAGGCGGTCCAGAATTCTTCTCGCCTGCTGGGCGTCGACAAGATCCATATTGATCATGCGCGGATGCTTAAATGATTCTTTGATCGCATCTTTTGTAATTTCATTAAATACGACGCGGCAGTCGGAATTCAGGTCCAAATCAAGGCTGTGCGCCAAATGCCACGCAATCGCTTCCCCTTCCCTGTCGGGGTCGGCTGCGAGATAAACTTTTTTTGCCTTTTTGGCGGCCGTTTTTAATTCTTTCAACACGGGGCCTTTCCCGCGGATCGTAATGTATTTTGGTTCAAAGTTCTGCTCGATGTCAACGCCCATCTGGCTTTTCGGCAAATCTCTGACGTGCCCCATCGAGGCTTTTACTTTATATTTTTTTCCTAAGTATCGCTCAATCGTTTTTGCCTTTGCAGGCGATTCCACGATGACTAAGTATTCGGACATAACATTATCCCCCTCAAGAGGTGTTCTCTCTCTTTTCAATTTAGCCTTTTTATTGTATTCAGCATAATCGTCGTTTATATAGTCATTATTTTTACGAAAAGTGTCTGATTTAATCCTTCTATATGTTGAACGCCGATTAAAGCGTTTAAACTTGAAATCCTCACTATTATTAAATATTACAATACGGTTTGTCAAACGATAATTCTAAACAGGCTCTGTATATTGAGCGTTTGAAGGCGGAAGTTCGTTCAAAATGTCTTCAATAGTTAATACGAGTTTCGCCCCTTCCTGGATCAGCCTTGAAGGACCGAAAGAGTTGGCATCAAAGATCGGACCCGGCACGGCGAACACCTCCCGCCCCTGCTCAAGGGCTTGGTATGCTGTAATGAGCGATCCGCTCTTTTCCTTGCCTTGGACGACAACGATTCCTTCCGTTAATCCGCTGATCAGCCGATTTCGCATGGGAAAATGCCATTTTTGCGGTTTAATGTGAGGAGGGTGCTCTGATACCAGCAGGTGGCTTTCGGCCATTTGTCCGGCGAGCTGGCGATGTTCACGGGGATATATGCTGTTGAATCCGCCCGCGATAACGCCGATTGTCCTTCCCTTTGAACGGATGCTCTCCTGATGGGCGAGACCGTCAATTCCTTTTGCAAGACCGCTGACGATCGTCCAGCTGTTTTTGCAAAGCTCCCTGACAAGCTGGACCGCAGCTCTTTTTCCGTATAATGACGGGCAGCGAGTTCCGACGATTCCGATCAGTCTTTGTTCATGGAGAAGTTTTTTGTTTCCTTTTAAAAAAAGGACGGGAGGCGGGTCATGAATGGTTTTCAGGCTGGCTGGATAATCAGGGGAAGATATGGCGGTCATGCGGACGCCGGCCGCCTCGTAAGAACGGATGAGCCGTTTAACATTAGACAGTTCTTGTTCCGCCAGTTTTCGTATGGAGCACAAGTCTGATCTTTTTAATGAAAGCTTCGTTAAAAGATGGTTTTTTTCGCCCGTAAGAGACAAGGAAGGGTCCTGCTTCCACCACTTGGTCAGCAGAGAAGGGGAGAGTGTGCCGCGAAGGCGGAGCAATATCAAAAGCTCGCTGCTGTCGTTCATTCAAAAACCTCCAAAAATTTTTAAAACAAAACAATCTGAAAGTACTAAACGATATAACCAGTTATGAAAAAGCAGGAATAGACCAATCGGACTATTCCCGCTCTTTTTAATCATCAGTGTGTTTTACACGTTTCGTAAAGACCTTTTTCCTTCAGCACTTTAATCAATGTTTCTCCCATGACAGAAGGCGTTTCAGCCACTTCGATTCCGCAGGCATTCATCGTTTTGATCTTTTCGTCCGCCGTGCCTTTTCCTCCGGAAATGATGGCGCCCGCATGCCCCATGCGCTTGCCCGGAGGCGCTGTCTTTCCTCCGATGAAACCGACGACAGGTTTGGTCATGTTGGCTTTCACCCATTCAGCCGCTTCCTCTTCAGCTGTTCCGCCGATTTCGCCGATCATGATCACCGCATGTGTATCAGGATCTTCATTAAAAGCCTTCAGCACATCGATGAAGTTTGTGCCGTTGACGGGGTCTCCGCCGATGCCCACTGCTGTCGACTGGCCGACTCCTGCTTCGGAAAGCTGATGAACCGCTTCATATGTAAGGGTTCCTGAACGCGACACAACGCCGACATGGCCTTTTTTATGGATATATCCGGGCATGATCCCGATTTTGCATTCCTCAGGCGTAATGACTCCCGGGCAGTTCGGACCGATGAGTCTCGTTTTCTTGCCTTCCATATACCTTTTGACTTTTACCATATCAAGCACCGGAATATGCTCAGTAATGCAGATGACAAGATCAAGCTCAGCATCTGTCGCTTCCATAATCGCATCGGCCGCAAAAGCCGCAGGAACGTAAATGACAGACGCATTTGCCCCGGTCTGCTTTACAGCCTCTTCGACCGTATTGAACACAGGCACCCCTTCGACCTCTGCTCCGCCTTTGCCCGGTGTGACTCCGCCGACAATTTTCGTTCCGTATTCAAGCATCTGCTTTGTGTGAAACAAAGCGGTTGAACCCGTTATCCCCTGAACAATGACTTTTGTGTCTTTATTAATAAATACACTCATTTTGCTCCCCTGCCTTTCTTACTTCACTAAGGATACGATTTTCTGCGCGCCGTCAGCCATTGATTCCGCAGACGTAATATTGAGTCCTGAATCATCGAGGATCTTCTTGCCGAGATCGACATTGGTGCCTTCAAGGCGAACGACAAGCGGCAATGTCAGACCGACTTGTTTTGTCGCTTCAACAACGCCTTCTGCAATGACGTCGCATTTCATGATGCCGCCGAAAATATTGACAAAGATCCCTTTGACGTTTTGATCAGACAAAATGATCTTGAACGCTTCCGTTACCTTTTCGGCTGTCGCGCCGCCTCCAACGTCAAGGAAGTTGGCCGGTTCCCCTCCGTAGTGCTTGATAATGTCCATGGTCGACATCGCAAGCCCCGCTCCGTTGACCATGCAGCCGATGTTTCCATCGAGCGAAATATAGCTTAAATCATACTTGGATGCTTCGATTTCCTTCGGATCTTCTTCATCGAGATCTCTGTACTCCAAGATGTCTTTTTGTCTGTATAGCGCATTGCTGTCAAAGTTCAGCTTGGCGTCAAGGGCCATGACTTTTCCGTCCCCTGTGACGACGAGCGGATTGATTTCAGCAATGGAACAGTCTTTTTCAGTAAACGCCTTGTACAGCCCCATCATAAACTTAACGGCCTGGCCGACAAGCTCTTTCGGAATATTGATGGCGAAGGCGATTTTTCTCGCCTGGTAGCTCTGCAGTCCGACAGCCGGATCGATCACTTCTTTGACGATTTTTTCCGGTGTTTTTTCAGCGACTTCTTCAATTTCCGTGCCGCCTTCTTCAGAGGCCATCAGCACGATGCGTGAAGTCGCCCTGTCGAGAACTAGACCGACATAGTATTCTTTTTTGATATCGCAGCCTTCTTCAATAAGTAAGCGTTTTATTTGTTGGCCGTCGGGACCCGTCTGGTGAGTGACAAGCGTCTTTCCCAACAATTCTTCCGCATAGGCTTTGACTTCTTCTTTTGATTTTGCAATTTTAACCCCGCCAGCTTTACCGCGTCCGCCGGCGTGAATTTGAGCTTTCACGACATAAACCGAGCTGGACAGCGCTTCCGCTGCTTTGACCGCTTCATCTGCTGTAAATGCCACTTTACCTTCCGGAACAGCCACTCCGTATTTTCTGAGTACTTCTTTCCCTTGGTACTCATGGATATTCATTTTCCCATCCTCCTAACTTATGTAGCAAAAATAAAAATAGACTGCGCTTTCATTTTATATAATCATAGATCGATTGTCTAGGTTTCGATGAGAAATCGTAAAATCCTTCTAAACATTCACACTTTTATTTTATTAAAAATATAAAATTAATAGAGGAAACGGCTTTTTTTCAAAAGTCATTCCCTCTTTTTCATTTTTTCATCAAGCGTATAGACGAATGAAAAGATCTCGGCGACGATCTCGTAAAGCGCTTCAGGAATGTGGTCGTCAAGCTCCAAGTGGCGCATCAATTCGACAAGCGTCGCATCTTCCTGAATCGGAACACCGGCTTTCTGCGCCTCTTCAATGATCTTCTCCGCCGTGTATCCCGACCCTTTGGCAACCACCTTCGGCGCCTTGTCCTTCATTTCATCGTAGTGAAGCGCAACAGCTCTTCTTAATGGAACAGATTCCTTCATATTTTCACATCCACTGCGCTCTCTGTAATTTGTTCAAAACGGGACTCCAAAAACGGAGCGAGCTTCATGTTTTCCCGTTTTTTTGCTGAGACGCCTGACAAGCTGTAGCCCAGCTCTTTCAGGTTTTCCTTTAAAGCCGGGACCAGCGGTTCAATCAAAGACTCCAAATCGAACTTTGTTTCAATTGTAACCGTCATGACGTTTTGCTGGATCAAACAATCGATCACCGTCTCTTCAAGGGCTTCCAACTGAAGGTAAAACATGAGGCGGCACTGGGAAGGGTCGATTTTTCCGTCGTCTTTTTTCTGCCCTTTTAAGAAAACGTTCAAATCCTGGACGCCGTTCTTTGAAAACAGAGGGTACGACAGAAAAAGCTGGCTCTGGGCAGGCTGATCATTCTGCAAAAACAGCTGTCCGTTTAAACGGTGAAAGATTTGGTCCGCTTCCTGTTTTACAGGAGCCGGAAGATCGGAAGCATGCCTCATTTCATTCAGCACGAGCTTTAAAGATTGCAGGCCCTGCTCTTTGAGAACGGCGCCGTTTTCCATCGCTCTCAACAATGAGAGCTCATCTCTGACGCCTAAAACATCTTTGATCTTGAGGAGAACGGATAATACATCGGCTTTATTCGTCAATGCAGGCGCTGTTTCTTTCATGATATGCTGCAAAAGTTCCGTCTCTTTTGGCGTGAATCCTTCCAGAACGGCCGGAGCTTGTCCGAGAGCTCCGCGCGATTCAAGCGCTCTGATGACGCCTGCCGCTTCTCTTGCAATATGCGTCCCGTTCGTTTCGGCTTGTGCCGCCAATTTAGCGAACACGTCTTTAGCTGCTGCGATTTGCGGATTGTGCTGGGCTGCTTTTGCTTCCTGTCCGTATGCGCCGCCAGCGTCTGCTTTTTGCGGAGGTTTTCCGCCTTCTGACTGAACCTGCGGCTTTAATGGCAGAACGGCCTGCAGTTCTCCTTTTTCCAGCGATCTGATGTGTTCCGCAAGCTTTTGAATCAGCCTTTCGGCATGCACCTCAGTCTCCGCTTGTAAAACTGGCAAAAGCGCCTGTTTCAGCTTTTCCATGCCTGGGGATGGCTGAGCGGCGTTCGCGATCATATCAAGCGTTCTCGCAATCTGCTCATTGAGCGGAACGGGGCTTTTGACGGCCATAATCGAATCGAGCACGCCGGGGTGGACGGGAAGTTCGCGTTTAAGAGCGAACATGACGGCATCGGCGCCTTTTTGGGCATCGGACTTCGGCAGATTTTCAAGCCACTTGATGGCGGCTCTTAAATCGTTTTCCCTGATCGGCTGCTGCTCCTTCAGCAACGCTCCGACCAGAAAGACGGCTTCCTTCGTCCGCTTCAGAGAAAGCCCGTTCAACAGCTTAAAGGCGGCATCCTGCACGGTCTTCGGGTTTTTGTCAAACGCTTCAACGACCTGAAGGCGGCCTGTCGCTTCATCCGGCTTCTTTTCATACGAAAACCAGTAATGAGCGCCCGCTTTCAGGGGTGCCTCAAGCTTCCCCTGCCATTTCGTATTGCCGATTTGTATTTCGGCGAACTGCTCGCTGATAAAGCGGAGCACTTTGCCGAGCATCAGCCTTTTCTGATCCGTCTCCGTTCCGCTGATCCGCTGGAGAGAATCCGCTTGTTCAAATTGTTTTCTTAAGCTGTTATGTACATCGTTCAGCATCATCAAAGTCATTCTTCCTCCGGAACGTTATTCATGTGCTTTAACAGGGGCGAACGATCTTCGGTGTATCGGCGACGGGCCGTATTTCGCCAGGGCATTCAGATGCTCCTTCGTTCCGTAGCCTTTATGCTTTTCAAACCCGTAGAGAGGATACTTTTCAGCGTATTCATCCATCAGCCTGTCCCTCGTCACCTTTGCGATGCATGCGCCTGCTGCTATCGAGGCGCTTTTGGCATCCCCTTTAATAATCGATGACTGCTCTGTATCGACCGCAAGCGACATGGCGTCGATCAGAAGATAATCCGGTGCGACGTCCAGCGCTTGGACCGCTTTCAGCATCGCCGCTTTGGAGGCTTCATAAATATTCAGCTCATCGATCTCATGGGCGTCCGCGATCCCGACGCCGACTGCTGCGGCTTCTTCCATTATGTATGAATAATAGTCTTCTCTTTTTTGCTTTGACAGTTTTTTCGAATCTGTCAGCCCTAATATTTCACAATCTTCTTTGAGGATGACAGCGGCGGCGACAACCGGCCCTGCGAGAGGCCCTCTGCCCGCCTCGTCGATTCCGGCGATATATTGATAGCCCCGCGCTCTCAGCGACCGTTCAAAAGACGTCATCGCCTGCCACTCTTCCCGCATGGCCGAAAGCCTTTCATTTTTCTTCAGCCAGGCGTCGACGAGCGCTTGAACGCTTTTTCGCTCATCATTTTTGCACTGCTCTATAAAAGGGTCCTTTTCATCGCTCACCGATTGAAGATGTTCTTTAATTTCTTTGACGGTTAATGTTTTCACTTTCTCTTCTCCCCTAATGTTCTTATCGGCGCATCTTCTGCAAAAATAAAGGCCCGCTCTTTTAAAAGCGCGCCTTTTTACATATCCTCCGGCTTTTCAAAAGAAAGCGGGCCGAATTTTTCGGTGCGGATATCGCGGATGATGACTTCTGTCGTCTTGTCGTAATTGATCTCGCCTCCGGCCATGAGGCAGCCGCGTTTTTTTCCGATCTCATCAAAAAGCGCTGCAATTTCTTCAGGAATCTCCTCCAGGTCATAGCGCTTTTTTAAGCGTTCGGGGTAATTCTCTTCCAAAAAGCGCAAACCGTAGACGGCGACATCCTGCAAGTTGATAATCGAATCTTTAATTGCGCCTGTTGCCGCGAGCCTCAGCCCGACAAGCTCGTCCTCAAACTTCGGCCATAAAATCCCCGGTGTATCGAGAAGCTCCAGCTCTTTTCCGACCTTCACCCACTGCTGTGCAGTCGTTACTCCGGGTCTGTCGCCCGTTTTGGCGATGTTTTTTTTCGCAAGCCGGTTGATCAAGGTCGATTTGCCGACGTTTGGAATACCGACGATCAATGCTCTGATCGCGCGCGGCTTTACACCTTTTGCTTTCATTTTATCAAACTTTTCTTTCAGCAGCTCTTTTGATGCAGGAAGAATTTGATTGAGCCCCTGTCCGTTGACCGAGTTGATGGCGAGGGTAGGAATTCCGTCTTTTTCAAAGTGCTGCTTCCAAGCCTTTGTCACGGAGGAGTCCGCTTTATCCGCCTTGTTGAGCAGCATGATTCTCGGCTTGTTCTTTAAAATGTCTTCGATCATCGGGTTTCTTGAAGACATCGGAATTCTGGCGTCGACCAGTTCGTATACAATGTCGATCAGCTTGAGTTTTTCCGTTACTTCCCGCCTCGCTTTGGCCATATGCCCGGGGAACCATTGGATCACCATTTGTCTGCCACCTACTTTCTGTTATTGCTATTCTTTTAATGGTGCGATGCATTTATACTTGTTTGACAAAAAAAGAGCTTGTTATGGTTAACAAGCTCTTTTCGTTCGTTATCATTATCGTCTGATTTCTTTAATACGAGCCGCTTTTCCACGAAGTTCGCGCAAGTAATAAAGTTTCGCACGGCGTACTTTACCATGACGGACAACTTCGATTTTCGCGATTTTCGGTGTGTGCAATGGGAATGTACGCTCAACTCCGACACCGTAAGAAATCTTACGAACTGTGAAAGTTTCGCTGATTCCGCCACCACGACGCTTAATCACGACACCTTCAAAAACCTGGATACGCTCACGGTTACCCTCGACAACTTTAACGTGTACACGTAAAGTATCACCAGGACGGAACGCAGGCAAATCAGTGCGCAATTGTTCTTTTGTGATTTCTTCAATCAATTTTTGCATCGTCTTCAACTCCTTCCAACAGATGCTCTTGCGCGAGTTAACCGGCACAGCGGAACATCGTTTTCAAACTTAAACGAGCGTTCCCGTTCAAGTCACAAGTAGTATCATACCACACCTTTTTCCCGGGCGCAATAGAATCTACCGGTTTTTCCATTCAGAAATCCACTTTCGCTCTTCTTCTGACAAAGGATAGTTTTCCAGAAGGTCGGGACGCCTTAAAAATGTGCGCCTGAGAGACTCCTTCCGCCGCCATTCTTTGATCTTCGCATGGTTCCCGGATGTCAGAACGTCCGGCACCTTCAAGCCTTTATAATCTGCCGGCCGCGTGTAATGAGGGTGTTCAAGAAGCCCTGTGCTGAAAGAGTCTTCAAGGTGCGATTCTTCCTTGCCGAGCACGCCCGGCAAAAGCCGCACAACGCTGTCTGCGATCATCATCGCCGGCAGCTCTCCCCCTGTCAAAACGAAATCTCCGATCGAAATCTCGTCTGTAGACAGGTGCTCCCTGATCCGTTCATCATACCCTTCATAATGGCCGCAAATGAACATTAAATGCTCTTCCCGCGCCAGTTCTTCCGCCTTCTGCTGGGTATAGCGTTCACCCTGGGGGCAGACGAGGATGATTCTCGGAGACCCTCCGGCTTCAGCCGTCAGCTTTTCGACCGCGTCAAAGACGGGCTGCGGTTTCAGCACCATTCCGGCTCCGCCGCCGTATGGATAATCGTCAACGGTTTGATGCTTGTTGTCGGAATAGGCCCGAAAGTTCACCACGCGAAAACGGACAGCGTCCTTGTCCTGAGCTTTTTGCAGGATCGACGAGCCGAGCACGCCTTCAAACATTTCCGGAAAAAGCGTTAAAAAATCGATTTTCATTCGTCAAGTAATCCTTCCATGATATGAATCTTGATCGTTTTATCCGCTACGTTAATCTCTTTGACAACGGCGTCAATATAAGGGATGAGCGCGTCTTTCTTTCCCGGTCTGGCCACGACCCAGACATCGTTGGCGCCCGGCGTTAAAATTTCTTTCACCTTGCCGATTAAATCCCCGTCTTCCGAGAAAACATCGCAGCCGATGATTTCGTGAAAGTAGTATTCGTCTTCCGCCAACTGGCTTAATTGGTCTTCGGGAACTTTAATCAAGGCATTCTTTAATTTTTCGGCTTCGGTGAGCGTTTCAACCTCTTTAAACTGCAAAAGGTGGAACTGTTTGTGAAGCCTGTGGGCGCTGACGGTCACCTGGACAGGCTCGTCTTTTCCTTCCAGAAACAAGTAGAGCGCGTTTCCGGGCTTGTACCGCTCCTCAGGAAAATCGGTTCTTGAAATGACGCGGACTTCGCCTTTTACCCCATGAGTATTAACAATTTTCCCTACATTAAACCATTGTTTCAGCATTTCTTCACCTCGGACGAATTTCAATGACGATCCCGTCTTTAATCACGATTGTTTTTCCCGCCGTCATATCATGCCAATTATCCCCGACTTCAATGTCCATTAAAGCGTCGATTTCTTTTTCCTTTACTTCGCTGCCAAGCGGCAGTGTGTGGATTTGATTGATTTGAAAAACGATCATTTTAATCTTGTCCTGTCGTTTTTCAATTTCTTTTTTAAATGATTCAGTCGCCGCCGGATTGTGGTGTTCCTTTTCGTGTTTCCTGAGCTGAAAATAGAGCTGGTTGCATTCGCGCTCAAGGATTTCCTTTCTTTCTTCAAAAGAAGCCAGCAGCTTTTTTTTGCTGTTTTCAGTCAAAACCTGCATGACGGTAACACGTTGGATAATTTGCATGGCATCATCACCTACTGTCCCGTGATTTTTCCTTTCCCTGAAATCCGGCAGCCTGGCATAAGCTGACGATCGGAATCGTTCATCTGTTTCTATTTTTCTTACATGTTAAAAAAGGGGGAGGTTTTCACCCTCTCCCCTTAGTCTGCGATCTCAAGTTGAACTTTCTTAGAAGACTGTGCGCCTGCCGCAAATACGACAGAGCGTATCGCTCTTGCAGTGCGCCCTTTTTTGCCGATGATCTTGCCGGTATCCTCTCTGTTGACAGACAGGCGGAACATAATCCGCTCTGGATTTTCCTCTTTGAAAACCTGAACATCATCCGGGTGATCCACAAGCGGCTTGACCAGTGATACAATCAGCTCTTCCAAGTGCAGATCACTCATTATTTGCTTTGTTTAGCGTTGTGGAATTTTTCCATAATGCCTTCTTTTGAGAACAGGTTGCGAACCGTGTCAGACGGTTTAGCTCCTGTTTGAAGCCATTTAAGCGCAAGCTCTTCGTCGATTTTGACTTCCGCTGGTTTTGCAAGCGGGTTGTAAGTTCCGACTGTTTCGATGAAGCGGCCGTCACGCGGTGAACGAGAATCTGCTACAACAATACGATAGAAAGGAGATTTTTTAGCTCCCATACGTTTTAAACGAATTTTTACTGCCATTTTACTAGCACCTCCGAAAATATTTCAACAAGATAGTATATTAACAATGATAAAAGTGTTTGTAAAGTGTTTTTTCTTAACAACGTTTTTATCATCTGAAAACAGGTTTACATGAAGGGCAGTTTAAACCCTTTTTTCTTGCCTTTTGTCATGTTTGTCATCTGTTTCATCATTTTTTTCATTTCTTCAAATTGCTTTAAAAGACGGTTGACTTCCTGGACGGATGTCCCGCTTCCTTTAGCAATCCGTTTGCGCCTGCTTGCATTGATGATCTCAGGCTGCTCTTTTTCCTTCCCGGTCATCGACTTGATGATCGCTTCGATATGGCTGAGCTGTTTTTCATCAACCTTCACGTTTTTTAAGCCTTTCATTTTGCCTGCGCCGGGCATCATTTGAATCAGGTCTTCAAGCGGCCCCATATTGCGGACCTGTCCGAGCTGTTCCAAAAAGTCGTCGAGCGTAAAGCTCATATTTTTCATTTTTTGCTCGAGTTCCTTCGCCTTTTCTTCGTCTACGTTGGCCTGGGCTTTCTCGATAAGGGTGAGCACATCGCCCATTCCGAGTATCCGCGAAGCCATCCGTTCAGGATGAAACGGCTCCAGCGCATCAAGCTTTTCGCCCATTCCGGCGAATTTGATCGGCGTGTTTGTCACGGCGCGGATTGACAAGGCCGCTCCGCCTCTAGTATCGCCGTCAAGCTTCGTCAAGATGACACCTGTCACACCGAGCTGTTCGTTAAAGCTTTTGGCAACATTGACCGCGTCTTGACCCGTCATGGAGTCAACGACAAGGAAAATCTCTTCCGGCTGAGCGGTTTCTTTTACCTGCTCAAGCTCATCCATCAGCTCTTCATCAATATGAAGGCGTCCCGCCGTATCGATGAGAACGTAGTCGTGATGATCTTCTTTCGCCTTTTCGATGGCCTGCTTGGCAATCTCCACCGGACTGACCTTGTCACCCAGTGAAAATACCGGCATATCGAGCTGCTTGCCGAGCGTTTCCAGCTGTTTGATCGCCGCCGGGCGGTAGATGTCTGCTGCCACGAGCAGCGGATTGCGGTTATGTTTTTTGCGAAGCAGGTTGGCAAGCTTTCCAGTCGACGTCGTTTTACCGGCCCCTTGCAGACCGACCATCATGATGACGGTCGGCGGACGCTTTGCAGCGGCAATCTTGCTTTCCTCGCCGCCCATCAGCTCCGTCAGCTCTTCTTTTACCACTTTAATGACCTGCTGTCCGGGCGTCAGGCTTTTCATAACGTCTTGTCCGACAGCTCGTTCGCTTACCTTTTTCACAAAATCTTTCACGACTTTAAAATTGACGTCCGCTTCAAGGAGCGCTAAACGGACTTCGCGCATCATCTCTTTGACGTCTTGCTCCGTTACTTTTCCTTTTCCGCGGATTTTTGAGATCGTTTGCTGCAGTCGGTCGGCTAATCCTTCGAATGCCATATTAAGTGCCGCCTCCTAATCTAATTTCTCAAGCGCATCAATCAGGGACTCCGCCTCAGGCTGACCGTCAGTCAGCTTTCTCAGCGCTTCAAAAATCTTTTTGCGCTCTTGAAATTTTTTAAACAAAAGTAGCTTTTCTTCATATTGCTCAAGCATGGCTTCGGTCCGTTTGATATTGTCATAGACCGCCTGCCTTGAGACATGATATTCTTCAGCTATTTCGCCAAGGGAGAAATCGTCTAAGTAGTAAAGCGACATGTAGCTTTTTTGTTTTGATGTCAACAACGACTGATAGAAATCGAATAAGTAATTCATTCTCGTTGTTTTTTCAAGCGTCATGAGACTCTCCCCTTTGTTAAGTCAAATCCCTTTACGATACACTAGTTTACGCTGAAATATTTGATCTGTCAAGTTTTTATCTTGTCATACCGGACGGCAAAAAAGAAAACCCCCGCAAAGGGGTTTTCCGCGCCTACTCTTCTTTCTCGATCAGATCGGAAAACAGGCCGTATACATATGACTCTGCTTCAAACGGCTGCAGGTCATCCATTTTTTCCCCCAGCCCGACAAACTTGACCGGAATCTGCAGCTCATGGCGGATGGCGAGGACGATGCCGCCTTTTGCCGTTCCGTCGAGCTTCGTCAGCACGATGCCTGAGACATCAGTCGCTTTGGAAAATTCGCGCGCCTGTGTCATTGCGTTCTGCCCTGTCGTCGCATCCAGTACGAGCAGCACTTCATGAGGCGCATCAGGCACTTCGCGCTGAATCACGCGCTTTACCTTTTCTAGCTCTTTCATTAAGTTCACTTTATTTTGCAGGCGTCCTGCCGTGTCGCAAAGCAGGACATCGGCGCCGCGCGCTTTCGCGGCTTGAACGGCGTCATAGATAACAGCCGCAGGATCCGAGCCTTCCGCCTGTTTGACGACATGCGCGCCGACGCGCTCTCCCCACACTTCAAGCTGGTCGATCGCGCCGGCCCTGAATGTATCTCCGGCAGCAAGAACGACATTTTTGCCTTCTTTAATGAATTGATGGGCAAGCTTGCCGATCGTCGTCGTTTTGCCGACGCCGTTGACGCCGACGAATAAAATGATGTTTAGGCGGCCGTCTTCGACGCGGAGCTCTGATGCTTCCTGCTCCCCGCCTTCATAGATTTCAACGAGCTTTTCAGAAATGACGGACTGCACCTCTTTCGGGTCCTGAATATTTCTTCGCTTGACCTCGCTCTTCAGCTCGTCAATCAGCTCCATAACAGTCGCAACGCCGACATCAGCGCCGATCAGAACCTCTTCAAGCTCTTCAAAAAAATCCTCGTCCACTTTCCGGTAGCGGGAGACAAGCTCATTGACCCGCTCCTGAAACGTATTTCTCGTTTTCGCCAGGCCTTCTTTAAATTTGCCTGAGACCGAATCGGTCTGCTGTGTGATTTTTTCTTTCAGTTTTTTAAAAAAGCTCATGTCCTGTAACCTCGCTTTATTGAACTAATTCTTTTGTTTCTTCAAGCTTGACTGAGACCAGCTTGGAAACGCCTGATTCCTGCATCGTCACGCCGTAAAGAACATCGGCTTCTTCCATTGTTCCTTTCCGGTGGGTGATGACGATGAACTGGGTTTCATGGCTGTATTTTTTCAAGTATTGGGCAAAGCGGAACACGTTCGCTTCATCAAGGGCCGCCTCGACTTCATCCAGCACGCAGAACGGAACCGGTCTGACTTTGAGGATCGAAAACAGGAGCGCGATCGCCGTCAAGGCCCGTTCCCCGCCGGAAAGCAGGCTCAGGTTCTGCAGCTTTTTGCCCGGAGGCTGGGCGATAATATCGACGCCCGATTGGAGCAGGTCATTCGGATCTGTCAGCTTGAGCTCGGCTCTTCCGCCGCCGAACAGCGCCCGGAAGACGTCTTCAAAATGGGAGCTGATCTGCGCAAATGTTTCCGCAAAACGCTTCGTCATTTCCTCATCCATTTCCTCGATGACCTTAAAGAGCGTATTTTTCGCTTCGAGCAGGTCGTCTTTCTGCTCTGAAAGGAAGAGGTAGCGTTCATTGACCCTTTCGAATTCCTCAATGCTGCCAAGGTTCACCGTTCCCAGCTCTTCGATCGCAAGCTTGATCAGCTTGACGCGCTTCCTCGCTTCTTCAGGGGAAAGCTCCAAAGGATATTTTTCCCTTGCCCCTTCAAATGAAAGGCTGTACTCTTCCCGCAGGAAAGAGAGCAGGTTGTCGAGCTCGACTTCCATGCGGCCGAGCTTGACTTCTTCATCTTTTAAGAGACCGGCCATCTGCTTATACTGGCGCTTCATTTCTTTCAGTTCGAGCTCTTCGGTTTCAAGGCCTTTTTGCAGCTTCATCCGCTGTTCTCTTCTTGAGGCGATGAGCTCTGCGGTTTTATTTTTATCGTTCAGCTTCTTTTTCGCAGCTTCTTCAAGTTTTTCCTCACCGGAAGAATTGGAGGACATCTCTGTCGTTAAGAAAGAAAGATCCTCTTCGGCCACCTTGAGCGCTTCCGCATTCTCGTCATACTCTTCTTCAAGCCTTGCGAGCTTTTCCCGTTCGTTTGCACACGACTGTTCGGTTTTCGCCAGCACCACTTTCAAATCGGTCAGCTCGCTTTGCAACGCTTCTTTCGTCGAGGTCTGCGTCTGTTTCCGCTCCGTCATGGCTTCGATTTCGGAATCAAGGCGCTGCAGCTCGCCGGCGATCGATGCGAGCTTTTCTTCAAGCTCTTCTTTACGCCGCTTCTTGTCTTCGTCCCCTTCAAGCAGAGCCGATTTTTCCTGGTCATAGAGCTCCAAATGGCTGTTGACGTTTTTCTCGGCGATTTCGAGTTCGTACAGACGGCCTTTGATTTCCTGCTGCTCGGATCTTAGGCGTTCTCCGTCCTCGCGAAGTGACTGTAGCTTGGCATCAAGCTCCTGAATGGTCTGCTTCAGGGCTTTCACTTCTTTTTCGAGCAATTCGGTTTTTTCTTCCATCTCGGCGAGGCGTTTTGTCTGGGCTTCCAGTTCCCTGTTTCGTCCCAGAAGCGAGCTGCTTTTTTTCTTGACAGCTCCTCCCGTCATGGAACCGCCCGGATTGACGACATCCCCTTCAAGGGTGACGATCCGGTATCTGTGGCCGAGCCGCTTGGCAAGGTCGTTGGCGCCCTTTAAATGCTCGGTGATCAGCACGGTGCCGAGCAGATTTTGCACGACGCTCCGGTAGGCCGGATCAAATGAAACAAGCTCGCTGGCGATGCCGATGAACGACGGGTTTTCTTTCGCCGTCTCGATGTCTCTCGGCTGGATGCGGCGCTCTTTGATGACGGAAAGCGGGAGGAAGGTCGCCCTTCCGAACGAATGCTTTTTCAAATATTGAATCGCCCGTCTGGCGGCGTCTTCATCTTCTGTGACAACATGCTGTGCTGTTGCGCCGAGCGCGATTTCGATCGCTGTTTCATACCGCTCGTCCGTCTTTAACAGCTCTGCAATCGCGCCGCGAATTCCCGGAAGCTCGCTCTTGGCCTTTAATACTTCTTTGACGCCTTGATAAAACCCCGAAAAGTCCTCCTGCATCGCTTCAAGCATTTCCTTTTTAGAGCGCGCCTGCTGAACGTATTGATAAGCCTGGTAAAGGGCGGATTCCTTTTTTTCGTACTGGCTTTTTTTCTGTTCATAGCTTTTTTGCGCGTCCCTGAATGCTTGAATCTGGCTGTGAAGACGCTCGTCCACGAGGCTGAATTCGTGTTCGGTTTTCATCTTTTGGTCGGCGATTTCCTTCCGCTCGCTTAAATATTTTTCATTGTTTTGTGCGAGCCGTTTCTGCTGTGCCGCAGATTGGGTCATTTGGTCTTCAAGAAATTGAAGCTCGTTGCGGACGGAAGCCTGTTCGTTCAACAGCTCGAAATAATCGCTTTTCAGCTGTTCGATTTCTTCCTCTACATTTTCGCTGTATCCGGATAAAGCCTGATTTTTTTCTTTCACCTGTCGGGCAAGCTCTTTTGCTTCAGTCTCGAGCTTTTCAAACACAAGCTTCTGCGCGGCGATTTTCTCTTTCAGGGTTCGCTCTTTTTCACTGCGCTGGACGATCGCTTCTTCAAGCTGAGCTCTGTTTTGCGTGGCGTTTTTTTTGCGTTCCTTCAGCACTTCTTTCCGGCCTTCAAGCTTCTCCAGTTCCTCGCTTGTCAAAAGCAGCACTTGCTGAAGCTCATCGACCGATTCGTCGAGCGCTTGAATTTTGTCTCTTGCCTCTTCGATTTTGGCTTCTTTTGCCTGGATGGCCGCAGAAGAGGACATTTCTTCGTCTTTCGCCTTTTCGACTTTTTGCTGAAGGGCTTCCCATTTTCCGTGAAGCTCTTCGATGTCATACGCCGTTAACGCGATTTCGATTTTTTCAAGCTCATCCTTCTTTTCAAGGTAGTCTTTGGCGATCGATGCCTGCACTTTCAGCGGCTCCACCTGTCCCTCGAGCTCGTGGAGGATGTCTTCGACCCGGTTCAAATTGTCCTGTGTCTCAAACAGCTTGTTTTCGGCTTTTTTCTTTCTCGTTTTGTATTTTAATACGCCGGCCGCTTCTTCGAAGATGCTTCTCCGCTCTTCAGCCTTGCTGCTTAAAATCTCTTCGACTTTGCCTTGGCTGATGATGGAAAACGCTTCTTTTCCAAGCCCTGAATCCATAAAAAGATCGATGATATCTTTCAGGCGGCACGGCTGGTTGTTGATGAGAAATTCGCTTTCCCCCGATCTGTAGACTCTTCTCGTCACACTGACTTCGTGAAAATCGATCGGCAAAAAGCGGTCATCGTTGTCAAGCGTCAGCGTCACTTCGGCAAGGTTCAGCTTTTTCCGCGAGTCGCTGCCGGCAAAAATGATATCTTCCATCTTGCCGCCCCTGAGCGATTTGGCGGACTGTTCACCGAGCACCCAGCGGATCGCGTCGGTGATGTTGCTTTTTCCGCTGCCGTTCGGGCCGACGACGGCTGTCACGCCTTTTACAAAATCTACAGAAATTCGTTCTGCAAACGATTTAAATCCTATCACGTCTAAACGTTTGAGGAACATGGTGATCCTCCTTATGTATTAAAGTATTACAATTCTATCATAACCCTATGGAAAAGGCTCAAAATACATTGAAATCCCCCTGGTTTTTGCAAGGGGGATTTATTGTTTCATATGGTGTTTTTGCAGCTTCGCGAGCGCTTCTTGAGCGGCATGCTGTTCAGCTTCTTTTTTGGAACGGCCGCTTCCCACCCCAAGTACTTCTCCTTTTAGCGATACATTTGCTTCAAATTCGCGGTTGTGCGCCGGTCCTTTTTCCTGAAGGATTTTATACTCCAGTATGCCTCGCCCGTCGCGCTGTACAAATTCCTGCAGCTGGCTTTTAAAATCCATCACATGAGAAAAAGCACCATCGTCGATTTTAGGGAAAACGTACGCTTTCAGAAAAGTCACGACGGCTTCGAGCCCCTGATCCAGATAGAGCGCACCGATAAAAGCTTCAAACACATCGGCTAAAAGCGCCGGACGCTTTCTTCCTCCAGTCATTTCCTCTCCTTTTCCCAATAGAACAAGCTCTCCGAAAGAAAGCTCATGGGCCAGGGAAACCAAAGAAGGCTCGCATACGATCGCCGCTCTCAATTTCGTCAAATCACCCTCGCTCATCGCCGGGTATTTGGCGTATAAAAATTGAGAAATCGTCAGTTCCAAAACGGCGTCTCCTAAAAATTCAAGCCTCTCATTATCTTCATATGGCTTCTTTCGATGCTCATTCACATAAGATGAATGTGTAAACGCTTGATATAAAAGCTTCTCGTTTTGAAATTGAACCGAAATCCGTTCCTGAAACTTTTTAAACTGCTCCGCTTTTTTTTGAAACATTTTTTTGTCTCTGAAATGTGAATGTTTTGACATAGCAACCTCCATATGGGCACATCAAGTTCACCTCACCTCCTATGAAAAGGCAGGTTCGTTTATCATTGGGCAAAACATTAAAATTAAAGCCGCATTTATAAAGGGATAAAGCCCCGTCTTTAAACGGGACTTTAAATGAGCTTACTGCTTACTATTTATGTAGTTCACAGCGTCACCGACTGTTGCAATCTTTTCAGCATCTTCGTCAGAAATCTCCATATCAAACTCGTCTTCAAGTTCCATGACAAGCTCAACTACATCCAGGGAATCAGCGCCTAAATCCTCTTTAAAAGAAGCTTCAAGAGTGACGTCAGCTTCATCCACGCCGAGGCGGTCTACGATGATTTTTGTTACACGCTCTAATGCGTCTGCCATAGCTATTCACCTCCCCTCAAGTATTATAGTTGATTCGTTTTTAAAAAACCAGAGATAATTCAATTTTTGATTTCGTTTAAACCATAGCCATTCCGCCGTTGATGTTCAGCGTCTGGCCGGTCATGTAGCTCGCATGGTCAGATGCGAGGAAAACAACGGCGCTGCTGATGTCAGACGGCTCGCCGAACCGTGCAAGCGGAATCTGCTTCAGCATTTCGTCTTGAATGTCTTTTGTCAGCTTGTCCGTCATTTCCGTCGAAATGAATCCCGGAGCGATCGCATTCACAGTGATGTTTCTTGACGCCAGTTCTTTTGCCAGCGTTTTCGTCAAGCCGATCACGCCTGATTTAGCCGCGACATAGTTGGCCTGCCCGGCGTTACCGACGACGCCTACAACCGAGGTGATATTGATGATCCGGCCGCTTCTTTGTTTCATCATCTGTCTTGTCACAGCTTTTGAACAATTGAACACACCTTTTAAGTTTATGTTAATGACGTCGTCCCATTCATCTTCTTTCATTCTCATGAACAGATTGTCTTTAGTAATGCCCGCATTGTTGACAAGGATGTCAAGCGTGCCGAAGCGTCCGACCGCTTCCTTCATCATCGCCTGAACCTCATCCGCATTGGAAACGTCCGCTTTAAAAGCAAACGCATCGCGGCCGAGCGCTTTGATTTCGTCTACGACTTCGTTCGCTTTCGCTTCATTTCCCGCGTAGTTGACGACGACATTTGCTCCGTTTTTCGCCAGGTCCAGGGCGATCGCGCGGCCGATCCCTCTTGAGGCTCCTGTCACAACGGCTGTTTTATTTTCCAGCATTTTCGTTTTCCTCCTTCAACGTTTGAACGGCAAGTTCAATTGTGTTCGGGTCTGATACAGCAATCGTTTTGACTCTGCGGTTCACTTTCTTCACAAGCCCTGACAAAACCTTTCCGGGACCGATTTCAATGAAGGTCGTGACGCCTTCGTCAATCAGGCGGCTGATTGTTTCTTCAAAGCGTACAGGGGAATACAGCTGTTCAATCAGTTTATTCTTAATGTCGTCTTTATCCGTTACAAAGTCGGCCGTTACGTTGGAGACGACCGGAATGGCTGCGTCGTTGATCGTGCACGCATCAAGAACTTCACGAAGCTTATCAGCTGCCGGCTTCATCAGCTCAGAATGGAACGGCCCGCTGACTTCGAGAGGAATCGCGCGTTTTGCGCCCTTTTCTTTCGCAAGCTCTGAAGCGAGCTCCACGCCTTTAGCTGTTCCCGAGATGACGATTTGCCCAGGGCAGTTCAAATTGGCGAGCTGAACAAGGTTTCCTTCTTCGGAAATTTTGTCCGTCACTTCTTTCAGCGCCTGGCTGTCCATGCCGAGAATGGCCGCCATCGCGCCTTCTCCCGCCGGCACGGCTTCATTCATGAATTCGCCGCGCTTTCTGACGGCATAAACCGCATCTTTAAACGACAAGGCGCCGGCAGCGACCAATGCGCTGTATTCGCCGAGGCTGTGACCTGCCGCATAGTCGGCTTTAATGCCGTATTCCTTCAGTTTTTCAAGCGCTGCGATGCTCGCCGTTAAAAGGCTTGGCTGCGCGTTGTATGTAAGCGTCAGTTCCTTTGCATCCCCTTCAAACATGAGGGTGCTCAGTTTTGTTTCAAGCGTTTGATCCGCTTCTTCAAAAATCTTCTTCGCATTCGGTTCTTTTTCATACAATTCGTGTCCCATGCCGATATGCTGCGAACCTTGGCCCGGGAATAGAAAAGCAATCTTGCCCATGTGTTAAAACCTCCAGACTATTCATCTGCTTTTTGTTGAATTTTTTCTTCGATAAATGCCGCGACATTTTGGCTGACCATCTCTCTGGCCTGGCGGATCGCGTGATAAACGGCGCGTCCGTCAGATGATCCGTGCGCTTTGATGACGGGCGCCTTTAAGCCGAACAATCCGGCTCCGCCGTATTCAGAGTAATCCATTTTCGTTTTCATTTCTTTCAGCTTCGGCTTCAGTGCAGAAGCGGCGAGCTTCGCCGTGAAGCTCGAAGTCAGCGTCGTTCTCAGCATTTTAAAAATGGACAGCGCCGCGCCCTCGACCGTTTTCAAGGCAACGTTACCGGTAAAGCCGTCTGTGACGATGACATCAGCGACTCCGTCCAGCATATCGCGGGCTTCCACATTGCCGATGAAATTCAAATCGGTTTCCTTCAATTTTTGAAAGGTCTGCTTGGCAAGCTCATTTCCTTTTTTATCTTCGGTTCCGACGTTCAAAAGTCCGATGCGCGGATTTTTGACGCCCAGCACCTGTTCTCCGTAAACAGATCCCATAATGGCGTATTGAACGAGATGTTCGGGCTTGGCGTCCACATTCGCTCCGACATCAAGAAGGAGAAAGCCGTCTCCGGAGACGGTCGGCAATGTCGGTGCCAACGCAGGCCTTTCAATCCCTTCAATCCGGCCGACGATAAAGAGCCCGGCCGTCATAAGCGCTCCGGTGTTTCCGGCGGAAATGCAGGCATCAGCCCTGCCTTCGGCGACTTCTCCGGCCATCAGAACCATCGATGAATTCTTCTTTCTTCTGACGGCTCTGACTGGCTCGTCTGTCGCTTCGATGACTTCTTCCGCGTGTTTGACGGTGATCCGCCCGTGTTCTGTTAAATGGGCGGCTATTTTTTCCCGGTCGCCGATCAGCGTGATCTCGAGGTCTTCAAAATCTTCGACCGCTTTCATCACGCCTTCAATAACCGCTTTGGGAGCATTGTCTCCTCCCATGGCATCTACAGCAATTTTCATGACTTACGCGCCACCTTCTATGATTGTTTTGAACGATACATGACAAATTCGCCTGAAAACACAGGCTCTTCGGCAACATAGCTGTTCACTTCAACAACCGTTCTGCCTTTATCTTTATCAAGCTTCACGACTTTCGCTTTTGCAACGACCCGTTCGCCTTGCTTGACCTGCCTTGTAAAGCGGATGTCCGCTTTGGCCGTCAATGCGAGCTCATCGTCGATGAGGGCGACGGCGAGCGAGTTGGCCTGGGCAAACAAATGGTGCCCCCTGGCGATTTGATTTCGGCTGAAAACATGCTCCCTTCTGATCTCAAGAATTGAAATCGCGTGCTCATCCAGCTCCAAATCAATGATCTCGCCGATGACCTCGTCAAGCGGCAATGACTTGACTTCATCTTCAAGAGACTTCTCGGCAACACTTTTGATTCTTTCTCTCAGTTCAGGTATGGAAAGTTCCAAACGGTCCAAGCGAATCGTCTGAATGCTGACGTTAAATTTCTCCGCTAACTCCTCGTCCGTAATAAACGGGGTCGTACGAATCGTCTGCTGCAGCAATTCTTGGCGTTCTCTCTTACTTTTTCTCATATTATTAAACACCATCCGCGCAATTATGACTAGGTACTAATAGTAGTATATAATTTCATAGATTGGAATGCAATCTTTCTTTACCCGCCGACGATAAATTTTAGCTGGACTTCAGATCAGCTCAGCTTCTCTCCGTCCATAACCCCGCTGTTTTGCAAGTGTTCCCGCAGGCTTTTATATTCGGCATCCGTCCAGAACGCTTTTGAAGAGACAAGTTCTGCAGCGTCTCTTCTTGCCGTTTCCAGCGCGCGGTAGTCGTGAACCATGTCGGCGACTTTAAACTCCGGCATCCCGCTCTGTTTCTTGCCGAAAAAGTCCCCGGGCCCTCTGAGTTCAAGATCTTTTTCAGAAAGCTCAAAGCCGTCCGTCGTCTCAGACATGATGCTCATGCGCTCTTTTCCCGTCTCAGATTTCGGGTCTGCCATCAGGATGCAATACGACTGGTGATCGCCCCGTCCGACCCGGCCGCGAAGCTGATGCAGCTGGGAAAGACCGAACCGGTCGGCATCATAGATCAGCATGACCGTCGCATTCGGAACGTTTACCCCGACTTCAACGACGGTTGTGGAAACGAGAATCTGGCATTCGTTTTTGCTGAACTGCCTCATTACCTGTTCTTTCTCGTCATTTGACAGCTTTCCGTGCATGAGACCGATCTGCCATCTTCCCCTGAAGGCATGAGTCAGCATGCTGTGCACATCAATTGCATTTTGAACGTCGAGCTTGTCCGACTCTTCAATCAAGGGACAGATCACATACGCCTGTCTGCCTTTTTTCAGTTCTTTATCGATAAACGCGAGAATCCGTTCGAGCATGTCGTGCTTTACCCAATACGTCTCGATCCGCTTTCGCCCAGCCGGCATTTCATCGATGACGGACACATCCATTTCCCCGAAAACCGTGATCGCCAGTGTTCTCGGAATCGGCGTCGCCGTCATAAACAAGACATCGGGATCTTTCCCTTTGCTTCTCAGTTTTTTTCTTTGCTCGACGCCGAAGCGGTGCTGTTCATCGGTGATCACGAGCCCGAGCTGTTTAAAGTGGACATCGTCCTGAATAAGGGCGTGCGTCCCCACCAAAATATCAATTTCTCCTTCTTTTAATCTTTCTAAAAGCTCTCTTCTCCTTTTCCCTTTCACAGAGCTTGTTAAAAGCGCCACATTGACGTCGTGCTGCTCAAAGAGGGATACAAGCGAATCGGCGTGCTGTTCCGCCAGTATTTCGGTCGGCACCATCATCGCCCCCTGGAATCCGGAAAGCAGCGAGGCGTATAGCGCAATCGCGGCGACGGCTGTTTTGCCTGAACCGACGTCTCCTTGCAAAAGCCGATTCATTTTATACCCTGAAGCCATGTCCCTTAATATGTCGTCGAGCGCTTTCGCCTGCGCGTTTGTCAAAGGAAACGGAAGGCTTTTGACAAACGAATTGACGTCTTCGAGCCGAAAGGTGTGGCTGATTCCGTCGGACGCTTCCCGCTCGAACTTTCGCAAAGCCTGCATTTTCAGCTGAAACAGCAAAAATTCCTCATATACAAAACGGCGCCGCGCATGCTTTAAAGCTTCCCTCGACTCGGGCTTGTGCATCGCCTTTACCGCCTCCTGGTAAGACAGAAGTTTGTAGGCGGTCCGAAGCTTTTCCGGAAGAGGATCTTCGGCAAACGGCAAATGGCTGCGGACAGCTTCCTGAATCAATTTCCTCATCGTCTTTACGGTGATGTTTTCTTTGACGGAGTATACGGGTTCAATCGACTGATCACCCTGGTGCGGCCCGTTTTTCAGCTCTTGCACCATCACGGATTGTCTGTGCTTGTCCCATTTTCCGGTTACGGTAACAATCGAGCCGATCGCAAGCTTTTTTTTCAAATAAGGCCTGTTAAAGCAAACCGCTGTGATCAAATAGTTCCCGACCAAAAGCCGGAACGTGAGACGGCTCCGCTTTTTCCCGTAATAGGCAAGAGAAGGCTCGCTGTGAACCTTCCCTTCCACCGTCACTCGTTCATCGTGTGCCACATCTTCCAAATCGCGCAATTCATAATCGTCATATCGGTACGGGAAGTAGTTTAAAAGATCGAGAACCGTATAGATTCCGAGCTCGTTCAACGTTTTTTCCGTTTCCGTCCCGACGCCTTTTATAACAGATATACTAAGTTGCAGATTGTGTTCCACGTGCAGCTGACGCTCCTCCGAATATTTTTTTCTCCAATTCTTTGCCCGTCGGTGTTGCGGCAAGACCGCCCCGGCCTGTTTCCCTCAGTGCCGTCGGCATCGTCTGTCCGATTTTGTACATCGCATCGATCACTTCATCGCATGGAATGCGGCTTGTAATGCCGGCAAGCGCCATATCAGCCGCGACCATCGCATTGGCTGCGCCCATCGCGTTCCGCTTCACACACGGCACCTCAACGAGCCCTGCGACAGGATCGCAGACTAGACCGAGTACGTTTTTTAAAGCGATGGCCATCGCTTCGGCGCACTGTTCAGGGGTTCCGCCCGCCATTTCGACGATGGCGGCAGCCGCCATGCCCGAGGCCGATCCGACTTCAGCCTGACAGCCTCCGGCGGCTCCCGAAATGCTCGCATTGTTGGCAACGACGAATCCGAACGCTCCCGATGTAAATAAAAAGCGGACCATCTGCTCTTTCGTCGGGTGAAGTTTCTCTTTTACCGCAAAGAGCGTCCCCGGGACAACGCCGGCCGATCCGGCTGTCGGCGTTGCGCAAATCGTTCCCATCGCAGCGTTGACTTCATTTGTCGCTACCGCTTTGCTGACAGCGTCAAGGATGACATCCCCTGACAGCCCTTTGCCCGATTTAAGGTAGGCCTGAAGCTTAACGGCGTCTCCGCCCGTCAATCCGGAGTGCGATACGACGCCCTCAATGCCTTTTTGAACAGCGTCTTCCATGACAGCCAAGTTGGCTTCCATCTGCTTGAATATATCTTCCCGCGTCCGGCCTGTCACCTCGATCTCCTGTGTGATCATGATTTCAGAGATGGACACGTTCTTTTCCTTTGTCAGTTGAATTAATTCTTTCACATTTCGAAACATATCGTCTCACCCTCCTTTTTAGTCAGCGATCTGGGTCACCTCAATGATGTTCGGCAGCGCTCTCAATTCATCAAAAACAGCCGGATCAATCGTTTGATCGACCTCAATCGTCATGAGCGCTTCCTGGCCGACGTCTTTGCGGGCAACTTCCATATGGCCGATGTTGATTGCGAACTTCGCAAGCACATTGGCTACGCCTGCAATCGTTCCGTAGCGGTCGTTATGGACGACTAAAATAGCGGGGTGATTACCCGATAATCTGAGTTCGAAGCCGTTCAGCTCAATGATCTCGATTTTCCCTCCGCCGATTGAGATGCCTGCGAGTTCAAGGGAGCCTTCATCATCAGAGATGAGGATGCGGGCTGTATTGGGATGCTTCGGTACCGCTTCTTCTTCCCGGAACTCGATGGCGATTCCCTTTTCTTCGGCTAGACGGATCGAATCTTTGATTCTTTCATCAAATGTATCAAAATCCAAAAGGCCGCCGATGATCGCAACATCTGTTCCATGTCCTTTATACGTTTCGGCAAAAGAACCGTAGAGCGATACAATAATTTGTTTCGGCTCCCTCCCAAACACGCTTCTGGCGACTCTGCCGATTCTGGCCGCGCCGGCCGTATGAGAACTTGACGGTCCGATCATGACGGGCCCGATAATATCAAACACACTTCTGTACTTCATCCTTATCCCCCTTTTACAAACAGATTCCCCCGCTGTACGGAGGAAAAAAAGCCGTTTTTTTTAGACTAATCGATCATTTCCCAATTGGCAAGCAGACAACGTCCGTTGCGGGCTGAGGCTTTAAAAAAAGCCAAAAGAAGAGAAGGGCTTTTATCAACATGCCCTTCTGCCTTTGATTCGTTATTCGACAGCCAGAATGTAGGAATACAGCGGCTGTTTTCCGTCGTGCACTTCTACTTCGACGTCTTCGTACGTCTCGCTGATGTAGGCTGCGAGTTCTTCGGCCTCTTCTTCCGGGGCGTCTTCCCCTTTGATCACGGTGACGATTTCGCTGTCTTCATCGATCATGCCTGCGATCAGCTTTTTCGCTGCTGTTAACTGGTCTGACGCCGTCTCAACGATTTTCCCGTTTAATATGCCCATAAAATCGCCTTTTTTAATATCGATGCCGTCAATGTTTGTGTCTCTGACCGCATAGGTGATCTGTCCGCTTTTCACCTCGCCGATCGCACCGAGCATAGCGGCTTCATTCTCGTCCGCTGAAAGGGCCGGGTTGAATGCGAGCAGTGCGGCCATTCCTTGAGGAACGGTCTTCGTCGGGATGACAATTACATGTTGTCCGGCAACATCCGCGGCCTGGTTCGCCGCCATGACAATGTTTGAATTATTCGGCAGAATCACGACCGTGTCCGCATTGGCGTCTTTTATCGCCTGAACGATGTCTTCCGTGCTCGGATTCATCGTCTGGCCGCCTTCTATGATCTTTGTGGCGCCGATGCTTTCGAAAAGCTCGGCAATCCCTTCACCCATGGCCACTGTGACGATGCCGTACGGCTGTTTATCTGCCGGCGCTTTTTCTGCCGGTGCTGTCTCCTGTTTGTTCTGGCTGAGAATCGCGCTGTGCTGTTCTCTCATATTTTCGATTTTCATGTTGATTAAGCTGCCGTATTTTTGCGCGTAAGTCATGACTTCCCCTGGATATTCGGCATGGATGTGCACCTTGGCGATATTTTCGTCTGAGACGACGAGAAGCGAATCACCGAAGCGGCTTAAATCCTGGCGGAACGCATCTTCATTAAAGTTTCTTTTGCCGCTGTCGAGCTTTACCATAAACTCCGTGCAGTAGCCGAATTCGATGTCTTCAGTATTCATGTGGCTTTGAGCGTTTTTATGGTGCTCGGCGCTGACAAGGTCATCCAATGACGGAAGAGCTGCCGCTTTATCAGAAAGCTTTTCTCCCTTTAAAGAAGCGAGAAACCCTTCATACACGTAAAGAAGCCCTTTTCCGCCGCTGTCGACGACACCGACTTCCTTTAAAACCGGAAGCAGCTCAGGCGTCCGCTCCAAAGAAGCCTCCGCTTCATTTACGACAGCTTCCATCACCTTGATGATATTGGTTTCAGTTTGAGCGGCGAGCACTGCTTTTTTTGCGGCATCTTTGGCAACCGTCAAGATCGTGCCTTCGACCGGTTTCATGACGGCCTTGTAGGCGGTGTCCACTCCGGCCTGGAACGCGGCGGCAAATTCTTTCGCGTTAATTTCCGATTTCTGTTCAATCGATTTGCCAAAGCCTCTGAACAGCTGGGATAAAATGACGCCCGAGTTTCCCCGCGCCCCCATCAGAAGCCCCCTTGACAGGCTTTGTGCCACTTTGCCGATATTGGCGGTGTCGATTTGCTCCACTTCTTTCGCACCGGATGTCATCGACAGATTCATGTTCGTTCCCGTATCTCCGTCCGGAACCGGAAATACGTTTAACGCATCAACTACATTTGCGTTTTGAGACAGATGGTGTGCGCCGTACAGAATCATATCTGCAAAAGCTTTTCCATCCAGATTTCGTATAGACACTCTTGTTTTCCTCCTAACTACGGGTTCGTCACTCGTACTCCTTGAACGTAAATATTTACGGAATCCACTGCAAGACCCACTGTATGGTCGAGCGTATATTTGACTTTTGTTTGAACATTATGTGCCACTTCTGAAATTTTTGTTCCGTAGCTGACAATGATGTACATGTCAATATGAATACGATCCTCTTCCTGGCGGACGATGACGCCTCTTGCAAAGTTTTCTTTTCTGAGGATTTCAGTCAGTCCGTCTTTAATTTGGTTCTTGGATGCCATACCTACGATCCCGTAGCAGTCGATCGCTGCGCCTCCTGCAACCATGGCGACCACTTCGTTTGATATATCAATCTGTCCGTATTTTGTTCGGAATTCAATGGACACGTTGGTTCCTCCTTTTCGAGTCTCGCTTTTGACCTCTGGATATAAATCATTCTACTATAAGGACCTTCTTTTTAAAAGAACAGGCAGGCTTCTCTCCAAACCTAACCCTACTTATACTACAGCGCGTTCATTTTTTCAAGATGTCAAGGAATTTTTCTTGAAAGCAGAGCAATCAATAGTTGCAAACGGTTTTCAGCTGTGGTAAATTATTAAAGTATCTGAAGCATCACAGGTGATCAACTGATAAAGAATGATGATGTTTTTTTTGATAGTTAGGAGGGAAACAAATGGCACGTAAATGCGTTATTACAGGCAGAAAATCACGTTCTGGCAACTCTCGTTCTCACGCGATGAACGCTTCTAAACGCACATGGGGCGCTAACGTTCAAAAAGTGCGCATCCTTGTGAACGGCAAGCCTAAAAAAGTATATGTATCTGCTCGAGCTTTGAAATCTGGAAAAGTTGAGCGTGTATAAGAAAAAATAAACGCCTGCCAAGAGCGACTGTACGCTTTAGGCAGGCGTTTTTTCGTTCTTTTGCCATCCGGGCCGCTCCGCAAAAAAAGCGCACCCGGCGCTTCTTAGTCTTTGCGAAACGAGCCAAGCATCGCCCGGACGATTCCCCCTAAAAACTTCGGTAATTTGATGGTGTAAAATTTCATTCCCTTCCCTCCTCAAAGAGTCCGCAACCGCATCCACCTTCAACATCGGATCCCAAACACAAAGCGAGCGGAAGCGCCAGGATATTTAATCAGTGCTTCTTATCATTATTAATATGCCTTCTGAAAACGAAAAAGCACCTTGTGAATGGATGAGTTCGTTACTAATACATAGTGTCGAACCGAGAGCAATATGACACTTATTTAAAGAATACTTAAATCCTTCGAGAGAAAGGTTTTTTACCGTCTCCGCAAACGGCAGGAATGAAATATACGGTTTTGTTTGATCATGCATGACGGTATAGGAGCCTGGGGGATGCATGCTGATCGTATTTTGGCGGTCGATCATGACGGTCTTGACGTTTTGCTTCATCGCGGTATAAAGAAGGTGCAGATTCCCGAGAAAATGGTCTGCTCTGCCTCCCGAAATGCCGAACATTCTAATAAATGAAGGACGCTGTCCGACAGCCCAGCTCAACGCAAGGTCCAAATCCGTCTGATCTTTTTCCGCCTGATAAATATGGAGGCGGGGAGCGGCCTTTTCAATCGCTTTTTTTTGCTCGTCTGTGATGCTGTCAAAATCCCCGAATGCTTCATCAGGCACGATCCCCGCATCCAAAAGGGTGACAGCGCCTCTGTCAACCCCGATCCAAAGCGCATCCCCGGCCTGATACTGCAGCAAGTCGGGAATAAGATGATCGGGGCCTCCCGCTACAATATTGATCGTTTTCATCGCATTATCCTTTCTGTGAACGCCCTAAAAAAAGAGCGCAGCTGCAGAAAGCCGGCTCTCTTTCATCAGGAAACCTTACCCAAGCGCACCTTTTATATCGGAAATGGCTTTTTTGCGGTCTTTTTCGTTATAAACGGCAGATCCTGCGACAAGCAGGTTCGCTCCCGCTTCAATACACTGTCTTGCCGTATTTTTGTTGACGCCACCGTCCACTTCAATCAGCAGATCGGCAAGTCCTTTTTGCTCAGCCATCTCCTTGACCTGCCTGATTTTCGGCAGGACCGAGGAAATAAACGACTGTCCGCCGAAGCCCGGATTCACCGTCATCAATAATACGAGATCAAGGTCTTCAAGCACATGCTCGATCTGCTGCACAGGGGTATGCGGATTCAAGACGACTCCCGCTTTGACCCCTTGCTCTTTGATGAGCTGGATCGTCCTGTGAAGGTGCGGGCATGCTTCAACATGGACGGACAAAATATCGGCGCCCGCTTTTGCAAAAGCAGGTATATAGCGGTCAGGCGCTTCGATCATTAAATGAACGTCGAGCGGAAGCTCAGTGATCGGGCGGACGGCTTCCACTACAAGCGGCCCGATGGTCAGGTTGGGAACGAAATGGCCGTCCATCACATCGATGTGGATGAAATCGGCGCCGCCTTGTTCAACATCTCGAATTTCCTCCCCTAGACGGGCAAAATCGGCTGAAAGAATAGAAGGAGCAACATATACCATATCTTAATACCTCGGCTTTCTATCTTTGATCTCTGTTAAAAATTCAACATAATGGTTGTAGCGATACTGGGCGATTTCACCGTTTTCCACGGCGCGTTTGACGGCGCAGTTCGGTTCTTTTATATGCAGGCATCCGCGGAACTTGCATTCGGCGCTCTTTTCGCCGATTTCCAAAAATGTCTGCCCTAAATCTTCAGCTTCAATACCGGCAAACTCAAGCGAGCTGAAGCCCGGGGTGTCCGCGACGAACCCGCCGTTTATATCGATCAGCTCCACATGGCGCGTCGTATGTTTTCCCCTTCCCAAGTGGGCGGAAATCCCGGCGGTTTTCAGTTCAAGGTCAGGGCTGATCGCATTTAAAAGCGAAGACTTGCCCACGCCGGACTGGCCGGCGAATACGGTGATTTTATCCTGAAAATGGGGGATGATGTCTTCGATGCCTCTTCCGCTTTTCATTGATGTCAAATAGACGCTGTACCCGATGTTCCGGTAGTCTTCGGCATATTGATGAATCTGCTCTTTCAGCGCGTCATCATCCACAAGGTCCATTTTCGTGATGCATATGATCGGCCTAATATCACCCGCCTCAACCAGCACTAAAAAACGATCCAAAAGCGACGTGCTGAATGTCGGCTCCTTTGCCGAAAACACGAGAACCGCCTGATCCACGTTGCTGATCGGAGGTCTGACCAATTCATTGAATCTGTCTTTAATCTCGAGAATGTAGCCTTCCTTATCGTTATCGGCTTGGTAGACAACATCGTCGCCGACGAGAGGGGTTACTTTATTTTTTCTGAAAACCCCTCTTCCTCTGCACTGAATGACCTGATCGCCATCCAATACATAGTAAAATCCACTTAATGCTTTAATGATTTTGCCCTCAGGCATATCGCACCTCCCTTATTCATCCTCAGGATATTCAATCGTTTTTGACCTGACTACTTTATCGTTGATCGTTACTTGATAATACCCTTTTTGGCCGGGCGCAATCCTGAATTTGATCGTCCGCTCTGCCGGCGCTGTGATTTTGAAATTTTCGTAGACGTCAGAAATGCTGTGTTCTTCATCATCGATCGAAATTTGGACGTTTTGTTCTTCGCCCGCCGCTCCCGGTTCATAAGGAATATCAATTTTCTCGGTCACCGTTTTGACGGGCTTTTGTTTAGGTCCGAGCGAAAACGTGACCTCGACTTTGTCTCCCGGCTTGACTGATGCCCCCGCCTCCGGCTTTTGTTTAATGACCTGACCTTCCGGCACGTCTTCAGAATGCGCCTCCTTTTCGACAAGGACAAGCTGATGGTCGTCCAAATAGCCCGAAGCCGCCTGTTTGCTGTATGTTTTTAAATCCCTTAAAGTAATGGCTTCCGGACCGAGGCTGACCGTTAATTTGACCTCGTCGTCGGCGGCAACGATTTCGGTTCCGGCTGCAGGGTCCTGTTCGATGATGGTTCCCGCTTCTTCTTCATCGTGCACTTCTTCTGTCTTGATGTTTTTAAAGCCTTTTTGCTCAAGAAGCTTCTTGGCGGCATCGACTTTCTGGCCGACCACATCATCGACTTCAGTTTTCTCTTTGCCTGAGCTTTTATATAGCTTGACAGTTGAACCTTCCTTCACGATATCGCCGGCTGCAGGGTCCGTCTTCACGATCAGCCCTTCTTCAATTTTATCGTCGGCAATGTCTTCAGCATTCGGATCAACTTCAAATCCTTCGTCTTCAAGCTTGATGACGGCTTCTTCATATTCAAGGCCGGCAACATCGGGAACGGCCACATCTTTCGGAATAAAGAGCGACGGAAACACCGTTAAAGCCAAGACGGCTGACGCAGCCAGAACGAAAAACACCGTCAGCAATATAAGCGGCCATTTCTTTCTTTTTTTCTTCTTGTTTGCTTTTGCCTGCTTCTTCTTTTCTTTTTTTGATAATGGAGCCGCTTCCTCTTCTCCGCCGCCGGATTGCGAGCTGCTCCCGTTTTCCGGCAGATTCTTGATGATCGGAACTGCTTTCGTCATCTCATCATCGGATGGAATCGTGAAGCGCTTTTCGTTGAGCCGGTCCGGGTCGAAAGCCGTTTTCAAATCGTTTTCCATCTCTTCGGCCGCTTCATAGCGATGGAATGGATCTTTTGCCATCGCTTTCAGGACGACGTTTTCTATGCTTTGCGGCACGGCCGGGTTCCATCTTTTCACCGACGGCGTTTCTGATTGGAGATGTTTCAGCGCGATGCTGACCGCCGATTCTCCTTCAAACGGCATACGCGCCGTCAGCAGCTCGAAAAGCACGATGCCGAGCGAGTAGATATCGGATTTTTTCGTCGATAATCCGCCTCTCGCCTGTTCGGGCGACAAATAATGGACAGAGCCCAAAACCGAGTTGGTGTGCGTGATGGTCGTCGAGCTGAGCGCCATGGCGATGCCGAAATCAGTCACTTTAATGTGGCCCATATGGTCGATCAAAATGTTGTGGGGCTTAATATCCCGGTGGACAATCTGGTTATCATGGGCATGTGCGATGGCGGATACGATCTGCTCCATGATTTGGACCGCTTCTTTCGGATGAAGTGGGCCTGTTCGATTTATGTATTCTTTCAGGGTCATCCCCTCGACATACTCCATCACGATATAATAGATGTCATCTTCTTCTCCGACATCATAAATGCTGACGATATTCGGGTGGTCGAGGCTTGCAGCGGACTGCGCTTCCCGTCTGAACCGCCTGATAAAATCGGCATCGTGAACGAAGTCAAACCGCAGCACTTTAATCGCGACTTCACGGTCGAGGATGATGTCCAGCGCTAAATAAACGTTCGCCATCCCCCCGCCGCCGATGGCGCGTAGGATTTCGTAACGTCCGCTGATCCGTCTGCCGATTAACACTTGTCTTCACCTTCTTCAATTTGAGAAGGAAGTTCCAATAGCGCGACGGTGATATTGTCTTCGCCGCCGTTGTCATTGGCCAGCTGAACGAGCTGATCCGCTTTCTCCTCCGCAGAAGAAAGAGTCGTGAGCATATCCTTCAGTGTCTCATCATCCACTTTATTCGTCAGCCCGTCAGAACATAATAGCACTTGATCACCCGGTTCGATTTCAAATGTGTGGGCTTCTACCTTCACTTCGGGATCTGTGCCGAGAGCTTTTGTGAGCACGTTTTTCCGCGGATGGTGTTCAGCATCCTCCTTCGAAATCCCCCCAGTCCGCACGAGTTCATTGACAAGCGAGTGATCTTCCGTCAGCTGTATGAAACTTCCGCCTTGCAGGAGATAGCAGCGGCTGTCTCCGATATGGGCGACCGTCAGCGTTTTTCCCGTGTATAAAGCGCAGACGACCGTTGTCCCCATTCCCTGGCACTCTTCGTGGGCCCTCGAATGGTCGAAAAGTTTTTGGTTGACGGCTGAAATCTGCTCTTTCAGCCACGCTTCGCTTTCAGCCGGCGAAGCCGGGACTTCTTCGGTTTCCTCCCAAATATCACGAAGGGCTGAGACGGCTATCCTGCTGGCGACATCGCCGGCCAGATGACCTCCCATTCCATCGCAGACAACAGCTAATACCAGTCCGTTTTTTTCTGTGAAAATGCCGGCATCGTCTTCATTGTGCTGGCGTATTTTTCCCCTGTCCGTTTTTAAGGCTGTTTTCAACCTTGATTCACCTCGTCTCTTCCTGGCGCTCCTTTGCACGAAGCTGTCCGCAGGCAGCGTCAATATCATGGCCTTGCTCTCTTCTGATCGTGACATTTACTCCATGAGACTTTAATGTTTTTTCAAAGGCGAAAATCTGTTCTTTCGGTGTTCTGACATAGTCTCGTTCAGGTACATAGTTGACCGGAATCAAGTTGACGTGGCATTTGATTCCTTTTAGCAATTCAGCCAGCTCTTCCGCGTGTTCAACCTGATCGTTGACACCGCCGAAAAGCCCGTATTCAAACGTAACCCTTCTGCCGGTTTTCTTAATGTAGTAATCGACCGCTTTCATCAGATCGGGCAGCTTGTAGGCTCTGTTGATCGGCATCAGCCGGCTTCTGATCTCAGTGTTCGGCGCGTGCAGAGAAATCGCAAAGTTGATCTGCAGCTTTTCGTCTGCAAACTCGTAGATTTTCGGAATGATCCCGCTCGTTGATACGGTGATATGGCGCGCTCCGATATTCAGTCCTTTATCATGGTTGACGATTTTCAAGAACGCAAGCATTTCCTGAAAATTATCGAACGGCTCGCCGATTCCCATAATGACGATTGAGCTGACGCGTTCATCTGTTTCATCAAGCGCCTGCTGCACTTTGACAACCTGTGCGACGATCTCTCCGGCTTCCAGGTTCCGCTTTAAGCCGCCGAGGGTCGATGCGCAGAACGTACAGCCGATCCGGCAGCCCACCTGTGTCGTTACACAAACAGAATTGCCATATTCGTGCCGCATTAATACGGTCTCGATCGTGTAGCCGTCATGAAGCTCGAATAAAAACTTCATTGTTCCATCTTGGGAAGTCTGTTTGACGGCCGTTTTCAGCGTCGTTAATACGAAATGCTCATTCAGCTTTGTCCGCAGCTCTTTTGAAAGGTTTGTCATCTTTTCAAATGACGTGACTCTCTTTTCGTATAGCCATTCGAATATTTGCGCGGCGCGGAATGGCTTCTCGCCGTTTTCCGATAGCCAGCTTTTCAGTTCTTCTATTTCAAAAGAATAGATGGACGGTCTTTCTGTCCGCAATTCTTTTCTTACTTTTTGTTTCGATTCCATTATTGTGATCCCTTCTTTCTCATGCTGCAAATAAAGAAGCCGTCCGTTCCAAAGTAGTGGGGAAGGATTTGAATGCTTCCATCCTTGACATACGGCGCCGCTTTTTCGGGCAGCCGCTCGGCGAGGGTGGGGTCCGCTTCAAATTCGTCGTGTTCTTCCAAAAAAGCATGCATGACTTGTTCATTTTCGGTCGGGTCCATTGTGCATGTGCTGTAAACCAATGTCCCGCCTGTTTTCAATAAAGGTGCGATTTCGTTTAAAATCGCAAGCTGAATCCCGGCGAGACGCGCGCTGTCTTCGGGCGTTTTGCTGTATTTGAGATCCGGTTTTCTGCGGATGACGCCGAATCCCGAACACGGGGCATCGACGAGGATCCGGTCGAACTGTTCCGGTTCGAAGACTTCTCCGGCTTTTCTGGCATCCAGCGCTCTTGCTTCAATGTTGGAAAGTCCAATCCGGCCTGCCGCTTCTTTGATCAGCTTTACTTTATGCTGATGAAGGTCCAGGGAGACGACCTTTCCCGTATCTTCGAGCAGTTCGCCGATATGAGTGGATTTTCCTCCCGGAGCTGCGCATGCATCCAGCACTGTTTCTCCCCGCTCAGGTCCAAGGGCTCTCGCTACTAGCATTGAGCTTTCATCTTGTATGGTGACTTCGCCTTCTTTGAAAAAAGGAGTGGACGCAATCGTTCCTTTCAGCAGTTTGACAGCGTCTTTGGACAAGTCGCCTTCTTCCGCCTCAATCCCCGCTTCATTCAGACGGGAAAGAAGCGTATCCCGGTCGTTTTTCAGCCTGTTGACGCGGATCGTCTGTTTCGGCGGGATCATATGAATCCGGCAGATTTGTTCTGCCGCTTCGAACCCGTAGGCATCCGTCCATTCTCTGACAAGCCACTCCGGATGGCTTGTCTCAACCGCAAGGCGTTCAATCGGATCGGCAATATCCGCAAAGGAAGGCACTCCTTCCCTCTGAACGGAGCGCAGAACACCGTTAACAAATGAAGATATTCCTTTATGCCCGCGTCTTTTAGCGATTTCAACGGCTTCAAAAAGAGCGGCCCGGTCAGGGATTTTCTCCAGGTATTCCATCTGATACAGCGACATTCTCAACAGATGGATGACCCAGTCTTTCACCTTTTCCGGCTTTTTAATAAACGGCTTCAGCATATAATCAAGCGCCAGCTTATTCTGAAGGGTGCCGTAAACGAGTTCTGTCAAAAGGCCTCTGTCTTTGTCGCTTAAATCGTTCGCTTTCATGGCAGACTGAAGCAAAAGATTGCTGTATGCCTGATTCTGGTCAAGCTTAATCAGTGCATCAAGCGCGACTTCTCTCACATTATTTTTCATCGTCATGACCCAATTTCATTCCGGCTTGAAGACCCGCTCCCCTGACAAAATCTTCAGCCTTCATTCTTTTTTTGCCGGCAGGCTGCACTTCCGTTAATTTTAACGCGGTGTCATTTCCGGTTGCGACGACAATGCCGTCTTTTTCAACGGTGACGATCTCCCCCGGCTCTGCCTGTTTTAAGGCTTGGCATTTTTTCGCGGCCCATACTTTCAGCGTCTGGCCGTTTAAGACCGTGTATGCGACAGGCCAAGGATTCAAGCCTCTGACTTGGTTGTACAGGACTTCGCCGGGCTTAGACCAGTCGATCAGTTCCTGCTCGCGTTTAATGTTCGGCGCGTATGTCGCTTTCTGTTCATCCTGTTTTTCCGGGGTTACCGAACCGTCAATGATTCTCGGAACCGTTTCGGAAAGAAGCGCAGCTCCGGCCTTGCTCAGCTTATCGTGGAGCGTGCCGACATTATCTGTTTCTTCGATGTCAACTTCAACCTTGGCGAGCATATCGCCTGCATCCAATTTTTCGACCATGTACATGATCGTCACGCCTGTTTTCTCTTTGCCTTCCAGAATGGCGTAATGGATCGGGGCTCCTCCGCGCAGCTCCGGCAGAAGAGAGGCATGGACATTGATACAGCCGTATTTCGGATAATCGAGGAGCTTTTTCGGCAGGATCTGTCCGAATGCCGCCGTTACGATTAAATCGGGTTCAAGCGCCAAAATCTTGTCCGTTTCCGCTTCTTCCCTCACTTTCTCAGGCTGGAGCACGGGAATGCCGCGGCGCAGCGCTTCCTCCTTGACAGGCGGCGGAGTCATCACCTTTTTTCTGCCTTTCGGGCGGTCAGGCTGGGTGACGACACCCACTACCTCATAGCCGTCATCAATCAATGTGCCGAGCACCGGGACGGAAAAATCCGGCGTTCCCATAAAAACGATCCTTGTCATCCAATCATCCTTCCATTTCCTCAAGTTCTTCCGCATCATAATAGCGCGTTACTTTTGATGTGAATAAAATACCGTCCAAATGGTCGATTTCGTGCAGCAGCGCACGCGCCAAAAAGCCCTCAGCTTCAATCGTAAACGGTTTCCCGCGGCGGTCGAACGCCTTGACCTTTACATAATCGGAACGCTTCACTTCACCGTATAGATCAGGAAAGCTCAAACAGCCTTCAGGACCCGTTTGTTCACCGCTCTCTTCGATGACCTCCGGGTTGACCAGTTCAATTCTTCCCGTGTCATCGCCGATATCGACGACTGCCGCTCTTTTTGAAACGCCGATTTGCGGAGCGGCCAGTCCGACTCCGTCCAGCTCAAGCATCGTATCATACATATTGTCGAGTAGTTTCTTTAATGATTTATCAAAAGACGCAACGGGTTCGGCAGGGGTCTCAAGAACCTCCGCCGGATACGTTACGATCGGTTTTACTGCCAATCTAAAAGCCCTCCATCACACTGTTATTTTTACATCATCATATATGGATTCATGTCGATCGAAATCGCCAATTGCTTTTGTTCAATGTCTCGTTTGTAATGATCCATAATGTTTTTAAGCAACGATGTAAGCTGGTTTTCCTGTTTGTATTTTATCACGCATTGATAGCGATATCTATCTTTGATCCTGGCGATCGGCGATGCGACAGGGCCGAGAATCTTCGCCTCGCTTGAAATGTTCTTTTTTAAATAGGTGGCGATTTTTTCAGTCACGAGTGCCGCCTTCGTCACTTCCTCGTGCGATACGCTGACCAGCGCCAAATAATAATATGGAGGATAGGCCTGTTCCCTTCTGTGCAGCATCTCCTGCCTGAAGAATGTTTCATAATCATGCGTTTTTGTGAGCTGAATGCTGTAATGGGAAGGTGTGTACGTCTGAATGATCACCTTGCCCGGCTTTTCGTGGCGCCCCGCTCTTCCGCTCACCTGCGTCATCAGCTGGAACGTTTTTTCAGCGGCTCTGAAATCGGGGATGTGAAGCATCGTATCCGCGCTCAAGACACCGACGAGCGTGACGTTTTCGAAATCGAGCCCTTTGGCGATCATCTGCGTTCCAAGCAGGATATCGGCTTCGCCTCTACCAAAGGATGTGAGCAGCTTTTCATGCGCTCCCTTTCTTGAGGTTGTATCGACATCCATGCGGATCACCCTTGCAGCCGGCAGAACCTTCGTCAATTCTTCTTCGACCCGCTGTGTGCCTGTACCAAAGTAGCGGATATGCTCGCTTCCGCATTCGGGGCAGCTTGACGGCATGCCGGTTTCATAGCCGCAGTAATGGCACTTCAGACGCTGTCCATACCTGTGGTACGTCAATGAAATTTCACAATGAGGGCACTGGATGACATATCCGCAGTCCCTGCACATGACAAATGAGGAATAGCCTCTTTTGTTTAAAAACAGAACGGCCTGCTCTCCTTTTTCAAGAGTTTCCTCAAGCCCGGCCATTAAGTCTTTGGAAAACATCGAGCGGTTTCCGCTGCGCAGTTCCTCTCTCATATCGACGAGAGACACGTCGGGCATGACTTGGTGATTGACGCGGTGCTTGAGAGAAAGAAGCTTGTACACGCCTTTTTTCGCCCTCGCGAACGATTCGAGCGTCGGCGTCGCACTGCCGAGCACGACCGGACACTGGTGGTATTCGGCCCTTTGAATCGCCGCTTCTTTCGCATGGTATCTCGGCATCTCCTCCTGCTTGTACGATGTTTCGTGCTCTTCATCAATTATAATCATGCCGAGATTTTCAAACGGCGCGAAAATCGCCGAGCGCGCCCCGACGACAAGCCGGACTTCTTTGCGGTGGATTTTCCGCCATTCATCATATTTTTCTCCTGTTGAAAGCCCGCTGTGCAGTACGGCTACCTGCGAGCCAAAGCGCCCTTTAAAGCGGTTGACCATCTGCGGCGTCAGGGAAATTTCCGGAACGAGAACGATCGCTTCTTTGCCGGCTTCCAGCACCTTTTCGATCGATTGCAGATAGACTTCCGTTTTTCCGCTTCCGGTCACTCCGTGAAGAAGAAACACATCGTGCCGCTTTTCTTCGATTGCATCCGCTATCGCCTCGTAGGCCTGCGCCTGCTCTTCAGTCAGCGGAAGCGGTTCGGTTTTTTTGAACATTCTGTCCTGATAAGGATCCCTGTAAACCTCCTCTTCGCTTTCCTTTAACAGCCCCTTGTCGATGAGCGCTTTCAAGGACGCGGAAGAGCCCCCCGTTTTGTCGATCAGATCCTTTGCCGGAACAGCGCCGCCCTCTTTGCGGTCGATGAAAAACTGAAGGATCGCTTTTTGTTTGACAGCTTGCGGAGAGAGGCCGGCAAGCGCTTCTTTTAAATGTTCTTTCGCGCAAAGGGGGGCGATCATTCTCCGCATTTTTTTGTTTGTTTTCTGCTTTACTTTATACGCCACTTCAAGATTGCCTTCTTGAACCTGGCGCTGAATCAGCTTTAATGTTCCGTGGTCATTTATATCGGAATAAGAAAGCGTCTCTTTTTGCGAGAACAAGGTTTTTAGCGGTTCGGGAAGCGGTTTATCGCCGATCACCTTGATTTCTTTGCCGTATTTTGCTTTCATAGCCGCGGGGAGCATCGCCTGCAAAGCCGTAATTTTAAAAGAAAGTGTTTTTTCTGTCAGCCAGTCTGACAGCTCAAGCAGCTCCTCCGTCAAAACGGGCGCCAGATCAAGGATATCCTCGATATCCTTAACCGAACGGCCGGCAAGCTCCGACGATTCTTTCACGCTGGTGACAAATCCCTGGATTTTGCGGGCGCCGAACGGAACGATCACGCGCATCCCTTTTTTAATCATACCTTTGAATTTGTCGGGGATGCGGTAATCAAACGGTCTGTCGATATTTTTCGTTGTAACATCGACGATCACTTCAGCGAAGTTCATGAAGACGTCCCGCTCCGTCCGGCAAGCTCAGCGGCTTCCTTCAAGACTGCGGCGGCAACCTCCCGCTTTGACATTAGAGGATGCGCCGTCTTTTTGCCGTCTCGATGAAACACCGTCACGATGTTGGTTTCCGTTCCAAAACCGGCGCCTTCAGCCGTGATATTGTTAGCGACAATCATATCGAGATTTTTCGTCTCCAGCTTTTGTTTGGCATAGTCTTCGACGTGCTGCGTTTCGGCTGCAAAGCCGACCAAGATTTGCTTTGTTTTCCGCTCTCCCAGCGCTTTTAAAATATCCTTCGTCCGTTCAAGCTCAATGACGAGGCCGCCGTCCTTTTTCTTCATTTTTTGATCGTGGACATGTTTTGGCCTGTAATCAGCGACAGCTGCTGTTTTAATGACGATGTCGCTCTCATCGAAAACAGACAGAGCCGCTTGATACATATCTTCTGCGGACTGAACATGAATCACGTCGACCCCTGCGGGATCATCAAGCGATGTCGGGCCTGCAATCAGCGTCACGTGCGCTCCCATTCGTGCCGCTTCCTCAGCGAAAGCATAGCCCATTTTCCCTGTCGAACGGTTGGAGAAAAAGCGGACGGGATCGACTTGTTCTCTTGTCGGCCCCGCTGTAATTACGACGCGCTTTCCTTCAAGCAAACCGCTTTTTTCGCTTGAAAAATACGACTCTGCCAACTGGACGATCCGCTCAGGCTCTTCCAGTCTGCCTTTGCCGATATAGCCGCACGCAAGGTAGCCTTCACTCGGTTCGATAAACCGGTAGCCGTCTTTGTAAAGAACGCTGATGTTCCGCTGAACGGCCGGGTGGTCGTACATATGAACGTTCATCGCCGGAGCGATCCACACCGGCGCTGTCGTCGCCAAAAGCGTCGTCGTCAGCATGTCGTCAGCGATGCCTGAGGCGAGTTTTCCGATCACATTGGCCGTAGCCGGAGCAACGATCACGAGATCCGCCCAATCTGCGGCATCGATATGGGCGATGACACGGGGATTCGGTTCTTCGAACGTATTGGTATATACTTCATTGCGCGAAAGCGCCTGAAAGGTGAGCGGAGACACAAATTCACAGGCGGATTTTGTCATGATGACTTTCACATTGGCTCCTGCCTGCACGAGCTTGCTCGTTAAGGCGGCCGCTTTGTATACCGCGATTCCTCCGCTTACTCCCAGCAGAATGTTGCGATTTTTCAGCATCGTATTTCTCCCCCTTATGTTCTGTTCGCCAGCCCTGAAAAAAATAACAACCTAGTGTATAGGTTGCTATTTTTAAGGCTATTAGCGATTTTCCTTTTCGAATGTAAGCAGTCCGGCATCAATTTCTTCCAATGCTTTGCCTACAAATTTATGCGACTTCGGATTTTCGATCTGCGCGTCTTTGTTCATCTGCATTTCGCGGGCGCGCCGTGCGGATACGGTAACGAGCGTGTATTTTGAATCCAGTTTGTTCATTAAAGAGTCAATTGACGGATCTAGCATATTTATTCAACCTCCAGCATTTTCTTATATCTTGGAGCAACTCGGTCGCGCCGTAAATGTTCGGCGAGAACGATTGCTTTGATTCTTTCGCACGCAAGCTCAATGCTGTCATTTTCGACAACATAGTCATAGGCGTCCATCAGTTCGATTTCTTCCTTCGCCGCTTTCATCCGGTTTTCGATCAGGGCTTCTGTTTCTGTCCCTCTTGTGACAATCCGGTTTTTCAATTCGGCGAGGCTCGGAGGCGCCAAAAAGATAAACAAGCCTTCAGGAAATGCCTTTCTGACTTGCAGCGCACCCTGGACTTCGATTTCAAGAAAAACGTCCCTTCCGCTTTCAAGCGTCTGTTCGACGTAGTCAACGGGTGTTCCGTAATAGTTGCCGACATATTCGGCCCATTCGAGCAGCTTGTTGTTCTCGATCATCTCTTCGAACTCTTCGCGCGTCTTAAAAAAGTAGTCGACGCCGTCTCTTTCGCCTTGACGCGGTTTTCTTGTCGTCACCGAAATCGAATATTCAAATTTTGTGTCCTCCTGAGCAAACAGCGCCTGCCTGACTGTTCCTTTTCCGACGCCGGAAGGGCCGGAGAGAACGATTAACAAACCTCTTTCTTTCATAAAGCTCTTATCCCTGCCCTTCATCCATAATTTCTTCTTTAACGGAAAGCCTTTGTGCTACTGTCTCAGGCTGGACGGCAGATAAGATGATATGGTCACTGTCCATAATGACAACCGCACGGGTTCTTCTTCCATATGTAGCATCTATAAGCATGCCGCGGTCTCTGGCATCCTGGATCATCCGCTTAATAGGCGCGGACTCAGGACTCACAATCGAGATCAGCCGATTCGCGGATATGATATTTCCAAAGCCGATATTGATCAGTTTAATCGTCATCCTATACGTTCCCCCTGTACTTGGACGTCTCTAGTTTAACCTGCAGAGAACATCCGTAAACAATACGCACAATCGCTATTCTATATTTTGCACTTGTTCTTTTATTTTTTCAATAGAGCTTTTCATTTCGACCACATGTTTTGTGATCTGGTGATCATTCGCTTTTGAACCGATCGTGTTCGCTTCACGGTTGAGCTCCTGGACGAGGAAATCGAGCTTTCTCCCCGCAGCTCCTCCCGCTTTGCAAATATCGCGGAACTGGCGGAAATGGCTTTTCAGCCTCGTCACTTCTTCCGTGATATCCGAACGGTCTGCAAACAGTGCGACTTCCGTCAGCAGGCGGCTTTCATCGAGACCGTCTGTTGACCATTCTTCAAGCCGCGCCTCAAGGCGTTCCCGATAGTGGTCGACGACCTTGGGAGCAAGCTCTGCGATGTCGTCTGTCAGCTTTTCAAGCCTTTCAATATGCTGAAGGCAGTCGTCCTTCAGCCTCAGCCCTTCCGCTTCGCGCATGCTGCACAATTCTAGAACGGCAGCCTCGACCGCTTCCAGAAGAACCTCTTCAAGCTTGTCATTTTGGATTGGCTCTTCTTCAACTTGGATGACATGCTCAAACTGAAAGGCGTCTTGAAGCGTGATGTCTCCAGAAAGCCCGCAGCGGTCTTTCATTTCGCGCGCGGCTTTCTGGTACTCTTCAAGCAGCGGCCAGTCAACCTGGATTTTCCGGGTGACCAGAGCCTCGTCGTCAACGGAAACAAACAGCTCCAGCCGCCCCCTTTGTATATGTTTAAAAATCGTTTGCTTTATTTTGTCTTCTAAATAGAGCAAAGGTCTTGGCATGCGGGCGTTTACTTCTTTAAACCGATAGTTGACAGATTTCAGCTCAACGGCTGCTGTCAGCCCATCCTTCGTTTTGCTCGCGCTGCCGAAACCGGTCATACTCCGTATCATAAAACACACCCAATTCCGTATAAGTGAAAAAGACTTTCTTTGATTTAAATTTACGCAAGATGAAAAGGCAATAGAAACCTCTATTACCTTTAAGATTATATCATACAAGCCTATTTTTTTCTTGTCAAAAGTGACCCGGCCAGTAAAAAAGTTGGAATCGCCGACATTCCGACAATCAGGAGCCAGTCTGCCATTAAAATCGGAACCGTATGAAAAATCGGCTGCAGCGGCGGATAATAAATAACGACAAGCATCAAAAGAATCGAAGACAGCACTGCACCGAGCAAATAAATGTTTTCAAACGGATTGCGGTCAAAGATGGACCGCTCGCTTCGGCAGTCGAACACGTGGATCAGCTGCGCAAGGACGAGCGTTGCAAATGCAACCGTCTGTGCATACTCAAGCGCTTCTGGATTGCGGTTATAAATGAACATAAACGCCCCGAGTGTCGCGATTCCGATTAAGAATCCGCGCGATACGACCTTCCAGCCGAGCCCCCTTGCAAACACGCCTTCTTTCGGACTCCGCGGCTTTCTCTGCATCACATCGTCCTCAGGCTGATCCATGCCGAGCGCCATGGCAGGCAGGCCGTCCGTTACAAGGTTGACCCACAGAATCTGTATCGGGACAAGCGGCAGCGGCAGAGCGAGCAGCATTGCAAACAGCATGACCAAAATTTCGCCGACATTGGATGCGAGCAAGTATCTGATGAACTTTCTAATATTTTCATAGATATTGCGTCCTTCCTTGATGGCCGATTTAATCGTTGCAAAATTATCATCGACAAGGATGAGTGAGGACGCCTCCTTGGCGACATCCGTTCCCGTAATCCCCATCGATATGCCGATATCCGCCTGTTTAATCGCAGGGGCATCATTGACTCCGTCTCCCGTCATGGCGACGATGTGGCCGTTTTCCTGGTAGGCGGTCACGATCTTCAGCTTATGTTCGGGCGACACCCTTGCAAATACGTAAACATCGTCAACAATTTCCGCCAATTCTTCCTGCGAGAGTTCGTTCAGCATCTGGCCGTCCATGACCTTTCCGCGCGGAGGCAGCAATCCGAGATCTTTTGCAATCGCCGTCGCCGTTATCACATGGTCGCCGGTGATCATGACCGTTTTGATCCCCGCTTCCCGGCATTCTTTAATCGCTGTTTTCACTTCGGGCCGCGGCGGATCGATCATCCCTAACAGCCCGATGAAAGTTAAGCCTGACTCCGCTTTTTCGAGCGGGGGATTTTCTGTATCTTTGATCGGTTTATACGCGACGGCAATCGTTCTCAGCGCCTGTGACGCAAGAGTTTCCAGCGCCGCGCTTGTTTCAGCGAGCCTTTCCTTTGTGAAGATTTCTCGCTTTTCTTCTGTCAGCGTATGCGACGAACGCTTCATCAATACATCCGGCGCGCCCTTTGTGATGACAAAGCGCTTGCCGCTCTTGTCTTCCACAATGACAGACATCATTTTCCGCGTTGAATCAAACGGAAACTCCTCGATGATTTTAAAATGTTCATCAACATATTTGTCCGTAAAGCCTGCTTTTCGAGCCGCCGTCAGCAAAGCCCCTTCGGTGGGATCGCCATCAAGACGAAACTCCCCGTCTTTTTCGATAATCGAAGATGAATTGCATAATGCGCCGAACAATAGTACCTGCTGGAGCGGTTTATGATGCTTTGCTTGCACATCTCGCCCGTTCATGCTGAAAGAGCCTTCAGGCTCATAGCCGATCCCTGACACGTTCCATATCTTCCCGCCTGACCAGACATGGGTGACCGTCATTTTGTTCTGCGTCATCGTCCCGGTTTTATCGGAGCAAATAATGGACGCGCAGCCGAGCGTCTCAACCGCGGGCAGCTTCCTGACGATCGACTTTTGCCTGATCATCCGCTGCACGCCGAGAGACAGAGCGACCGTGACAATGGCAGGCAGCCCTTCAGGTATGGCAGCGACGGCAAGGGAAACTCCCGCTAAAAACATGCTGTATAAATCATGCCCCTGAATGACGCCGGCAGCAACGACAAGCAGTGTCAGGAACAAAGCGGCGACAATCAAAATTTTGCCGAGCTCTTCAAGCCTTCTTTGCAGCGGGGTCGCCGTATTCCCGGCAGATTCAAGCATATCGGCGATTTTCCCCATCGCAGAGTTCATACCCGTACCGATGACGACGCCGATTCCGCTCCCCCTTGTGACAAGCGTTCCCATGAAAGCCATATTCTTCAGATCGCCCAGCGATACATCTGACGCCTGAAAAGCATCTGCCTGTTTGGACACGGGGAGCGATTCACCTGTAAGGGCCGATTCTTCTATTTCAAGGCTCTTTGTCTCGACAAGTCTGAGATCGGCGCCGATTCTGTCTCCGCTTGCAAAACGGACAACATCTCCCGGGACAAGCTCTTTGGAAGGAATTTTCACCCAATTCCCCTCCCGGAGCACAGCCACTTGAGGAGCTGACAGTTCTTTCAAAGCCTCGAGCGACCTTTCCGCCCGCCTCTCCTGAAAGAATCCGAGAATGCCGTTAACAAAGATGATCGCGATGATCGCGATGGCGTCAATGTATTCGCCGAGGAAACCCGAAATCAACGTGGCCGCAAGCAAAACAAGAACCATGAAATCTTTGAATTGAGAAAAAAACAATGCGACCGCCGATGTTTTTTCCCCTTCCTGAAGTTCGTTTGTTCCGTGTCTTTCCAGCCGCTTTCCGGCCTCTTTTTCTGTTAGACCTTTGTCGATGGACGTTTTTGTTATATTTAACAATTCGGTTTGTCCCATCTCGTGCCATTTCATTGAATCGTCCACTCCTCCTGCCCTAAAGGTTGCTTTTGGTGTATCCATCTCTATAAGTCAATTTATTCAGACTCGTCCCAAATCATGCTATAATTATTGAATGGACGTTTTACGAAGAGGATTAACGAGAAAAGGGAGTTTTTCATATGTCTTTTGACGGCATTTTTACATACGGAATGATCGAGGAATTAAATGAGGCGATTCGAGGCGGACGGATCGCAAAAATCCACCAGCCGTTTAAGCACGAGCTAGTGTTTCATATCAGGGCAAACGGGAAGAACCGCAAATTGCTGCTCTCCGCCCATCCGAGTTATGCGCGGGTACACCTGACAAACGAAACCTACGACAACCCGAGCACCCCTCCGATGTTCTGCATGCTCCTCCGCAAACATCTGGAAGGCGGCTTTATCGACCAAGTCGAGCAAATCGGCATGGACAGAATGATGGTCTTTCATATCAGGAGCCGGAACGAAATCGGCGACACGCTGACAAGAAAGCTGATGGTCGAAATCATGGGCAGGCACAGCAACATCGTGTTAACAGACGGAGAAAAAGACGTCATCATCGACAGTTTGAAGCATCTGTCACCTGCGATGAACAGCTACCGCACCGTGCTCCCGGGATACGATTACATTCTCCCTCCCGCGCAGAACAAATTGTCTCCGCTTGAAGCGGAGACTGAAGATATTCTCCGCCATCTGAATTTCCAGGAAGGCAAACTTGACAGGCAGATCGTCGATACCTTCTCCGGCGTCTCGCCTCTGTTTGCGAAGGAAGCCGTCTTTCGCGCGGGTCTAGCTAACAGGGCGACACTGCCAAACGTCTTGACGGAGATGTTCAGCGAAATCAAAAGCCGGCGTTTTCAGCCCCAGCTTGTCACCACAGAAGACGGAAAAGAATATTTTTACCTTCTTGAGCTGACCCATATAAAAGGAGACAACAGGCCCTTTCATACGCTGAGCGAACTTCTTGACCGCTACTATTTCGGAAAAGCGGAGCGTGACCGCGTCAAACAGCAGGCTCACGATTTAGAGCGTTTCGCGGCAAACGAAAAGAAAAAGAACGAAAATAAAATCAAAAAGCTGAAAAAAACGCTTGAGCAGTCCGAACACGCGCAAGACTATCAGCTGTACGGAGAGCTGTTGACAGCGAACCTGTACCAGCTGAAAAAAGGGGACAAAGAGGCGAAGGTCATCAACTACTATGATGAAAACGGCGGAGAAATCACGATTCCGCTCAATCCTAATAAAACGCCTTCTGAAAATGCACAAAGCTATTTTACAAAATATCAAAAAGCGAAAAATTCGGTAGAAGTCGTGAAGGAGCAGATCAAATTGGCAGAAGAGGAAATCGCTTATTTCGACCAGCTGATTCAGCAGCTTTCATCTGCCTCACCGAAAGATATAACCGAAATTCGCGAAGAGCTCGCCGAAGGAAAATACTTGCGGGCCAAGCAGCAAGGGGGCCAGAAGAAACAGAAAAAACAGGCGCCGACGCTCGAAGCATATGAGTCCAGCTCAGGAGAAACGATTCTCGTCGGCAAAAACAACAAGCAGAACGAATATTTAACGATGAAGCTTGCCGCCCGCGACCACATCTGGCTTCACACAAAAGATATTCCGGGGTCGCACGTCGTCATTCAATCGACCGATCCGGACGAGCAAACCATTCTGGAAGCGGCGCAGATCGCTGCATATTACAGCAAAGCGAAAAACTCCGCTTCGGTTCCCGTCGACTATACAAAAATACGCCACGTCAAAAAACCGAATGGCGCAAAACCGGGGTTTGTCACCTACGACAGCCAGCAAACCGTTTTTGTAACACCTGATGAAGACTTGATCATCCAGCTGAAAAAATAATAATGCCAAAAGCCTGAACCTCAAGGGTTCAGGCCTCTTCTTTTTCGGAAAAGCTCGTCGATCTCTTGGACGAGCTCATCATCGATCAAATCATCGATCTGTCCGGCCAGCCTGATCGTGTGGCGCGGGCTGGCTCCGTTTGTTGAGACGGATATGGTTATGTTTCCTCTGTTGATTATTTTTGGAACATATACATTTCCCAGCTCCGCTTCACTCGCAACATTGACGAGCTGCTCAGGAGCTGCCGATGCGGCGAGACGCTTGTTTGCCTCATGGTCATCGGTCGCAAGAATGATCAGAAATGCATTCTTGAAATCACCGGGTTCCGCCTTTTTCTTCTTCCATTCGATGCCGTGTTCGTTAATCAATCCGAGCATCTCTTCTGATGCTTCAGGGCTGATGACGGTCGCGGATGCACCTTCTGCCAGCACCGTTTTCAGCCGCCGCGCCGCAATCTTCCCCCCGCCCGCAATGACTGCGGCTTTGCCTTTCATGTTAATGTGCAGCGGCAGCATCTGATGCTCCTGTAAAATCAAAGCGGCCGGCTTTGTTGATAACCGCTTCCTCTACGCGGTGCAAAAAGGCGTTTTTTACATGGGGGTGGAAGCCGAGGTAATCCGTCAGCACGACATTCGGATTCGTTTCTTTCAGCTTTGCGGTTTCCCTTTCAATCTCGTTCATCAGCATACCGGTGAACAGCAGATACGGAACGATGAATGTCGTTTTTCCGTCCCGTTCTTTAAGCTGTTTAAACACATCCAGGTAGTGCGGCTCACAGGCTGTCATAAAGCAGGGAATGACCTCATCCACTGGTGTGAGGTCTCTCAGCCGTTCGCAAATATCATAAACATCCCGTTTGACATCCGGATCAGAGCTTCCCCTTCCGATCAACACGACTCTTGCATGTTCATATGGCGTCCCCGTTTCTTCGATCCTTGTAAAAACCGCTTTGACGACTTCCTGATCGACGCCGATCGGCTTTCCGTAAGCGACGCTGACGGAAGGGTACTGTGAGGAAGCACGGGCAAGCTCTTCAGGGATGTCCCTTTTGGCATGTGCGGCTGTCAAGAGGAGAAGCGGCACGGCCGCGATATGCGTCGCCCCCTTTTCCACACACGCTTTAAAGCCGGTTTCGATATCCGGTGCCGCCAATTCCAAAAAAGATATTTCCTGAATGGGGGCGGACATGTTTTCTTTGCAGCTCTCCAAAAAAGCGGCTGCTTCTGTTTGGGCTCTTTTCAGACGGCTTCCATGGCCGATATATAAAATCGCTTGTTTCATATTAAAGCGCCTCGCTTAATGCCGGATCTTTCAGCTCAGGTTCAAACCAGCTTAACTGCGAGCTGAATTGAACGACATCCCCGATGACAATCAGGCTCGGGTTTTCAATCTTTTCGCTTTCGACTGTACCGGCAAGCGTTTCAACCGTGCAAAGCACCGTTTTTTGTTTGTCTGTCGTTCCCCAATGGATGAAAGCGGCTGGCGTTGACGGGTCTCTGCCGTTTTCGATCAGAAGCCTTTCAATTTGCTTCACGTTTTTAATCCCCATATAAATGACAAGCGTATCGATCCCTGTGGCTAACGCTTTCCACTTCTCTTCAAAGTTTTCTTCTTTTTGATAATGGCCTGTCACGAAAGCGACGTTTGAACTCGCTTCCCGGTGTGTCACCGGAATGCCCGCATAAGCAGCGGCAGCTATTCCCGAGGTGATTCCCGGCACGATTTCAAAAGCAACCCCGTGCTCAGCGAGGGTTTGCGCTTCCTCGCCGCCTCTGCCGAATACGAAAGGATCGCCGCCTTTCAGTCTGACAACGGTTTTCCCTTTTTTCGCATACTTGACGAGAAAATGATTGATCGTTTCCTGCTTCATCATGTGGTAGTCCGGAAGCTTTCCGCAGTAGATGAGATCCGCTCCCTCCTTGGCGTGCTGTAAAATCTGTTTATTCACAAGCCTGTCATACAAAATGACATCGGCTGTCTGGATGGCTTTTAAAGCTTTGATCGTCAGTAAATCGGGGTCTCCAGGACCTGCCCCAACGATATATACTTTCCCCATCTTAGATCTCCCCCCGATCTGATCAACGTCTTCTTCAATTCATTATAAATCATAAAGAAAGCGTTTGGTGCCTGAAAATATCACAAAAACCAAACGTTTTCTTTATGAAATAGGAAAGTGCATGCGCCGCACTTTCCTATTCACCCGCATTTTATTTCGTTTGATCTTTCACGTATTGGACGAGCTGGTTTTTGCACTCTTCCCGGTTATGTGCGCCTGTATCAAGAACAAGCTCAGGCGTTTCAGGCTCTTCATAAGGCGAATCGATCCCTGTGAAAAATGGAATTTCTCCGTTTCTCGCTTTTTTGTACAAGCCTTTCGGGTCGCGCTCTTCACACGTCGCCAAATCGCATTTCACATAGACTTCGTGAAACTCATCTTCCTCGACAAGCTGTCTGACAAGCCCGCGATCTTCTTTAAAAGGAGAAATGAACGCCGTAATGACGATCGTCCCCTGTTCGACAAAGAGCTTCGCAACCTCGCCGATCCGGCGGATGTTTTCCTTCCGGTCTTCATCGGAAAACCCGAGGTCCTTGTTCAGCCCGTGCCTGACGTTGTCGCCGTCAAGCACCGTGACCTGGTAGCCTTGTGCAAACAACTCACGCGCAGCGGCGTTGGCAATCGTTGATTTTCCTGAACCGCTTAAGCCCGTCAGCCAAATGATTGAGCTTTTATGTTGATTTTTCTCATGATATTCCCGTTTTGTAATGGACGCTTCATGCCAGACAATATCTTTATTTACCAAGAGATGCTCCCCCTTAAGAAACCCCGGCCGCTAAGCCTTTGATTAATGTTTGAATAACTTCGGGACGGCTGAATGTGCTCGGCGGGAACTCGCCGCTTCTCAGCATCGCCCTCACCTTTGTGCCGGATAAAATGACATGATGTTCTTTGCCGTGAGGGCACGTTTTCGCCGTAGCCATTGAACCGCAGACATTGCAGTAGAAGCTGTGTTCGAATTTCAGCGGCGTAATGCCGATTTCTTCCGGCGCGAACTGATCGAACAGCTCCTGCGCTTCATATGTGCCGTAGTAATCGCCGACTCCGGCATGGTCTCTTCCGACGATAAAGTGCGTGCATCCGTAGTTCTTTCTCACAAGGGCATGGAAGATCGCTTCCTTCGGCCCCGCATAGCGCATCGCCGCCGGAAAAACGCCGAGGAAGACGCGGTCTTTCGGATAGTAGCCGTCAAGCAGCACCTGATAGCTTTCCATGCGGACATCAGCCGGAATATCGTCTGATTTTGTTTCCCCGACGAGCGGATTGAGGAAAAGGCCGTCTACCGTCTCGAGCGCCGTTTTTTGAATGTATTCGTGCGCTCTGTGAACCGGATTTCTCGTCTGGAATCCGACGATCGTTTTCCAGCCGAGTTCCGCGAATTTTTTTCTTGTTTCAAGAGGTTCGAATGTGTGCGCCGGGAATTGTTTTACACTCCGCTTAATGAGCGTGATCGGCCCGCCCACATAAACGCTGCCGCGGTCAAACAATTTTTTGACGCCCGGATGTTCGAGTTCGTCGGTTTTATAGATATTGACGGCTTCCGTTTTCTTGTCCAGCGTATAGATATCTTCGATCTCAATGACGCCGTAGGTTTCCCCATTATAGGTAAGGCGGACGGTGTCACCCGCTTTTAAGCTTAAAGCTTTTTGCTCGTCAACAGGCAGAGTGATCGGAAGCGTCCATACTTCGCCGCTTGATAGTCTCATATTTTCGACAACGGACAGATAGTCTTTCTCTGTCATAAAGCCTTGGAGCGGGCTGTACGCACCGATTCCGATCAGCTCCAAATCTGAAAAAGCCATTACATCAAGCTCAATTTCATGTGCGATATGTTGAAAATCGTATGCTTCATTGACGCGGTTAACCAATACACCGCCGTGTGGTGCTAAACTCATAAACTTGTTTCCCCCTACTTTGTGTTTAAATTCCTCCGCCTTGTTCATGGACGGAGCTGTGCTCTTTTTTGACCGCTCTCATCAGGCTGATCGTTCCGACAGATGCCAGCAGAACGCTTGTGACAACAATAAGAGCGTAGTAGTCTCCTTTTAATAAAAGGCTGACCAGCATATAAGATAGGCTTAATGAAAGGAACGGCGAGACGACCCATACTTTCAGCATCGTTTTGACCACTTGTTTATGAAAGACGTTGCCGCCGTTTTTTGCCATTCCCATCCCTATAATAGAAGATGATGTGACTTGCGCAAGCGGAACCGGTAAACCGAAAATTGAACTGGTAATGACAAGCCCGGCCCCCGTTCCGGAAAGGATGATTCCCTCTCCTTTTGAAAACCTCGTAATCTTTTTGCCGTTTGTTTCAAGAACGCGCCTGCCCAGTAAAAGGGCGCCCAGCGCGACAAACAGCCCGCCGTAGAGCGTTCCTTCCCCGACTGTCAAAACATGCGCCGCCACCAGAGGTCCGACAGCGTTTGCGACATTGTTCATGCCCGCTGAGAAGGCTTCAAAAAACCCTGTGATCAATAGAATGACCGCCAAAACCTTTGCTTTTTTTCCCGAGGCTGGACGTTTGATCGTTTTTTTCATGATTTTTGCCATCGCAAATGTAAATGCAAAAGCGACGATTGGTACAATGACCCAAAATGAGACGATGACAAGCAAAGATTTGACATACAAAACCTGGTATGCGACACCTACTCCGACAACAGATCCGACTGTCACTTCACTTGTCGAAAGCGGAATGCCGAGTACATTTGCGATAAAGAGCGACAGCGCCGCTGATCCGATAATAATGCAGACGATTTCAAGAGAAATCACCCGTTCGGGAATGATGCCTGAACTGATCGTTTTCACGACGTTTCCTCCGCCGATGACAGCGCCCGAGAGAACGCCCGCTGCACAGATCAGGAGGGCGTGAAACTTCTTTTTGACAGCTTCAGATCCATAGGCGATCCCCATTGAAGCAGCTGCACCGCTCGCTCCGATATTCATCGCAAAAAACATGCTAAATAAAATGGCGGCAAGTTCCATGACTCATCTCCTTACTCGTGTAATCCGCATTCTGTTTTAGCCGATCCGTTCCAGCGGCCGGATCGAAGATCATCCATTGTAAAGGCCGGAGAGGTGCACGGAGCGCAGCCGATGCTCGGATAGCCTTGATCATGAAGCGGATTGTATGGGAGATCGTGCTTTGTCACATATCTCCAAATATCCTTCCACGTCCAATGAATGAGCGGACAAACTTTGATAGACTTGAATTTTTCATCTTTGTTCAAAAAATTCGTTTTGCTCCGTCCGGGCGATTGCTCGCGGCGCAGACCAGACAGCCACGCCGGGTAGCCTGAAAGCGTCTCGCGGAGAGGGATGACCTTCCTCATTTCGCAGCAGGAATTCGGAGCGGTCTTCCATAGTTCGTCCCCATATTCTTTCGCCTGCTCTTCGACGGTAAGCTCCGGTTTTTTCATGATAATCTGAAGGCCTGGATATCGTTCTTTGACGGCGTCGATCGTTTCATACGTTTCTTTAAAATGAAGCCCTGTATCAAGAAAAACGATAACTGCATCTTTTTTCACCTTATAAATCAAATCGATCAGGACGATCCCCTCAATTCCGAAGCTGCACGCGTATACGAGCTGATCCCCGTAATGTCCGTACGCCCATTTCAGGACGGACAGCGCTCCTTTATAAGAGTCATCTTCCTGAAAAGAGATGTTTGGTTCCTCCCATGTGCTGTAAGTAAAAATTTTCGGTTCCCCCTTTTTTCGCCAACAAAAAAACGGCTTCCAGCAGAAAAAAAAACTGTGAAAACCGCCTCTAGTTTGTCTAGTCAGCTATTTCAATCTTATTTTTTCATTTTTTTCGATTTGAATGACTTTGCCGTCCTGAACAACGAATGTGATCGATCCGTAATTCATGTCTTTCAGCATGTCTTTCATTTTGATGATCACCTTTTCAAGCTGTTCATCTGTCTTCACTTCTAGCTCCTCCTCTGCCCCTAAAAAATTAAAATCTTTCTTCCAATTTTGAAAGAAAGACGAGGAACTCCGCTATTCCTTATCTCTCAAAATGAGGGCATTTTGCTGGAAGTAGCACCTTACGCTTCACACGCAGGTTGCCGGGTTTCATCGGACCAGTCCCTCCACCGCTCTTGATAAGTTTGCTTTTGTTATTTTAAAATTTTAGCACAATTCGAATAAAAGTCAACCCGACTTTTTTTATAGGATTAATAAAAAATAAAAATAATCCGATTTTACTATTTTAAAAACGGCAAAAAGGCGCAAAAAAGCCGTTCTCCCATTTGGAGAATACGGCTTTGATCATCAGTTCATCCAAGACTTGCTTTCAGGATCCGCTTTCCATTCTTTCAGTTTGGCGGCATCCTGTTCAGTAATATATCCACCGGCAAGCGCAGCCTCGGTCAGCGTATCGTAATCAGTCAGCGTGTGGTATTCAACGCCTGCTTCGCTGAAGGCGGCGGCGGCTTTTGGAAGCCCGTAAGTGAAAATGGCGGCGACGCCGAGCACTTCACATCCCGCCTCTGTGAGGGCGGCGGCGGCTTCAAGAACGCTTCCTCCCGTTGAAATTAAATCTTCGATCACAACGACTTTCTGTCCTTTTACAACGGCCCCTTCAATTTGGTTTCCTTTGCCGTGCGCCTTCGGTTTGCTTCTGACGTAGCACATCGGCAGGCTCAGCCTGTCAGCGGCAAGCGCGGCATGAGGGATTCCCGCGGTCGCTGTACCGGCGATCATCTCGGCTCCGGGAAATTTGTCTTGAATCAGTCCGGCAAGCCCTGAAGCGATATCATCTCTTACTTCCGGATATGAAAGCGTCAAACGGTTGTCGCAGTAGATGGGCGACAGAATGCCGCTCGCCCATGTAAACGGTTCGTTCGGGCGCAGGAAAACCGCTTTGATTTTTAATAAATGGTTTGCAATGTCTGTTTTCATGCCTTGGTTCCCTCCCACTCATGTCCTATTCTTCTGTAGGCTGACACAGGATCTTCCGCCTGGGTAATCGAACGGCCGACAACGATCGCCGACACGCCTTTTTCCCTTGCGTAGCCAGGCGTCGCCACCCGGACCTGGTCGTTGTTTTTGTCATCTGCCATGCGAATTCCGGGTGTCACGGTCAGAAAATCTACAGACACAGCCCGGTAAATGTGTTCGGCTTCATGAACGGAGCAGACGACGCCGTCAAGACCGCTTTCTTCAGCCAGCCGGCTGTAGTGGACAACTGTATCGAGAAGCGGCGTTTCAATCAGGAGCTCACGCTGAAGCATTTCTGAGGACGTGCTTGTCAGCTGAGTCACGGCAATTAATGAAGGGCGTTTTTGGCCTGCCGGAGTCCCCGCTTCAAGGCCTTCAAGCGCCGACTCCATCATTTGCTTTCCGCCTGCTGCGTGCACATTGACAAGACTGACGCCAAATCCCGCCAGCCTTTTCACCGCCTTGTATACGGTCGTTGGAATGTCGTGGCACTTTAGATCGAGGAAAATGCGGCAGCCGCGCTCCTGCAGATTTTCAAGGATGGCAGGTCCTTCCTGATAAAAAAGCTCCATGCCCACCTTAACGAACAGCTCTTCTCCTTGAAACCGGTCCAAAAACGCATATGTTTCCTGTGCTGATGCAAAATCAAGCGCGATGATGGGCGGCGTATTGTTCATCCTTCCAGCTCCTTCCGATACACTCGTTCAACGAACGGTATCCGTATTTTTCTAAAACGCGCGGCAAATCGTCGATGATGTCGGGACAAGCAAACGGATTAACGAAGTTTGCCGTGCCGACGGCGACTGCGCTCGCACCCGCCAGCAAAAACTCAAGCACATCTTCGGCTGACTGGACGCCGCCCATGCCGATGATCGGAATGCTGACCTTTTGGCTGACTTCATGCACCATTCTGATGGCCACCGGTTTAACGGCAGGTCCTGATAATCCGCCGGTTTTGTTCGCCAAAATCGGCTTTCCCGTTTTTAAGTCGAGCCGCATCCCGATCAGCGTGTTGATCATCGTCAAACCGTCCGCTCCCGCTTCTTCTATGGCAAGAGCGATGTCGGTAATGTTCGCGACGTTCGGCGACAGCTTCACATAGACGGGGACGCTCGCAACCTCTTTCACCGCTTTCGTCAGCTCGCCGGCCATTTCCGGCTGCGTGCCGAAGGCGATGCCTCCGGTTTTCACATTGGGACAGGAAATATTCAGCTCGAGCGCATGAACGTTTGGCGCTTTGCTGATTTCTTCAGCCACCTCAACATAATCCTCGATCTGCGAGCCGGCGACATTGGCGATAATCGGTGTATCGAACTGTTCGAGCCACGGCAATTCGCGTTCCATGACAGCCTTTAAACCCGGATTTTGCAGGCCGATGGCATTAAGCATGCCGGCTTGCGTCTCGGCGACGCGCGGCGTCGGATTCCCGAAGCGCGGCTCGCTCGTCGTCGCTTTAATCATGATCGCACCGAGACGCGAAAGATCGTAAAAGTTCGCAAATTCTCTCCCGAATCCGAAGCAGCCTGAGGCCGGCATGATCGGATTTTTCAATTGAAGGCCCGGCAAATTGATTTCAAGCATCATAACAGCACCTCCTGGGCTTTGAAAACAGGACCGTCAAGGCATACCTTCACATAAGACGTTTCGCTTTCTTCCGTATGGCAGACACAGGCAAAGCAAGCGCCGATCCCGCATCCCATGCGCTCCTCCATTGACAGATATACCTCTTTATCCGGATAGCGCTGTTTTAAAGCTTTCAGCATCGGCGTCGGTCCGCAGGCCATTATGCAGTCAAACTGAAGCCCCTCGTTTTCAATGACATCTGTAACAAATCCCTTTGAACCGCGGGTGCCGTCTGCGGTTGCCACATACACCCGGCCGAAACGGCTGAATTCCTGTTCGTAAAAGACATCTTTTGCAGAAGCAAATCCTAACACATGGATCGCGTGCACCCCTCTGTTTGTCAGCTGTTTGCTCAGCTCGTAAAGCGGCGGAACACCGATCCCTCCTCCGACGAGAAGAGCCGTTTTCCCCTGTTCAAGCGATTCAGCCGGAAAACCGTTGCCGAGCGGACCGAGAACATCGAGCTGATCTCCTTCCTGTTTTAAAGAAAGGAGTCTCGTGCCTTCCCCATCTTTGCGAAAGATGATGGTCACCTGCCGGGCGGCTTTGTTGATATCAGCGATGCTGATCGGCCGCCTCAAAAGCGGCGTGAGGGAGTCTGAGACCTTGATGTGAAGGAACTGGCCGGGAGCGCCGCAAACTTCGGCAATCTCCCCTTCCAGCACCATTTGATAAATATGATCCGCGATGCACTTGTTTGAACGGACTGTCATATACCCTTTTCTCATCTGACGGCCGCCTTTTGGGCGATTTTAATCGCCGGCATATGATCGGCGCGGAAGCTCATGCTTTCAAGCACCCGCAAAATCGCTTCCGCCGTATCAAGGGATGTCAGGCAGGCAACGCCGTTTTCAACGGATTCGCGTCTGATTCTGAAGCCGTCCCTTGCCGGCTGCTTCCCTTTTGTCAGCGTATTGACGACGAACTGCGCCTCCCCGTTTCGAATGACATCAAGGAGATTTGTACCTTCTTCGCCGATTTTCCCGACGGTTTTAACAGGTACGGATGCATCTCTTAAATAGCCTGCCGTTCCTTCCGTAGCCAAGATTTTATAGCCGATCGCATGGAACCGCTTGGCGATCAACAGCCCTTCCTCTTTATCTTTATCAGCAACTGTCAGGAGAACAGAGCCGTAGTTCGGAATTTGAATGCCTGAAGCGATCAGTCCTTTATATAGCGCTTTTTCCAATGTGCTGTCTTTGCCCATGACTTCCCCGGTCGATTTCATTTCCGGTCCGAGCGTGATATCCACTCTTCTAAGCTTCGCAAACGAGAAGACCGGCACTTTCACATATACGCCTTCCTGCTCTTTTTGGAGGCCTTCTGTATAGCCCATATCGGCAAGCTTCCCGCCGAGAATCACCTTTGTTGCGAGATTGGCCATCGGAATGCCGGTGATTTTGCTGAGAAACGGCACCGTTCGGCTCGATCTCGGGTTGACTTCAAGGACGTAAACCTCATCTTTTGAAAGGACAAACTGAATGTTGAGCAGGCCGACGATGTTTAAGCCCTTTGCTAGCTTAATCGTGTATGCTTCAAGCTTTTTCTTGATGTCCTCTGAAAGGGATTGCGGCGGGTAAACGGCAATCGAATCCCCCGAGTGGACGCCCGCCCGTTCGATGTGCTCCATAATCCCCGGAATGACGACCGTTTCACCGTCAGAAATGGCATCCACTTCTATTTCTTTTCCGGTCAAATATTTATCGATCAGGACAGGGTGCTGCGGATTGATTTTTACTGCATTTTCCATATAATGGAGAAGCTCTGCTTCATGGTAGACGATCTCCATCGCACGTCCGCCGAGTACATACGATGGGCGGACAAGCAATGGATAGCCGATATTGGCTGCGATTTCAACGGCGCCTTCCACAGATGTCGCCGTTTTTCCAAGCGGCTGGGGTACCTGCAGCATTTCAAGCGTCTGTTCGAACTTGTCGCGGTCCTCGGCGCGGTCCAAATCTTCAAGGGATGTTCCGAGAATGGCGACGCCCCTTTCTGCGAGCTCGTCGGCAAGGTTGATCGCAGTCTGTCCGCCAAACTGAACGACGACGCCTTTCGGCTGCTCCAAATCGATGATATGCATGACATCTTCAACAGTAAGCGGCTCAAAGTAGAGCTTGTCGGATATGCTGAAGTCTGTTGAAACCGTCTCAGGATTGTTGTTGATAATAATGGCTTCATAGCCGGCTTCTTTAATCGCCCAGACCGAATGCACGGTCGCATAGTCGAATTCGACCCCCTGGCCGATCCGGATCGGACCGGAGCCAAGAACGATGACGCTGTTTTTGTCCGTTCTGACCGATTCGTTTTCTTCTTCATACGTGCTGTAGAAATACGGCGTCTCCGATTCAAATTCGGCCGCGCATGTATCAACCATTTTATAAACAGGCGTGATGCCTGCTTCTTTTCTAAGATCATAAAGCTTTCGTTCAGGCATCTCCCAGAGAAGGCTGATAAAGCGGTCTGAAAAGCCGAGCTCTTTCGCTTCTTTTAAAAGGCCGAGGTCGCCGCGTCCGGCTTTCAGCTTCTCTTCAAAGCGGATGATTCCCTCAAGCTTGTGGAGGAAGAACAGGTCAATTGCCGAAAATTCGTGGAGGTCGCTGACTGTGTATCCTCTTCTGAACGCTTCGGCCAGGTAAAAGAGCCGTTCGTCTCCCGCTTTTTTAATCCGTTTTTCAAGCACTTCATTCGAGATCTCACCGGCATCTTTCAGTTCCAGATGGTAGACATCCGCTTCAAGAGAACGGACCGCTTTCAGGAGAGATTCCTCCCACGTTCTTCCGATCGCCATCACTTCGCCTGTCGCTTTCATCTGCGTGCCGAGCCTGCGGTTTGCTGATTCAAATTTGTCAAACGGCCAGCGCGGTATTTTTGACACAACATAGTCGAGTGCAGGTTCGAAAGACGCGTACGTTTTTCCTGTAACAGGATTCATCATTTCGTCAAGAGACAAACCGACAGCGATTTTTGCGGCAAGCTTTGCGATTGGATAGCCCGTCGCTTTTGAGGCAAGCGCAGAAGAACGGCTGACCCGCGGGTTAACCTCGATGATGTAGTACTGAAAGCTGTCCGGGTCAAGCGCCAGCTGAACATTACAGCCGCCTTCGATTTCAAGCGCGCGGATGATTTTCAGCGAGACATTGCGAAGCATTTGGTATTCGCGGTCGCTCAGCGTTTGGCTCGGTGCTACAACGATGCTGTCCCCGGTATGAATCCCGACCGGATCGATGTTTTCCATATTGCAGACGACGATCGCATGGTCGCTCGAGTCTCTCATGACTTCATACTCGATTTCTTTGTAGCCGGCGATGCTCTTTTCAAGCAGGCATTGATGAACCGGGCTCATTTTTAAGCCGTTTTCAACGATTTCCTTCAGCTCGTCTTCGTTTGAGCAGATGCCTCCGCCTGTTCCGCCAAGCGTGTATGCCGGCCTGACGATGACGGGGAAACCGATGCGCTCGACAAACTCGCGCGCTTCGCCGAGCGAGTGGATGATCTCGCTTTCCGGAACAGGCTCATTCAACTCATTCATCAAGCTTCTGAACAAATCGCGGTCCTCCGCTTTTTGGATCGCCGACAATTTCGTGCCGAGCACTTCGACGCCGCACTCAGCCAAGATGCCGTGCTCTGACAGTTCGACCGCCAAGTTGAGGCCCGTCTGCCCGCCCAATGTCGGCAATATGGCGTCCGGCTGCTCTTTGCGGATGATCCGTGTTAAGAATTCAAGCGTCAGCGGTTCGATATACACGCGGTCGGCCATTTCCGTATCCGTCATGATCGTCGCCGGATTCGAGTTGACGAGAATAACTTCATAGCCTTCTTCTTTTAAAGCGAGGCAGGCCTGTGTGCCTGCATAATCAAATTCCGCCGCCTGCCCGATAATAATCGGCCCCGATCCGATCACCAAAATCTTTTTGATATCTACACGTTTAGGCATACCGCTTCCCCTTCTTTCTCTGTGGTTTCAATCATGTCTAAAAATTGATCAAATAAATGGTTTGCGTCTTCCGGCCCCGGTGAAGCTTCCGGATGGTATTGAACCGTAAAAGCCGGTTCGTGTTTATGTTTAAGCCCTTCGATTGTGTCGTCGTTTATCGCCACATGGGTCACTTCAAGCGGCGTGTTTTCAACAGACGATACGGTATAGCCGTGGTTTTGAGCCGTAATTGATACTCTGCCGGTTTCAAGCTCTCTAACCGGATGGTTGGAACCGCGGTGTCCGAACTTCATTTTCTCCGTCTTTGCTCCGCAGGCGAGGGCAAACAGCTGATGGCCGAGACAGATGCCGAACAGCGGAACCTTGCCGAGAATGTTTTGGATCATCGCAATCGCTTCCGGTACGTCCGTTGGATCTCCGGGTCCGTTTGACAGCATTACGCCGTCAGGCTTCAGCTGCATCACTTCTTCTGCCGTTATATTGTGGGGAACGACGATCACATCGCATTTGCGCTTGTTCAGCTCCCTTAAGATGCCGTGTTTCATTCCGAAATCGACGAGCACGATTCGCTTCCCTCTCCCAGGGCTCGGATATGCCGTTTTTGTTGATACTTGGCTGACCTGATCGGTCGGAAGGTTCGTTTCTTTCAGCTTTTGAACCAAAGCCCCAGCATCTTCTTCAGGGCCGGCAAATACCCCTTTCAGCGTACCTGCCGTTCTGATCATTCTTGTCAGCTTTCTCGTGTCTATCCCTGAGAGTCCCGGGATGTTTTTCATTTTTAAATATTCATCAAGTGTATAAGCAGAGCGCCAGTTTGATGGAAGTTGACATAATTCCTTTACGATAAACCCTTTTACATAAGGGGTGATGGATTCAAAGTCGTCTCTGTTGATCCCGTAGTTCCCGATCAAAGGGTAGGTCAGGGTGACAATTTGTCCGCAGTATGACGGGTCTGAGAGGATTTCCTGATAGCCTGTCATCCCCGTGTTGAAGACGACTTCTCCCATGGTGTTTTCCAGGCTGCCGAATGCTTCCCCTTCAAAAATCGTTCCGTTTTCTAATATAAGACGTCTTTTCATTTTACAAGTCTCCCCTCTTGGTAAACGAGTTTTCCCTTTGCCATTGTCATAGCCGGCCAGCCGAAGCAGCTGATGCCGTCAAACGGCGTGTTTTTCCCTTTAGAAAGAAAGGTGCTTTTATCAATTTTTTCTTCGCGTTCAAGATCAATGAGCGTAATATCCGCGGACCGTCCGGCTTCAAGCTTCCCGTACGGCAGCCCGAACGCCTCGCAAGGTTTGACCGTCATATAATCGTGCAGCTGTTTCAGCGTCCATTTGCCTGTTTTGACAAAGTGCGTGTAAAGGAGCGGAAAAGCCGTCTCCAAGCCGACAATTCCAAAAGGCGCAAGGCTCATTGTCTGTTGTTTTTCTTCTTCTGTATGCGGGGCATGATCCGTTGCGATAAAATCAATTGTTCCGTCTCTAAGCCCCTCAAGGAGCGCTTCCCTGTCTTCCGGACTTCTAAGCGGCGGATTCATTTTATAATTCGTATCAAGGCCGGGAATGTCGCTGTCTGAAAGGAGCAGATGGTGCGGCGTCACTTCCGCCGTCACGCGGATTCCCGCTTTTTTGGCGTCGCGGACGACCCTGACCGATTCCTTCGTGCTGATATGACAGACGTGGTAATGGCAGCCTGCCGCTTCGGCAAGAAGCACATCCCTTGCGATGTGAACCGCTTCGCACACCGAAGGAATCCCGTTTAAACCGTTGGCTTTGGCAAATTCCCCATCGTGTACACTGCCGCCGTAGATCAGTGAATTGTCTTCACAGTGAGCGACGATCGCTTTATTAATCGAAGCCGCTTTTTTCATCGCTTCATACATCATCCCCGCCGTTTGAACGCCGACGCCGTCATCGGTAAACGCGAACGCGCCGGCGTCTTTCAGCCCTTCGAAATCGGTCATTTCCCGACCTGTTTGCCTGATGGTGATTGAAGCATACGGCAGCACTCTCACTGATGCCGTTTCGTCAATGCGGTTGACAAGCCACTCCATCTGCTCTTTCGTATCGGGGACAGGCCGGGTATTCGGCATTGCGGCGACAGTTGTAAACCCGCCTCTCGCTGCGGCTTTTGCACCTGTTTCGATCGTTTCTTTCTTCTCGCCGCCCGGCTCTCTGAAGTGAACGTGAAGGTCAACAAGCCCTGGCGAGACGAAAAGTCCATCCGCATCGATGACCGTTTCCCCCGAAGCGGCCTCAAGGCTTCCGATCTCGCTGATTGCATCGCCTTCAACCCTGATATCGCGCTGTACTTTTTCGCCTTTTTCGTCGAGCATGAAGCCGTTTTTAATTAAATAAGACATAAGCCTGATCTCCCCTTTTTTTGTTTTCGCCGTTTAGAAGCGCTCTTTTTAAAACCGCCATTCTGATATATACTCCGTTTTCCATTTGTTTGAAAATCCTCGACCGGCCGGATTCGACCAGTGCACTGTCAATCTCGACGCCTCGGTTGACAGGTGCGGGGTGCATGATGACCGCGTCTTTTTTCAAGAGCTCCGCCCGCTTGAGCGACAATCCGAATGTTTCGAGATAATCGCGTTCTGCCGCCTTTTTCTCATGCCGTTCGTGCTGAATCCGGAGAAGTATCACGACATCCGAATGTGCAACCGCTTCGTCAGGCGACACATATGTCCCGTATGGATTGTCTTCATCCCGCCATTCGTCTGGACCTGAGAAAAGAACCTTTGCTCCGAGTCTTGTCAGCACTTCGGCATTGGACCTTGCCACTCTGCTGTGCTTGATATCTCCGTGTATGGATACCGTCAGTCCGGCAAATCTGCCCCATTCCTCGTGAATCGTCATCAAATCGAGCAAAGACTGAGTGGGATGCTGACCGCAGCCGTCTCCGGCATTGATCACCGGAATGCCGACATGTCCGATGAGTTCATCGTAATAATGATCATGAGAGTGTCTGATCACACATACATCAGCGCCGATGGATTCGAGGGTCTTGACGGTATCGTACAACGATTCTCCTTTTTGTACGCTCGTTGAAACACCGTCCAGGTTCAACACATTCATGCCGAGTTTCTTTTCAGCCACTTCGAAGCTGAAGCGCGTTCTTGTGCTCGGTTCAAAAAACAGGTTGGCAGCGAACTTTCCGGAGAGAACGGAATCGGACTTGCCTTTTTTCAGCTCTCTCGCCTCTTCAATCAGCTCGTGAATATCCTCAAGACTAAGCTCATTCATTGCGGTCAAGTGTTTCATTTTTTCTCCCCCTCAGGCTTAATTTCCCGTAAAAAAACCCCAGGCCATAACGGCTTGGGGTACAGTGAATCAGAGAATGCGCTTTTTTGCACTTCTCTCTCCGCAACCCTTTCAAGCCTCTCTGGACTTCATTTAAAAGGTTTTTAAATATGCTCTTCTATTTCAATTCCGTCCTGATCTCCCTTTGATTCAGGCAGGACAAGGTTTAAAACCACTCCGACGATCGCCGCAAGCGCCATGCTTGACAGCTCAAACCCTGAGATCTTGATAAATGCGCCGCCCACTCCGATGACGAGAATGACGGATGAGATGATCAGGTTTCGCTTGTTTTCCAAGTCAATTTTATTATCGATCAGCATGCGCAGTCCGCTGGATGCGATGATACCGAACAGCAGGAAGGAAACGCCTCCCATGACTGCGGAAGGGACAGAGCTGATCAGGGCCGAAATTTTGCCGATAAATCCGAAGCACAGTGCAATGACAGCCGCTCCGCCGATGACAAATACGCTGAATACTCTTGTGATGGCGAGTACGCCGATGTTTTCTCCGTAAGTCGTTGTCGGGGGTCCGCCGATGCATGATGCAAGCATCGTTGCGACGCTGTCGCCGAAAATCGAGCGGTGAAGCCCGGGCTTCTTAATAAAATCCTGGCCGACGACCTTGCTTAATACCATTTGGTGTCCGATATGTTCTGACATTGTCACGAAAGCGACGGGCACCATGGCGATTCCGATTCCGACAGCCGCCGCGCTCGGCGTATAGTCGACAAACGGAAGCACGAAGTCCGGAACAGCAAACCATTTGGCGTCAAGAACCATCTGGAAGTCGACGATTCCCTGGGTCAGGGCGAACAAGTATCCGCCGATAATTCCGATCAAGACAGGAATCAGGCTGAAAAATCCTCTCAAGAAAATCGCGCAGATTATGGTGAGCGCGAGTGTGAATCCTGCGACGCCAAAATGCTTGGCGCTGTAGACGAGCACTTTTGCTCCCGAATCTTCATACATGGCCATATTGACAGCCGTGCTTGCCAGCCCGAGTCCGATGACGATAATGACCGGACCGACGACAACAGGCGGCAGAAGCCTCATCAGCCAGTCCGTTCCAAGCTGCTGGATGAGAAGGGCGATCAGCCCGTAGGCGATGCCTGCCATAAATGCGCCGATCATGGCCGCGCCAGGGCCTCCGGCGGCTTTTGCCGCGATAATCGGGGCAATAAATGCAAAGGATGAACCTAAGTAAGCCGGGATCTGTCCTTTTGTAATCAAGAGATACGCAAGCGTTCCAAGCCCGCTTGTAATGAGGGCCACGCCCGGGCTTAAGCCTACAAGCTTCGGCACAAGGATCGTCGCTCCGAACATGGCAAACAGATGCTGCAGGCTGAAAGATATCCAATTCAAAGGTTTTGGTACTTCTCTGACACCAAGGTTCACTTTTTTCTGACTCATATTTTTTCCTCCTGATGATCGACTCACTGTCTATGATGTCTTCATATCCTGAAATGATTTATGCCCATTAAAAAAGCCTCTTTGCTTAAATTGCGCAAAGAGGCAGACAAAGACCGCCGCACGGTAAGGCGGCTTTCTTTCGTTCCATCCCTCTTTGCAAACTCACTGGAATGCATTTAAAAAAGGATTATAGGATTATCATTCACTTTTTATAAATCGCCGCAAGGTCGCGTCCGTCAACTTCCTCCAATTGAACCATGACCTTTTCGGTTTTCGACGTCGGGATGTTTTTCCCGATAAAGTCGGCTCTGATCGGCAGCTCTCTGTGGCCGCGGTCGACAAGCACCGCAAGCTGGATGGATGAAGGCCGCCCGACATCGACGAGCGCATCCATGGCCGCTCTGACCGTCCGTCCCGTGTAAAGCACGTCATCGACGAGGATCACCTTTTGATCGGTGATGTCCGCCGGAATGTCCGCTCCTTTGACAAGCGGCTCTTTATTGGACGTTTTTTTGGAGAGATCATCCCGGTAAAGGGTGATGTCCAGCTCTCCTACGGTGACTTTGTTTCCTTCGATTTGCTCAATCCGTTCGGCAAGCCGTTTGGCCAGATAGATGCCTCTCGTTTTGATTCCGACAAGGATACAGTTGTTCATTCCTTTGTTTCGTTCAATCATTTCGTGGGCGATTCTTGTCAGCGCCCTTCTGATCGCCTGTTCGTCAAGCACAACAGCCTTTTCCTGCTCTTGCATGGCCAAACACCTCGCATCTTTTAAAGGATAAAACAAAAACCCCTTCTGCATAAAGGCAGAGAGGGGTCTTTAAACGAATTCATTGATTCGCTTGTCCGGTATCCTTCTCAGCCTCTCTGGACTGTGTTAAAGAATCTGATTTAACTGCATTTATTATTTCAAAAAAGAAAACGTCTGTCAACGTTTATTTCGAATTTTGTCGAGGAGGTTTTTCATGTCGTCAGGCAGAGGCGCCTCAAATTCAACATATTCTCCCGTACGCGGATGGTCAAACCCCAATACGCCCGCATGCAGCACCTGGCCGTTGAAATCGACCGTCTTTTTCGGTCCGTATTTCGGATCTCCCGCGAGAGGAAAGCCGATATATTTCATATGCACGCGAATTTGATGGGTTCTCCCCGTTTCAAGCTGGCATTCAACGACAGTAAAATCGTCGAACCGTTCGATTACTTCAAAATGAGTGACGGCATGCTTTCCGTTTTCCCTTGTAACCGTCATACTCTGCCTGTCTTTTTTATCCCTGCCGATCGGCGCGTCGATCGTCCCGTGGTCATGCGGGATGACGCCGTGGACGAGCGCGGTGTATTTTCTCGTTACTGTTTTGTTGACAAGCTGGTTCACGAGCGACTCATGCGCCATGTCGTTTTTGGCAACCATCAACAGGCCTGAAGTGTCCTTATCAATCCGGTGGACGATCCCCGGTCTCATCACGCCGTTGATGCCTGACAGGTCGTCACAATGCGCCATCAAACCATTGACTAGCGTCCCTGTCAAATGGCCGGGAGCCGGATGAACGACCATTCCCCGCGGCTTGTTGACGACCAGTACGTCCTGGTCCTCATAATAAATATCAAGATCCATCGGTTCAGCCGTGACATCCAGCGGTTCCGGTTCGGGAACCTGGACTGACACCGCATCCCCTTCCTGAACTTTATAATTGGCTTTCACCGCATTTCCGTTAACCAGCACACGGTCTTCTTTAATCCACTGCTGTACTTGAGTCCGCGACCAATCCGCTTCAACTGCGGTCAAGTACTTGTCAATCCGTTCACCTTTATGTTCTTCATGAACGGTCATATCATAATGCTCCATGTTACAGCTCCTTCTTCTTCTTTCCGTCTAACAGCATTTGTATAAATAAGAGCAGGACTCCGATGCATAAAGATGAATCGGCAATGTTGAAAATCGGATAGTGATAATTGACGATCGTCACGTGGATAAAATCGACAACTTCTTGTCTGAACACGCGGTCGATGAAATTGCCGACAGCACCGCCAAGCATCAAACCGAGAGCGATTCCGAGCAGGATTTGTCCTTTTGCATGTTTTTGAATGTAGTATACAATGCCGATGATCACCACCGTCGTAATGATGTAAAAAAACCACATCTGCCCGGCCAAAATGCCCCATGCCGCACCTGTATTCCTGTGCGACGTAATCTGAAAGAAGCCATCGATGACGGGGATGCTTTCACCGTACTCCATTTTGCTGACGACCAGCCATTTTGTAAATTGATCGATACCGATAATGAGCAGCGCAATTATGTAATAAGGCACAAACCGTTCCTCCAGTTTCTGTTTCTCTTCATTTAAGCATTTTAACAAGAAAAAGAAAAGGAGTAAAGGAATATTCATTGACATCCTGCAAGAGGGCAAATGCCCTCCCCTCTTGCAGAATGTTATGAGTAGAGCGCCCGGTTGAACGTTTCATCCGTCTCAGCCCAAATAGGAAGCGTCTTTTTTTCAAATTGGGCATGATATAAAAAATCGTTCGCAGTGCGCGCCGTCGGCAGAATAGCCATCTTTGCCAGCGGAATAGCCTGATTTGTTTCTTCGCAAATGCCGTATGTTCCGTTTTCGATTTTTGAAAGGGCCAAAAGCACGTCCTGAAGCTCTTCTTTTACATGATACATAAGTGTTGCCTGCTGATACGAACTGATGCCCTGAGAATCCTGCTGAAAAAAGGAGTATTCAAAAAGCCTTGCTTCCAACTCTTCCTTCATTTGAAGAAGTTCGGTATGAATTGCCGCCAGCTGCTCGTTCACGCCTACATCAACTCCTGCTCTTATCGTTTGTGACCTTAGTGTTACCGACAATGCCGGTATCCAAGCCCAAAAGATTTTTCCTGACGTACAAAACGATGTCAGCAATGGCATCCTTACTGCGGACTTTCACAGGATGTGGCGGCGGCGTTCAAGCAGGTTAGCTGCCGATCCTTTTTATTTACTTAGCAGGCATGACAGCAAATGATAAGGTTTGGCGGCATGCTAAAAGCGGTTCGGAAAAACTCCGAACCGCTTCATGGTTAATTTTGATAATACGTCTTCACAATTCCAGCACAGCGAGGGCAGAGTTCCGGATGATCGGGATCCTCGCCGATTTCTTTGGAAACCATGCGGCACCGCTCGCAAGTCTCGCCTTCTGCCTGAGCAACGACGATTTTTCCTGCTTCAAACGACTGCGCATCCTCAGGCGCATCGGCTTCCGTTCCGCCGATGGCAAGCTCCGACACGATGAACAGCTGTTTGACGTCTTCCTTGATTGAAGAAAGCAGCGCTTTAGCTTCTTCATTCGGATACAGCGTCAAGCTGGCAACCGAAGATTTTCCGATGATCTTTTCATTCCGTGCTGTTTCAAGCGCTTTAAGAACATCGTCGCGCAGCTTCATGAAGCTGTCGAACTTCTCTTCCGTCTCTTTTGCATTCGGAATGTCTCTTGTTTCCGGCATATCTGTAAGCTGCACGCTTTTTTCCGATACGAATGTGAAGTGGCTCCACATTTCGTCCGCAGTATGCGGCAGAATCGGCGCGATCAGCTTGACAAGCGCAAGCAGCGTTTCGTAAAAAACGGTCTGCATGCTGCGGCGGTCTTTATGATCGGCGTGTTCAATATAAACGACGTCTTTAGCAAAGTCCATATAGAATGAGCTGAGCTCGATCGCACAGAAGTTGTGGACAGCATGGTAAATGACCGCAAAATCGTATTCTTCATACGCTTTTTTGACTTTTTCAATGAGGCTGTTCAGTTTGATCAAAATGTACTGATCGACTTCTCTCAGATCTTCCACAGCGATTGCATCTTTCGCCGGGTCAAAATCAGCAATGTTTCCGTGAAGGAAGCGGAACGTGTTGCGGATCTTCCGGTACACTTCTGCGACTTGCTTTAAGATCGCGTCAGACACGCGGACATCTGCCTGATAGTCGACAGACGCAACCCACAGCCTTAAAATATCTGCCCCGAACTGGTTCATGATTTTTGCAGGAACAACGACATTGCCGAGTGATTTACTCATTTTGCGGCCTTCTCCGTCAAGAGCAAAACCGTGCGAAAGCACGCCTTTATAAGGTGCTTTGCCTGTTACGGCAACCGCTGTCGAAATCGATGAGTTAAACCAGCCGCGGTATTGGTCAGATCCTTCCAGATACAAGTCGGCAGGTCTTACAAGATCTTCGCGCTCTTCCAGTACGGCCTGATGAGACGAACCTGAATCAAACCAGACGTCCATGATGTCCTGCTCTTTTGTAAACTTGCCGTTCGGGCTTCCAGGGTGAGTAAAGCCTTCCGGAAGCAGTTCATTCGCTTCTTTTTCAAACCAAATGTTCGAACCGTGCTCCCTGAATAGTTCAGAAACGTGGTTGATCGTTTCGTCCGTGATGATCGGCTCCCCGTTTTCCGCATAAAATACCGGAATCGGCACGCCCCATGCGCGCTGTCTTGAAATACACCAGTCGCCGCGGTCGCGGATCATATTGTAGAGGCGTGTCTCGCCCCATTCAGGCACCCATTTAGTTTTTTTAACCGCTTCAAGAAGCTCGTCTCTAAAGTCTTTGATGGAAGCGAACCATTGGGCGGTTGCACGGAAAATAGTCGGTTTTTTCGTTCTCCAGTCGTGCGGATAGGAGTGAGTGATGAAATCAAGCTTCAGCAAAGCGCCTTTTTCTTCGAGCTGTTCTGTAATCGGCTTGTTGGCCTGATCGTAAAACAGTCCTTCAAAACCAGGGGCTTCGCTCGTCATATGTCCTTTTTCATCAACCGGACAAAGCACGTCAAGCCCGTATTTTTGACCGATGATAAAGTCGTCTTCCCCGTGTCCTGGAGCGGTATGAACGCAGCCTGTACCGGCATCTGTTGTTACGTGTTCGCCGAGCATCACAAGCGAATCTCTGCCGTATAGAGGATGAACTGCGACGATATGTTCCAAATCTTTACCTTTAACAGTCTGAACGACTTCATGATCTTCAAAGCCGATCGCTTTTGCCACGCTTTCAATCAATGCGCTTGCCATCACGTAGCGCGCGCCGCCGGCAGCAACGACGCTGTACTCCAGTTCAGGATGTACGGCGATGCCGAGGTTGGCCGGGATTGTCCACGGCGTTGTCGTCCAGATGACAATCTTTTCGCCGTTTGTTAATACGCCTTTTCCATCCTTTACATCAAATGCAACATAGATAGACGGAGAGCGTTTATCATGGTACTCGATTTCCGCTTCAGCCAGAGCAGACTCACTTGAAGGAGACCAGTAAACCGGCTTCTTCCCTTTGTAAATATAGCCTTTTTTCGCCATTTCGCCGAATACTTTAATTTGCTGCGCTTCAAACTCAGGCTTAAGCGTCACGTATGGATTTTCCCAATCTCCTCTGACACCGAGCCGCTTAAATTGCGCTTTTTGGCCTTCGATTTGCTGCCATGCATATTCTTCGCAAAGTTTGCGGAATTCGGCAACTGTCATTTCTTTGCGCTTCACTTTTTTGTTCTTCGTGAGCGCTGTTTCAATCGGCAGGCCGTGTGTGTCCCAGCCCGGAACGTACGGCGCATGATAGCCGCTCATCGATCTCGAACGGACGATGAAATCCTTCAGTACTTTGTTAAGCGCATGCCCCATATGAATATCGCCGTTCGCATACGGCGGTCCGTCATGAAGCACGAACATCGGCCGGCCTTCGGTACGTTTCTGAACGAGGCTGTAAATGTCCATATCCTCCCATTTCCCCTGGATTTCAGGTTCGCGGTTCGGCAGGTTTCCTCTCATCGGAAAATCTGTTTTCGGCATTAAGAGCGTGTCTTTATAATCCATTACCATTCCTCCAAAACATCTTTTCTAAAACAAAAAAAGCCTTTTCATCCCATAAGGGACGAGAAGGCTTTGATCTCGCGGTACCACCCTTTTAGACAAGCCGATTCGGCTTATCCGCTCAAACATCGTAACGTGATGGGACGTCCTTTCCTACTGGACGGTTCAGAAAGGAAACTTGAGGGCTGATACACAACGATTCCAACAATCCCGGGCTTACACCGCCCCCGGGTCGCTTTCATTGTTTTCAGGAATCAATGTCTGTCCCTCTCAAACGTTTTTCACTCAATTTATGAACGTATTATATGCGAACAGATGACGGTATGTCAAGATTGCAAACGAAAATCTATTCCTTTTCATCCATTACTGCGTCTACTTCGTATTCAAGCAAATGATCCCAGTCATCGTTTTTCAACAGGTCAAGCTGCGCTTCGATCAGCATTTGGAAACGGGTTCTGAACACTTTTGACTGCTTTTTCAGCTCTTCGATTTCCATAGCGATCTTTCTCGATTTTGAAAGAGACTCATTAATGATCCGATCTGCGTTTTTCTCAGCTTCACGGATGATGAGCTTCGCTTCTTTCTCGGAATTGCGCTTTACGTCTTCTGCCGCTTCCTGTGCGACAAGGATCGATTTATTCAACGTCTCTTCGATCGTCGAAAAATGGCCGAGACGCTCGTCAAGCTCGTTCACCTTTGTTTCAAGCTCATTTTTTTTGCGCAGAATGATCTCATAATCCTTCCTCACCTGGGCCAGGAATTCGTTCACTTCATCTTCATCATAGCCGCGGAACGCTTTCGTAAATGTTTTATTATGAATGTCATTTGGCGTCAAAGGCATGCTGCCCACCTCCATTTTTTTCTTTATGTACACTTGTCCTAGTCAACATTATAAAGCAAAATTCGACCGGGCGGAGAAAAAACTGTTAAAACGCGTCATTTTTGTTTTTCAAACGTCAATCTCCATTTGCCCTTCTTCGTTTTGCCGTCAATGTTTTTCATTCTGAAGCGGCCAAATCCCCGGATCGAAACCATATCCCCTTCAGCCAGTGCATATGAAGGGTCTTCGATGACTTTCCAGTTCACTTTCACGAGGCCGTTTTTCACAAGAACCTGTGCTTTCTGCCGGGATTGCCTGCTCATTGCCGAGCAAATCGCATCAAGCCTCAAAGATGAAACCGTATCATCCCTTATTTCGACATCCTGCTCCGGTACTTTAAGCTTTGAAAGCGGAATTTTTTCAAGGGAAACTTTCACCTTGCCGATTTGTGTCAGCTGGGTGAAAACAAAATCAGCGACTTCTTCCGAACAGATAAACTGCCATGTTCCGTCCGAAAAGATCAGATCGCCGAACTTTTGGCGCTTCAATCCGATGCCCATCAATGAGCCGAGAAGCTCGCGATGCTCGATGGAGGCAAATTTTTGCGGGTAGATGACTTCCCAGGCTTGAAGCTGAAAATCTTCGGCAGACGGCTCGGCATATTCGGGGAACAGCACAGCCCGCTTTCGTTCAGCCTCAGGGAACCCCCCGAAAAATTCAAGCCTCACTTCGTCCGACTGACCGATGACAGACTGCAGGATCACCTGTTCCCGCGGATCCAAAAAATCGGTCAGCTTCATCCGGTACTGTTCCGCTACGATTCTTTTCCACTCAAGAGCCTGGTCGATAAACGGCTCTTCGTCTTTTCTGAAATGCTGGTAAATATCGCTCATTGTCTTTCCTTTCTATGTAAAGAGGCCTGGCTACAGCCAAGCCCGATACTCGGCCCGCAAAGATTGAAGGCACACTCATGAAAAGCGGCGCCGCTGCCGCCGGCAAGTCCTTACGGGAAATCGGCATGATCTCAATTAAAAAGCGCCGAGCATTCTGAAAACCGCAAGAAGCCCTGCATCTGCGAATTTCAGGACGAAAATCGCCACAATCGGAGAAATATCAATCATCCCGAGCGGAGGAATGATCCTTCTGAACGGTTCGAGATAAGGCTCGCAAAGTGAAGCAAGCACCCGGCCGAATGAAGATTCCCTTGCATTAGGCACCCAAGACATAAAAATGTAAATAATGAGCGCAAAAGAATAGACGGTTAAAAGCGTGCTTAAAATTTGATAAAGTAGGATCATCTGCGATTTACCACCTCTGATGTTCTTCTTCTATGAGCTCGGAAATCGTGCCGGAAACATCGACGTTCTCAGGCGTGCATAAAAAGATGTCCGCTCCGATCCGCTGAATATCGCCGCCGAGAGCATATACAGTTCCGCTCAAGAAATCAACGATTCTTTTCGCCTGATCGTGCTGGATGCGCTGCAGGTTCACGACGACGGCGCGTCGGTTTTTGATATGGTCTGCGATTTCCTGGGCTTCCGCGTACACCCGAGGCTCACTTAACACTACTTTAGAAGATTTCTGAACGCTTTGCAAACTTACGACATTCTGCTTCCCAGCCGCTTTAGACTGGTAGGCGGTTCTGTCTTTTGATTCATGCTCTTCAGGGATTTCCTCCCTGTCTGTTTCAATATACTCGTATTCGTATTCCTCATCATCCAAGGAAAAAAAGTTTTTAAATTTGTTTTTCAAACTCATGATTGTCCACCTCCAGTTTCATTTCCGACTAAGGAAGATCCGATTCTGACGAATGTCGCGCCTTCCTCGACTGCGATCGCATAGTCGTTAGACATACCCATCGAAAGCTCGCTGCACGGAGCGTTCCATTGATCAAGGCCGCGCACCTCGTCGCGCAGCTCTCTCAGCAAGCGAAAACAGCTTCTGATTGCCTTCTCATCATCCGTAAAAGGAGCCATCGTCATTAATCCCGCGATCCGAATGTTTTCGTATCCAGACAGTTTTTTTACAAAAGGAAGAACTTCTTCTTTTGCCATGCCGTGTTTTGAAGGTTCAAGGGATGTGTTGACCTGGACAAAACAGTCAATCGGTTTTTTTGCCCTCTTTTGAATTTCATCGGCCAGTGAAAGCCTGTCTAAAGAATGGATATATGAGACATGAGCGATGATTGCTTTTACCTTTCTCGTCTGCAGGGTTCCGATAAAATGCCATACCGGTTCGCTGTCTTTCAGAACGTCGAGCTTGTGAAGCAGCCCGGTATCACGGTTTTCACCCAAATGCCTGATTCCTGCATCCAGCGCTGCCTGCGCCCGTTCCGGGGAAACATATTTCGTGACAGCGATGACGGATATTTCGTCGGGCGTTCTGCCCGCTTTGATACACGCTTCGTTGATCCTGTCATTTATATGTCGTAAATTGCTTTTTACATCCACCTGTAAGCTATACCTCCTTTAATCCGATGAAGGACATCATCCGTCCGGTTTTTCCCCGGTCTCTCCGATGGGAGAAAAACAGTGAACGCTCGCAGCTCGTACAAAGGGAACTCACTTCGATCTGGCCGTTTGGAATTCCGGCGTGTACAAGCAGCTGCCTGTTCACTTCTTTTAATTCGAGACGGTACTCCCCTTCTTTTATCGTCAAAAAGGCTTTGTCTTCTTGCTGAAGAGGAAGATTTCTGATTTTGTCTATTACATGATCGTCGACAGTGTAGCAGCACGAACCGATCGCAGGCCCGATCACGGCACGGATGTCTGCGGGATTCGACCCTTCCCGCCTGATCCACGTGTCAACCATGCTGGCGGCGATCCCAAGTGCGGTGCCTTTCCAGCCCGCGTGAGCGATGCCGACCAGCGAGCGGACCGGATCGTAAAAATAAACGGGAACGCAGTCGGCAAAGCAAAGCGCCAAAAACAGGTTTGGCCTGTCTGTATAAAGTCCGTCCGTAGCCTTCAGCGCCGTATCGTATCGGAAAGCGCCGCTGGCGCGATCGCCATCCGTCACTTTATGAATCCGGTCTTCATGCGTCTGATCAGCAAATACCCAGTCGTGCAGATCTGTTTTTAGGATGTCGGCAACCTTTTTTCTGTTATTGATGACATGCTGTTCATGATCCTGAACGTGCAGCCCTGTATTCAATGAGTGAAAAGGCGGTTCGCTTTCTCCGCCGTTTTTTGTCGTAAATCCGGCTGTGACGGCTCCGCCGGTTTCCGCCGTCTGATTCCATTCCTCAATCAAAAGCATTGACGGAGCATCAAGACGAAAGGGGTTATATGTATTCATGGTGATCAGCCTTTCGACAAACATCGTAGTCTTTCATCATATCGCTCCTATTTTAACACATCTTGATGCATTCGTTTAGTTTCGTTTCAAAAAACTAAACGAAATGTATTGTTTGCAACATTTATCCCTGCTTTTGCAGACGTTCTCATCGTTCACAACATTTTGAAAAAAGCAGGCGGATAAAGGTCCGCCGATTGATCAGGCAGCATCTGATTGTGCTAGATCAGCTTAAACGCACAAGAATCACATCTTCTCCAATTTTAACAATATTTCGCCACGGAATGACGATTTCCTCTTCTTTTCCGAAAAATCCGAAAACTTTCCCCGTTCCTCCGATGACGATCGCCTGTATTTTGCCTGTCGTTACATTTATATCGATATCGCCGATGCTGCCGAGCTTTTTTCCGTTTGATACGTTAACGACATCTTTTATCTGGAAATCAGAAATATTCATCATGTCCACCGCACGCCTCCTCTGATCAAATGTCCTTTTAAGATTATATGAAAGGCAGTCCTTTATTTAGACTGCCTTTTCAGTGGTTTATTTCGTTTTTTTCCTGCCGGCTAAAATATCGAGATGGACGGTCATAACAGCGGATTCCTTCTTTAGAAAGGCATTGATCCGCTCCTTTTGCGCGCGCCATGATAAAGGCGTCATCTTGATGAGCGGCGGGAGCTGGATTCGGTCTAAACGTTTGCTGTAGGCGATCTCCGTTCTGTCGATCAGATCAAAATGAGACGCGAAGCGCTCAGCCGTATCCTCGCTCGTATAGGCTTGTTTGTCCGAGCCGTCGTACAAAAATCTCCTCAGTTCTTTCAGATGGCCGCTTCTCGGAATCACTTTCAAAACGATGCCGTCATCCGATAACAGCCGCTCGAATTCCGCGTAATTAGAAGGCGACAATATATTGAGGATCGCGTCGAATGAACGATTCCGAAACGGTGCGGCAGCCAGATCGGCGACACACCAGATCGCCTCTCTTTCTTGCTTAGCCGCAGACACAATCCCGGCTTTCGCCAAATCCAGCCCGACGCCAAGGACAGGCGTTCCGGAACGCGCTTGAAGCATTTCAGCGATCCGCGCCAAATGCGAACCTTCCCCGCAGCCGGCATCAAGGATGCTGACAAAGTTGCAAAACGGGAGGCCTGCTTGTTCGAGACGATCTGTCAACACGCCGCTAAGCGGTTCAAAAAAGCCGGCGGCGGCTAACATTCTTCTCGCTTCAAATAATTCTTTATCATATTTAACAGAAGGAGCATGCGTCGTGACATTGACATATCCCTCTCTTGCGATATCAAACGTATGTCCGTTTGCACAGATCAGGCTTTTTAAATCGGTGACCGCCATATTCGCCGCACATATCGGGCACTGAAACATCGTTTCGTGCCTCTTCATAAGCGCTGCTCTTTTTAATTTTTTATTCATCATTGTTACACCTCATTCATTCGTATTTAGATCAATGAAAAAGGCATAGACAAATAAACCCGCTCCTTCGGCATTTTTAAAGCCATAGGTGTGGATGGGCTAAGCGTTTGTCTATACCTTTCATTATCTGTAGCGAATGAATTGAATGATCATAATGATGAACTCCCCTAAAACATGACGTTCTTTATTATCTTACCAGCTTCTTTAAAATGATGAAAGCTGAAAAAGAGCCTCCATAATAGAAGGAGGCTCCCAAACACATCCGAAGCTTTAAACATTGAGGTTTGCAGTTTTTTTCTTGGACAAGTACGGCCGATCTTCCGTCCATACCGCCTGGACGGGCATATCGAAAAATTCGGACAGAACCTCGCCGGACATCATCTCTCTTGTCTTTCCCAACGCAAACACTTCCCCTTTTTTTAACAGCAGGGTTTGGCTGAAAGCGGGGAGAATTTCTTCTGCATGGTGAGTAACGTAAAGCATGGACGGCGCACTGTCTTTCTTGGCAATTTGTTCAACCGTATCCAGCACCTGCTCCCTCGCGATAAAATCTAGACCGGTGACAGGTTCGTCGAGAATCAGCAGCTCAGGATCGGCCATCAAGGCCCTTGCGATCAGCACCTTTTGCTTTTCTCCCTGGGAGAGCGTTTCATATCTCCTGTCCGCATAGCGGATGGAGCCGAATTCCTCCAAGAGGGCGACCGCTTTCTCTCTGACAGACTGTGAAGGCGATTCATAAAGGCCGATCGAAGCGAAGGCGCCGCTTAAAACAATTTCAAATGCACTGTCTTCAGGATAAAGCTTCTGCTGCAGGGCGGCTGAAACAAGGCCGATTTTTCGCCGAAGCTTCTCGCCAAGCTCCGTTTTTCCGAATTCGCGCCCTAACACGGTGACTTTTCCTATTGTCGGAAAATAATAAGCGCACAGCATATTGAGCAGTGCGGTTTTGCCGGCTCCGTTCAATCCGTATAACGCCCAGTGCTCCCCCTTTTCCACCGTCCAATCAATATCCTTTAATATCCACTCTCCGTTTCGTTTTAGTGAAGCATGCTCAAGCTGCAGAACCACTTAAAATCCCCCTTTTTTTATGTAAATATTCTGATAAATTAAAATATAATTCTTTTATTATAGCTTATATATTTAATAAAGTGAATGAGAGATTTTCCATTTTTAGCATGTGAAAAGCCGCAGATTGACTGCGGCTTAGTGAATGTTCTTATTCATTTGTTTAATGGCGGCTTTTTCCAGCCTTGAGACCTGGGCTTGGGAGATTCCGATCTCATCAGCGACTTCCATTTGCGTCTTGCCTTGGAAGAAGCGTTTTCTGAGGATCATTTTTTCCCGTTCATTCAGCCGTCTCATGCCTTCTTTTAAGGCGAGCTCTTCGATCCATTGCGAATCCTTGTTGCGCTCATCGCTGATTTGATCCATGACATAAATCGGATCTCCTCCGTCATTGTAAATCGGCTCAAACAAAGATACAGGATCTTGAATGGCGTCAAGCGCAAAAACGATTTCTTCATGGGACACTTCAAGCTCTTTAGCGATCTCCTGAGCAGTCGGCTCCCTGCTTGTCTCACTGATCAGCCGTTCTCTCACTTGCAGCGCCTTGTACGCGATATCCCTGAGTGACCGTGAGACGCGGATCGGGTTGTTATCGCGCAAATATCTGCGGATTTCTCCGATGATCATTGGTACAGCATATGTTGAAAACTTAACATTGTGGCTCAGGTCAAAATTATCAATTGATTTCATTAGTCCGATGCAGCCGACTTGGAATAAGTCATCAACATATTCTCCTCTGTTGTTAAACCTTTGAATGACGCTTAAGACAAGGCGCAAATTGCCGTTAACAAGCTTTTCTCTCGCTGTTGTGTCTCCTTCATCCTGCATTTGCTTGAATAACTTTCTCATCTCTTCGTTCTTCAGTACGGGCAGTTTTGATGTATCAACCCCGCAGATTTCAACTTTATTCCTCGACACTTTTTTCCCTCCCTACAGGAGCTGCTGTACAAAGTTCAGTATCTCCTCGGGTGGGAAAAATATGCATCGTTAATTTCCAAAAATAAGAAGATCGAGCCGAAAACCCTTGACTGTCAATGCTTCAAATTTCATAAAAAAATTAAACCATCTTGTTGAATTCTTTTCGGAGCCTTTTAATAATTCTTTTTTCAAGTCGGGAAATATATGACTGGGAGATCCCGAGCATATCGGCAACGTCTTTTTGTGTTTTTTCTTCCCCTCCGACAAGCCCGAAACGGAGCTCCATGATCTGTTTTTCTCTGTCATTGAGCTGTTCAAGCGCTTTTTTCAGCAGCTTCTTGTCAACGTTTGCTTCGATGTCTTTTGTAATAATGTCGTTTTCTGTTCCGAGCACATCTGAGAGAAGCAGCTCATTTCCGTCCCAATCGATGTTCAGCGGTTCGTCGAATGATACCTCTGAACGGATTTTATTGTTTCTTCTTAAATACATCAAAATTTCATTTTCAATGCATCTGGAAGCATATGTAGCCAGTTTGATTTTTTTCTCGGGATTAAACGTATTCACCGCTTTGATGAGCCCGATCGTGCCGATGGAGATTAAATCCTCGATATTGATTCCTGTATTTTCAAATTTTCTCGCGATGTACACGACCAGTCTGAGATTTCGTTCAATCAAAATCGCTCGTGCCGCCTGATCACCGTCAGGCAGCTTATGGAGAAGCACCTGCTCTTCATCTTTTGACAATGGCGGGGGAAGCGCCTCGCTTCCGCCGATATAATAAATTTCGTCGCTTTTCAGCCCCAGTTTCATTAAAAGTTTGTACCATAGATAGGTTAACCTTAATTTTAGTTTTTTCATCTTCCTCCCCCTTCTAAATAAACGTCTTCAGGAGTATGATAATGTAACAGACTTCAAGTTTAAGAAACGTGTTTGACCGGGTTTCCGGCCAGCATTTTCGGATGGACGATGGCGTCAAATTCGCCGTCAGCGGAAAGCGGTGATGTGCTGATGCCAATCAGGCATTTCGGCGCTTCAATCACTTCTCTTTCCGTACAAACGAGCACATGATCCGGCTTTAAGCAGAGCAGAAACTGATGCTGATGGCCGACCCCGCGGTACGGAATCAGGCGGATCCGCCCGATATACGGCAGTGCTTCATCCAGTTTCCCGACGGCATCAAGCGGGCTCATTTCCTTGATGGTCACACTTGCCTCTTCTCCCAATACAACTTTCAATTTTTCAATATTGACGATCATGACGGGCGTTTTTGTGATTGGATCGTAGAGCTGGTTTCCGGAGTCAATCAATCCGGTGAAATGAAGCGTATGTTCACCAATGCAGGCCTCTAGGCGGACGCGTTCTTCGTATTGAATTTTCTTCGCTTCAGCATCTTCAAAACGCTTTTTTGAAAACAGCCATACAGCCGCAAAACCCACACAGACAAACAGCCAGCTGACGGGGTCTCCAAAACCGGACCAATTCGTCATAAAGACGCCGTTTTCCATGATCGAATCCGTTTCAAGCAAAGAATGCGCTCCGATAATCCCTCCTCCCATTAAAAAAGTGGCAAAATAAAAAGAAAACAAATTCTGCAAAAAAAACCGGAACCGCTTAAAACCAAATGCCACAAGAACGATCACAACCGAAAACGACAGTTTGCCGGCAGGATGAAGGACGTACGGTGAAAAAGGTGTAAACATAAACAGAACGATGCTTGACGCGACAAATGCCCCTAGGATCAGCCTCCGCTTTTTAACCCTTCGCTTTAAAATAAATGCGGTCATCATTAAAAGCAGCAAGTCAAAACAAAAGTTTAACAGCCATATCGCATCTAAATAGATTTCCACATCCTTCCCCTTTCTGCGGCTCGGTGACCTTAGTGTTTGTTTTCCTAAGTATAAATCAAGCCCAAAGGTAAAGTCTGTCAATTAATGTTGCGTAAATCGTACATTTTTTGAAGTTTTCGTACTGAATTTGTCGATCGTAAAACGAAAAAAACGCTGCCATTAAAGACAGCGTCTTTTCACCTTTATTTCAGCTTTTCATTGATATACAGCTTGCCTTTTGCCGTTTGTCTCGTTTCATTGCCGTAATCATCTCTGACGATGACCTCGATTTCCGCTCCTTTTGCTTTTGCAGTTGAAGTAGCGGTCCAATATCCTTCATATTTTCCTTTTGAGACTTCTCTGATCGGCAGCTCCGTTACGTTTTGGGCAGCGGTTTTGAAATTGGTCAGCGGCATTCTGATCACAAAGACAGCATCCAAATCAGCGGCGCTTTCAAACTCGATTTTCACGGTTTCTCCCGTTTTGAGCTCGAGATCTTCGGCCGGTTTCAAGCCGGTGATTTGCGGCGCTTCAAAGTTGACATCTACCGTGACCTTTTTGGTCGTTTTGTTGCCTGCCGCATCCGATGCCGTTACTTTGATTTCATTTTTGCCGTTGTCAAGCATAATCCTTGCAGAATATTCGCCATTGTCAACAGCTGCTTTTTTGCCGTTTACATGAACAGATTCTAAGTGATCGTCTGATACTGTTCCTTTCACGGTGACGGTCTCTTTATTGAGTTTTGAGCCGCTTTCCGGCGTGTCGATTGTAAGCTTCGGCTTTTTCTGGTCAAGGACGATCCGGACCGGTTCTGAAGCATCAGTCGTTCCGGAAGCCGATGACGATTTCGCGGTGATGACATTTTCCCCTTTATTCAACGGTATTTCTTTTGAGAAAGTGCCGTCTGCCGCCGTTTCCGCTGTTCCGGCTTCTTCATCCCCGTTAAAGAGATGAACGGTCGTATTCGGCGAGGATGTCCCTTCAATGACAGCGTTCTTTTGGTTGGTGATGAATCCGTCTTTAGGAGACGTAATCACAGGCACCGACAATTCATAGTCGACCAAAGCGCGGATCATAAAGTTGCCTTGGTCTGATGGCGCTTTTGACCATGAGCCGTCCGTATACTGCCAGTTGCGGCCGGAATATTCTCCGTCTTCGTCTGTAGCAAGTCCAGGTGAGTTGGCCAGATCCTCTTTCTGGACGTATACGAGGTAAAAGTCTTTTCCGACGATGATGCCTTCGTCACCTAAATCAACGGTCGTCCATTCGCCTGTGCGGAGCGCTTCAGCCTTGAACGGGCCGGCGATTTTTTTGCCCGGAGAGCCTTTTTCACCCGAAGCATCATAGACCTCTACTGCAAAATCAGTGCCGCCCGGATCAGGGAATTCTGTATCCCAGAATTTAAACAAACCGCCTTTCAGCATGGCTTTTTCCTGCCCGTTTTCAAGCGTCATTTTAACGGCCAGCCCGTTGCCGGATTCATAGAAAGCCCAGGCGTTTTCCCCGGTTCCGTCATCATAGCCTATTTCCCCCGGATAGCCGATGAAAGGATCGAGATCGATATCTTTCGAGACATCGCCTTTTAAATCAACGGAAAACTCGCTGCTGTAATATCCGTTTGCAGAGACCTTTACCGTATACGAGCCTTCATAGGCCGTTAATGAATAGCTTCCGTCATCATCCGTCTGGACTGGTTTTACAGCTGCATCTTCAACGATATACAACTTTGCATGCCGGACGGGTTCGCCCGTTTTTTTATTTTTTATCGTTCCGGTGAGCGTCCCTTTTTTTAGTTCTTTTAAAACAAAGTCTGCCGTTGTTGTCTTGTCGGACTCGATTTTTACGGTTTGGGCGTTTGATTCATATCCGTACGCTTCCGCTTTCAGCGTATAGGTTCCAGGTGCATGAGCCAAGCTGTATGCGCCTGTTGCCTGGTTGGAATATGTCGATTTGCCCGTTTCCAGCACGCTGACCTGAGCGCGCACCGGAAGAACCGCAGGAGCTGCTTTTTTCGTTTCGGTTTTTTCCTGAAGGGCTTCTGCCGGTTTTGCTTTTTTCGGATCAATCATTCGTTTCTTTGTTTTCTTATCCTTCATTTTGGCCGGCTGTTTTTCAACGCCCAATCGTTTTTTCGTACCGGCGCTCTTCACTTCCTTGACAAGCGCTACATCATCGATGTACAGCCCGTCACCTTCAATGCTGTCGTCAGATTGAAGGTTGAACATGACCTTAATCGTCTGTCCCCCGTATTCCGACAAATCGATCTGTCCGTCTTTCCATTCTGATGTCTTGCCGCTGTACTCGGCAGCCGGGATCCATTCACCTTTTCCTTCAGGCTGTACGTAAACGAAGCCGTAATCAAAGTCCTCTTCAATATCGTGCCAATATTTGTATGTGAGATAAAGCTTTTGATTTTTTGGAACGCTGACAGGAGGCATGAGAAGATTCATATTAGCCGAACTTTCATACGGCCCTGTCAGATTTGTTGCGAATACGTTTTTTCCCGATGCTGCGGCGTTCGGGCCTGACTGAGGAATTCCGCGCTCCCATGAATTCTTCACGCCTGATGTGAGCCAGCCGCTGGCGGAATTCTCGAAATCTTGTTTATACCCTGTTGTCACAGCCGGGGAAATCGGGACTTCGTACACTTTGGATTCCGTTTTGTTGCCTCCGAAATCGGTGACAATCCACTTGTAGGAAAGGGTTTTCCCTTCAGAAACAGTTACAGCCGCCTCGTACGTTCCTTTTTTATAGTCGCCGGAAGTTTGTTTGGCAGCGATCGTCTCCCAATCGGCGTCATCTGTTTTATAGCTCAATTTGACCGATATGATGCTGACATCGTCTTCTACATCAGCTTTAAGAGGCGTTTTCGAGCCTGAGTAAATTTCGGTGATCTCTTGATGGTTTAAGGCCGGCGGACTTTTGTCTTCGCCTTCTTTTCCGACTTGTCCTTCCGCTCTGTCCAACCCGCCTGTCACAGCGGACACTGCGTCAAACACGTTCACGAGTCCGTGGCCGTATCCGTTGTTCGGCGATTCGGTAAATTTGCTGTCTGTGAGCGGTGTTGCAGTTTCCATCAAAATCTTTTCGGTCTCATCAACAGTGATCGACGAATCGGCTTGCTTGATAAGAGCGGCGGCGGCTGCGACATGCGGGCCAGCCATTGAAGTGCCGTCCCAGCCGTCTTGATAGCCGCTTCCAGGCACAGATGAGCGAATGTTGACACCAGGCGCCGATATTTCAGGCTTAGTCTCATCATACGGGGAAGGACCTTGAAGTGAAAAATCGGCTAAGCGATTATCGATGTCTGTCGCTCCGGTTGCGAACGCTTCAGGGTAGTTTGCCGGATTGGCAATCGAAGCAGGTCCTCCCGGATTGGCGAAATCGACGTTCCCCGCAGAGAACTCAGGAAAGATGCCGGCAGCTCGCCACGCTTTTACGATATCCCTGTAAAACTCATCAATCCCGGCTCCCCCTGACCATGAGTTATTGACGACATCCGGCGCCATTTCAGGGTGCGGGTTGCCGTCTTTATCTTTTGGCGCCAAAATCCATTCACCTGCTGCAATAAGGTCTTCGTCCGTTCCGCCGTCATCTGAAAAAGCTTTCACAGCAATCCACTTCGCACCCGGCGCCACGCCGATTTGGTTTTGGCCGTCAGGCTCTGAGCCGACCATCGTCCCGGTTACATGCGTGCCGTGCTCCAGATCGTCAAATGGTTCAGAAGCGCCTGAAACCGCATCATACCAACTGAATTCGTGGTTAGGCTGATCGGGATGCTTCGGGTCATATCCGCGGTATTTTTCTTTCAAGGCCGGATGATCCCACTGCACGCCCGTATCAATCGACGCGACAACCGTGCCCGATCCGTCATATCCCAATTTCCAGGCTTTTGGTGCGTCGACTCGATTGATATTCCATTCGATTTCTTTTTCATCCTTGGCTGCTGATTTTTTCACAGACTGTTTAGTCGGTTTGATCAGCTGCCTTTTTTCGTTCGGAAGCACTTTTTCTACTTCCGGAAAAGCCGCTACTTGTTCCATGACCTCTTTCGTCGCATGGACGGCCATGCCGTTGACAATATAATAGGATCTGATTTTTTTTACGTTCCCCTGTTTTTCCTGCTTTTTCAAATAACGTTTCAGATCGCTTTGCGACTCATCCGCTTTGACTCTTAAAGCGGAAACAACAGCCGAGCGTTTTTGATATTCTGTTTTAGCAGCGCTCAGCGACTTTTTCTTCGCGTTCTTTTCCGCCTGTTTGGCCACTTTTGGTGTATCGACTTGATCTTTCAGTTTAATCAAAAATGTGACTTGATCTTCTTTTTTGAACTGTTTGACAAGAGTTTTTGAAATTTTCCCCTTCCCTGCGGCTGCTTGTTCTTTCATGGAAGTAAGTGCGGGCTTTGCTGCGGCATCTGAAACGGCGGGCATGAACAGCGAGCCGATTAACAAACCGCTTAAAATGGTGGAAAACGCCTTTTTTCTCAGCTTTCTTTTCAAATGAACATCCCCCTTTTTTATGAAATTAGCTGAATTTTCCTGTCCCCCTCTCCTTGTGGACGCCTTGTCTGACTTTGATGTAACTTAAATATAGTAAAAACTGGTTAATTATTTTGTCGGTATTTGTCAAGGCCTTGTTTAAAATTAGATAAAAAAAGGACAAAACCGCTTAAAGGTTTTGTCCTTTTTTATCATTTAGTTTTTTTTGCTGCGTCAAAAGCTTTTAAAGCGTTGACCAAGCCGTATCCGTAGCCGTTGTTCGGGGATTTTTTAAACGTTTTGTCAGTCAGAGGCGTCGCCGTTTTCAGCAGGATGCGCTCGATTTCATCGACTGTGAGGTCCGGATTGGCTTCCCTCATTAAGGCGACGATGCCGGATACATGCGGGGTCGCCATCGATGTCCCGTTCATTGCAGCATACTTATGTCCCGGATAAGCAGAGCGGATGCTGACGCCAGGTGCAGAAATATCGGGCTTGATTTCGTCATATGGCGAAGGCCCTTGCAATGAAAAGTCGGCTAACGCGTTTGAGCTGTCAACTGCGCCAATCGCGAAAGATTGCGGATAGTTGGACGGGTTTTCAACTGAACCCGGTCCGCCCGGTTCGAATTCGCTGACATTGCCCGCTGCAAATGCAGGGAAGATATCAGCTGCCCGCCAAGCTTTGACAATATCCAAATACCATTCATCGAGTCCGCGTTCCCCTGCCCAAGAGTTGTTGACGACATCGGGAGCCTTTTCAGGGTGCGCTTTTCCTTTCGCATCTTTCGGGGCCAAAATCCATTCTCCTGCAGCCAAAAGGGATTTTTCATCTCCACCGTCCTCTGAAAAGGCCTTGACAGCGATCCATTTCGCCGTCGGCGCGACACCGATCTGGTTTTTGCCGCCGGCTTCTGAGCCGACCATCGTGCCTGTCACATGTGTGCCGTGGCCCAAGTCATCATATGGCGTTTTCTTATTGCTTACCGCATCAAACCAGTTGAACTCATTGTCTGGACTGTTCGGTTTAGAAGGGTTGTAGCCTCTGTACTTTGTTTTCAACGCCGGATGATCCCACTCTACGCCGGTGTCAATTGAAGCGACGACGGCTCCTTTGCCTTTATAGCGCTTTTTCCAGACATCCGGCGCATGAACCTGCTCAATGTTGGAAGCAGGGGTGCGATCCGCGGTTGTTTTCGATTCTACTGTAGGTTTTTCGGTATTGCCCAGCTTGATTTTTTGATTGGGCAGCACCTTTTCAACCTCAGGAAATGAAGCCGCTTTTTCCATAACATCTTTTGTCGCCGTCACGGCGATGCCGTTTACAATATAGAAAGATTCCACTTTCTTAGCTGTTCCTTTTTTCTCTTCTTTTTCCAAAAACGATTTCAAATCTTTTTGTGTTCTTTCAGCTTTTGTACGCAGGGAAGTCAGCACTGCCGAGCGTTTGATCTCTTTTGCTTTTTTCACGGTCATAACGCTTGCTTTCGCCCGTTTTTCAGCCGCGGTTGCCGCTTGCTGAAGGTTCGCCTGGCTTTTCATTTTAATTAAAAAGGTCACTTTACCTTCTTTCTCAAAACGTTTATAAAGAGCGCTAGATATTTTGCTTTGTTCCTTTGTCTTCGCTGCCGTGCCTGTATCAGCCTGCACAGCAACCGGAGCGAGAAGTGAACCGATGAGTGCAGCGCACATGAACGTGCGGAATAATGGCTTTTTCTTCACATGACATCCTCCTTTAAGCAATAGCAAATATAGTCGTTTCTTGCGTTTCTATGTCTAGAAACAGAATCTATTAATAATGGTAATAGAAAAGGTTTATAGATATTGTCGTATTCTGTCATTTTTCCTTTGTCAGTTTGCAAATTCGTTCTTTTTACATATGACTTGTTCACCGTTCATAGTTCGGCCTGATGACAAGAAAAAAGGAAAATCTGTACATTCGGGAGAAAAGAGAGAGATTAGATGCAAGGCTTTTGAGGGAGCCGCTTCCATCAAGAAGACAATTGATGCTTTTGGAGGGGAAGGAACATCGGCTGCTGTTCCAGCGCGCAAAAAAAGCCGCCGACTTCTTGTCGGCAGCTTTCCAATGTATTGTAGACGTTTAGCGTTTATTGCGGTTTCTTAAGAAAGTCGGGATGTCAAGCGTATCCTCGGCAGGCTGTGATGGGCTGCGATGCGGCATGCTTGGCTCCTCGCGCTTCGGCTCCCGTTTCGGAGCAGGCTGATGATGCTGTTTTAAGCCTTGGTTTAAAGGTCTCTGCGGCTTTGATGAATCTTGATCCTGTTCGATAAATCCAGTCGCGATCACCGTAACGACGATCTCGTCTTTTAAGTTTTCATTGATGACAGATCCAAAGATCATGTTGACGTCCTGGTCAGATGCAGCTGCAACGATGTCCGCCGCTTCCTGAACTTCGTATAGGCTTAAGTTGGTGCCGCCTGTAATGTTCATCAGCACGCCTTGGGCGCCGTCAATCGCCGTTTCAAGCAGCGGGCTGGAAACAGCTTTTTTAGCGGCTTCCGCAGCGCGGTTTTCGCCTGTCGCTACACCGATACCCATCAGTGCAGAACCTTTGTTGGACATGATCGTTTTGACATCGGCAAAGTCAAGGTTGATCAGTCCAGGCGTTGCGATCAGGTCTGAAATGCCCTGAACACCTTGGCGGAGAACGTTGTCCGCTTCACGGAACGCTTCAAGCATCGGTGTGTTTTTATCGACGATTTCAAGAAGACGGTCATTCGGAATGACGATCAGGGTGTCGACGGCTTCCTTCATTGCTGAAATACCGCCTGCAGCCTGAAGCTGTCTTTTTCTTCCTTCAAAGGTAAACGGCCTTGTGACAACGCCGACAGTCAATGCGCCCAGATCTTTTGCGATTTGTGCGATGACAGGTGCCGCGCCCGTTCCTGTTCCGCCGCCCATTCCGGCTGTGACGAACACCATATCTGCACCTTTCAGCGCTTCTTCAATTTGTTCTTTGCTTTCCTCTGCGGCTTTTTTGCCGACTTCCGGATTGGCTCCGGCGCCGAGCCCGCGCGTCAGCTTCGCACCGATCTGCATTTTCGTTTCCGCTTTTGACAGGTTGAGAGCCTGAGCATCCGTGTTGACTGCGATAAACTCGACTCCCTGAACGTCATTTTCGATCATCCGATTGACGGCATTGTTACCGCCGCCACCTACTCCTATTACTTTAATCGATGCTAAGCCGTCTATATTTGTTTCAAACTCTAACATGCTAAATCCTCCTAATCCGTCGAATGACTAATCTCTATTCCCAAAAGAAGTTAAATATTTTCTTCATTTTGCTCGGCTTTTTCTCAGCTTGAGCCTGCTGCTTGGATTTTGGCTTCGGTCGCTGCTGCACTTCTTTTTGATGAGTTGCCGCGACTTCCTGAACCGCTTGTTCCGGCATCTTAAACCCTACTTTTCTGCCTTGGATTTTTGCGTTGCGGTAAGCGAATTGGATGAGGCCGACTCCTGTCATGTATTGAGGTTCTCTTACACCGATATAATTCGGGCTAGCCACTCTGACGTTATTTTGAAGAACATCCTGTGCGAGGCTGAGGACCCCCGGCATTCCAGCCTGTCCCCCTGTAAGCACAAAGCCTCCCGGCAATTCTTTTATTCCCATGTTCCGCAGTTCCTCTGCCACGAATAAAAAGATTTCTTCAAGCCTGGCTTCTATAATGTCTGCCACTTCCCGCTGAGTAAAGGTCTGCTTTTGGTCCGTCCCGATCACGGCGACTTCAAATGTTTCCTCTTCCGACGCTTCTTCGTAGAAAGCATGTCCAAACTGCTTTTTCACCCGCTCAGCTTCGTCCGTGGAGGTGCGCAATCCGATTGAAATATCCTTGGTGATGTTTTCTCCTCCCAGTGGTATGACACGGGTCGCAAGAAGGTGGCCGTCCTCAAATACGGCAACCGTTGTTGATCCTCCCCCGATGTCGATTAAAGCCACTCCGAGGTTTTTTTCGTCCTTTGATAAAGCGACAGATCCGGCAGCCAGCGGCTGAAGGCAAATATCCGTTATTTCAATTCCCGCTCTTTCCACACAGCGGAGCAGGTTATGTAAAATCGTTTTAGAGCCCGTGATCAGCGATCCTTCCACTTCAAGGCGGACGCCGAGCATCTTTTTCGGATCTGTAATATCGCCTCTTCCGTCAACGATAAACTGTCTCGGAATCACATCGACGATCAGCTGTTCAGGCGGGATGGAAACGACTTGAGCGGCCTCCATCACCCGGCGCACGTCTTCAACGTGGATTTCTTTATTCTCGCTTGAGACAGCCACAACACCGTTCGTATCTTGAATATGGATGTAGTTCCCATTAACCCCGACGATCGCGTGGGTCAGCGGAAAACCTATCATTCTTTCTGCTTGTTCAAACGCTTTTTTTATAGAATGAACCGTTTCATCTATATCAACGATTGATCCTTTTTTCAGCCCCTCTGAGGGAACATTTCCGACTCCGATAATGTTAAGAGAATCGTCTGACATTTCACCGACGATCACTTTAATATTGGACGTACCGATGTCTAGACTGACGTAAAGTTCATTGTTGTTCATTCTATGGCACCTCCTCACATTTCAGTCAATTCTATTCTATTATTTGCCGAACAACAATACAATGAATCTGGTTTTACAAGTGTGTAACAATCAATACAAACCAATACGCTTCGTTTTCAGTTTTAGGATTACTGTGAATATTCGTGATATCCTATGTATATCCTCTTTTAAATCCGATTTTTTTTAATTTTTTCTCCTCGATGCCGTCCATTTGGCGAGCAGTATTCTTCTGATGACCGCGATGTTTTGAAAAAGCCTCACGCCAAATGCAAACATACCGACTAAATACAAGTCTACACCAAGATGAACGCCCAGAAAAGCCAAACTTATGGCAAGAATAATATTGAAGAAAAAGCCTGTCACAAAAACTAGTTCATCGTATACACTTTCCAAATGGGCCCTTATTCCCCCGATCAACGTATCGAGCGATGCCAGAATCGCCAGGGACAAATAATTTGAGTACTCATCCGGAATGGTGAAATTCGTGCTGAACCCGATTGTAATTCCGAGCAAAAGCCCTAAAACCGGAAGCCACATTAGGAATTCTCTCCTTTTGATTTTTCGAGCGGTTTCAATGGCGCAACTTGCATTGAACCTTCGTAAGCTTTGATTTTGATTTGTTTTTCAGGCCTTTTGATTTGCAAATCCAGATTTTCTCCCGCGAACAGATCCTGCAGGGATGAAGCATTCATTCGGCTATATAGTTTATCGGCGTTTTTGCCGATGACTTTTACCGTTATCGGATAGTTGTCCAAAGGATAACCGTCTATTTTGGTTGTTCCGTTGATATCGCGGATCACCGTCGTGTTGACAACCCTTCTGTCGTTGATGGATATTTCTTCCGCTTCATACATATTCAGTTCATTAATCAGCTTTTTCAGAAGGTCGGGAGGGGGATTTTGAATCGATTCCCCTGTCAATTCTTCCGAGAAGAGCTGAGAAATGGTGATGATGATTCCGTTCCCTGTGACATCTGTGAAGCCGGCCTGTTTTTTTAAGTTTTGAAGCGTTTCATTCAACGCTTTTGTCCGCGAGGTTTCTTCTTGATGACTGTATGTGTTCAGCATTTTTTCATACTTGTCAATTTCGCTGATCAGATCAAGCTGTTTTTTCTGTTCTTCCTTCAAGTCCTCCCTGAGGTCCCAAATGTCCCGCGTATCGCGGACCTTCGGCGCCTTCAGCGAATTGAACTGCACGGACAGCATAATGCCGAAAATGAGCATCAAGATGCTCAAACTGATGAAACGATTATTTTTCTTCAATGTCCGCCCACCAACTTTTCAACGTTCATTCCCCTTGCTTCAAAAGGGGCTCCATCTCGATATTATCTTGTTTTTCGATGCTGACTGAAATATGATCGCGGCTCAGCTGGTCCACAAGCCCTCCTGCAATGTTCAGCGCCGGCATCAGCACATCCGCATCCCCGATGGCCGAAATAACAAACGGCGCCGGATACTGGTTGCCGTCAACCGTGATGACAGGGCCGTTGCACGATATGTAGGAATGATGTGTCACGCGCTGTCCGTTGATCGACACCGCGGCCGCCCCGGAAATCCACAGCTCATTGAGCAGGCGGAAAATGTGGCTTTCATGGACGATATAGTTGTTGACATTCTCACCCTCTGGGATGTACGAAGCGTCTTTCAGCGTCACTTTGATCCCTTCGCCCTGAACGCCGATTTCCCCGACGAACATTCTGTACCTCTCAACATCTTCCACAATATTGTAGTACTCTTTTTTTTCCTTTTTCAAAGCCGTCTCTGTTTTCTGTACTTCCTGCTGTTTTTTGTAAAGCTCCTGTTCCAGCTTCTTATTTTGCTTTTCTTGGGAAATCAGCCGGTCGCGCAGGGAATATTCCTCTTTCCAATTTTCAGCAGTTTCTTCATGGTCTTTGTTTTCCCTGGCGAATTGATAGGAGAAAGACAGCAGGAAGCCGAGGACAAGCATGGCGAGTGAAAGATTGACTGTGTGCCTCTTCAATTTCCGTCTCCCTTTTTGCTTTCATCCGTTTTTTTCAGAGGTTCAAAATAAGTCGCGACTTCCATATGGATAATGCCTTTTTCCCCTTTCGGCAGCTCTTTTACGATCGCCGGATAGCTGTTCATTTTCTGTCCGAACGTTTTCAGCGAAGCTGTCACGATATAGCCGTCGTTCATATACAGTTTGATCAGCCAAGGGTTTGATTTTTGAGGCGTATAGTTGATCTCGGAAATCGATTTTTTCACGGAATCGGAAAGCTTGTTCAGCTGTTTTGCCATTTGAACGAGCTTTTCGTCTTCCTCCCAGTTATTAAGGGTTGGTCCGATGTCAGTCGGCGTCACCTCTTCAGGAAGCACCGTGCCGTTTTCAAGCACGGAGTAGTACACATTATGTTTTTGCAAAAACGCAATGCTTTTATACTCTTCGATGGAGATGGCGATTTTGTTGGGCAGTTGTTTAGAAATTTCGGCTTTTTTGATCAGTTTATTCTGCTCGATCTTTTCTGCGGCTTTTTGCTTGCTCAGACTCCAAAATTCCGTCTGTCCTTTATGGATTGAAGAAAGGGAAATGATCTGTTCCTTTGAAACGTTTTTGTTTCCTTTGATCTCTACCTTCGAGACTTTGCTGATCGGCGTCTGCAGGTAAATGATGATCAGCATCATCGTGAAAAAGAGCAGAATAAAGGTGATCAGCCGGCGGTTTGCCTTTTGCTTTCGCTGTTCTTTAATTTTGGGAATACGTTCTTCTATATTCACTACTTTTTCTTTATCAATACCGGGTTTCACGTAGGCTCACCTCAGGTTAATAAAGCAGACAAAAAGACTTTTATTTGCTTATTTTTGTTCGAAAAAAGACGCGCTTTTCGACATATGAAAGCACGGGGGCAAGCTAAAAAGCTTCCGTTTAGCGAAACAAACGACATACTAGGATGCCGTTTGCTTGTTTGTTTCATACATTATATCATAAGGCGATCTGAAGTAGAGAGGCCGTTTACCGTTTTTCTCCGATAATTTCGACCTCAGTGTGCATGTCGATATCGTATTTTTCCTTAATCGTTTTCTGAATGAATGCAATCAAATCAAGGACGTCTTTCGCTGTTGCGCCGCCTGCGTTGACAATGAAATTGCCGTGCATCTCCGAAACCTTTGCCCCGCCGATCTGATGGCCTTTCAAACCAGCCTCTTCAACTAGCCGGCCCGCATGTTCAGGCAGCGGGTTTCTGAAGATGCTGCCTGCACAAGGGTTGGACACAGGCTGCGTTTCTTTTCGGTAGTCTTTGTTTTTCTGCATCTGCGCGACGATCTGATCGCGTTCTTTTTGCTCCAATTGGAGAACGGCTTCAAGACAAATGCCCGGCCGCTTGTTTTGAAGGATGGATGTGCGGTAGCTGAACGCCATCTCTTCATTCGTCAGCCATTCGATCGTTCCGTCTTCAAAAAGGATCAATGCTTTCACCAATACTTTGCTGATATCTGAGCCGTGGGCGCCGGCATTCATGTAAACCGCTCCGCCGACCGAACCAGGAATGCCTGCGGCAAATTCAAGGCCGGAAAGCCCTTTTTTGCTGATGCCTGTCGCAAGCCTTACGACAGAGTAGCCGCCGCCGACCGTCACTTGCTCGCCGTCGATTTCCATATGGTCGAGTCCCTGGCCGAGCTTGATGACGACGCCTCTTATCCCTTCATCGAGAACGAGAAGATTCGAGCCTCTGCCGATGGCCGTCCACTTGACGCCGTGCTTCTTGACAACCTTCATCGTATCTTTGACAGCTTGAATGTCTTTCGGAATCACCAGCACGTCAGCCGGTCCTCCGATTTTAATCGTTGTATGGTTGCTGAGCGGCTCGTTTTCCAGAACTTTGCCGACTTCAAGTTCTTTTAATTCTTGTATCACCTTATCCATCGAAAACCTCCACAATCCTTCTGTCTTATCATTTTGCATGATGTTTCAATTCTTTCAGCACATTGTACAAGCGTTCCGCAGCGTCCGGCACGCCAAGCGATTTCGCGCGGATCTTCATCTCTTCCAACGTCTTTTCGTCTTGTAAAATATGATCGATCGCCTGAATTAAGCGGTCTCCATTAAGCTCTGATTCTTTTAAAACGACAGCGGCGTTCTGCTCCCCGAGTGAGCGTGCGTTTACTTCCTGGTGGTTGGCCGTAACATACGGACTCGGAATCAGAACGCTTGGAATGCCGAGCGCGGTGATTTCCGCTATTGTCGTTGCCCCTGCGCGGCCCACGACGACATCGAACGCTTTTAAGTACTCGGGCATTTGATGGAGAAACGGCTGGACGACCATATTCGGAGCGGCGCCTTCTTTTTCAAGCGCAGCTGTGACTTTATCATAGTGAACTTCCCCTGTGACATAAAGAACCTGGTAATCCCGCTTTTTTAATTCGTTTTGCATCGCAATGACCGCTTCATTGATCGGAGCGGCACCGCGGCTGCCTCCGAAAATAAGGACCGTTTTTTTGCCCTCTGCAAGACCCAAAGCGGTCAGGGAACGGCCCCCTTTTATAGAGACGACTTCAGACGCCCTCGGGTTTCCTGTAAAAACAACTTTTTCTGCAGGAAAATGTGTTTTCGCTTCATCAAAACAAATCGCTACCTTATCAACATATTTGGATAAAAACTTATTGGTGAGTCCGGGAAGGCTGTTTTGTTCGTGGATAATCGTCGGAATCCCCAGTTTTGAAGCGGCGTATACGACGGGGCCGCACACGTAGCCGCCCGTGCCGATCACGGCATCCGGCTTGAACCGTTTTAATTCTTCTTTGCATTCTTTTACACCCTTTAAAAAGCGCATGACGGTTTTGACGTTTTCAAATGAAAGTTTTCTTTTAAAACCCGTAATTTCAATCGCTTTGAAAGGGATCCCTTCCCGCTCGACGATATTTTTCTCCAGGCCGTTTTCGGTTCCGATATATAAAAACTCAACATCTTCGTGATGCCGTTTCACTTCTTTAATAAACGCAAGGGCGGGGTAAATATGGCCGCCCGTTCCGCCTCCGCTAACAACAATCCGCATCTGTTCTCCCCCTTAATCCTTATGTACACGCCGATAACCCTGCTATCTCGCAACAGGGTTATCGCCAAAATCTAGTATCTAGAATACCTGCTGACATTCAGCAGCACGCCGACCGCCATGAGCATCAAGGTCAGTGATGAACCGCCATAGCTTAAAAACGGAAGCGTAATGCCTGTAACAGGAATCAAGCCAGTCACGACTCCGATATTGATCATAACCTGAATCGCTATCATCGAAATGACGCCGACGGCGACAAAACTGCCGTATAAATCGGGCGCACCGAGCGCGATTCTGATGCCTCTCCATAATAGAACGCTGAAGAGCAAAAGAATCAGCGATCCGCCGATAAAGCCGAGCTCCTCTGATAAAATCGCAAAAATAAAATCTGTCTGCGGCTCAGGCAGATAGAAGAACTTTTGCCTGCTCTGGCCGAGGCCGAGGCCGAACAGCCCGCCGGGCCCCACCGCATAAAGAGACTGAATGATTTGAAAGCCGCTTCCTAAAGGGTCCTCCCAAGGGTTCAAGTATGAAGTGATCCTTTTGATCCGGTACGGCGCCGACAGCACAAGGCCGACAAAACCGCTCAGTCCGATCAGGCCGAGAAAAACGAAGTGCGAAATTCTCGCCCCCGCGACAAAGATCATAATGATGCATGTGCCGACCATCACGGTTCCTGTTCCGAGGTCAGGCTGCATCATGATGATCAGAAAAGCTGAAAAGACAATGCCCAGCGCCGGCACAAAGCCTTTTCTAAACGACGTAATATTCTTTTGCTTTTCAGATAAAAACTTGGCCAAAAATGCGATCATCGCGAGTTTCATAAACTCGGACGGCTGAATGCTGAAAGCGCCGACTCCGATCCAGCTCCTCGACCCGTTCCGTTCCATGCCGATCCCGGGAACCAGGACGATGATGAGCAGAAAGAAACATACAATGATCAGTATTTTCGCATAAGTCCTCCACGTCCAGTAGTCGACGTTCATGATGAAAAACATGGCGATGACCCCGATGCCGGCAAACAAAAGCTGCCGTTTCGCAAAGAAAAAGGAGTCGTCGTATTTGTAAGTCGCCCATACTGCACTGGCGCTGTATACCATAATCAGTCCGATTGTTAAAAGCAATAGCGTAATGATAACCAGCAAAAAATCCGGTGACGTTTTTTTTGTTTGCAAAGCCGAACACCCCAAGCTCTAATTCTTAGGGCTATCTTTACGAGACAAGCCCTTATTTAAGCATATGCACGGCGTTTACAAACATGTCACCACGTTCTTCAAATGTTTTGTACTGATCCCAGCTTGCGCAGGCCGGGGACAGAAGAATGACATCTCCTTCGTCTGACAGGCTGAACGCCGCAGTTGCTGCTTGTTCAACATTATCGACACGTTTAACCTGTTGTATTCCCATTTCTTCGGCCAGCTTCTCAAACTTCGGCGCGGTCTCGCCGAAAGTGATCACCGCTTTTACAAAAGACATATGCGGCTTTAGTTCATCAAATTCATTTCCGCGGTCAAGCCCCCCTGCCAGCAAAATGACCGGCTTTTGAAAGGCGGACAGCGCTTTTTTCGTCGCAAGAATGTTTGTCGCTTTGCTGTCATTGTAAAACAGTCTGTTTTTGATCGTCGCGACGTATTGCATCCTGTGCTTAACACCTGTAAAGCTCGTCAGCACCTTACGGACGGCCGCGTCGGAAACGCCTGCTGTTTTAACGATGCAAAGGGCGGCCAAAATGTTCTCCAAATTGTGCTCTCCCGGCAAAACGACGTCTTCCAGCGGCATGACCGGTTCGCCGTTAAACATGATTGCGCCGTCTTTCACGCACGCTCCGCGCTCAAGTGTCCGGCGGACCGAAAAATACACCTTCTCCGCTTTTGAACACTCCGCGAGCCGGACGACTGTCTCATCGTCCAAATTGACAACGGCAACGTCTGTTTCCGATTGATTTCGATAAACCTGCTGTTTGGCAAGCTCATAATTTTTGCGCGAATGGTGATAATCGAGATGGGCATCAAATACGTTTAATAATAATCCAATCTTCGGTCTGAATTGATAAGTCCCCATGAGCTGAAAACTCGACAGCTCTGTCACGATCCATTCGTCTCCGCTGGCCTGATTGGCCACTTCGCTTGCCGCCGTACCGATATTCCCAGCAACGAGCGCTTTTTTCGAATCGGCCTTCAGCATTTCATAAACAAGCGTTGTCGTTGTCGTCTTTCCGTTTGAACCGGTAATGCCGATGAACGGAGCATCTGTCAGATGATAGGCGAGTTCAACCTCCGTCCAGACCGGGATACCCCGCTTCAGCGCTTCTTCGACCATCACGTTTTCATAGCGGATGCCCGGATTTTTAATCAGAATGTCGATCGAATGAAGATCAAACAGTTCCGTCGGATGAGAGCCGCAGACGACTTCCACCCCTTTTTCCGCGAGAATCCGCGCAGGTTCATTTTCCTCAAAAGGCAGCTGGTCATTCACGACAACCTTTACGCCTTTCTCATGAAGGATCGAAGCGGCAGCATATCCGCTTTTCGCCAGCCCCAGTACGAGCACATTTTGATTTTGCAATAAATCTTGAGTATCCACTTATAACCACACCTCGATGTAAATTCCTAAGACGGCAAGCAGAAGCCCCGCTGTCCAAAAAGTGACGACAACTCTCCACTCAGACCATCCGACAAGCTCGTAGTGATGGTGAAGAGGGCTCATTTTGAAAATTCGTTTGCCGGTCGTTTTAAATGAAATGACCTGCAAAATGACGGACAGCGTTTCAATGACGAATACACCGCCGATGATAACAAGCAGGATTTCCAGTTTCGTTAAAATCGCGATCGTCACAATCGCGCCGCCGAGGGCAAGCGACCCTGTATCTCCCATAAAGACTTTCGCGGGGTGCGCGTTAAACACAAGAAATCCTAACACCGCTCCGACAACGGCAACCGCGAAAATTGCGACATCGTATTGCGACTGGTTCCACGCCAAAATCGCAAACGCACCGAACGCGATGGCAGCTGTACCCGACAACAGACCGTCAAGCCCGTCAGTCAGGTTGACGGCATTTGAACCGCCGACAAGCATAAAGATGACGAGCACTGGATAAATCCAGCCGAAGTCAAACGACAGCTCTGTTCCCGGAATGCGGATGTCAGTCGGCAGCCCTTGGAAGTGGTAGACGGCATAGAATACGAGAGCAATCACGATCTGACCGATCAGTTTTTGTTTGGATGTGAGTCCAAGGTTGCGCTTCATCACGACTTTAATATAATCATCCAGAAAGCCGAGCAGACCGTATCCAACCGTAACAAACAAGAGGAGGATCATGTTCATGCTGACTTCGGAAAATTTCATCGTCATAACAATGGTCGTCGCGATAATCGACAATATGATCATGACGCCGCCCATCGTCGGCGTTCCCGATTTTTTCTGATGGGATTTCGGACCTTCCTCACGGATGCTCTGCCCGAATTTCAGCCTTCTTAAAAACGGAATGAAAATCGGAGATAAAAGAACGCTGATTAAAAAGCCCATGATAATGGTAAATAAAATTACTTGTTCGAGCATCGTTCTTCTCTCCTTTCCGCATGATATAAGAAGCAGCATACGCATTTATCATATTCACTGTTTTTTTTCATATGTTGATTTATTTCATCCATCATTTCAACAACTCTTTCCTGTAGTTCTTTTTCGATTATTTCAGCTCAAGAATGGCTCTTTTGGCCACCTCAGCGTCATCAAAATCAAAGGTTTGACCGCCGATCTGCTGGTAAGTTTCATGGCCTTTGCCTGCAATCAGGACGACATCGCCTTTTTTGGCGTTTGCAATTGCAAAAAAGATCGCTTGCTCGCGGTTGACGATGCTGTGATAGTAAGCTCCTTTTACGCCTTCCTCCATATCGTTTAAAATGGCGAGCGGGTTTTCGCTTCTCGGGTTATCGGCTGTAAAGACGGGTTCATCAGCAAGGTCAACGGCGATCTTCGCCATTTTCGGACGCTTCGTCTTATCGCGGTCTCCACCGCAGCCGACGACGACAAACAGCTTTCCTTCCGTTAAGCCTCTGCACGTATTCAAGACATTTTCGAGGCTGTCAGGGGTATGGGCATAATCGACGATCACCGGGAAGTCCTGGCCTGCGTCCACAAGCTCAAATCTTCCTCTGACCCCTTTCAGCCCTTCAATTCCTTCTGTAATCGTGGCAAACGGGATATCCGCTGCAATCGCGATCGCGGCAGCCGTTAAAACATTGTAGACGTTAAACAGGCCGACAAGCGGAATCGTCACTTGTGCAGAACCTTTTGGCGTCACCAGGTCAAAGGTTGTCCCTTTCGGAGCCATTTTGATATTTTCAGCCATGACATCGGCATCGTTTTGAATTCCGTATGTCAAAAGATGTGCTGACGTCACTTGGGCGAAATAGGCTGAAGCAGGGTCATCCGCATTCAGCACGGCCCACTTCGGTGTTTCGTGGTTAAAGGATCCGCCGAGCTGCGAGAAAAGCAGACTTTTCGCATGTTTATATTCTTCCATTGTCTCGTGGTAGTCGAGGTGGTCCTGGGTCAGGTTTGTAAATGCGGCGATATCGTAATCACACCCGTGCACCCGGCCCATGTGGAGAGCGTGTGAAGATACTTCCATGACGGCTGTATCCACACCCTGATCAACCATTTTTCTAAACGTTTTTTGAAGTGTGACGCTTTCCGGCGTCGTATTTTTCGCCTCGAACGTTTCGTCGTGGATTTTCGTGTACATCGTGCCGATCAGTCCTGTACGGCTCCCGGCTTTTCTAAAGATCTCCTCCACCATGTGAGAAGTCGATGTCTTGCCGTTCGTGCCTGTAATTCCGATCAGCCTCAGCTGCTTTGTCGGCTGGCCGTAAAAAGCGTCCGACAGCACGGCAAGCGCTCTCTTCGTATGACGGACGATAATCACCGGCACATCGGCGTCCACTTCCCTTTCCGCCACAATGGCGGCGGCCCCTTTTTCAGCGGCTTGGCGGGCGTAGTCATGCCCGTCGACTGTATAGCCTTTTATACAAACAAAAAGACTCCCTGTCTTGACTTCCCTGGAGTCCATCTCAATTGAAGTTATATCAGGGTCTTCTTGGCCGGCATAGGAAGGTGCATTTTTTAAATATGTAAGAAGCTTTGTCAATTTCATCGTATCAAACCTCTCAAGTCTAATCATTCTTCATTCGTTGTCATATTGATTCGCCGCACGAGCTTCGTGCAGACATACAGTTCATATTTTAGCGTAAAAAAGAGGATACATCCAGCTAATCCTTTAAAATCGATATATTTTTTAGGAGGAACGGCCCCGGACATCAGCAGGCAGCCGCTCCTATATTGAAACGAATTAATCAGAGGCTCCGTCATCGCTGTCAAGATAAATGCGAATCGTCGATCCTTCTTTTACTTTTTCGCCCGGCTTAGGGGACTGCTGAACGACGACATCGCCTTCTCCGGAAGCCTTCAGCCTGAGGTTGATCAGCAATGGTTCAAGCTCTGTCACGGAAAGCCCTATAAGGTTCGGGACCTCGATCAGCTTTTTGTCCAGCCATTGATATTCGCGTTCGATCTGATCTTTCCGCTTCTTAACGCCGAGCTGCGGAAGACTGTCTCTCATGATGTTTCCGACGATCGGCGCTGCAACCGTACCCCCGAATTGAATCGTTCCTTTCGGGTTGTCGACGGCGACGTAGACGACAATGCTCGGATCATCTGAAGGAGCCGTTCCGATAAATGAGACGATGTGGTTGTTTTTCAAATATTTCCCGTCTTTTACTTTTTGCGCCGTACCGGTTTTGCCGCCGACCCGGTAGCCGTCGACAAAAGCGTTCCGCCCCGTCCCCTGGGCGACAACGCTCTCCAGGGCGTAGCGGATCTGTTTGGATGTCTCTTCAGATATCACTTTTCTTTTGGCGATCGGCGTCTGTTTTTTCACTGTTTGTTTTGTCACGGGATCAATCCACTCTTTGGCAATATACGGCGTATACAGCGTTCCGCCGTTAACAGCCGCAGAAACGGCCGCGACCTGCTGGATCGGCGTCACCGATACCCCCTGCCCGAAAGCTGTTGTCGCCTGCTCTACGGGGCCGACGCGGTCAAGAGGGAATAGGATGCCTGTTCCTTCGCCTTGCAGATCGATCCCGGTTTTTTGTCCGAAGCCGAAATTTTTAATGTAGCTGAACAGTTTTTCTTTGCCGAGCCGCTGACCAAGCTCAACAAATCCCGGGTTGCACGAATTTTGGACGACTTCAAGAAACGATTGTGCGCCGTGTCCGCCGCGCTTCCAGCACTTCAGCCTCGCGCCGTCCACTTCAACGGAACCTTTATCATAGAATTGATCTTTTTGGAGGTTGACTTTGTTTTCCTCCAAAGCTGCGGCAAGCGTGATGATTTTAAAAGTAGAACCCGGCTCATATGTGCTCCATACAGGCAGGTTCCGGTTATAGACTTTGGGATCGATTGATTGGTAGTTTGCGGGATCAAAGTCCGGCCGGCTGACCATCGCCAATATCTCCCCGTTTTTCGGATTCATCGCAACACCGACCATACCGTCCGGATTATACTTCGCTTCTGCGATATCAAATTCCCGCTCCATGATCGTCTGCACCTTTGAATCGATCGTCAGCTTCATATCAAGCCCGTCTTTCGGCGGGGTATAGTCATCCGCCTCCCCAGGCATTCTCTTGCCTTTTGCATCGGAATAAAATTTCACATAGCCCTTTTCGCCCTTCAGCTCTTTGTCATAAAAGGCTTCAAGGCCGAGCAGACCCTGGTTGTCAATGCCCGCAAATCCGAGCACATGGGACAGATAGCTGCCGAACGGATAATGGCGGATCGAGTCTTCTGCGATGTATACGCCTTTCAAATTGAGATCTCTGACTTCTTTTGCTTTCTCGTGGGAAATCTTCCGGCCCTCGGGATTGATCCTTTCAATCGACGTTTTTTTCGTGACATGTTTATACGCTTTTTCTTCCGACATATTCAAAACGCTGGCCAGCAGTCTGCTCGTTTTGATCGGATTTTCAACTTGCTTCGGAACAACCAAAACCGATGGCGCGCTTTGGTTTGTTGCCAGCTTGACGCCGTTCCTGTCCAATATTTCGCCCCTTTCCGGCTCAAAAGGAAGGTTCCGGCTCCAAGAATCTTTTGCTAAAGTCGTCAGTTTATCCCCGAGAACGAACTGAACGTATCCGAGCCTTGTATCAATAATCAAAAAGATGATCACACCAAAAAGCAGAACGAATATTAAACGTTTTCTGACCGTTACATTGGAAACGCGCAAGAGACCGTTCACTCCTTATTTAGGCTTGTTTCATTTTATGCCTCGGAGCGTTTTGATAGAACGGCCCGATTTTTCATCTATTCAAGGCGGCCGCGTCCAAACGGAAGGCTATCGACTTTGAGCCGATAGCCTTTGACGGGATCTATTCGTTTTTCAATCTGACTTTCACGACTGAATTTGCTTTTAATTCTTTGCCTGCTTTTACATTTTGACTCTTCACATAGCCCTGGCCGCTCGTTTCGATATGAATGCCTGCCATGGCGCCGAAGCGGAGGGCGTCCCGTTTTGACCAGCCTGTCATATCTGGGAGTGTGATTTTCCCGTCGGTTTTCAGGAAGACCCGTTGGTTCGGCAGGACGGCTTCGCCCGCTTTCGGGTACTGTTCTTTCACAGCCAAGCCATCGCCGATCGTAACGGGAACAAGGCTGCTGCCTTGCGCCTCTTTTGCGGCGGATTCGGCTCGTTTGCCGGAGAAATCAGGCATTTTCAGCTGTTTTTCTTCCTGCTTTTCTTCTTTTTCAGTCTCTTTCGGTGTGATATTTAAGTAGTGAAGACTGTTTTTCATCACCGGATTGAAAATTTTTGACACCGGAGCAGAGCCTGTTTCCGTAGCTTTTAATTGCGGCTGCTGCACGGCCACATAAACGAGAAGCTGCGGATCGTCCTTCGGGGCCATGCCCATGAAGGAGAACACGTAGTTTTCGCGGCCGGTCAAATATCTGCCGTCTTCTCCGGCAATTTGCGCCGTACCGGTTTTTCCGGCGACATCAAATCCTTCGATCTTGTACGGCTGCCCCGTTCCTTTTTCAGATGTGACGACTTTTCCCAACAGCTCGCGCACTTCTTTTGCCGTTTTGGCAGAGATCGGCTGGCCGACTTGTTCCGGTTTATTTTGATAAATCGTTTTGTTTTTGTCAGAATCAACGACATGATCGATCACATAAGGCTTCATCATTTTTCCGTTATTGGCGATCGCCGTCGCGGCCTGAAGCTGCTGGATCGGCGTGACAGCAGAGCTCTGTCCAAAAGCCGTCGACACTTTATCCCGCAAATATTCAAAGTTGATTTTGCTGTTCGCTTCCCCAGGCAGGTCAATCCCCGTTTTGTCGTAAAAATGGAATTTCCGCAAATATTGATTGAACCGGTCCGTGCCGAGTTTATCGTTGGCAAGGATCGCAAACGCGACGTTTGAGGAGCGTTCAACACCTTCATTAAAAGTGATCGGGCCCCAGCCGTTTCCACCGTTATGGTCTTTGATCGGCTTATCTTTTTTAGAAACCGAATATGATCCAGACTTGTATTGTTCTCCTCCATTATATACGCCTTCTTGGATGGCCGCCGCCAATGTGAAAATCTTCATCGTCGAGCCCGGCTCAAAGCTGTAGGAGACAAGGTCGTTGTAATAGTTCGTGACATCGCGCACGTTCGGGTTGAAGCTCGGCCTTTGCCCCATCGCAAGCACTTTGCCCGTTTTCGGATCAACAACCGCCGCCATAATCTTTTTCGGCTTGTACTCTTTTTGAACGGTCGTCATGCTGTCTTCCAAAAACGCCTGGATTTTTTGATCGATCGTCAAATACACGTTGTCTCCGTTGTTTGGCGCTTTAATCTTTTCATTGCTGTTCGGCAGGCGCCAGCCCGTTCTGTCGGTATCGTACGTCATGTATCCGTCCGTTTCTTTCAAATAATCGTTCAGCGTTTTTTCAAGGCCCATCATGCCTTGCATTTCACCCGTTTTTTCGTTGATCTGCGAATAGCCGATGAGGTTGGAGGCGAAGATTCCGTTTGGATAGTAGCGCTTCGTATCGCGGGTGAACACGATGCCCGGCAGCTTCAGCTTTTCGATTTTCTCTTTTTGGGCGTATGTCAAATCCCGTCCCGCCGATCCGAATTCGACCTGAAACGCTCCTTTTTTATTTAGAATATCGAGCACTTTCCCCTCATCCATGCCGAGGATCGGCGCGAGCTTCTCAGCTGTCAGCTGCTTGTCCTTAACGTATTGAGGCTTCATCTTTTCGCTCATAATCGCGACAAGCTTATATGTCGTAGCATCTTCGGCAAGCACTTTTCCGTTCCGGTCAAGGATCGATCCCCGGTGGGCTTCGATCGTCCGCTTTTTCTCATACTGTTCGTTCGCCTTCTGCGCAAGCACTTCGCCGTTCACTTTTCCCGTCGCTTGAATAAACGCAAACCGTCCTACGATGACAAAGAAAAAGAGGGCAAAACAAATGCTGAGTATTGCCGCTCCTCTGTTCATGAATTTATTTTTTTTCGGCATTTTGCATCATTCCTGTATGTCTTTCACTTTTTTATCACCCAATTTAAGGCCTTTTTTCCGGGCGATGTCCATGATACGGTCCGGCTCTTTCAGCATATCGGCTTCTTTTTCGAGGTCATCAACTCTGCTGCTTTCCGTTTCAACCTTCTTTTCGAGCTTTTGAATTTCAATATTGGTCTGATACGCGGCAAAAGCCTTTGAAATCATAAAAAGTGAAGCGCTGAGCACAGCCAGGGCGAAAAGCACAATCAATACCTTTTCCCCCAGCGTAATCGATGCTCTTCTCCGGATGATAACGGATTGTTCTGCACTGTCTGTCTGTCTTTGCTGTTTTTCTACTTTATAAGCCAAATTGCTCATAGACTGATGACCTCCTTTTAATTCGTACAGCTCACTCTCGTGCTTTTTCCGCGATGCGCAGCTTCGCTGAGCGCGCACGGTTATTGTGTTCAAGCTCCTCTTCGGAAGCTGTGATCGGCTTTCTGTTGACTAATTTTAATTTCGGTTCAAACTCCTTGGGGATCACGGGCAGTCCGTGAGGCAGTTCAGGAGGCGACGACATGTCTTTAAATGTCGATTTGCAGATCCGGTCTTCCAGCGAGTGGAATGTGATGACCGATACTCTTCCGCCCGGCTTCAGCACCTCAATCGCCTGCAAAAGCGCTTCTTCAAATACCCTCAACTCATCGTTTACCGCAATTCGAATCGCCTGGAAGATCCGTTTAGCCGGATGCCCGCCGCTTCTTCTTGCCGGTGCGGGAATCGCCTCTTTGATGATATCGACAAGCTGGCCTGTTGTTTCAATAGGCGATTGTTCTCTTGCTTTTTCGATTTTCCTGGCAATTTGCTTGCTGAACTTCTCTTCTCCGTATTTAAAGAAGATTTTCACGAGATCCTCATAAGGCCATTCATTGACGACTTCCTTTGCCGAAAGGCCCGCCGACTGGTCCATTCGCATATCAAGAGGTGCATCATGATGATAGCTGAAGCCCCTTTCGGGTGTATCCAGCTGAGGAGATGAGACGCCTAAATCAAATAAAACACCGTCCACTTTCGTGATGCCGATTTCGTTTAGACGGTCTTTTAAATACCGAAAATTGCTTTTTATGAAAACGACTTGTCCTTCATAATCCGCCAGTTTTTCCTTCGCATGGCGGAGTGCGGTTTCATCCTGGTCAAAAGCGACCAATTTGCCTTTTTCAGACAGCTGTGAAAGCAAATACTCGCTGTGACCGGCACCGCCTAATGTGCAGTCTACATATGTACCGTCTTCTTTTACATTTAAACCATCAACTGTTTCTTTTAATAATACTGTTGTATGCTCAAACATTTCTTTACTAGTCCCACCTTTTTCAAATGAACTGATTGCAGAAGCGCCGCATGCGCAAAGATTCATTATATATCAAATCCGATCATGTTTTCAGCTATTTCGGCAAATGAATCTTCCTGCTCTTCTACGTATTGTTCCCAAATCTCTTTGCTCCACAATTCAATTCGATTTGAAACTCCGATGACCACGCATTCCTTCTCAAGCTTTGCATAATTTAACAGCGGTGATGCAATGTTGATCCGGCCCTGCTTGTCCAATTCGCATTCGGTGGCTCCGGAGAAAAAAAAGCGGGTAAAAGCGCGTGCATCTTTCTTCGTAAGAGGAAGGGCCTTCAGTTTTTCTTCGATGAGTTTCCATTCGGACATCGGGTAGCCAAACAGGCACTGATCAAGCCCGCGCGTCAGAACGAACTGCTCGCCGAGGCCTTCTCTGAATTTCGCCGGAACGATCATGCGGCCTTTTGAATCAATCGTATGCTGGTATTCACCCATAAACATGATCTCGGTCCCCACTTTCGTTCCTCAACTCACCACTATCCACCACTTCTCTCCACAAATTTATTTTACACTGTTTTAGAACAAAAAAAAACCCTGAACTACTCAGGGTTTTTTAAAAAATTATTTCAAAGTTTGACAACTTGATGCATGTTTTGAAATGAATATGGCAAATCCTTGTATTTTTCCAAGAAATCCGGACCGTATTTGTTCAAATAATACACGATGTTCCAAATTCTCTCCTGGGGAGCGTCTAAAGGTTTGATGCTTGTTTGAATTTTGTCAAAATCACGCAAAATATAGTTTTCTTTTTCTTCAATCCTTCTGATGACTGTTTTCTCCAAAAATTGGAGCTGATCTTGAATGAAGCCCGCGTTTTTTTCTAAAAGGGGGCCGAGGCTGCCGTCGATTTCGAGGGCTTCGGCGCGCACTGCGGAATGAATGTTTTCGATTTTTTCTTTCGCCTGTTTGACCGAATCGGTAAATCCGTTCGGAACCTTATCTTGAAAATACTGCTCTTTTTTGGCCCGCGCTCCCTTTTCAATCGATTCGCGGAGTTCGATTCCCCGTTCGTCCAGCTTTTTTTCGATGTGCCGTTCAAGGAATGTAACCTGAAGCCTCGGTACGACAGGCGGCATTTTATAGCCCATGACCTGAAAAGCGCCTTTCAGCTCGCCCCAATAATTGATCTCTCCGGGACCGGCGATGAACGCCAATGTCGGTAGAAGATATTCCTGCATGAGCGGCCGGGTTACGACATTATTGCTGAACGCTTCCGGGTTCTGGCAGATCAAATCGCAAAGCTCTGCTTCAGACCACTGAAGATGAAGCTCTTTTATAAAAAACGCGCCGTTTTCTTTTTCAATTAAAAACCGCTCGCCGTCGCGCTCATAAAAAATGTTCGCATGTTGTGCGGCCCCTTCGATAATCGGTGTGTAACCCAGTTGTTTCATCAATTCCTGCTGCCGTTTGACAGAGTCGGTCAGCTCATCGTTTTTGTCCAGCAGCTGCCGGAAAAAGCGCGCTTCAAGGTTTCTGATGCCCGGGTCTCCGGAATTCAAAAGGATCAAGCCGTCTTGTTCAAACATGTCGGCAACAAGAAATTCGAAAAAATCGGTAAAAGAAAGAGACTGCCTTAAACATCGGCGCAAATGGCCGAGAAGATCATTCGTATACTCCGTTTCTTCAAATGAAGCAAAAATCCCGTCCAGCCACTTTTCAGCTTTCTCGGCATCGAGCGCCGTTTTTGCCGCCTGGCTTTTTTTCCAGTGGGACTGCGGGAGCTTGTGCTTTTTCACCTTGCCGCCGTCAGAAATGTAGACGTGATTGATTTCTTCCAGATCATGGTCTTCCCCCGCAACCCAGAATACCGGAATGACCGGAACGTTCAGCTCTTGTTCTTTTTGCTTTGCTAATAAAAGGATCGATACGATTTTATGTATAGTGTAAAGAGGACCCGTTAAAAGGCCGGCCTGCTGCCCTCCGACAACGACGACGCTTTTCGGATCGCGAAGGCGTTCGATTGTTTCATTCATGGTTGCCGATTGAAATTTGCGGTGATAGTCGAGCAAATAGTCTGCTAACGCATCGCGGTCATACGTCCGGGAGGAAAGGTCATCCAAACGGACACTCCAACTTTCATTGCTTAGGCCGTAATCAAAAAACGGCTCTATCTCCTTTTTTCCATTTATATAGTCTCGTACAAAAGGGTTTTGACTTTGTATGGAAAGTTCAGTAAGCTGCATCTCTAGAACTTCCTTTCTCCAGTAAATAGTTAGCTATCCGAAACGAGTATAGCACGTTATGCGATTCGGTCAAAAGATTTAGCTTCATTCGTTTTCAAGCGCCTTGATGCTGCGATATAAAAAGGTAAGGTGCGGGGCGGGCTCTCCTGACTCTTTTGCCCGCTTCAGCAGATAGCCGATGATCGCATCCGCTTCCGTTTTTCTTTCTGCCAGCACATCGGCAAGCATTGAGGACGTGTTGCTTTTCGTCCGGCGGCAGACGGAAAGAACATGGTCCCACGCTGCCTGGCGATCTTCAAGTTCCAAAATCCGGCTCGCTTCTTCAAAGACGAACTTCATATAGGCCCCATACATCGGCTCCTCAAGCAGCGCGCCGTTTTTCACCCGCAAAAGAGCCGTCAGCGGATTGATGCACGCATTGACAATCAATTTTTCGGCGAGGGGCTTATACCAGTCTTCGCACCAAATAAAAGGGAACGCTTCATGCACCGAAGCGAGCTCTTTTTTCAGCCGGGCGGCGGATTGGCTTCGGAACGCGCTCCATTTTACGGCCCCTTTTCCCGTGTGCCGGAATGTACGGTCATCCACCCTGACAGCTCCGTGTTCCACAGATCCCGTATAGATGCGGTGGCCCGTCTGCCATTTTTCAAGCACGGGAATATGCGCCATTCCATTTTGCAGGAACATGATGTCAAGAGGAGCCGCCTGCTCCAGCTCAGACAGAACGGCTCCGAGCTGATGCTCCTTTACGGCAACAAAAAGAAGGTCGCAGTCCGGATCAAGTTCAGTCACGCCCCTGGCGTTCACGGTCATCTCTTTCCCGTCTTCAAGAAGGCGGATTCCCTTTTCTTCAATCGCTTCCGCCTGTTCCTTTCTCCGCGCAATCACAGTCACTTCGTGGCCGAACGAAAAATAGTATGCAAAAAGGAGGCCGACCGAGCCTCCTCCGATGACTCCGATTTTCACATTCTCACACCCTGATTTTTTCATATACTGTATATCATAGCAGAAATTTTCGCCGTTGACTTGTCAGTTGTTTCAAATATTCAGAACCGTTTCGCTTCATTATATTAGAAAATTTTTATCATTTGGATTTTTTGAAAAAAGCGTTTACAATAGAAGTAGACCACAAACAAGGGGGTAACATAATGGTCAAAGTCGAACGTTTGCTGATCAACTACAAAACGCTTGAAGAATTTAAAAAGTTCAGGGAGTACGGGATTCAAGAGCTTTCCATGCTGGAGGACCTTGAAAGCAACATGATTGAAAACGACAGCAACTCACCGTTTTACGGCATCTATTACGGAAATCGGCTCGTCGCAAGAATGAGCCTGTATAAAGTGGATGGTAAATCAAACCAATATTTTGAAGAAGGCCAAGATTACCTCGAGCTCTGGAAGCTTGAAGTTTTGCCGGGGTATCAGCGAAACGGCTACGGAACGATGCTTGTGGAGTTCGCCAAATCTTTCGGACTCCCGATTCGCACAAGTCCGCGCGTCAAATCATCCGATTTTTGGAACAAGATGGGCTTTACACCGGTTAAATACGATATGGCCCGGGATAAAGGGGAAAATCCGCTCGTTTGGCATCCTGCGAGCGAACCTAGTCAAAGTTCTGAATCAGCATAAACGAAAAAAGCCGGCCGATAGCGGATGGCCGGTTTTCTATTTTCAAGCTTCCCCCAGATTTTCATTCGGCTCCGGCTGGAGCATCGCCTTTTTGTTTCGTTCGTCTCCCTGAAGAACGACCATTTTTCTGGCTCTCTCCATGATTTCAATCAGCGCTTTATAATCCTCTTCTGTCAATTCAAGCTTTTTTTTCAGCGATTGATTTTCGCTTCGCAGCTTTTCAACTTCTTGTTTCAGCTCATTGATTTCTTCAGCAAGCTTTTTCTTCTCGTCGATAAAGTCCTTTTGAACCGGGGCTTCTTTCAGCTTTTCCAAGTACTCTATGACATCATCGAGCGTCAGGTTTTCCGCCTTGCTCTCAGAAACCGTTTTGACAGATCCAGGAAGGTTTGCGGAATGGATACCGATTTTTTTGCGCAGCTCTTTGCGCTGCTTCTTTGCCAGTTCAATGCCTGATTGGTATTGCTTTCTGACAAATGAATTCCAGCGGAATCCGCAGGCGGCCGCGGTTCTGCTTAAAGCCTTGCCCACTTCTTCAAAGGCTGAAAGCTGTGTCCCGCCTTCCCGAATGTGCCTTAATACGACCTCAGCCAGCAATATATCTTCATCCTGTGTCCATGCATCCTGTCTTGTAATCGTCAAATGTTATCCCCCTCCATGACTTTATGAATTTACCTCATACATATGCGGCTGATAGAGTAGATAGACTATTTTCTTTACAGGAAATAAAAGGATGAAGGGAAAACGGGTATAAAAAAACACAAGACATGAAGTCTTGTGTTTTCATTGTTGACGATTAGTTGCTTTTTACGTCTTTTCCTTTGTATGATCCACATGCTTTGCAGACGCGGTGTGAAAGTTTCATCTCACCGCAGTTTGGGCATTCTACCATACCAGGCACTTGCAATTTAAAGTGTGTACGACGAAGTCTTTTTTTCGTTTTAGAAGTTCTTCTAAAAGGTACAGCCATTATTCCCACCTCCTTAAAGAGCGTTAAGATTCATCTTCTTGTTTTAAGAGCTTCCCGAGTCCGGCAAGTCTCGGATCGATCCGGTCTTTCCGGTCATCTTCTGTAATGACCTGCCAATCCTTGCCCTCCTGCGGAGCACCTTCTTCTTTTTGAACAGACTCACAAAAGATTTGCATAGGGATCTCAAGAAGGATTTCTTCTTTCACGACCGGAGTCAAGTCGATGAGGTCATCTTCAACAATATGGATGTCTTCATCTTCCATTTCCTCGGTCTTATGAAATATAAACAGTTCTTTTGTAGAAATGCTGAATGGATAACGAACATCAACAAGCGTTCTTGAGCAAGGCAAGATCATCTCGCCTGAAATGGTAAAATCAAATGCAGCCTGCTTTGAGCGGATTTCCGCGCGCCCTTTCACCCGCACCGGTGAAATGCTGCGGATTTCCGAGCTTTGAGAGAGTTCGCTTAAATCAACTGTTTCATCAAATTCAAAGTCCTTCTTCGGCATTTGATTCAGCTGATGTATCGTCCATTTCATTGTATCACCTCTAAGTGAGCAACAAACATGATTATAGCTTTCATCATGTTTTTTGTCAATATTTTTTCTTTACAGATATGCGCCTGCGCCTTTCATTCGTTGACATCGTGAACAACAATTCATACACTTAGGAAAAACGCTGTTTTCGCGAGGCGTCTGGACATTCCATGTGTAAATGTATCATAACTATTTCAAGAGATGCAAGAGAGGTGAAAAAATGAAAGCGGTCGGCCTTGTTGTGGAATACAATCCTTTTCATAACGGACATTTATATCATATAAAGGAAGCAAAATCAGAAACGCGGAGCGAGGTGGCGGTTGCCGTTATGAGCGGCTCCTTTTTGCAGCGCGGCGAACCCGCCATCGTATCAAAGTGGGCGCGTACGAAGATGGCGCTCGCATCTTTTGCCGATGTCGTCGTTGAACTCCCTTACATATTCGCCGTCCAAAAAGCGGAAACGTTTGCTGAAGGCGCCGTCTCGATTTTAAATGAATTAGGGTGTTCTTCTTTGTTTTTCGGAAGCGAGCACGGCGATATTGAGGCATTTCTCAATACAGCCGCACACACGATAGAGCACGAAGACAGGCTCAACGAAGAAGCCAGAAAGCAGATAGCGTTTGGGCTGAGCTACCCGCAAGCGATGGCAAAAGCGTTCCGGTCTGTAACAAGAGAAGGCGGTAACATCGTTGACCTTTCAAAGCCGAACAACATTCTCGGATTCCATTATGTGAAAGCCATCATGCAAAAGCAATTAAGCATGAAGCCCGAAACCGTCAAGCGCCGGTCCTCAGGCTATCACGATTCAACATTCCCTGAAGCGGACCGAATCGCAAGCGCTACGAGCATACGCAAGTCGATTTTTGAAACGGGAAGCCTTGCGGACAGCCGCTTCTACCTTCCAAAGACAACGGTCGATGAGCTCGATGAATACGCCCGGACTTTCGGCATGTGGCACTCGCCTGAAGATTATTTCCCCTTTTTGAAATACAGCCTGCATACAATGGATACAGAAGAGCTGAAAGGGATATACGAAGTGGAAGAAGGCCTTGAGCACCGCGTCAAAAAAGCGATCCGGAAAGCAGGCTCTTTTAAGGAATACATGGAGCTTTTGAAAACGAAGCGCTATACGTGGACAAGACTGCAGCGCATGAACACCCATATCCTCACAAAAACGAAGAAAGCCGACGTTAAGCGCATGTTAAACGAAACACATCCGGCATATATCAGACTTCTCGGAATGACAAAAAAAGGGCAGGCCTATTTGGCTGAAAAGAAAAAAAGCTTGAGCGCACCCCTTATTACAAAGACGGGATCGTTTTCCCATCCTTCCCTCCAGCTTGACATAAAAGCGGGCCAAGTATACAGCGCCCCGCTCAAAGAGCCGGTGCGGACGATGCTGACAGAGCGGGAATATTCCCTTTCGCCGATCAGGTATGACGAAGACAGCCGGATATTTTTGCGCAAATAAAAACACCTGATGGACATCAGGTGTTTTTCACTTTATCTTCCAAATAATGAATCGCATCATCCATCGTGTCGACAGGGACGATTTTCATATCGGTTTTAATATCTTTTGCCGTTTTTACAGCTTCTTCATAGTTTGATCCTTTTTTTCCGCCTTCGTTCGGGGCAAAAAAGATGTCGGCTCCCGCCTTGTCTGCCGCAACGACTTTCTGGCTGATGCCGCCGATCGGACCGACTTTGCCTTCGTCGTCGATCGTTCCGGTTCCAGCAATATGGTGTCCTTTCGTCTCGTCTTCTTTTGTCAGCTGGTTATAGATCTCCATTGACATCATCAGCCCTGCCGAAGGGCCGCCGATGTTTTCAATATCCATATCGACCTCCGGCTTCACCTTGATATTGCGGTCTGTGATGAGGGAGACGCCGAGCCCCGCTCTCTTTGGATCTTCTTTGAATGTTTTCAGCTTCATCTCATATGTTTTTTCTTCTTTATCCCGTTCAACTACGATTTTCACGCGGTCCCCGGCTTTTTTTGACTCGATGTAGCGGACGAAGCTCTCCGCTGACCGGAACGATTTTCCGTCCGCTTTTTTAATTTTGTCCCCGACTTGTATTTTCCCTTCTGCAGGCATGCCGCTGACGACCGACATGGCATATACGCCGTTAAACGTGTAGCTGACTTCTTTTCCGGCCCGCTTATAAGCGGCGATCATCGCATTTTCCTGGGAATCTCTCATCATTTGCAGTTGGCGCTTCATATATTCCTGATCAGATTCGCCTTCTTGTTTAAAATTTTCTTCCGGAAGAATTTCGTGGTAAGGGCGCATTTTTGCCCATATATATGTAAGCGGGTTGGCAGGACCGACTTTAACTGTCATTAAAGAAAAGCTCCCTTTTTCAGGATAGCCGTTATCGACTTTAATTAAAGGGTTCAGCTCGGTCGCTTCGCCAGGTTCGGTGATGTAATATGGCAGCTTCACAAATGACAGCGCGGCCACGATGATAACGAGCAATAGTGCGATGCGTATAATTCTTTTTTTCAGCATGAAAATGTAACCCTCCATCTTTATTTTCACCGGCTCACATCTTGATCCGGCTTCGAATTTTCAGCCTGCATGAATTCACAGATGTATGAAATGCCTTCTTTTGATGCTCATCAAGGAGAAGGGTTTCCGCGCGTTTAAAGAGCTTCCGGTTCATTTGTTTCATCGCCGATCTGCAATCTGGTGGTCTAAAATAAGGACCAGCCTTCGTATAATGATAAAGAAGTTTCACGGAGAAGGCTACCGCACAAATCGGGCAAGCTTTTCGTTTATTTTATCATGATCCTGTTTCCAATGTGTATTCACAGCCGCAAAGGGGGTTAGAAATGGACATGTCAAAGGTAAAGACACTCATGATTGCCGTTTTGCTGCTTTCATTTACAGCTGCCGTCATTACCCACCCGCAAGAATCATTTGACGCTTCTAAAAGTGGACTTGCCATGTGGTGGGAGGTCGTATTCCCTTCCCTTTTGCCTTTTTTTATTTTATCAGAGCTCTTGATCGGGTTTGGTGTCGTCAGGTTTGTCGGGCTGTTGCTCGAGCCTTTCATGAGACCGGTGTTCCGCGTACCCGGCGTCGGAGGGTTCGTGCTCGCAATGGGAATGGCATCGGGAAACCCGGCCGGCGCAAAACTGACTTCAAGGCTGAGACAGGAACGGCAGATTTCCCGGGTCGAAGCAGAGCGGCTCGCTTCATTCACCAACTCATCTAACCCGCTGTTTATTTTCGGAGCCGTTGCGGTCGGCTTTTTCCATAATCCTTCTCTTGGCGTTGTGCTTGCGGCGGCCCATTATTTGGGCAATTTCGCAGTTGGACTGACGATGCGCACTTACGGAAGAAAAGAAGAAAACCGCACCGCCGTGCGAAAGAAGCTTCCTGTGCCTTCAATTAAAGAAGCCTTAAAAGCGCTCCATCAGGCAAGACTTGAAGAAAAGCGGCCGCTCGGCAAACTTTTGAGCGATGCTGTCATCTCCTCCGTTCAAACGCTGCTAATGGTGGGCGGCTTCATCATTCTTTTTTCGGTTTTTAATAACATTCTTTCTGTGATGCACATCACCGACATTCTTTCGCACGCGACAAGAATGATTTTGACGGCTCTTCAATTGCCCGGTGATTTTGATAAGCCTTTATTATCGGGATTGTTTGAGATTACGCTCGGCAGCAAACTGGTCAGCGCAACGGATGCGGCGCTTCTCCAGCAAGCGGTGATCGTCAGCTTTATTTTGGGTTTCAGCGGCTTCTGCGTCCAAGCGCAGGTTGCAGGCATTCTTGCTGAAACGGATATCCGCTTTAAGCCGTTTTTTATCGCTCGCATCCTCCAGGGAATTTATGCAGCGATCTTTGTTCTTATTCTTTGGAAGCCTCTTTACACATCGTTCTATTCTCCGACTGAGCCGGTCTTCTCCTTTCTGACGGCCGGGAAGACGGAACCTTTCTTTCTGGAGATGTGGAACACTTTAGCAGAGATCGGTCCGCTCCTAACAATCGGCACCCTTCTCATCTATATCATTCTTTATGCCAAATCTTACGCCCCTGTTAAAAAATGAGCAGCCGGTTACGGCCGCTCATTTTTTGCAAACTTTTTTTCAAGTGCAGCCTCGACCGCTTCCGGCACGAGTTCTGCGACTGAACCTTTATATTTTGCCACTTCTTTGACAATGCTTGAACTGAGGAACGAGTATTGGTTATTCGTCATCATAAAAAACGTTTCAATATTTTCATCGAGCACTTTGTTCATCGAGGTTCCCTGCATCTCGTATTCAAAGTCAGATACCGCTCTAAGCCCCCGCAGGATGACGTTTGCCTGCTTGCTCTTTGCATAATCAATCAAAAGCCCCTGAAAAGATTCCACTTGCACATTCGGGATATCCTGCGTCACTTCGCGAAGCAGCCCACAGCGTTCTTCCACTGTAAACAGCGGCTTCTTCGAAGAATTGTTCAAAACGCATACATAAACTTTATCAAACACTTTCGCCCCGCGCCTGATGATATCCAAATGTCCAAAAGTCACCGGATCAAAACTTCCGGGACAAACGGCAATGCTAGCCATCCCCATTCCCTCTCTTTCTGTATATGGTCACGCCTGTTAAGCCGTATATTTCCTGCCGGGCAAGCTGAAGTCCGCCCGCCGCATCCGGCAGCATGACTTCCTTCGCATGCTCAGCCACAATAAACCCTCTTTCAGTCAGCATATCCGCTTCATCAATGATCGATAAAAGCGCTTCCAGCTTTTGCTCTCGATATGGCGGGTCCAAAAAGACGGCATCAAAGCTTGCGCCCCTTTTCACCAGTGCATGCAGAGCCCGTTCTGCGTCATTTCTGTACACTTCGGCGCACTTTTCTAAGCCCAGCGTTTTCAAATTTCCTTTCACGGTTTGAATCGCTTTAAAATCCCGGTCGACAAAAATGAAGCGGTCAAATCCCCGCGACAGCGCTTCAATGCCCAATCCGCCGCTTCCCGCGTACAGATCAAGGCCGGTGCCGCCTTCAAAATACGGGCCGACCATATTAAAGATGGATTCCTTTACTTTATCGGTCGTCGGCCTTGTCGACGTGCCGGGAACCGCCTTTAAGGCACGTCCCTTATACGTCCCAGAAATCACTCTCATACTTCCACCACTTTTTCTTAAAACTCGAAAAAAATCATTCCTATCTTATCATAAAGTGTTTTCTGGCACAAACACCCAAAGTGCAAATTCATATGTATAGCAAAAAGGCTCGGTGGTGATAATAATAGCAACAGCATCGATTGATGTTGTTGCCAACCGCGGAGAAGACTTACGTTTCCCCATAAGTTCTTCCTCCGGTTTCTCCTCTCCCTTTGCCTTCTCCTTAATTTTTTAAGGAATAGAAGGACCCCGCAGAGGTATTTCTGCGGGGATTTTTTTAACATAAACCAAGTTAGAGCCCGGCTTTATAGTCGTATTCTTTCGCTTTATCCTGCTTGGATTCAAACTCCATTTTCAAAAACGGTTTGTATGAAAGATCCACCTGTTTGACAAAAGAGTACGAACGTATTTTTGCGATGATTCTTTCGGCATCTTCCATATTGCAATACACCACTACATATTTCAGCCGCTTTGAAACGTAATGAACATTTCCGAATTTCCTGAGCATTTTCGCCTGCTTCAAGGAGTGCAGCCAAACGATTAAACCTTGACGCCTGATTTCCAAATTGTTCACCTGCCTGTCGCTCTGTGCATGAAGTTCTATAAAAAAACGAGGCTCGGGGCGACCGAGCCTCATCAGGAAACTTTACAGCCGCAGCTTCCGCCTGACCCGCAGCCGCCGCCGCAAGATGAAAGATTATCAAAATAAGGGTTTCCAGTCGGTACTTTGATATGTTTTGACACAGCATGACCGATTTCCACGCTGACTTCATCAAGAATGGATTGCAGCTCGGTTTCCGCCTTTTTAAATTCGGCTACTGTATCGTGAAGGTCAAGCTCCCGTTTGATTTCCCTCATTTTCTTGGATATCTCTTTATAATCAGGATGATACTTGCCAAAGCGCTGCACATCCTCGTACTGTTCTTTTATTTTCGTAAACGAAGCGATAATACGTCCGGCCTCTTCATCTTCGCGGAGACGCTTGTAGCATTTTCTGTAATGTTCAGCCGCCTCTGATTGAAGAATCATGTTGGCCAAATCATATGCTTCATTTTGAAGCCGCAACGATTCCATTGTGGCAAACATAGACATGCACCTCCAGCTATAGTGTATCACAAAACAGCCGTTTTCAAAAATGTCTATGCCGCCTCCGAACTATAATTTTCCAAAAACTTCGCTTTCACAAGCGGAATCGCGCCAATCAGATAAGCCTTTGGGCTTTGGTTTATGGGTGGCGCAGCCGGCCAGCAAGAGGCACAGAAAGATTACAAGCCAGCACTTCTTCATCACAGATCAACTCCTTCACACCTAGCTTTACCAGAATGGCGCGATTTATCATCACAAAAAAAGACTCAGGCTTAAATTAATCCTGAGTGCGCATCGCATGAAACATTTGCAGCATCATCTGGGCCATCTGAATGCTGCCCGATAACTGGTTGACCCTGTGAGGAATCGTTTTTTCATAAAAATTCATCATATCGAGATGAAAGGCTGACAGATCATTCGGATTCCGCGAAAGCTTGCGGTACCAGACCGGCTGCTCACGGATGAACCGGCGGCGCTCTTCGTCGGCGAACACATACTCCTGCACTTCTTTACGCATGTCTTTCTCCTTCCCTAATCTTTTCGGAAAGAAAACGGATGCTCGCCGCCGCTTTGTTTCTGCTGTTTTTGGCTTCCGCCCGAAAACTGGCTGAGCAAGCTTTGCAGCGAAGAAATAGACTGGCTCATTTTATTGATCTGCTCATTCATTTGATTGGCATCCATCTTTCGAACGGCCGTCACCATTTTCGAAATGAAATCGTTTTTGCCGCCAGCGTCCGGCTCCTTTTCCGCTGAAGCTTCTTCCCTGTACGGATCCCATATCGAATCGTCTTCCCCGAGCAAAACCCAGTTTTCATAGACTTCCTGCCAGCTTTTTTCTTGTTTCCGGACTTCGGAAATCAACTTAGGATGCCGTTTTATAAATTGCTTAAATTCATTGATGGATGATTGCGCGTTTTGATTTGCCAACGTCTACACCCCCTCCGAAAACATATGCCTACTATAGTGTAATCCGCCCCGGCAAAAAATGTTCGCCTAAAATTCCTCTTTTTACAGGAACGGTGAGCAGCCGACATTTCAGGATTTCTCAAAAAACGAAAAGCCCGGGTATTGTCCCGGGCTCTATTGCCATTCTTTAATAAAGTTTTGCGTATAATATTTCTCATCCACCCCGACGCCGAGATGGGTATAGTCGGCATTTAAGAGCGCTTTTCTGTGCCCTTCGCTGTTTAACCAGCCTTCAACCGCCGCAGGCCCGTCGACATAGTTGAGCGCGATATTTTCCCCCGCCTGCTCAAAATTGACTTTTCCTTTTTCAAGCCTGTCTTTGAGGGTGCCTTCCGTTTCTGACACATGGGAGAAGTAATGGTGCTCTTTCATGTCGCTGCTGTGGCCGTAAGCCACTTTTGATACGCCTTCATCCCAAGTGAGCTCAGACAGGCCGTGCCTTGCGCGGATAACGTTTGTTATATCAAAAATCTGCTTCTCATTTGCTTTCTCGATTTTCTTCCAATCCGATTCTGTCAATGCTTTAGGCTCGATCAGGGTGCCTCTGTAGACAACTTCATACGGCCTTTGCTTGATTAAAGTCGGCGCATCAAATGCCCTGATGCTTGAAAGCGTCCCCTCGAATTTATCCATGTACAGCTGAACATAGATGTCTCCGACTTTAACCGTCGGCCTTGTATTCATATCTTCCTCGGAAAACTCAAAACGGTATGAACTGCCTTTATATTGAACATTGACATACGGGGCGATCTGGGTCGTTTTGAAAACTTCCCTTGACGGCCGTCCGATTTTAAACGGAGCGGTGTTCACCCCGTCGCCTGTCGCAAACAATGTCACAGCCTTGCCGCCCAGCAAGCCGATTTGAACGTACTGTTTTTTCCCTTGGTTATAGACCCACCATTCATAATCATACGCTGAAGGATCGACTCTGTCCGGTTTCCCCAGTTTCTTTTCGATCGTCTCGGCCGATTCCCCGATAAAGGAAAGCAGGCCGGAATCGGGAATGTTCAAGGGCTTCTCTTTTTTTGCATCTTCGTTTGAGACTTGCGGCTTGTCTTCCTTCGCAATTTTCTCAGGCGTTGAGCCGTATTGAATAAACAGCGTGTATGAAGCCGCAACGATGAGAAGGATCACGACCGCTCTTAATATATTTTTCAAACTTTCACCTCCGACTGACGGATCAATCTATCCATTAAGCTGCGCACGCATCAAAAACTTGCCTTTAGTGTCATTTAAACAGAACTGACATGAATTTTCAATGTTAATACAGCCTATTAAGATGTGAGACAAAATATGTTTTAATGAAGAAAATCTCCAGGCCGCTCTTCGTTTTCAGATATAAATGTCAGCGCGTCGCCAGCCTGGCGGTTCGATTTATTGTGAGTTGAAACATCGCCGAGCGTAATGATGCCGGCAAGCGTTTTTCCCCGTGTAACCGGGACCCTTCTGATCTGATAATCTCCCATGAGATCGACCGCTTTTTCAATTGAATCGTCTTCACTTACCGTAATGAGATCAGTCGTCATGACATTTGTAATTTTTTGCGAATTCGGTTTTTTAGCTGCGATTCCCCGCAGCACTAAATCCCGGTCAGTGACGATCCCAACCAGTTCCAAGCCGTCATCAAGCACAACCGGAATCGCTCCCACATCCCCGTCTTTCATTTTCACGGCAGCCTCGTATACATTATCAAGAACCGTACAATATAATGTTTCCTTTGTCATGATATCTTTCACACGTGTCAATCAGAAGACCTCCTCTTGTCGTTCGTTTGTTCATATTGTCGTCAAGCCGCGCGCGATTCATACTGTCCACAAAAATATTTATATATCGGCTCAGGCAGGATTGAAAGTTTAACGCTTTCATACTATGATTGTCAGTAAAGGTAATTTTTTTAAGGGGGTTTTACGGGATGAAATTTGAAGAATCCGGAATTGAAGGATTGACTGCCGACCTTAACCGGTTAGACGACATCATGGAAAACGAAGGGTTCGTAAGAGCTGGACAATGGGATTATGAACGCGTCACATATGACCGCAAATTCGATATGGTCGAAGGAAGATTCTACCTTCGCGTGTTCGGATATGCCATCGAAGGTGACGTGGGCGCCCGGCGCGCGGTAATCAAACTGATGACGCCGCTTTTGGGCAAATATTATTATCCGCATGGAGTGGAATACGGCGAAGACGAACATTTTCCGCCGCAGCTCCTCAAAACAAGCAAGACGGTGCTGAATTCGATCAAAGAAAAGGTTTCAGCGCTTGAAGTGTAGCAGGCGTACATAAAAAAGGGTGCAGCCCCTCGGTGAGGCTGTACCCTTTTTTGACCTTAATGAACCGTAGACGGAGAATATGATTCTTCTTCCAGGTCCTTTTCGTCTTTGGCTCTTTCCTTCCTCGCCCAGCCGAAAAAGATAATCGCCAAAAATGTCCCGTACACGATTTCCTGTAGGATTTTCATGACAATCGCGCCAAGCTGCTGATCTTCGAGAACAGGCATGCTGCTGAACATTTCCGGACCTGTAAGCGTCATTCCGCTCAGCGTATCGAGAGGAACGCACAGCTTCATTGCCTCCGCCCATGCTGACGGATCCGAATATGTCGAATACAGAGCCGTATCGCTGAACATGATTAACGCGCACGCCGGTGTCAGCAAAATGCCGTCAGCCATAATGTAGCCGAGTTTCAAAAGTCCGCTCATCTGCGGAAGCTCCTCGACATTGTGAACGAGCGGCCACCACATGAAAAACGCTGCAATAAAGATCAGCACGGTAATGGCGGCATGATAAACGGCATCCGTCTTTATAAAATCAAACACCAATGGAATGTGATACATCGAAAATAGACCGTTAAACACGATTATCGCGATCAATGGTTTGGAAAAAAACCGGAACAGCGGCTTGACGATCGGCAGAAAAATGACCTTTTTCCAAAACCAAGGCGGTATGCCAAGGATGATCAGAGGCGGCACGATCAAATACAGAACCGCCATTTGCGCCATATGCGCGCTGAACATAATATGTCCCAGCAAATCAACCGGACTGCCCTTAGACGCGTATAAAAGAATCATCGCCGTCAGGAATAAACCGATTTCTTTCCTGGACGCCCGCTCTCCTTCTGATCCTAAGCGTTTCATCAGAAAAAAGTAAAGGGCGGTTATGAAAACGACAGCCCCTAGGAAATAGGGGCTCCAAAGGGCGCGAAAACCGAATATTTCAAGGCTGCCCAACATGAGCATCCTCCTTTCTGTATGTCGGTTCGATTACCACCAGATTAGCGTTACAAAAGCCAACACGGTAACAAAAGCGACCAAAACGCCCGAATAAAGGAACAAAGTCGGCGCTTCATGCCCCCGCTGACTCATATGCATAAAGTAATACAGCTGAAACGCAACCTGAATGACGGCGAGCAACAGAATAAACGGCACCGTAAACCATACGCCGGCATCTGAGGCGACCGTTAAAAAAGCGACAATGGTCAGGCCGATCATCAAACCGAATGAAATAACCTGATATCTCATGTCCTCCGCGTTTTTCTTTTTGCGGTAGGCAAGATCTGTTTTGGGATTCCCTCTGTTTTCGTTATTCACCATTTTTATCCCACCATCCCCATCAAGTATACAACGGTAAAGATAAACACCCAGACAACGTCGATAAAATGCCAGTAGAGGCTTGCGACAAAAAACTTCGGCGCGTTGTAAAGGCTTAATCCGCGGCCCGCATTTCTGATCATCAAAGAAAGAATCCAGAGAAGCCCGAAGGTAACGTGTGCTCCGTGTGTGCCGACAAGCGTATAAAAAGCGGAGCCGAGAGCCGAGCTTTGAATGGTGAACCCATATTCGTGAATGTAATGCGTGAACTCATATATTTCAAGCGCCAGAAAGCCTGCACCGAGCAGAACGGTGATTCCGAGCCAAACCTGCATCTTTTTAAAAGCGAAGTTTTTCATATGATACATCGCATACACGCTCGTCAAACTGCTCGTCAAAAGGAGCATTGTCGCAAGAAAGACCAGCCCCATGTCGAACATCTCGGTCGTTTTCGGCCCCCCTGCATTCGAATTCTTCAGCGCAAGGTATGTTGCGAAGAGAGACGCGAAAAGAACCGTCTCTCCCCCGAGAAATAGCCAAAAGCCGATAAATTTATTTTTTCCTTCTAACGTAGCTTTTTCAGGAGAAGCCGGGAAGGTTTCAGCCGTCAATTTCTCTTCTGTATGCATTATGCCTTCACCCCTTTGTCGTCATCATCCATCAGATCTTCTTTATGAATATGGTACCCGTGGTCATCAATTACAGACCGGAGAAGCATCATAAATAACGTGATCCCTAACCCGATCAGAATGACAGGCAGCCCCCAGGCAAATTCCGTCCGGTACATAAAGCCGAAGGCGGATATAAACAGCCCGAGTGACATGATGAACGGAAGAATCGATCCGTTTGGCATATGGATGTCCTGAAGCGGCTCCGCGGCGGTCATTGACTGCTTGCCGGCTCTTTTTTCGATCCATAAAGCATCAAGGCCTCTGACCAAAGGCAGCTGTTTGAAGTTGTATTCAGGAGGCGGCGAAGAAACGGCCCACTCAAGCGTTCTTCCGTCATGCCAAGGATCGCTGCCGACTTTTTCCCCTTTGGCAGTCGTCACGATAATATTGATCACGAGTATGATGACCGCAGCCGCCATAAACACAGCTCCGATTGAACTGATCAGGTTCGCCATGTCAAATCCCTGATTCGGCAAGTATGTGAACACGCGTCTCGGCATTCCCCACAATCCGAGCCAATGCTGGATGAAGAACGTCAGGTGGAACCCGATGAAAAAGAGTACAAACGTTATTTTGCCCAACGCTTCGCTCAGCATTTTCCCGAACATTTTCGGCCACCAGTAATGAGCTCCGGCGAGGATGGCGAACACCACTCCGCCAATGATGACGTAATGGAAGTGGGCCACGACAAAGTACGTGTCATGGAACTGATAGTCAGCCGGTGCGGCAGCAAGCATGACGCCTGTCACCCCGCCCATAACAAACGTCGGGATAAAGGATATCGCGTAAAGCATCGGCGTTGTAAACTTGATGCTCCCGCCCCACGCCGTGAGCAGCCAGTTGAAGATTTTAATACCAGTCGGGACGGCAATGGCCATCGTCGCCACCGCAAAAATGGCGTTTGCCACAGGCCCGAGTCCCGTTGTAAACATATGGTGAGCCCAAACCATGAAGCCTAAAAAGCCGATCAATACGGTTGCAAATACCATTGAAGAATAGCCGAACAGCCTTTTTCTCGCAAAAACCGGAATGATTTCCGAAAAAATGCCGAACGCCGGGAGTACGAGAATATAAACTTCAGGGTGTCCGAAAATCCAGAACAGATGCTCCCAAATGATCGTATTTCCGCCTAATTCCGGATTGAAAAAGCTCGTTCCGAACAACCGGTCCAGCATCAAGAGCGCAATGCCTACGGTCAGCGGCGGAAACGCGAACAAAATCAAAGCCGAAGCGACGAATGTCGTCCATGTGAAAAGCGGCAGCCTCATGTATGTCATGCCCGGCGCCCTCATGTTGATGATCGTCGCGAGAAAGTTAATCCCGGCAATCAGCGTACCGATCCCGGCAATTTGCAGACCGAGAACATAGAAATCGATCCCGTGCCCTTCGGAATGAAGGGAAAGCGACGCATAAGACGTCCAGCCGGCATCGGGTGCCCCTCCCAAAAACCAGCTTAAATTCAGAAAGATGCCGCCGAAAAGAAACAGCCAGAAGCCGAGCGAGTTCAAGAATGGAAACGCGACATCCCGCGCGCCTATCTGCAGCGGAACGACGGCGTTCATCAATGCGAACAACAGCGGCATCGCCGCCAGGAAAATCATCGTTGTGCCGTGCATCGTCATGATTTCATTGTAGACCCCGCCGCTCATGATGTCATTGTTCGGTATCATCAGCTGAACCCTGATCAGCATCGCTTCGATTCCGCCGAGCACAAAGAAGAACCCGCCGCCCAGCAAATAAAGGATGGCGATCTTTTTATGATCGACAGTCGTTAAATAGTCCCATAATACAGCCCCAAAACCTTGCTTTTTCTTAAGCGTACTCACAATGTAACCTCCCTCATTCTCCCTTTGAAGCGTTAGTCTTCGGTTTTTAACCCCTTTAAATATTCAGTCAGTGCATCAAGTTCCTTCTCGCTCAAATCAGGGTATGTGCCGGTCATTTTGTTGCCCGGTTTTATGCTTTCAGGATCCTTGAGCCACGCTTTCAAGTTTTCATCGTTGAATTCCTTCACGCCGGCGATCGTCGACCTGTCTCCAAAAGTCGCGAGGTTCGGAGCCGTTCTGGCCGCTTCCGCCCTTTGGTCTTTTGAATCGGTCGCATGACAGCTCAGGCAGTTTTTCTCTTTGAACACCTTTTCTCCTTCAACAGCGAGATCGGTTTTCGCTTCCGCTTTATTGTTTTCCATATCGCTCATCCATTTCTTGAACTCATCCTTCGAAACCGCTTTAACTTTAAAGTCCATTAAAGCGTGGGAAGGTCCGCAGAGCTCGGCGCATTTCCCGTAGAAATAGTCTCCGGCTTTTTCCGCCCGTTTTGAATCAATCGTTAAGTAGAACTTGTTTTCATTGTCTGTGTTCGTATCAACCTTGCCCCCGACAGAAGGAATCCAGAATGAATGTTTGACATCGGAAGCTTTCAGCTTGAAGTAAATGCGTTCATCGGTCGGCACGACCAGCTCCTGGCTCGTAATCACGCCGTAGTCAGGATATTCGAATTCCCACCAGTAAAGGTTCGCCCGCACGTTGACGACGAGCGTCTTCTCCGGATCCCTGTTTTTCTTATCCATCGGTTTCGTATCAGCAAGATCAAAGGTCTGTGCGACAACAGGAACAACCAGGATAAGAAGGAGGATAATCGGAATAACAGTCCATAAAATTTCTAAATTGCGGTTTCCTTCAACCTGTTTCGGGATGTGGTCATCACCGAGCTTAGATCTTCTGTACTTGACGATGACAAATACGAAAATGAAACTTACCACTACTACAACAACAACCATGATCAGCGTGCTGAGAATCATTAGGAAATACTGCTGATCAGCCACCTCGCCCACCGGCTGCAGCGTTGATATAAACGGTTCTCCGCACCCTGCTAAAACAAGCGCCAAAATAGTGAACAGCGACATCAGACGCCATTTCTTTAACATTTCTTCCCAACCCCTTTTCAATCAATCCTTTTGAAACTTTCACTGTTCAAACGTTTATAGGACACCTATTCATTCATCTGACTCCCCACTCCAATTAAAGCACTTACATTTCCTCATTTCGTAAATAATGAGGTTTTTTACTCAAAATACCATCTATGTATGAACGTAAAGCCGCCTTGTTAAACATAATCGAAAAAATCGATAAGGCGGCTTTTACATGATTGTTGTCTGCTTGAAGTGTTAATTGACAGCCTTCAATGTGATGAATTATAGAGTTCTATCCAATTTTAAAAAGTGTAAATACGACCATGGCAACGAAGAAAATGGTCAAGTAATTTAATGAATATACAAACATGAGCGTTGCCCACTTCATGATATTTTTGCTTCTGTAACCGACCAGACCGCAAACGAGCCAGCCGATATTAAGCACCGTCCCCAAAATGACGATCGGCAGTCCGAGTCCGCCCAGGAAAAACGGCAGCGGCATTAAGCAGGCAATCCAAATGATGATCTGCCTTTTCGTCACTTCAAAACCGTGTACAACAGGCAGCATCGGTATATTTGCGGCTCTGTATTCCTCCGTTTTCTTAATCGCAAGCGCCAGAAAGTGGGGAATCTGCCAAATAAACATAATTAAAAACAGCACCCACGCCTCGACTCCGATGGAACCTTGGACAGCGGTCCATCCGATCAAAGGTGGAACAGCCCCTGACACACTTCCGATGATCGTATTAACGGTATAGCGGCGCTTTGACCACATCGTGTATAGAAACACGTACGTAAAGACGCCGACAAATCCTACTGCGGCAGCTGTCAGATTGGTCATCAGCAGCATGATAAAACCGAGCGCAGTCAGCAGAATGCCGAACCACAATGCCTGTGAAGGCTGGATTTTTCCAGTCACCGTCGGCCTTGTTCTCGTCCGCTGCATGAGCTGGTCAATATCACGGTCATAAAAGTTGTTGATGACGCATGAGCCTGCAATAATAAGCGAGGACCCCGCTAAAGTGAACAGCACGATATCAAGGTTTCCTAGAAAGCTCAGATTTGAAAAGTAAAAAGCGAGCCACATGCCCGTAAAAGTTGTTATCAGGTTCGAGTAAACAATCCCGACTTTGATAAGGGCGAGGAAATTTTTCCATGCTGTCGTCTCTTCTATTTGTCCATTCATTGCTGTATCAGCTGTAATTCTTGTTTCAGCCATAATACTAACCCCCCTTACTCAAACCTTCATCACGTCAAGAGAAGCGGTATATTCATAAAAAACCTACAACTCTATCATACAAGATTACCGGATGGAAAAAAACAGCCTATTAAATATTAATCGACAAACCGGTTTATATTTGTGAACTTTTTATGACTTTCTTTACAGATGAAGGAAAAGTTGTGAACAAGAGCGGAAAACCACTGTCATTCTAATATAGTTCTATCAAACGAAGCCACAATTATCAAGTCTTCAAAACCAATAAAAATGTGAACGCCTTCTATTGCATTTTTGTGAACAATAATCATTATGAATTGCAGCAGAACATCAATTCGCTTACACTTGAAGGTGGTAAATATCTTTTTATTAGTCAGTTTGCATTAAAAAGGAGAATTGAATTTATGAATAAAGCATTAAAAGGCTTGGGAATTATCACAACTATCGCCATGCTTTTCGTGCTGATCGGCGGCGCCCTCGTCACAAAGACGGGTTCAGGAATGGGCTGCGGCAGATCTTGGCCGCTTTGCAACGGAAGCATATTCCCGGCTTTAACCCTTGAATCGATTATCGAATGGAGCCACAGGTTTGTCAGCGGCACATCCGGCGTCCTTGTGCTGGCTCTCGCCATTTGGACATGGAAAAAAATCGGCCATATCAGAGAAACGAAATTTCTCGCGGTGATGTCGGTCGTCTTTCTCATTCTTCAGGCGCTTTTGGGCGCTGCAGCGGTCGTCTTCGGGTCATCGGCCCTGATCATGGCTTTGCACTTCGGAATCTCGCTTATTTCCTTTGCTTCTGTGCTGCTTTTGACGCTCCTGGTGTTTGAAGCTGACAGCAAACAGAAATCCGAATCGTTTTATATAGGAAAAACCATGCAGTTTCATATGATAGGAATCATTATATACACATATGTCGTCGTTTATACAGGCGCATATGTCCGGCATACGAGTTCAAGCCTCGCGTGCCTTGACTTTCCGATGTGCAGCACGGAAAACGGCTGGCTTCCCGGGAAGTTTCACGAATGGGTGCAGATGGGACACAGAGCTGCGGCGCTTCTTCTGTTCGCCTGGATCATCGCGGCAGCGGTACATGCAGCAAGACAGTATAAAAATCAAAAACGCATTTATTGGGGCTGGATGATTTCCCTGATCCTGATCATCCTTCAGGCTGCCTCAGGAATTGCGGTTGTCTACAGCAGACTGGATTTGGGTTTTGCACTCGCCCACGCATTCTTTATTTCCTGCCTGTTCGGAATCCTTTGCTACTTCCTGCTGCTTGTTGCGCGCTATCGCAGGCAGGTGCAAAAATAAAAATAAACGGTTGATCCTCCGCCTTTTGCGGGGGATTTTTTCATAAAAAGAGGCCGCCGACAAAAGTCAGCGGCCGCGCTTTTATTTTTTCAGTTCAATGAGAAGGTCGCCGGTTTGAATGGCTTCTCCGTTTGTAACGTGAATGTTTTCAACAGTTCCTGAAAACGGAGCCTGAACGGTCGTTTCCATTTTCATCGCTTCATTGATCATCAAATGATCGCCCTTCTTCACTTGGTCCCCTTTGCTTACAAGAAGCTTGATTACCGTTCCCGGCATAGATGCCGCGATATGATTCGGGTTTGAACGGTCGGCTTTCACCTTTTGATGAACGGACGATTTAATGCTTTCGTCTTTAATGACCACTTCGCGAGGCTGGCCGTTCAGTTCAAAATAAACGACTCTCGTCGCATCCGGACGCGGTTCCCCGATAGAGACAAGTTTGACGATCAGCGTTTTCCCTCTTTCAATCTCGACCTCGATTTCTTCGCCGAGGGTCATGCCGTAGAGGAAGGTTGGTGTATCAAGCACAGAGATATCCCCGTACAGTTCCGCTGTCTTGACATACTCGGTAAACACTTTCGGATAAAGCGCATATGCAACAGCATCCTGGTCGGAAAGCTCCATACCATGCTTTTCCAAGAATTCCGCTTTTATAGCGTCAAATGAAACCGGTTCAAGCAGTTCTCCAGGGCGTACTGTAATCGGCTCCTGCCCTTTTAAAATCAGCTTTTGCAATTTCTCAGGGAATCCGCCGTGAGGCTGACCGATATACCCTTTAAAAAGCTCGACAACCGAGTCAGGAAAATCGAGAGATTCTCCCCTTTCGTAAATATCATCTTCCGTCAGGTTATTTTGCACCATGTAAAGCGCCATATCCCCGACGACTTTAGATGACGGCGTAACCTTTACGATGTCCCCGAACAGGTGGTTGACCCGGCTGTACATTTCTTTCACTTCATTCCAGCGGTCGCCGAGGCCGACTCCCTTAGCCTGCTGCTGAAGGTTGCTGTATTGGCCGCCAGGCATTTCATGCTTGTAAATTTCGGTATGAGGCGCAATCATGCCGCTCTCAAACTCGCTGTAATATTTTCTGACAGACTCCCAATATTGAGACAACGACTCTACCGCATCGACATTGAACTGCGGACGGCGTTTATCTCCTTCAAGCGCATGGTAAAGCGAGCTTGCGCTTGGCTGTGATGTCAGACCCGCCATCGAGCTGACCGCTACGTCGACGATGTCGACGCCTGCTTCTATCGCCTTCGCATACATAAAAATACCGTTGCCGCTCGTGTCGTGTGTATGCAAGTGGATCGGAATGTCGATCGTCTCTTTCAAAGCCGACACCAGTTCGTATGCCGCTTGAGGTCTCAGCAGGCCGGCCATATCTTTAATGCCGAGAATATGCGCCCCCGCAGCTTCAAGCTCTTTTGCCATTGACGTATAATATTCAAGATTATACTTGCTTCTGTTCGGATCGAGAATGTCCCCTGTATAGCAGATCGCCGCTTCGGCAAGCTTGCCTGACTCGCGCACTGCATCAATGGCGAGCGTCATCCCTTTAACCCAGTTCAAGCTGTCAAAAATGCGGAATACATCGATTCCGGCCGCAGCCGATTCGCTGACGAACTTTTTAATCAGGTTGTCAGGGTAGTTTGTATACCCGACGGCATTCGAAGATCTCAAAAGCATTTGAAACATCGTATTCGGAATTTCCTTCCGCAGCTCCTCGAGCCTTTTCCACGGATCTTCTTTCAAGAAACGGTAAGCGACATCAAATGTGGCGCCGCCCCACATTTCAAGACTGAAAAGCTCTGGCCAGAGCGCAGCCGTCGGATTGGCGATTTTTTTCAGGTCATGCGTTCTGACTCTTGTCGCAAGCAATGACTGATGGGCGTCGCGGAACGTCGTATCAGTGAGGAGCACTTCCTCTTGATCTTTCACCCATTTGACGAGCCCTTCGGCTCCGCGTTCATCAAGAATCTGTTTTGTTCCGCTTGCGATTGGCTGATCGACATCTGTTTTGACGATCTGCGGCTTATCAAACTCGGGCTTCTTCTTTTTATCGATGCCCGGGAAGCCGTTGACCGTTACGTTCCCGATATATGTCAGCATTTTCGTTCCGCGGTCTCTCTGCTTAGGAAAGACAAAAAGTTCTGGCGTTGTATCGATAAAAGACGTGTCGTATTGCCCTGTAAGAAACTTTTCGTGTTTCGCCACATTTTCAAGGAAAGGAATGTTCGTTTTGATTCCCCTGATCCTGAATTCCTGAAGGTTGCGGACCATTTTGGCTGCCGCCTGTTCAAACGTCAGCGCCCAAGTTGAAAGCTTAACAAGCAGCGAATCGTAATAAGGCGTAATGACAGCGCCCTGAAAACTGTTTCCGGTATCAAGCCTCACCCCGAAACCGCCGCCTGAGCGATATGCCATGATTTTGCCTGTGTCAGGCATGAAATTGTTTGACGGATCTTCAGTCGTAACCCTTGACTGGATCGCATATCCGTGCAGCGTGATCGCATCCTGGTTCGGAATGCTGATTTCGCTGCTGTCCAGACTGAGACCGGCAGCGATCAGGATTTGCGTCTGAACGATATCGACGCCCGTTACCATTTCCGTAATGGTATGCTCCACCTGAACACGCGGGTTCACTTCAATAAAGAAAAACTCATCGTTCGCAACTAAAAATTCGACTGTACCGGCATTGACATATTCAACATTCTTCGCAAGCTTAACGGCAGCATCGCAAATCTTTTCCCGGAGGGATTCAGAAAGCGAAACGCTCGGCGCCACTTCGATGACCTTTTGATGACGCCTTTGCACAGAGCAGTCGCGGTCGTAAAGGTGAACCACGTTCCCTTCTTTATCTCCGATGACTTGAACTTCAATGTGCTTCGGCTTTTCAATCAGCTTTTCGACATAAACTTCATCATTGCCAAAGGCCGCTTTCGCCTCTGATTTCGCCCTATTATAGGACTCCTCCAGCTCCGATTCGTCCCTGACGATCCGCATGCCGCGCCCGCCGCCGCCAAGCGACGCTTTAATGATAAACGGATATCCGAACTTTTCCGCAAATTGTTTCACTTCCGCTATATCCGCCACTGGTCCGTCGCTCCCCGGTATGACCGGAATTCCAGCTTTTTCAGCTTGTTCGCGGGCTTTTACTTTGTCTCCAAACATATCGAGGTGCTCGGAGGTCGGTCCGATAAAGATGATGCCTTCCTCTTCACACCGCTTAGCAAACTGAATGTTTTCCGACAGGAAGCCGTAGCCTGGATGGATGGCATCCACATGGTTGCGTTTTGCAATCTCGATGATGCCTTCAATATCAAGATAAGCGTCAATCGGCTTTTTCCCTTCGCCGACCAGGTATGCTTCATCGGCTTTGTATCTGTGGTAAGATCCGCTGTCTTCTTTAGAATAGATCGCTACCGTACGGATATTCAGTTCTGTGCAGGCCCGAAATACGCGGATAGCGATTTCCCCTCTGTTTGCAACAAGAACTTTTTGAATAGACTGTTGTGACATGTCGTTCCCCCTCATCCGCTGTTATAAGTATGTATCTATTCTAAATGAATCGGATGGTCATTGTACACGCTTAGTTTTTTAAAAATTTATACTTTTTTTATATTGATTTTCTTTCGCTTTTGTAGTATTGACAGGCTGTTTTCGTTTGAACCGATCAAAATATTCATTAAACATGCTGATGTTCACCAATATCCCCGCGCTTGCCATCAGCAGAATGAGCGATGACCCTCCGTAGCTGATAAACGGAAGCGTCACCCCTGTCAAAGGAATCAAGCCGGATATGCCGCCCAGGTTCACGAAAGACTGGATGGCGATCATGCTCGATATGCCGATCGCGAGCAGGCTTCCAAACGGATCATCGCATTTCCTCGCTATATAAAACCCTTTTAAAACGATGAAAGAAAGCAGCAGCACGACAAAAAGGACACCGAAAATACCGAGCTCCTCGGCGATGATCGCCATAATAAAATCGGTGTGCGTTTCAGGCAGATACCCATACTTCTGGACGCTCTCGCCGAGGCCCAGGCCGAACAGTCCCCCGGAACCGATCGCCAAGTAGGAGTTGACGACTTGAAAGCCCGAATCTCCCGCATCTTTAAACGGGTTTTGATAGCTTTCAAACCGCTTCATCCGTCCTTCTGTTAAAATGCTGTCCCAGTTGAAATAAATGAGCGGGCTGACGAGCACAAGGACAATCCCGGCCAAAAGCACGAGCTTTAACAGCGTTTTGCCGCTGAATCCCGAGCACAAAATGATGCACAATGCGATTAAAGCGATGATAAAGGCCGTTCCCACATCCGGCTGAGCAGCGACCAAGGCGCAAATGAAGAGCGTGATGATCGCAGGAGGGGCGATTCCGGCTCCCAAGTTGTCAATATAGCTTTGCTTTTTGGCGTAGACGGAAGAAAGATACAAGATGACGGTCAGCTTGACAAACTCCCCCGGCTGGATGCCGTAATTCGAAACCCTGAACCAGCTTTGGGCATTCCCGGCCACATGTCCGACAACAAACAGCCCGAACAAAGCGACGACGGAAATGAGCAGCAAAAACTTTTGGAATTTTTGATTGGCAAAAGCCTTATACGGAAAAAGCGCCGCGCATAAAAATATGACGGTTCCGAGCGCCAAAAACATCAGCTGCCTGTCAAAAAAGTAGCTGCTGTTTTGTCCGTACCTTGTCACGGCCGTGATCATGCTTGAACTGTACACCATGACGAGCCCGAACCCGCACAGCAGGAATACAGCGAAGATTAATGAATAATCATAGGATTTGAGCATTCTTTTTATCATATTATCCTCTTCCTTACTTGCCTTCAAAATGTGTTTGTGGTAGTTCCTTCGTTATTTTACTACACTTTCTTAAAAAGCACGAAAGATACCCTTTTCATAAGACTTCGAATCTCCTCAGAAAGAAAAGTCCGTCTGTTCCAAGACTGCCATTCTATTTTTTTATCGGCAAATCATGCGTCTTCGTTTATTCGGCGTGAACAGCGGCCATTCCTTCATCAACTGGCGTTTTCTTTCTCATTCCATAATAAAAAAAGCCTGCCGGCAGTTTGTTTCTATCGAAACGTCGTCGACAAGCTGACTCAGACAGAAAGATTCTTCTGAGGTGTTCATTTATTTTTTTGTAAATGCATCATGTAATGCAGACAATTCACGCTCCAGCCTGTAAAGCAGTTCTTTACCCTCTTCTTCATCCACTAATCCAAGGCGGACAGCAAAATCAATTTCTCTAGAGAGTCCGAACATTTGTGTATCTAAAACCTCTTCATAAAGAGGACATTGAGGCATCGTTAAGTTGTCCATTTGCACTTGAATCAGCTTTAAGATTTTATCAGCATCACGTTTTAACAGAGCAAGTGCTTTTTCACGATGGTCGACTACAATCTCAGACGCCAAAAGTATCCCTCCGTTCCCCAGGCGAGTACCTAATTCTTCTATTTATGATAAAGCCTCAGCCGAAAAAAAGCAAGCTATTTCTGTCCTTTCGCCGTATTTCAAAGACTCGCTTTTTAAGCTTCCGCTAACGTTTTAAAAAATGCTTAAGCTGTAATTCGCAGATAATAGCTCTAAAAGCCGGATTCCGGCAATGCTGTTTCCCTTTTCATCGAGCGAAGGCCCGAAGATGCCGATGCCGAAACGGTATGGGGATAGCCCCATGATGCCCCCTGAAACCCCGCTTTTGGCGGGAATTCCGATTTTGATTGCGAATTCGCCGCTGGCATTATACATTCCGCATGTCACCATAAATGTCTTGCAAATTCTCGCGATATCCTTCGGTATGATTTGTTCTCCCGTTTCGGGATGCTTGCCGTTCAAAGCAAAAACAGAGCCGATTTTTGCCAGGTCCAGGCTGTTCATTTCAATGGCGCACTGTTTTGTATAAACATCCATAACATCCTCAACCTCAGCCTGAAAAATGCCGTGCTCTTTCATGTAATAGCACATCGCCCTGTTGACCATCGAGGTTTCAAATTCAGATTCGGCGACCTTCCCGCAAACGGTAATGCTCCGGTTGTTTGCAAGTTTTTTAATAAAATCAAGCAGTCTCCCGATCTTATCAGCGTTCGTCTCTCCTTTAATCATGCTTGTGACCACCAATGCTCCTGCGTTTATCATCGGATTCAGCGGCTTCCCCGGGTTGACGGTTTCAAGCTTGATGATGGAGTTAAACGGATCGCCAGTCGGCTCTTGTCCTACGTAATGAAACACTTTTTCCGGTCCGTGATCGATCAGAACGAGGGCAAGCGACAATACTTTTGATATGCTTTGCAGAGTGAATGCTTTTTCCACATCCCCCGCTGATATACAAGTCCCGTCGGTAAAGTAGACCGCCGCCGATAAATCGTCCTCCGATAATTCGGCCAAAGCCGGTATGTAAGATGCAACCTTTCCTTTGTCCGTCACTTTTTTCGCTTCTGTGACAAAATATTCGAGCTCCTCATTATGCCGGCAATTCAAGTTTTTTCCCTCCATCCGAGCGTCATTGCTGTTATCTTTCCCGGAGAGGGCTTTTGTTATGAGAAGTGACAATTCGAAAGAAAGCGCTTATAATTTTTTGTGAGGGAGTGGTAGAGACATGAGCATTGTAACGATCACAGGAAATGTAAAGTATCCGATTACGCTCGATCCGAGCGTCTGGATTTTTGATGACCGAAAATTCGATCTCGAGCAGTTCTTTTCACATTTCGGAGAGGTACAGGATGAAGATGACGACCTTGTGATTGACCGGGAACGGCAAATCAGAGAAGGTGCTGTATCGCCGCCGACGCTGAAATCAGAGAAAAAGTATGAAAAGGAAAAATTGCTTGACGGCACTTTCGGAATCAAGCTTGAGCCTTTTTTGAAAAACGCGGAGGTGTCAGGCTCCGCCGTCAAATGCCTCTTCAAAACGGAAGGTGAAGACGTTTCCGTTCCAATTGAAGAAGCGGGCGGCATGATTCTCTGCTTCAGCAACAAAGGCAAGCCGCTTGGCGAAGACGGGCCTGTACACGTTTATTTTCCCGACGGTTCTAACAAGATGAATCCTGTGAAACGAGTAAAAGAAATTCACATTATTTAAAGCGGCAACACTGTAACGGGTGCGCCGGAGGCGGGGAAAAAACTCCGCCTCTTCTTTTCCCGGCCGGGTTTTCGGCTTTTGCAGACGACCCGGCCGGCGTGCCATGCAAGTTGAAACCCGGGTTAAAAGCCCGGTTTTTTTATTTACAGCAGGTCTGCTGCAAGCCTTGCAAGCCGGGAGCGCTCTCCTTTTAAAAGCTTCACGTTTCCGGAAATTTTTTGATCTTTAAAGCGCTCTACTACATAGGCCAGGCCGTTGTTCATCGCATCCAAATAAGGATGATCGATCTGTTCGGTATCTCCCATCAATACGATTTTGCTGCCTTCCCCGACGCGTGTCAGAAGCGTTTTGACTTCATGCTTGGTCAGATTTTGGGCCTCATCAATGATGATGAATTGGTCGGGAATGCTTCTGCCCCTTATATAAGTAAGGGCTTCGACTTGAATGGAGCCCATCCCCGCCAAAATATCATCAAGTTCCCCCGGTTTTTTTGCATTGAACAAGTATTCCAGGTTATCAAAAATAGGCTGGACCCACGGTCGAAGTTTTTCTTCTTTTTCACCCGGAAGATAGCCGAGATCTTTTCCGACAGGAACGATCGGCCTTGTGACAACAAGTTTTTTAAAATTCCCCAGATCCTCTGTCTGCAGCAATCCGGCTGCCAGCGCAAGCAGTGTTTTTCCTGTGCCGGCTTTTCCGATCAGGGTGACAAGCGGAATATCTTGTCTTAATAGAAGTTCCAACGCCATCGTCTGCTGTACGTTTCGGGAACGGATGCCCCAAACCTGCTCCTGGTCAAAAACAAGCTTTTTAACGGCTTTTCCGCTTTGATCTACGATTCCAACCGCAGAAGATGATCCGCCGAGCGCGTCCTTCATGACGACAAACTGGTTCGGACACAGCGGCTCCTCGCTGATTTCGTCAAGCTGCAAATAATGATGTTCAAAAAATGAATTCATCTGATCCGAGCGAATGTACACGTCCGTATAACCGCTGTATATATCATCATTGTCGACAACCCTGTCGTGCAAAAAATCCTCTGACATCAACCCGATGGCATCGGCTTTGACGCGGATCAGCATATCTTTGCTGACAAGAATAACCGGTCTGCCGCCTTCTTTCGTTTCTTCTTCAAGGCTGAGGTTTTTCGCTACGGCTAAAATCCGGTTGTCGCTAGTTTTTTCGATAAAGATTTCCTGAAGCTGCTGAAAAGAGCGATGGTTAAGCTCGATTCTCAAGCTTCCTCCGTTAGGGAGAGGAACATTTTCATACAGCTTTCCTTTTAAACGCAAATCATCTATCAATTTAGATACGCGCCTTGCATTCCTCCCAATTTCATCCATGTAACGTTTCTTTGAATCGACTTCCTCCAATACGACAGCCGGGATGACGACCTCGTTATCTTCAAAAGAAAAGATTGAATTCGGATCCTGCAATAACACATTCGTATCTAGCACATAAATTTTACTCAATCTTCCGCCTCCTGATCAGGATTTTTAGCCTTTTATTTTCATTTGGGTTAAAAGCTGATGGAGCGCCCGCTAAAATATATGTTTTTGTGAATAAAGATAGAAGGTTAATTCAACAATAAAAATTAATGAAAGCATTTTTAAGGAGGCAACCTCAAGTGCGAATCTTTTTTTTGATCCTAATTCAAACCGTTATGCTGCTTTCAGCCTGCGGCATTCAAAATAATGCCCGAAATGAAGCAAATGAGCTTCCCGGCAACAGACCGATTCATGTAAAAAACAGCGCCCAGGAGCCGGTGAACCGCGAAGACGGACAAGCCATCTCACGGCGCCTTGTAAAGATCACCGAAAGCGTTCCGGGTGTCAATGATGCGACCGCCGTCGTGCTAGGCAGGCTCTCCGTCGTCGGAATTGATGTGAAAGACAATTTGGAACGCAGCAAAGTCGAATCCATTAAGTATTCGGTCGCTGAAGCTCTGCAGAATGACCCTTATGGAGCAAACGCCGCCGTTGTCGCGGATCCCGACACTGTAAACCGCCTGCGGGCAATGGGCAGAGAAATTCAAGCGGGACGTCCTGTCAAAGGGATTCTCGATGAGCTGGCAGCCATTGTCGGGCGCGTCCTTCCTGAAGTGCCGAACGACGCAACAGACAACCAGCAAACAAATCCTACAAAATCCAACAACGACCAGCTGAATGAGAGAAACCAAAAACAACTCGAAAAGAAGCAGAATAATCAATCGAACAAACATATGAAAAATCGGCAGCAATAACTTTAAAAAAGCCTGTGCCACTGTTTTCTTGACGGTACAGGCTTTTTCCTTTTTTCTAATAGAGAAAATTTATTTGTCAGATCGATTAAGGTATAATGGATCGTAAGCGAGGTGAATCAAGTGAGGGTAAAGTGTTCATTGTGTGACAAAATCGAAAAAATCGATGACGACACACTCATTGCCAAACGTCTCCGAAACCGGCCGATACATACCTATATGTGCCATGAATGCAGCGAAAGAATTAAAATCAAAACCGAAAACCGGATGAAAACCGGCCGTTTTAAGTTATATCCGCACAGAAAAGATAAAGAGCAGATCAAGTCATAAAAGCATGGACAAGCTCCATGCTTTTTTTATCTCTTTTTGTTACATAAGTAACAAAATAACAGAATATAGTTGATAAAATTTTCATTTGTAGTATTTTAAAATTGTTTCATATGCAACAAAAAAGGAGTGATTGATCATGGATTTTGATGTATTGATTGCAGGCGGCGGCCCCGTCGGTCTGCTGACGGCTTCCGAGCTGGCTTTGGCCGGCGTCCGGACCTGTATTGTCGAACGGCTGAATGAGCCTTCTCCATTCTCAAAAGCGCTCACACTGCATCCTCGCTCAATCGAAATACTTGAAATGAGGGGGCTTGGAGAACGATTTAAGGAAATTGGCAAGCCGCTCGGTTCGGGGCACTTTGCAGGTCTGAAGACTGGATTGGATTTTTCTGCGCTTGACACGCGAGCCAATTTTACACTGTTCATCCCCCAGTACGAAACTGAGAAGGTGCTTGAGGAACACGCGAGGAATCTCGGTGTCTGCATCCTTCGCGGTCATGAAGTTCTCGCTGTCCGCGAGCATGAAGACACCGCCGAGCTTGTCGTCCAGGGTCCGGACGGCCTGTCCTTACTAACCGCTTCCTATATCGTCGGTGCCGACGGGGCCGGAAGCACCATCCGCAAGCAGGCGCGCATCGCTTTTTCCGGAACTGATGCGAATATCACCGCAATGCTTGGTGATGTGTCGCTTGAAAATCCGCCGGAATCGCATTTCTATACTTGCGTGAACCGTGAAGGCGGCGTTGTGATCGTGCCTTTAGACGGCGGCATTTTCCGCGTCCTCATAACGGCGCCGCATATGCCCCAAGCTTTGCTTCACGAGCCCGTCACACTGGAAGAATTAAAAAAAGAACTCAGCCGCATTTGCGGTACGGACTTTGGAATTAACAGCCCGGTTTGGATGTCCCGCTTCGGAAATGCCAGCAAGTTGGCGGAGCATTACCGTTCCGGCAGAATTTTTTTAGCTGGAGATGCCGCGCATATACATTTTCCCGCAGGTGGACAAGGTTTAAATGTCGGGCTTCAAGATGCGATGAACCTTGGCTGGAAGCTCGCAGCAAAGATCAACGGACGGTGTCCCGGCTGGCTGCTTGACAGTTACCATCATGAAAGACACCCTGTCGGCAAAGCGCTGATCGTCAATACACAAATCCAAACAAAGCTGTTTGATTTTACGCGTGAAGGGCTGTACCTCCGTGAATTGCTATCCGGCATACTCGGATTTTCAGACGTCAATCGCTATCTGGCAGAACAAATTGCAGCGCTCAGCGTGCAGTATGATGCAGATGAAAAAATGCCTGAACATGAGCTGAACGGTAAACGCCTGCCCGATATTGACCTGACCCTTTCAGATGGTACTGTCAAACGACTTTACACATTTCACCGCGATGGACGTTTCTTATTAGCAGCATTCGGAAAAGAACCGAAGGAATTTTCCAGACTGCCTCATGTCCGGCTTATGCAACTGAAAGCGATTGACGGACGGCCTGAATGGAATGGCGTAAAAGCAGCGCTGATCCGCCCCGACGGCCACATAGCCTGGGCTGTGGACGAATCCCTGGAAAACGCGGAGCAATTGATTGCCGATGGAATCCGCCGCTGGTGCGGAAACGCTTAATCTGCAATCTGTTTAACCATTTTGTTTCACGCGTAACAAAATGGTATAATCAAAGCAGAATAATCGATTAAAGGAGCCGGTTTTCTGCATGGAACATTTAACACACGCCAAACAAGAAATATTTGACCTGTACATCAGGCTCATTCATCAGCAGGAGCAGCAAGAAACCGTCATGAAAGAGCGCATCTCCGCAGAAATGAAAAAGATGGAGCGCGAATTCGGAGCTGAAATGAGACTCAATATGTCTGACATCCATACGATCAGCTGCATTGGCGACCACGAACCGATCAACGTCACCTCGATTTCCGAGAAGATGGAATTTTCAAAAGCGACGGTCTCAAGGATCACCGCAAAGCTGACCGAAAAAGGGCTCGTCAGCAAAACACAGCTCAGCGATAATAAAAAAGAAATCTACTTCCGTTTAAGCCATAAAGGGAGAAGCATCCATCACCTTCACCAGCGGGAGCACGATAAAATCGAACAAAGATTTAAACGATTTTTAAGCCGGTATTCATTTGATGAGATCCTTTTTGCCAGGGCTTTGTTTCGGGACTTATTAACGGCGGATTTTCTCGCGGATACAGAAAAGACATAGCCTTCTTCGGCTATGTCTTTTCTACGTATTCGCCCCCGTCTGCTCTTTTTTCGAACGGTGCAGGCGGATTTTATAAATCGAAAGGATTAAAACAGCTACGATCAGCCCTTCTCCAACCGGCAGAAAAACGCCGAAAAAAGTTAAAAACGTACAGCCTAATGCCAGAAAAAAGTAAATGATCGCCGTTTTCAACAGCGGCAGCCGTTTGGCGAAACCCAGTTTAAAGACGACCGCAGACAGGACGAAGATGGTGGCATAAAGCCACCACATTCCCGCCTCGGGATTCTGGTCCACTTTATAGAGAGCGGCAAAAAACGACAGCCGTTCACTTACATCAGTCAAAAAGATTCCCCTCCCCTTTGCTTAGTTGGGTTGCTCTTTTTTTAGGTTCTGCAAATATTACGACAATCCTGCCAGCTTTTTCTTTTTCGCTGCTTTTTCGCGTTCGTTTTTGTCGAGAATTTTCTTTCTCAATCTGATGGATTCAGGTGTGACTTCGCAGTACTCATCCTCGTTCAAGTATTCAAGCGATTCTTCAAGCGACATGATACGCGGTTTTTTCATGCTGACCGTCTGATCTTTCGTCGCTGAGCGCACGTTTGTCTGCTGCTTCATTTTGTTGATGTTGACGACAAGGTCGTTTTCACGGTTGTGCTCGCCGACGATCATGCCTTCATATACTTCTGTGCCCGGCTCGACAAAAATCACGCCGCGCTCTTCAACGCCTTGAATGCCGTAGGCTGAAGCTTTCCCGGTATCCATTGAGACAAGCACGCCTTGGCGGCGCCCGCCGACTTGCCCCGGCTCAACCGGCTGATAGCTGTCAAACGTATGATTTAAAATCCCGAAACCGCGTGTAAGGGAAAGGAATTCGGTTGAGTAGCCGATTAATCCGCGTGAAGGGACATTGAAAATCAGGCGGACTTGCCCGTTTCCGTTATTGATCATGTCGATCATTTCACCTTTGCGCGCACCCATTGATTCCATTACAGATCCGGTATGCTCTTCAGGCACATCGATTTGTACGCGTTCAACAGGCTCACAGCGAACGCCGTCGATTTCTTTAATGATGACTTCCGGCTTCGATACTTGCAGTTCAAAGCCTTCGCGGCGCATGTTTTCGATTAAAATCGACAAATGCAGCTCACCGCGTCCTGACACGATCCATGCGTCAGGAGATGGCGTCGGATCGACTCGAAGGCTGACATCTGTCTGCAGCTGCTGTTCAAGCCGCTCTTCAATCTTCCTGGCCGTGACATATTTTCCTTCGCGACCGGCAAAAGGACTGTTGTTAACCGCAAACGTCATTTGAAGCGTCGGTTCGTCAATGCGAAGAACCGGAAGCGCCTCTTGATGCTCAATCGGGCAGACGGTTTCTCCGACATTGATGTCTTCCATTCCTGATACAGCGACAAGGTCGCCGGCTTTCGCTTCTTCAATCTCGACTCTCTTCAAGCCCTGGAAACCGAAGATTTTCGTGACGCGGAACGGCTTGACAGAACCGTCAAGCTTCATTAAAGCAACTTGCTGTCCGACCTTCATCGTTCCTCTGAACACGCGTCCGATTCCGATACGGCCGACATAATCATTGTAGTCAAGCAGAGCCACCTGGAACTGCAAAGGCTCCTCATGGTTATCGACAGGACAAGGAATATGGTTGACAATCGCTTCGAATAAAGCCTCCATGTTTTCATCCTGCTGCTTCGGATCTGCTGACGCGGTGCCGTTGATCGCAGAAGCGTAAACAACCGGGAATTCAAGCTGTTCTTCATTTGCATCTAGCTCGATAAACAAATCGAGCACTTCGTCAACGACCTCTTCAGGACGGGCAAAATCGCGGTCGATCTTATTGACAACAACGATCGGCGTCAAGTTTTGCTCAAGTGCTTTTTTCAGCACAAAGCGGGTTTGCGGCATGCAGCCTTCATAAGCGTCGACAACAAGCAGAACGCCGTCGACCATTTTCATGATCCGTTCAACTTCCCCGCCGAAATCTGCGTGTCCCGGAGTATCCAAAATATTAATGCGTGTATCTTTATAATTAATCGCCGTATTTTTCGCTAAAATCGTAATGCCGCGCTCTCTTTCCAAATCATTGGAATCCATGGCGCGCTCAGCCACGTTTTCATTTGCACGGAATGTACCGGCCTGATGGAGGAGCTGATCCACCAGCGTCGTTTTTCCATGGTCAACGTGGGCGATAATAGCGATATTGCGAAGATCTTCTCGAAGTTTCACATTTTCATCTCCTAAAAAAATTAAGATAATCTTTCATATTATAACTGACAAACAAAGTTATTTCAATTTGTTTCAAATTTTCAGCTCCCATTGCCCCTTTCTATCCAGCGCGATTTTCTGTAAACTAACAGTAGACTTCATACTAAGGGGATGGAAAAACAGTGAAACAAATCAAATGGATTTTCTTATTATTCGCACTTGCTGCAGTGATCAGCATCATGATGATCGGAGTTGCAGTCGCCGAAAAAAGCGCAGCCGGCGTCGCAATCGCCATCGCGATTCTGATCGTCATTATGGGAAGCGGTTTTACACTGAAAAAAAGAATGCGCGAAAAAGGCCTGCTTGAATAGGAAAGAAGCCCCTACCGAATGAAGGGGCTTTTGATTTTATATCAAAAAACCGGCGGCTGGTTGCCGCCAGTTCTTATAAAAAGAATAAGTAAATCAAAAGCATCAGCAAGTAGCCCCCGCCAAACAGCGCTGCCCCTTTGAGAATCAGCCTTTGATAATACGCTTTCCTGAACTTTTGTTCTTCCGCTTCTTCTGCTTCCTTTGGCAATCCTCCGTCATCATGAAAATTGACAGGTTCCCTCATCATGTCGTACATTTCCCGGCAATCCTCGCATGTCTTAATGTGTGCGGCAACCAAACGTTCCGTTTTGCGGCTGCAATCGCCTTCTATGTATAAAGGCAGTAAATCTCTTACAAGATGGCATTTCATATTGTTAAACCTCCCTGCCTTCCAAGCTTTTTTTCAGCTCCAGGCGGGCCCGGTGAAGATTGGTTTTTACCTTTGACAGTTTCCAATTCAGCACTTCCGCTATTTCCTCGTATGACAGCTCTTGAAACTCTCTTAAAATGAGGACAGTCTGGTAATCTTCTTTCAGCCGGTCAATGTGATGTTTCAGCTCTTCCTGCATTATGGCGTTTGCCAAATGGCGCTCAGGCATTTCAAATGTGTGCTGTTCCATATCGCCGCAGGCCGCCACGTCGGAAAATTGGATTTTTTTATCTTTTCTGTACCAGTTGATAAACGTATGATGTGCGATCGTATACAGCCATGTTTTGATCGAGGAATGGCCCCTGAAAGACTCCAGGCCCGCAAAAGCTTTTAGAAACGTATCCTGCGCCAGGTCTTTCGCCGTCTCAAGCTGATGGGTTCGCCTGTACAAATAGTACATGATGTCATGATAATATTCCCTGTACAGTTCTTCAATCGTCTGTTTTTTATTGTGAGCCATTTAGAAAAAAAACCACACCGTCATCCAAATCGATAGGAGCAGGAAAGCACCATATAACGAGTAAACAAAAATCTTGATATGAAGGAGCTTCTGATGATCATCTGTTTTTTGCATGCCGGGGAGCTCTCTATTCCCGGCTGCTGCCGCTTCAGCCTGATCCTGAAAAAACTGCTCATGCTCTTTCATCCAGATCATCGTTTCCTCTTCCAGTTCACTTTCTTGATAGAGCTCATACAAATCGATAAACACCGCTTTTTTTTCTTCATTTGTCATCAAAATGTTTCACCTCATCTGTCTCGGCATCAACCAAGTATGCGTCATGTTCATTTGAGCCGAACGGCTGGATGATGACAAGCCACGCATAACGGCTCTTTTGATCCCCGTCTGAAACGATTACAAGCTTCGTCCGTTTATGATAGACCAGCCCTTTTTGATAGCGTTCAGACACTTTCTGAAAAGCTTTTTCCCCGTCTGCATACGTGTAGGGGGGTTTTTCATCTGCTTTTTGAAAGTTTTTTCTCACCGTCAGATAAGCTCCCTCTTCATGTTTCGTCATGGTCCAGACCGTATTTAACACAGCATCGCTTTCTTTTTTCTGAAATTCTATCAGATCCTTTTCTAACTCCACCCTTTTCAGATTGGAAATGTCTTGATCAAATAATGAAAGCAAGCGTTTTTCAAGCTCTTGTCCGCGATAAGGCAAGGCGCTTTCAGATTTGATCGAAATAGCCGTTAATGCACCTGTTACAGGGTGGAACTCCATCCCCATTCCGTCACTTGTCTTTATGTTGATGGATGCCGAGTTGAGGCTGAATGGGAATAATAAATCAATATCTGTCAGCCGATAAGATGAGACGGGTATGCCCAGCTTACGATAGACGGCTTCAACTCCCCGCTCGATATCCTCACCAGAAACGCGGGCTTGGTTCACGCTTTCTAAGCTGTAAACAGACGCGTCCTCATGGAATCCCATCAGAGTCTCCTTCCGCCAAGTAAACCACATTGTGCTTAATTCAGGATCCTCGCCTTCACGGTAAAATTCAACAGTAGCTTCGCCGTCATCACGGCTGACCTTTGCCTTGATTTGTTTGTCAAGTTCGCGGCCGTGTTCCCTTAGAAATTGCTTCGACCGCTTGATATATGCCTGACCGGACAGGATATTCCCGCTAGGCTTTTTTTGATTGTGATAATTGGTGATCATTCCCGTCCAGCCGTCAACGTCCGCATCGTAATCTTTCGTTTTGAAATGATAAACGTTATGAAAATCCTGGTTGGTAGCTGACAAATAGATAAAGCTCTCTGTCGGAAAAAACGAGCTGACAGTCTGCTTCGCTTCTTTAACCGAAACAGGCCGAAAATTGGCATCAACCACGTCTGAAACCTCCGGGTGTGAGATTGTAAAAGCGGCATCCGCCAAATTGTAAAAAGGATTGAGGTGAAGCGTGAAAAATACGGCGGTGCCCGCGGCTAAAACACGCTTCACCATCAACAAAGGCTTTCTCGAGTCATTCAGCAAGTGATATGTCATAAGAAAACCGATCATTGTCAGAAATACGTTCAGCGGAAAAAATTCGTATCCAAGCTTTTTGATGAAGAAACCGCCGATCGTCACAATATAAAAAATCAAAAGGAGAACGTAACGGTTTCTTTTCCAATAAAGCTGAAAAAACAAGCAGATCATCAGTCCCGGTATTCCGACAATCAACAACAGAACGAGCGGCAATTCTTCAAGCTCCTCCGCTCCAAATTCCTTCAAATAGGCGGCAAAGCTGAACAGCGATTGGAAAAGCGGCATCGCCATCACCGCAATGTCAAATGCAAAAAACAGCCCCTTGCCCCCTTTTTCCGCGAGTGTCATCATATAATGAAAAGAGACAAGCAAAATATAGCCGAACAGCAAAAACTGCATAAAAGGCAGAAGCGCATCTTGTTCGTCTATGTACAGGTTTGAAAACTCAGCGGCTTTCATTTGGTGAGCCAATTCAAACGAAAGGGCGCCAACCAGTATCAGCCTGAGAACGATGCCTGCATAAAAAAAGAGGCGCCGCCTGCACACTTTCGGATGAAATGACACGGCATACAAAAGGACAAGGCCTGTCACACACCACTGAATGACAAGCATGCTCTGTCTGCTTAAAACAAAATAACGTTCAAAATGGAGCACATAATCACTAAATAGTTCGATCAATTTCCACAATTCCTTTACATCAAATTAAGGCCTCATCTTTATAGACAAACGACGCTGCATATTGTTTCATAAAATCATAAAAAAAAGAGACCTGTTGTTAAACAAGTCTCATTGCAGCCACAAGGGAAGGGGCAAAACCATGATCAAATATCGTTTTCCCTTTTCATCTTTTTCCGTTTTCAGCTGTTCAAATCCTGAACGGGCCAGCATGTTCAACCATTCGTCTTTCTCATAAGGCACTGCCGCAAACAACGCTTTATGCCCCTTTTCTCTCAAGCGTTTTCCGATCGTTTTGATCACTTCTTTTGCCCGGCCTTTTTTGCGGAAATCGGGATGGACAAGAAGCGTTCCGAGCCAAGGCTTGCCATTAGAAGGCGCCCATTCGAGATGAAAGCTGAGAGCCGCCGGCAGTCCCCCGTCTTCCCACACGAGCCATTCACCGTTATACATCGCATAAGCACTCATATAGCGTTCCAGGCTGTTTCCGTCAAGCTCTTCCTTCACCCACCCGGGGCTCGCTTCGGCCAGCTCTTCAAAAAAGGCGAGATCAGAAGAAGAGAAAGACCTGCTATTCATGCGGCAAATATTCGTCGAAAATCGCCCGGTGAGCTGCCGGATTGCCGGCTACGATGCTGTGGTTTTCAAGAAAATTGAGCGGTTTCCCGTCAATGGTTGTATATGTTCCGCCGACCTCGTCAAGCAGAATGCAGCCGGCAGCGTAATCCCAAGGAGCGAGCCTCATCGTCACATACACATCCATTCTGCCTGCCGCTACATAAGCGAGTTCCAAAGCCGCTGAACCGTATGAACGGGTCCCTCTGACGCGCCTGACAAGCGGGGATAATACGCTTGGATCGATCCGTCTGTTCTCGGTGATCCATGTCGCATTGATGGCCAGAATCGATTCCTCAAGCGGCACTTCTTTCATCTTGCCGAGCTTTGTATTGTTCATGTAAGCACCTTCGCCTTGAAAAGCATGATAAAGCTCATCGTGAGTCACATCATAAATCAAGCCGATTTTGCCTTTTCCGTTTTCAAAAATGCCGATTGAAATCGCAAAATTGCGTTTTTGATGAATAAAGTTCATCGTACCATCGATCGGATCGATGATCCAAACGACGCCGTCCAAAGATGTGAGCTTGTCCCCTTGGCCTTCTTCGCCAAGAATATGATGATCCGGAAAAACCGATTGAATTTTTTCAATGAAAAAACGCTCTGTTTCCTTGTCAATGTTTGTGACAAGGTCATTTGGATTCGATTTCGTTTCAATCGTCATCTTTTCTTTCATTGATTGCTTAATTCTCTGACCAGCTTCTTTCACCCAGCTTTTCGCCAGGCGATCGATTTCCTTCCAGTTTGTCATCACACTACCTCTTTTCTATGTATACCTGTTGATTTATTCATAGCATACTGATATTAACCGGGAAAAATCAAGAAAAATGACAAATATCCAGGCAGCCCAGATAAAAACGAACCTCTCAAACGGTTCGTTTTTATTATGGTTTCAACCATGTAATCTGATCCATTCTTTTCTGAGTCGTTCCAGTTTGCGCTTGCTCAACTCGATTTGGGTTTCATCCTTTTTTTCCATAGCTTCAAAAAGCGTTGCAAGTTCATAATCGACCTCAAGCCTCCAAACAGCGGCCCGATTGTCTTTTTCCTCTTTCAATCCTTGTTTTACTATTGGTTTCATGTGCCCTACGCCCCCTCCAGAGAAAATTGATTTCAAAAGGAATCCTTCTGGCTTTAAGTCCTAAGCGTGATATATATTAATTTCTTATTCATATCGTATGAAGTGCTCAAACATTCGCAACGTTATTCTAAAAATTGTGTGTTTACCTAACGATTCCCCAAATTCCGCAAGGCGAAACGTAATTTTTTGTTTGAAAAGCCGACTGTGATACAATATCTTTACTGATTGGACAAGGAGGAACACAATGAGCAGTCTGCGTTTTACTGAAGAGGATTTTCGTACATTTACAATAGAAGGTTTAGATGCGCGGATGAGCGTTCTGAAAGACACAGTGCGCCCGAAACTTCAAGGGCTCGGCGATCATTTTGCGCCTGTTCTGTCCGCTTTGACAGGAGACGAAATGTTTGTCCACGTCGCCAAGCACGCGCGCCGCTCAGTCAATCCGCCGAACGACAGCTGGGTTGCTTTCGCAAACAATAAGCGCGGCTATAAAAAGCTGCCGCATTTCCAAATTGGTTTATGGGAAACCCACGTTTTCGTATGGTTTGCATTGATCTATGAGTCCCCTCTCAAGCAGGAATACGGCCAGCTGTTTAAGAAGCATCTGCCGGATATTGAGAGCAGCATTCCAAGTCGCTTTTTCTGGTCGGCCGATCATACGAAACCGGATGCCAAGAGACAGTCTGAGATGAATGAAAAAGATCTGGAAAACCTGTTTGAACGGCTCGTCAACGTGAAGAAAGCAGAAGCGCTTTGCGGTATTCAGCTTTCTAAAGACGAGGTGCTGCATATGAGTGAAGAGGCGTTTCTATCCGAAATCGAAGCGGCTTTTGAAAAGCTCGCCTTCCTTTACCGCCTGACGCAGAAAGTATCGGTATAATCAAAAAGGGATGGCCGGTGGTGCCATCCCTTTTTGTTTTGGATTTTCTCATTACATTTTAATTTTCGTATCTTCCGTTTGTTCCTTTGCTTTTTTGACTGCTTGATACGGAGAGTAGTCGCTCGCTTCTTCAAACTGGCTGCACAGCTTTTTTTCCTCCGCTTTTCCCGGAACGATTTCTTTAAAGCGGCGGTAAGCACTCATCAGCACGTCTCGCTCTACGCCTTTTTCATAAGCGAGCTCAACCGCCTGAAAAAACGATATGACGTCTATCGCTTCCTCTGTGCTCCAGTCTTCATTCATCGGATATTGGTACCCTTCTTCCATTTGGTTCATCTCCTTGTGCAGTTCAGCCTGACGGCTTGTATAGCTTTAGTATTGGTTCTCTTTTTTGCGACTATCCATAGGGACCTAGAAGCCCCTTACAGGAAAGATGATAAAATGTTCTTTACATTCTTTCAAGAACATAATATAATTCATTTGTTTTATGCCATCAAGCAAAAACGCAAAATAACTCAACGATTTTTGATAAAGAATAGTCTTTAAGGAAATAGCAGGTTTATCATGAAGGTGGGAAAACAATTGTTGCAGCACGAAACACCCCTATATACCGGATTAAAAAAACACGCCGGCAAAAACCCGATCCAGTTCCATATACCGGGGCACAAAAAAGGCTCTGGGATGGACCCTGAATTCAGGGAGTTTATCGGAGAAAATGCATTAAGCATAGATTTAATCAACATCGAGCCTCTCGACGATCTGCACGCGCCGAAAGGAATAATCAAACAGGCGCAGGATCTGGCGGCTGAAGCATTCGGAGCCGACTACACGTTCTTTTCCGTCCAGGGAACGAGCGGCGCCATCATGACGATGGTCATGGCCGTATGCGGACCCGGAGACAAAATCATCGTCCCGAGAAATGTTCATAAATCGGTGATGTCAGCGATCGTCTTCTCAGGCGCCGTACCGATCTTCATCCATCCGGAAATCGACGATGAGCTGGGGATTTCACACGGGATCACCCCTGAATCAGCGAAAAAAGCGCTGCTTGAGCATCCTGACGCAAAAGGACTGCTCGTCATCAACCCGACTTATTTCGGCATAGCTGCAGACTTAAAAAGCATCGTCGAGCTGGCTCATTCTTTTCATGTCCCGGTGCTAGTTGACGAGGCGCACGGCGTTCATATCCACTTCCATGAAGATCTGCCTCTTTCGGCAATGCAGGCCGGAGCGGATATGGCGGCGACGAGCGTTCATAAGCTCGGAGGATCCCTTACACAAAGTTCGATTCTCAATATGAAAGAAGGTCTGGTTTCAAAGGAAAGGGTGCAATCGATTTTAAGCATGCTGACGACGACATCGACCTCCTATCTATTGCTCGCTTCGCTTGATGTCGCCAGAAAACGCTTAGCCACAGAGGGACACGAACTGATCGAACAAACGATTAAGCTCGCCAACGAAACAAGGGAACGCATCAATAATATCAACGGGATTTCATGCGTCGGGAGGGAAATCCTCGGCTCCAAAGCGGCTTTTGACTATGATCCGACCAAATTGATCATATCTGTGAAAGACCTCGGCCTGACCGGTCATGATGTGGAAAAATGGCTGCGCGAGTCATGCCAAATCGAAGTGGAGCTTTCTGACTTATACAACATCCTGTGCATTTTTACACCGGGAGACCGGAAAGAGGATGCAGATGCGTTAATTAAAGGATTAACCGAGATTGCTCAACAGGCCGCTTCATCTGCGGAAAACAGACGCAAGCCTGAAGTGCTTCTGCCAAACATTCCGGCGCTTGCGATGACACCGCGTGACGCTTTTTACGCAAACACGGAGATCATTCCGTTCAAAAAAGCAGCTGGCAGAATGATTGCCGAGTTTGTTATGGTTTATCCGCCAGGGATACCGATCTTCATTCCGGGCGAGATCATTACCGAGGATAATATCAACTACATCGAAAAGAACCTGGAAGCTGGGCTGCCTGTTCAGGGACCGGAAGATGACACCCTCCATATGATCCGCGTTATTAAAGAACAGCAGGCAATCCTGTAAAAACATAAAAGCATGCGGCACTGTAAATGGCCGCATGCTTTTTTCTATTCTTCCTCTTTAAGATGGCAGTTGCACTGTCCGCACGTTCCGTAAAGTATCGTCACTTTCTCATCTTCAAAATGCTGAATGGTTTCATTGCAGTCTTGACAAACGATCGTGCCCATCTTTCATTCCCCTTTTCTTTTCAAAATGGAAGCGTTTAAATTTGTTACCCCTATAATATTATGTCACATTAATATTGTCAACGGTAAATTGTATAACACATTTAAATCATTTTTGCTCTTTTTCTAAAAAAAGGCCATCATGTTATATATGTATTCCTGCTTAAGGTATAAGCAGAACGCTTCCCGGCTGATTCCGACGATGTACCCATCAAACACGCTCAACCTACAACATCTCATAAATAAAACGGCAGTTATCAATTGTGTAACAAATGGGTAACAACGAAAAATTATTTCAATTATCATGATAAAATAGGAATTGTTTACTAATCGAACAGGAAAATCGGCTTGCATTATATAGAGAGGTGAAGAGACGTCATGTGGTTTCGAGCGATATTCACCGCCGCAATTTGTTTCCTTTTTTTGACGAGTGGATGTTCTTTATCTCACATCATGCCTGACCAGCAGCATCAAAGCACCAATCACCGCCACCTCAAGCTCATCTTTTTTTCCGATGACGAGCATATGGAGCAGGAAGTGGCTTATTATGATGCGCTTTTGGATTTAAAAAAAGAATTTCCCGAACAGGTTTCAAGTATGGAAATTTCACATGATAAAGGCGAGTGGAAAAAAGAGGTTAAAGTCTTTCCAAGCTTGCTGCTTGTTAATGATAAGAAAGTACTGGTTAAAATTGAAGGAAAAATAAAAGATAAAGATAAAATTGTAAGGCTTCTTCAAAAGGAATTGAAACATTAAAAGCCCCCTGTGCATGTGCAAGGGGATTTTTTTTCTGCTTCACATGTATCCCGGGCAATTTGTCATGCACCCGAATAAGAGAAAACATAAAAAACCCCCTGCAGAGGGGGTTTTTGATTTATTTTACAACGTGGATCGGCATGCCGATGGCAACTTCTGCAGCTTCCATTGTGATTTCTCCCAATGTAGGGTGAGCGTGGATTGTCATTGCGATATCTTCAGCAGTCATTCCTGCTTCGATTGCCAAGCTCAGCTCAGAAATCATGTCAGAAGCGCTTGCTCCGGCGATTTGTGCACCGATGACTAAGCCGTCTTCTTTGCGTGTTACAAGTTTAAGGAAACCGTCAGTTTCGTTTAATGACAGCGCACGTCCGTTTGCTGCAAACGGGAATTTGGCTGCAGTCACTGAAAGACCTTCTTCTTTAGCCTGTGCTTCAGTGTAGCCTACAGATGCAAGTTCAGGCTCAGAGAATACGACCGCAGGAATTCCAAGATAGTCGATTTCCGCAGCTTCTCCGGCAATCGCTTCAGCAGCAATTTTACCTTCATAAGAAGCTTTATGCGCAAGCGGAGGACCTTCGATGATGTCACCGATCGCATAGATGTTCGGAATGTTTGTACGGCATTGTTTGTCCGTTTTGATGATGCCGCGGTCCGTCATTTCGACGCCGACTTGTTCAAGTCCGAGCTCGTCCGTGTTTGCAACGCGGCCGACAGTGACAAGTACGTAGTCCGCATCGATCGTTTGCTCTTCGCCTTTCACTTCGAACGTAACGGTTACGCCGTCAGCTTTTTCTTCTACGCCTTTAGCCATTGCTTTTGTATGGATTTCAACGTTGCCTTTTTTCTTCAGGTTGCGTTTCACAAGAGAGCTCATTTGCTTCTCAAATCCTGGAAGGATTTCTTCTCCGCCTTCAAGAATGACAACTTCAGTACCGAAGTTTGCATATGCAGTACCGAGCTCTGTTCCGATGTAGCCGCCGCCGATGACAACGAGCTTCTTAGGAATTTCTTTCAGTGCAAGTGCGCCTGTTGAATTCAGTACGCGGTCGCTATATTTGAAGTTTGGCAATTCGATAGGGCGAGAACCTGTTGCAATGATCGCATTTTTGAACGTGTAAGTCTGAGCTGAGTTCTCATCCATCACGCGTACAGAATTGCTGTCTACAAAGTATGCTTCGCCTTTTACGATGTCGACTTTGTTTCCTTTCAGAAGGCCTTCAACACCGCCGGTAAGCTTATTAACGACAGAGGCTTTCCATTCTTGAACCTTTGTAAAGTCAACTTTTACGTTTTCAGCAGTGATCCCCATCTCTTCAGAATGCTTCGCATTCTCATAGCGGTGGCCTGCATTGATAAGCGCTTTTGAAGGGATACATCCGACATTCAGACATACGCCTCCAAGATTGCCTTTTTCGACGATTGTTACTTTTTGTCCAAGCTGAGCAGCGCGGATGGCAGCTACATAGCCGCCAGGTCCCGCACCAATGACAAGAGTATCTGTTTCAATAGGGAAATCTCCTACTACCATTACATTACGCCTCCATTAAAATTAATTGTGGATCGTTCAGCAAACGCTTGATGTGATTCAACGCGTTTTGTGCAGTTGCGCCGTCGATCATACGGTGGTCAAAGCTTAGAGAAAGAGCCAGAACAGGTGCAGCGACGATTTCGCCGTCACGAACGACAGCTTTCTCAGCGATGCGGCCGATTCCAAGGATCGCAACTTCCGGATGGTTGATAACCGGTGTGAACCATTGACCGCCGGCAGAGCCGATATTCGTAATTGTGCAAGAAGCGCCTTTCATTTCAGCAGGAGCAAGTTTGCCTTCGCGTGCTTTTGTCGCAAGCTCGTTGATTTCGTTTGAAATCTCAAAAATCGCTTTGCGGTCCGCATTTTTAACAACCGGCACAAGCAGGCCTTTTTCAGTGTCTGCCGCAATACCGATGTTGTAGTAGTGCTTCTGAATCACTTCATCTGTATTGTCGTCAATTGATGTATTCAGGACTGGATATTTTTTCAGAGCTGATGTCAAAGCTTTTACCACGTAAGGCAGGTAAGTCAGCTTAATTCCTTGATCAGCCGCAACTTGTTTAAACTGCTTGCGGTGAGCGACAAGGTTTGTCACATCGACTTCGTCCATTAATGTAACGTGTGGAGCGGTATGTTTTGAGTTGACCATAGCTTTTGCAATGGCTTTGCGGATTCCGCTCATTTTCTCGCGAGTTTCAGGGAATTCGCCTTCAGGCACTTGAACCGCAGCTGCAGGTTGCTGTGCAGCAGGTTCTGCTTTCTCTTCAGCTTGAGCAGCCTTAGCGTCTCCGGCAGTTCCTCCGTTTAAGAAGCTGTCGATATCTTCTTTCAGAACGCGGCCGTTTTTGCCGGAACCTGAAACATTCACGATATCAACGCCTTTTTCGCGGGCATACTTGCGAACAGATGGCATTGCAATGACGCGCTTATTCGGATCTGCATCCGCTTGCTCGTTTGCTTCCGCTGCTTCTGCAGGTGCATCAGTTTCTTGTTTTTCAGCTTCTTCCGCTTTCGCTTCGCCTGATTCGTCGCCTTTGAATTGAAGATCTTCGTAACCTGGTGCATCAAATGTGATGATCGTCTGCCCAACGGTTGCGACTGTTCCCTCTTCAACTTTTAATTCTAATACTTTTCCTTTAACAGGTGAAGGAATTTCTACAACTGCTTTATCGTTTTGTACCTCTGCCAAAACGTCATCTTCGTTTACCTCGTCGTTTGGCTTGACGAACCATTTCACGATTTCGCCTTCGTGGATTCCTTCCCCGATATCCGGAAGTTTAAATTCAAATGCCACAGTTCTCGACCTCCTAAGATTATTACGTAGTTGATATAGTGGTCGGCCTCTTGTTTAGGCCGACTGTCAGTACACGGCTACAGTTTCTCCGACTGACTGTGGAAATGCATGAAGGGAAAAAGGCTGATATCAGCTTTTCCCTTTTGAATTGTTCAGATCTAATTAAAATTCCAATACTTTTTTCGCAGTTTCAAGCACGTCTTTATGGTTTGGAAGCCATACGCTTTCAGCTTGAGAGAATGCGAATACAGTATCAGGAGCAGTGACGCGAAGCACTGGAGCTTCGAGGCTCAAAATCGCGCGGTCGTTGATTTCGGCAACAACGTTTGCAGCTACTCCAGCCTGTTTTTGCGCCTCTTGAACGACGATTGCGCGGCCTGTTTTTTCTACAGACGCGATGATCGTGTCAATGTCAAGCGGGCTGACTGTGCGAAGGTCGACAACCTCAGCAGATACGCCTTCTTTTTCAAGCTCTTCCGCCGCTTTTAATGACTCGTGAACCATCGCTCCGTATGTGATGATGGAAAGGTCTTTTCCTTCGCGTTTCACATCGGCTTTGCCGATTTCAATTGTGTATTCCTCTTCAGGAACTTCCTGGCGGAATGAACGGTAAAGTTTCATGTGCTCAAGGAAGACAACCGGATCGTTATCGCGGATCGCAGAGATTAAAAGTCCTTTAGCATCGTACGGAGTTGAAGGAATAACGACTTTAAGTCCAGGCTGCTGTGCAACGAGTCCTTCCAAGCTGTCCGCGTGAAGTTCAGGCGTATGAACACCGCCGCCGAACGGAGAACGGATTGTCACCGGAGAATTCCAGCGGCCGCCGGAACGGTAGCGCATCCGTGCCATTTGTCCGGAAACAGAGTCCATCACTTCATACACAAAGCCGAAAAATTGAATTTCCATTACAGGACGGAAGCCTTGTAAGCCTAAGCCGAGTGCAAGGCCGCCGATACCAGATTCAGCAAGAGGAGTGTCAAATACGCGATCCTCACCAAACTCTTTTTGCAATCCTTCAGTCGCACGGAACACGCCGCCGTTAACACCGACGTCTTCTCCGAAAACTAAGACATTTTCGTCATTTTTCAGTTCTGTGCGTAACGCATCAGTGATTGCTTGAATCATTGTCATTTGCGCCATGGCTTACTTCGACTCCTTCTCTTTATAAATTTCCTTTTGTTCTACAAGGTTGTAAGGAAGCTCTTCATACATAATGTCGATCAGGTCGGTCACTTTTTGCTTCGGCTCTTCGTCAGCTTTTTTGATCGCCTGCTTGATTTCTTCTTTCGCTTCTTCAATTACCTTGTTTTCTTCTTCTTCAGACCAAAGGCCTTTGTTTTCCAAGAACTTGCGGAAACGGACAAGCGGATCTTTCTGCTCCCACTCATTCTCGATTTCTTTTGTACGGTATTTTGTCGGATCGTCACCGGCCATAGTATGAGGACCGTAACGGAAGCAAAGCGTTTCGATCAGGGTAGGGCCTTCGCCGTTTACAGCGCGCTCGCGTGCTTCGCGTGTCGCAGCGTATACAGCAAGGGCATCCATTCCGTCTACTTGAACGCCGACGATACCTGCAGCCGCAGCTTTTTGGGCGATTGTTTGAGCTGCTGATTGCTTTTCAACAGGTGTTGAAATCGCATAGCGGTTGTTTTGAACAACGAAAATAGCTGGAGCTTTATACGCACCGGCAAAGTTGATTCCTTCGTAGAAGTCACCTTGGGAAGCACCGCCGTCTCCAGTATAGGTGATCGCCACAGCCTGTTTGCCGCGTTTTTTCAAGCCGAGTGCAACGCCAGCCGTTTGGATGTATTGCGCACCAATAATAATTTGCGGTGAAAGCGCATTGACATCGTCAGGCATTTGGTTGCCGCGGAAGTGTCCGCGAGAGAACAAGAATGCTTGATAAAGCGGAAGTCCGTGCCAGATCAGCTGCGGAACATCACGGTAGCCCGGAAGAACGAAGTCTTCTTTTTCAAGCGCGAAATGCGTAGCAATTTGAGAAGCTTCCTGACCGGCAGTCGGCGCGTAGAAGCCAAGGCGGCCTTGTCTGTTCAAAGAAATAGAACGCTGATCCAAAATGCGTGTATACACCATGCGGCGCATTAATTCTTTTAATTGATCATCAGATAGATCCGGCATTGCCGCTTCATTAACGACTTCGCCTTCTTCATTCAAAATTTGAAACGTTTCGAACTGCTTTTTAATGGCATCGAATTGCTTTTTGCTATCAACGATTGCTTTTTTCGTTTTTGCAGCCATATAAAGTCACCTCTTCCTTTCTTTTGACAGTCATAGACGTGTATCCCTTATACATACAGAATTAGGGTGTCCTAAATTGACGGGCGCAACTCATATTTATTTCTTATTAGCCGCTTTGATGGTTGTCGAAACTTTTATGTAAGGACAGCACAACGCGTTCTAAAACTGTATCACTTATAGTTTATGACAAACTAATACAACAAGTTCCACCAAGGCTAAGTTTACACCAGTCGATCATGATCGTCAATCGTTTTCATTCCTGAATTTCAATAAATGTATTCGCTTTATCGGATTTCTGTTTCAGCGTTGTCAAGACTGCTGCAAACTGTTCTAGTATAGATAACAATCTGTATTACAATAGCGATACAGATTTTGTCGAAAAAAAGAGGGCTGAACAATTCAGCCCTCTTTCATCTCAAACCCCGCAGCCTTGTAAAAATCTTTTCTGGCTTTGTTGTAGTCCTTTGTATACTCATTGAAATGCTTGCTTTCTTTCAGCACTTTGTCATACGATTGATTGATTTTTTTCAGCTGCTCCTCAAGGTCATCCAGTTTAAGCCCTTTATTTTTGAGCAGCTTGTACAGCTCTTTGTCAAGGCCGATTGCGTTTTGATAGGCGCCATAAAGAGAGTCGTATGCTTTGTAGCGCTTTTCCATATAAGATGCAGCGTTCTCAGCCTTTTTCCTGACCTTCTGATCATCGATTTTTTCTGCCGACGCTTTATTTGCTTCAAACTCCTGCTTTGCTTCATCTATGCTTTCTTTCTCAGAATTCAAGTGCTTCTCGCGTTTGCCGGCTGTCTTCAGCGCTTTGTCGGAGAGCGCAGCGATCCGGTCAAAATCATCCATATTGAGCCTGATCATTTCCTCGTAAAGCTTCGATTCGGCTTTTTCAAGACTTTTAAGTGAACCCTGCTCTTGTTTAAAAGGCTCTTCCAATTCCACGATCTTCTCCAGCGAGCCGTGAAACGACTCGACAGGATCCTTCCAGAGACAGCCTGTTAATACAAATGCAGCCGTGCAAAAAACGACGATGCCTGCGGGCACCCGCATATTTGAAAATTTCACTATGAACTTCCCCCAATCTCGACAAATTCCACTATAAAATGAATTCGCTTGTTTGACAACAGAAGTCTAAAGATATGGACAAGCCGATATCAGATCGGTATGCAACCGCCTTCGCTTTTAGACCAAACCTTTAGGGAAAATTCCTTGAAGCTGGGCATTCGACTATACAACCTTTGGACTTTTACATAGTTTATATTAGACGCCATGCCTACTAAAAAGAAAAGGCTGTGCGTAAAATAACGGAGGAGGTCTTTATATGTACGGTTATTGCTGCCCTGGATACGGGTACGGCGGCGGTTATGGATACGGCTACGGCCGCACATTCGCTTTGATCGTCGTTCTCTTTATTTTGCTGATTATTGTAGGGGCCGCTTATTTAGGCTGCTAGCCCCTGATGGATCCGTCATGACCAGCCTCCTTTAGGCTGGTCATTTTATCATGCACAGAGATTGCGCGGAAAGAGCAAGATCCGCTATACTTTACATAATGAATCGTTGGGAGTGAAGATGTTGATCACAATGGAAAACATTGTCCGCGACGGTCATCCTGCTTTGAGAACCGTCGCCGAAGAAGTTCAATTGCCAGCAAGCGAAGAAGAAATCAAACAGCTGAGCGAAATGATCGAGTTTGTCAAAAACAGCCAGGACCCCGAAATCGCTAAAAAGTACAACCTTCGTCCTGGTGTCGGTCTAGCCGCTCCGCAAATTAATATCAATAAACGAATGATCGCCGTTCATGCCGAAAGCGAAGACGGGACACTATACAGCTATGCGCTTTTCAATCCGAAGATCGTCAGCCACTCTGTTCAAAGATGCTATTTGACAAGCGGCGAGGGCTGCCTGTCCGTCGACGAGCCGATTCCCGGATATGTTCCGCGCTATGAACGGATCCGAGTCAAAGGAACGACGCTTGAAGGCGAAAACATCGACATCCGCTTAAAAGGATATCCGGCGATCGTATTCCAGCATGAGATCGATCATTTGAACGGCATTATGTTTTACGACCACATCGACAAAGAAAACCCGCTGAAACAACCTGAAAATGCAACGCCTGTAGGCAGGTAAAGTCATAAAAAAAACGGATCATTTCTGATCCGTTTCAGACCGTTGACAAAACAGGTCGGATTTTAAAAATCCGACCTGTTTTTGTCCATTTTATTCTATTATTTCGATCAGAAGGCTGGCGGTTAGGACCTTTCCAGGTCCAATTCGCCAGCTTTTTCAGATTCATGGCAGCGAAAACAAGCATCGCCTGCATGGACAATTTTTTCTTTCCCCGTAAGGTTGTCCAGCGCAAGCCATGCTTATGTTTTAAATCGGCAAAAACTCGTTCGATCGTCTCTTTACGTTTGGCATAGATTTGTTTATTCTCTTCCGTATGCCGAAGATGATCAGCTTCGTCTAAATGATCCTGCCAGATATGTCTGTGAATCATCTTTCGATGATCTCTACTTTCTATACACGTATGTAGTAATGGACATTGTTTACATCGATTTGGATCTGAAGCATACTCTCGATAACCTTGCCGATTGGTTGTGCGATAGGAGAGAATATGGTCTTGCGGGCAGATATAGACATCATAAAATTCATCGTAAACATACTCGTGTTTTCTCATGAATCCTTTTTTGGTTTGCGGACGCGTGTAAGGCATAACAGGGCGAACGTTTTCTTCATGAAGAAATTTTGCGATAACCGGTGTTTTGTATCCGGCATCAACTGCGACCGTATGAGGCTTGGCGACGCGCTCTTTCACTTGTTGAAACAGGGTCGTGAACACTTGGCTGTCATGAATATTGGCAGGCTCAACAACCGTCCCCAGCACAAATCCGTTCCGGTCACAAGCTGTATGAAAACCATAAGCAAAAAGGCGTTCCCGTTCACCCTTTACAAAATAGCCGCTCTCAGGATCTGTTGTACTTTCTTTTATTTCTCGTTCTTCTGAGCATTGCCTGGGCTTTAAGGGCTTTTTGCCGTTGGCTTCGCGATCGGCATTAATTTCTTGATCTAACTGTTCCTGATAAGCTCTTGTTTCTTTTCTTACGATCTTTTTCACAAACTTTTTCTTATTGGCATTCGCTTTGACATGTGTGCTGTCGATGAAGGCAACCGAAGGATCGACGAGGCCGAGATCCATGGCCTGACGTAAAATCCTATAGAAGATTGTTTCAAATAGGTCTGTGTCATGAAAGCGACGTTCATAGTTTTTACTGAAGGTTGAAAAGTGAGGGATTTTTTCAGAGAATCCATATCCAATAAACCAGCGATAGGCTACATCAGTTTCGATTCGCTTAATGGTTTCGCGCATGGAGCGATGACCAAACACGTATTGAATGAGCACCATTTTAATCAGTACAACAGGATCAATACTTGGACGCCCTTTTGAAGAATAAAGAGGGGCAACTTTTTGATAAATAAATGAAAAATCAATGGCTTCTTCCATCTTCCTGACCAAATGGTCTTCAGGTACAAGCTCACTTAAGGCAACGACTTCAAGCTGTTCACGCTGATCTTTAGAGTGTTTGGTCAACATGGTAAAACCTCCAAAAATTAGATTCCACACACATTTTAACAAAAAAAGCTTGTCGATCAAGCCACTTTTTTGTGACTTTGTCGACAAGCTGAACGGATCATTTCTGATCCGTTTTTTATGATTTCAAAAGTCCGAGCGCTTCCACCGCGTATTGAATGCCGTCTTCATCGACGGGCTTTGTGATAAAGTCGGCTATTTTTTTCAGCTCGGGCACAGCGTTGCCCATCGCTACTCCGGTTCCCGCAAATTCGATCATCTGCAGGTCGTTCAGACCGTCCCCGAACGCATAAGTATCCTCTCTGTCGAACGGAAGTTTTTCAATGACTTTTTTGATTCCTTCCGCTTTCGATCCGCCTGAAGGCAGCACATCTGTGGAGCGCTCGTGCCAGCGGACGAGATCAAACTCTTTAAACCGGCTGTACCGCTCTTCCTCGTCTTGCGTGCAGAACAAGAGGACCTGGAAAATGTCCCTGCCCTTAAAGTAGGTACGATCCTCTTCCGGCGGATTGACTTTTAAGCTGCCGATCCCTTCATCGACGAACGGATGGGCGGCAGTTGTAGAGCGCATCCCCTCTTCCCCCATGAAGACGAGGGGGTGGCCGCAGCTGTCCGAATGCGCAAGCAGCGCTTCTAACGACTGCTCGGCAATGGGATTTTTATAAATGACCTCTCCTTCAAAAACGACATATTGTCCGTTATAAGAGACAAAAGAATCGATGCCCAGTTCTTCAAGAACAGGCCTGACCATAAACGGCGCACGGCCTGACGCGATGAAAACATGATGGCCGTGCGCTTTCAAATCGGAGACGGCCTGTTTTGCGGTGGCGGGAATGCGTTTATCGTGATCATAAATCGTTCCGTCAATATCAAAGAAAATCAGCTTTTTATCCATGGCAGTGAATCCTTCTCCCTTAGCTAGTATGATTGATGGTTCTCCTGTACCATCATACAAAAACTGCGTACGCGAGAAAACCTTTTCACTCCAAAATCAAAACTAAATCAACATGCCAATAATATCCATGTAACAATAGACGGATTCATCATATAATAGAACTAAAGAGATACGGAAGTTACTCAGACAAGTCAGAGAAAGGAGGAACCCGTATGCTTCGCCGTCTGCGGAAAAAATTAAAAAAACAGCTGAATGGCATGATGCGCAGAAAGTCGATTGCCTAAAAGGACCTTCACTCGTGTGGAAGGGTCCTTTTTTTCTCAGGCGCTTTTCTTATGAGCCAATTTCGAATATAATAGAAAGATGAGTCTAACAATCGGCAGTTAAGGAGAGATTTGGATGATCTATAAGGTATTTTATCAAGCAAGCAATGACGAAGTACCTGTTCGTGAAAAAACAGATTCAATTTTTGTGGAAGCTCAATCTGAACGTGAAGTCAGATCTAAATTAAAACCATACAACTACAATATTGAGTTTATACAGCAAGTTGAAGGCGCTTTTTTAGAATATGAAAAGCAAAGCGAAAATTTTAAAGTATTGGAGTTATGAATGAATGAAATTTGTTAAAAATGACCAAACGGCTGTATTTGCCCTTGGAGGACTTGGGGAAATCGGCAAAAACACGTACGGGGTCCAGTTCCAGGACGAGATCGTGCTCATCGATGCGGGGATTAAGTTTCCGGAAGACGAGCTTCTCGGAATCGACTATGTCATCCCTGACTACACTTATTTAGTCAAAAACGAAGAAAAAATCAAAGGTCTTTTTATTACGCACGGACACGAAGACCACATCGGCGGAATTCCGTACCTGCTCAAACAGGTGAACATTCCGGTTTACGGCGGACAGCTCGCCATCGGCCTTCTCAGGAAGAAGCTTGAAGAGCACGGTTTGCTTCGCCAAACAAAGCTTCATATCATTGAAGAAGACGATATCGTCAAATTCAGAAAAACGTCGGTTTCTTTTTTCAGGACGACCCACAGCATTCCGGACTCATACGGGATTGTCGTAAAAACACCGCAAGGAAACATCGTACATACCGGAGACTTTAAATTCGATTTTACACCGGTGGGCGAACCCGCCAACTTGACAAAGATGGCCGAAATCGGAAAAGAAGGCGTGCTTTGCCTGCTGTCAGACAGCACAAACAGTGAAATCCCTGATTTCACGATGTCAGAGCGCAAAGTCGGAGAAAGCATTGATGATATTTTCCGAAAAGTCGAAGGCCGGATCATCTTCGCAACCTTTGCGTCAAACATCCACCGCCTGCAGCAGGTGATCGAAGCGGCTGTTGCAAACGGACGGAAGGTTGCCGTATTTGGGCGAAGCATGGAGTCGGCGATCGAAATCGGCCAAACGCTCGGATATATTAAGTGTCCGAAAAACACTTTCGTTGAAGCGAATGAAATCAACAGGCTCCCTGCCGGGAAAGTGACGATTCTCTGTACCGGAAGCCAAGGCGAACCGATGGCTGCTCTATCTCGAATTGCAAACGGCACACACCGGCAAATCTCCATCAATCCCGGGGATACGGTCGTATTTTCATCATCTCCGATCCCGGGCAATACGATCAGCGTCAGCCGCACGATTAACCAGCTTTACCGGGCGGGTGCCGATGTCATCCACGGAGCTGTGACTAACATTCACACCTCGGGACACGGCGGACAGGAAGAGCAAAAACTGATGCTCCGCCTCATCAAGCCAAAGTTTTTCATGCCGATTCACGGTGAATACAGAATGCAGAAAATGCATGTCAAACTGGCGACAGACTGCGGAATTCCTGAGGAAAACTGCTTTATTATGGACAACGGGGAAGTGCTTGCTTTGACAAGCGAAGAAGCCTCAGTTGCGGGTAAAATCCCGTCAGGCAATGTTTATATTGACGGAAGCGGCATCGGCGACATCGGCAATATCGTGCTTCGCGACCGCCGGATTCTTTCCGAAGAAGGGCTCGTCATTGTCGTTGTCAGCATCAACATGAAAGAATTCAAAGTGTCCGCAGGGCCTGACTTAATTTCCAGAGGATTTGTCTATATGAGAGAATCCGGTGATTTAATCAATGATGCCCAGGAACTGATTGCAGGACACCTTAAAAAAGTGATGGAGCGCAAAACGACACAGTGGTCTGAAATTAAGAACGAGATTACAGACACGCTTGCTCCTTTCCTCTATGAAAAAACAAAACGCCGGCCGATGATCCTTCCGATTATTATGGAAGTCTAATCGCGGATGCGGATACAGCAAAAAACGGATGCACCGGGGTGCATCCGTTTTTTTATGGTTGAACCGGGATATGCCTGAACGCTTTAACATCAAACAATCCTTCCGTTGTCATTTTAATGTCGGGAATGACCGGAAGCGCTAAAAAAGAAAGCGTCAGAAAAGGATTAAACGCTCCTGAAAATCCTGTCTCTGTTATTGCCGCGTGGAGAGATTTCAAGCTTTCGTTGACCGTCTCAAGCGGTTTGTCCGACAAGAGGCCGGCGATCGGCAGTGCGACGGATTGAAGCTCCTTCCCTCCTTTGGCAATGGTGAGGCCTCCTCCGATTTCTCCGAGGCGTTCAATCGCTTTTAAAATGTCTTGATCATTTGTACCGACAGCGATTAAATTGTGGGAATCATGAGAAATGGTTGTCGCGATGGCGCCTTCTTTTAAACCGAAGCCTCTGACTACGCCGAGTCCGATTTCTTTAACGCCGCGATGGCGCTCAACCACTGCAATTTTCAACAGATCGCTTTCCAGATCCGGCTGAAAAAAAGCTCCGCTTTTCGGCTTGGCCAGGGACAGCTTTGTTTCGAGCTGATTGGGGATAATGTCAATAACCCTGATTTCATTCTCTTGAACGATCGGAATTTGCAGATCATCCTCATGTAAATCAGACAGATGCACAGATTGAAGCAGACCGGATGCCGCTTTGCCGCCCGTCGATTGGCTTTGCTCTGTCCCGCTCCAGATCACGCCGTTAATCATCGTCTTTGTAATGCTCACGTTCTCAAAATCGCTGATGAAAAGAAGATCTGCGTCATAACCCGGGGCGACCGCTCCCTTCGTCTTTAACCCGAAGCATTCCGCTGCATTCAGGCTGCCCATTTGATATGCGAGAAACGGGTCAAGCCCCTCTTGAATGGCAAGCTTGACCTGGTAGTTAATGCTTCCTTCATCGACCAGTTCGTCCAGATGCTTATCATCCGTACAGAAAAAGAAGCGTCTCACATTTTTCTCGTTGACCGCAGGTAAAACATGACGCGTATTCTTTGCCGCAGAACCTTCTCTCAGCATGACGTACATCCCTCTTCTCACTCGTTCAAGCGCCTCTTCAGGTGTTGTGACCTCATGGTCTGTAAGCACGCCCGCCGCTCTGTAGACATTGACAAACCCGGCTGACAAGCCGGCCAGATGCCCGTCGATCCGCTTGCCCGCTTTATCGGCATCAATGAGCTTTTGCACCATATCCGGCTCTCCAGCTTCAACGGCCACATAGTCCATCACTTCCGCAAGCCCGAGCACCTCTTCGCGGCTGTAAAAAGGATGTAAATCCGCGGCGTTCAAAATCGCACCCGATTTTTCGAATGGTGCCGCAGGCACACAAGAAGGGAGCATAAAATAAATGTTCAGCCTGGTCATCTCAGCCTGCTCCAACATGAACTCAAGACCCTTCACACCTGAGACATTCGCGATTTCGTGGGGATCGGTGACAACGGTTGTCACACCGTGGGGAATCACCGCTTTAGCGAATTCGGGCGGCGTCACCATCGAGGACTCAATATGGACATGACCGTCGATAAAGCCGGGAACGATCATTTGTCCCTCAGCGTCAATGATATTTCCCCCCTCATATTCGCCCAAGCCGACGATGGCCCCGTCTGTGATGGCAATGTCCGTCTCCAACCATTCCTGATTAAAAACATCCATGATTTTTCCGTTTTTAATTACAGTTTCCGCTTTTTTGCGATGACTGGCGGCGCCAAGCCGGCGAATGAACATCTCTTTGTCCAAAGGTATATGTCCCCTCTCTTTTTTATATGTATATGGTTCAATATCGTAGCCGAATCGCTTGAAACAGTCAATGAAAAGATCAAAAAAACCGCGGGCTGTGGGGTTCCCGCGGTTAATCGGTGGCATTTTAATGTTGAAAGACTTTTTTTTCAAATCTCTCAATGTCAGGATTTGAGCCGATGACGATTAAAATATCGTCTTTCTGAATTTCTTCAGTGGCAAGCGGAGATACGATGACTTCCTTTCCCCGCTTGATCGCAACAATATTAATTCCGTATCTGGCCCGGATATCAAGGTCAAGCAGTGTATTTCCGGCCAGTTTGCCGTTCGCTGCGATTTCGACAAGGCTGTGTTCATCAGAAAGTTCCAGATAATCAAGCACATTGTTGGAGACGATGTTGTGGGCGATCCTTTTTCCCATTTCACGCTCCGGGTGAACGATCCGGTCCGCTCCGATTTTGGATAATACTTTTTCATGATAATCGTTTTGAGCTTTTACGGTAATCATTTTCACACCAAGCTCTTTTAAGATCAGCGTTGTCAAAATGCTCGCTTGAATGTTCTCCCCGATCGCTACAATGACATGGTCAAAATTGCGCAGTCCAAGGTTTTTCAGCACAGATTCGTCTGTAGTGTCTCCTATCACAGCATGTGTTGCAATTTTGGCGTATTCGTTTACGCGATCTTCATCTCTGTCGATCGCCATTACTTCAAGCCCTTCTTCACTCAATGCTTTGCAAATGCTGCCGCCGAACCGGCCGAGTCCAATTACTGCAAATTCTTTTTTCATCGGTAATTCCTCCATGGGTCAATCTTGAACAAATTCTATCATATGAAGTGGAATTTTTCCTCTTTTATTTTATAGTTGCGCGGCTGCAGCATCCTTGCTGAATGTCGTTCTCTTCGGACGCCGCACCTTTATCGACCGGAAGCAAAATGTGGAATGTGCTTCCCTCGCCCAATTTGCTGTCGATTTTCATTTCTCCGTTGTGGGCGCCGATGATATTCAGGCAAATTGTCAGCCCAAGACCTGTCCCTTCTTCTTTCGTTGAGAAGAAAGGCTCCCCGAGCTTTGCCAAGTCGGCTTGGGAAATGCCGCCGCCTTCGTCTTTGATGCTGATTTTCACATAGTCTCCTTCTGCCTTTGAGGAAATCGTAATTTTACCGCCGTCAGGCATCGCTTCTATCCCGTTTTTAATTAAATTGATGAATACCTGTTTGATTTGATTTTCATCACCGTTTATTTCCCACTCCTCCCCGTGCTGAAACGCTTTTTCGATCTTAATGTGGGAAAGCACGGCGTTCGTCTCAAGAAGCGTTGCCACTTGCTGAAGAACCGAATTGATTTTGATCTTTTTAAATTGAACCTGGTGCGGTTTGGCCAGCACAAGCAGTTCTCCGAGCACAGAATCGATTCGTTTAATCTCTGAGAAAATAATGTCAAAGTAATCTTTCCGGTCAGGATATTCCGCTTTCATCAGCTGCAAAAATCCGTTTACAGATGTCAGCGGGTTCCTGACTTCGTGAGCGATCCCCGCTGCGAGCTGCCCGGCCATCGCCAGCTTTTGAGACTGCATGGCCAGCCGCTGATTCGACTTAAACAGTTCCATCTCCGCTTTTTTCCGTTCTGTCACATCAGTCAGCGTCCCCAAGCTGCCCGTAAATTGACCGTTTTTATAATAAAGTTTATAGTGAACTTCGCCCCAGAACTTGCTCCCGTCTTTGCGATGGTAGAGCACCTCGATCCTGCCTTCGGGCTCCTTGTTCTTCAACTGGGCGATCAGGTGATTCGAGATCCGTTCTTCATGGTCAAAATAATCGTTGTACATCGTTCCAAGGCTCTCTTCGACACTGTATCCGGTCAGGGTTGTCCACGCCTGATTCAGAAATGTAATGTATCCTATCCGGTCCGTTTGAAAGACGATTTCCTGAAGATTATCCATTATGCGGTTGGTTTCTGAGGAAAGCTCTTTATATTTCTTTTCGCTTTCCTTCAATTTATAGACAAGCTGATTTGACTCATCGATATAAAGTGTGAGCCACCAAACGCTGATTAATGTCACCAGCGTAAACAGCAGATCAACCGTCCAATTGATTTTATTTCCCAACACCCCATAGAATAAAAAATTCCAAAACATGATAAAAGTCATTGCCAGCACGGTTGCAATGATTCGTCCTTGATATCTTTTCATACCCCCACCTGCCACTTGTATTTCTCAGTCAATTGTAACATTCTTTACACCACATTTGAGAGGATTGTTCGAAGTATTTATCGTCTCTATGGCTGAATTTTTCAGTGACGGCGGTTTTATCTGCTCCCGGCGCAAGAAAAAGCCCTTCTGATGAAGGGCGTCGAATGTTATGCTTTCACTCCGTTTAAGGCAGCTTTGATTTCTTCCAAAAGCAATTCGGCCCCTTCAGGACTGAGCGTAATTTTCCCGTTTCCATACTCGCGGTTTTCAGAAGTGATTTCACCGGTCATCAGACACACACCGTGCGGTTTATATTTTTTCAGGACGATTTTATCTTGGTCGACAAAGAATTCGATGCTGTCCTTGATCGAGATATCCAAAGCTCTTCTCAATTCAATCGGCATCACGATCCTGCCGAGTTCGTCTACTTTTCTCACAACTCCTATTGCTTTCAAAACTTTCGCCTACTTCCTCTATTGTTTCTATTTTTCTAAGATATTGTCTTAGCATAACGATAGACGAATGAAGACTGAAAAAGGTTTCCCTTATCAAGCGTTTCTTCGACAAAAATCCGGTCATAAAAATGAAATAATTTTCTCATCATGTAAATATGAGGACAGCATTTTACAGATTGGTTTCAAAATCGTCACAAACCCCCAAAAATCGCCGATGATTTGAGAAAATTTAAATGAAATTCATTTTTTCAGCACGAAGAAAATTTCGTTTTTCGGAAAAATTTTAAATAGAGATTGGGTGAAAACATGTTTCAAACAACCGAGATCGGAATTGATCTAGGCACAGCTAACATATTGGTTTACAGCAAAAACAAAGGAATCATTTTAAATGAGCCTTCCGTCGTCGCCGTGGACACGGAAACAAAGAGCGTATTGGCGGTCGGCACAGAAGCCAAAAACATGATCGGAAAAACGCCGGGAAAAATCGTCGCGGTCAGGCCGATGAAAGACGGAGTCATCGCCGATTATGACATGACGACAGACCTCTTGAAGCAGATTATGAAAAAAGCCGGAAAGAACATCGGCTTTACGTTCAGAAAGCCGAGCGTCGTCGTCTGCACGCCGTCCGGCTCAACCGCTGTTGAAAGGCGCGCAATCAGCGATGCTGTCAAAAACTGCGGAGCCAAACAAGTCCATTTGATAGAGGAGCCTGTCGCCGCCGCCATCGGCGCAGATCTGCCTGTCGATGAACCTGTCGCAAACGTTGTCGTCGATATCGGCGGCGGCACGACAGAAGTGGCGATCATTTCATTCGGAGGCGTTGTCTCGTGCCACTCGATCCGGATCGGCGGTGATCAGCTTGATGAAGACATCGTGTCATTCGTCAGAAAAAAATACAACCTGCTGATTGGTGAACGGACGGCCGAAGAAGTCAAAATTGAGATCGGCTACGCATTGATTGACCATGAGACGAAAACGATGGAAGTCAGAGGACGCGACCTTGTTACAGGCCTGCCGAAAACGATTACCCTGGAATCGAAAGAAATTCAGAAGGCGATGCGCGAATCGCTCCTGCATATTATCGAAGCCATCAGAGCGACGCTAGAAGACTGTCCTCCGGAGCTGAGCGGAGACATTGTCGACCGGGGCGTGATTTTGACCGGAGGAGGCGCGCTTTTGAACGGCATCAAAGAATGGCTGTCACAGGAAATCGTTGTGCCCGTGCATGTTGCTGCAAATCCGCTTGAATCTGTCGCTATCGGAACGGGTCGTTCTCTCGAAGTGATCGATAAATTGCAAAAAGCGGCTAAATAATTTTTGTTTTCGCGTCTTTTTTCCCGGCTTCTTTCATATCGTGAGGAATGGAGAAACGATAAGGAGGAAGACCATGCTTAGAGATATGGGAAGACGCCTGGCCATCACCGTTATTTTAAGCGGTATTATTCTCGGGGGGATGAGCATCTCCCTTGCAAACATGCCAAGCTCGCCCCCCGGCCAAACGGCCAAAATCAACCGTTAAAAAAGAAGCAGCCTGAACCGGGCTTCTTCTTTTTTTCTTTTCAATCAAATATTTGATATGATGTTATGGACAATAAAGGAGGTTTTGCCAATGAATTCGTTTACTGATAAACTGAGCAAATATGCAAAGCTTGTGGCCGAAGTCGGCGTAAACGTTCAAAAAGGACAGCAAGTCGTCATCAACGCGTCAACAGAAGTACGCGATTTTGCACGGCTCCTCGTCAAAAGCGCCTATCAAAGAGGGGCGAAAAACGTGACGGTCCGCTGGCAGGATGATGAGGTCACAAGGCTGAAATACGAGCTGGCTCCTGCGGAAGCCTTTGAAGAGTTCCCTGAATGGGAAGCAAAGGGGCTTGAGACGCTCGCCAAAGAAGGCGCTGCTTTTATTTCCATTGTCTCTTCAAGTCCTGATCTTTTGAAAGGCATCGATTCCAAAAAAATCTCCGCACAGCAGAAAGCCGCCGGAAAAGCGATGCATACATACAGGCAAATGATTCAATCGGATAAAGTCAGCTGGACTGTCGTCGCAGCGCCTTCGCCGGCCTGGGCGAAAAAAGTATTCCCTGAGGCAGATGAAGAGACAGCCGTGCAAAAGCTATGGAATGAGATTTTCAAAACGACCCGCGTCGACCGTGAAGATCCCGTTCAAGCGTGGAAAGATCACGATCAAACCTTGCGCGATAAAGTAAGCGTCTTAAACGACAAGCATTATCACGCCCTTCATTACCAAGCAAAGGGAACAGATTTGACGATCGAGCTTCCCGAGAAGCATCTGTGGGTCGGCGCCGGAAGCACAAACGAAAACGGCGTCGAGTTCATGGCCAATATGCCGACAGAGGAAGTATTCACTGCTCCGAAAAAAGACGGGGTGAACGGCACCGTTTCAAGCACGAAGCCGTTAAGCTACGGCGGCAATTTAATCGACGGCTTTACACTGACATTTAAAAACGGACGGATTACGGATGTCAAAGCTGAACAAGGCGAAGAAATTTTAAAAGAGCTGATCGAAACGGATGAGGGTTCACACTACTTAGGCGAAATTGCGCTTGTTGCCCACGATTCGCCGATTTCCAAGTCCAATATTCTGTTTTACAACACACTGTTTGATGAAAATGCCTCAAACCACCTCGCGATCGGCAGTGCATACGCATTCAACATCGAAGGCGGAAAACAGATGTCGCGCGAGGAGCTGGCGAAAGAAGGATTAAACGAAAGCATCACACATGTTGACTTTATGATCGGTTCAGGAGAAATGAATATAGACGGAATCACTGCTGACGGAAAAAGAGAGCCGATATTCAGAAACGGCAACTGGGCGATATAAAGCCTTCCGCAAAAAAAGACCTCAGAAAACTTCTGAGGTCCTTTTATATCGTGTCCGCATGCCGCCCGCAATCCTAAACTTCCCTGTACATGCATGGCGGCTGTAACAGCTGAAAATCAGGTCCATGCTCCGCCGCCTCATCGCTTGGGCAAACTGCTTAAATGTTCATGCTTCAGTTTCCAGCGTCCTGACTCGTCCTTTACAAATACGTTTGTCGCACGGCCTGCCCCTTGAACCGGTTCGCCCCTATATAACCCTTTCCATTCGTATGTATAAAGACAGACGGCCTGTTCGTCCGTTTCCGTGATCCAGCTGACATGACCGGCGCTGTATACTTCATTTTCGATTTGCTTCCAGGCGTTTTCAAAATAACGCTGAATCTCCTCAAAGCCCGAGCACGTTTGATCCGAAAACCAGTACACAGCGCCGGGGTCAAGGAGGGCTTTGACATTCTCAAACTCATGTGTGTTTGTTGCTTGAATATATTGCTCAAGAGCCTTTCGGCATGACACAGCAACCATCTCCTTTTTATAAAAAAAACCCGCTTTTTAAGGCGGGTTTTCTATCATTACGCGTAAAGTTCAGCAAGCTTGTCCTGAACCGTTTTGTCTTCCAAAAACTCGTCGTAGCTCATTTGTTTATCGACGATTCCGTTTGGCGTGATCTCGATGATCCGGTTGGCGATTGTTTGGACAAACTGATGGTCATGAGATGTAAACAGCATGGCGCCTTTAAAGCTGATTAAACCGTTATTCAGCGCTGTAATGGACTCGAGGTCCAAATGGTTTGTCGGCTCATCAAGCATCAGCACATTGGCGCCGGACAGCATCATTTTCGACAGCATGCAGCGGACTTTTTCTCCCCCTGACAAAACGCTTGCTTTTTTCAGCACTTCTTCTCCGGAGAACAGCATCCGGCCTAAAAATCCGCGCAGGAAGCTTTCACTTTGGTCATGCGGCGAAAATTGGCGGAGCCAGTCGACAAGGTTTAAATCGCTGTTTTCAAAATACTCGCTGTTGTCTTTCGGGAAAAACGCTTGGGATGTAGTGACGCCCCATTTAAACGATCCGCTGTCAGGCTCCATTTCCCCGGCAAGGATTTTAAAGAGCGTTGTAGCGGCTAGCTCGTTCCGGCCTGTAAAGGCGATTTTATCCTCTTTATTCATCATAAAGCTGACAGAGTCAAGCACCTTGACGCCGTCGATCGTTTTCGACAGGTCTTTGACAACAAGCACATCGTTTCCAATTTCGCGTTCAGGTGCGAAATGTACATACGGATACTTGCGAGATGAAGGCTTAATATCGTCAAGCGTAATTTTTTCAAGCAGTTTTTTTCTCGATGTCGCCTGCTTCGATTTTGAGGCGTTGGCGCTGAATCTGGCGACGAACTCTTGGAGCTGTTTGATCTGCTCCTCTTTTTTCTTATTGGCTTCCTGAGCCATTTTAAGCGCAAGCTGGCTTGATTCATACCAGAAATCATAGTTTCCGACATAAATTTGAATCTTGTTAAAATCCAGGTCGGCAATATGCGTACATACTTTATTTAAAAAGTGGCGGTCATGCGATACGACGATAACCGTATTCTCAAAATTGATTAAAAACTCTTCTAGCCATTGGATCGCCTGAATATCCAAGTGGTTGGTCGGCTCATCGAGAAGAAGGACGTCGGGTTTTCCGAACAGGGCCTGTGCAAGAAGGACCTTCACCTTTTCAGAGCCGCCCAAATCTGCCATTTTCTTCGTATGAAGTTCTTCAGGAATGCCGAGTCCTTTTAATAAGATCGCGGCTTCCCCTTCGGCTTCCCAGCCGTTCAGCTCGGCGAATTCGCCTTCAAGCTCCGCGGCGCGGATTCCGTCTTCATCTGAAAAATCAGGTTTCATGTAAATCGCGTCTTTTTCCTGCATGACTTCATAAAGTCGTCTATGTCCCATGATCACGACTTTCAACACTTCATGCTCTTCATACTCAAAGTGGTTCTGCTTCAGGACGGCAAGACGTTCGCCAGGACTCATATGGACTTCGCCTGTCTGAGGCTCAATTTCGCCAGACAATATTTTTAAAAAAGTGGACTTTCCGGCGCCGTTTGCTCCGATCAATCCGTAGCAGTTTCCGGGCGCAAACTTAATATTTACATCTTCAAACAGCTTCCGGTCTGCAAACCGCAAGCTGACATTTTGAACAGCTATCATTTAATATCCTCCATCTATACTTCATTAAAATGAGTATAACACGAAAATTCCGCAAGAGAAATGCTTTGCTTTTTTACGATAAAGTTTGAAAGAAAAATATATCAAAAAAACGCTTATTTCCACTTTCTTTGTGACAATATGTTACAATTAATGAAGAATGGGGGAAGGAATAATGAAATTGAAAGATGACCCTGATATCATCAGATGGATTAATTCGAGGCCGCGCCAAGCGCTTTTCGCGTCAGTGGCCATGGTGATTTCTACGATGTCTATCGGGCTTTTCAAAGGGTTTGATATGTGGACCGCTGACTTTTTTATATTTTCCTGTCTGCTGATCGGCTTCGGCCTCCTTGTGGGATGGCTCCAAAAGATATATTATAAAAAGGTGATATTTGAAGAAAACTCGGATCGTTAGACGGAGGAAACCATGAAGCTTATCACTTTGACGGAATACTGCATGTTTATTTTTTTTGCAGGGGTCTATCTTGCCATAACCGGCTTTACAGCACGGGATCTGGGGCTTTACATCGGGATTGCCATGATTTACGTGTTCGTTCATATCGCGGCGAAACGAATGCTGTCAAAACGGGGAAAAGAAGCCGCGGAAATCAGAATCTTGTACAGCGTTCTTCTGATTATGGCCTCTGTGTTCGTTACCGTACTGTTTATCGCAGTGCTGGCATCATTATCCGCATAAATCAAGCAAAAATGCCTGATTGTCCAAATGGACATCAGGCATTTTTCAGTCTGTTTTTCGGATTTCGTTAAACGGGAAAAACACAAATTGCGAAGTTCCGGCCACTCGTTTTTTATCAATCAGTCCGAGGCCGTTCCGGCTGTCCATTGACCTCTGGCGATTGTCTCCCATCACGAAATACTTGCCTTCGGGAACCTTCACAGGGCCAAAGTCGCCCGTCAGCTTGACGCCGACTGCTTCCGCCTCTTTTCTGTTTTCCGAAAGATACGGCTCCGACACCTTCTTCCCGTTTATGTACAGCGTGTCATCTTTCATTTGCACGGTATCTCCCGGCAGGCCGATCAAGCGCTTTACATAATGGACATTCTTTTCGTCGCCGTCGATAATGACGATATCTCCCCGCTTAAATTCGCCTACGTATCTAACCGTTTTATAGACGAACAGCCGCTCTCCGTCGTGCAGCGTCGGGTCCATCGACGTACCTTCCACTAAATACGGTTCGAATAAAAATGCCCTGATCAATAACGCCAGAACGACTGCAATAATAATGGCTTTTACCCATTCAAAGAGAGAGTTTTTCTTATTGGTGGATTTTTCTTCAGTCAAAACGCTTCCTCCTAAAAACAGTCTGTCACAGCATACATGCCAAAATAAAAGCTTTCCTATACTTTATCACAAGTTCCCGCTGAATACATAATCCCCGCGCTCACTTCCGGCAAAAACAGTAAAAAAGAAAGTGCCACGAGAGGGATTACTGTGGCACTTTCAGCACTTATTTTTCAGTTGGAACCGGCTTTTTCAAAACGCCGAGAATCAAAGCTGTCACAACCGCACCGATCAAGATGCTGAGGAGATACAGCAGCGCATGATTCGTCGTAAAGAAGAGAACGAATATTCCGCCATGCGGCGCTTGCAGTGTGACATGGAAAAATTGAGACAGACCGCCGGCAACTGCTGACCCGATGATACAAGCAGGAATGACGCGTGCCGGATCTGCTGCCGCAAAAGGAATCGCACCTTCAGTAATAAATGACAAGCCCATCACGTAGTTGGTAATTCCGGCTTCGCGATCCCGTTTTGAGAATTTATTTTTAAAGAAAGTCGTTGCAAGGGCAATTCCAAGCGGAGGCACCATACCGCCTGCCATGATGGCTGCGTGAGGTCCAAAGTTTCCAGCTTCAATCATTGCGATACCGAATGTAAAGGCCGCTTTGTTGATCGGACCGCCCATATCAATCGCCATCATACCGCCTAAAACAATACCCATTACGACAAGGTTTCCTGTTCCAAGACCTTCAAGCCAATGTGTCATGCCGTCCATAATGTACTTGACAGGCGTATTGACAACATATTGCATAATGATTCCGGTCAAGAATATTCCAAACAGCGGGTAGAGCAGCACAGGTTTTAAACCGTCAAGCACTTGCGGCAGACCAGCGAACACTTTTTTCAACAGGACAACAATATAACCAGCTAAGAAACCGGCAATCAGGCCGCCTAAGAAACCTGCGCCAGCTTGTGTCGCCATGAAACCGCCGACCATACCAGGCGCAAATCCCGGACGATCTGCAATGCTCATCGCGATAAATCCGGCCAATACAGCGACAATTAATCCAAGTGCATTCGTTCCGCCAATATTATTTAATACAGCAGCGAACTCATTATAAGTCGGATCTCCCGGCTTGGTCGCGTTAATTCCCCAGAAGAACGAAATCGCAACTAAGATCCCGCCCCCGACGACGAACGGCAGCATGTTGCTGACACCGCTCATCAAGTGTTTGTAGAAACCGCCGCCTTTTCCTTTGGCAGCTCCGTCTTCAGAAGCGGTTGCACCGCCGCCTTTACCCTGATAGATAGGCGCGTCTTGTTTCAGCGCCTGCTCAATCAGCTCTTGCGGACGTCTGATACCTGCTGTTACAGGTACTTCAATGACATGCTTGCCTTGAAAGCGTTCCATTTCAACCTGCTTGTCGGCGGCGACAATGATCGCAACGGCATCTTCGATTTCCTGGGCCGTCAGACCATTTTTAATACCGCTTGAACCGTTCGTTTCAACTTTGATATCAACCCCAAGCTCTTTCGCTTTTTCTTTCAAAGCATCCGCAGCCATGAACGTGTGGGCGATCCCTGTCGGGCATGCTGTAACCGCAAGGATTTTTCCTTTTGCTGATGGTGCAGGAGCCTCTTCGGCCTGCTCTTCTTCTTCATCATCATCTTTATCATGCTGATTGATGATGTCGATGATTTCGTCTTCAGATGAAGCTTCAAGCAGCTGTTTGCGAATCTCCTCCCTCATAAGCAAAGTCGACAGTCTTGACAATGCTTCGAGGTGAGTGTTATTTGCACCGTCTGTAGCGGCGATCATGAAAACGAGATGGCTTGGCTGGCCGTCAAGGGATTCATAATCGACGCCGCCTTTTGAACGGCCGAACGCGATCGCAGGCTCTTTGACGCTTGCCGTTTTCGCATGCGGGATGGCGATGCCTTCGCCGATACCGGTAGAGCTTTGTTTCTCGCGGTTGATCACAGCTTCTTTGTAGCCTTCTTTATCATTCAACTTGCCAGCCTGATCCAAAACGCTGACGAGTTCTTCGATAACGTTTTCTTTCTGGCTGCTCTCAAGGTTTAACTTGATCGTATGCTTTGTTAGTAGCTCAGTTATTTTCATAACCTTTCCTCCTTTATATCGCTTTGACTTGAACTTCCGGAAGCAGCTTGTGAACGAGCTCTTCCGTTCCCAGCTCCTCTGAAAAGGCAGTTGCGCTTCCTGAAGCGACTCCTAAGCGAAAAGCTTCTTTGATGCCAAGCTGTTTTTCAATGCCTGCGAGAAAGCCTGCAACCACTGAATCCCCCGCACCGACTGAGTTTACGAGCTTTCCTTTAGGTACGTTGGCATGGTAGACACCGTCTTTTGTACATAAAAGTGCGCCTTCTCCAGCCATGGAAACGATCGCGTTTTCAGCCCCGCGTTCAACGAGTTTCTTTCCGTAAGGCACCGCTTCTTCGGCCGAGGTGATAGTTGTTCCAAACATTTCTCCGAGCTCGTGATGGTTCGGTTTCATTAAAAGCGGCTTCATTTCTGCTGCTTTTAAAAGGGCCTCACCCGAAATATCAACGACAACCCGGACATTTTGCTCTTTGCATTTTTCCGCAATCTTTTCATATGTGTCCTGCGGCAATGATGAAGGAATGCTGCCCGCCAGTACAACAATGTCCCCTTCTTTCATCGCTGAAAACTGGTCTAAAAAGGCCGCGAAATCTTCTTCGCTGATGACCGGCCCCTGCCCGTTGATTTCCGTCTCATCCCCGGTCTTCAATTTGACATTGATGCGCGTGTCGCCATTCACCTCATGAAAAGCCGTTTCAAGCTTCTCTTCTTCGAGAAATGATTTGATATATCCCCCGGTAAAACCGCCGATAAAACCGAGAACTTTTGAAGGTACATGGTGTCTGTTCAGTACGCGTGAGACATTGATTCCTTTGCCTCCGGGATATTTCGTGTCATAGACTGAACGATTCAGCCCGCCTACAGAAAATTCTTCAACGTGAACAATATAGTCGACCGATGGGTTGAGAGTTACAGTGTATATCATGTTTTCACTACCTTTACGACAGTTTTTTCTTGATAGTTATCAAATGAATGTTTTGCAGATCCTGCTGTAATGATAGTTGCTTCGTCTAAACCGGCAAAGGCAGAAAATGAAATTTCCCCAAACTTGGAAACGTCAGCTAAAATAAATGCTTTTTTCGCCTGGTTGACAGCTTTTGTTTTCAAAAGCGCTTCTTCAGGATCCGGAGTCGTGAACCCCGCTTCCTTATGAATGCCGTTGACGCCGATGAAGCTTTTGTCAAACCGGTATTGGCTGATGGCTGATAAAGCCGAACCGCCTACGATCGCTCCGGTTTTATACTTCACATACCCGCCTAATAAATAAAAAGTAATGCCTTTTTTACCTAGTGCCTCAATGTGCATGACTCCATTTGTAACCACGATAATATCCATCTCTGGATTGATAAAATCGATCATTTGCAATGTGGTCGTTCCGGCATCAAGGTAAATACAATCGCCTTCTTCAAGAAGTGAGGCCGCTTCTTGAGCGATTTTTCGCTTTTCATGAAGGTTTTTGGATGATTTCTCTAGCATGTCAGGCTCCGTACGAATATCGGAAAGCCTTGATGCCCCTCCATGAACACGCTTTAAATATCCGCGGGCTTCCAGCGTCGACAAATCTCTTCTGATCGTTGACTCAGATGCGTTCGTTAAATTCATTAAGTACTGGATTTTCACGACATCATGCTTTTCAATCTCGTCAATAATCAGCTGATGCCGTTCGGGAGTCAACACATTATCACCCCTTTTGGAAACGCCTTCATTAAGCTTACAATTTCATTGTAAACGCTTTTTCGACATAACTCAACAAAAATCTTTCAAATTCATTCAATAACCATCAAAATCTTTCACATTTTAAAATATTAACGTGATATGTACCGTTTGTAAACTGTATAAACTATAAAAATCCGCAAAAATATGTGACATTATTATTATCTATTCCTTCAAACATCATTCAGGTCACAGGATAAAACCCCATGCTCACCGCATGAGGTTTTACAGCAAATCTGTATCCTGTTTCCGATTACTGAATATTTTCTATAAATTGATATAGTAAGACAGGCCGCAACATGGATATAAATATAATTGAAATGCCGATCCATCGTTCTCCGGCTGCTGATGCATATTCCAAGTAGATTTAATAGAGGCTTCTCGGCCGGAATGTAGCCACCAAGCACCAAGCATCCCTTTATATAGGCATGTTTAACCGGAACATCCATACACCATATGCCTGATCAAATTTGCTTTTCCATAAAAAAACCGCCTGCTCAGGCGGTTTCAATATTGTCGATAGTCTGACGTACTGGCATGGACCATTCGTGCATTTGGGTTTTTCCTGCAACTGCTTCAAGTTTCTCAACCATCTTACTCATACCTCAATGCATCAATCGGATGAAGGCGGGCCGCTTTATTGGCCGGGATGAGTCCAAAGATAATCCCGATCGCCATGCTGAACAGGACGCCTCCGAGGACCACCTGCCAGGAAACGAGCGGCGGCCACCCGGCAAAAAACGATACGAGGGCTGCACCGCCGTATCCAAGGCCGATGCCAAACACCCCGCCGATCAGTGTAATTAAAGACGATTCTATTAAAAATTGCATCAGAATCTGGCCTCTTGTTGCACCAAGCGATTTTCGAATCCCGATTTCCCTCGTCCGTTCAGTGACCGACACCAGCATAATATTCATGACGCCGATCCCCCCAACGAGTAAAGAAATGCCTGCAATTGAACCGATGAACATCGTCATAATTGTTGTAATCTGGCTGATTCCGGCCGCTATGGCCTCCATGTTCATCACTTCGTACGAGTCCGAAGTGCCGTGATTCTTGTTGACGGCCGCTGCAGCCCGCTTCCCGACGGCCTGCAGATCGTCGGCAGACTCAGCTTGAACGGAGACAGAGTCATAGTCGCTGATGCCGAAGGACGATTTTAACATTGAAAATGGAACATACATCTCATTCATCCCCAATGCAAGCAGCCCGGTTTCTTCTTTCAATACACCGATGATTTCAACAGGCTGGCTATTTATCCATACGACACGGCCGAGAGGCGACTGCTGAGAAAACAGTTCTTCCGCAAGCTTCGGCGAAATAATGGCGACCCTGCTTCCAGCAAGGTAATCCTCTTCTGAAAATTCTCTTCCCTTTTCGATTTCCATCGAATTGATGCTGATATATCCGTCATTAATGCCGTTTACAGCGGCATCCGTATTTTCATCCCGGAAGCGGGCATTCATGGACTCGGTTGTTTTCGCAACGACATGTTTCACGCCTTCGAGTGACTTTAAGCTTCTGATGTCTTCTTCGGTGAAGCCGGCGTCTAAGTAGGCGTTCGGATTGGCGGTTAATTCTTCATTGCTGGGCTGATAATAGATTTCGACCGTGTTGCCGGGTCCGCTGATCGTCTGCTTGAGCATCTGCTCTCCTCCTTGCCCCGCTGCAACAACGACAATAACGGAGCCTACACCAATAATGATTCCAAGCATTGTTAAAATCGATCGCAGTTTATGGGAAAGGATGGAACTTAAAGCCATTCTCAAGTTTTCGATGAGATTCATTGCACCGTCCCCCTCCGCTCTGTTTCCGGCGAGACGATCACACCGTCCCTCACCATGATGGTCCGGCTTGTATAGTCCGCAATTTCAGGTTCGTGTGTGACGAGCACCACCGTCGTTCCTTCCTCATTCAATTCGGTGAATTGCTCCATGATGTCCCGGCTTGTTTTCGTATCGAGCGCTCCGGTCGGTTCATCAGCCAATATCAGTTTAGGTTCATTGACGATCGCTCTAGCGATGGCTACACGCTGTTTTTGCCCGCCGGAAAGCTCGTTCGGCATATGGCGCATTCTGTCCTTGAGCCCGACTTTTTCGAGCGCCCGTTCAGCCCGCTCCCGCCGCTCCTTTCTTGGAACGCCGCCGTAAATCATCGGAAGCTCCACATTTTTTATGGCATTCAAGCGCGGCAGAAGCTGAAACTGCTGAAAAACAAAACCGATTAAACGGTTTCTGACACCGGCAAGCTCCCTTTCGCCGTATGATGAAATATCCTCGCCGTCCAGCCTGTAAATACCCGATGTCGGGCGGTCAAGGCAGCCGATAATGTTCATGATCGTCGATTTTCCCGAACCGGACGGCCCCATGATGGACAGATATTCTCCCGGCTCGATTTTCATATCGATCTCCCTGAGAACATCAATGGTTTCTCCTCCGATTTGGTAGCTTTTTTTCACTTTGGAAAGCTCAATCATTGAAGCTTCACTTCCGTTCCGCTTTTCATATCCTCGGCCGGGTTTGCGATAACCGGGTCCTTGTTTGTCAGACCGCCGGTAATTTCAACGAGGCCGTCTGCTTTCTCACCGGTTTTGACATTGATCCGTTTTGCCTTGCCGTCTCTTACGGCAAACACGTATGATTGATCACCATCCTGCTTGACGGCATCTTCAGGAAGAGCCTGAACGATTCTTTTGTCCGTCTGGATTTTGAGAATCATGTTAAAGCCGGACTTTGCTTTAGGACGCTCCCCTTTTATTTTGACTTCAAACGGATATTGAACAGCTTGCTCCTTTGTTCCCGCAGCACCTGCAGACGCCTCTTCTTTGGGAACCAATCCGACTTGTGATACCCTTCCACGCCACTCTTTATTTTGGATGACATCCGACGTGATGGTCACGTTCTGTCCCTTTTTCACTTTCAATGTGTCATACTCTGAGAGCACGCCTTTAACGACAAGCTTGTCCTCGTTACCTATATGTATAACCGGCTTTTGAATATCCGATTGCTTTGCAGCGGCTTGTTTGTCAACGGTAATAACCGTCCCGTCAATGCCGCTTTTCACTTGCAGCGCTGCCGATTTCTTCTCGAGCGTTTCCTTTTGCAAGTCGGCTTGTTTCAGTTCAAGCTGGAGCGATTTTTCTTCCATTTCAAGCTGTGACCGTTCTTCATCAATTTGCCTCTTGGCTTTTTCCGCTCCGAGCTCAGCCTTCAGCTCGTCTTCCTTGCTTTTTAGGCTGCTGATTTTTCGCTTAACCTGTTCAAGCTGGAGATCCTTCGATTGAATGGATAAAGCGTTTTGCTCCTTTTCCAGGCGAATTTCTTCATTTGTATAGGTGAAAAGCACATCTCCTTTTTTCACCTTATCGCCTTCTTTTACTTTGATGTCGGCAATTTCTCCTTTTTCAGGTTCAAAATATTCGTATTGTTCGTTTGCAAACTGAAGGGTCCCCGGAACCATGACTTCAGAAGAAATCTCTTTTTCTTCCAATTTCACGGTTTGAACCGCTTCTTCAGCCCCTCCGCTCGTTTGAACCGAGCGGTAGAGGTTGAGTCCGATAAAAAGCGCAGCAGCCCCAACAATGACGATGCCGATCCATATTTTTTTCATTTACATTGCTCCTTCAAATGAATCGAAGAAATTGATCGCCATACCGCCTATTAAAGCGAGCAGAATGGAGATCACAAATAAAATGATCACACCGGTCCAAGCCGCTTTTTTGGAGATGCCCCCAACCTTTTGGAGACCCAGGGCAACCAATGAGAGCGACCAGATCGTGAAAATATCAAATACACCCAATACCGATTTGAGCGGCTCGTCTGCCGGGATGATGCCGTTTAAAGACGTGACGACGATCGTGGGATCGATATTTGAATAATAGATCACTAGTCCGCCTATGAATTGTCCGATAGCCGCAATAAAATATGTAAAAACAGACAGCGAAAACATGTGAACAAAATTGGTTGTTCCTCTTCCGATTTTGACAATCAGCCAATAAATTAAAGCGCTGATCAGCAAGGCAATCACAAAGCCGAAGATCCCGCCGATGATGCCGATTCCCTTCATAGCAGCTTGAAATGCTTCAGCATCCGGCATTTCCGACAAATCGGTAGACAACGCCGTTTTTTCGCTGAGCATATACGCTCCCGCAACCGACAAGATTAAAACAATGACAAGCGGAAACCAGAAAGCCGGCTTTTCTCTCATTCTCTCGAACTGTTCTCCGGGCCGGGTAATCAATCCGAGCAATGACGGATTCTTTACTTTTTCAGTTTCTAAATTCGTTTCCATATGTATCCCCCTTAAAAAATGAATTACCAGTTTATACGCAGAATGTCCTAAAATGTTTCACAACTGTTCTCAAAAAAACGCCCCGGCCGCATTCTTAGAAGGTGCGGCCGCGGACGGTTTTAGTTTCGCTGAAACATTTGATACTGCAATTTAACCAGCTCATAATACATTCCACGTTTCCCGATCAATTCCTGGTGATTTCCTTCTTCTATTTTCCGGCCGTGGTCAAGAACCAGGATTTTATCCGCATCCCTTATCGTTGAAAGCCTGTGAGCGATCATAATAGCCGTTCTGCCATGGAGCAGTGTTTTCAAGGCAGCCTGGATTTTGACTTCCGTTTCTGTGTCAATGCTTGCGGTTGCTTCATCAAGGATTAGAATACGAGGATCTGCCAGAAGCGCCCTCGCAAATGAAATGAGCTGCCGCTCACCTGCCGATAATACATTGCCGCGTTCTTCCACTTCTGTGGCGTATCCATTCGGAAGCGCTGAAATAAACGAATCGGCTCCGACAGCTTTTGCTGCTTCGATCACTTCTTCATCGGCGGCGTTCGGACGGCCAAAACGAATATTTTCCATAATCGTTCCGGAAAAAATAAACGTGTCCTGCAGCACGATGCTGATTTGCGAACGAAGATCGGAAAGCGAGATATCGGTAATCGGTATACCGTCCACTTTGACAGCCCCGCCTGTTGCATCGTAAAACCTGCTGATCAGATTTGCGATCGTCGTCTTCCCTGATCCTGTATGTCCGACAAGCGCAAGCGATGATCCCGCAGGTATCTCAAATGAAATGCTGTGCAGCGCCTTGCGGTTCCCGTCATAAGAAAATTCCACCTGTTCAAATTCGATCCGGCCTTTTAATTCTTTTATTTTGACCGCATCTTCCTTGTCTGCAACGCTCGGCTTTTCATCCAGAAATTCAAAGATCCGCTCTGACGAAGCCATCCCCATCAACAGCTGGTTGTAGACTTGGCCGAGCCTTGAAATCGGCTCCCAGAACATTCCGAGATAGAAGGCGAACGATACAAATACACCGATCGTGATCGTTTCATTGATGATCAAGCTTGAGCCGTACCAGATTAAAATGGCCGTCCCGACAGCGTTTGTCATTTCTACAAGCGGACGGAAAGTCGCATTTTTTTTCGTCGCTTCCCGCCAGGCTTCAAAGTTCTCACTGTTGACGCCTTCAAAATACATCATATTCTCTTTTTCCTGAGTAAATGCCTGAGTGACCCGGATGCCTTGAATGCTTTCGTTCAAATGGGAATTCAGCTTGGACTGCTTTAAGCGCACCTTTTGCCAGGATCGCCGGATTTTCCTTCTGAGATTAGTAGAAATGAAGAACATCACAGGCAGCGTCACCATAATGGCGATGGTCAGCTCAGGACTGAGCGAGAACAGAATGACGACAATTCCAAAAAGAAGCAAAATATCCATCAATAAATTGATGACTCCGCTCGTAAACAGTTCCTGCAAAGAATTGATGTCATTCATGATCCGGACAAGGATTGAACCTGCCGAACGCTCGTCGAAAAAGCGGTGCGACAGCCGCTGAACATGCGTAAACAAATGCTGTCTGAGATCATATATGACATGCTGGCCAAGCTTGTTCATCCAGCGGATTCTCAGCACATTGCTAACATAATTGACAAGATACAACCCACTGATGACGGAGATCAGAATCACAAGAAGATTCATATCCCGGCCTGCGATCGCTTGGTCGAGCGCATAGACGCCGATCAAAATCGGCACCGCCAGCCGGATCGCCGCCGAGATCATGACCGTTAAAAACGACAGCGGCAGCAAATTTTTTCGGTAGGGCTTTAAATATTTAAGCAGCCTCCACATCTGCGCCCAGTTAAAAGGCTTTTCAATGATTTGGTCTGAAGTATAAAAAAACCGGTTCATCAACGTTTGTTTTTTCGCCTGGTTTTCCATAGCAAGAGCCTCCTATCCTGCAAAATGCGGCTCATTCAACACATTTTGATCTTTATACTGCAAATCAAAAATCCGTTTGTATAAACCGTTTGCTTCCATTAATTGTTCGTGTGTTCCCCTTTCCTTGACTACGCCTTTATCGAGAACAAGGATTTCGTCGGCATGCTTTAAGGATGAGATTCTGTGAGCGATGATGAAAGTCGTCCGATCCCGCATCACTTCCCGCAATGCAAGTTGAATGCGGTGCTCCGTTTCCATGTCAACGGCACTCGTCGAATCATCCAGGATGAGAATGCCCGGGTTCATACAAATCGCTCTCGCAATCGCAATCCGCTGTTTTTGGCCACCGGACAGCCCGAGCCCCCTCTCGCCGAGCATCGTATCATATTGATTCGGAAGCTCCATGATAAAATCGTGAGCCTGGGCTCTTTTCGCGCTTTCGATAATCTCATCCATCGATGCATCAGGCTTTCCATACGATATATTTGACCTGATCGTTGAGGAAAATAAAAACGATTCCTGCGGAACGACGCCGATATTGGAGCGCAGCATCTTTAATGAGTAGTGTTCAAGCGGTTTGCCGTCGATCGTGATCCGGCCGGATGTCGGTTCATAAAAGCGGCTCAGCAGTTGAATGATGCTGCTCTTGCCTGACCCCGTCGCGCCGATTAACCCAATCGTTTTGCCGCGCTCAGCCTGAAAAGACACCCCATGCAATGCTTCCGCATTTTCTTTTGTATATTGAAGGGAAACATCGCTGAATACGACATCGCCGTTCAGTCTGCCGCTTTTCACCGCCTGTTCGGTATCGGTGATTTCCTCCTCGGCATCAAGAATTTCCAGCAGCCGCTCTCCCGATGCTTTCGCTTGTGAAAACAGGTTGATGACATAACCGAGGTTCATGATCGGCCACATCAAGTAATTGACGAGACTGAAAAAAGCGACAAGCTCACCCGGTTTTAAGCTGTTCTGCATCACGAGCCAGCCGCCGAACGACAGCAGAGCCACGAGGCAGATATTGCCGATAAACTCCATCAGCGGAAAGAACTTCGACATGATAAACGATGCGTTTAAATTTTTAGTTCGAAAATGGTCATTTGAATGAGTAAAGTTTTGAATCTCAAAATCTTCTTTTGATAAAGATTTAACGGTGTTCATGCCGCTGATATTTTCCTGAACCTTCGTATTTAAACGGGCGAATGATTTTCTTATGTTCCGAAAAGCGGGATGCACTTTTTTATCAAACCGGTAGACGGCCGCTCCTAAAAACGGCAGAGAAGCAATCGTAACCAGAGTCAGCGGCACAGAATAAGAAAACATGACAGACAGACTGAAAGTGACAAGCAGGATAAATCGAATCGCCTCAGCAAAGCCGAAAGATAAAAAGAATCTGATGCCTTCGACGTCCGCCGTAAGCCTTGACATTAAATCTCCCGTTTTAGCGCTGTCGTAATATTTGAACGGCAGACGCTGCAATTTCGCATACAGCTCTTTTCTTAACCGGTAGACAGAGCGAATTCCGAACATATCTCCGAGATACTGATGAAAAAAAGTGGCTGCGCCCTTCGCCGCCATGACAGCGATGAACCCGAGGCTGATCCATATGACCAAACCGTATTTTCCGCCGAGAATTACTTCATCAATTGTCATTTGCAGAATAATCGGATAAACAACGGTAATCGCCGTCATTAGAAGCATCGACGCAATCGACCATAAAAACATTTTTTTATAAGGCCAATAAAAATCTTTTAGTTTTTTAAGGGACTCCATTAGCACCAGCACCTTTCCAATTCATGTAAAACAAGGACACATCATCTAATATATCGGTTTACGAAATAAAATTCCACCGTTTTTAAAAAATTCAGTCTTATTATGGAGTTTTCCCCCTTCTTCGGTTTGAAATAAAGCCTGTTTAAAATGTGACAGCCGATAAAAAATAGTTTCTCGATGTCAAAGGAAATTTTTTGATGAATGAAGGAAGATGATGTAAAATAATAGAAAAAGTTATCAAATTATGAATGACGGAGTTGATTGCAATGTCGAAAAGAGAGGCTTTAAAAAAACGGCTTCTCCTCTTAGGTGAATTGGAACAAAAAATCTGGAAGGACTTCCGGAAAGAACGCGAAGGGATTTATGCAAGGTTGGGAGAACTTGACAGACAAATCCAGCGACATAGACGTTCCAATAAAGAGTATTATGCAGCACATTGCGTAGACATTATTAAACAGCAAAAAGGAGAAATTGTAACGACAAAAGAACTGAAAATGAAACTGAAGGAAAGAACCAATTTTAACGTTCACCGTATTAGTGAGCTTTATGACCTGATTCAAAAATTAGAACCAAACATTTCGAAAGAACGGCGCGGCTGTTTTCTTTATATAGAGAACGGTTCTAAAAAAAACGTCGGTCGGTGACAGGCTTATGCCTGAACCGACCGACGTTCTCATCCTCCGCTGACCGGGGGAATAAAAGCAACCGTATCTCCCGACTCGACCTCACTGTTTCCTCTTCTGTACACTTCGTTCACAGCGATCATCGCCCGGTCCGTCCCCTGAAGATTGTACGTTTCTTTTAAAAACTGTCTAATCTCGTCTGTTGTCGTCTTTTCTTCATCTATATCGATACTCTGCGCACCCGCTTGTTCCGCAAGCTGGGCAAACAGCAAAATTTTAATCAATGGTCAGCACCTCTTTCTCTGCCGGAAGCCGCCTCTTCAATATCCGGTTTCCCTTCCGGGTATTCAGTTGTCTCAAGCTGGTCGCCGATCCAAGTCTCGCCGTCCTCCCAATGTTCTTTTTTCCAAATCGGGACGATTTGCTTTATTCTTTCGATCGCATATTCGTTCGCTTCATACGCCGCTTTCCGGTGAGGCGACGACACGGCGATGACAACGGCCGCGTCAGAAATGTCCAGCCTGCCGATGCGATGGGTAATGGCTGCAGCTGTGCCGGGCCATTTTTCATTGATTTCTTTGCCGATCTGAGCGAGCATGCTGACCGCCATTGGAACATAAGCTTCATATTCGAGATAGAGGGTCTTTTTTCCGTTGGTCCATTCTCTCACTGTTCCGATAAACGTCGTGACGGCACCGGCTTCCCTTCTTTCAACTTTTTTGACGACATCTTCGATGACAATCGGGTCTTTTGTTATGATAAATCGTTCAGACAAACGCCTTCCTCCTTTAGATGATTCAGAATAAAAGCCAGGGCACCCGGGTCTTCAATATGAAAGGATGGAACATCTGTTTTCGGCTCGCTCTGCTGGTAAATGACGGCGATGATGCCGTCCAATTCCTTCAGGAGCCGGCAGTCCGCTTCGTTTCTGACCATGACAACTTTTTGATATGGCGCATGTTTAAATCCTTCGATGAGGAGACACTCAACTGCTAAAACGCCGTAAGCGGCAATCAGTTGATCAAGCGTCCACTCGCCGCGCGCCGTAAGCTGAAAAACGCCCGCACCTTCTACGCCGGACGCAGCCGCTCCAGCCCGAAAAAAGCGGTCGGAATCCTTCCCTTCGGCAAAAGCGTCCGGTTCTCCTCCATGTCCGTGGTGTTTCAGACAGCCAACATTGACTCCTAGCTGATCGAGCTTTCCCGCCAATTTTTCAACGAACGTCGTTTTGCCGCTGTTTTGGTACCCTACGATCTGGAGGATTGGAAAATGTGCGGCCACAGCTGTTCACTTCCGTTCTCATCCCGGTATAAAAGAACATGCACTCTTGCCCCGGCTTCAAAGCCTCTCGTTCCGCCCGGCAAAACCATCAGCGCATTGGCATCTGCAAGAGACGTTACGGCGCTCGATTTATCCAGACCGACAGGCTCCGCCTGAAGCGCGCCGTCTTGAATGGATACAAACGAGCGGACAAACCTCGTAAACGGGTTAGGTTTTGGAAAATCCTTGGCTAAAACCGCTTCTGCACATAAAGAATACGGCTTCGGATGATGCAGCCAGGTGCGCAGGGACGGCTTGACGAAAAGCTCAAATCCAACGAAGCAGGCTGACGGGTTCCCGGACAGCCCAAACAGCAATTTGCCGTTTAATTGAGCGACCGTCGTTACACTTCCGGGACGCATCGCCACTTTATTAAACAGGACCTCGGCACCGAGCTTTTCGTAAATTGCCGGCAGAAAATCAAAGTCCCCTACGGATACCCCTCCGGTCGTAATCAGAAAATCCACCTTGTCCAAAGCTTTTTCCACCGCTGCAAAGCTTTCGTCAAATTGATCAGAAATCTTTCCTAAATAAAGGGGTTTTCCGCCTGATTCTTCAACCTGAGCGGCCGCCATGCCTGCATTGCTGTTGCGGATTTTTCCGGGAACAAGAGGATCGCTGACATTCAGAAGCTCCGTCCCGGTGGCAATGATGCCTACCACAGGCTTTTTGACTGCAGGAACCGCTGCATATCCGAATGTTGCAAGCAAAGCGACAACACCCGGCGTTATCCGGGTTCCTTTTTTCACAAGAACTGATCCTTTTCTCGCATCTTCTCCGGTTTTTGATATATTTTCTCCCGGCTGTAGTGAGCGCTTCAACACCATATAGTTTTTGCCGTCTTCCGAGAAGGTTTTTGTCAGCTCAAGCATGACTACCGCATCAGCGCCCTCCGGAATCTGCGCTCCCGTCATAATTCTGACGGCTTGAAAAGAACCCAGCTTTTTATCCGATACGGCCCCGGCTCCAATGTGATCAACCACCTCGAATTGCAGCGGATTTTCCCCCGAAGCACCGGCTGTATCGCATGCTCGGACAGCAAAGCCGTCGTATGGCGAACGGTCAAAAGCGGGTACATCGTGATCAGCCTTGACATCTTCGGCTAAAAATCTATGGAGACTCTCCTCAAGGTGAATCCACTCTGCATCTCCCAGCTTCTGGTGCTGAGAGACACGCGCAGCGGCTTCAAAAACTGGAATGGGCGTTCTTTTTTCAATCATTTAAAAAAACCTCCTGTTGTTACATTCCGATGACTCTCGCCAATATGGAGTTGGCTTCTTTTATATCATTTGTGCCGTGAACAAGGGCTCTTCCATCGTTGAAAATAACGATTCTGAACGCCTCATATTGTACATGCAGCAAATAATCATTCGCATCCACTTTTCCGATGACCGAAAGCTTTTTCATGAGCTCCTCTTTAGGCAGCCGTTTTAACATTTCGCTGCGAATTTGGACGGTCTCTCTTCCGCACAGCACGTCGGCTTTCTTTTGGCTCATGTTGCTGAGGAAAGGATAAACCGGCGTTTCTCCGCACGAAGGACATTTCTCATTGCGGCCGATCTGCATGCGATAATGGGTGTTCGCCCATAAATCAAACGTGACAAAAGCAGTTTGAAGCGCTTCTTGCTGTCCAGTTAAGATTTTTAAAATTTCAGCTTGCTGATAAGCCGACACCATTTGAACGGCCGGCGAAATAATCCCCGACGTATCGCATGTAGCCCCGCCAATCGGAACATCTTCAAACAGGCAGGCAAGGCATGGCGTTTTTTGGGGAATAATCGTCATATACATGCCCTGACTGCTGACACAAGCGCCGTAAACCCACGGAGTACCCGTCTCCTGCGCAAGGTCATTGATGATCATGCGGGTCTCAAAGTTATCCGTTGCATCAATGACGGCATCCGCCTCTTCGATCAGCGGTCTGAGTGTTTCAACTGTGCCGTCTGCAACATATGTACGAAGCTCAACACCGCTGTTGATCTCGGAAAGACGTTCTTTTGCAGCCGCCGCTTTCGGAAGCCTTTCCTCCGCGTCTTTCTCTGTGTAGAGCTGCTGCCTTTGCAAGTTGCTCCATTCCACATAATCGCGGTCTATAATAGACAGTGCGCCGATGCCTGCGCGCACAAGCCCTTCAGCGGCTGACGTGCCAAGCGCCCCGGCCCCGACGATCAAAACATGGCTCTGCCTGATTCTGTCCTGACCCGCCTGTCCGATGTTTTGATATCTGATTTGTCTTGAATACCGTTCATGCATCAGGATGATCCCCTTTACTTCCTTTTCTATATCATACCATTTTTCCGTCTGCTGTTCTTTGAAAAACACCTTCCGAAAAACCCTTGCAATCTATGATAAAATATTTCATCCCGGAAAGAACGGCTCTATTTCTTCTAAATCCGACTTTTTATTGACATTTATAAATTCCCACGGCTCTGCACCAACCGCATCTGCTTCAATGTACTTGACGCGAATGCGGTCGAGAAAACTGCTGATCTTCAGTTCGTTCTGCTGAAGCTGTTCATGGAGGACGGATTTTACCCTTCTGTGGTAGACGGCAACAAGCGGCTGCGCCCTTCCGTCTGCGACAGGCACGACGGCGTCATCCGCCGGGGTCAACTGCCGTTTTAAAGCCGATATGGTCTCCTGCCGGACAAGCGGGGTGTCACAGGCCGAAAAAATATAGCATTCCCCTTCCGCCCGCTCCATGGCTGTGTACATACCGGCAAGCGGCCCTTTCCCTCTGTACGGTTCGATATCTTCCAGCACCGCTTTTTCCCCGAGTTCTATAAACCGCTCCGTCAAGCCCGGACGGCTCAATATCAGGACGTCGTCTCCCAGCGCCTGTTTGCACCATTGATAAAGCGGCTTGCCTTTCCAGCGGGCAAACGCCTTCGGTTCCCCAAAACGGCGCGAAAGCCCCCCTGATAATATGACATGTATTTCTTTCATACGGCTCAACCTTCCTTCGCGTGTTCCTGCCTGCGAACATCATAGCAAAACTTTAGAAATCCGAACAAGTCTGTAAAATCTCTTTTTCAAAAGGCATGGCGGGTTTCATTTATGCATATTGTAGTTGTAACATTTATAGGGGGCTGGTCACCATGAAAAAAACATCGGGTTCGCTGCCTTATTTTCAAGATTTATCACAGGAAAACCTTTTTTTAAAAGCTGAGCTGGCAAGATCACATCAATTGATACACGAGCTTGAAGCAAGCTATTTTCACCAGAAAAATCATAAGCTCAGCCGGGAAAACGCAGCAATGAAACAGCAGCTTCAGCAGCTGTCATTCGAACTGGAGCGGATTTCGGCAAACAAGGAAGACAAGTCGGCCGAAACGCTCAACCGGATAAAAAGCGAATTGCTGAGTAAAATCGTCGTTCTTCAGGAGCTTCTTCAAAAAGAAACCTATGCAAGAAAACAAGAGATAGAAGAAAAGCACCGCCTTCATTTAACAAATGTAAAAGCCGAAGAAGAGAAAAAAAGCTTACATAGCCAAATAGAATACGAAAAGCTTCATGCAGAAAGAGAAAAAACGCTGAGGGAAAAAAAGGAACAGGAGCTCAAAAACGCTGCATACGAAAATGCCCGCCTGAAAGATGAACTTCATGCTAAAAGTCTTCAGCTCAAACAAATCGAAACTGATGTTGCGGTATTAAAAGAGCGGGTGACGGAAACGAAAAGCCGGCTTTTGGAGGCTGAAAAAACAAAAGAAGCGCTGTTTTATGAAACGATTCTCTCTTATAAAAGGCAACTCGATGAAAGTGATAAGTGGATCGCTTCTCATTTTGCCGATATTGATGCATTTCAGCAGACGGAGAAGGCGCTTGAACAAAACGAGGAGGTTTTTGAACGGACAGAACAGATCGAGGCGGTGCTTCAAACTGTTACAGAGCAAGTTGATCAGCTCCAACAACAATTGAGCGCCATTCAACAAAATGATACGAAAATGGATCAAAAAATAACAGAATGGAAAAAACAGGCGAAAGAAGAAACACCCCCGCAAAAATGGGTCTATCAAATTAAACGCAAAGACAAAGAAACAAAACCTTTAAATTAAATACCACTTTAAGGAATAATTTGGTTTTTACAAAAAAACCGCTTGAGTAGATTGTCTCAAGCAGTTGATTGGGCGGCGCGTATAAAGCGGCCGCCTTTATGTTCCCTTAAAATGGAAACGCTATCTGAAAAAGCAAGGGTTTGACCTATTGCTGCTCTGTCTCAGTAGAAATCTCACCCTCTAATATATATTGACCGCGGTATGGTTTTTTGACTTCCGGGTACATTTTAATCAGGCTTTGCATAAAGGTTGTCATATTAGGGATCTCAAGTCCGCTCTCTTTTTCGATTTCTTTTTGAAGTTCGGAGCTTTTGATGGCCGCATTATGGCGTTTTAATGTTTTAATCGCCGCTTCACGCAATTTTGCAGCTTTTGAGCCTGGACGTGCTGTACCCCTTCTGCGCCTTGTCGTTCCATCTGGAATTCCGGCAGGCAGTGAGGAGGTTTGCGGAGAAGTCTGCTGCTGGTTCTTTTGAGATGCTTGCGGCTGCTGTTGCTGCTGTTGCTGGTAGCTCTTCATCTCCTGTGCAGCCAATTCAGCTAAAACAGGGAGAGATTCAGTTTTACGCTCCGGGCGAAAATCTTTTTTTGTATCATTAAAGCTGGATGGACGATCCAATTCACGCAGCTTTGCATATATGTTATCCCGCTCAATTTGATACTCCCTAATCACCTTAACTTCAGCCTCGTTCAGCTGCTCTAATCTTAAACGCAATGCTTCCCTCTCGTTAAACATACCGTTTATACCCTCCTATCAGAATAAATAAACCTTCCAATAAAAATATTAGATTACCAAACTAATTTTATCAACTATTTTTTCGTTTTTCTACTGTTGCTCTCCGTTAAGAAAATAGAACTAAATTTCCGAAAAACTTGAAGCCTGAGGAGTTTTTGAAGCATTTCGGCCTATTCTAAGCTCATTGTCGAAAAATGGTAAATAATGAAGGAACCTAGAAAATTACTTTTCAATGAAACATAATTTAGGAATAGAATCCACTGTTTAATTATGATGGAAAGTGTGAGATATCAATGATTATTCCGCCTTATAAATCCAGAATATTTAAAATTTCCAGATTTCACTTGTCGAATCCACAGTCTTTTATGCACGGGGTAAGTAAGAAATGCTCCCGAACCAAAAACAGGCCACCAGACTCATCAAATGAAATAAACAGTGTCAAATGGCCTATTTGTCGAAAGGGGAGGCTAGAGGAAATTTTTTTTGTTTTTTTGTAATTGGGGAGCCAAATAAATAAAAAACCCCATGAAAACGGGGTTTTTCATCTTTATTCAGCAGACTGTTCTGTTTCGGCAAGAACGCGGTTCACACGTTTTTCGAGCATTTTCATTCCGCTGCCTCCAGCTTGAAAATGGCGAAGCTGGCCTGTTTTGTCAAACACGTAATAAGCAGGGACATATTCATTCTCAAAAGCGTCAGTCAGCTTATGGTCGCTGTCAACAAAAATAGGCTGAGTGATATCATGTTCAGCGGCAACTTCTTTGATTTTATTCAAGTCTAAATCGTCTTCTGAACGCGGCATATGCACGGCCACCACGTTTAGTTTATCGCTGTAGCGGTCGCGGAATTCATTGACCTGGGGCATCGCCTCTTTGCACAAGTGGCAGCTGATGGACCAAAAATGAATTAATGTCGGCTTTTCTCCTATAAGCTGCTCTTTTGTCACTTCTCCGTTTAACCACTCTTTTGCGCCGGTCAGTTCCGGCATCGGCTGACGTAATTTCATGATTTTTCCTCCAATGTCATTTTTGTCGTTTAAAAAGGTCTAACAAATGTTAGACCTTTCCAATCAGATTTCTTATCGAAATTAAAGGGTTGCTTGTCCCGGTTTCCAGTTTGCAGGGCAAAGACCGCCTGTTTGCAGCGCTTGAAGCACGCGCAATGTTTCGTCTACATCACGGCCGATATTGTTATGGAACACTGTTTGATATTGAAGTTCGCCTTCTGGATTAATGATGAACAATCCGCGAAGCGCTACACCTTCTTCTTCAATCAGTACGCCGTATTCACGAGATACTTCATGGTTTGTGTCGGCAGCAAGCGGATATTTCAGCTGGCCGAGACCGTTATCTTTGCGGTCCGTGTTAATCCATGCCAAGTGAGTGTGGATGGTGTCAGTTGATACGCCGATAACTTCTGCATCAAGGTCTTCAAACTCGTCATAGCGGTCAGACATTGCTGTAATTTCTGTCGGACACACGAAAGTGAAGTCCATTGGATAGAAGAATAGAACCGTCCACTTATCATTTTTCATGTTTTCTTCAAGGCTTACTTTTCCGAATTCTTTGTTTGCAAGAACCGCTTCCATTTCAAAGCGCGGCGCTTGTTTACCTACCATGCGTTCTGCCATTTTATGTATCCCTCCAATTGTGATTTTTGGGTTATGCTACCCGTATCTAAATGAGAATTCAAATATTAAATTCTCATTTAGTTAATAATATCACATACATAGTTCATTATAATGCTTACCATATTTTAAGTCAATATTAATTGATAATAAATTTAAATTAGCGGTTGTTCTATTTAAATCCTTTAAAAAAATTGTAACATGCCGCCGGATGAGGAAACAACCGTTTAACACGCAGCAGCTGTTTTTTTTGGAAAACAAGTTAAAACCGAAGCTGGAACTTCGGTTTTATGTCTATTACTGAAGTTTTTGCTCAACCTGCTGACAGATTTCATCGGCAGTTAAACCCGTCGCCTGTATGACAGATGCTCCGGTCATCGTATCTGAAATCCCGAGCATATCAGTGTCCAGACCAGTGACGACGCAGCAGTCGCAGCCTTTTGCATCGTCTTCGGTTTTCATCGTTACAACCTCATACCCTTTTTCCTTCAAAGCAGCCTCGACATCAGAAAGAGATTGTTCGATTCCGATTTTTTTCGACATGAAGAAACACCTCCACCAATTAAGATGCCACGTTTGCCGATTTTTTATACCAGCCGCTTTATCTAATTGGCTTTGGAAGAGAAATAAGCCGTCATGACGCGGACTGCCGTTTCAAGCGCTTCCTCTTTCGGCTGCAGCTTGGCGTGGTGAAGCCCGTAAGGTGAATCGACGCCGAGCCAAAACATGAAGCCCGGATACTTTTTCAGCATATAGCCGAAGTCCTCCCCTGTCATCGCTTCTTTTGAACGGACGACCTCTGCAAGGCCGTTTTCAGAAACGAACTGCATAAAGTCTTCGACTAAATCGCTTGAATTGCAGACCTGATAATATGCTGCAGGATAGCTGACTTTACCGCTGCATTGATAAGCCGTTTCCAGGCCCCGAACCATGGCCTCGATCCTTTTCTTCACCTGTTCCATTGACGCTGGGGACAGCGTCCTGATCGTCCCTTCAAGCCTTGCTTCCTGAGCGATGATGTTTTGTGCCGATCCGCCTGTAATCGTCCCGATGGTAATGACAGCACTGTCCAGCGGATCGACATTCCTGGCTACGATCGACTGCATTTGCGTAACGAGCGAACTGGCCGCGACCACCATATCTTCTGCAAGGTGGGGATATGCGGCATGCCCGCCCTTTCCTTCAAGTTCGATTACGAGCTCCGACGTATTGGCAAAGAGCAGCCCGCTTTTCGTTCCGATCGTTCCGACCGGGAGTTCAGGCGCGATGTGCAGCGCTGTGATCATGCTCGGCTCCCACTTTTTAAACAAGTCGCTTTCAAGCATCGGCTCAGCGCCGCCCGGTCCTTCCTCAGCCGGCTGGAACAAAAACAGCAGATCTTGTTTAACCGGGTGGCGGACGAAATGATCGATGATGCCGAGGGCAATCGTCATGTGGAAATCATGCCCGCACGCATGCATCCTGTCCTGATGAACGGAAGAAAAAGAATATCCGGTATCTTCCCGAATAGAGAGCCCGTCCATATCCGCCCTGTACGCCAAAATCTTTTCAGGGGCCGTCCCTTTAACCTTTACAAACAGTCCGGTTCTCCACTTTTCAATTTCAATCCGTCCTTCCGGATGCTTTGCTAAGTGGTTCAAAAGATAAGCCTGTGTCTTATATTCCTGAAAACCGAGTTCAGGAATTTGGTGCAGATCTCTGCGAATCGCTGCTAATTCGTCCAATTTCATCTTTCTAACCTCCCCGGCGATGCGAAAATGCGTGGATTGTCACATCCACGCACTTTTCGCTGCCGCTTCTAAAGCTGGCGCAATTCCTGTTTGATTTCTGTTTTGCCTTTAGTTTTTTCATCGATGTCTTTGATTTTTTTCGCAGGTGTTCCGGCGACTACTGTGTAAGGCTCAACATCTTCCACAACGATCGCGCCGGCAGCAACAACGGCTCCTTTTCCAACAGTCACGCCTTCAAGTACGACGGCGTTTGCACCGATGACGACATCGTCTTCAATAACGACAGGTTTTGCTGAAGGAGGCTCAATGACACCCGCAAGCACGGATCCCGCTCCGATGTGGCAGTTTTTGCCGACGGTAGCTCGTCCGCCCAGCACGACATTCATATCGATCATCGTTCCTTCTCCGATCACAGAGCCGATGTTGATGGAAGCCCCCATCATGATGACGGCATTATCGCCGATTTCCACTTGATCGCGGATGATCGCACCCGGCTCGATGCGCGCTTTAATATTTTTTAAATCGAGCGTTGGAATCGCCGAATTGCGGCGGTCGTTTTCGATGACATAGTCTTCAATTTTGCCTTTGTTGGCTTCGAGCGCAGCTTGAATCTCCGCCCATTCTCCGAATACAACCCCTGTATTGCCTGTAATAAAAGGCTTGGCTGAAGCGCCGAAGTCAATTCCTTCAAGGTCGCCTTTCACATACACTTTAACAGGTGTCGATTTCTTACTATTTTGAATAAATGAGATAATCTCATTTGCATCCATCATTTTCATTATGTAAGTCCTCCTTCTCTTTTTCTCCTCATTACTGTATCAAAGGAAAGATTTAAAAACAAGAAAAAAAGGAAAGGGATGTCCCGTTTCCTTTTTTATCAAAAGCTATGCCGGCACTTCACATTTCTTTGCAAAATCCCTGCCGAATTGGAGCAGCATGCCTTCTTCTTCATCCTCCGGATTCATTTCGATTTTGACGGACGGAAGCACCACGTTCCCGCCGAGCTCCTTGATTTTATCTTCAAGAATGTCGACGGCACCGCAAAAATGCTCGTAAGAAGTATCTCCGGATCCGAAAACGGCAAACGTCTTGCCTATGAAATCCATCCCTTCCATATCGTCGTAAATATCCAAAAACTCATCCGGAAGTTCTCCGTCGCCCCAAGTATAGGCGCCAAATATCATGTGCTGATAATCGTTAAAGAGCGCCGCATCTACATCCATCGCTTCATGACGGTCCACTTCGGCCCCGCCCTCAAGAAGGCCCTTCTCGATTAAATCGGCCATCGCCTCTGTATTTCCAGACATGCTTGCATAAACCAGCAAAACTTTCCCCATCATTATTCCTCCTATAAAACGCTATAAAATCAGTGGGCTGCAGCAGGCTGTTCATAAGGCCTGACAAATTTGCATTCATAAAGACCTGCGCAAAAGAAGTTCTCCTTTTGGTTGGCCACCCTGAACCCATGCCCTTTTATCGTGTCAAACCATTTCAGCTCCCTCTCAAAGAAATCAAGCTGATAGATTCTTGAAAAGCCGTCTCGGTCCTGAGCCGATGTGACATAGATGATTCCGTTGTCTTCGGACACATCCAGGAATGATTCTTCATTCTCAACAAGGCCCCGCCTGATTTGTATTTCATCATTTGTGTGAATGTTGACCAAATCGACGGCACCGTGATTCCCTTTTTTGGATCCCATCGCACATACCAGCCATTCGCCTTCAAATGCGATCATCGAGGCGGTCATGCGGCCGGTTTCTTTTTTGATCATAAAAGCCGATTCTGATGCCAAATCGTATGCCCAAACACCGCCGTGCACTTCATGAATCTGCGTCCCGATGTAAAGGCGCTCTTCATGGAGGCACAGAGAGCGGATAACGGGCGGATGACTCAAACCGGAAAACGGCTTGACGACTTTCCATGAGACGCCGAAATCGTCGGATATGTAAATGCAATGCTTCCCATGCGCACACACAAAGCCGTCCGTTCTCCCCGTGATCGACCAAATCGTGGCGTTTGTCGGAAAGCTTGAGATTGACCAGGTTGCCCCTTGGTCAGACGATCTGATAATCGTTCCTCTCTCCCCTGCGCCGAATAAATAATCGCCGATATAGGTGATGGAACAAATTTTGCTTTTTAATTGAAAGAGCCTTTTCCAGCCTTGCTCAAGTGAATAGTGAAAAATGCCTTCCCGCTTGACGGCGACAAAGTAACCGGAATGCTTTGCCGAAGCGACGGCCGTCGCACCTTTATGAAACATGGATCTCAGCCCGCCGTTTTTGCTGTTCTGCCCATCTTATAAAGCCTTCGGCAAATTCCTTGCAGCACTCGGCATCTTCATCTGTTTCAGGAGCAAGCTCTATTTTCAGTGTCTCTTGATAAAGGTCGGCGCCGGTTCGTTCAAGCATGGTGTAAAACGTGTTGACCGCTTCGCAAAATCGGGGGTATGCATAATCGCCGGATCCGAAGCATGCCGCTTTCTTTCCTTTAAGGTCAAGCGAAGAGACCTCTTCGTAAAACGATTCCGCTTCATAAGGAAGATCCCCGTCCCCCCATGTGTAGGTGCCGATTAAAAGAAGATCATATTCAGCCAATGAGTCGGTATCGACATCATCCATTTCCTGAATGGTGACATCAAAACCGTACTCTCGCAATGTATCTTTAATGATCATAGCGATATCCTCCGTGTTGCCGGACATGCTGGCATATGCAATCAATGCTTTAGACAACAGAATCACCTCTATAATTGATAATGATTTTCATTATTGTATAGATACACTTTAAATGATAATGATTATCAATGTCAATAAATCGTACAAAAAAAAGCAGTCCCCTTTTTGGAGTCCTGCCTTTCTAGTGTTTATTCCATTGCCGTACATTCTTTCACAACTTCTACAAACGCCTGTACTTGCTTCAGCTGGAAAGCCGGCTCATAACCGAGCAGCCACGTATCTCTGCCGATTGCTTTTCCTTTAGCATCAAGCAAAGGGATTTGGTGAACATGGCTCCCGCTTCCGTGAAGCGTCACCGATGGAAGGATCGCATAACCGATTCCGTGGAAAGCCATCTGTTTGCATGTTTCAATTTGGTCGACAATAATGGTTTGTTTCGGCGATGTTTTGAACTTTTGGTGCCACCAGTGCTGAATTTCCTGATAGTACGTGCTGTCGCTTTTGAACTGGATGAACGGCCGTTCCGTTTTGGCAATGTCCTCAATGTTTCGGATCTCTGTATCGACGAGGTACAATTCGTCCCGCATCAAGTAGTGCTTAGGGCCTTTCCATTCCGGGTTTCCCCTGATAATGCCAATATGAACATGGTCTTCGTAGAGGCTTTTCAGCATTTCGCTGCTCCAGCCGGTGACGAGGGAGATTTTGACGTTCGGATATTGTTTAACGTAGGTTTTCAGAACGTTCGGAAGCCAATGCTGCCCGATAATCGAAGCGGCCGCCAATTTGAGCGTACCGTGTATCTCGCCCTCCAGCTCATCTATATTCTCTCTCACTTTTTCCTGTTCCAATGTTACATCTTTTGCAAACTGGATAATTTTTTCTCCGGCAGACGTGACAGTCAGCCCTTTTTGCGATCTTAAAAAAATTTTCGTTCCCCATGATTTCTCGATGGTCTGCAGCCGCTGGGATAATGCCGGCTGGGAAACAAACAGACGTTCAGCCGCTTTCCGCATATTTAATTCTTCCGCCAGAACGACAAGCATGTGAAGCTCTTGAAGCTGCATGGACATTCCTCATTCCAATAAGTTTTTCTTATCATACATTTAATCAAACGGCTGTTTTTTAATCAAGCGGGAAGTCGGGCATCGGGGAATGTGCGGAGGATTGGATGGAGCGCTGCAAATAAAAAATAGGCCGCTGCCGCGCCTATTTATTCAACGTCCTCAAATGCTTATTCAGCTGTTTTAATACGACACGCCTTGTAAAAATGCCTTCGAAAACCTGCTCTTCATTTTCGACACATACAAACGCGTTGTTGATGACGAGTCCGAATCCTTTTAAAATCGGATCATCAATTTTTAAGCGGGGGATGTCCGTCAGCATGACTTCTTCAACATGAATCTTATCAAGCTTCTCAAATTCGATTCGTTCCAAGCCGAAGATTTTATCCATGATCATATTCGTTCCGATTAATCCGTGCAAACGGAAAGAAGCATCAAGTACAGGGATCGCGGTATATCCGGTTTTCGTCAAAACGAGAAGGGCATGTTCCAGATTGTTTCCGACTTGAACATGGGCTACTTTATCAGCATCGATCATAAACTGACCTACTGTCGTTTCAAGAAGTTCATCTGATTGCAAACTAATCATGATTTTTCGACTCCTTTTCAGCTTTAATCCATCAACGCATAATTTCCCTATACTACAATAATATAAACAATATCAATATTTGTCGAAAACTTTCCTTTCTCCCAAGGTCAGTTTATCATTCAATATCCTTTTAGGAAACAAAAAAGATACTCTAATGAGTATCAATTGATATAATCTGACCTAATTTTCAGACCGGACACGGTCATATAAGGTAACCAGTTTCTTATATGTCAGGCTATCCACATTTTTTGTACCAGTTTCTATATCATTGATCTCACTGCTTAGTAGCTCTACGGCATACTCATGGTCCAAAAGTACGTTCAGCAACAGTTTTCTCTCTTCTTCTGAAAAGCGTTCCATTCTTAACCAGCCCCCTAATTGATTTAGCTAGAGTCAGAAACAATATGTTCTCTCTAGTTTCTATAGGGCTAGAATATGAAATTGAAAATCAAACGTCAACCGCACATTTCGACATCTGTTCGATTTTCTTTCAAACAATTATTTTGTGTACCGGTTTGCATAGCTTGAAGCTGTATAGGAGTCAGGTTTAATTTTGGCGCAGATCCCCATCGAAGTGATTCGTCCTGTCATTTCCTGAATTAAATCCTTTGTCATTCCTTTTTTTCCGATATCCAAATGAACTTCAAGGGTTAAATCTGCTCCCTCGTCTGTAAACGGAAGAAGCAGATCCATGATTTCATTAAAATAATCATTTAAAAGATATGCGGCAATCTCTTGGCTGTAAGCTGTTTCAAGCGATATTTTCTCCCTGAGGCTATGTATCGGTCTGTTGACAACCGTGTTTTTCAGACAGCCCCACGCTCCTTTGCCTTTGCGGTGCAAATGGATAGCTGTGATAAATTTTGTGCAATTCTGATGGATCTGCGAGTCTGTTCCGACGGACAGCAGATAGCTTGCCCTCGGATCTTGGCGTATGAACGACTTTAGTCTCCCGATCACTTCAGGAAATGTCATTTGATCTTCAGAAAGATTGTAAAAAAGAAAAGAATCAGCCATTGGAATGCCCCTTTTCATTTTTGATCTGCACCGAAGATGGAACGATTCGTCTGTCTGCTATCCTTTTTTGGTCGGTATATTTTTCAAGCTGAACCCGCAGCTCTCACATCTGTAAATCACATTCTGATTGGACTGGGCCGTCAGAACTTGATCCATATGCTCGGTTGTTTTGCAATGCGGACAAATAACGCTTGGAAAAGCTTTCATGCCATATCCTCCTATTGCTGAAGCAGTTCAAAGATTTCGATTGAAATCATATCGATGTTGTCAAACGGAAATGTGGTAGGCTTATCTCCTTTTTGATAAACTGTCAGCTCAAACGTTTGGTTTTTTTCAAAATATTTTACGCTGCAAATTTTTTCTCCGTTCACTTCAAAATTGCGCTGCGTCGGTTCTCCGGCAGCCTCCGCAGTCTCTTGCAGGCTCTGCAGTCTCGTGATGATACCCATTAATTGTGACATTCTAAAAAAGACTCCTTTCAAAAAAACAACTTCAGGATCAACAAGTATTAATTATAATACAAGTTCTACAAAGCATCATACCACAAAGTATCAGCCGATGACATTTTTCCTTTTTGATCATGAAAAAGAAAAACCGCTTTTTCATAGTTTGAGTTTTCTTTTTTCATGTCATACATGAAAAATATTTTTTTGACTGCAGAGGAGTCTATTTGAACCACCAATTTAGATTTATGGAGCAAAGGATTGTCTTATTCCTGCGCGCGCCTAATGCCCAAAAATCCCGCAGCTATTTGAAGTGCGGGATTCCATGCAAATAAAAAACTTGGCGGGGGCAGCGCCAAGTTTTTTAAATCTTGATCTGATAGAGGGGTTGGGGAACAGAGAGGTTCATCTCTCTATAATTAAATGATAATGATTATCAGTATCATTGTCAATGATTTTCTTTAAATTCTTTTGCTAGCTGAAAATTCCGGCCAATGTCCAGTTAACATCGGTGGCAAAAAGCGGAGATGCAGCCTGGTCTCCTTCCCCTTTATCCGCAAAATTCGAGCTTGTTTCTTTTTCATCCGGTTGTTTGGACATTATTTCTTCTCCAGCCGGTTTTGTATCAGATTGGCCGATATCCGTTACTTTGAAGCTGCCGCCGGTATTCTTCAGCGTCACCGTCTGATAATTTTTTTGATATGAAACAGGGCCGTCGTTTTGATCTCCAACAAATTCATATACGGTATAGCTTCCGTCTTTCTCAGCCACTTTTGTGTCTTCGTCATAGCTGAAGAAAGGGATTGCAACTTCAGGCGCGTCTGTCCCGTAAAAAATCCACCCCGCTTGTTCAGGAAAGGCGTTCGCCTCTACATACTTCACTGCCATGGCGTGCTCCATATAAGGTTCCAAGAGGGATATCATGTCTGTTTTCGTTCTTTCCTTTTCGGTCAGCTGAAAATGGACGTCCGATACGGATTGAAGGGTCTCAAATAACGATGCTCTTGTCGGTTTTTCTCCGGCTTTGGCAAAATCCGCGCAGAAGAATACAAGAGCCGCAGCCAGAAGCGCGCACAGTAAGGATGACCAAACGTTCTTCATATGATCCACCCCTTTTTAGCATTTATATTTTCACATTTTCCTTTATATACGCGAAACAAACCTCTCGGGATTCATTTTTTCAAAAAGAAAAAGCGGCGAAAGGCCGCCGCTTAAATTAATCCGTCTTGTTCGTATAAATATGAGTAGGACAGGTCAATGAACAGATACAATTCTTCATCCATCGGATAGGAAAACGTTCTGATCATTTCCCCCGTTTCGATATCGCTGTACAAATCGCTGAAAAACCCTTTTCTCATCGTTCTCATCCTCATGATATTCTCGAGAAAATAAGGGCGCCAGCTCCAATTTTTGCCGATGTACTCAGGCTGAAATATCCATGCTCCGTCATGCTTAAACACGTTTTTCGTCAGCTGAATACCGTCTTCATCGCACATGTAAATTCTAAAGCTGCAATCTGTCAGTTCTTTTCCGAGATTGAAGAGAAATTCATCGTCTGACTGAGCCGTTTTCTTTAGCGATGTGACAAGCTGATGAACCCGTTTGTAAAACTGCTCGGAGTGATCGTACAGAATGGTTAGCTTCTTCTTCTCATGCGTGATGAATTGATGAAACTCGGCCTGCAGCCGGTCCTTTAATACATCCCGTTCGATAAATTTATCCTTCGGCAGCTCAAGATACTGCCCCTGGAAATATCGGCCCCCGTTTCTCCATGCGTATTGCAGCTGAAAGCTCGCTTCAATATCTTCATAAAGCAATGCGGCTCCGATTTTTCTGGCAAGGAGAGATATGCTGTAAAGCACATATTCATAGGAAGGCGAAGGAGAAGACAGCTTGAGCGGCTGAAGGTCGATCTTTAACAGATCCGGAGAAAGAAGAGCGATTCTGTCGAGATTGCTGCTTTCCTTACCGATATTATCAACAGCGACTTTAATTCCGTATGTACGGTAATAGGTCAGCAAATGATGAAGCTGTTCAATATCCCCTTCAAACTTTTGCTCCGTGATTTCGATAACGAAACGGCTGAGCTCGAGCCCTTTATCCTGATATTCCATCAACAGGTCGAGGAACGATTCGCCGTGATCCATCATCAGCACATTTGCATCTTGATTGACGAAGATGAGCAGGTCGCGCCCGCTGTCCAGAAAATGATCGAGCGCCTGGCGGATCACCTTGAGATCAACCTCTTTCTTGTATTCTTCCGGAATTGTCGGATCAGAAAAAAACGGCCCGAGGCTCTTCACTTCAGTTTCTACCTTGATGCGCCCCAGCACTTCATAGCCGATCACCTTTTGTTCTTCAGCACTGAAGATCGGCTGATAGTATGGAATGACATCTTCAATGTTCGTTAAAATATCGAGTGGATCCAACATGGCATATCACCTGCTTCTAATCTTTGTCTGATTATACCATACCGGCTCGCACCTTTGAATTTGAAATCTAAAACGGACGGGGATTCAGCCATTGACCTCCGTCCATCGTCACACACTCCCCGTTGACATATCCCGCCTGCTCAGAAAGCAAAAATGCGGCGAGTCCCGCGATTTCTTCAGGGGTGCCCAGCCTTTTGAGCGGAACGCTTTTGATTGTCGCGTGCGCGGCTTCTTCCGATTCAAATAATTTTTCGGCTCCGCCCGTCCTCTCGATCGGACCGGGCGCAATGGCGTTGCACCTAATCCCGTATGCACTTCCCCACTCGACGGCAAGCGTCCTTGTCAGCGACAGAACGCCTGCTTTTGCCGCCGCGGAGTGAACGACACCGGCACCGGCGCCCCATGCATACGTCGCGACCATATTTAAAATCTGGCCGCGTTTCTTTTCCTTGATCCAGTAGCGGCCGGCTGCTTGGCTGCAATAAAATGTGCCGTTCAGCACGATATCGATGACCGCCTTCCAGCCGTTGACCGATAGTTTTTCAGCCGGGCAGATAAAGTTGCCTGCGGCATTGTTAACCAAAGCGTCGATCGTGCCAAACCGTCCTGCCGCCTCTGTGATCATCTGTTCCACATCTTCAACAGACCGGACATCCATCCGGCATACGGCCACCTGCCCGGCAAAAGTTTCAATTTCTTCTTTGGCCGCTTCGAGCGTTTCTTGTGTTCTGCCCGTAATCATCACATTCCATCCTTCTTCAGCCTGCTTTTTGGCGATCGCTTTTCCCATTCCGCTCGACCCGCCGGTCACGATTACAACTTTTCTGTCCATATCCATCCCCCTTGTTATGAATGAGTATTCATTCAATTGATAGTTTATCATATAAATTAAAAAAAATTAACAAAACATGCGGACTGTCCTAAAATGGCTTTTCTGGATGATATAATGTAGAGAATCTATTAAAGGTTGGTTGATTATGAAAAATCCGTCCAGAAGACAATTTTTAAAAGGCTTCTTAGGCCTTGCCGCAGCAGGGCTCTTTACCGCTGCCGGCGGCTTGGGCTATGCGCGCTATCTCGAACCGCACATGCTTGAAACAAACTTTATTCCCATTCGGCATCGGCTCATTCCTAAAGGGTTTGATCAGTTTCGGATCGTTCAGTTCAGCGATACCCACTTAAGCGAATACTTTACAGCAGACGAGCTTTCAAATGTTGTCAGCCAAGTGAACGCCCTCTCCCCGGATCTTATCGTATTCAGCGGGGATTTAATAGATAAACCGCATCGCTACCGGGAACACGAGCGTGCTGTAAGCGCCTTAAAAAAGCTTTCAGCCCCCTATGGAAAGCTTGCTATATTCGGGAACCATGATCACGGAGGCTATGGAACAAAAGTCTATCAGACGCTCATGGCATCGGCCGGTTTTCGGGTGCTGCGAAACGATTTGCTGAAGCTTGAATTGATAGACGGAAGCGTAATTGAGATCGCTTCACTCGATGATTTGATGCTCGGCAGACCTGACTACGAAGGCATCCTGTCAAAGCTGAGCAAAAAAGCCTTTTCGATTTTGCTCGTCCATGAGCCTGATGCCGCTTTAACGGCAAATCAATACCCCGTCAATCTGCAAATATCCGGACACACCCACGGCGGACAAATTCAGATTCCCGTATTCGGTCCTTTGATTACGCCTCCGTACGGAGAAATTTATACGGAAGGAATGTATGAAACAGCCGGAATGAAAATCTATGTCAATCGAGGAATCGGCACGACCAGGCTGCCGCTCCGCTTTCTGTCAAAGCCTGAAATCACCGTGTTCCAGCTTGAATCCATTTAAATCTTGCCCGGTCTTTTGGCTCAAAACAAAAGGCATCTGCATACATTAAGTAAAAACATTCCCGCTCCATTTCATCCAATCCCCATCAAAAAAACGAAACTTCCTCAGCCTCTTTCCGTCTATATATTAGCAGCGGAAAAGGCTCTCTTTTCGTTTTTGAAAAGGAGATGTGCTGATTATTGCTGATGTACCAAGTCAAACCCGGAGAAACCCTTGAAAGCATCGCCGCCGATTTCAGAACGACCCGGCAGGCGTTGCTGCAGGCGAATCCTGGCTTAAACGGCGGCCAAGTGTCCGCGGGCCAGTCGATTATCATTCCCGGCATCAGAAATCCGGACACAATTCCATACCGGATTGCCGTGTCTCTCAACGGAAGAACGCTCAGATTGTATGAGCGAGACAGACTTGTAAAAACATATCCGATTGCCGTCGGAAAAATCCTCACACAGACGCCGAGAGGCGAATTTGTCATCGTCAACCGGCAGCCAAATCCGGGCGGCCCGTTCGGCGCCTACTGGCTGAGCCTGTCAAAACAGCACTACGGCATCCATGGAACGAATAACCCTTCGTCAATTGGCAAAGCTGTTTCAAGGGGATGTATCCGCATGCACAATCGGGATGTTCTGGAACTTGCTTCTATCGTACCCAACGGAACCCGAGTGTCCATTACACCTTAGACGAGTACATTTCCAGACAAATGCAATTTGAACAATACAACATCTTGTATTAAGATATAATGGGACCTTTAGGGTAAGGAGCGTATATATGGATCTTTTTAAAAATCGTAATTTCGTCCGACTTTTTTTCGCAGCTTTCGCTTCTCAAATGGGAACGACAGTCGGAAATATGGCTTTCGCCTTTTTCTTGCTCGACCGGTTCAGCAGCCAGCCGGCCTATACGACAATCGCCGAGCTGATGTATTCCTTGCCGACGGTTTTCGTATTCTTTATCGTCGGGGTGGTCGCTGACCGTTTTGACCGCAAGAAAGTCGCGGAAAACTGTGATTGGATCAGAGCGGGACTGACTGTCGTTCTTTTCTTTGTATTGTATCTTCAAATTATACCGCTTGTGTTTTTAGTCCTATTTATCAGAAGCGCGGTTACAAAATTTTTCTACCCGGCCGAAGCAAGTTTGGTCCAGGCCATTTTAAGAAAGGACCAGTATGCAAAGGCTGCAGGACTGAACCAGATGCTTTTCAGCCTGTTTCTATTGTTCGGCGTAGGAATTGGAGCATTTATGTACAAGACGATCGGCTTGCATGGAGCAATCGCTCTTGATTTTGTGAGCTTTATCGTCTCCGGCTTTTTAATCCGTTCCTGCGATATACCGCTTGCAGCGCGGAAGCCGAACGGAAATAAAGGCTGGAAAAACATGACCGTCAAAGATTCGATGCGCGATTTTAAGGAAGGCATCGTTTATATATTAAAAAATAAATTGCTTGCCTCTCTTGTATTCGGATATTTTATTTTCGGGCTTGTAAGCGGCGGACTTTCGGTTCTGCCGATGTTTAAAATGAAGTATGAGCTGTCCCCTGACAGTTATGAGTGGCATACTTCCCTCTTCACAATCGTACTGGGCATCGGACTTTTGACTGGGATTGCCGTCGCCGCCCTGCTCGAAAAAAAAGTGAAGCCGGCATACATGATGTCAGTCCCGATTTTTATCGCGGGTGCCTTTATCATCCTGCTTGGCTTTACAGATCAATTGCCCGTATACTACTCGGCTGCATTTCTTGCCGGGATATGCATCGGGCCGATCAACACAGCTCTTGGCGGCTGGATTCCCAAAATCGTCCATCCAAGGCTGATGGGAAGGGTCAGCGGGTGGACCGATCCGCTGACAATGCTGGCGCAATCCTCAGCGCTTGGCATGATCGCTGTCCTATTCCCGGGAATCATCGCCGATGTGGATTATATATATTACGGCTTGGCGGGAATTATTCTGCTGGCGGCGCTGTACTACTTTATCGCCCTGCCTAAATTAAGCGCCGAGAGTGCGGAAATCGACGTTCAAGCGGCGCTGAAGAGACAAAAAAATACAAAAGCGAAAATGAACTCTGTTTTATAAAGATGAAAACGCGCGATTCCATAAAAAATCGCGCGTTTTTTCTATGGGATATTTGCATTTTCTGTTCTATTTCGTATAATTTAGACATAAGCCTTGCATCTTTAGGAGGTGATCTAGAAACGAATGGATAGGAGAGAAAAAATGGACGACCATAATCATACGAAAGAATTAAAACCGACAGTTGAAAACCTTTCAAAAGCGATTTATACAGTTAACCGCCATGCGAAAACCGCGACTAATCCCAAATACCTGTATCTTCTGAAAAAGAAAGCTTTGCAAAAGCTGCTTAATGAAGGAAAAGGTAAAAAGGTAGGCCTGCATTTTTCGAAAAATCCAAGATTCAGCCAGCAGCAGTCAGATGTGCTGATATCTCTCGGAGACTACTTTTTTCACATGCCTCCAACAAAAGAAGACTTCGCAAACCTTCCACACTTAGGTACATTAAATCATTCGTATCGGAACCCTAAAGCTCATATGTCCTTGAATATAGCGAAACAGCTTCTTCAAAACTACACGGGAATCAAAGAAAAACCGCTCGTCACAAACCGGAAGCGTCCAGCCTCAAAACCCGTCTTCAAGAAGCTTGGCGAAAGCTATTTTTAATAAAAAAAAAAGCCTCCTTTCGAGGCTTTTTTTAGTTCTTGAAAATATATTTATCAAGCTTTTCGATCAGTTCATTGAGCTCTGGCTTGCTGATTTGTTCATCGGCTCCGACTTGTTCCCCTTTATGGCGAAGATCGTCTGTAATCAAAGAAGAGAAAATCAAGATCGGCAGCTCCGTACTCAGCGGGTTATCTTTTAGCAGCTTTGTGAGCCGGTGTCCATCCATCTGCGGCATTTCAATATCCGTGATCATCAGATCGACTTTTTCGTGAAGAGCTGTGCCGTCTTCCATCAATTGAAGCGCGTGCTCGTAAGCGTCTTTTCCGTTTTCAAAAGACACGATGTTGTTGTATCCCGCTTCATTCAGCTTTTCCACCAATAGCCGCAAGAGGAGCGGAGAGTCCTCGACAATGATCAGCTTTTTGTCAGTCCGTCTCTGATCGAATTTTTCATTTTTCATTTGATAAGGGTCCATACCTGACTCAGACTCAAGATCAAAAATGATTTTTTCGTAATCTGGCAGGAAAATCATGGTGCCGTCGAGCTTAATGATGCCGGTAAGGTGACGGTCCATCCCTTGATTCAAAGCAGTCGGCTTCTCAATTTCTTCCCATGACACCCGGTGAATCTGTGAAACCGCTCCAGTGTGAAAGACGATTTTCCGCTTGTTAAATTCCGTCACAATGTATTTTTCTTGATGCTCGTCATCACCGTGCTCAACGCCAAAGAAAGAGAATAAATCAATGACGGGAAGAATTTCCCCGCGCAATGTAATCATGCCCTCCATATGCTTATGCGAATGAGGCACTTTCGTAATTTCAACCGGCTGAATGATTTCTCTGACTTTCATGACATTTATGCCGAAAATGTTGAGACCAACCTCGAACTTCACGATTTCTAATTCATTGGTTCCCGAACTTAATAAAATTTCCTGTTGGTTTGAAGACACTGATATCCCTCTCTATCCTACTTTGTGTTTACTTTTTATATCGGCGTCTTTTGTTAAAAGTTGATGCTCCGGCTCAAGCTTTTGCCTTAACATTTTGATGAATGATCAGGCCGATCGCCGCCAATAACACTAAAGATCCGAAAGCCATTCGGCTGGCCATGTTCCCGAGATCCCTGAACAGCAAAGTAATCGATCCGTAGAGGACCGGACCGAAAATGGAAGAGATTTTCCCCGACAAAGCAAACAATCCGAAAAATTCGCCTCTTTTATGTTCTGGCGTCAGCTCGATAATCAGTGTCCTTGATGCGACCCATGTGCCTCCAAGCGAAATGCCGAACAAGCTCCCCGCAATCCAAAACAAGAGCGTTGACGTCGTGCATGCTCCAATCGTCAAAGCGGTGATCATAATGGCGGCGACAAGGCTGACCGCGTGCTTGGCGCCGATTCTTTTCGTCACAAAGCCGAGCAGAAATGAACCGATGATGCTTGATACAGTAGAAACAAGGTAAAGCAAAACGAATTGTCCGGTCGTAAAACCGATGACCGTTTTTGAATAAACCGCCATCATGGCTATTGCTGTAGCAAGCGCATCATTCAGGAAAAAGTAGGCGATCATGAATAAGAAGACCGGCTTATATAGACGAATGTCTTTGAATGTCTGCACAATTTCCCAGTATCCGCTGAAAAACGATTTCTTTTCTTTCGGTTCCGGTTTTCTTTTCTCTTTCGTGAAGAGCAGATACGGAAGTGAAAAAAACAGAAACAAGAGAGCCGACGGGATGAATGCGCGGTGAAAATCCTGGTTGCCGACAAGAAGGTATACCGTTAACCCGGCTAAAGTGCCGATATACCCGATTGCAATTCCGAAACCTGATAAGAGCGGGATTTCTTCTTTTGTCCCCAAGTCAGCCAAAATCGTATCATAGAACACCAAGCTTGAATGATAGAAAAACTTTGCGGTCACAAACATGATGACGACAAGGATCAAGGATAGCGGAAGCCCGTATATGTCCTTCTGAAACGAAGCCCCGGCAAAAACCCCCATTAAAATGGTGCATGAAACACAAATCATCGTAAACAGGCCGATGTATTTTTTCTTTCTGCCCGTTCGGTCGATCAGCACTCCGAATAAAGGCGTGAAAATGACAAGCAGAAAGCTTGCGGCTGCGTTCGAATAGGAGATAAAAGTGCTTGCCACCTGATTCATGCTGGCATTTTCGCCGACTGCCTCCTGCAAATAAAAAGGAAAAAAGATCGTCACAATATTTGATGAAAAAATGGTATTTGCAAAATCGTATAACGCCCAAGAAAGAATCGGCAGCGTCAAAAAGAGCTTGATTCCCGTTCTTTGCGCCCGCTTTACAGCTTGTTCACGTTCCGGCTGAGTATCCATCTGGATTGATGCCTCCTTATTTTTATTCCTGCCGTGAAACATTTTCCTGAACAAGACAGCACGCATTCAAGCTGAAAGCGTGCTGTCTTTTGCCCGTTATTTTTTTACGACAATGGTTCCTGCCAACATATCATGAAGCGCCTGGCGCCTTTCTGTAAAAAAGGCCATAATGTAGCCGATCATCAAAATCGGAGATAGAAAGCTTTTGGCCAGAAACCTTCCGGCTGCACGGCCGAATGAGATTCTTCCGCCTTCTGCCTTCGCCACCTGAACGTTCATGATTTTCTTGCCTAGCGTCCCTTGCCATTTGGATGATTCCATCAGCGTGTAATAAAGAAAATACACAATAAAAGTAATACTTCCAACGATCGCTACGGTTTTGAACATACTGATGATAAACGTAAAGACTTCCTGATCGCTCAAATACTCGGGATCAGTCTCCATCATGAGCATGATATCCGAATTTCCCAACATCAACGTCGCTGTTAAAACGTACGTGAAAATATATGCGGGAATCCCGAGAATCAATCCGTCGAGCAGGGAAGCTACAAAACGCGCGCCGATTCCGGCATACTCGCTCCTTTCAGGAGCAGTTTCGTGTTTGTCTAATTCCAATTCCAATGTGCTTTTCCTCCTAACATCTTGACTTCTATATACTACTAAGACTGGCTGAACATTATCAATACGTATCGCATTTTTTTAAAGTTAAATTAATGTACGGATCACAAGTTTTTCATTGACTTTGACATTTATCGTGTTACAATGGTCAAGGATTTTTCAGGAAAGGTGTTTATGATGGGAACAATTGTAGCGATTAAAAATCATGAAATGACCATTTTAGAAGAGGTCAGCCGGGCCGTTTACACAGAAATGCTCAAGGAAGCTTCAGACAGTGAAGAACAAATATATATTTCGTGGAAAGAAGATTTTGACTCCGATTACGGCTACTAAACGGAACATAACGTAAGGCAATCGTTTGATTGTCTTATTTTTCTATCTGCCGCCGTCCGCATGTCCGCATACCTTGCATCGTTTCGCATATACTTGTTACGAGTTTTTATAAAATTGATTGATTAAAAGATGACAATTGGTCTGATGATGGTAAAATAAGATAAACCATAACATTTTTAAGGTGATGCTAAATGGAACATTTGCTTAATCCAAATGTAAAAGAAATCGAAATCTCAGGGATCCGCAAGTTCTCAAACCTTGTATCCCAGTACGAAAACGTAATCTCTTTAACAATCGGCCAGCCTGATTTCTTCACCCCCCACCATGTCAAACAGGCCGCCAAAAAAGCGATAGATGAGAATCAAACATCCTACACTCACAACGCCGGATATCCTGAGCTGAGGCAGGCTGTACAGCTTTATATGAAGAAAAAAGCCGATTTAAATTATGAAGCGGAAAGCGAGATTATTGTGACAACAGGCGCCAGCCAGGCTATCGATTCGGCATTCCGCACGATTTTATCTCCGGGCGATGAAGTCATTCTTCCGGGGCCGGTATACCCCGGCTATGAGCCGATCATCAAAATGTGCGGAGCGTCTCCATTGATCATTGACACCACGTCCCACGGCTTTAAGCTGACAGCAAAATTGATCGAGGAAGCGCTGACGCCGAAGACAAAATGTGTTGTTCTTCCATATCCGTCGAATCCGACGGGAATGACGCTGTCCGAAGAAGAGCTGAAGGACATCGCCTCCCTTTTAAAAGGCCGAAACGTCTTTGTGCTCTCAGATGAAATATACAGCGAACTCACTTTTGACAGACCGCACCACTCGATCGCAACTGTGCTAAGGGACCAGACGATCGTCATCGGCGGGCTTTCCAAATCCCACAGCATGACGGGCTGGAGAATCGGGTTTTTGTTCGCACCGAAGGAAATCGCAAAGCATATTTTAAAAGTCCATCAATACAACGTATCTTGCGCTTCATCGATTTCTCAAAAAGCTGCTCTGGAAGCCGTCACTAACGGGTTTGATGACGCTCTGATCATGCGCGAGCAGTATAAAAAACGGCTGGACTACGTGTACGACAGACTTGTGACGATGGGCCTCGATGTGATTAAACCGTCGGGAGCATTCTACATTTTCCCGTCCATCAAATCGTTTGGAATGTCTTCCTTTGACTTCTGCATGTCGCTTCTTGAAGAAGAGGGGCTTGCGATCGTGCCGGGCAGCTCGTTTTCTGAATACGGGGAAGGCTATGTGAGGATCTCTTACGCATATTCTCCTGATACGCTAAGGGAAGGTCTTGACCGGCTGGAGTCCTTTGTTTTCAATAAGAGGCAATCGATACAGACTACGTAAACAACGGCTTTTACGCCGTTGTTTTTTTATTTTATTTTGGAAATAGAATCTTAAATGTCGTGCCTTTTTCTGCTTTGCTGTCGACTTCGATGGTTCCGTTGTGATTTTCGATGATATTGAAGGTGACCATCAAACCGAGGCCTGTTCCTTTTTCCTTCGTCGTCAAAAACGGCTCGCCGATCCGCTTCAGGACATGTTCAGGTATCCCTTCTCCTTCGTCCTCCACCTCGACGACGACCGAATCGTCGGTTTCTCTGACCGTCAAATGAACCGTCCCGCCGTTTGGCATGGATTCGACGGCGTTTTTGATTAGGTTGATAAACACTTGCTTTAATTGATTTTGATCCCCTTTAATGTAAATTTTGTCGTCTGTGAGGATCGTATTGATCAAAATGCCGTTTAAGTTGGCCTGCGTTTCTAAAAGCGCCGTCACTTCGCGGATCAGCCTGATCAGATCAAGCTTTTCTTTCAATGCGTTTTGCTGCGGCTTTGCCAGCATGAGAAGCTCGCTCAAGATCAATTCGATTCTGCTTAACTCGGAAAAGATAATATTAAAATAATGTTCATTTTCTTCCATTGTCGGCTTCATCAGCTGCAAAAACCCTTTGATCGCGGTGAGCGGATTGCGGATTTCATGGGCGATCCCGGCTGCAAGCTGTCCGGCAATCGACAGCTTTTCCGAACGGACCATCAGCTCTTCGGTCTGCTTGCGTTCAGAAATGTCCCTTAAAATCACCTGAACCGCCGTTTCCCCGAAAAATGTCGTAGGGATGCAAACCATTTCTGTATAGATGAGCCTTTTTTCAAATGTATACCACGTCTGTTTTATGATTTCAGATTCGGATTGGCGGTCTGTGATCCGTTTCAGCCTCGCTTTGACATCTTCGTGATCGCATGGGTGCAGGTGTTCGTAAATATCTTTGCCGATTAAATCCTCATACGTCTTTGCTTCAAACAGACGAATGCCCGATTCATTCATAAAGACCCATCTTCCTTTATGAATCACGGCTATCGTATCGATTGAGTTTTGAATCAAGAGCTGATATCGCTCCCTGCTTTTTTGCAAAATGGTCTGAAATTTTTTTCTCGATGAAATGTCAATGAGAAGAAGCAGCTCCGCTTTCTGGTTTTGATAAATGGTCGGCGCCGCCTTGACTTCGAGGTGAATCTGCGTGCCGTCGAGCTTATGCCACGTTTGCTCGATCATTCCGACATCAAGTCCCTGCTGCATCCGCTTAATGCGGTTTTTGACGATGTCATGGTACTCTTTCTCGATAAAATCGTAGGAATACTTTCCGATAATTTGCCGTTTATGCTCGGCTCCGAGCAGGTTGACCATGGCGTCATTTACGTAGACTATTTCCCCTTGAACGCTGATGCACAGAGGGTTTGGCAAGCCTTCGATCATGGCTTCGAATTCCTCTTTTGCCGGCAGCCTGGAGGCTTCTTCCGGAGCGTCTTCCTCTTTTATGGAGCTGCTTTTCTTAGAGGGACGGTCTTCAAACACTTTCATTTTGAGTACAATTTCGCGTTCTTTTTCTCCAACATGGGTCGTCACGAAATCGATCGATGCTTCGATCCAGATCATCGTGTAGTCTTTTTTCACAAATCTGAAGGTGCAGGGCAGCAAATGATGCTCATTGTAAAAATAGCTTTCTACCAGAAAAAGATCGTCTTCGTGTAAATAGTCCTTCAAATACGTACCGATCAGTTCATTCTGCTCGTAGCTTAAGAGCTCTTTGCAATTTGCAGATATGTATATAAAACGGCCGTTAGCTGACAGGACTGCCTGTAAATTCATATGAGGCTTATATTGCTCAAAACGTTTTGTTTTTTGTTCCATCATATCCCTCCTTTATACCCTATTCATGACCAGCATTCATTAAAACTATTTTGCTTAAAAGGATTCGCTAAAATGCGAGAAATCTCCTTCAAAACTTCTAGCATTCGTCAAATTTTGATAACAAAAAAAGAACCCGGAAAAAATCCGTGTTCTTTTTTGTCTAATCTTTGCTGTATTTTTTTTGCAGATCGACATAGGCTTTGACGATTTTGGCGGCGATGTTTTTGTTCATCTTCGTTTTGTCGTCGACATTCGGGACGACAACGCTGAAGGCGACCTGCGGATTTTCCGACGGGTAATAGCCGGCAAAGGTGATATTGTAAGTCCTAGTCCCCCACCAGTTTCGGTTTGTGCCGTAGTATTGCGTCTGCGCCGTTCCGGTTTTGCCTGATACGTCAAGCGAACCGAATGCGCCGGCTGCAGTTCCCGTCTGGGTTACTCGTTTAAATCCTTGCTTGACGATGGCGATGTCGCTTTGAGAATTGTTGATACGATTCAGCACATTGGCAGAGCGCTCTTCAATGACCGGACCGAGTTTTTCGCTTTCTGGCTGGTGAATGCTTTTCACGACTCTCGGCTGCAACCTGTATCCGCCGTTGGCGATCGTTGAAACATATTGGGCGAGCTGCAAAGGCGTGTACGTGTCAAACTGGCCGATCGCTTCATCGAGGAGGAGACCCCCGACTATTTTTGGGTTTGTCTGCATCCCGGCCGACTCCTGCGGCAAGTCGATGCCTGTTTTTACCCCAAGGCCAAATTGATTGAAGTAATACCTCATTTTCTTTAAGTCCTCTAGGTTCGCCGGAAGCGGGCCGTTCGGTACATACGTAATTCCTGCCATTCTCATTGCCACATAGAACATATAAACGTTTGAACTTTTTTCCAGCGCTCTAACTTCATTAGCCCAACCGATAGTGTTTCCTCTGTAGGAACCTTTTTTAACTCCCCCTGCGAAGCTCAGCTCTTGGTCTAAATAACTCTGCCCATGCGGCATGCCGTCCTGATAGCCGGCAAGCACGGTCGCGCCTTTGACCGCCGATCCCATTTCGTACTGGGTTGTAAACGCGCCGATTGCATAGTCGGTGATTTTGCCGTCGACGATCCGCTTTCCGGCCATGGACAGAATGTCTCCGTTATTCGGGTCCATCATGACGACGAACGCTCTGTCCAGCATGTAGTTTGAGCCGCGGAATTTATTAAGCTCCTCTTCGATAGCCTCTTCGACTTTCTTTTGGAGCTCCATGTCGAACGTCAGCTGCAGATCGTAGCCGCGTCTTCCTTCATCAACCGTTTCCTGGCTGATAACCTTTCCTGAACGGTTTTCGGTATATTGGACTTTCGCTTTTTTCGGATTTAAATATTCTTCATATTGATACTCGAGATAGCTTTTTCCCACTCTGTCATTCCGGGCATATCCCCTTGTCAGGTAAAAGTCTTCCCGGTCCTTGATAAGCCCTTGTTCAGGCGTTGTGACGCCTCCGAAAATGGAGTAGAGCGTTTTTTCATAAGGATATTTCCTGGTCCAGTCCATGATGACGTCGACGCCGGGCAGTTCCTCAAGATGCTCGGAAACGCGTGAGACTTCCTCATACGTCAAATCGTTGGCCGGCATCTGTTTAGAAGCCTTCTCATCAAGGAGCTGCGCATCGTTTTTCCCCGCGGTTTTCGGGCTCATCGCCTTGACGATTTGCGGCTCATACGCATAGCCGCCAGAAAATCTTCTGAAAATCGCTGCGACTTTAAGCTCATCTTTGTCCTTTTCCAGCGCTTTGATCTCTTCCGCCGGAACGCGGTCCACCTGAAGCTTGTATGTTTGATCAGACTTGAGGGTTTTCTCGCTGTCTTTCAGAAGTGCAGCAGCTTTTTTCGGGTGTCTGGCAAGCCAGTAATCTTTCAGATCTCTCTCTTTCAGAAACGAAGTATCGATATCGATCAATTCTGCGAGTTTTTTGGCTGTGCTGATTTTTTCCTCCGTTTTTGTGCTAGTCATCATCGTATATGTGATCGCGGGAACGCTTTGGTTGTCGACAACCACCCGCCCGTATCTGTCATACATTTTACCCCGCGGTGCCGGGTATGACGCAATTTTCGCCTCGGTTTTCGAAGCTTCCTGCTCATACGCCTCTCCATTGACGATTTGCACGAGGCCCAGCTTGACAATCAGCGCAGCGAACAAAGTGAACACCGCAAAGAAGTACAGGTTGATCCGCCATAAACGCGAACGCCTGCTCTTTTTGATTTCAGCCGGATCATGTTGAGATTCTGTCACTGAAACTCTCTCTCCTCTCACAATATTCAATTTTACATTAATTAACTGAGATATATTGTAACACTTTTGTAATGGTTGTTACAATCTAAAGTTTTCAAAAAAGCTGTCAATCTCTTTTTATATTAAAATTTAACTAACAAATTTAAATTTTACCACGTTTATGACAAGACGTGTAAAAGAACGATCTGGTTGCATATTGGCAGCAAAGGGTTTTTCTTTTTTTATGTCAAAATTAACAATAATACCTTGTCAAAGGGAATATATGGATCTATTATTTCAAAAAAGCCATGTTATGATTCTAGTGTACGAAACAACAACTACTACAACATTTAGGAGGATTACTGTTTATGAAAAAAGCTTTTCTTTTATCAGCAGCAGCTGCAGCAACGCTCTTCACATTCAGCGGCGTTCAGCACGCAGACGCTAAAGAGCAGCAGCAAGTACAAGTCAAAACCGTTCATTCCATAAATGTAACTGATCTCGCGGGCAAACTGAATATCCAAAACATGAACCAGCTTTCTAAAGCTGACCAAGAAAAAATTCAGTCCCTGCTTCATTCTTATATGAAACAAGCAACTCAACAGCCTAAAGCTTCTGCACCGAAGGCTTCTGCTCCTAAAGCTTCAAAGCCTGCGGCTTCAAAAGAGCAGACTTCACAGCAAAAGCAAAATACAGCGCCTGCATCTTCTTCTGTAAGCGCGTATGAAAAAGAAGTTGTTGAACTGACGAATGCAGAAAGAAAGAAACAAGGGCTAAAACCTCTTACATTGGATGAAAAACTGAGCAAGGTTGCCCGCACGAAATCTCAAGATATGAAAGATAACAACTATTTTGATCACAACAGCCCGACTTACGGTTCTCCATTTGACATGATGAAGAAATTCGGCATCACATACCGCACTGCCGGAGAAAACATCGCAAAAGGCCAAAAAACGCCTCAAGAAGTCGTCAAAGCTTGGATGAACAGTGAAGGCCACAGAAAAAACATTATGAATCCTAACTTCACGCATATCGGTGTCGGATATGTGAAGGACGGCAACTACTGGACTCAGCAGTTCATCGGAAAATAAGAACCAGCAAAAAACCACTTGCATGCAGCAAGTGGTTTTTTTCGTTATTTGTATTCTGTCCAAAGCTTGTACAGACTTTGGGTGCCGCTGTTTTCTTCGCCTTTTTCAACAAGGGTGTCGTAAAGGCTTTTCGCAAGCTCGAGCCCCGGCATTTTCTCGCCCATCAGCTCCGCCTCTTCAAGCGCGATGCCCATGTCTTTAACAAAGTGTTTGACGTAAAAACCCGGTTCAAAGTCGCCTTTCAGCATTCTAGGCGCTAGATTTGAGAGCGACCAGCTTCCCGCAGCGCCGGTCGTAATGCTTTTCAGCACGTTGTCGGGATCGAGTCCGGATTTTTCGGCGTAGGCCATCGCTTCTGCGACGCCGATCATCCCTGCGGCAATCGCAATCTGGTTGCACATTTTCGTATGCTGGCCGCTTCCGGCCGGCCCCTGATACTGGATGTTTTCACCCATGATCGAAAAGAGCGGGTAGCATTCATCATAAGCTTTCCGTTCTCCTCCGACCATGATAGCGAGCGTGCCGTTCCTCGCGCCGACGTCCCCGCCTGAAACCGGAGCATCCAAAGCGTAAAGTCCTTTCTCTTTTGCGGCAGTCTCGATTTGTTTGGCAAGCGAAGGTTTGGAAGTCGTCATATCGATAAGGTAGGAACCTTTTTTGGCATTTTCAATAATGCCTTCGCTTCCAAAGTAAACCTCTTCAACGTCTTTTGGGTAGCCGACCATTGTGATGATCACATCAGACGACTGCGCCAGTGCTTTGACGGATGATTTCCATTCCGCCCCTTTTTCCACGAGGCTGTCCGCTTTGTGTTTCGTTCTCGTATAGGCGCTGACGGGATAGCCCGCGGCTAAAATGTGCGAGGCCATGCTGTTTCCCATTACACCGAGTCCGATAAATCCGACCGTTTTTTTCATGGTCTCATCCCCCTTAAATTGCTTTTACCATTCCGCCGTCGATCAGCAGCGTTTGTCCAGTCATATATGTATTGCACTCTGATAAAAGAAAGCTTGCATACTGTGCAAAGTCGTCAGGTTTTCCGTAGGAGCCGAGCGGAATTTCTTTCTCATAGCTTTCTTTCACCTGCTGCTCGGAAAGGCCTGTTTTCTCGGCTTTCAGCCGATCAAGCTCTGCCACGCGGTCCGTCGCGATTCTTCCGGGGGCGAGCGTGTTGATCAAAATGCGGTGTTCGGCCAACTCTTCGGCAATCGATTTTGTCAGACCGACGATTCCCATTCGAAACGTGTTGGAAAGCAGCAAGCCCGGAATCGGCTGTTTGACTGATGATGAAGCGATATTAACGATGCGTCCCCCATCCTTTTTGAGATATGGAAAAGCTTCGCGGATTAAACGGACATAGCTGAGCAGATGCAATTCAAATGATGAGGTCCAGTCATCGTCTGTCAGATCAAGCAGGCTGCCGCCCTTCGGTCCTCCGACATTGTTGACAAGCATATCGATCGTTCCAAATGTGTCAGCGGTCTTTTGAACGAGCGCTTTGATCCCGTCGGCGTCTGCAAGATCGCATACTTGATAAGAGACGGTGCCGCCGCCGAGTCCGTTCAGCTCTTCCGCGGCTTTTTTCAAGTCCGCTTCGTGTCTCCCGGACAGCATGACATTTGCCCCTTCTTTCGCAATGGCTTTGGCGATCGCATTGCCAAGTCCTTTGCTGCTTGCAGCCACAAGCGCTGTTTTGCCATTCATCTTTAAGTCCACAATGATCACTCCCTTCCTTCTTATAGTGTAACACGTATATTCTGAAAATTGGGATTGTGAATGTTGAAAAAGGAGAAGTCCCTCTTTCAACAAGAGGGACCTCTTTATTACACGTTAAACTTATTGATCGCATTTAATAATTCTTGGTTGGCCTCGCTCAGCGCTTCAGCCGATTTTGCGATGCTTTCCAGCGCTGTCAGCTGCTCGTTGGCCGAAGCGCTGACCTCTTCCGCAGCCGCGGCAGACTGCTGGGAAATGGCTGAAATGCTCTGAATCGAATCGGACATTTTTTGCTGCTCTCCGCTCATATCCGAGATTTCAGAATAAATGTGGTCAATTGAGTTGACGAGCGCCTGCATTTCAGCAGTAATTTTGCTGAGCGCTTCACCTGTTTCGTGAATCATTCCATTTTGCTCTTCATTCATCTTGCTTGCTTCTGTCATCGCTGAAACGGCTTCTTTCGTTTCCATCTGAATCTGTTTGACCGTTTCACTGATGTGCTGTGAAGAAACCGCCGATTGTTCAGCAAGCTTTCTCACCTCTTCTGCAACTACCGCAAAACCGCGTCCGCTTTCTCCGGCACGGGCCGCTTCAATGCTGGCGTTCAGAGCAAGCAGGTTTGTCTGATCAGAGATCGCCGAGATGGCTGTAACAACGTCTTCAATGTTTTTCGTTTTTTCTTCAAGCTGGAATAGCATATGTTCCACTTTCTTTGTCTCCGAGTTTGCTTCATTTGACTTTGCAAGCAGCTGCCCGAGGGCATCGATTCCTGTATAGCTTGCTTCTTCTGATGTTCTCGAAAGTTTCTTGATGCTGTCGGCATGATGTTCGATTTCTTTAATTTTGACAGACAGCCGTTCGGATTGTTCATTGACATTTTCGACCTCAGCCGCCTGTTCAGTCGCGCCTGTCGCCACTTCTTCGATTGCTTTGGCGATTTCATCGCTCGCAGAAACCGTCTCTTCTGAAACAGCGCTTAATTGATCGGTCGTATCCGATACTTTTCCGGACGATGATCTGACTTGCACAATCATTTCTTTCATATGTTCGACCATCTTGTTAAAGTCTTTTGTCAATATACCGATTTCATCTTTTGAGGCAGCTGCTGTTTGGACCGTCAAATCGCCGCCAGCGACTGCTTTTGTTTTGGCAATCAGCTGCTTAATCGGGCCTGTGATCGTTTTGGCAAGGAAATAGCTTAAAATGATCGCCGCTGCCAGAGCAATGATTGAAACGATAATGACCATTTTGTTCATTTCCTGCGCGACCCACATCAGCTTCGCCGTGTCGAACTGCGTACCGACTTTCCAGCCCGTACCGCCGACAGTCTGATAAGCGATCACAGTATCTTTGCCTACTTTGATTCCGTTTTTTGATGACGGGATGTCCCGATATGTTTTATCATTCGATATATCGTCGCCCTGTTTTGACGGGTGGGCGAGCATTGTCCCGTTTTGGTCCAAAATAAATGCGTAGCCGTCATAAGGCATCTTTTGATTTTCGATAATTTTGTTCAATGAATTCAATGACAAGTCTATACTGACAACGCCTTCAACTTTATTATTGACGACGATGGCTTTTGCCGCAGTAACTGTCATATCTCCGGAAACCGCATCTTTGTAAGGTTCCGTCCAAACGACTTTGTCGGGTGTTTTTGCAGCTGACGTATACCATGGCCTTTCAGCCGGATTATAATCATCATCAAAGGTCGTTTTCGGAAATGTAAACATTTCCTTCTTTTTTGTGCCGATATAAGCTAAATTGACATACTCATTTTTTTCTTTTAATTGTTTTAATTCATCATTGACGATTTTTATAATTTTATTATCCCCGTCTTTTAAGAATGAGTGAGCCATTTCTCCATCACTTATACGATTCAAAGAAATCTCGTAGTGTTCTAATTGAAGCTCAATATTTCTTTTAATTGAACCGAGGAGGCTGGACGTTGATTCTTTTGCCTCATCTTCAAGCATCGATTTCAACAAATGTGTTGTCGAGAACTGTAGGACGATAACCGTCAAAACCAGCAGGACGGCAACAAATCCGGCAATTTTGACATGCAGTTTTTTAAACAAATGAAACCCTCCTTTACATGCACCTTCATATTCTTTTTATCGGCAAAAATTTCGCAAAATTAAGATAGCCTGTTAAAATAACGGTATAATGAAGGAAATAGCAAAAGGAGTGATTGGCGATCTATAAACAGTTTTACGTCGATAACGGCACTTCTTATCAGCAGGTGGACATCCGCAATTACAGCAAAAAAGATATTCCCGGTTTGATTGCTCTCCAAAGAGAATGCTTTCCGCCTCCGTTTCCGGAAGACCTTCTGTGGAATGAAGAGCAGCTCCATTCCCATATTGAACGATTTCCCGATGGAGCGCTTTGCGCAGTTTCCGAAGGCCGCATCATCGGTTCGATGACAGCGCTCATGGCTGATTTTGATCCGCATCATCCGCACCACAGCTGGGTTGAAGTGACGGACAACGGGTATATCGGCACACATCAAAACGATGGAAACTCCCTTTATGTCGTCGATATTTCCGTGTCCCCCGACTATCGAAAACTCGGCATCGGAATGCGGCTGATGCAATCCATGTATGAACTGACGGTCTTTAAAGGGCTCAAGCGTCTCATTGGCGGCGGACGGATTCCCCATTATCACAAGTCGGCTGAAGAAATGACGCCCGAACAGTATGTTCAAGCTGTATTGGACGGGGAAAAGCGCGATCCAGTGCTCTCGTTCCTGCTTCATTGCGGACGCTCTCCAGTTTGTGTGATTCCCGGCTACATTGAAGATGAGGAATCGCTTGATTATGCGGTGTTAATGGAGTGGAAAAATCCTTTTTTAACATAATGTTTTCAAAACAAAAAACAGAGCTTTTTCAACTAAAGCTCTGCTATGTGAAATATTCGATTTTTGCTTCGGGAAAATAGTTGTCGATATACGATTCAAGGGCGCTGCGAAGCTCTGCTTCTTCATCCTTCTGATAAATGTATTTGCCAATCCCGTATCTGCCCCATTTATAGCGCCGTTTTTCTTCATCCAGTTCGAGCTTTGTCTTTGGATAGTTTTTTTCAATGACTCTCTTTGCCGGCTTCGTGAATCTATGCTGGATCATTTCAAAGGTGATGTCGCGCCTCGCATGCTGCGGCAGCGCACGATCGAGCTTTTCCAGCAGCACTCTGTAGCCTTCCTGCCAGCCGTCATGAATATAAATCGGAGCGATGATAAAACCGAGCGGATAGCCCGCTTCCGCTACTTTCACGGCGGCTTCGATCCGTTTATCCAACGGGGATGTGCCGGGTTCAAAGCTTTTAATGACATAGTCGGCATTCACGCTGAAGCGGAAGCGCGTTTTTCCGTTGTGCTTGGCATCGAGCAAATGGTCGACATGATGAAATTTTGTCACGAAACGCAGCTTACCATGGTCGGTTTGACCGAAATGCTCAATGGCGCGTTTTAACGTATGTGTCAAATGGTCAATTCCGACGATATCGGATGTGCAGGAAGCTTCAAACCGCGTATCTTCGGGAGCCCTTTCTTTTATATATTGATCCGCCTGCTCAAGTATTTCCTCCACATTGACGTACGTTCTGATATACGGCTTGCTGCCCATTGTCGTTTGCAGGTAGCAGTAATGACAGTGACCCATACACCCTGTTGCAAACGGGATCGCGTATTCTGCGGACGGTTTTGACGAATCGAACTTCAATGTTTTTCTGACGCCGATCACCAAAGTGGATTTCGCATTTCTGTATTTTTGCAGGTGGCCTTCCCCCGGGATATTCCTCACCTGGTTGTGTGAAGTTGTTTCCCTGATCTCAAGTCCCATGTTTGAAAATTTATCCCTCAGCTCTTTTCCAAGCGGATATTCCAGGGCTCTCGGTTCAATATAGACGAGTTGGGGAACAAACGGTTTTACCATTGGAAACAGACACATCCTTTGCATATTTCCATTACTTTTTGCATTTAGAGGATGTGATATACCGGTAATGTCTTCATATCCCGTCAAATAATTCACGGTAAAGCCGTTCCGCCTCTTCATATGAAGAAAAAACGGCATCATCTTCGGCAAAGGCGTGATATGTATCATACATAAACAATGCCAGTTCGCCTTCGTGAAGCGGATGATCAACGACTTCAGCTTCCTTTATATGCGCCACATTCGCTGCATGCGGATTCCGGTAAATGACATACACCTCATCTCCCGGTTTGAATGGCTGCCTAGGCATATCAGAATCCCCCTTTCTAACAATTGGTCACATGTATTATCTCCGCCGCAGCCGGGATCATTCAGATAAACAAAAAACCCGGACGGGCATTGGTGATGCCGGTCCGGATTTTCAATTGCTTATGCCAGGTTGAAGGTTTCTTTTACGAATTGTACAACCTCTTCTGTTGTGCTCATAGACAGAATTTGCTCTTTGAACGATTCTGTCTCTTTTTTAGAAAGCTTGCTGATTTGCGTTCTTGCCGGCAGGATTGACGTCGCACTCATTGAGAACTCGTCCAATCCAAGACCCAGCAGGATCGGGATCGCAATTTCATCTCCCGCCATTTCGCCGCACATGCCGACCCATTTTCCTTCTTTATGAGCCGCTTCAATGACAAGCGTGATCAGGCGGAGAATCGCAGGATTGTATGGCTGGTAAAGATAAGATACCCGCTCATTCATCCGGTCAGCAGCCATCGTGTATTGAATCAGGTCATTCGTTCCGATGCTGAAGAAATCGACTTCTTTAGCAAATTGATCAGCGATGACCGCTGTTGAAGGGATTTCAACCATCATACCGACTTCAATGTCGTCGGAAACTTGTTGGCCTTCAGCTTTCAGCTTTTCTTTTTCTTCTAAAAGAATCGCTTTCGCTGCTTTAAATTCGTTTACAGTCGCGATCATAGGGAACATAATTTTTAAGTTTCCATATGTACTTGCCCGAAGCAGCGCACGAAGCTGCGTTCTGAAAATCTCTTGCTCATCAAGGCAAAGACGGATCGCTCTGTATCCTAAGAAAGGATTCATTTCTTTTGGCAGTTCTAAATATGGAAGCTCTTTGTCTCCGCCGATATCAAGAGTACGAACGACAACGGATTTGCCTTCCATACGCTCAAGAACGGTTTTATAGGCATCAAATTGCTCCTCTTCTGTCGGAAGCTGGTCTCTGCCCATGTAAAGGAACTCAGTTCGGTAAAGGCCGACTGCTTCTCCTCCATTTTCCAGAACGCCTTTTACATCATCAGGTGTACCGATATTAGCGGCAAGTTCCACGTGATGGCCGTCGCTCGTTACAGTCGGTTCGTTGACAAGCTTTGCCCATTCGGCTTTTTGCGCCAGGAAGGCTTGATGCTTTTCTTCGTATTCGCTGATTGTTTCCTGGGAAGGATCAACGATGACATCGCCATTGATGCCGTCAACGATAACTGTTACGCCGTTTTGGATGCCTTTCGTTGCCGCTTTTGTGCCGACAACGGCCGGAATTTCAAGCGAGCGCGCCATGATGGCAGAGTGGGACGTCCGTCCGCCGATATCTGTTGTAAACCCTTTTACAAAGTTGCGGTTTAATTGCGCTGTATCAGACGGTGTCAAGTCTTCGGCCACGATGATGACTTCTTCGGAAATCAGGCTCGGATTCGGAATCTCAACGCCGAGAAGATGCCCTGTGACACGCTTGGTGACATCGCGGATGTCCGCGGCGCGTTCTTTCATATATTCATTGTCCATCGACTCGAACATGGTGACGAACATGTCGGCCGTTTCTTTTAAAGCGAATTCCGCATTGACAGAATCAGATTTGATTTTGTCTTTAATCGGGTTTAACAGTTCAGGATCGCTTAATACTAACAAATGTGCAGAAAAGATTTCCGCTTTATCTTCGCCAAGCTCTTTCAAAGCATGGTTTTTAATGGTTTCAAGCTCTTTCTTAGAACGCTCGATGGCGTCTTCAAAACGATTTACTTCCGCATCAGAATCAGAGATGTTTTTCTTTTCAACCGTTAGATCAGGCTCCTCAAGCCGATATGCTTTTGCAATCGCAATACCGGCTGAAGCGCCTATTCCTTTTAATTCAAGCATTATTCGCCTAAACCTTCGCTTTTCATTGTTTCTTCAAGTGCGGAAAGAGCATCATTTTCATCAGCGCCGGAAGCAGAAATCGTGATTTCAGCACCTTTGGCAATACCTAGTGACATAACGCCCATAATAGATTTAAGGTTTACTGTTTTTCCGTTATATTCCAAATTAATATCTGCATCATATTTGCTTGCTGTTTGTACAAGAACAGTCGCTGGACGAGCGTGGATTCCAGAATCTGCAGTTACTTTAAACGTTTTTTGTGCCATTTTTTATCAATCTCCTTTTAATTTAAAGCTTTGAGTACATTCACAATATTATATCATACAGCCGTACATGTCATCTGACAAGTACGGCCATTTTGTGAATTTATTTTTCGATGCGGACGATGTCGTCCTGTGTCAGGCTGACATTGCCTTCTGCCTGCAAGCTCACGCTTTCTCCTTCTTGAAGGTTCGTGAACACGATCGGCGTCATCAGGGAAGGTACATTGTCCTTCACTTTTTCAATGTCGACTTCAAGCAGTTTCTGGCCAGGCTCAACCCTGTCACCTTCAGAAACAAATGAAGTGAAGCCTTCTCCTTTCAGACTGACTGTGTCGATTCCAAAGTGGATCAGAATTTCTCTGCCGCCGTCAGACTGCAGACCGATCGCATGCTTTGTCGGGAACACGTTCAGCACTTTCCCTCTTACAGGTGACACAACTGTGCCTTCTGCAGGAAGAATCGCAAATCCGTCACCCATCATTTTTCCGGAGAATACTTGGTCCGGAACATCTGCAATCGGATGAAGTTCACCCGCAAGCGGTGAAACGAATACTTCTTCACCTGATTCGTTTTGAAGAGGCTCAACCATAGCTTCTTCGATTTGCTGCTCCACTTCCTCGGCAGCGTTCGGCGCTTTTTCAGGACGAGGCGTCCGGCCTGACATAATGTCTTGCATTTGTGATTTTAAATTGTCGGATCTTGGTCCGAATATCGCTTGGATGTTATTGCCGACTTCCAGCACGCCGGAAGCGCCGAGTTTTTTCAAGCGCTCTTTGTCAACTTTCTTCTGATCGTTGACTGTTACGCGAAGTCTTGTGATACAAGCGTCAAGGTGCTTGATATTTTCCTGGTCACCCATCGCTTCAAGAATTTGATAAGGAAGATCTCCTGCTGCTTCTTTGCCTTCATCAGCGGGTTCTGCAGCTGCATCTTCGCGTCCAGGCGTTTTCAAGTTGAACTTGCGGATGGCAAATCTGAATCCGAAGTAGTAGATGACAGCCAGGACTAAACCGACAGGAATGACAAGCCACCAAGCTGTACGGTTCGGCAGAATTCCGAACAGGAAGTAGTCGATCAAACCGCCGGAGAACGTCATCCCGATCTTAACATTCAAGATGTCCATCATCATGAATGACAGGCCGGCAAACACACAGTGAATCGCAAACAGAATCGGTGCGACGAACAGGAATGAGAATTCGATCGGCTCAGTGATCCCTGTTAAGAATGATGTTAAGGCTGCTGACCCCATAATACCGGCAACAAGCTTTTTGTTCTGCGGTTTTGCTTCATGATAAATGGCAAGCGCTGCCGCAGGAAGACCGAACATCATGAACGGATACTTACCGGTCATAAATGTACCCGCTGTCAATTCGACGCCGTCTTTGATTTGCGCCATGAAAATTCTTTGGTCACCGCGGACAATTTCTCCCGCCTGGTTCGTATAGCTGAAGAACTCATACCAGAACGGCGAGTAGAAAATATGGTGCAGACCGAACGGAATCAGAGCCCGCTCAATCATTCCGAAGATGAGAGCTGCGACCGCTTCATTGGCTGCAAGCAGGTTCGTTGAAAAGCTGTTCAGTGCGCCTTGAATTGGCGGCCAGATAAACAGCATAACAAGTCCCAGCAGCAATGCACAAATAGATGTAATAATCGGAACAAAGCGCTTTCCGGCAAAGAATCCTAAATATTGCGGAAGCTCGATTGTGTAGAATCGATTGTACATGGCTGCGGCCAGGACACCGACAATAATACCCCCGAATACTCCCGTTGCCAATGTCGGTATCCCGAGCATTGTCGTGTATTCCGGATGGTTTTGAGTAAAGAACTGTGCTCTTTCAACTGCATCGCTTGGAATTGAACCGTTTTGAAGGAGCACTGCACTCATCGTGACATTCATAACAAGATATCCGATAATAGCAGCGATTCCGGCAACGCCGTCGCCGTTAGCCAAACCGATGGCAACCCCGACAGCGAAAAGGAGCGCCAAGTTGGTGAACACAACGTCACCTGAACTTTCCATCACTTTCGCAACAAGCTGAACGGTGCTGTTCGTTAAGAATGGTGCGACTTTTGTCATCTGCGGATTTTGCATGGCATTACCAAGCGCGAGCAGAATCCCTGCAGCCGGCAGGATGGCAACAGGAAGCATCAGCGCTCGTCCAATTTTTTGCAGAACGCCAAATAGCGATTTAAACATTTTTTAACCCCCTCTAAGAATAGTTTGACCTTACAGCAAAAATTCATGACAACTTCGTTCAAAAGACTGCTTTTTCATCTAAATAAACCGTTTACATTTCGCCTTTAGAACGACAAAAAAGGCATGGTGAAAGCGGGTACACTAAGAAACAAAAGACAGCGTCTTCATTTCTCCCTTTTTTCACTCATGCCTGATCGAATCAGTAACACGTTATAAAGGCGTTATGAAATTTTATTAGTCAAACGGTACAAATGCAATGTCAAATAAACGGCTTCTGCCTCATGAACCGGTTTCTTGAGCGCTTGCTGCAAGATCTTGATCATCTTCCAAGCAGTATTGTAACACAGCGGATATTCCGTTTTCAACAACAACATTAATTTTTCCGGTTCCTGAATCGGCTCGTCCCGTTTTATCCTGTCAATCGTAAAGCGCAAGTGCCTGATCAGCCGCAAATAGTTCACGCTTTCCCTGTTGACTTGCATCTGGAATGAATCTTCGATGACCTGGACAAGCCTGGAGATCAGTTGTGAATGCTGATTGACTTCAGAAAGCGGGCGGTTTGTCATCGCACTGTGGATATGAAGCGCGATGAACCCGATTTCACCTTCAGGCAGCTGAATGTCGGATTTTTCATTAATCATATCGACGGCTTCCTTGGCGACTTCGTATTCCTTCGGATAAAGCGATTCCGTCTCAAGCAAAAACGGATTTTTCATATCAAATCCCTTTTCTAGACGCTTAACTGCAAATGCGATATGGTCCGTCAGGGCGACATGAATGTGTTCGTTCAGCGGCTGGCCGATTTTTTGCGCGATATGGTAGATGACATCATTGGCGATATCAACCATTTTTTCATCGACATAAGTGAGGAGCTTCTTATACTGCGATTGTTCCTTATCATTTTCCAGGATAAACATTTTTTCGTAGTTCTCATGTTCGATAAGATCTCCGCGCTTTTTACCAAAACCGATTCCTTTGCCAATCAAGACAACTTCTCTGTAATCATCATGGAGAGCGATTAAAACGTTGTTGTTGAGTACCTTTTCAACGGTAAAGGATCTGTTCACGATCCTCAGCTCCTTTTTGTCATCAATCTCTCATATCGTACAAAACTCATGAAAGCGCGTCAATTTATTTTGACGTTTTTGATGAAAAATGTCGAATTTTGATCACTGTCTGGAAAAAGATTGATGTTTTGATTACACAGTCGCCCTTTTGATCAGCTTGTAAGGAACAGTCAGTTTTTCCGGCCCGGCGCCGCCGATTCTTTTTTGCAGAAGGCGAAACGCGCGCTTCCCCATTTCCTTTATATTGATTTCAATTGTTGAAATGCCGAGCACTTCGCTGATCGGCTGGTTGTCACAGCTTAAAATAGCGAGGCTTCCGGGAATATCCACTTGATGCCGCTGCGCTTCAAGAAAAATACCGGCTGATACTTGGTCGTTTGCGACAAAAACAGCCGTCGGCTTCTCCTCCATCCCTTTCCATTCGGAGAACAGTTTTTGCCCGTCGGTAATTGTCAGCGACCGCTCAAATACCCACTCTTCCCGGTAAGGCTCCCCGATCGCGGCCAAAGCTTCCTTGTATGCCTTGAGGCGAAAATGGCTGTTCATGCCGTTTTTCCTTGCCAAACCAATCGCGATTTTTGTGTGCCCTTTTTCAATTAAAAAATCCAATCCAAGTCTGAATGCTTCTTTATGCGGAATGCTGACCGTTGCAAAGTGCTGCTCGCCTGAGTCCTGGCACAGGATGAACGGGCCGGTTTCACGCCAGTCCAAAAGCGCTTCATCGGACATCGCTTTTGAACAGAAAATCAGGCCGTCCACCTGTCTTTGTTTCAGCTGCTCCAATGCAAAAATTTCTTTTTCCAATTGATAATTTGTTTGGTAAAGCGAAAAGTGAACGCCTTCCTTCGCAGCTTCTTCAGCGATTCCTTCCAGCAGCTCGCCGAAATAAGGAAGGCTGATGGTCGGCAGCACAACGCCTATCATGTTGGAAAAGCCTTTGGATAAATGAACGGCATGCATATTCCTTGCATATTCGAGGCGTTCAATCGTCTCAAGAACTATTTGACGCTTTTCTTCTTTGACATACGGGTGGCCGTTGAGAACCCTCGAAACAGTCGTGATGGAAACCCCTGCCGCTTCAGCTATTTCCCTGATATTTGCCATTCGTTTCCCTTCTTTCATTCAAATCTTTTCGCACATCCGGATCATTTCATCATAAAGAAATTATATCGCTTTGAGCCATAGATTTTGATCCTTTTGGCCATTTTTTCGGGATTCTATTGATATGAAGAAAACAGCGAAGAAGATTTCGGAGGAGGTACAAGGCGGCGAAAAAAATCGGCTGATATGAAAATATTTCACAATCAGCCGGATACTCGAAATATTTTTTATCTAAACCATGCTTTTCCTAGGTTATTCGTGAAATTGTGATCATTGAAAGGAACGTTTGCGCTTCCGAAATCCGTTGTGTTCAATGCGTTTCTTGCGGCAGGCGTCAAATCTTCCCACCCGATGAGAGGCTGGGTGCCGCCCTTTGCACTGTCCACATATAGGCTGTGGTTGATCGGCGGTTGAGGAGCATCATAGCGGATCTTCGGATGATCGCCTTCCATAATATTGTTGTTTGGCGCTGTTTTTTGAAATTTACCGTGTTGAGAATAAGCGATGGAAAGCACTTTTGGATTTTGATTTGCCGGATTGTCGATCCATACGACGATACCTTCCCAATCATGTCGATGGCCGAATGCTTTTAAAGGCAGAGGTGAATCTTTAGGAAAATACCATGCATACATAATCGCCCAAACTCCATTATACCATGCGGATCGTGAGTACACTTGTCCCACGCTTTTGCTGCAGTGGCCTTCGGGCGCTCCGGTAGGCTCCAGACCTCCGCTTGTGTTGCCTTGTGCGTCAACTGCCGGAAAAGGCACGCAGCCGCTCGCAACCTTCAAATAAGGCTGAAAACGTTTGGCCGCTTTTTGGGAAACCGTCACAGGGGTCACTTCGCTGAAGCCTTGCACTTTGTCATGATCAATGACTTTCGCCTCAGCTGCCGGTACTACACTGACAAAAGCAAACATCGACATAAACAGTACAAACCCTAATTTTTTCACTCTTTCTAGCTTCCTTTCAGAGGTAATGGATGGCTTCAAATCATTAGAAAAATCCTTAATGCTTATTTGTTTTATGGGTGATTCCGCAATCGTTGCGGAGACTGAAATATCTGGATGCGAGATGAAAAGATTTTGTCTAAAACAGTAATTTATCAGTGTTTTTCCCGTGTAATCCCCCCTTTCTTCTGAGCTAAGTATACAAATTTTTCACATGAGAATAATGATGCAATCCGATTATCTTTTGATCAAACTAAATCACCAAAACAAAAGCAAAAAGGCGTCATAGATTCATTCATCAAACGATCATCACAGGACTTTTTTGGCAGCATGCAGCCCCAATAAACTCAAGCGATGGTCAAAATATTCCAGAACCCTTTGGCATCAGAAGTTTCTTTTATTGATTTAGGGCTTGATATGGAAAGCGTTTCATAATTTAGAATGAAGACAGCACCGGTGCTGAACACGTTTACATTCCAGAAAGGAGAAGGAAAATGGGCATCTTCATTCTGATCCTATTATGTATCGTTATCGTGCTGTCTTCAAAAGCAGCGATGAAACCCCTCAAAGAAAAACACGAAATCAAACCATTCCGTTCCTTTGACGATTTCTTCATTTCAAAGGATTGACGGTGAGATGAAAAGATTCACTTCCGTAATAAAATAGAACCCGCGCACGGCGGGTTCCATTTTTTATGAAATGACAGTCAGCTCTTTTGGATACTTTGTCAGCGCTTCTGCTCCATCGGCTGTAACAAGTACATCATCCTCGATGCGAACGCCTCCGATTTCCGGCACATAGATGCCGGGTTCAATCGTGTATACCATGCCTTGTTTCAAAAGTTCGTCATTATTATGGCTCATGGACGGGTATTCATGAGGCGAAATCCCGAGCCCGTGCCCGAGGCGGTGCGGAAAGTAATCGCCGTAGCCCGCTTTTTCGATGATGCCGCGCGCTTTTAAATCAAGATCGCCGATTCTCACACCGGGTTTGCTCATCTTAAGCGCCTCCGTTTCGGCTTGAAGCACCGTATTATATATTTCTTTTTGTTTTTCGCTCACATTTTGATACACGAGCGTCCTTGTAATATCAGAGCAGTATCCGTCAATGATTACACCTAAATCAAAGAGGACGAAATCGCCCGGCTTGAGCGTCCGGCTGCCGGGGTTTCCGTGCGGCTGTCCCGATTTTTCTCCAAAAAGGACCATTGTGGAAAACGACATCCCCTGGACTCCTTTTTTCTTCAGCTCATACTCGATTTTAGCGACGACATCGATTTCCGCTATCCCCTCTTTTAATGCGGCGGCTCCTGCTTCGACCCCGTAATCGGCAAGCTTGGCCGCTTCGCGGAGGATGCTGATTTCTTTTTCGTCTTTGATGACGCGGATTTGGTTCAGCCTTTCTTCTGCAGAGACAAGCTCCGCACCGTTTGTGACCGCCTGCAGCATTTCGGCGCGCGAAAGAGCAAGCGTTTCTTTTTCAACCGCCACTTTTAAACATTGGCCGTTTCGCTTTTGAAGCGCTGAGGATATGAGTTCCCAAGGGTTTTGATGATCCCCGTATCCGATGATCTCATACGCCCAGCCGGCTGCTCTCGCCTGACCGGCCTCCATTTGCGGACAAACAAAAAACGGCTCTTCATCTTGAAAAATAAAAACGCCCATCAGCCGTTCATGCGGTTCTGTATAAAAGCCGGTAAGATAAAATACGTTTTCTTTTGAATGAATAAAAGCCGAAGATATGTTTTTTTCTTTCAGCCAGGAAGAGATTTGTTCAATTCTTTCCATGCTCTGTTCACTCCTTGAGACAGTTTCCGTACCATACATGTAAAATGTAAAAGCATCACATCCATTGTATCAGTTTTTCCCGTCTCTTGCTCACCGCTTATGTATTGTGGGGGTGCCGCCCGCTTCTATTATTGCCGCCTCTTCCTCAAACTGCCCTCTGATGTGAAAAACGGCTGCCGTTAGCATGCAGCCGTTTCTTTGCTTAGGATTTCAGCAGTCTGAGACCGTTTAAAATCACAAGCAGCGTGCTGCCTTCATGCCCGATGACACCGAGCGGCAGATCAAGAATTTGAAGAAAGTTGCTGCAGATTAAAAGACAGATCACAGCAAGCGAGAAAATGACGTTTTGTTTAATGATCGTATTCATTTTCCGGGAGAGCCGAATCATTTTGGTCAGTCCTGTCAATTCGTTTTTCATTAAAACGACGTCAGCCGTTTCCAGTGCGACATCTGTTCCTCCCCCCATTGCGATCCCCACATCAGCGGCGGCTAGGGCCGGTGCATCATTGATTCCGTCTCCCACCATAACGATTGTTCCGTATGTTTTTTTCAGCTTTTTCGCTTCCTCTACTTTTCTGTCAGGAAGGCATTCTGAAACGACGATTTTCAAGCCCGCTTCTCGTGCGATGGCCGCTGCGGTTTCAGGCTGGTCCCCTGTCAGCATCGCCGTCTGAACGCCAAGCGCGTTCAGCTCTTCGACCACCGCTTTTGCTTCCGGTCTGATTTGGTCTTTTAATGCAAAACACCCCGCGATTTTTTCGCCTTTTTTCATGAACACAATTGTTTTTCCCTGCTTGGCAAGCTCCTGAACAGCCGCCGTGAGAAATTGCCCGGCTGCCTCTTCCCCGACAAATCCGGCTTTGCCGATCAGCCATGTCTCTCCATTGTATCGAGCCTGAACGCCAAACCCTGACGTCTCCTCAATCGACACATTCGCGGCCGGCTTGATGCCTTTTGCTTCTGCATACTCGACAATCGCTTTGGCAAGCGGATGGCCTGACTGCTTCTCAATCGCAGCAGCAGCCTCCAAGCATTCGCGCTCCTCGATATCTGCAGCTAAAAGCATATCCTCCACGCCGGGCTTTCCGTTCGTAATCGTTCCCGTTTTATCCAATGCAACGATTTTGCTGTTGCCAAGCTTTTCAAGAAAGACGCTGCCTTTGACAAGCAGGCCGTTTCTTGCGCCATTTGATATCAGCGACAGCGCGGCAGGCATGATTGAAGCGACAAGGGCGCACGGCGAAGCGACGACCATGAACACCATCGCTCTGTAAAATGTCTCGCTCCAGCTCCAGCCAAGCAAAAAATGCGGCAGAAAGAGCAGCAGTCCGACAGCAAGCAAAACCCCTTTAACGTAAATATTTTCAAATCGCTCAATGAACGCCTGCGACGGTGAAACGCTGTTTTGCGCAGACTCAACGAGCCGAATGATCTTTTTGAACAACGAATCTTCATTTGCCTTTGTGACACGGACCGTGAGCGATCCGCTCAAATTGACCGTACCCGCAAAAACCGCGTCTCCGAGTGTTTTTTCGGCTGGGATGGATTCGCCCGTTAGAGCCGATTCGTCGATACTCGTTTTTCCGGTTTCGATTTCTCCGTCTGCCGCAATGCGTTCTCCAGGCTTCACAAGAATGAGGTCGCCCGCCTGAAGATCGGCTGCCGCCACGGTTCTTGTTCCTTCTTTTTCAAGCAAAACGGCTTCCTCCGGCTCCAATTTCATCAGTGAAGTCAAATCGCGTTTGCTTTTATTTAATGTATACGTTTCAAGCGCTCCGCTGAGAGAAAAGATAAAAATTAACACGGCCCCTTCAGCCCAGTAGCCGATCAGCGCAGACCCGACCGCCGCAAAAATCATCAAGAGTTCAACATTCAGCGTTTTTTCCGACAGCGTTTCTTGTATACCTTCTTTCGCTTTAGCAAAGCCGCCGATACAAAAAGCTAAAATAAACAGAACAACGGACAATGTTTCATTGCCGGACAACAGCCAGCCTGCAAGAATCAACAAACCCGACAAAAGCGCAGCTATCAATTCCCCGTGCTGCCTCCAATTTTCAAATTGCAACGTGTGACGGTTTTGCTGCGATTGCTTCCCGATCTCTAATTGCATCTCCAATATCCTCCCTAATTGAGAATGTAATTCATCGTCAATTTCCTTCTTAAAAAACAAATTGCCGCCTCATCGGCAGCATAAACATTAAGTATTTTATTTATATAAAGGGTATGACTGCTACTTGTCCATTGGACACACCCTTTTCTATTTCTCATTATAGCACGACATCCTACGTTTTCAAATAATAATTATTATAATTTCTTTATGATATTAATTATCATTTACATTTTAAAAAAAGCTGAACTCCCGGCTCAGCTTTTCCCTGCCCATTCCTTCATCTGTTCTACAGTAATGGGGCCGACAAACGTTTTCTCCAGCTCTCCTTTTTCATTAAAGAAAAAAGTCGTAGGAATTGTCATGACTTTATATGCTTTCATCATCTCACCCTTTTTGTCAAAAACGATCGGAAATGTCAGCTTGTTTGCTTTAATAAACTGTTTTACCTTCTGTTCGTTCTTTTCGGCATTCAGTAAATTAACGGTCACGAGCTTGACGCCGGATTGCTTGCTTTCATAGTAGGATTGGAATCGCGGAAGCTCTTCACGGCATGGCGGGCACCAGGTCGTCCAAAAATGAACGATCGTCTTCTGGCCTTCGGCGGGAATGACGACGCGCTGACCTTCGACCGTGTTCATCTGCATGACTGCCGGCGAAGCTTGTTTTGCAGATGCCTGCGGCTGAAATACGAATAACCCGGTAAAAAACAGCAGGATGAGCGGGTAAATGAGACTGATTCTTCGCATGGGAACTCCCCTTCTTTTTTAATATTAGCTTCCCCGCAAAAGCTAAAACTATGAAGAGGATCCATCAGCGGCTTTCAATTCTCGGAGATCGGGATTTGTTTGTCAAAAAAAGCGTGACGCCCAGCTCCTTGCAAATCGTCACATAATGCAGCGCCGTCAGCAAAATCATACCGGTATTCATCGCAAGAATGATCCCCGTCATCTGCAAAGTCTGCATGGACCCGAGAACATACATCATCAAAAACGATAAGACACTGGCCCAAACGTTATGATAAAAAGCATCTTTGGCCAACCCCATTCCGATTAAACAGGCCTGAAAAGGCATCGCAAAAAAGTGGAATAAAAAATACGGCCACAACATTTTAAGGTAAAACGACGCCTTGACCGAATCGAAAAATAAATGGGTCAGCGGCTCTGCAAAGTGATACATCACCATGACGGACGGTATGCCGTAAAACAGCGTAATAAAGATCGCCTGTTTAATCCGTTTGATCACTCTTTCGTATTGCCCGTAAGCGTAGCTTTCAGAAATGCTCGGGATCATGACGACCATCAGTGAATGGGCGATAAAAGCCGGAAAAAAGCCGATTGTCATCGCAACTCCCGAAAGCATGCCGAACTGGTCGATGGCCGATGTTCTTGATACGCCAGCGGCAAGCAGCGTCCCCTTCACCAAAAAAGGTTCGACGGCATTTGTCACAGCATGAAACACGCGCAGCCCCGTCGTCGGGATCGAAACAGTGAGCAGGCGTTTTAAAACATCGTTTCTCCGCAAGTGGATCTGCTGCCCTTTTTGAGCGGCACGCCTGACCAAAACAAACTGCGAAAACAAATAAACAAACACGACCACTTCACTTGCAACGAGGACAAACAATGAAATGAGAAGAGAAGTATCCAATTCAAAGGAATACCATTGAAAAAATAAAAACAAGCCGATGAGCTGAAAGATTTTTTTCAAGGCATTCGCCGTTGCGATTTTACCCATTTGCTGAACGCCCATGAAGTAGCCTCTCGCGATCGATGTGAATGCAACCGTAGGAATCATCCCGATCACAAGTCCTCTGATTAGAGGGTGGTAAGAATCAAAAACCGGAATAAATGGAAGAATGATCACTGCGGCTGCCGTGGAGAAAACCGTGCAGACCGCAGTCATCCGCAATGCATGTTTCAGCATGCTTTCGTGCAGCTTCGGGTTGGACTCGGCGATAAACTTCGATATTGATACGGGCAGCTCAAGGCTCGCAATCACCACGACCAAAAAAATGGAAGGCAAAACACTCATGTAGAGCCCCATGCCATGCTCGCCAAGCTCCCGTGCAAGAATCATGTTGATGACGAATTCAAGACATTCTGCAAAAAAAGCAGCTAGCGAAAGAAGAACGATTCCTTTTACAAAACGGTTCATGAGGTCTCTCCTTGTCTCACGGGTTTATCCCATCATATGAGACAAGTCTAAAAATTATTTTCTTTTTAATTGAAAATTGATTTTCATAAAGTATCAAAAATAAATTTTTTCTTGGGCTGTGAAAGATGATAATGCGTAAGAAAGAATCGCACAAAAAAAGCAGCCAAGGCGAATGGCCCTGACTGCTTTCTAGATCGCAAAGACATGATTGCCGATGCGCTTCACGACTTTTCTCGTTTTAATCCAGTCATCAGAAGCGATGTCGGGATTATAGAAAAATAAAGCTTCTGTTTCTTTTTTATTTTGATCTACCGCTTCTTCCACAGCTTCCACTGATTCGCGGTCTGCTTTTTTCTCGATGCTGCCGTTTAGAACGGGCTCAAAAGCGTTTCTTTGATAGATCACGCTTTTTACGCTGTCAGGAAATCGGCTGTCTTTCACCCGATTCAGGACGACATTGGCGACAGCCACTTTTCCTTCAAATGACTCGCCTTTCGCTTCGGCGTGTACAAGCCTTGATAAAAGATCTTTTTCTTTATGTGTAAGATCAGTCGTCTCTTCTTCAGCTTCTTCTATTTCCTCCTCCTCTTCAGCTGACAGATGCGCGGCTTCAATGAAGCTTTTCTCATCTGTCAATTGGGAAAAAGCAGGATTTTCTTCTTGTTTAAGGCTTTCCATCAGCCGTTCCATTTCCTGTTTATCTTTTTTCGAGAACAACATGACAGCTTGAGCATGCTCGATTCTTGCCGCCGGCAGCATGCAGATTAAAAACGCAGCTAGAGCAGCAAATTTCGATTTCATTTCCTTCCTCCTTGTCAAATCTTCATCGAAAAAAACATATGTTTTACAGTAACAAGACGATTCGCCGATTTCATTGCCAAAATGTTGGCATGACTTCCATCAAACCGTTCGGCTGTCACATTATTGCAGACAGCCGGCGGATTTCATGCAAAAAACACCAAAATCTCCAGAAACATATGGCTTCACACAAATAAAAAAAGCTTTCTCAGCCTGTCTGAGAAAGCTTTTTTCAGCTTCTTGCCTCTTTCATATATTGAAATATAATATCTCCGCCATGCTGGGCAATGCCGCGAAAATGCTTAAAATCTTCCTGCTTTGTTAAGATGGCTCTGAAAGAAAGAAAATCCTCTTTTTTCACACGGAGCTCATGAATGCTCCCTGACCTTAATTGCTCGATCTGATCGATGGCATTTTGCTCTGTCAACTTTTCTCTCCCCTTTTCTCTCATCATCTTTAACTAATTAACTATATCATTAAGTCACACCGGGTACAACAATAGTGATGCCGCTTCCCAAATCGCTTTACTTCTCCAAGAAAATATTGCAAAATACTTTCAATAGGTTAATTTACTTTAAAGGAGAGGAAGTCACTTGAAAATTGCAAAAGTCGGGAATGTCATCGAATTTAAAAACGGACTCACCGGAATCGTAGAAAAAGTAAACGAAAACTCTGTGATCGTCGATGTCACGATTATGGAAAACTACAGAGACTTGGAACTGGACTCCTTAACCGTCGTCAATCATAAAAACTATAAAATTATTAAAGACTCCCTGCATTAATCAGCCGCCCTTCACAGCAAAAAATTCACGATTTCCACGAAGCTTTATTTCCACAAGTTTTTCTACAAAAGGAAAACCGCCTGCCACCTTGGTCCGGCGGTTTTTTCCTCTGTCCCCTGCATCATCCCGAAGAAGTTTGATATGTTCAGGATGTCTTTTGAAGCATCGCACAGCGCCTTAATCGATTTTTGATTGGACAGCTGAAAAAACGGCGACTGTGCGAAATGAAACACCCGAACGGTTCCCCAGGACATTATTTTTCAAAATAGATGATGAAATCTCCACTTTTTCTTTCCCGCTCATATCCATACAGAAAATTGATCGGTTTCCAATCTCTTTATCGGTTAGGAAGACCTTATCGGCCAAGCGTGCTTTTTCTTGAATTATATCCTAGGTTTTTGTTGATTCTATTGTCACTCAAGTAAATGGTGTAAGTCCCCGGGGCCAGCTCTTCCATGTCCTCGATATCCTGGACAACTTGATTATAAATGCGCTCGTCCGGTCTTGTATTTGGTTTTTTCATATATAACCGTATATTGATATCACATGATTTTGGGGTGATTTCTTCATCTTCCAATTTCTCTTGCCAGTCTTTTTTGCTTCTTTTTGGGTTTTCTAAATAGGCTGAATAAAGGTCATCCTTCCAATCAGCATTTAAAGAAACAGCATAATAAGGCGTCTGATATCCCATACCGCTTGTGTTATCAACGGCTGCCTGCGTTTTACCTACAACCGGCTCTTCTTCTGCCAGCTTCTCTAAATAGTAATCTAGAGCGGCAAATTCGTCTTCAAAAGCCAACGCATATATCGCGCTTGTAATCGAGTCTTTTACGTCCCACTCCGATGAGCTGATCGCGTCAGCCTGCACCTCTTTCTTGTCCAAATCAATTTCAATTTTTGCGCTTGTGTAGAAATGCAAGTTTCCGACTGATTCGGCATACACAGTAACAAACCCATGCCCTCCGACAATGTTATGGACTTTTACCTTCGTTCTATATTGATCCAAAAAATAATCTTTTACCGTTTTTTCAACTTCATCTCGATGCGCTTCTGCGATCTCAGCGGTTTCCTTCTGATAACCTCTACTATGAATATGAAAATCCTGTCCTGTGTAATCTTGGACGCTGATTTCAGCTTCCCCGCTCTTCTGACATCCGCCTATAAATAAAAGTAAACCAATTCCAAGTGCTGCTGCTTTTTTATATTTCAAAAATGTATCCTCCAGTTCATACTGCATGCCCTTATACGATTTTATTGCATTCCGCTCCATGTTTGCTGATTGTTAGGCCCGCTTCATTATAAAACATATGGAGTGCATTTTTGGTACTCAATATATAAAACAGGACAATAGAACTAATAAAATTCGCATCATTAAGTTCTTTCGTTCTAGGTGAAAAAAATGCCCTTAAAAGGAATAGGCGTGCAACGATGCACGCCTGCTCAATACGAATATCTTTTTATTATTATGAACTTGGACGGTTTTGAAGGCAATTTCCCGATAACCAACTATGCATATTAAAGCTTAAGCCATATAATCTGAAAATGGATTCACCTTTCGTTTATTACACATCACACTATAAGTATGTAACAAATTATTATAAATCAAAAATTTCGTTGTTTTACAGCTTATCCTATTTCCGCATGCAAGTTATCTTCCCATCTTAAAAATGCCCAAAACTGCAATTTATCCATTTTAGAGGATTAAACGTGCCTACTGAAGAACTATTTTATGTTGAGGAGGCCTAAAAGGGGTAATAAAAACCGATTAGTTAAACAAACGAGAGATGAAAATAGAAAAAAGCCCGCTCAATCGAGTCGGGCCTTTTATTAATAATCGCAAATTTTATCTTTATATTCGGGCTTTCTTTCAGCATCGACTGTGAAGGACCCAACTTCGTCATTTGCCTTATCGTAAATACCCCATATTTTCTTTTTCTTATCATCATTTAGATACCCTTTAATATCAATTCCGCCCATTGGATTCACTTCGTAGTCATCATAATAATCAATTGACTTAATGTCCTTATAATTCGTTTTAATAAAGTCTGTCATTCTTTCCTTAGCTAAATTATAAAGCTCTTCTTTTTCTCTGTTATTATTTTGTTGCTTCATAAATATTCCTCCAGATGTTATAATGACCAGAGCAAGAAGGATAATTATGTATTTTTTCATAAAACCATCCTTTCCACGTTACATTTTACATAGTTTGCGGGGTTATGTACCTGAATAAAAAGAGCGATATTCCTAAATTAACAGATAAAGAGTATTATTTTCTTAGCCAAAACACATATAGTACCGATAAAATGAAAGAAGCATTCAAGGAAAGAACACCTATAGAGAGTAAATCAAATAAGGCTTTTTTTGTTGATAAAATTAAAAGGGACTCTGACACTGGACTTGATGCGTATGTTTTTGTTCAAGCAAAGAAAAAGGACGGTAAATGGGTTAAACCTAACGCACCAGAAAACGTCGTCGTGGCCTTCGCTGGAACAAATCCTAAAGAACAGTTTTTTCAAGATGTTATTGATGCAGACGGCGGTAACGTTGTTATGGGTCTTGATCCGAAAAAGAAATCGCAATACATAATCTAAAAAGATGCGAAGGATACATCAAAAACAATAGGAAAATACAACGCAACCCCCTCACAAGACGCGATGCTTAGCACCGGTAAATACAAATTAATTACGAAAACGTCCCAAATCGGGCAAGCTGATGATCTGGTACGGGAAGTTAAACAAAAGTATAAAGGCACCTCGACGGTTATTTCAACCACCGGACACTCTCTTGGCGGCGCAGAGGCTGAATACAGCGCTGTGAACAATGATATATACGCAGTCGCATTCAACAATCCTTCCGTCGTTAAATTGCATTCTGAAGAAAAGCAAAAGGAGATCCGAAGCGGCAAATATGACTCGTCTGTAAAAGCGATTGTCAATCCGGATGATATGACTGGTTCCGGCTGGTGGAATGAGTACGAACGACACGCAGGCAGAACAATATATACCAAAGACCCCTCTACTTCGCGTGTGGAACGACAAATACGACTAGATCCGAAGTATAACGGCGGTATATTTGGCACAGTGTTTAATGTCGCTGTAGACTACATTGCTACCACAGCAATGGGAATGCCGGATACACACGGCCTCAACAAAGGCAACTTTACCTTCGACGAAAACGGCAACGTTCAAAATATAGAGGGCGATGAACTCGTTTATGACAAAAATTTAAAAGCGATGCTTCCACCGGAAGTTGCATCCGGAAGTGGCGCAATTAAAGTAACGCCCGAAGTTGCCAAGCAGCTCGCGCAAAAAGTAAATGCTTGCGGACGATGAAACGCGAAGCCGAAAACGCTTATCAGGAACACGACGCCGAGATCAACGACCTGAAGCACGATACCTACCGTCAAGTCGGCCACGGTTTATACGACAAGCTGACACTCGAGGATGTAAACAATACGCTGAAAAACCTGGCGCAGTCGTTTGACAAAAAAGGCAATCCGCTATTTTACGATGTTCATGCCGAAAAAGCTTACATCGCCTCATTAAAGGACACGATTTCAGATTTAGAAGACATCAGCGGATACCTGGCGCAGATTGCAAAAGATTTTAAATCGAAAGATAAAATGCTGGCAAATTGGCTTAAACTTTAGGAGATGAAACAATGGAAAATTTCAACAAACTGGCTTCACTCAACAACTTAAACTGAGATCAAGAAGATACCCTCTTCATACGGCGCAATCAGCTTCAAATGCTGAAAACGGGCATGAGAGTAACAGCCGCAACTAAGCTTGAAGGCATTAAAACGACGCTAAGACCGAAGTTTAAAATAGACGATATACAAAAAGAAATGAACAGCGTTTATTCATCGCTTCTCTACAGCTTCGAAGGAAAAGCGCAGCAGGCGCTTGCTCAGCGAATCAGTCAAAGCGCCCAGCAGCTTATTGCGACAGAGAAGGATGGAGAAAGTTTTGTGAATGGATTTAAGACAAGATGAAGGCGCCTTAATTGGCGTCTTATTTTAATTTAATCTAACAAGACTCTCTGCTCTGTGTTTACCACAATAAAAAGACGTCGATCATGCGTCAGCGTCTTCTGCTTCACCTCAAATAACTCCTCGACTATTCACGTTAAAAGGAAAGACACGCCAATCGCCAGCTGTTTTATTTTATAACACAACATATGCTAGACGACTTGTTGATACATATTCCTTTAAAGCTATTCTATTATAAATTCAAAATATGTTTGGGAAAAATCGATTCTTTTTCACTCCTCGACGATCTGTAGGATTCAGTACGCGCTTAACATATTTAGGGCTTTTATTTGCATATAAGCGGAAGCCGTAGAGGTCTGCAAGATGTGTGTGTACTCTGCAGACGTGTCGGCTTTGTTTCCGCAAGTAACGCCATCTTGTCTAAAAATCAAAAGATCAGTCCATAACAATAATAAAATCATCAATTTCAATATATTTTTATTGTAAAACGATAAATAATGTGTTAAATTCAAATCGACAAAAATAAGTGAGGTGCTTTTAATGAAACGGGGATCAACTCTCTTTTTAAAGATAGCTGTTATTCTTATTGGAATCCCAGTTCTTGCTTTGTGCATATTTTTTGTGCCGGAAATAGCGAATTTTGCAGCCGAATTGTATCCGGGTATTTCTTATTTGAAATATCTCGTATATGCCGATTTGTATGCAGCGGCGATACCTTTTTATTTTGCTCTGTATCAAGCCTTTAAACTTTTAAGCTATATTGACCAGAATAAAGCTTTCTCAGAATTATCTGTACGGGCTTTAAAGAATATAAAATACTGTGCAATCACCATCAGTATTTTATTTGCGGCAGGCATGCCGCTCTTCTATCTTATCGCAGAGATGGACGACGCTCCAGGGATCATACTGATCGGGTTGGTCCTTATTTTTGCTTCAATGGTTATCGCAGTCTTTGCCGCTGTTCTCCAAAGGCTATTGCAAGAAGCGATTGATATAAAATCAGAAAATGATTTAACAGTCTGAGGTGATAACAATGGCAATTATAATCAATATCGATGTGATGCTGGCTAAAAGGAAAATGAGTGTAACAGAACTTTCTGAGAAGGTTGGAATCACAATGGCGAATCTTTCTATATTGAAAAATGGAAAGGCAAAGGCCATTCGATTATCAACTTTAGAGGCAATTTGTAAGGCGTTAGAATGTCAGCCCGGAGATATTTTGGAATACCGAAGTGATGAAGACACCCAGGATTAAAAAAGTATTTAATATGGAAAGAAACCATTTTTTTGGCGGTGATCCTATGCGCATACCTGTAAGCCGGTTTAGCTGCTATACTAAGCTGGCCTCGCATATATTCAGAAAAAAACTTCGGAGGCACACATCATGAGAGCACTAAAACAACTCGTTCGTTTTGGTTGGGAGCAGTCCTTGTCATGTGTATTTCCTGTCGTTATTTTTGCCTCTTTGGCTGTTACACAAATCATACCTCTTCCCTTCCTGCCGCGGTATGACTTGCTGCTCATCATCTGTGTTCTCATGCAATGGTGGATGGTGCGTTCCGGTCTTGAAACACGGGATGAATTAAAAGTAATCACATTGTTCCACATTATTGGACTTGCTCTTGAGCTTTTCAAGGTGCAAATGGGCTCCTGGTCTTATCCGGAGGAAGGTTACTCCAAAATCTTTGGGGTGCCTTTGTATAGCGGCTTTATGTACGCAAGTGTAGCCAGTTATCTTTGCCAGGCTTGGAGGAGGCTCAAGGTTGAACTGGTTAAGTGGCCGCCGTTTTACGTCGTTGTACCGCTGGCCGCTGCGATTTATTTAAATTTTTTCCTCCATCATTTTTGGATTGACGTCCGCTTTTGGTTATCTGGACTTGTGATAATTGTCTTTTGGAAATCATGGGTCATATACGAGGTTAATGGGATTCGTTACCGTATGCCGCTCGCACTTTCTTTTGTGCTCATCGGATTTTTTATATGGATAGCCGAAAATATCGCAACGTTTTTTGGGGCCTGGACATATCCAAACCAAACCAGTACGTGGAGTCTCGTTCATGTAGGGAAAGTGAGTTCATGGCTCTTATTAGTGATTGTCAGCTTTCTAATCGTAGCCACGTTAAAACAGGTGAAGGGGAAAGATTCCACTAGAGTGGATGCTGGTCAATTTTTATAACTCTTTATTTTAAAAGGGTTTCGAGGAGCTGTGGAAGCTGTTGCAGGCATCAATAAAAGATCAATATTTTCTTTAAGTTGATCATTCACAAATCGAATTACTTCTTTATTAGGCCAAGTTTCATTTTCATGGATGCACAGGGTTTATCCGCAAATTCCTTCAAATAGTAAACCCTTCAAGATCGCGGTGGACGAAATTTCCCTTCGAGAATACTGCAGGTGCGGCTTGAAAAAGAGCATATAGAGATTCAGGCGTCTTAGCAGGCGTCTTTTTGTTGCTGATTTTATTGCGGCATACCGAAAATTTTTTCACTTTTCAACCTATTATCACCCGAATTATAGTAATATATTTACAAAAATGAAATAAAAAGGTATAGGCGGAAGTGAAACAGTTAATACCCTCGTCAAAAGTCGGAGTGAAAATCCACGAATGGTATAAAATGATAAGAGAGTTTAGCGTACCGGATGCAGAGGCTTTAAAAGAAGAAGTAGAGAAGGAAATTAATCAAATGGAAGAAGATCAGGACTTACTCCTTTACTATCAGTTGATGTGTTTTAGACATCAATTAATGTTAGAATATTTAGAACCTACTAACAAAAGAAAACAAGGACAATCAATAAACAAATTGTTGGCCCAAATCGAGGAGCCTCGAAGAGATTTAAATGGCCTCCTTAGTTACTACTCATTTTTCTTTAGGGGCATGTATGAATTTGAGAAAAAACAGTACATCAAAGCAATAGAGTTTTATCGAAACGCAGAAAAACAGTTGGCTCTCATTACGATGTTATAGAACAAGCCGAGTTTCACTTTAAAATGGCTGAAGCATACTACATCATGAAACAGACACATGTATCATATATTAAGGGCCTTTAAAATATACAATAATCATGAACTCTACACAGTCCGTAAAATCCAATGTTTATTTGTTATCGCGGGTAACTATGACGATTTAATGCGCCATGACAAAGCCTTACCCCACCTGGAAAATGCACTTGAATTAGCGATAGAGATCGACAATAAAAGGCTCATTAGTTCTGCCTATTTTAATATAGCCGACTGTCATGAATGTATGGGAGACATTGATGCAGCAGTTGAATATGCTGAAAAAGCCGTAGAGATTAATCTAAAAGAAGAATATAACAACCTACCACAATCATTATATTACTCTACTCAACTTCTTTTTAAGCAGAAAAACTACGAGCGCGCAATCGAGATATTTCTTATTGGTTAGACAAACAGCTCGAAAATTCAACGATACCCTATTCACTTCTCTATTTGAATATCTTGAGGCGTTATATATCTATTCTGTGAATAAAGAAGAGATTTTAGAGGTATTTAAATACTTGGAGGAGAATAAAATATTTGCATACATAGAAGAGCTTTCGCTTGAAGTCTCTAACCAATACCTTGAAAGAAAAGACCATAGAAACTCAATCGAGTTCCTTCAAAAAATGATGTATGGGCAAACAAAAATTAAAAAAGGGGAGTGTCTCTATGAGTATTAAAAAGCTCGTTATTCCCATTTTAGCCGCCGCGTTATTAACGATGGGTATTAGCGTTGTTTCAGCAACCGACCAGTCTGACGGCGTATATCAAATCGCTACCCGTAAGCAAACGTAAGAAACGCCCCAAATGTGGGGCGCTTTTTATTTCTACGGTTTCTTAACGTTAAACATCGTGATTAACTTCTTATCAGCTGTCGGTAAGATTAACGTATACCATTCCGACTCAGTGCCAACCTTCCTTTAAAAGCCTCCACAAATTCTTCAACGCTCCTCCCGTCTATAACGATCGATTGTTTCTTTACGTAAGCCCTCCAACATCTTCGCGTTACATATTTGTGTGTATACGAATAAGACATGCTCTTGGCACTATGTCTTCGTCTCTGCTATATACCTCCCATCCCCTCCTCAAAGTCAGAATAACTAGATTTTTATGTTTAAAGAAAAAACAGAAAACATCCTTTGTAACATGAGGACAAAGCTACATTTTTTCACGAATAAATGAACAAACAAGACTAAAAACAGACGGAAACCATCTAAATACCGAACGCTAGAGCATTCGCAGTTAACGACGAACTGTCAAGCGGAGACGTTAACGAGGCGAGTGACGACGAAGTTTCCTCCTCTTTACCTTTCAATTAACAATTCGAATCGTATTTCATATACCCGGACTAGCATTCGACCAATACGCTTGGTAATTGTTCGTGGAAATTTCGAACAAAAAAGACGCGTAACAGTACGCGTCTCGGTCACACATCGATCACAAACCTTCGCTTCATCTGCCCGCATCATCACCGATTATCAATCGTCTCCGGATACAGATCATGGTTCATCATCCGATACTCGGCCATTTTTTCATACTTTGTGCCGGGCTTGCCGTAGTTGGTGTACGGGTCGATCGAGATTCCGCCCCTCGGCGTGAATTTGCCCCAGACTTCGATGTAGCGCGGGTCCATCAGCTCAATTAAATCGTTCATGATGATGTTCATGCAGTCTTCGTGAAAATCGCCGTGGTTTCGGAAACTGAAGAGATACAGTTTCAAAGACTTGCTTTCTACCATTTTTTTATCAGGGATGTAGCTGATGTAGATCGTGGCAAAATCGGGCTGTCCGGTTTTCGGGCACAGCGATGTGAATTCAGGGCAGTTGAATTTCACGAAATAGTCCCTGTTTTCGTGTTTATTCGGGAAAGACTCAAGCACTTCCGGAGAATAGTCAAACAAATAATTGGTGCCTTGATTTCCAAGAAGGGTTACGCCTTCCAGTTCTGAATCTTTTCTTGTCGTCATCATTCATCTTCCTTTCTTAAATCAAACACCCCGTTTGTTTCCCCAGATCAGGGTGTGGAGCTGCGGGAGAACGCGGACGCGGTTCAATTCAGGGTCGCGCGTGACCGCTTCTACCAGCTGTTCATATTTTTGGAGCAGCCGTTCGACGAGCCGCTCTTGGTCTTCTGTATGAACGTCATCATTTCCGACCTGAAGAAAAAACGGGATATCGGGATAACGCTGGTGAACTTGTTTTGCAAATTGAAGGTCGTCCGCCGTGAAAATGACGACCTTCAAACTTGCCGCAGCCGCCCGGCCGTGTTCCTTCAGCCTGTCAACAATATGATCAAGCCTGTTAAAATCGGTTTTCATATTGGAGCTCGGCGGCTTTGGCGAAATTGTTAAATCATCGATTCCGGTAAACCAGTCTTGATAAAACGTTCCTTGCGTCTCAAGCGCTGTCCGTATACCGTTTTCTTTTAAAAGGGAAATCAGTCCGTCCAGCTGTTTTAAAAGCGCCGGGTTGCCTCCTGAAATCGTAACGTGCGAGAATGCGTTTCCGCCGATGTCTTTAAGAGATTCGTACACTTCTTCCGCGGTCATCCATTTGATGTCTTTTTTCGCCGAACCGTCCCAGGTAAAAGCTGAATCGCACCAGCTGCACGAATAGTCACAGCCGGCTGTTCTGACAAACATCGTCTTTTGGCCGATGACCATCCCCTCTCCCTGAACCGTCGGACCGAAAATTTCAAGTACGGGAATCGGCTTAGCCATGCTGAACACCCGGTTTCGGACGGTACACGACATAGCTTGTCGGCGTTTCCCTGACAAACACCTGGACGCAATGCGGACGGTTGTTGAGATCTTTCAAATAAGCCTCTACTTTATCGTAAATCGTTTTGGCCACGACTTCTGTCGAAGGGATCCGATCCGCGCTTTCACCTGAAAATTCCTGATGATCATTTAAAAGCGTATGATCGTATTCTCCGTGGATCAATTTTTTAATGGTGCTGAAGTTGACAAGGAAACCTGATGCATTCAACTCATCCCCGGCAATCGTAATATTGATTGTATACGTATGCCCATGGACTCTGCTGCATGCGCCTGCATCCTCTCTCGGAATAAAATGTGCAGCTGACATTTGCATATCTTTATTTAATTCAAAAGAGTAAGGATGGCTTGGTTGCGGATAAATTTGTGTAAGCACTGTTAAGCTCGCTCCTTTTTCATTTTCATATATTCATTGTAGCCGTTTGCGCGAAGCTTGCAGGCCGGGCATTCGCCGCAGCCGTCGGCAATGATTCCGTTGTAGCACGTCAGCGTCTCGTTTTTCACGAAATCAAGCGCATCAAGCTCATCGGCGAGCTCCCACGTTTCCGCCTTGTTCAGCCACATAAGCGGCGTATGGATGACAAACGGGCGCTCCATCGCCAAGTTGACAGTGACATTGCAGGATTTGACGAACTCATCACGGCAATCCGGATACCCGCTGAAGTCTGTCTCGCATACGCCTGTAATGATGTGCCGCGCGCCGACCTGGTAGGCCAGGATCGAAGCGAACGATAAAAACACGAGGTTGCGTCCCGGAACAAAAGTGGACGGAAGCTCGCCTTCTTTCGCCTCAATCTCGATATCATCCCTTGTCAAAGCATTCGGCGCGAGCTGATTTAACAGTTCCATATCAAGAAGGTGATGCTTGACGCCAAGCTTTGCAGCGATCTTTTTCGCGACTTCGATTTCCTGCTTGTGCCGCTGATTATATTGAAACGTGACCGCCTCCACCTCCTGAAATTGCCGAAGCGCCCACAATAGGCAAGTCGTACTGTCCTGACCGCCGCTGAATACGACGATCGCTTTTTCCTGTTTCATAGTTCCTCCTTCTCCGCTTTTCGTCACCATTTCATAAAAGAAGAGATTCAATGATATCTAAACGAAAAAACACCTTTCTCTGTGAGAAAGGTGCTCTAGCAAAAAAACAATAAAAAAGGCCATACCCCAAGGATACAGCTTTCCTTAGTTTTTTATAGAGGGTTTTGCTAGAACCTCTCCCGCAGTTTCAAGCGGATTTTATTTCAATTTTCCTTCGCCATCTTATCACAAATCGCACGTTTCGCCAAGTGCAATGCCTGCCAGTCATCGCTCAGGCACCCTTTTGACGATCAGAAAGAAAATAAAGACGAGGCTCAGCTGGCCGAACAAAGGATAAATGGTCGATATCAGCTTTCCGTAGCCGATTTGTCCCGTCAAGTAGATTGTCAGCAGGATGAAGATAAACACATACAGGCTTTTTATATGAATATATTCATTAATCTGCTTTTCAAGACCGTATAAATTGCCGATGACTGATGTGAAGACTTCCCCGAAAATGATAAACAGATAGATGATATGGACAGAATGCTGGACTATGAATACGACCTGTGCCATCGGGACTTCATATAAAAGGGCATCAGGCAATGTTGAAAGAGACAGAAAGCTTGCGACCAACACAAGGGTAAGCAGAACCCCTCCGATTAATGCTCCTTTTATAATCAGGCGTTCGGATTTCAGTTCAGAAGCGATCGGCACGAGAACAGCCTGTGCGAGCGACAAATTAAAAGCGCCGTACGAGACAGCGGATAAAATCCAATCGGGGTTTGCCGAAAATGCCGCCAAATTGTGTATCTCCGGCCCTCTGAAAATAAACGAGTCAAACAGGACGACAACTGTGAACAGAAGCAGCAGCGGAACGACAATGACATTGACGCCGAATATCCCTTTAACGCCCTTCATCATGACAAACAGACTCAAGGCAATCGTCGCAATCATCCCCGCTTGGTTTGAAAAGCCGAGCTGTTCTTCAAATATCGCCCCCGCTCCGGACAGCATGACGGACGTCACGCCGAGCAAAACCACGAGCATGAAGACATTGACAAATTTCCCAAGCGTATGGCCGAATAAATATTTATTCAGCTCCTGATAAGACTTGGCATTGATTCTGACCGCAATCAGCATCATTTTTGCACCGAGAAACGTAAACATCAGTCCGCTGATCAAAATTCCGGCCAATCCCGGCCAGCCGAATCTTAAAAAAAACTCGACGATTTCTCTTCCAGTTGCAAATCCGGCTCCGACAACCGTTCCTACATAAACAAATGCCAGCTGAAAGGCTGATCCTTGTGATTGACTCATACGACTCCTCCGTAAGCGAATTCCCTTTCTACACCATATGATCCATGTCCTTCAAAAAGAAGGACAACTTCTCATCCAGGTCATCCAGGAACAAAAAGGAAAAAGCATAGAACTTGAAAGTCAAAGAAGGTCAATGTATACTAATAGTCAGAAATGGTCAAACTGCAGACCATTTTTTCTAAGTCAATTGGTCAAAAAAGGTCAAATTCAATAAAGGGGGTTTTGGCAAATGCGTTGTCAACATTGTCAAAAAAATGAGGCGACGATTCGCCTAAACATGCAAATCAACTTTACAAAAAAACAAATGGATTTATGTGAAGACTGCTATAAAGAGCTGACTCAGCCTTCTATGTTTTCAGGAAATCACTTTTTTGGCGGCGGAGGTTCTTTCTTCAGCCAGCCATCACAAGCGCAGACGCAAACCGCTGCCAAAAAAGGCTTGCTCGATGAACTTGCCGTCAATTTAACAAATGCAGCAAAGACCGGCTTGATCGATCCGGTGATCGGCCGCGATGATGAAGTAGCCCGTGTGATCGAGATCTTAAACCGCAGAAATAAAAACAATCCGGTCTTAATCGGTGAACCGGGCGTCGGTAAAACAGCCGTCGCTGAAGGACTTGCTCTCAAAATCGCCGAAGGCGATGTTCCAAATAAATTGAAAAACAAAGAGCTCTACCTGCTTGATGTCGCTTCCCTCGTGGCAAACACCGGCATCAGAGGGCAATTTGAAGAAAGAATGAAACAGCTGATGAAAGAGCTGAAAGAACGCAAAAACGCAATCTTGTTTATTGACGAAATTCACCTTCTTGTCGGGGCCGGCTCTGCAGAAGGCTCCATGGATGCGGGCAACATTTTAAAACCTGCACTTGCCAGAGGCGAGCTGCAAGTTATCGGCGCTACGACGTTGAAGGAATATCGCCAAATTGAAAAAGATGCGGCGTTAGAGCGGCGCTTCCAGCCGATCATGGTGCACGAACCGACAATTGAGCAGGCCGCAGCGATTTTAAACGGTCTCAAGGAAAAATACGAAGCATATCACGATGTGACTTACTCGGATGAAGCGATCAAAGCCTGCGTCATTCTGTCAAGCCGCTATATTCAGGACCGCCATCTTCCCGATAAGGCGATCGACCTTTTGGATGAAGCCGGTTCAAAAGCGAACTTGAAAATCGACACGGTCAGCGGTGAACAAGCTTCCCAACGCCTGCAAGAAATCGAAGCGGAAAAAGCCAAAGCGCTTCAAGAAGAAAACTACGAGCTTGCAGCAAAACTCCGCGACGAAGAAGAAGCGCTGCATAAAAAAATGGAAAGCCATGAGGAAGAAAAACGGGCAACAGTTGAAGCGGAAGACATTCAAGCGATCATCGAACAAAAAACCGGCATTCCGGTCGGCAAGCTTCAGCACGACGATCAGAAGAAAATGAAAGAGCTTGAAGCAAACCTTTCAAGCCGCGTGATCGGTCAAAAAGAAGCGGTGAAAAAAGTGGCAAAAGCCGTCAGAAGAAGCCGCGCCGGCCTGAAATCAAAAAACAGGCCTGTCGGTTCATTCCTGTTCGTCGGCCCGACAGGTGTCGGTAAAACAGAACTTTCTAAAAGGCTTGCGGAAGAACTGTTCGGCACGAAGGATGCCATCATCCGCCTCGATATGAGCGAATACATGGAAAAACACGCCGTATCAAAGCTGATCGGTTCACCTCCTGGATATGTCGGCCACGAAGAAGCCGGACAGCTTACCGAAAAAGTCCGGAGGAACCCGTACAGCATCGTTTTGCTCGATGAAATCGAAAAAGCCCATCCCGATGTCCAGCACATGTTCCTGCAAATCATGGAAGACGGACGTCTGACAGACAGCCAAGGGCGGACGGTCAGCTTTAAAGATACCGTCATTATTATGACAAGCAATGCCGGTGTATCTGAAAAGCGGACAACCGTCGGTTTTAACCGGGAAGAGCAAGTAATGGGCGAACAATCAATGATCGATTCATTAAGCGGCTACTTTAAGCCGGAATTCCTGAACAGATTTGACAGCATCATCGAATTCCAGCCGCTCGAAAAAGAAGATCTGGTCAAGATCGCCGCCCTCTTGCTGAAAGAGCTTGAAGAAACGTTAAAAGAGCAAAACATGACGCTCGAAGTTTCAGATGAGGCAAAAGAAAAAATCGCTGAAATCGGATACCATCCGGCCTTTGGCGCCCGCCCATTAAGAAGAACCATTCAAACAGCGGTCGAAGATCAAATGACCGATCTGCTGCTTGAAGAAGAACACATCAAAGGTTTTGCGGTTATCGTTGAAAACGATGAAATCCGGGTGAAAACAACCAGATAACACACACAACGGCCTCCGATCGCGGAGGTCGTTTTACATACAACATAAGAATCACAAAAGTTCTATTTTTTAACATTAAATAACCCTAAAGTCCCTTTTCGCCATGATTTTGCAACAATTTAAGAAACAGCCTAAAGTTCCTATCACGCAACACCGATATTAACGATAGAAAAGTTAGTTAAAGGAATTGGTGAAAAAATGGACAAAACATCGTTAATTGGAATCATCTTAGCTATCATCGGAGTAGGTGTCGGCATGGTCATGAAAGGTGTCAGCCCTTCCGTTCTCGTCAATCCCGCGGCATGGCTGATCATCCTTGTCGGGACAATCGCAGCAGTTGTGATCGCTTTTCCAATCCGCGAGCTCAAAAAGGTTCCCAAACTCTTCGGCATCTTGTTCAAAGAGAAGAAGATGATCGAAATCAACGAACTGATCCCGATGTTTTCCGAGTGGGCGCAAATCGCAAGACGCGAAGGACTTCTCGCTTTGGAAGCAAATTTGAATGAGATCGATGATGAATTTTTGAAAAACGGCATGAGCATGGCGGTTGACGGTCAAAGTGCCGATTTTATCAGGGACGTTTTAACTGAAGAAGTTGAAGCAATGGAAGAAAGGCATCAAGTCGGAGCGGGTATTTTTACCCAGGCAGGCACATATGCGCCGACACTCGGCGTTTTGGGCGCTGTTGTCGGACTGATCGCCGCACTTGCGGATATGAGCGACACAGAAGCGCTTGGACATGCGATCAGCGCCGCCTTTGTCGCCACCCTTCTCGGGATCTTCACCGGATATGTACTATGGCATCCTTTTGCCAATAAATTAAAGCGGAAATCCAAACAGGAAGTCAAAGTCCGCGAAGTTATGATTGAAGGCATCCTTTCGATCTTGGAAGGCCAGGCTCCAAAAGTCATTGAACAAAAGCTTTTGATGTACGTTTCTCCAAGCGAACGCTCCAGCATCGTCATCCCAGATGGAGACAAAGGGGACAGCAGCAATGGCTAGAAAAAAGAAGCACAAAAAAGACCATGAAGAACACGTGGATGAGTCTTGGCTCATCCCATATGCAGACTTGCTGACACTGCTTTTGGCCCTGTTCATCGTACTGTTTGCCATGAGCTCGATCGACGCCAAGAAGTTCGATATGCTGTCAAAATCATTTAATGCCGTATTTACCGGCGGAACAGGAATGATGGATTATTCCAGCTTCACCGAGCCGAAAACGAGCACAACCGAAGATGGAAAAAGCCCTGACCAGGCAAAAGATCTCTCCGAAGCTCAAAAAGAAAAAGACAAGCAGTCGCTGAAAAAAATTCAGGAGCAGGTCAACCGGTTTATTAAAGAGAAGAATCTTCAAAAACAGGTCAATACGAAGCTGACAGACGAGGGCCTCCTCCTTTCCATCGAGGATAATATCTTTTTCGATTCCGGAAAAGCGGAGATCCGCCAGCAGGACATTCCGCTGGCCAAGGAAGTATCCGACCTTCTCGTATTGAACCCGCCCCGCAATATCGTAATCAGCGGGCATACGGACAATGTGCCGATTCGAAATTCTCAATTTAAATCAAATTGGCATTTAAGCGTGATGCGGGCTGTCAATTTCATGGGGCTTTTAATCGAAAATCCAAAGCTTGACGCCAAGATCTTCAGCGCGAAAGGCTACGGGGAATTTAAACCGATCGCTTCAAATGACACCGAAGAAGGAAGAAGAAAAAACAGACGCGTTGAAATCCTTATCCTGCCGATCGGCCAGGAAAATCTGAATAAAAAAGAATAAGGAAGCTGTCTTTTGGCAGCTTCCTTACTCTTTGCCCTTATAAATATTTCTTGCATTCAGTCCGACTTTTTTCAGCATTTCGATGCAGGCTTCTTTCTCCTCATCGCTTAATACGCTGATCATGTTGTGCAGCTCTTCTGCATGACCTGGAAAAATCTTCTCGAGGAGCTCGGTGCCTTTATCTGTAATTTGCGCATAGGTCACCCTGCGGTCTGTCGTACAGGCTCTTCTCGTGATCAGCTGCTTTTGCTCAAGCTTGTCAACCACATATGTAATACTCCCGCTCGCCAGAAGAATCTTATCCCCTATTTGCTGAAGGGGCTGATCCCCTTTATGATAGAGGAGTTCTAAAACGGCAAACTCGGTTGGATTCAGACCATGATGATGAATATGTTTATTCATATGATCATTAATGGATCTGTACGCTCGAGATAATACAATAAATAACTTCAAGGACTGTTCCTGTTCTCTATTACTCATATCACTCATCTCCAAAGAAACAACTACAGGAAAACATTAATAAACTATGAGGAAAATGTCAACTGTTAACATTCAAACCATGTTATGATGAGTAGGAATTGAACAGCAAATAGATATATCCGGAAATTCCCCGGCATTGTGTCCTATTTTCACGGTATTGGTTATCTTTTCTATAAATCGGCTCTCACTAGTGATATAATACCTCTATTCCTGTATCGATTGGGAGAGAGTAAAAACATGCGCAATTTGAAAAGTATATGGAAGAAAATCAGGCTTTATTTGATCTTGGTGATGATCCCCGCCTTCATTATAAGCTTTTTTGTATACGAACAAGAACGAGAAAATATCACTGAAAAGCACCGTCAGACTGCGACTCTCATGCTCAATATTCACCGCAACCAAATCAATTACCTGATCGGCGAAACAGAAGCAAGGCTCAGCTCCCTTGCCACGGCCCTCAACCACCCTGTTAATGAGCAGCATATCAAACGAATCCTGACGGAAACGTATAAAAAAGAACCGCGTTTTTCGGCTTTATACCTTTTAAATGAAGACGGCGATGTCATGGTGAGCACGTCTCCCGCCAAAGAAAAAAAGGCGCTTTCTTACAAGAGCATTCTGCAAAAAGCGGAAAAATCAAAGAAATCCGTGATCACAGACGATATACATACAGTGTCGGACGGGCTGGAGCTGAATATTTTTACTCCGGTCTTTGACAGCGAAGGGAGAACAACAAATTTTCTGCTCGCTTCGATCCGCGTCGATTATCTGAAAAATATCATGAACGTCTTGAGCCCTGAGCTTTATATCAAAATTCTCAATCAGAAGAATCAGATCGTCTTTACGGCAGGCCATTCTCCTCCTGAGAAGCCGGACGGCGGTACCGTCGACGCTTTTTTGGACCAGATCGACTGGAAGCTTGAAGTCTATCCGGAACCGGTCCAGCTTGATGAAATCGTTCACAGTCTTCTGCTGTCATTTTTGAGTATTTTCATTCTGCTGAATATTATGTTCCTCCTGCTCCAGTATGTCCTGCTGAAGCGGCGGACCAAGCAGGAGCGCGCCCAAAATGAAGCGCAGAAGCTCGAATTAATCGGCACCTTGGCGGCGAGCACCGCTCATGAAATCAGAAACCCGCTGACAGGCATCAGCGGCTTTATCCAGCTCCTTCAAAAAAAATATCAATCAAAAGAAGATCAAATGTATTTCTCAATCATCGACCAGGAAATCCGGAGGATCAACCAGATTGTCAGCGAGTTTCTCGTGCTCGGAAAGCCGACGGCAGAGCAGTGGCAGCTCAACTCCATGAATGAAATGATTGACGAGATCATGCCGATTATTCATTCTGAGGCAAATTTATATAATGTGGAAGTGGAATTTCAAGACTGCGGAGAAGATCCGGCTTATGTGTATTGTAAAAAGGATCATATTAAGCAGGTTGTCTTGAACGTCGCCAAAAATGCTCTTGAATCGATGAAAAACGGCGGAAAGCTGGTCATTCAAATCGAACATGATCAAGAGAAGGCGCAAATTATTGTGAAGGATATCGGAGAAGGCATTCCACAAGAAATGATGGAAAGTATTTTCCAGCCTTTTGTTACATCAAAAGAAAAAGGAACCGGACTCGGCCTTGTCGTGTGCAAGCGCATCATTTCCATGTACGGGGGAACCATTCATATCGAAAGCGAACGGCATAAAGGAACGACTGTAACGATTACGCTGCCGACTTCAAAGGAACAGGACGACTGAGGTTTCCCCGTTCCTGTAAAAGAGCCTGCCTTCCTTACGGCAGCTCTTTTTCGTTCATCCGCTATGCCGTATATTTTTCAACGGGCAGACAGTCGATGCAGCCTAAAAAATCTTGCAGCAGATTGTCTGGCGCGTTTTCATTCATAGACAATTTTTGATATTCATAAATTAATTGATCCAGCTCCTGGCTCCGCCTGATCGTTTCATCCCCTGTATATCCATAGATTTCAGCGGCTTCAACCATCATTTGCCGCTTCTTGCTGATGGAAACGAGCAATGCTTCTTTTTCAATATACCTTTGCATACGCTTCACCCCTTACCAACATATCGTTTCTTAAAACCATCCAGATTTTGCGTACTTGAGCATTATTACAGATTATACTTATTTTGTAAACCTATTTCCGAAAAAAATATTTTGAAATCGAGTATAATAGATTTGTGGAATTAATGGTGTTATACCCATCGATGAAATATGGTAAACCACCTTTAAAAGAGTTCATACGGATAGAAGGAGGTCCAATGATGCGCCAAATGATGAAAAAACCAGTTTCAAAGCTCCGAACCGTCTTTGCCGTGAAAGAAGCATATTCAGGCCTCTTATTGTTTCTCAGGGCATTTAGAGCCTGGAGAAAGGGAGACTACCCCTTATTCCCGAAAAAAACAATTTTGCTGGCCGCGCTGGCATTTATCTATGTGCTGTCACCGATCGATTTGATCCCCGATGTTCTCGCAGGCGTCGGCTGGCTTGATGATGCGGCTGTGCTCGCTTTTCTCTTCAGGCAAATCACCAAAGAGCTGGACGGGTTTGAAACACATCTAACAGGGAGAGTAAATTACAATGGAAAACAATAAAATCCTCGGCATCAATCATCTCTTGTTTTCGGTCTCTGACCTGTCCGTCTCTATTTCATTCTATGAAAAGGTGTTTGATGCCAAGTGGCTCGTAAAAGCCGAGAAAACCGCTTATTTTGACCTGAACGGCATCTGGCTCGCATTCAACGAAGAGAAAGACATTAAAAGACAGGAAATCCACGACTCTTACACCCATATCGCGTTTTCGATCCAACAGGAAGATTTGCCGTTCTGGGAAAAGAAATTACACGATTTAGGCGTTAATGTGCTGAAGGGCAGAAAACGGAATGAAGGAGACAGAGATTCAATTTATTTCTCAGATCCAGACGGCCATAAGTTCGAGCTTCACACAGGCTCTGTATTTGACCGTCTTCAATACTATCAAAATGAAAAACCGCATCTTTCATTTCATGAAGGCCACATCAAGGCTCTTTATGACAGAAACAAATAAAAAGCGTCCCCGGGGACGCTTTTTTTATGACTGGTTCACACTCTCTTTTTCATAAATCGGCACCCAGCCCTCTGTCGTCACAAAGATTCTGACAGCCACGACTTTCCGGTCTTCCTGAAGCGTGAAATAATGGCGGGTGTTTTCAGGAACAGAGATCAAATCCCCCGGATTTAAAAGGACATCAAAAAATGTGCCGTCTTTTCCTTCTATCGCAAAGATGCCGTGGCCGCTGACGATAAACCTGACTTCATCGTCTGTATGATGATGCTCCTGTTTGAAGTTTTTCAAAAGCTCATCGAGTTTCGGATTTTGGTCGGAAAGCGAGATGACATCGCTCGCTTTATAGCCGCGGCGTTCTGAAATGTCTTTGATTTCAGCGGCAAAGACGTCTAAAATCTCCTGTTTCTCTTCATCGGTCAAATCGTATTTTTCCTTTAAACCGGCCGGCAGTTTTGTGATATCCCACTTTTCATAAATGACCTCCTGCCGCTTTAGAAATTGTTCTACTTCTTCCTGGTTTTCAATGCTCGTGTTTTGTTCATCATGGATCCGAATTGTCGCCATGCTTTCTCCCCCTTTTTTAGTTAAACGTGATAAGCCTGCAAAGCTTTCAGCTTTAAATGCCAGCTGAACAAGAATTCATATGCTTCAAGCATCCGCTTTGCCTCAAATGCCGTTTTTCCCCAGACAGTAATGCCGTGGCTGCGAATCAGCACTGCGCCTGAATCGCCTGAAAGGTGCCCGGCAAAATCCGCCGCCAAATCAGGAATATGAGCGCTGTTTTCGATAATCGGGACCGTGACCTCCGCGTGCTCCTCCCAAAGTCCGAGCGCCTTTATGATTTCCTGGCCCCTGAATGTCACTTGCTTTTCTTTTGCATAAAGCTCTGAGATGACATTGTTGTCAACCGTGTGGACGTGAAGACAGCAGCCGGCGTTTGTGTGTTGATAGACATAGGTGTGCAGCAGCGTCTCCGCCGACGGCTTCAGCGCGTGTCCGGTCTCCGCCGGCCTCCCCTCTTCGTCCGCCAGGAGAAAATCCTCCTCGGTCTCTTTTCTTTTATCTTTTCCGCTTGCTGTGATGAGAAACCGCAGCGGGTCTTCTGATACTTTGATTGACAGATTACCGCTTGTCGCCGGGAACCAATCCCTTTCCGCAAGCTCTTTTTTTACCTCGGCTAGTTCCTGCCGTTTTTGCTCAGACATCCATTCTTTCACCTCCGCGGTCTCTTCGAGTATTCGCCTTACATCGCGGAAATCGCCGAATGCCGCATGCTTCAAGCCGAGCTCTTCACATTCCCGCAGCAAATAGTCGCGCGCGATGCATAAATCGGAACATTTGGCAGCTTCAACATCTGTAACAGAGTCCCCGATCATGACAACGAAATCGTCCCGGCCTTTCAGCCGGCGGATGATGGAAGGCTTGCAGCAGCCGCAGTCATTTCCGCAGCCGCCGTCACACGGATACGGCCAGCGGATCTCGATATTGCGGCTGGTGAAAGCGGCCTCGTTGCAATAAATGCGGTCCTTTCCGACAATTCCTTCAAGCAGAGGATAGACGAAAAAATCCATCCCTCCGCTCACAACGTAAAACGGAAGACCCTTCTCATCCAGGAAAGAAACAAATTCTTTAAATCCGGGGCGGGTCTCGGCTTGTTTCAGTACATATGCCGTAATGTCTTCTTTCAGGCTGGCCGGAAGCAAATTAAACATTCTGCCGACTCCGTCCCGAATCGATATGTCCTTGGACAGAACCCCGTCTTTTAGAGCGGTCCATTCTTCTGGAGCAAATTGTTTCATAATGCTGATGATGTTGTCGTTTGTTGTGATCGTTCCGTCAAAATCGCAAATGATAAGCGGCTTTCTCATACAGAGACCTCAACCCTTCCCCATTTTTCAAGGGCGAGCTTCAAATCGGGAGAGCGCTTTGCTTTCTCTTCGACAGGCTCCGCTTCTAAGACGGCATCAATGACCGCCCGAAACGCTCTTCCTCCGCCTGCCGCCCCGTTTGGATGGCCGTGAATCCCCCCGCCTGCATTGATGATGTGGTCAATGCCAAAGTCTTTCATCAAGAGCGGGACCATGCCGGGGTGAATGCCGGCCGACGGCACCGCGAATGTCGGTTTAAAGACGTCTTCCTTCGTGCATTCATCGTATATGGCAAGCGCATCTCGCTTCGGCAGAGCGACGCTTCCGTACGGAGAAGGGAACAGGCTGAAATCGGCACCCGCATACCGGTTCAGTTTGCCGAGCAAGAGCGAATGGGAAAAACCGTAATGCGGCGATGAAGTAAGTGCGCCGCTTACTGCCGGGTGCGCCATAATCGGCAGCGGGATGTCATCGTCTTCTGCAAAGCTTTGCAAAACATCGAGCCCGTAGGCAAACACATTAAGCAGCAAAACATCAGCTCCGAGCTCGGCTGCTTTTCTCGCTTTCGCTTTCAGCTCCATTGTCCTGCCCGTCAGGTTGACGGCATACAGCGTTTTGCGCCCTGTTTCTTCAAAGGCTTCCTCAAGCACTTTTTTTCCTTCCGTGATTCGTTTTTCAAAGGGGGCACTGCCTGTTTCGAATAGGATTTCATCGTCCTTGATCAAATCCACTCCGCCAAGAGCCTGCTGCCTCAGCTGTTCCTTCAAGTCTTCCATATCGCGGCCGATGACGCCTTTAAAAATGCTCATCAACAGCGGCCTTTCAAATTCGCCGATTTTTTTCCGGATCCCGTATACGCCGAATTTTGGACCCGGCAAAGATTGCTTAAAAGACCGCGAAAACTCCAAATCCGCCAATTTGATTTTTCCGTCGAGAGACAGCTTTCCAAAAACGGTCGTCAGCACAGCGGGAATGTCGTTTGTAAAATTGGCTTCCGGATAGGCGATGGTGACCGTTGCCTGTTTTTCCCCCAGCTCGCTTTCTGTTTCTTCGACGTTGACGACGCGTCCTTTATGCTTTTTCAGCTGCTCCTGCTTTAAGAGCGGCAGATCTGTCCACGATCCGACCGTCAGCCCGATCGCGATTTGCTCGGCCCGCTTTTCTGCGTCACAGCCTGGATCGGCCAAGATATATGTTGCCAAAAGTTCACTCATTCTGTAGCTCCTTCCTGCTTCATGCATATAAAAAAACCTCTTTTGCTGCTTTAGCTAAAAGAGGTTTCGCTTTTCAGGTTCGAATCCTTATCTCTCAGCGTCAGCTGCAAGAATTAGCACCGTGCTTAAAAAGTCGGTTGCCGGGCTTCATCGGGCTTGTCCCTCTGCCTGCTCTTGATAAGAATATTGATTTTATAAATTATTTTGAATTATCCCATCGTTTCTCCCGGTTGTCAATGACTGTGGCCGGTCTTTTTGAATATATTCAGCTCGGCAATACGCGAAGCCGCTTCCCGGAGCCGCTCTTCGCTTGTCAAGAGGCCGACTCTCACATAGCCTTCCCCGTGTTTGCCGAAGCCGATGCCGGGCGCGGTGACGACATTCGCTTTTTCGAGAAGCAGATCGGAAAAAGCCTCAGATGTATAGCCGTCGGGAACAGGCATCCAGGCGAAAAAAGATCCTTGCGGAGCATCCGCATGCCAGCCGATATCGCGGACCGCGCGGATCCATGCATTCCGCCTTTTTTCGTAGCGCTCATTTTGCTCCTGGACACACGCTTGATCTGATAGGAGCGCGGCCGCCGCGGCGTCTTGGACTGCTTTAAAGAGGCTGACATACATATGGTCCTGGTAAAGGTTCAGCGCTTCGATCACAGAGGCGTTGCCGACTGCAAACCCGACCCGCCATCCAGCCATATTATACGTTTTGGAAAGCGTGTAAATTTCGATTCCTGCGTCTTTTGCTCCCGCCGTTTCGAGAAAGCTGACAGGCCTCTTGCCGTCGTAGCCGATCGCGCCGTAGGCAAAATCATGGACGACGCAAATTCCGTTCGACTTGGCAAACCGGACGGTCTCTTCGAAAAAAGCAGATGTGGCTTGGGCACCGGTCGGGTTGTTCGGATAATTTAAATACATGAGCTTCGCTTTTTCTTTCACTTCCTTGGGAATCCGGCTGTAGTCAGGCAGAAACTGATTGTCCGCTGTAAGCGGCATCGTTTCCATGTTCGCTCTTGCCAGTTCAACGCCCGACCAGTAGTCGGGATAGCCGGGATCGGGAACGAGCACTGTATCCCCCGGATTTAACAAACATTGCGGAAGTTCGACAAGACCGGCTTTTCCGCCGAACAATACAGCGACTTCGCGTTCAGGATCGAGCTCTACGCCGTATTCCCTTTGATAGAACGCGGCCGCCGCCTCCTTGAGTGAACGGCTGCCGCGAAAGGAAGAATACCGGTGGTTTTCAGGGTTGCGGACGGCTTGCGCCATTGTATCAACGATATGTTCCGGTGTCGGCTGATCCGGATTCCCCTGACCGAGATTGATGACATCATGGCCGGCGGCAATTTTTTCATTCACCTTTTTGACCAAGGAAGCGAAAAACTGCTCCGGCAGCTGCTTCAGTACATCTGAATGCTCAAATTTCATACGATTCACCCGCTTTTGAAAAATTCTTGAAATGATAGTCCATCATCATATATTGTTAAATGTAAAATGTAAAGAAAAAAATGAGGTGATCCAGAGTGAAGCTGACAATTTCATGCCTGCAATTCGATATCGCGTACGGCAATCCTTCTGAAAATTTCAAAAAAGCGGAGCAGCTGATCGAGCAGGAAAGCCGGAAGGCGGATATCCTTCTCCTTCCTGAGCTGTGGACGACGGGTTATGATTTAAAAAATCTCGGCTCCATCGCGGATGAAGAAGGCAGGCAAACGAAGAGATGGCTGCAGGAAACGGCAAAAGCAAACCGCATCCATATCGTATGCGGCTCAGTCGCAGTCAAGAAAAAAAGCGGTGTGTACAATATCATGTACATCGCAGACAAAAACGGACATTTGATCAAAGAATACAGCAAAGCTCACCTTTTTCAGCTGATGGACGAACACCTCTATTTGTCAGCGGGCTCAGGCGACGGGCGCTTCGAGCTTGAAGGGATGCCGGCTGCGGGGTTCATCTGCTACGACATCCGTTTCCCGGAATGGATCAGAAAACATACGAGCGAAGGTGCGGGCATCATCTTTGTATCGGCGGAGTGGCCGCTCGCCCGCCTCGATCACTGGCAAAGCCTTTTAAAAGCCAGAGCGATTGAAAATCAGTGCTTTGTCGCAGCCTGCAATCGTTCGGGAAAAGACCCGGCAAACGAATTTGCGGGCCACAGCACAGTCATTGATCCGCTCGGCCGCACCCTTGCTGAAGCAGGACGCGGAGAAGCGGTCATCAGGGCCGAAATCGACCTAAGGGACATTGAAAAAGCGCGGGGGCAAATTCCGGTTTTTGAGGACATTCGCAAAGATTTATATTAAAAAAATGTTGACAAGAAAACGGAGATGCTGGTAACATGTTCAGCAACTGACCGAACTGAAATTTCAAAATTTTATATTGATTTCTCTTATCGAGAGTTGGGTGAAGGACTGGCCTAATGATCCCAACAGCAACCGACCGTAATACCATTGTGAAATGGGGCGCGAATCTCTGCGCCGCTAGGGCACGGTGCTAATTCCATCAGACTTTGAATTCTGAGAGATAAGAGAGGCGTACGCGACAAATCAGCCTCTTTCTCTCGACGAGAAAGAGGTTTTTTTATTTGTTAACGACATTTTAGGGGGAATCACACATGACCGTAACAAAAACCGCAGCATACGAAACTTTGACTGAAAGCTCCGCGGCCGCGCTTGCCGTCCGTCTCGGGCTTTTTCCAAGCAAAAGCACCCTGACATGCCGAGAGATCGGGGACGGAAACCTGAATCTGGTCTTCCGCGTTTATGACAAAGAGCAGCAAAGAGGATTGGTCATCAAGCAGGCGGTGCCTTATGCAAAAGTCGTCGGCGAAAGCTGGCCGCTGACGCTTGACAGGGCAAGAATCGAAAGCAGTGCGCTGATCCGCCAGGCTGAGCACGTTCCGCACCTTGTTCCGAAAGTGTACTATTCTGACACCGAGCTTGCCGTCACCGTATTGGAAGACCTTTCTCACTTGGAAATCGCCAGAAACGGACTGATTGACGGGAAGGATTACCCGCATCTGTCGGAAGATATCGGAGAATTCCTTGGAAAAACGCATTTTTACTCATCAGAATATGCGCTTGACCCAACGGTTAAAGAGCGGCTTGTGAAGCAGTTTACGAATCCGGATCTGTGCGATATTACAGAAAGCCTTGTGTTCACAGACCCTTTCTTTGACCATGAGACGAACGATTTCGAAGAAGAGCTTCGCGATGAAGCAGAAGTTCTTTGGGGCAATGAAGCGCTAAAAATTGAAGCGGCAAAACTGAAGCAGCGCTTTTTATCAGCGGAGGAAACGCTGATCCACGGAGACCTGCATACAGGCAGCATTTTCGCCGGTGAAGATGGCGAAACGAAAATCATCGACCCTGAGTTTGCGTTTTTCGGCCCGATCGGGTTTGACATCGGACAGTTTATCGCCAACCTGCTGTTAAACGCGCTTTCTCGCGAAGAAAACAGGCGGGCTCCTTTATACCGCCATGTCGAGACCGTCTGGAATACGTTCAGCCGGACATTCAGCGAAGCATGGGAAAACGATGCTGTTGAGACTTGCAAACATGAGAATGGGCGCCTTGAGTCAGTCCTGAGACAGGCGTTTGAAGACGCAGCAGGCTTCGCCGGCTGCGAAATGATCCGCCGGACGATCGGCCTCGCCCATGTTGCGGACCTTGATACAATCGTTCCATTTTCCCGGAGAATCAGCCAAAAAAAGCTCGCCCTTAAAATAGGCGCAGCATTCATAGAAAAACGCAGCGGTTTCCGGACGCCAAAAGACATGATTGAAGCGTTTCGAAACGCGCTTAAGGAGTGAATGACATGCCGGAACAATTTGCGGTGCCCCGTTCTGTCGAATGGGAAGAAACATCGGTAAAAATCCTGAACCAGCAAAAGCTTCCCGAAAAGACGGAGTACCTGCATCTCACAACTAAAGAAGACATCTATGATGCGATCCAAACGCTAAAAGTGAGGGGAGCGCCTGCCATCGGCATAACAGCCGCCTTCGGACTCGCCCTTTGCGCACAAAGCATCGATACATCTGATGTTTCCGCTTTTCTGCGGGAGCTCCGCAAAATCAAAGATGAACTCAATCAGGCAAGGCCGACAGCCGTCAATTTATCCTGGGCCCTCAATCGGCTGTTAAAAAGCGCAGAGGGCGCAAAATCGGTCAATGAGGCAAAAACAAACCTCGTCCACGAAGCGATTCAGATCCAGGTTGAAGACGAAGAAACATGCCGGCAGATCGGACAGAATGCTCTGCATTTGTTCAAATCGGGCGACAGCATCATGACCATCTGCAACGCCGGCTCGATCGCGACAAGCAGGTACGGAACGGCCCTTTCCCCGTTTTACCTTGCCAAAACAAAGGATCTCGACCTTCATATTTACGCCTGTGAAACAAGGCCTGTTCTTCAGGGGGCGCGCCTGACGGCGTGGGAGCTTATGCAGGGGGGGATTGACGTGACGCTGATTACAGACAGCATGGCTGCCCATACGATGAAGGAAAAGAACATTTCAGCCGTCATTGTCGGAGCGGACAGGATCGCAAGAAACGGAGATACAGCCAATAAAATCGGAACGTTCGGCTTGGCAATCCTCGCCAAAGCCTTTCAAATCCCGTTTTTTATCGCTGCTCCCCTGTCAACTTTTGATGTCTCGATTTCATGCGGCGACGACATTCCGATTGAAGAACGCGATCCGGATGAAGTCAGACGGATAAACGGAACGCAAATAGCGCCGCAAGAGGTGCCTGTGTTCAATCCTGCTTTTGATATCACGCCGCACGATTTAATCTCTGGAATCATCACGGAAAAAGGGATTATCACAGATAGATTTGAAGAAGAAATCGAAGCGCTGTTTTCCGCTGAAGCCCTTACTTAGGCCGCTTTAGCGGATTTTAATCGATTTGATGATGTCTTTCTTTTGCTCTTCGGTCAAAACGTGCAGCTTGACGAACAATTCCGCGTATCCTGCTATTTTTTTCGGGCGGTTTGTTTTCACTTATTCGTCCTCCTTTTTTACCAAGGCCAACATTTTTAACTTAATAAAATTATATGTCGCGGACGAAAAAAAGAAACGGCGTGCTCGTATATTATTTTCCTTTATACGCAATATTTTCGATGTCGAGCAGCACCGCTTTTTTATCCGTTTCATTTCCGGAATACCCCGTCAATGAACGATTTTTGCCGATGACACGGTGGCACGGGATCAAAATCGGCAGCGCATTTCTTTTATTGGCTTGGCCGATTGCGCGCACCGCTTTCGGATTCCCGACGGCGCATGCGATGTCTAAATAGCTCCGTGATTCACCGTACGGGATCGACTGCAGCGCCTCCCACACCTTTTTCTGAAACGGGGTTCCATCCTGGCGGAGAGGAAGGGTGAACGTTTTCCGCTCCCCCTGGAAATATTCTTCGAGCTGGCGCTTTGCCTCCTTCAACAATTCCGTTTCGGCCGGGCGAAGCTCCAGGCCGTCTTGTTGAAGCTGTTTTAGTTCTTCTTTTTCAAATAGCAAATGTGTAATATGGTTATTTTCCTCGACGATGTAGGCTTGTCCAAAAGGCGAGGTCATTTCAATATAAAAGCCCACGATGCGATTAAGCCTCCTCCTCATGCTGCTGTCTGATCGGGAGAGTCAGGTGGAATGTCGTGCCTCTCCCTTCTTCACTTTCAACTTCGATTTTTCCTTTATGTTCTTCAATAATTTTATAACTGACCATCAGCCCGAGTCCAGTGCCCCGTTCTTTTGTCGTGTAAAAAGGTTCGCCGAGCCTCTTCAATTTGTCTTCTGTCATGCCGATTCCTTCGTCAGCAAGCGAGACAATGATATGGTCGTCTCCTTTCGGTTTGATCGACACATATACATTGCCTCCGTCGGGCATTACTTCGATCGCATTTTTCAAAATGTTGATAAATACCTGCTTCAGCTGATTCGGCTCGCAGTAGATCAGCGGAATGCCGTCTTCGCACTTCAGATGCATCTGGACGTTGTCAAGGTTTGCCTGCGCATGCAGCAGATCCATTGTGTCCTGCATGATTTTGACGATGTTTTTTTCTTCATACATAATCGCCTGCGGTTTTGCAAGGATGAGAAACTCCGTAATAATGGATTCAATCCTTTTGAGCTCTGATGTGATGACATTAAAGTAAAGCGCGTGATCCTCATTTTGGATGCTGCCTTTCAGCAGCTGGATAAATCCTTTTAATGCCGTCATCGGGTTGCGGATTTCATGAGCAATTCCGGCTGCGAGTTCTCCGACGACATGGAGGGTATCAGACTTGCGGAGCCGCTCTTCAAGCTCTTTTCGTTCCGTCACGTCTCTGAGCATCGCCAGATTCATATTTTGAATGATGTTTCGCTTAAATGAAAATTCAAGTATCCGTTTTTGGTCGCTCAGCAGGAATGGGATATCATTGTCCATTTCTTCAAAGGAAATCGTTTTAGCGGGAGAAGCCGCGTTTTCGATGTGATAGCCGGAGATGACATCAAGAAGATTGGACGTTTTCAGCTGTTCAAGAGGGATGCTGAGAATTTTTCCGGCAAGGGGGTTCGCATCGATAATATCGTACTGGTTGTTGAAAAGAACGATTCCGTCCATTGATCCGTTGAATACTTTTCTGAACTTCAATTCGCTTTCCCGCAATTCTTGTTCCATTCGTTTTCTGTCGCTGACATTTCTCAAAATGGTTAAGTCCTGGCTGTCGAACATAATCCGTTTTGATGTGAACTCAAGCTCCTTATATTGTCCGTTTGCCATACGAAACAGCAGTTCCGCCCGGATTTCCCCTTTTTGATCGTACTGCTTTTGAATGGCATGATACCGCTGATCGGTTCGATCTATAAAATCAGTCATCTTCTTGTTGAGCAGCTGGTCCATCGGCAGTTCGAAGATTTTGCAGGCCGACTGGTTCGCTTTGACGATGCGGCCGTCGTTATTCATCAGAATGATGGCATCCATCGCATTTTCAAAGACTTCCCTAAAGCGTTCTTCGCTCTTAAACAGCTGTTTTTCCATTGAGCGCTTTTCGGTAATATCCCTCATAATCGACATGTAAAAGCCATTTAAAATATTCGAGGTTATCGTCAGCTCAAACAGCCTGTCTTCTCCTGATCTGAGGCGGACAGGAAGCTCCCCTTTTGCCTTCCCTCTTCTGAAAAGAGCGTTCCAGATTTTATCGAGCCGCCCCTTGTTTTCAGGCGATACGAATTGAGACAGCTTCAGTTTTGAGAGCTCTGATTTTTCAATTTCGAAGCTCTGGCAAAACGAATGGTTTGCATCGATGAAACAGCCTTGTTTATCAAAGATGACGATTCCTTCAACCGCGCGGTGAAACAAATCTTTAAACAGCTTTTCATTGATGGTGCGCTCCCGCTCCAATATTTTTTTAGACGAAATGTCTCTCATGACGACAAAAAAGCAGTCCTCACCGATTCCTTTGCTTGCGGTAAATTCGATATATTTGACAGATCCGTTGTCAAGCCTGATGGCCACTTCTTTTTTCGCATATCCCCGCTCCAAGAAGCGGTGAATGTTCTGGTTTAGTTCATCCGGCGGAACGGCGTGCAGGAAGTCGAGCGCCGACCGGTTCAGCAAATTCTTTTTTTGGCTTTGCAGGATCTTGCAGGCGGCATCATTCGCCTTAATGATGTTCATCTGTTTATCCAATATAAAAATAGCGTCCAGCGTCCCGTTAAACAGCAGCTCATACTGATACAAATCCGCTTTCAGCTTGGCGTTTTCTTTCTTCAGTCTGTTCAGCTGGTTTTGCAGATTTAAGGATTCATTCAAATCAAGAGTTTCCTCCATTTATTACACTCCTTCTTGAAAACCTGTCCTCCAATTATTCTACAAACCGGAAAATCTTCCTTCATTTGTTTCAAACTTTTACAACCTTTCCGCCTATTTTACATGAAGATGACGATATAAAAGTTCCTTACTGTTCAATTACATCGGCCTAACAATAAGACTTAATGCATAGGAAAACACATGCTTTCTATTTTAAAATTTTAAAATGAGGCAAGACTGGTTGAAGACGTCATTCCGGAAAGAATGTAGCCGGGTTCAGAATCTTCCCGCACCGGCGCCTCCTGAAATTGTTTGCGAAAGGGTGATGTTATGGCGAATTCACGCGACAGCTATTTCGACAACGCAAAATTCCTATTGATTTTTCTCGTCGTCTTCGGACATATAATCAGGTCCTATATTCATGACAATGATGCACTGCTTCATATTTATAAATTTATTTACACGTTTCATATGCCTGCTTTTATTCTCATATCAGGCTATTTTGCAAAAGGGTTCAATCGGCCCGGATATGTCAAAAAAATCGCCTGGAAGCTGATCGTTCCCTATTTGATTTTCCAGGGAATCTATACGCTGTTTTATTCCTTTATCGATGATCAAAGCTTAACTGCCGCAAATCCGTTTGAACCGCAATGGTCGCTTTGGTTTTTGCTGAGCTTGTTTTTTTGGAATCTCCTGTTGTTTCCGTTCACAAAACTGCCGGCGAAATGGGCGTTTGCCGCAAGCTTTGCGATTGCCGTTCTTGTCGGGTATATCGACATGATCAGCAACACGCTCAGCCTGTCCCGCACGTTTGTTTTCTTTCCGGTCTTTTTGGCGGGCTATTATTTGCAAAAAGACCATTTTAAAATGCTGAAAGGCTGGAAAGGAAAGCAAGCGGCTCTAGCCGTTTTAGCAGCAACGTTCGTTTTCTACTTTTTTGCAGACTTCGATTACTCCTGGCTGTTCGGTTCCAAGCCTTATTCGGAATTCGGCGATGTCGGGATAAAAAGCGGGTTAAACCGGGTGGCGCTTCTCGTTATAACATTTGCCTCAACCTTCGCGTTCATGGCGCTGGTGCCTGAAAGGCGGTATTTCTTTACCCTCTGGGGAACGCGCACATTCTATGTCTACCTGCTGCACGGCTTTATCATCAAGTCGTTCAGAAAGACGGGCGCGGAAGAATGGCTTGCCGATTATCAGAGTCTGACGCTATTGTTCATCGCCACGGCAATTTTAACCTTCTGCTTATCAAGCGGATTTGTGAAAACGGTCGCCCAGCCGTTCATCGAATTAAAAATGACGAATTTAATAAGGCTGTTGAAAAAAGACAACGGATATAACCCTTATTTAAAATAAATGAAGGTCCAAATCGTTTCCGATTTGGACCTTTCTCGTTTGCTCTGCAGTTTCATTCTTTATCTTTATCCCGCTTCTGTCCGTCCGCCTTTTTGTTCTTCTTTTTATTGTTCTCGATCACATCGATAAATTTAAAGGCGTTGACATCGCCCAGTTCGTTCGAAAATTCCTCCTGAAGCACATCGGGATTCATCGGTTTTTTATGGTTTTGCATATCCTTGCTTTTTTGGTGTTTTTTCATTGGTGCGATTCTCCCTGCTTCCCGTGTTTCGAGTTGCGGTTGGCTCCCCTGTCTCCGTTTTCGGCGTCATATTGGGTCATGTATTGATGATCATGCATGCTTTCAGCAGGCGTTTTATTGTTAAGAGCCGCTTCATTCCTGGCAACTTTTCTTTTCATAATGACATTCCTTTCTTTAGTCGTTTCATCCATATCCTTTCCGTTTCGGCACATTCCACACATCCAGTTTTCGGCAAAAAAATAAGCACCCTGAAGGGTGCTTATTTAAACACTTTTTTCACTTTATTAACGACGTATGAGCTGCCGCCGCGGTCTGAAACATCCTCGATCATCATCGTGATTAAAAGGTTTTTGTTTTTGTAATCATAGGCGGTGAACCAGCCGTTTTCTTTGCCTTTTTCGTCTTTTTTCGTTTTCAGTTCGGCCGTTCCCGTTTTCCCTGCGATCGTAAGCCCTTTGACAACCGGCTTGTAAGCCGAGCCGCGCGGGTCTTCTACAACGCCTTTTAACCCTTTTGTAATCGCTTCTGCTCCGCCTGTGGGCAGTACGTTTTTATGCCATATTTCTTTCTCTTCGCCGTCCTTTTTGATCAGGTGCGGCTTGATCAGATTACCGTCATTCAAGAAAGGCGTATAGCTTGCCGCAAGGTGTATCGGCGACATCAGCATTTGCCCCTGTCCGTATCCTGAATCGGCAAGGAGAATATCCGAGTCGATTCCTTCGTTTGATATGGAGGAAGACTTCGTCGGGAATTCATAATCAAGCTTTTCCTCAAAGCCGAATGATTTCAGGCCTTCGACAAATTGATCCTTGCCTGTATCAAGGGCAGTCTGGGCGAAATAAATGTTGTCGGATGTGATCAGCGCGTTTTCCAAGTTGACGTCGCTTAGTCGATCGGAAACCCGTGTGACTTTATATCCGCCCCATGACGAATCTTTCTGCCATTCCTTCCCTTCGATCTTCTTAGGTTCATCCGCTTTGATCGCATCATTTTTCAGACCGATTGAAGCGGTGATCGGTTTGATCGTTGAACCCGGAGCATAAGTTTTATTAAATTTAGAGGTGAATGGCGCAGACGCATCTTTGTTGAGCTTTTCCCATTCTCCTTTTTTCCAGCCGAACAAAAACCCGTTCGGATCATATGAAGGCGCGCTGACAAGCGCCAGCGTTTCTCCAGTCTGCGGTTCTAAAGCAACGGCAGCGCCGGAGTCATCTTTTAACTGGCTGTACAGTTCTTCCTGTTTCTTAATGTCGATCGTGGTGTGGATGTCTTTTCCGTCTTTTGCATCCTTTGACGCAACCGTCGCGCCTGATTCAGGGATCGAAATCGTCCAGCCGATTTCTCCTCTGAGCTCTTTTTCATAAATATGTTCGAGACCGACGATTCCGAGCAGTGAATGCTCGCTGTAGCCTTCTTTATTCTGTTTTAATTCCTCTTCGGTAATCGGCCGTATGTAACCGGTAAGATGTGCGGCTTTTTCACCGTAAGGATAGTATCTTGACTGCGTATCCTGCTTCAAAACCCCGGGGAGAGAGGTCGCTTTTTTGAGAAGCTCGGTGCTGCCAGGCTTCACTTTTTTCAGGGGAACGAATGAATCGTCCGTCACCCAGCTTGCGGACAGCTGTTTTTCTATGTCTTCTTTTTCCATATCAAGCATGTTCGCGAGCTTTTTGATGACACCGTCTTTATCATCTCCGAGCTGCCCCGGAACGACGCCGATTTCAGGCACTGTCGCATTCGTAGCGAGCGCCTTTCCGTTTCTGTCATAAATGATGCCTCTAGTTGGCTCCTTGGCGGTAATCCGGATGGTCTCCCCTTTCTTCAGCTGTGAAAAAATAAAGGATGGGTTCCAGTTGACCTTCCATGAAGTGTCTCCGTCTTTTTTTTCTTTGACAAGCTTTGCCTTGCCTTGAAAAGAAACCGGACCGGCCAATGTCTTCATGCTGACTTTATACGGTATCGTCACCGAATCATTTTTCTCTTTATTTTTTTCATCTTCATCGTTGTCGACGGTTGAAACCTTCAAATCGGAAACTCCAATCTGTTCATAAATAGATTGATTACGCTTGATGAAATCGTCTTTTGAAATCGATTTTTGCGCTTCAGCCGACAGCTGTTCATACATTTCTTCAAATTTTTGCTCGTTCCATTTGTCTACATATTGGTCCATGCTTTCTTTTGCTGTCGGCTCGTTAGAACAGGCTCCGGCGAGCAATAGAAATCCGGCGGCTATAAACAAATGGATGACTCTCTTTTTCATCGTTGTTTCCCCCTTTTTTTCAAGTCCGCCATTTAAGCATTATATCATACAAATAAATACAGCGACCGACTTTATGATCATAAAAAAAGACAGTTTGACTAAACTGTCTTTCTTATCCGATAATGATCCTTTCCTTCGGGTAATGGTAATTCGCTTCGATTTCTTTTCTGCCGAATAAATAAAGCAGCGTGACAATGCCGATTCGGCCAATGAACATCAGAAGGATGATGACGCTTTTGCCAATCGTGCTCAAATCTGGGGTGATGCCCATCGACAAGCCCGTCGTACCGAAGGCCGAACACACTTCAAACAGCAGTTCAAGCAAAGAATGCTTTTCTGTCACTGTCAAAATGAGTGTCGAGACGAAAACAAGAATAACCGCCATCAGCGTTACAATCAATGATTTCATCAAGTCCGCTTGGTGCAGTTCCCTTTTGAAAACCTTCACCGATTTATTTCCCCTCGCGAAGTGGAACAGGGCCAACAGGTTTAAGGCAAAGGTCGTTGTCCGGATGCCCCCTCCGACAGAGCTTGGCGAAGCGCCGATAAACATAAGCATACACATAAACAAAATGGTCGTATGCGTGAATTGGCTGATATCGATCGTCGCGAGTCCGCCGCTCCTGGTCGTCGTCGACTGAAACAGAGAAAAGAAAAATACCTCGTGCCACGATTTCCCTGAAAAAGCAAAGCGCGCTTCCATGGCAAATATGCCGATCGCACCTCCAATTACTAAAAGGAAAAAAGTTACTGATGTCAATTTAGTAAACAGGCTGAAAGAGAATTTACGCTCTTTGCTGAGCAGAAAATCCTTTACCTCGATGAGGACCGGAAAACCGATCGCTCCAAGAATGATCAGCATCATCACGATAAACTGAACGAAATAATCATGCTGAAACGGAATCAGCGAGTTGCCTGTAATGTCGAAACCTCCGTTGGTCGTTGCACTGATGCTTGTAAAAAATCCGTGCATAAAGGCTTCTCCAGGTGTCTCAAAGTACTTTAAGAAATAAGTGCCGAGAATCAGCCCGCCAAACAGCTCGATCAGCAGGATTAAGCCGAGCACGTGCTTCATCAGCTTGACGAGGCCCGATAGGTTGGATTGATTTTGATCGGTCATAATCAGACGGCGCTCTTTCAAACCGATCCGCTTGCCGAAAATCAGCCAGACGAATGTACCCAAAGCCATCACGCCGATCCCGCCAAATTGCAGAACAAACGCCAAAATCCAAATTCCGGCCGTGCTGAATGTATCGGCTGTATCAACAACCGTCAAACCGGTTACACTCACTGCGCTCACCGCGGTAAAAAGGGCGTCGATAAAAGACCATTCAACATTATTTTTGTGTGCAACGGGCAGACTCAATAAAACAACCGAAACTGTCACCGCTAAAAAATAATAGAGCGCGATCAGCTGTACAGGAGACAGCACGCGCAGTAGTTTTCTCAATAAAACCTTCATAATCGTTCCTTCTTTTCAATATTCAAAAGTTGCTTCTTGTGTATAACGTGTTCCATTTTAAAGGAAACATGCTATTATGTACAGCCGCTTTTCGATTTTTAAATTTAAAAAGCAAACCCCCTTGAAAAAGGGGGTTTGCATCTTTATTATTTTGCTTCCAGACGGCGGATTCTGTCGCTTAAATCAGGGTGTGTTGAGAAAAGCGATGTATGCTTTTTCCCGTTGATTTTTAAAGTTGCAACAGATGCCTGTTCTTCTTTGACTCTTGAAGTGTACTGCTCAAGCGAGCGGAGCGCGTGAATCATCTTATCCTTGCCTGCAAGGTCTGCTCCTCCTCTATCCGCATGATATTCGCGGTGGCGGGAGTACGCAAACACGACAAGGCTTCCGAGAATAGAGAACACAATTTGGAATACGATGACCGCGATAAAGTGAACGATCGGCGCCAGCTCTTCACGGACAACGCGTGAAACAGCCCATGCCGCAATCCTTGCGAAGAAAACAACGAACGTATTGACGATTCCTTGAAGGAGCGTCATCGTCACCATATCGCCGTTTGCAATATGCGCCACTTCGTGGGCAAGTACGCCTTCCACTGCGTCGTCATCCATTTCCTGAAGAAGGCCCGTCGATACAGCGACAAGCGAGCGGTTTTTAGACGGCCCGGTCGCAAAGGCATTCACTTCGCGTGAATTGTAGATGCCGACTTCAGGCATCTTTGTCAGTCCGGCAGCGCGGGACAGCTTATATACCCGGTCAACGAGCTGCTGTTCTTCATAGCTGAGCGTTTGCTTATCAGGATTCAGCACCTGAACGCCCATCGCCATTTTCGCCATCCATCTTGACATCAAGAGCGACATAAAGGAGCCGACAAAACCGACAACTGCACTAAATACGAGAAGCGCAACAATATCGATGCCGCCGTTAGCCGTGAAATACGTGCCTACCCCTGTCAGCGAACCGATAATCGAAAGCACGATACCGATCGTCGTAATGACTAAGATGTTCGATAAAAGAAAGAGAAAGATTCTTTTTCCCATGATTACCTCCATGTTATAATAAGATCAAATGAACTCGTATAATAAAATTATACGGCATAGAATTGAAAATGCAAGTGATAAGACGTAAGATAATGTTTATATTGTTTGCTATTTCATTTTAATACATAATGAGGTGGAATGATGAAACCTTTTAAACTGACTCGCCTGGAAATGGCCAAACTGATGTACGCTTTAAAAGGGCAGCTGGATGTCAGTCCGCTAGCGATTCTTTTGAGATCGGCCGATTTGGCGCCCGATGAGCCGGAAGACAATTTGGACATCCCCGAATTCATTGCCCGGTACGAACGGAAAAAACAAAAAACGGAACAGGGACTTTCCACAAATGAAATTGTTGAACTTGGAAATTTGTGCGAACTGACATCCTTAAAATCGACAGCCATCCAAAACTGGATCAAACGCGATATAAAAGATTTGATGGGGCATCCGGAACTCGGCAAAAAATATTCCATCGACCAAGCCGTCATCCTTCTCATTGTACGAGACTTAAAATCGGTTTATGACTTCGAAACGATCCGTCCGATCTTAACAACGATTTTTAATACGATTACAGACCGCTCCGATGATGTAGTGAGTCCGCTGCGCTTTTATGAAGGGTATGCGCGGGTCCTTGATCATGTGTACCAGATCAAAGACTATACGCTCAATAAATCGGCGCTTGAAAAAATCGTCATTGAGCAGACTGGACAGCTCCGCGATTTTTTTAAAGATCTGGCCGATCCCGAATGGAACAAAGCGAGAGACATCACCGCAGTCACTGTGCTGTCCGTCATCGCTTCGCACATTCAGGCGACCGCACATTCCATGATTGACAGCGTCTTCTTAAAATATGAAATGAAATAATCGCCGACCGGCGCGCCTGGCTTGCCAATTGCCAGGCGTTTTTTTGCCCTTCAACAATTGCCAGCATAAAAAGCCTCAGTCCAAATCAAACTAAACAAGCAGTACCAATTGAAAAAGGAGTTGAGAATGCATGGCAAGAACGAATAAGCTCCTCGTTCCCGGGGCAGAGCAGGTTTTAGACCAGTTCAAATACGAAATCGCCCAAGAGTTCGGCGTCCAGCTCGGCTCGGACTCGGTCGCTCGCTCAAACGGATCTGTAGGCGGGGAAATGACAAAACGACTTGTACAGCAGGCACAAGCTCAATTGAATGGGCATAATGACAAATAAATACCCTATGGATTATTCGCCGGGCCCGCTCGGCGGATATTCTTGTTTATTCGTTTGGTCAGAAGGCTTTTTCTCCTTTTGGTAAGGAGGTGATTTAGAGCTCTCTTGATTTGAACCGGAACCGCTTTTTGGCGTTCCTTCCTCCGTCTGCTGACCGTCTTTGTCATTATGGTTATGTTCCTGAGGGTTTTTGGTATTAGGGGAATTTGACTCCTTTTCTTTTTCCATTTCTTGATCAGGTTGAGACTGATCTTCATCTGAAGGTTTTTCGCCGTCCGGATGATCTTCCGTATCTGCTTCTTTATCATCCGTATGCTGTTCCGGCTGATCTTCTTCTTTCACAGCTTTCTCCTTTTCTCCTGTGTTTTCTTCCTGATTTTGATCATCTTTTTTATTTTCATTGTCATCATCTTTGTTTTTGTCTTCTAATTCATCTTTGTGGGAACGGATATAACGGCCTGTTGAGATGCCTTCTTTTTGGGCTTTTGCACGCGTATCAAGGTCTGATTCCACCGCTTCCATCTTATAATTCTGCTGCTCGTATTTTTTCGCTACATCATCGATTTCGCTTTTTACCGTCGCCTTATACGTGTCATCTTCATTGTTTTCGTATACTGTGGCGATAAGCACTTCTTTTGATTCGGTGACATAACCGCTCTTATCGCTGTCTTCGACAATTTCACTGATCACTTCTTTAAAGTCAGACTTTTCCCAATTTTTTATACTATCCATTAAGGCCTTCCCATCCTCGTTCAGCGGCACCAAATCGATAACTTCACAGTTTTTGTTGAGCGTCAATTCAAAGCTTGGGTTGATATCGATCGTCATGTAGGCGTATGCTTTATTGTTTAAAACATCAGGGATGATCATGAAAGCGAGCAGCATGATCGCGGCGATTGAAAAAACGCCGGCTTTCAGCGGACGGAGCGAAAGCAGATCAAAAAAGCCCGCACGCCTTCTCGACATTCTCGTCTCCGCGGGAAAAGCAATTTCCTGACCGATTTCATAATCTTCCTCTGTGCTCTTTGCTTTTAAAAATTGTCCGTCAGGGGTTAGCAATGTGACGAATTTTTTATTTTTTTCTACAATAATTCCTCTTCTCATGAATTGAGCACCCCTTTTAGATAATCTTTAAGGTAAACATAATCGCCCGTTATAATGATCGCCATAGCGATGATATATTTGCGGTTTCTCTCTACGGTTTTTCTGCTGACAGCCACAAGCTTTTCAAGCTGTTTGACGGGAAGCTGCTTCTTTTCAAACAAGATCTTTTTTAATTCTTCATGTTCGACAAGCGTATATGCCACTTTGATGGCGTTTTGCCTTGCATCCGTATGTTTCGGGGAATGCTCCAGCAAATCGGAAAAAGACAGGCCAAAACTTTTAAGCCTTTCTTTAAAATGGAGAATCTCCTCCCGCCTTTGCTCCTGTTCGAGCATGCGGTTGAATTCATGAATGGAAAGCTCCGCTTCAATCATGCTTTGGGAGGATTCCTGTTCTTCTCCTTCTTGCATGTCCATATTGATGTTCTGGGCATTTCTCGCTTCTTTTCTGATATAATCAATGACTTTGCGCTTAATGATCAGCTCTGCAAATGCAAGCAGAGAATTTCCTTTATCTGAAGAATATTTTTCAATGGCTTCATTGAATGCAATCAAGCCGATGCTGAATTCATCATCTTTTTCATCTATATATCGTTTGCACACGGATGAAACCGTTTTAGCCACAAAAGGCTTATATTGATCGATAAGCTCGTTTTGCAACTGCTGATTTCCTTTTTGTATGCTTATTACAGACTCTTCTAATGATTGTTTCCTTTTTCCTGTCTTAAACAAAAGGCTAAGCACTGGTTTCACCTCAGTTCCTCCCTATACTACTCATTAATGATAGCTAATTTGATAGGGATTCGCAAAGGAGAAAACGCGGTATTCATTTCTAATTTTTCAATTGTGACAGTCATTTGTTTGATCTCCTAGAACAATTCGTGATCTGTTTGACGATTAAGGGGGTTTTCCCGCCGTTTTTGTAACATGGCTGTTAATAAAATGAAATCTTATTTCGATTGATCTAGGGCCATCTTCCCCGGCTCTTCCTCGTGCGGGCAAAAAAAGACCGCCGGTGAAAGACCGGCAGTCTGGGAAAAGCTGTTTACTCCTCAGCAGCTTTATTCTCGTGTTTGTTCGGATTTGTCATAAACCATCCCCCGAGCGCAATGGCGATCAGCACCGCCCAGAAGATGAACTTCCAAGTACCTGAATGAATAAAATGTTCAGAGACGATATTGATTTGCGGGTGTGCGAGCGTATAGAGCGTCAGTTTCACACCAACCCAGCCGACAATCAGAAAAGCAGCCGTTTCCAGGCTCGGACGTTTCTTTAACAAGTTCACAAATTGACTTGCAGCAAAGCGCATAATAATCAATCCGATGATCCCGCCGGCTAAAATTACCATGAACTGTCCGCCGTCAAGCCCGCCGATTTGCGGCAGGTTTGTCGCCGGAAGTGTGACAGCCAGCGCAACCGCAGCTAAAATCGAGTCGACGGCAAAAGCGATGTCTGCCAGTTCAACTTTGATAACCGTCGGCCAAAAACCGCTTTGCTTCGTCTCCTTCACTTTTTCGTCCTTTTTGAAAACGTGGGTTTTCAAAATATGATGGACGGAAATGTAAAGCAGATAAACGGCGCCGATCGCCTGCAACTGCCAGACATTGACAAGGAAAGAGATCGCAAACAAAGCGCCGAACCTCATCACAAACGCGCCGGCCAACCCGTAGAAGAGCGCTTTTTTTCTGTCTTTTTCAGGCAAGTGTTTAACCATGACCGCCATGACGAGGGCATTGTCCGCGGCCAAAATGCCTTCCAGCCCGACTAGGATGAGAAGAACCCAACCATATTCAAGTAATAATGCTGCATCCATTTTGTAATTCCTCCTAAGTGATTGTCTCTTTCTCTTATTCCCGCTAATGCGGCAGGGTATTTTCAGAAAACAAAAAAGACCTCTGCCAACATTAGGCAAAGGTCTTGCTAGACATGGTTATCATTATTTAAAACATGCCAACAAAGCCGATGGATGAAGATCCATGAACTGACGACTTTGTTTCCGGTTAAACATCCGGACGCTACTCCCCTTTGGGATAAAAGAAAATATTGAATTATAAGATAATATTAACCTCATATGCGCACGGCTGTCAATCCTTATTTTTATTTATAAAGGCTGAAACGCTTTGCGATTTGATTTTGTTCCGCCTGCCCTTCAACCAAAGGTAAAGAACGAACAAAACGATGAACCCGATGCCGACCGGAAGAAGGTATCCGTCCAATAGGCTGCCGACCTTGCTCCAGTTTTCGCCGAGGTAAAAGCCTAAATAGACATAGACGAACGTAATCGGCGTGATCGCGAGGAATGTATAAATACAAAATACCCACACATTCATTTTCGCGAGTCCGCACGGAATGGAAATCAGCGTTCTGATTCCAGGTATAAAACGGCCGCTGAATGCGACAAACCCGCCGTGCTTTTCAAAAAACCTGTCCGATTTTTCAAGCGCTTCAGGCTTGATAAAGAAGTATTTGCCGTAGCGTTCCAAAAACGGCCGCCCCCCGTACCTCCCGAGCCAGTAAAGCGTCAGAGGGCCTGCGACACCTCCCAGTGAACCTGCTGCAACGACCCCGAACATCGACATATCTCCTTGATACACCCAGTATCCGGCAAGCGGCAGAACGATCTCAGCCGGCACGAATTCGATGCACAGCGCCAGGAAAATGCCTAAATACGAGAGGCTTTTAAATGCCTCAGCCATTGATAAAATAAACTCTTCGATATCGACCACAACCTTTGACGATTGATAATTTCAAGTTCTAAAGAACGTACAAAAATGATTTTAACACAATTCGAGAAAATTGAAGAGCAAAATGGGAAGTCCTCCTTAAAAAGAACAGGAGGATATCATTTTTTATTGGCGAATTTCATTATATATAGTATAATTCACGAATTATACCGGAATTAGCGCTATTGCCGCTTTTTTATGTCAACGGTTAAGAGTACGGCAGTCTAGCCTTTCACAATACAGTATAGTTATTTAGACTTTTCATCATAAGTACAAAAAGGCGGAGAAAAAAGTGACAGAAGTTCTTGGTGAATATAATGGATGGCTCGTCCTATTATCCTATTTCACTGCAGTTTTGGCAGCTTATACAGCCCTTGATTTATCTGAACGGGTCGTACATACAAAAGGCAGGAAAAATATCGGATGGCTTTTGGCCGGTTCCCTCACGATGGGGCTTGGCATCTGGTCTATGCACTTTATCGGGATGGTGTCATTTCAGACAGCAGAAGAAATGAAATACGATTTGAAATTCGTCTTGTTGTCGATTGTTGCCGCTTTCGCAGGCTCGCTCATCTCATTTTATGTGGTGAATGAAAAAAAACCGACGAATGGAAGACTGGCGGCCGGGTCCCTTGCAATGGGATGCGCAATTGCCTCCATGCATTTTATCGGGATGGAAGCAATGGAAAATATGACAATCGTCTATCATCCCGTTCTTTATGCCGCCTCTTTTGCAATCGCCATTTTTGCCTCCTTCGCTGCCTTAAAACTGTCAGTTGTATTCGCCAAAAAAACCGGTTCTTTTCGGATATTGTTCATTAAAATCGGAAGCGCGCTTTTAATGGGCGGAGCGATTTCCGGCATGCACTATACAGGAATGTCAGCAGCTACGCTTTTCATGGCTGACAGCGTTGACACAGGCTATGAAGGAATCGATACCGTTGAACTGGGCATTATGATCGTGCTTGTCAGCCTGATGCTTCAATGCTTCTTGATTTTCGGCGCCTTCAATGACAAACGCCTGCTGCTTCATATCGAAAAAGTCAAAGATAACGAGGAGCGGTTCCAGTCCTTGATCAACCACAACATTGATCCGATCTATGTTTTTTCGCTTGAAGGCAAGCTGCTTTCCGCCAATTCATCGGGATACAGCCTTCTTGAAAAAATGGGAATTGAACCCGAGCGCCTGTCTTCCGTTTTTCGGCAGGAGGATCATGACAGGCTGCTCGGCTGGTTCCTTCAAGTCCAAAATGAAAAACAGGCCATCAACCGCGATACGGCAATCGCGATAGCTGAAAAGCGCTTTGATTTAAATGTGACGCTGATACCGGTGTATGTCAGAAAGCAGCTTGACAGCATTTATGTCATATGCAAAGATATGACAAACCAGCGTGAAGCAGAACGCAAAATCCATAGAATGGCCCACTATGACGCGTTGACGGATTTGCCAAACAGAAGGTATGCAGTCGACCGTCTGGCAAATGTTCTAAAGCGGCAGGAGACAGGGACGGCCGTGTTGTTTTTGGATTTAAACCGTTTCAAAGTGTTTAATGACGCCCTAGGCCACGACGTCGGGGACCTGCTGCTGGTGGCTGCTGCACAGCGTTTGGCGCACTGTGTGCCCAATGAAGGCTTTATCGCCCGGCTGGGCGGCGATGAATTTATCATTGTCGCTCCTTTACAAGGGATCGATCAGCTGACCAGGCAATTGATCAGTCAGTTTGAAACGCCTTTTCGCATTAAAGAGCATCGCCTCAAAACATCCGTCAGCATCGGAATCGCCGTTTCTCCGGACGATGGAACAGACGGCGATGAGCTGATGAGAAAAGCCGACATGGCTATGTACGCCGCAAAGTACAAGAGCGTAAGCAGATATCGGTACTTCTCGTCTTCCCTCGCCAGAAAGAACAGACCGTCTTTCCAGAAGGAAATCGAGCTGAACTAAGGCTTCCTTCAAGAAGAACGGCTCCAAACTTGTACCGCCGCAAGCATCCGGGCTTCAGCCCGGATGCTTTTTTCCTCTGTCATCCATAAGTTGCTATTCATGAAACAATCTGCAGAGAGGCATCAATAAAAGAAAAGGAGTTGAACCGAACCGATGCATACGATGTGGAAAGGCTCTATCAGCTTTGGCCTTGTCAATATCCCCATTAAACTGTTTGCAGCGACAGAGGATAAGGATATTAAATTAAGGTCGCTTCATAAAGAATGCCGCGCCCCGATTCAGTATGAAAAAAAGTGCACAAACTGCCATCAGGAAATCGCGCCCGACGACATCGTCAAGGGCTACGAATATGTTAAAGGCAAATACGTCGTCTTATCGGACGATGAGCTGAAGCAGCTCAAAGAAGAGCAGGAAGACAAGGCCGTCGAAATTGTTGATTTTGTGCAGCTAAAGGAAATCGATCCCATCTATTTCAACCGTTCATATTTCGTCGGACCGGGAGATAACGGTGTAAAAGCGTACTCACTTTTGCGCGAAGCGCTCAGAAAAACAGAAAAGATCGGGATCGCCCATATGACCATCCGCTCAAAAAAACAGCTCGCCATTCTTCGCGTCTACGAAAACTGCATTTTAATGGAGTCCATCCACTACCCTGATGAGGTCCGAAACGCAGCCCACGTACCCGGTGTTCCGGAAGAAACCGCAGTCAACGAAAAAGAGCTGCAAACCGCGATTTCATTAATAGACGAGCTGACAACGACATTTGCGCCTGAACAATATGAAGATACGTACAGAATCGCGCTGATGGATAAAATCAAAGAGAAAATCGACCATAATGAAGGTGTCACGCCAAATGCCGGGGCCGCCGCTCCGCGCGAGGATGTAATCGATCTCGTGAGCGCTCTCCAAGCCAGCATCGAACGGACAAAAGGGCCTGACCGGGAAGCGGCGAAAGCGCCTGCAGCAAAAGGAACAGCTGAGAAAAAGAAAAAAACGTCGCGCAAAAAAGCTTCAGAGGCAAAATAAAAAATGGGAATTACGATGCAGCCTGTATTGACTACATCAGCTCCCTCAGGCGGCAATTGGCGGTATGAAGTCAAATATGACGGGTATCGGGGTCTTTTAAAGATTGCTGCGACCGGCGAAGTTTCGCTCATCAGCAGAAACTCACAGCCGCTCGAAAACACATTTCCGGAAATTTCGGAATTTGCAAAAAGCATGATCGAAACTCTCAAAGAACACTTGCCGATCACGATTGACGGGGAAATTGTGTCGTTGACAAACCGTTTTCGTTCCCGATTTGAATATGTCCAAAAAAGGGGTTTGAGCAAAAAGGCCGAGTTGATTGCACAAGCAGCCGCAAAGAAACCGTGCCAGTACTTGGCTTTTGATTTACTGGTTTTTAACGGAGAAAGTTTAACCTCGCTCCCCTATACCGAACGAAAACGCATGCTTTTCGACCTGATGAAAGAGCTCGGCCTGCCGATGGCTCCCGATCCGATGGCTCACGCTCGAATTCAATACATCCCTGACACTTCTGATTTCCACGACCTTTGGAAGGCTGTTAAAAGGTTTGACGGCGAGGGAATTGTCGCGAAGAAAAAAGACAGCCGCTGGGCTGAAAATAAAAAAACGGCCGAATGGCTCAAACTCAAAAACTACAAAAAAGCTGCTGTATTTATGACAGGCTACAACATGGCAAACCGTTATTTGACAATCGCCGTCTATGACCGCGGTCAAATCAAGGAAGTCGGTTCGGTTTCCCACGGACTCGGAGAACAGGAAAGAAACGCCATTCTTTCGATCGTCAAGCAATACGGAACCGAAACAAAACCCGGTGAATATACCATTGATCCGTCGATTTGCATGACGGTCCATTACTTAACGATTCATTACGGGACATTGCGCGAGGTGTCGTTTGTTTCATTTGAATTTGACATGGCATGGGAAAATTGCACTTACAACCGCCTGCTGCTTCATTCAAGAAACGTCCATCCCGATTTGCAGCTGACAAGCCTTGATAAAGTCATCTTTCCTAAAAGCGATAAAACAAAAGCGGATTACATCGGATACCTTAATGAAATCGGCGATTTTCTGCTTCCGTTTCTCGACAATCGGGCGCTTACCGTTATCCGTTATCCGCACGGTTCCGGCGGAGAGTCTTTTTTTCAAAAAAACAAGCCCGACTACGCACCCGAATTTATCACGTCCATTCGGGATGACGAGCACGAGCATATCATCTGCAGCGATTATTCGGTTCTGCTGTGGCTTGCCAATCAGCTTGCGTTGGAGTTCCATATCCCTTTTCAAACGGTGGATACGGCCCATCCGACCGAAATCGTTTTCGATCTTGATCCGCCTTCAAAGTCGGAGTTTCCGCTGGCCGTCAGAGCCGCGAAAGAGCTGCACCGTTTATTTGATCAGCTCGGCCTCTTATCTTTTCCAAAGCTGTCGGGAAATAAAGGGATACAAATCTATATTCCGATTTCAAAAAACGCCTTTACTTATGAAGAAACCCGCCTTTTCACAAGCTTTGCGGCTTCTTATTGCGTCTCGCTTTTTCCCGATCTGTTCACAACCGAACGCCTGATCAAAAACAGGGGCGGAAAGCTCTATATTGACTATGTGCAGCATGCCCCGGGAAAAACGATCATCTGCCCGTATTCCACAAGAGGCAATGAGCTTGGCACAGTGGCCGCACCGCTGTTTTGGGATGAAGTCCATTCAGACTTGTCACCCTTAAATTTTACGATGGAGGCTGTCGTCAAACGCACAAAGGAACTCGGATGCCCTTTCGAAAGCTTCTTCAGACAGCCCCAGGACAAACAGATCAAAGCTATTCTCGATCACTTAAAAGAAAACAACCGTTCGGAAAACTGACTTTTTCAGCGAAACAATAGGTGCTGGCTGTGGATTCCGGCTTTTTTCAGAAGGACCATCAGCTGCTCCTGTTCCTCCTTTGTCAAGCCTGAAAAAGCCCTCGCAATTCTCAGGGAGTGGATCGGATAAATCTCATCGAGATATGCCTTTCCCTTCTCCGTCAAATTCGCATAGACAGACCGTTTATCTTTCGGGTCCTGCTCTCGTTTGATGAAACCGTTTTTTTCCAGTTTGTCGATCACATAGGTTACGTTCCCGCTTACAAGGAGCAGCCTCGAGCCGATTTGCTGCAGCTTTTGGGCTCCCCTCGTATACAAAAGCTCCAATACAGCAAATTCTGTAGGATTAAAGCCGTGTTCCTTGCTGTCCCGAATACTATGTTCTGAAACGCTTTTAAAAGCCCTGGCAAAAACCTTGTACAGCGACATAGCACGGTGAACTTCTTCCTCATTAAACGAAAGTCTCATATCATCTACCTCTTATACTATTTTCTTAAAATGAACCCGGGAAATGAAAACCCTTACAAATGTAGAAAAAGAAAGGGTCATGCTTTTCCCATATTCTATATGTATATATTTTCGTTATCCGAAAGAAAACTCCTGCTTATTTTTTTTTAGATATTAAAAAGAAGCCCGTTTTTTCAAAATGGCCGATTTTGAACACGGGCTTTATTTTTCCGGAAAAAATAAAAATATTCATTTCTGAGCTCCGTAATCGTCATCCTCTGCAAAACTTCCCGATTATGCTCACCGAGTGAGATCAGTTTTTTCAAGTAATGGTTTCTTTCCTTTTCCAAAGCGTTTTTTAACAATCTGCTCATGATCTTCTCCTTTCATTTTCGCGTATTGTATACTATAAGAATAGACCTTATTTATTAACCAAGCTTTAAGGCCGTGTAAAGTTCGCTTTTACTCCCCTTCCGGAATTTAAGAGGACTTTTGATAAAAGCCGTTCTGCACCGCCCTCAGCAGCGGAAACGCATCCTTGCCGGCAAGGTTCATCAATGTCTCGAGCAATTCGTCTCTCTTATTGTCTAAGGCAACGATTTCTTTGGCGAGTAAGACTGCTTTGTGTTCCTTCATCCAACGATTCCCCCCTCAAAAGTCTGTACCTACAGCATACAAAACACTTTTACCCCTTGCATGGTTCCTGTAAACTTTTCTTCCGTGATTTTTTAAAAATTTTTTCAACAATGTTAGATTTTCTGACAGATGTCAGGTTTTTTCGCGCGTTTTCTTATATAATACAAAAAAAGTCATCTTAGGGGTGGGAAAATGACAGTCGAAGATCTTTCTTATAAAGATAAAAAAGTGATTTCAATTGGCATTGTCAGCGAGCTGACGGGTCTGTCGGTCAGGCAGATCCGCTATTACGAAGAACGCAAGCTGATCTATCCGCAGCGCTCTACAAGAGGCACGCGCAAATATTCCTTTGCTGACGTCGAACGGCTGATGGAAATCGCAAACAAGCGGGAAGACGGTGTTCAGACCGCAGAAATCCTCAAAGATATGCGCAAAAAAGAACAAAGGCTAAAAAACGACCAGCAGCTCAGAAAGAAAATGCTCGAAGGCCAGCTTAACGCTCATTTTAAATACAAAAACCGTTAAAAAAACGAATCATTCCCTCCGTTTCATACCCTTTAAATCACCCGGAATTCGTCATAATCTCAACCAGATTTATTTCTTGGTTTATCCGGTGATAAAATCTCAGGCAATCAGAAAAGATACTACAAAGAAGGTCAAAAAGTGGTCAAAAATCAATTTAAGAGGTCATTCAACTTCGCCCGCGTCTTCGGCCTATAAATGCATGTCGTGGATTCAAAAGGAGACACCAATCTCATTAAATTTGAGGATGTGGTCGGTGTGGAAATAAAATAGTTCTTTCTGAACGAAAGGAAAATAAAAAATAAGAAAGCAGGGTATACTCCCTGCTTTCTTTAGCGAATAATATAGCGAATAGCAATAATAGCGTATGTGTTTCTAATGTGTATTCATAATACATCCAATGTATATTGCATGTCAAGCGAAAAAATGTTCATTTTGAAATTTCTTGTTGCTCTGCTTCTTCGAGTATTTTAAATAATCCTGATTCAGAACATAAAATTTGATTTTTGGATGTACCCTTATGCTTGCCTTTTGTTAACTCCTTTGTATCTTCAATGATTAGGCCTTGTTTCTTAAGATCCTCTAATAAATCACTGATAATCTCAGCAGGAGTAGCTAATTTGGCAACCAAGTGTGTTTTTAACCAACCTATACCCAAAAAGCGATCTCCTTTTTCGCCATTAGCTTCGTGCCATTTTTTTATCTCTTCAAGAATTTGAATTGAAAGGTTTTTTCGGTCATATGTTTTCTCTTCCACCCCAAGCAATTCAACTAAATCTTGAGCGTAATGAACATATTGTTTCATTTCAACATATTTCGGAGCTGTCTTTGATAAATAAAAAAGTTCAACTCTTTTCCCCTTGTACATTAGCCTGCTCATAACAGGTATCATATCGCTATCAGCAGTGACAAAAACATAACAGCTTATTGAAGGATCTTTGTAAGTATTTTCAATAGCATCAATACAAAGCTCTATGTCAGAAGAATTCTTACGGTAATCCCCTTCTTTACCATTTGAATAAACATGCCTAATCTGTACACGTTTCTTTTGTAACCTCGTTAAGCTACTTCTTATTTTTTGAAAATCTGCATACACTCTGAAGGCTCTGACATTATCTTGACCGTATCTTTCCCAAAGTCTTGAAAATAAATTCTTCTCTTCTGATTCATGATCAGGGTCGTGATTAAAATTATTCATTAATGACCAATAAACATTATCGTAGTCAACAAAAATTGCAACATTATCAAGCTCGTTTTTAATATTCATAGATCGAATAGTTTGCTGCGTTGATTCACTTACAACGCTCATTATCATTTCCATTACTGCCCTGCTTTTTTCTTCTGGTGTAGGTGTTGTTTTTGCAACCCCTGATCTTCTTTTAGGTTTTGACTCATCCAATTAGATAACCCCTTTCATTAGAACACATACATAAAAAACTTACCATATTTTCAACAATAAACATATATTTTTCTATATGGTCATTTTGTTATTCATCATAAGGCCGGTATTTTTTCCGGCCAGCTTCAAGATCTTGCTTCAGCTGCAAAACATCAGTACGTAAAAGCAGGTTTACTTGTCCAATTTTTTTTACTGGTTTAATCCGTCCATCACTAATCAGCTTACTCATCCGCTGCTTATTCACGTTTAAAATTTCCTGAGCCTCCGGGGCGCCGAGGACTTCATTTTTTATAAAGCCCTCAACATCTTGGCGGCTTTTTAAATGATATTCCATGTTTACCTTCTCCTTATGTCCTTAATGATGTTAAAGACAGTTACCGTGAGAACAAGAGCCATTATGACCGTTGTGAAGGTGCTTGTCCATAATTCGCGCAGCCCGATAGCAGCCACGCTTAATAAAATCATGGAAAAAATGAATGTTTGTCTTCTCTTCATATTATATGCTAGACTGGTTATAATTATATTAGGGAGCGAGCGACCACTCGCCTCCCCACTTGCTCAGTCCTTCTTGTTATTCTTCTTTGCATCATGTGATTGTTGGGCAATCCATGCGATAGATGCAACATAGAAGATAATTTGAAGGACTTTTATCATGTTGTCCAGCATTTCTTCACCTCCTTATGCTTTTATTATACCCTATGTATAGACTTAGGTCTACAGTTTTGGTGAAAAAATGTCTTCCTTTTCTCAAAAAACACCCGATTAAATAGGTATAATAACCTAAAACAAATGATTCATTTTCATGGATAAACAGGATTTATTCACCAATCCCTTTCCGTAAAGTGGTAAACTCTATACTGATTGTAACCAAAAGTATTAAAGGAGAATGCCATGAAGACTCTGGATGTTCAGGCGTTGCACAATGCAATTGATCAAACGCTCGAACAATTAAAACAACAATCAGACGAATTCTCTAAAGTCAAAAAGGCCGTTGAGGGCATCACATCCCTTGATGATGCTTTAAAAGGAAAAGGCGGCGACGCGATCCGCGCCTTTTACGAGGAATGTCACACCCCTTTTCTACAGTTCTATGATACTTTTATAGAGGAATACAGTTCCACGCTGAAGAAAATGAAAAGCGCGTTGAATTCCCTGGAACCAAACCATAACGGATTTATTTCACAGTCCTTTCTCGAACACGAACTTGAGAATGGCTTAAATGCGGCTGATCGAACAACGAAACATTTGGTTTCTAAAACCAACGCCACGATCGCAAAAGTCAGTCATATCGTTGATTTACCGGATTTGAATGACAGCGGTTTTCATGAACAAAATCAGAAAGCGTTAAAGGAAATCAGCACGACTCTTGAAAAGCTGCATGCGTTTGACCGTGAGCAAACCAACGCCCTCAAAACGGCTGAAAACGATCTTGAGACGATGCAAAAATACATCGCGCGGCTCGAAAAGATGTATACCGGGCCCAAAATTGAAATCACCAGTTATCAAAAAGGCGCGATTTTAAAGCCGGATGAGATGGATACCTTGAATGGAAATCAAGAAACAGCCATGGGTGCCATGCTGAAAAAAGTCGGAGACAAAGAAGATGCTGACGTAAACACTCTCGCCTATCCAGATCGTTTTAAAAAATTGGCGACACAAAAGGTTTCCAAAAAAGAGTACACTCAAGAGGAATTGAATGAACTGAAAAAAGATTATAGGGTATTTAACGATACGCTTTACCGGGCATACATAGATGGTGATACAATCGTCAAGATAGAACCCGCCTACACCCTTCCAGAGAATGTGGAAAAAAGCGACTTTGCTAAATATTTCGATACGGCGATGGAATTTACAGGTGTGTATGATGCAGTAAGAGCAGCGTTTGGATACGACCTTGCGACAGGCGAAATCGTTAAAGATAATGGTGATCGTTTGATGGCCGGATTGAGTGTCACCCCTTTCGGAAAGGCATTTAAGTACGGAAAGCGCGGCTTCAAGTTATTTAAAGGTGAAGAAGCTGGAAAGAAAGTTGCGAAGGTAGATAAAACACCTTCCTACGGCAAACAATCCGTACCAAAAGGTCCGTACCGTGAAGTAAATGGTTTCCCTGCAAAAGTTAAACCAGGAGCTCAAGAAAAACATATTCCAGGAACACCAAATTATAATCAAGAAGTTGCCAACGGGAAAAACAAAAGTATCTTTAACGGAGATAACAAAAAAGCACAAGAATTGCTTGATAAGTTTGCTGGAAAGGGTAAAAAATTAGGAAAGAATAAAGAAAGGGTAGACTTTGGCCAGGTGATAGGAAAATACTATGATATGGATACTGGTAAGTATGTAGAGACTACTAATGGAATGATACATTATGGAAAAGACGGGGCTCACATAGTACCAGCGAGACCATAAAAACCATTAAGAGAAGAGGATATACATGGGATACGATTCTTTAATTAGAACATTAATAAAGTATGAAAAAAGTGATATGATACTAGAATGGAAAAGTGGTTTAAGAATTATCGGTAAACTAGATACGGTTTTTGAAACAAACAATATGTTAGATGAAGATGATATCAATTTTACAGAATATATTGCAGCTGCTTTTCAAGTGGATGATATTTTGTCCCATCCTGAAGAAAACAAAGGCAGTGTATATGATTGGTTAAGGCAAGGGGAAAGCTCCTTGGTTGAGATCTCTCTTTATGATGATCCACCAAATAAAATTTTAGTAGATGGTCAGACAGTATGGGAATTGGACAGTAATGAATAACAGTTAGCCCTCTTTTTATAGAGGGCCTTTTGTTTACTTCAATAAAGCTTCAATTTTCGCCTTTGTCTTCGGCCCGTAAATGCCGTCGGCAGACAGCCCGTGCATCAGCTGGAACCGTTTGACCGCGTTCGCCGTCTTCGGCCCGTAATAGCCATCTATGCCGTTATTCTTCGCCTCTTTGTCTGGATAGAAATAGAGGGCAGCTAAAGCCTCCTGAATCTGCCGGACGGCCGTTCCTTTCATCATCGGGCTTTTGTATTTGTAAATCCCGGTCGGCAGCGTGTACTTTTTGACTGCAGGCTTTTTCGCGCTTTCCTTTTTCGGCGCTTTCTTTTTTGGAGCCGTTGTTGCTGGTTGCTTGCTTGAGCCTCCGGAAAGACCGAGATATTTCGCAATTCCGCGCGCATGGGCTTCGCCGACTGCCTTTAGAAAGCCGGAATCCTTGAGGCGTTCCGCGTCCTCTTTGCGGTCGATAAACAGGTTTTCTGTAAGGACTGCAGGCATACGGGTTTCACGGACTACCGCAAGGTTAGCCTGTTTTAAACCTCTGTCCGCGATCTGGCCGTATGCTTTCATAGTTGTAAGGATTTCATTATGGAGAGCCTTCTGTAATTCGAGAGTCTTACCAGCAGTCCCGGGATAACGGAACGTTTCGAATCCGGTGCCGCCGCCGGCGTTGGCATGAACAGAAACGAACAGATCGGCGCCCCATTGGTTAGCCATGCTTGCCCGCTTCGACAATTCATAAAAGACATCAGTCGAACGCGTCAGCTTCACCTGTACATTCTTGTAATTTGCTTCTAAATAAGATTTTGCGTATTTCACGATTTTCAGGACAACATCTTTTTCTTTCAGGCCGTAGCCGCTTGCGCCCGGGTCTGTGCCGCCGTGTCCTGCATCCAACCATACTTTTTTCATTCTTGATCAATCCTTTCCTATATTAATGCGAAAGAAAAAGGCCACCAGACGGCAGCCTCATTTTGTTAATCCTTTTTGTTTTAGAACTTCTTTTTGCTGCTTTCCTTTGTCAGTGACATAGTTGTTTTTATACCAGGCGACCAACGTTGTAACGATTGTAAAAATCGTGGAGCCGGCCAAATACAAAGCGTCTGCGAGCGTGTTGATCTGATCTTCACTGATCGGAAGAACTGGCTTCCCGAATACGATCAAAGTTTGGTTTACCAACGCAATAAAAAGAAGCACCGTCCGGACGACTGTGCCTTTGTCTAAGTTTTTCATATTGTATTTTCCTCCTTATTTTTGAATGAAATTAATAAAAAGCGCCGCAATCCCGGAGATCACCAGTGTACACACCGCTGTGATGATCGCGCCTGTTATGCTGCGCTTGATCCAAGTTGTGTTTTCCTCAATCTTGTTGAGCTTATCATTGATCGACATAATCTGTTGGTCATGCCGATCAGACGCCCTTTCCAACGTGATGACTCGCTGTTCAAGCGTTTTATGATCGGCTTTCAGCTCGGTAATCTCATGCTTGAAGACGTCCAATTCGTTTGTTTGCGCCATGCCCCTTAATCCTCCCGTTCTCACATCATTTTCACCTCTTTGAGGCAAAATAAAAAAGCCGCTTATTTCGCCGCTTCTGCTCCTTTTTCGTGATATTCTTTATTTGCTTCGACTTGATTCATTTCTATCACTTCATCTTCCGCCTGCAAATTGCCGATCCGCTCTTCTTGCAGCTCTTTTTTGAGCTTTTCATTTTCCTGCTCTAGGTTCTGCCTGATCTGTCTTTCTCTGTGGAGAAAGGCTTTACAATCAGCTAGTTCGCCATGCGCTTTGTCCAAAGCCTCTCTGAATGATGATGATTTCAAAGCCGTTAGTTCATACTGTTCTTGTAATTGCTCATATGTGAGTTTGTTTGTCATTTTATTTTCCTCCTTATACTTCGTCCGGGAATGCGTCGCCGCGTGGATTCTCCATGATTTCCGCGCGCTCTTCTTCGGTTATCATTCCGTTTTCGACATGGATGTACAGCTCTTTTGTTGTCACACTTCCGTTTAACCAGCAGTAATAAAAATGCCCGTAGTAGCGACTTTTACCTTCGAACATATCGACCGCCTCCATCACGATTGTGTCCTTTCGAGTTTTATAATCAAGTCATTGGCAAGACGCTGAGTGTACACCAACTGTTCCTGCAACATTTCTTCTTTGGTTTTTGGCCGCCCTGTCGTTTTGACTTCTTCATTTTTTACGTTCGGCTCAAGTTGGATCATTGCTATTCCCTTCTTTCTCTGGTGGTTTCACAAGTGGGACTATAAAGCCTTTCTTTTCTCCGGATGGGCTGACCTCGATTCCCATGAAAGTGTGGAGAAGTTTGTAAGTCCCGGAGTATGCTGGTAGAAAAACACCATCGATATATGTTTTATCAAGATGGTATTTCATGCTTCCGGTGTCCGCGTCTTTCACGATGAACAACTCATACAAGACCGGGAATTCATCGTCTTTATCTAAACTGATAGAAACGGCGTCAAAATGATGTTTTGTGTCTCCGTCGATCAGGTCAAATTCGCTTATAATGATCCCTGTGTCGGTTTCGGTGATTTCGACTCCGTCCATATATTTGTGATAGGAATAATCTTTATAATCGATAGCCATTTTAAAACCTCACTTTTTTACGGTACTTCGTAAAATATACAGACTAGCACGCGCATGGTTCTATCACCGACAGCCGATGTCGTTCCGGTACCCCGAACAAACACTTTGAATCCAGTGCTAGACATGGCCTCGACGCCTGCCGTACAAGCATTTGAGTAACCCCCGTATGGTTGAGCGAATACAGCAAAAATATTCTCCGCTTTATTGGCGTTTTCATCTTGAAAAAAGTATTGCGTGGAACCGTAGGCGGCAGAACCCGAACCTAACGAAACATCCACAAAATCTAGCAGTATCATTCCGTTACACTGTAAACCGCCATATATATCTGTAAGTTGCTTTTTGATATTTATACCTAAAGCGTGATAATTCGCTAGATTGTTTGATGACGTATCTCCTCCCCATAAAAAAGTTTTAGCAGGCAAATGAACTTCTCTTCCCAACGATACTCTAGTATCACTGTGAAGCCGCATTACATCTGGTGTTTCAAACCACATATATCCGCTTTTATTTTTCGCGTAAAAATTGCCACCGGTATTAAGTCTAAAAACAGAATTAGGCATATCCCAGATTGTTTCTTGATTAACACCGATTATACCGTGCTTCAAACTCATTGTTTTTTGATCATTTGTATATACGTCAATCGCAGAAAAAGTATCGTATCCACTTTCATCATTTGTATTCTGAGCATACATTTGCATTTTAGACACGTCGGCATCCGGAAACTCTGGCCCGCCATCAAGCGTGATTTTTCCATATTCGATTATTGTCCGATTTAATGCTCTATCTATATCAGGATTATCATAATTTTGTTTACCAGTTTCCTGAACGATTTTTCCGGCTCTTATGTCCAAACTTTCATATGAAAGATATTTCGTGCCCGAACTCGATCTATCAAAATTACGCTTTTGAAAAATTGTATTCGCTTCGATATACGATTCATATTGAGAAGATGAAGAAATTGGTTCTAGCCGACCCCCTCTAATCAATGAACCTTCAATCGTAATCCCCTTGATCGTCCCGGCGTTGATCTTGTCGGCTGAAAGGTTGGCGATTTTCGCGTTTGTGATGGCCCCGTCTTCGATCTGAGCCGTTCCAATGATAGCCGTTCCCAGCTTTGCTCGTGTAATGGCTCCGTTTGCGATGGCCGCCGTCGTAATGGCCGCCTCTTGGATGTGGGCCGATTGGATGGCCGCTTTCGCAATTAAGGCCGATGAAATTGCTTGTTCAGTCAGCATCACGTCGTATGGACTGAAGGCGAATTCTTTTCTTACATCGCCTTTTCGAATTTGAATTTTTCTATAGGTGACGGAAGGGTTTTCGTCTCCGACTTTATTACCTCCTAACCACAGCCGGGCTGTTTCGGTTGTGATCGGTGACTGAAAAACATAGTCAACCCTTACAAATTCATCGGAAGGGAAAGAGCTAATGTCGTTAAAATCGGGTGCATCCAATTGATATTGTCCACTGTCATCTTTTAAATAAATAAAATTGATATTAAGAGTGTTATTCCTTTTAACCTCGAATGATAATGTATATTTTTCACCCTTAGTCAGCCTCAGGGTTGATCTATAGAAAGCACTAAAACCAAATCCGGCCCGCGTATCATCCGCTTTTCTAGTGACAGTTACTTCGTTGAATTCCCCTTCTTTCACGCTCCATGATGCACCGTTGACGTTACCTAATTCACCCGGACGCAATACTGAACCCGGCAAAATGTTGGATTCATCGAATTTCTGTGAAAGTTTTTCGGCCGTGACTGATAGATTGGCAAGTTTTTCGGCCGTAACCGCCCCGAAAACGATGTCATCAGTCAAAATCCTTCTGGTAACGCCTGTGAACTCTTGCGTAAATGGGCTTGGCGTGCCGTGTGTATTGATCGTTCGCATTCGATAATACCAAACTTGATCAACGCCCGGCGTATGCTCGTATCCGCTTAATTTACCGCTGAAAATCAAATTTTCATCCAAAGGCGTAAATCCTTTATTCGGCGATGCGAAAATCTGATATGCCGCTATATATGAACTTGGATTATAGTCCCATGTGATCGAAACCCCTTGGAATAAGGATTCGACTTTAATATTTGACGGAACAGGCGGCACTTTATCAGGAAAGCTCCCGTCGCCGATTATCGGGTCGCCGCCGTTGTCCCATTTGCCGCGATTCGTGTCAATTGTCGTTTCAAGCTCTTTGATCCGCTTTTCGGTTGAATACAGGTCTAAAAATTGCCCCATTTCTACCTGTGCCGTATTCACGGGATCAGATAGATCGTATTCTATTGCAATGACTCTAGTTTGAACCTCGATAGGGTGTCGAAAATTGTCGTCAATTGCGATCATTGTATCGCCAAGATCAACCGCCTCATGCTCATAACCCGAAATGTATTCAAGCAGTTCCAGCTTTAGAGAATAATTGACTTGCACCATTTCATGATTGATAAGCGCTTCATATGTTTTTCTAAGCAATTCGGCCGGGTCTTCGATGCTGTCGTCTTGCCATTTCTGGAACCGGTGCCGCTTCGTCTGACCGTCATACATTATTCGGCCGAACTTCTCCAAAAGGTCAGGATCGCCGACCCATTCTTGCCCTTTTGGTTTGTCTACCGGGTCGCCGTTCGCTTTGACCCATTCGACATCCGAGAAATCAATATAACGGGTGTTGCCGCCGCCTTCGGTTTCAAGGCTTGCGCCGTAACCGTACAGGGCTGTTACCGGGTAACTCAGTACCGTTCTGGTGATTTCCTGAATGTCTTTATCGATTTCCGCACGCTTCCCGGTATCTTGGCCGCGTCGGGGCAGAATATGGATCACTCGATCAACGATATTGTCATTTTCATCGAAAACAACTTCGTCATAATACTCGCCGCCCCATATCTGCAATATCTGGTTGATGGCTTCCATGACACTGATGCGATAAAAATTCGTTGAATGCAAGCCAAGATCGACCGGAACATTCGCGCGCCACCTTGTACCCTCAAGAATACGGTCAAGAACGTACTGGGCTGTTCTATTTTGCGGCCTGATGTCGGTCACAAACTCATCGTATAGCTCTGACAGTGCCGGCTCACAATAGGCCCTAATGCGGGCATTCGCGCCGTCGTCGGCGTCTTCCAGCTCTTTTATAACGAAATTGCGTTTTCTTCCTCTCCTGTCCTCGAAAACGACCTGATTCTCCGGTTTTATATGAACGCTATCCTCGTGATCTGCGTCCGCGACAAAAGAAAAAGAAGAACCGACATTCAGTTCTTCTCGAAATGGCGCATCATAGAAACGACATGCTTCTTTTGCTTCGCTTGATATGATTGTTTGTTTTTTGTCCTTGTCGTCCAAAATCCACATATCGGCCATAAACGCACCCCCTTACATATACGCCTTGTTAAATGAAATACTGCTTTTGTGTGTTGTGTTCACGGTGATTTCTCCGACCGGGATATTAAACCATCTTGAGAGCATAAGCAGCGCATTCATGTTTACTTTGCCGTTGATGATCACTTTTCTCTTTTCAAAATCAATTACAAGGGTGTCCCCTTTAATGAAGTTGAAATTTACTTTTATCCGCTTTTCGATTGTTTCGTCTTCTTTCAACAACTGAATTTCATAGGTAGATGCGTCCGACTCGAAAACGCATGTAATAGTCGGTGTAACCGCCCTTTTCCCATCGTTTTTTACCACTGTAGGGCTATTTGTTTCAGTTGTGACAACCGTTTCAGCCGCTTCCTTTTCGGGGTTCGGGCATACAAATGTCAGTGTCACTTTATAGACGCCGTTTTGCCCTTCACTCTCTTGCGCTGTACTGAATACGGCGTAATATGTTCGGTCTGGCTCATCTGAAAAGATCAACGCTTCTTCCTTGTCTGTCGCAAGGATATAATTTATTTCTTCTAATATCTTTCGTAATTCCGCATCGTTGGCCGCTATAAATAAGGTGTCAATCTCGATAGTGCGTTCCGTGTATCTTACGCCCTTTAATTTAGCGCCATCGACACCCGGCAAGGAAACTAAATTCAGTTCCCTGCCAACAATGCCGCGCCCCCTGTCGTTGATCACGAAAAAGTGATCCGTCAGGGTGTAACCGTTGAATTTGATCCAATAGTCTACTTCTTGAATCGTTTGGCCGAATGCGTCATCTATTGCCGTTGTCAGTATCTTTTTGTAATCGATCATCGGTTTATGGTCGTCCTCCTTCCGTCTTCACGGCTCTGGAACTCTTTCACGTATTTGTACGTGCCCCGACCGACTTCTCGGCCGTCCATTTCAATAATGATCGGACGGTCTGAAATTTCGAAATCACTGACCTCTGCCTCGATCTGACCGCGGACATCGTTTAATGTGCCACTGCTGAGGGCTGTGTCATAGGCGAATGTCGTTTGATCTGGCGTAAACATGGTGAGCTGCGCCAGTTTCTGAGTAGCTTTTTCTACAAGGCCGCCCGCTTTATCGATACCAACAGCCACACCAGCCGGAATCATTTTTCCGACATGATCGCGCATCCATCGTGATGGCGAGTGAATGTTGAGTAATCCGGTGATTTTCTTCTTAACCCCGTCCGCGATGTCGCCGACTTTCCGCCAGACGGCATTTGCCATACTTCCGATACCGTTAATCAATCCTTGAATGATGTTCTTTCCGATCTGTTTCAGATCGATCCCCTTCAAGAATTTAACGGCGTTATTCCAAAGGTTTTGGATCGTGGTTTTGACATTCTTCATGACGGTTGTAACAACATTCTTCATGTTGTTGAAGTTATTCCTGACGCTCGACCAGATGTTTTTTGCCGCATTTATGACGACTGACTTCGCCGCATTCCAGACGGTTGTCAGGACGGTTTTGACTGCATTAAAAATGGTTGTCGTTACAGTCTTGAACGTGTTCCAAGTGGTTTTGACTGCGTTCCACAGCCCTTTGGCGAGATTCACCACGGTATTTTTTATACCGTTCCAGATTGAGCTAAGGACGCTTTTGATCCCGTTAAAGATTGTTGTCGTTACAGTCTTGGCTGTATTCCAATAATTTTTAACAGCGTTGACTAAACCTTTAACGAGTGATGACACAACCGTTTTGATCCCGTTCCAGATTTGCTTTGCCCCGTTGCTGATGTTTGTCCAGATTTGCTTTAAATGGTTTGCGAATCCTTTAAAATCGCCTTGCACAAGGTCGATGACAAGCAGAACCGGGCCGAGGATCGCATTTTTTAAGACTTGCCATGCGCCTTTTGCGATGCTAGTAATTCCGTTCCAGATGCCGGAAAGAGTTTGGGACAAAATCGAAAAATGATTTTTCACACCGTCCACAATGCTCGTGACGACGCCGATCAGCGTTGTTTTGATCGTATTCCACACGGACGATACCGTGCTAGATACCGTGTTCCAGATGTTTGACAACGTTGTGACTATGACGTTAAAAATCGGGCCGAAAACCGCGACAATTCCGTCCCAAATTGGCTTTACTAAATTCATGAATCCAGTCCATGCTGCTTGTGCTGTCGTGGTGATTCCTGACCATAATCTTGAGAAGAACGACGTCAGGCTGCCCCATGCTGTTGACGCAAGTTCGACTATTCCAGACCAAAGGCCGGAAAAGAACTCAGATATTGAATTCCACGCCGCTATCGCGTTTGTTTTGATTCCTTCCCACAAATTCACAAAGAACTCGGATATCGGTTTCCAGTTCGTGATGATCAGATAAGCCGCTGCCGCAATGGCTGCCACAACCATTAAAATAGGATTGGTCAAAAATGCTTTTCCGACCATCCCAATGACTGAGCCAATCCACTTTATCGCCGTCCCTAATTTTTTCACCGTGCTTATTGCATCTTTCCATTTAAAAGCTGCTGAAAAAGCGACAGTTAAAGGCGTTAACGCTCTGAACAGGCCGCCGAATGTAATGAGATAACCGATCATTTGACCGATAATAGGGTTTGTTTCCATCATCGAATTAGTGAATTTCAAGAACCCTGTGACCATTTGCAGGATTTGCGAACCCAACGGAGCCATGCCGACACCTAAGTTAACAATCAAGTCCCTTAGTTGCCCGATCAGTGACAGCACTGTCGGTGTGTTTTGTCGCACGTAATTGATAAATTCTTGGAAGCCTTTCGATTCGCTCAGGCTGTTTCCCCATTCTTTAAAGCGCGCTGTAAGATTTACAAGACCGGTCAGCATGTCCGCACTCATCGGCGCGAACGCTGTAAACATTCCGATTAATCCCGATCCGATGTTTTTAAGGATCGTCAGCAGCTTAGGGCCGTTTTGCTGAACGTATTGGATAAACGACTTAAATTTATCTGAGCCTGAGAGACTTGCCGTCCATTTCGCGAATGCTTCGGACGATTTCAACATACTTTGTGACATTTGTTGCCCCAATGGTCCAAAAGCAACCAGCAAATTCAAAAAGCCGCGCAAGTAGTTCCCCATCGTTTTTACTGTCGTGGCGAATTGCGGGCCTGCGTTTTTATTCATATAATCGAAAAACTTCTGTACATCGGGAGCATTCAAAGACTTTTGGAAGCTCTCGGATAGTTCAAGGCCAGCCGCCGCGACAGATTTAAACATCGGCCGCAGTGTGTTAAGAACGGATTTGAAGCTATTCAAAGAGTTTGTGAATGTCTTCAAGATCGGTTTTTGCGTTTCTTGAGCTATCTCGCGCCAGTTTGCTTTGAAGTCCTCCAAGGTGTCGAGCGCCTTCCGTTCTTCTGCGCCAAGACTTTCCTGAATCGCCTTGATCTTCTCCATGATCTTGGCACGCTCTTTCAGGTCTGTTGTTTCGTCCAGCTTTTGCTGGAGCTTCGCCAGGTCGGAAGACGCTTTGAAAACCCCGCTAATATTGGAAATGGCTAAAGCTCCAAACGCTCCGGCACCTGCCGCCGCTGTCCCGAATGAACTCGCTAGCCCCATAAGGCCGCCGGAAGCCACGCCGATGACCGGCCCTAATGACCCCAAAGCCGCCGTTAATGACGCTATCGCCGGCACAAGAGCCGGGAATATCGACATTTTCATGCCGCTAAAGGCGTTTCCAAACACAGTCTGAAAGTCGTTTATCACCCTGCTAAGCCGCGCCATCCTGTTTTCGAAAACGCCCAGCCGCCGCTCGGCCTCTTTAAAATTTTCTTTAACAGTTACGCTGATTCTATTCGGGATGCTTCGGGCTAACGCCTTAACTTCGCCCATTTTGCGCTTAAATTTGCCTATTTCCGCATCGACAATCGCTGTGAGGCGTTCGATCATAGCCTTAACCCCCTTTCTTATTGAAATCCGGAAGGGTGATCGTTTTAAGGGCATCTGTCGCGCGTTTTAGGGCATTAGGGTTAACGCCAAGGCTCCGCGCATTGCGCCAGCCGTCTTCCTCGTTGGCCACCATCTTCCGGGCTTTGTCAGCGTCAAACATCTTTTTAGGGGTCACACGCCCTTTTTTATTCAAAGCGTATCGATGGAATAGGGCGTTCTTCGTCAACAATTCCATTTCATCGATCTGCCGATATTGCGCGCCTTTTAAAAAGAGCTTATACTCGTGTGGTGTCCACGAAAGTATAAGCTCCGGATCATGTATATTAAGATAACGAGCAGCATTCAAAATAACTGCGTCATAGTTTACTTGTTCATCTCTTTCCTTAGTTTTTCGAGTTCCGCCATCATTTCCTTGGCGTCCTCGCGCTCCTGCTTCCGTTTCAGGAATTCCGCTTCCGTCTCCCCGACTCTCTGTTTGATCTCCTTCTTGAGAACGTCGAAGTCTTGCCAGATTCTCTTTACTTGAACTGCGAAAAAACCGGATTGATCCACCGCCTGAAACGCTTCTTTGTAAAGTCTTTCGGCACCTTTTGCGCCTTCATCCTCAATAACTTTCGCGAGCGCTTCTTCGATTTTTTCAACAGATGGCTTTTTATCTTTCAAGTGAGAAAGTGCACAATCCCAGAACCGGATTAAGTAAAGTGAACTGCGTTGCTCAAGTAGGCCGAGATATACATTTCGTAAGCCGCCTTGTTTGTTTCCGCTCTCGTCTTTTTCGTTATATTTTTCTTCCGCTGTCCTTTCGAATTTGAAATCACAGCGTGCTTCATATTGTTTTCCTTCGATTTCTAATGTTGGCATGTCATATTCCTCCTATAAAAAAGGGCACCCGGAAGGATGCCCTGTATCTTTATTTTGAATCGTTTTTTTTATGAGCCACTTGTTTCTGGCTCTGTACGTGTTTCTATCTGACTCATAGGCGATTCTCCCACCTCGTTAACGGCCGTCACATTCACTGTGAGCTTAGTATCCGGCGTAATGTCTGTGAGCGTGCATTTTGGTTCTGTCACTTCTTTGTAGAATACTTTTTCCGATCCCCTGTATACCTTGTATGAAGTCGCCCCATCTACAGCCTTCCAATCCACGGTCACGCTATTAGTTGTAGCTGTATACTGTAGATTTTGGGGCGCCTCAGGGAGTAGAAGTGGGCTGCTTTCTTTTCTCGAATCCGCCTGTAGTCTCGCCCGGTTTTTCGAATAGAATTTCATTAGCTGATTGGATAAAGTCGTCTGGCAATTCAATTTCTCCCGGCACTGTACGAACAAGAACCGGCAATGATGTACTTGCTTCGACGAATCCGTCTGTCGGCTCACTAAACTCAATGTTTTCGATAATCGTCCAGCCGAAACGGCAATCATATTTTCCGTTGTCGTTCTTTTGGCTGGTGTCTACACGCCAAACTTTCAACTCGGATTCATTATCATAAGTCCATTCTAAGGCTTCTTGTCCGCCATCTTTTCGTTGTGCGTATAAAGAAAGTTCGAATGTCTCACTTTTCGCCCCGTATCCAACGATACGGCCTAGTTTTGTTTGCTCGTCAACCGTTTCTTGTTCCCTTGTCCATGTTCCTTCTGTCTGGTTCCCTACGATTAACGCATCTGATCCAAGTGGCGCATTTGCAGCTTGTACAATATAAATGATACTTTTACCGGTAGTCGGTTTACCTGATACCGCCATTTGATAGCCCCCTTAATTATTGATATAAATTCGGATTCTCAAAATTCCGTGTTGTGTGATCCCGTCAATATCCGTGATCACTTGTGATTGCAAAAAACTGAGTTGAAGGGGTTTGAACCCCTCCACCTCTAAAGGTTCTTTTGTCAGGGCCTGCATGACGAGAGAAAGGATTTCCTTTGCCTCGCGCCTGCCGTCCTCTGCCCGGCTCCACGCATGTATAACAGTTGTGATGTTTTCGCCAAATGTCACTTTGGTTTCGAATGGCGTTGACGTGTCTTCCCCGATGGACACATACGGGAAAGGTGTGTCTTTATTCGGATTGTCAAAAACGCCCTTTATCACTTCATTAAGCGCCGCATCCGTCGATAACCTGTTGTATATCGCTTTTTGAAGGTTCCAGGAAGCTAGTTTATTTTGAATGATCATCGTCGGTTCATCTTCCTTTCGAAATAACGGGCGCCCGCTTCCACAGCAGGGAAAAAGAACGGTTGCGCGCGCATTCCGCGGGTGAACACATATCGCCCTAATTTCTCATCAAAATACACCCAAGGTGTTTTACGGCCGTTACCGTTTTCGGCGTATATGCCCGTGCCAAATTCGACATAAATCGCATATGAAGCCCCGACGGTGATTTTAGCCTTGAAACCACCATGAGAGTAATTAACCTCTATCGAATTTTTAAGGTTTCCGTCGTCTACTGGCGCCGTAGCCACTGCTTGGCCGGCAATAATTTCCGCCGTTTCAACAATGATTCGCTTCACTCGATCATGCACCCGGTCACTGAACGAATTAACAGCCCTCGTCATCTGCCTTGTAATCCTGTTCATCAGCGAATGTTCTCCCCTGAACGGCATTTAAAGCACAAGATTTCACCTTGGCCGCCTTGATCGATAGGCGGGGACTGAATGACCAAAACCCTGTCATTTCGGTCTTTCCAAATGATCCGCATGTCGTTTTCAACGTCTTCCCGGTAGGGAAAATAGACGTTGTATTCGACGGGGTTCTCAAGCTGTTGAGCTTGGTAATATTCTTTTCCGGTCAGCGAATCGACAAATGCCTCGCAGTCGGTAATCGCGTCCACCCAGTCTTTTTTAAAGCCGCCCCCGCCATTGGGTATCTGTTCAAACTTTTGGAATGTGATTATGTGCGGGTATAATTTGTAGCGCATTAATGCCACCTCAATTTTTTGTAGGGGGACAAATACGCCCAAATCGTTTCCGGAAGCTCCGTGATGAACGAAAAAGACGCATCCCCTAATGATCGAGAACTTAAATCAACCGGATTCATGTTAAATTCAACTGCTTTCGCAACGAATAATTGCACACCGTATGGCAAAACTTCTTTATCATCCTTCGTAAAGCTGTCATTACATTTGTCCTTTGCAAACTCCACATAAAACGGAACTGCTTCTTCTAAGTACTCGTCATGTTCGTCTGTTTTGATTTGCAACAGCCGTTTGACCGTTTCAATATCCATCTGTTTCACTCCATAAAGAAAGAGCAGGAGGATTCCCCTGCCCTTTTTTATTTGATACCGGATCATTGTTTTTCTTTTTTGGTTTTAGATGTTCTTTTCTTCGTGCTCGTCTTAGCCTTTTGGGTATCTTTTTTTGTTGCCTGTTCCGCTTCTTTTTGCGCATGAGCCGCTTTTTTAGCTTCTCTCAGGCGCTTTTCCTGTTCTAATAAATAAAATGTTGTCGCTCCCATTAAATCACCCCTTACGCCGATGGCTTAGTTTGAGTCACAATTTCGCTCATAGGAGACTCGCCGGACTCATTAACAGCCGTTACGTTAATTGTGAGTTTAGTATCCGGATTCATACCGGTTGTTACATACTTAGGTTGCGTCACGTTTTCAGCGAATTTCTTGTCTGCTCCTCTGTAAACGTTGTATGAAGTCGCCCCATCTACGGGATCCCATTCAACTGCGATAGAATCAGTTGTACTGTCGTACCGGAGATTCTGGGGCGCATTAGGGAGCAGGCGTTACGACTGGAAGTGAATCGTCAACAATGATCGATTTACCCATGTAAGTACCGAAACCGACATCAGCCCGGTTGTTCGGGATGAATTCGATCAAGTTTTGCTTCTGCAGGTTCGTATGCGTCAGTGAGTGCATAGCGATAGAAGTGAAAACATCTTTCGCATCGCCTAACAATTGCTGTGCGTCAAGGATGGCTGCGCCTGTTAGGCCGTTTCCGCCCTCTTCATTTGTGATGATTTTCACGATACGGACCTTTTTCTTGTCGTATACACGATCATAGTTCGCGCCGTCCGCCATTTCTGCAAGTGTTGGCATATCTTTGGCAACTGCCGCTTCAGTCCATTTAAAACCACGTGGATGCATAATGAACTTTTTGCGATTGATTAAGATATCTTCACCTTTAAGTGAATTTCGATCGGTTTCAGTCGGGGTTTTCGGCATTCCGCCGGCATATCCGATGGCACCGGAACCAAAAATATAAGTCGTGTATTTTTTGCCGCTTCCGCTCGACAGGTCAAGGACCAAATCAGCATTGTCGTTCTCGACATTGTCAGCGAAAACGCCGTCAAGCATACGGAAAATCATTTTTTGATACTGTCTTTCCCAATAATTATTTACACGTTGAGCAATCGCACGCACCGGGTCAGACCCGGCAAGCTCTGCCGCTAAATCTTCAGAACTCCACGCTTTCCCATATTCAAAAACGCGCGCAACGTCTTTGCCGGATGTGATTTTTTCCGGTGTTAAAGCAAAATCAGATTGGATCGCTTCCGGATCGCCTTCAAGGTCGTTCCAGAAAGGCATATTAATTGTGTCGCCACCGTTTGGAACAACAATTCCCGGAACTGGCTGAAGAATACCGCTTCGATAGATAGCTGTCTTTTCAACTGTGTTATTCATTGTGTATCGGTTAAATACTTCAGGAATAATAACATCCTGCACTCTTGTCACTGCCATTTATTTTCCTCTCCTTTATAGTCCGAAATTTGCAGGGTTGTCGCCTGCTTGGATAATTAATTTTCTTGCTTTATCGGGTTCATTTCGGATCAAACGGCCTTGTTCCGTCATATTGAAATGATCCTGAGAAAACGGATTGTTATTGCTCGGGAATCCGTTTCCTGTGTTAACATGTGGGTTTGGGCCTCCTTGGAGATCGAAGGGGTTTTCATCCCCGAAAAGATACTTATCGCTCTCCTGGATGGCTTTTAATTGCTCATCTAAGCCTAGAAGTTTATCCCCGTCCAATTTGACATTTTCAAGGTCCAGAAGCGCTTTGACAGCCTTTGGATTTCGCGCTTTTGCATCACGCAAAGCCCTCTCGATAGCAAAATCCTTCTGCTGTTGCTGGATTTTAGCCTCATAATCGGCCACTGTCTTTTCGTTCGCGTCCTGAATCTCCTTGATTTTGTTGTGTAATTCTTCGTTGTCCTTTGCACGCTTCCTCAAGTCTTCAAGCTGTTCGTCACGCTGGTTCAGCTGGTTTTTGAGCTCTTTTTTGTCGTTGTTCAGTTCGTCGAATTTCTCTTTCGGAATCCAATTACCGTCACTGACAACTGCGATTTTCTGCTCACCCGCCTTTTCCATGACTTGCGTATATAAATCTTCACCCAACAATTCCTTTAAACTCACTTTCTCACACTCTCCTTTAATGTTTTTTTGCGTGTCCACCTCACGCGCAGGATTTTCGTTTGTTTTGACTCTAAACCTTTAAAACGAGCAAATAAGCCTTTTAACGTCATGCTCAGGACAAAATAAAAAGCCGCTACATGGCGACTGTTACTTTTCGTACTTGACTGATACCGGATTGATTCTTAAACCCTTATATAACTCTTTATTAAGCATTTCCTTGTATTTATCGCTTTCCGTGTAGAGAATAGGCTCACAAACAGACATTGAATTGCTTTCGGCGCTCAAATTTGAATTGCGTATCATTATTTTGACCTCATATCCCGCCGCATCGATTTTGTGAATGACTTGGCACACGCTTCCGCTATTTCCTTTCCATCAAGGGAAACCGTCACAGGCTTTTCAGACAGCACTTCCCGGATTAACTAGTTGATTCCGTTGTCATCAACCATTCTATTACCCCTCTTCCGAATGGTCTTCGTCTGTCGTATCTTCTGTCGTTTCTTCAGGTGATGCCGCCGCTACCTTGTCAGCTTCGATCTTCGCTTCGAGAGCCGCTAAAAAATCGGCGTCGATGTCAATTTCGTCAACGGCAAACGTGATCGTTGCTGTGTTCAGCTCTCCGACTCTCATAGATAGCTTTAATTCAGTCATATGCGTCGGCTCATGTCCGTCTATCCAAATATGATAATCGGAACATTTTAGCCCGGCACTTGATAGGGGACTCTCTTCTTTCCTTTTCTGCGCTTCTTCTGTCAATTTAATCTCTAATTTAGCCATATTACCCCGCCTTTTTAAGTTGTTCTTTCCATTCTTCGTATGTCGTGTATGGAATCACGACGTTTTTGCCGGCGATTCTGGATCGTCTGACTTCCGGCTTCTGGCCATTGACAATGAAAATGATCGAACAACGGCAATTTATATCATCCTTAGCATTGTGCATGTGGCCGGGAGCCTTCCCGACGCCGCCGTATATCGATTTGAAAACGCCGTCCCGCTCAACAACCTTCCCGTCGAGCTTCCGGTGCCCGATGCGTGTCCGGGTATCCAGCGTGCTGACCCACATTTTCTTTAAATCGGCCTTTTTTGAGGCTTTCTCGGCGCTTTCAAGGCGACCAGATACCTGAACCCTATGCGCTTCAGTTCGGGCGATTCTCCGGGCTTTAGCGCGCCCAAAATCGAGAGCTTTCGCTATTCTGGATGCCATTTTCGCATAGTCTTCGCCAGCGAGAAGCCCTTGTGTAATTTCGATCGTTATTCTCGATATAACCTGATTCCGGGTCGTCTCCATGAGGACCGGCAACCGTAATTCAGGGATAGGATTTTCAATGGCAGCCGCGATAACGGCAGCCGTCGGGATCGTGAACCCCATTTTGACTTGTGCCTCAAACTCATACACGTACGCGGACCGCAAATAATTCTCCACATACTGCTTTTCTAACAGTAAATCGATCTCTTTTAGGATGAAACGGAAGTCCTTGTCGATCTTTTCGGCGATAAAGTCCAGTTCTTTCCGTAGCCGGTTATACTTGTTCAGATCGGTGTAAGTCAGCTCGCCGCCTGAAGAGTATTTCTGATACATGACCGCGATTTGCCGGTTGATGTCCTTCAGCCGCCTTACGAAAAGTTGATCGATTCTTTTTTCCGCTTGGCTGATCATGTTATCGAGATACAGGTCAATGTCATTCTGGTTCATCTTCTTCGCCGCCTTCCTCATCTTCGGCCGCTAATGAAGAAAGATTCTTGCCGTACTCCGTTTCCTCTGTTTCGATCCGCTCAAGTTCCGCCTCCACATCATCAACAAATGGATGATATGCAAGACGCGTCTCTCGGCTTAAATCCGGGCTTTGATTGATCATCTGTACTTTTTCAAGCTGGTTCGTGATCTTGGACCTATTGAACGTCATTTGAATCTCCTTGTAATCGAACTCACCTAGCTTCTTGATTCGTAAAAACTCGGTGAAGAACCAGAAAAATTCTTGTAGCGCTTTCCGAAATTTCCGTTCTGTTGCGTTGGCCTTTAGATCAAGCAATGCGTACAAGTTTTCCAGAGCTACGCCAGAAGGTGCATTCCCGAATTTATCCGGGCTGTTGTTCACCCCTTGGCCGAATCTGAAAATGTTGTCTTCCAGACGGTCAAGATGTTTGTCAGCGCTGTCGATCGGAACATCTGAGGAAAGGGTATCAACGCCGCTACCTTCACCGTCTACCTTGACAGCCCTGTAATACCGCAGATTATCAACAAATTCAGACAAGTCTTCACCGTTGTACCCTCTCAAAATATAGATTAGTTCTTGAATTTCATCGAAACTGTTCGCGTTGTCTGATACAATTCGATCGTAATTGTCGATCAAGTCTTTATAGAATGTCAGATCGCTTACGCTTTCAGTGTTGTTTCTGAACGGGATTAGGGGAACCCGGCCCCATCCATAGCCCTCTTTGGTGTTTTCTTCTTTATTGACCGTGTAAAAATAGCTTACAGGGTTCTCCTCGCCGTAACTGTAATCAGGGATAAGGCTTCCGTTTTCTTCAACGTAGTAGTACACCTTTTCTGTCATATACAGCTCGACCTTTTTTTGTTTGTTCCCCTCAAAATCTTCAATTTCGTAATATCTGATTGCGTACAGGAGACGCCGGCTTTTGGTGTTGTCGTACACCGCGATAATTTCTTCAGCCGGGAAAATCACGTAATCAAATTCGCCTTCCTCATTTATGAACGGGTGAAGCCATTCAATCCCCTTGTTGCTCGCGTTTTTGACAAGCTCATTCATGGTGTCGTCAAATTCTTCATCCGCAAGCTCATTTACATATTTCAAAAGGGTTTTATTCTTCGAACCGAAGGTTATCGGCTTCCCGACCAAATATTGTGTTTTTTGATCGACCAAGAGCTTGTGCCAGCCATGCGGTATTTTGTTGTTCGGCTTGACACCTTCACTATCGATTATCTTTTTTCCGTCTCTCCAATAATACTGCTGACGATTTGTAATATCACTTTCGTTCAGATAATACCGGACGCCCTCTAACATAAGGCTCGGGTCATGCTTCGAAATTAATTGCATGATTATTTCTGTGTTCGGGTCTTTATTTTCGCCCGGCGCGTTCTTCTCAATTAAATCGATTAATTCTTCCGTGTGCGTCGGTGAGTTTGGATAAATATCCACGTGCCGCCCTCCTTACTTTTGAATCTATTTAAGTATCGAAATACCCGATTTTGTCATATCCCTTTCGAAAGCATAGCGTGTTGCATCAATAGTATGGTCGTCTTTTTCTTCGAGTCTAGGTAATGGATTGCCGTCTTTATCAGTTTTATAGTCAGCGTTCTCGAACTCTCGCGCTATATTCGGCGTTCTCTCTGGATCGATCACGATAGCGTCCAGATCGTCAAGCCATTCCTCGCCGTATTGTCGTGAGTCTGGACCCTTCTTGGCGCCCCTGATACGCCTTATACCGTGTTCTGATTTGAGTTCATCTATAGATTTCGGCTCTGCGCTGTCGGTAATGATTTCATGCCGATCATACCCTTTATCTTTGATCCACTTGGCAAGCATCCGGTTAGACAACTTGTGCGCGTATAGCTCATCAAGCGCGTAAATCGTTTTCTTTTTCTTGTCATAGTGCCAACGAACAAAGGCCAACGGGTCCGGTCCATACCCAAAGTCGTTCCCTTGTCGGATGTTGTCGAATGATTTGACCTCTTGATCTGTAATTTTTCTAAATTGAAGGTTATTGAATGGAACTACCCCCGATCCTATCGCCTCGCCAAGGTATTCCCATTTGTACTTTAAAAGGTTCCTCTCCTTGACGGTTTCAGCCTCTTCCTTGAAGGCTTTTGAAATGTATGGATTTTCGAGATATGTTGAATGATGAATATATGTGTTCTTTGGTACGAATGCAGATTCATATTTTTTGTTCACCCATGATTGCTTTCTTTTCGGTGGGTTGTATGAGTAGTAAAAGGCATAAAAAAGACCGTCCGGAAGTTCAGCCCTCAGAACGGAATTTTCGATCATAGATACTTCTTCTTCGAGTTTAAATTCGGCCAGCTCTTCAATCCATAGGAAGGCAACCGGGTATTTTGCTATCTTGAGTGATTTGATCTTGGCTGGATCATCCGCACCCCTGAAAATGATACTATTTCCTCGTGGGATGTAAGTAAGTTTCAGAGGGGATTTGTTAACGCGCCAATACGAACCCACGCCCAGCAGATCGATAGCCTCTTTGAGCTGTTCAAATACGGATTCCCCTAACGTGTTCCCTACTTTCCGGACCACAAGTGTACTGACCGGGTATTGCATCATGTCCTTTATCAGCCGTATACCAATATGCGTCGACTTTGAAGAGCCGCGCCCGCCTTTCAGGACATACCGAAGGTATTTATGACTGTTGGCTGCCGCCCAAAACGAACGAAACTTAGGCGTTATGATGTCCGATATACGTTTAACCTTCGTCAATATGATCACTTCCTATATCGTCGACGATTGTCACAGCGTCTTCGTGTGCATCTTTCTCGACTTCGGCTTTCGTTTTCTTGATGCGCGCTTTCGTCAGTTCGGTTTCAGCTTTCAATTTCTCGAGCTGTAGCTTTTTGCGGTCGTTTTCTGAAAGTAGATCAGTATATTTTGCCAAGAACTCAAGGGCTTTCATCTTATCGGCCAGTTTAACGGAAACGCCGTCTTTACCGTTTTTCACTTCTGTAATAATTGTGCCGTCTACTTCTGCCGACTCTTTGAAATCAACATAATTGACTTCTTTCGTAATAGGGTTTCCTTCCTCGTCTTCCGTCGGTATTTCCCTTTTCCCGAACGTTGCAAAGTCCGTTATATCAGCGAATGCAATATCGATGTACTTTTGCAAGACTGCTTGAGCATCCAAGAAAACACCCTGCTGTTGCTCCGCCTTCAATCTTTCAATTTCTTTTTTTACGTAAGGCTTCGCAAGGGTTTTATGGCCTTCCGTCTTCGCTGATAGATAGCTGCAACCATAAGCCTTCTGATATGCCTTTGTCGCATTGAAATACTTAATATAATAAAGACAGAACATCTTCTGCTTTTCAGTTAAATCGTCAGATTCGATAATAGGCTGAGGGGTTGCAACCTCTTTAACTCTGGTTGCATCCTTTTTTGTCGAGACACGCACCCAACCTTCCCGGCTCTTCCTGCTCTTCAAAGTGCCGATTTTTACATTATGCTTTTCGGCCAGTGCCTTCAATGTCAGGTCAGTTGTTTCGTATTCCTTTTTGATTTTCTCCCAATCCATTTACATGACACCGCCTCCCTTACTTGTTTTTCACGCACCGCCCAAACGGACAGACGTATTTATTCCCGGCCCATGTCCCCCACACGCATCCGTGACACTTGTGAGTTTTGCGGGCCGATTCTCTCGCTTTCTCGTGTTCTTCTTCTCGTTTGTCGTGTAAGTATTGTCGTAGAAGCATAGTTTTTTCTCCTTTATTTGCTCTGAGCTGCGCCCGTACTGGCAGGAACTTGCCCGCCCTCTTCCGGACGCATATCAAAAAGCGACCTGCGTCATGCAAGCCGCTGCCAAATAAATGCGGGTTATCCCGTTGGGAATTCCCGCTGGCTCCTTCTGCACATGGCAGATGAGCTAATGCGACCCTTGACCCTTTCACTTATCCGCTTGCGTCACCCTGAGAACACAACGCCACCACATCTTATTACTTTTCTTTTGGTAAAATATAAATTCCTAATTCTTTCACCCAAACCATTTCATCTTTTCGGCTTTTCATTTTCTCACTTCCTACTTTTTTGGCTTTGTACTACCGCATAAAAACACGCCCTCCAACGGAAGGCGTTTCACTCATCACTTATTTCCACAAGAAAAGATATAACACTGCCAGTTGCTTGTATCCAACTACCAAGAGTACCAACACCCTTAAAAGGGATAAGGTTAGGACGTAATGTCTCAATTCCTCCTATTGCTTGCAATGAGTTTCCGATACCTTGTAGAATTCCTCCCAGATTACTTTCTAAGACACTAATATTCTCGTTGCCAGTATAGTCAAGCCCAACAAAGCTCCCCAACGCTTGTAGCCAATTTCCTGAAATCACTACCCTCTCCTCGATATCGGAATTCTTTCTTTTGTAAATTAATAAACCAACTAAAACAGTTGAGTTACCAATCGCTTGTATTTGTTCTCCTACAGCTCCCATAAAATTCGATCCTTGCCCCTCCGCAGATAAACTACTACCCACAGCCTGCAAGGTATTACCTATAATTTCAAATTGATATCTTTGTTCTTCATCTAGTGGAAACTGAGGCGTGCCTCCAACAGCGGCTTGTATTGTACCTATCATAGAAATAAATGTGCCTAATATTTTTTTGGATTTATTGTCCATAAAAACATTCCATTTTTTTGTATTCAGTATATGTCCGATCTTCAACGATGTTCTTAATTCGGATAACTCTACTCCCTATTTTTCCTTATGCTACGCCAACTTCACACCAAAAACACGCCACTTTTACGACATAATTGTGAGCTTCGCGTTCGTGAGTCCATTCTTTTACTGTCCTCAATTTGATCAGAGTCCAGCTTGTTCTAATAGGAATTTGTTGAACTCACCAGACTGTATCTCAACAAACATATAAAGCACCCTTTACTTGGGTGCTCAATATGAAGGTACACTGTAAACCATACGACATTGTTGATCCTACTAGTTACAACAAGGCTTACCGCAATGAATCTGAGACTGTGTAACAGAATTGCAGTTAGAATACGAATGCGGATATTGATGTACATGCTGATAATGCTGATGATGAACATTAGTCGTATGCTGCGGATGAATATGCGGCACAATTGTTTTTGAAAAAGTATGAGTTTGACAACAGTTCGTCGGATGCACAATTGGCGGCATCACATTTGTTTTGCAGTGAAACAAGATGACCTCCCCTTTCAATATATAGTTAATTCATTATTAAGCTATGCTATAAAGTGTTTACATGTACTATTACAACAACCTAATTTTGTCCTAATTCATTCTGGAATAGTCCTAAAGTATACAAAAGAGGATCCTAAAGATCAATTCTAGGATCCTCTATAAAAAAAGGAGAGAAGTTATATTATAATTATGTGTTCAATTCATTATTGACAACTTGTTTATTCCTACATCAACAAAATTCCGCAAATGTTCTCATTAACATCAAGAAGCATCCCTGGCGCCCCCTCATCAAAGATGCTTCTTTAAAATGGGATGAAAAGAGAGAATTTCAATAAAGTTTATGCAGGTAGTATCGAAAAAGAAATTTGTCCATCGAGTTTTTATGTATCAATTTCATCCGGAAGTGTGTGTGACTCATCCCTATTACGTGTAAACCTCATAATCAAAACAGAGAACATAAAAAAGCACCCAAATGAAGGGTGCAAAAAAGGGGTAATTCTCGATGTATTTTATTTTATGCAGTAAATCATAAAAAATAAACTTGTCTACTCACTTAATACCAAATTACTCGATCTAAACCAAAACAAAGTGCCAACATTATGCCATAATAGTGTCAAAATCGTTTTCCTGTCACCCTCTGATAATGTTTATGACGGACTGATGTCAGCGTCTTCATTAGGAGAGTACCACGATAAGTTCATTAAGAATCAATTTAAATTGCGTAAGAATACGAAGTGAATAGGTGTCAATTTGTTGGCATCTTCGTATATGCGGGCAAGGATTTGCACCTTGCATGATCGGCATTTCACCACAACGGGCAGCAGCTTACCTGACTTCCCCTTTAACGGTTCCCATGGGTTTTAAAACCTCGCCGAGTCGTATCCGATCTTATGCCTAAGCGTCTACCTATTCCGCCACCGCATAAAAAAGAGCGACCCCACGCATTCGCAGTGCCGCCAATCTGTACATAGTTAAGGTGTAAGGTTCGTTTAAAGAAACGATAAACAAAGAAACATAGTGGGGATGTTCCTTGACTCTATTTTAACCCACAGAAAATAAAGGATTCAAAAAAATTTCTATATTTTCGTTTGTGCCATTCGTGTCATTTCTTCTTTGAATTGCGCCTCATAAATTTGGTCAACAATTTCATTTTTACGCCGGTTGACCTGGGCGAACGATATATTCATTTCATGGCCGATTTCTCTAAGTGTTAAACCATCTAGAAGCCTATTGAAAATATAGGCATTCTTTTCATCCGTGATCACATCTTGATGCTTTAAGATGAATTGGAGATTTTTTTTCATCTTTTCGACTTTTTTATTGTGTTTTTCTATCCTCAAAACTTCCAAATAAACCGGGTCGGATGTATTGCCCTTGGCAGACGGCAACGTGGCTTCAATACCATATTTCGCAGTTAATGATTGGCTACCGTTTACCATCTCTTGACGTTTCATAATGATCAATTGCATCATCCAGCAATAATTTTTAATTAAGTAATGTATCTCGGATTTTGATTTAATCATTATTTTCACCCTTCCTCAGCATACTTTTCAAAACATGATAGGATTTGTTGTCTTTATGAGTTTCAGCGTGGCAAGAAGCGCAAAGCAGTATTAGATTCTCTAAATCTGTCCTTCCGCCTTTCGCATATTCTTTTATATGGTGCATATGCAAATCATCTTTTGATTTACAAACCACACATCTATTCTTACATTTCTTCTTAACTTGTTCTTTTAGATGCTTATTTATTGCTCTGCTGTCATTGAAGTCATTTCTCTTCCCGTCTAATATTTCTCTAAACTGATAGACGTGGTGCATGGTGCAATTTAAATGCAACATATACATCCCTGCCATCGGAGGCGGAACGGGAATGCTATCGTCTTTTTCAATGCCCGCAACATCAAATTTATTACCGGTGACTTTGATCATTTCTTTGATTGATTTTTTCCTAAGAAGTCTCATTCCCATTAATTCAGGCCCATAAATTTCATGCTTCCACCAAGGCATTGCCGTATTGTAAATCGGATCGGAACTATTTTTCTTTCCCATCTCATGTTTCCCCCTTACTGTTTTCTGTACAAATAAAAAACGGACACCAAACAAACAGCGTAAATGCTGTAAGTTCAGTGTCCGCAGGCTTTCCGTCTTGGACGATTATTTTGTTTTCGTTATACCTATATGATACCATAAAACCAAGTTTAAATGTTTCCTGACGGCCGCCGCATGGCGGTTTTTTGTCCTTCATTCTCCTTCCCGGCTACGGCCTCTCATACTTTCCCTTCAAGTAGTTTCAAAATGTCATCGATGTCCTTTTCCTCGATGTAGGTTTTTTTCGCCCTTCGGCATATGAATTTGATTTTTTGCATGGCTGTTACACATTCATGTAAAGCGCGTAAATTCCCGGCGCTCCTCGTCACGGTCAGCCCCTTTTCAGCCTGTTCGATAAGAAAATTCATATCAGCTACTTCTATATCGTAATAGGGCAACGTTTCACCTTCAGACAAAGCCATATCGACGCAATTTGAGTAAGACTCTTTTATTTTTTCCAAACGTTTTTTCTCGTCCGATTTCTCGCCATTAAGTCCGCCCTTCAATTCCATTTCAAATGTAAACTGTTCTTTATTCATCTGCCCGCGTTTCTCCTTCCCGGCTTGGCCGATTAACGTCAATTCGATAAATTGCATTTTACATTTTCCCTTTCAAGAGGGCTGCAGCCCCCTTACTTGATATAAAACGTCTTGGATTCAAACGTCCCGACATAGTTGTTTTTCTTCGCGTCTGTGTAGCAATCGATCTGAATGACATATGATCCTTTCCCGGTGCGCTTGCGAATCTCGTTGACACTGAAAGACTTTAACGGTGTTGAGTGCTTAAAGTATCCCCGCTGCACAAGGTTTGTATCAGTTAAGCCGCCGCCCGAACGTTTTTTATAGACGCCAGCCGTGTAGTAAAGCGTTCCAGAACCCTTCTTTTCCGCCCGCCAGTCAACTGTTTTTGCTCCTGAATAGTAATTCGTGTCGTCGGTGAAAATCCTCGCTGTATGGCCGAATGCTTCCTTTTGCCACGGCGACCAAACAGCCGCCGCAGATTGTGAGAATAAAAGCGTTCCAGAAATCAAGAGTGACAGTGTAACAATGGTTTTGAATAGTTTTTTCATGAGTTATTCCCCTTCCCGGCTCGCGCCGATGTTTATTTCTCTGCATCATGCTCCGCCACGTGCAAGAATATTGCTGATACCATTGGCAAAGAGACTAATAGCATTACAAGCAGTTGTTTGAAGTTTTCAAGATACATATATCCATACAGGACGACGGCGAAAGCACTGATCAGAACCAAGATCAAGCTGTAAAACCAGTTTCTGATCTCCGTCGCAAACACTAATCCAAGGGTGAACACGATAATTGCCGCAGATTCTCCGAGTGTCGGCCGGTATACCCACTGATACCCGATCATAAATACCCCGCCAAGAGCGATTAAACAGCCCTTGATCACGTTTAAACCCTTCACCCTACCTTTCCCCCTTAAATCATGATGAAAGCGACGAGAGAACCGATTATTGATGTTATGCAGATAGCTGTCATGTTATCCCGTAGATTTTTGTTTTCCCTCTCTCCGACCGCTCCCAAAAACGATAAGATAATTATGAGCAGTAGTATGATTTTGAATGCTATGATCATGCCTTCTCCCTCTCTAATTCATCAAATTTCTTCTCTAATTCATCGAATTTTTGTATAGCCGCCTCAAGGTATACCGCTAAATCAATAACCTCTTCCTGAGCGTGCTGCAACCATCCCCGCAAGCTGTACAAATCCGTTTTGACCTCGGTTCCGTATTTCTCAAGCCCCTTTTCTTGCTGTTTTTCTATTTTCTCGAATACGCTTTTTATTATCGGGTTTCTCATCATGCAGCCCTTCCTCTCTTATGATTCTGCCAACCATGGCACTGGACATCTTCACGCTTATTTTCTCGGTGATTTCTTTGATCAAAAGCCCCTGATCCAAATACTTTTTGATTTCGGCCAGCAATTCCGGCGTGCGCTCGATTTTCTTTGTCATTGGCGGGATGCCGAGACTTCTCTTGTATCTCAAGTAGATAGAAAACGTTTTGTATCCGAAATAGTCAGCGATTTCCGGTTCTGTCAGCCCTTCTTTTCGCTTCTCTTCCCATTCCTCACGAGTGAACTTCTTTCCGTGGCGTATTTTTTCGTTTCTGACGCCGTGCTTTTTCTTCCATTGTTTCAAATGCCAGGGCGCGACATCTAATTCGTCCCATGCAATTTCCTCGTCTGTCATTCTTTTGTCTTTCAACTCAAAATACTGCTCCGGCGTGAATCCGATTTCGTCAAGAATGCACATTGTTAATCACCCTCACCCCATTCTTCTGTCTTTTCCATAAGCCAAAGCATTAAGAGGTAGGCTCCTTTTATATCCTTCTTCTCTATTTCAGCCCGAATCATTTCAATAGCGTCACTATAAAATTTCATTTTGTGCTGCAAAACTGCATTTTTCCCCTTGATTTGTTCGTTTTCCACCCACAGCTGCTTAATTTCCTTTTCGCGATGGTCTAGCTGTGCGTTTTCCACCAGTAATCTAATAATTTCTTCTGACAATTCGCTTATAACGATGTCGTGATTTGTTTCATACTCACCATCCAGCCAACACGATCCCTCATCATTTCTGTAAAATTCTCTTTCGTTAGACAAACTGATTTCATACTCTTTCATGCCTGCTGCTCCTTCTTTCCGCCGTCCCAATCCCAATACTTCAAATGCTCATCACTCGGCACGATGGGATGTTTTTTGATGTACGCCTGCCGCTGCTCCTCCGTCATCTTCCAAGTGATTACCTCTCCATGCTTGCTTGAGTTTCTATTTGAAGTCATATCCGTTTCCCCTTTCAGTTTTGTATAGGACGCCGTGCCATCTGCTGAACGGCACTTCCCTTTTTACATCCTGCTTGTTTATGCCTTCCTCAAACACCTGAATGACCTGCAACTCTTCCTGGTCGTAATTCGTGGCCGACCACTGAACAACGCGCCTTGTCATGCCGCAGCCTCCTTAGAAGGGGAGATCTTCATCTGAAATATCAATCGGCTTACCCTCATTGGCAAACGGATCATCAGGAAAGCTATTCCCCTGCTGCCCGCTGCTCTGATTCCGTCCTGCGCTGCCCTGCTGCCTGCTATCAGCCTGACCGCTGCCCTTCGGATCGAGAAACTGCACAGATTCGACGTTTACCTCTGTCACAAACACCCGGCGCCCGCTGTTATCTTCGTAACTGCGTGTTTGTAGACGTCCGTCCACACCTGCCATTGATCCCTTTTTCAGATGATTCGCAATATTTTCAGCCGTATTTCTCCAAGCGACACAGTTTATAAAGTCCGCCTCGCGTTCTCCCTGCTGGTTCGTGAAAGTCCGATTGACTGCTAATGTAAAGCCGGCAACCGGCTGCCCTGATTGTGTATGTCTCAATTCCGGGTCTTTTGTTAAACGCCCGACAAGTACCGTTCTATTCAGCATCTTTTGCATTCTCCTTTTCTATGATTTCTTCCACCGCATCCATAATGCGCCGCACCACTCTCGATCTGTTGGAATCTCCGGTTAAAAGTATTTCGATTTCTAATTTTCCGCCTTCGCTTTCAGTTGTTCTTCTTTTATCCAAATACATCAAATCATTCTTTAAATAACCATTCCACCACATATGGGTGTGCAATTTAACAGTCATTTCCCTATCCCCTTTCGCCTATTTACGACAGGAATCGACATTTTCAGCCGAAATTTTTTACCCGCGCTTCTCAAGCGCAGCCCTTACCTTTTTCAAATCGTATTCTTCTCCGTCGATCTCGACATGCTCCAAATCTTCGTTTAAAAAGCCGTAGCGACGCTTTAAGTCTTCGAGGGTATCTAAACCCCTCCAAAGGGTGTCATGCCCCACAGTGCGCCCGTATTGGTTCTTATAACGGATGATCAGGCGTTTGATATGATCGCCCCCTATTTGAAGCAGTGTTCCAAGTAATCTACCGGGACGCCGCGCCTTGTCCTGATCGGATCACAGTTGAATCTAATTTCCTCGTATGGAATTGACTTTCTGCCGCCGTTCTTGGCTGCGTTCCAGTATTCCAAGAAAAACGGGATGCTCACAAAATAGAATTCTCTTAATCTCGCGAACTCGATCAACAGGAAGGCAATGCCGCCTTGTTTCAGGAAATGGTCGAGATATTGCACTTGATGATCATGAACGTTTTTCAGATCGAATCTTTTCGTTTCTTTGGTGCTTTTCGCGTCGAACGCGATGCCACGGCCTTGCGAAATCCCGTAATAGTCCACCGTGCTTTTTCTCTCGTAGATGATCCGGCCTTTTATGTTTTTGGATGGCGTCGGGACTTCATCGACTAAAGCCCAGCCCTTTTGTTTGTATACTGCGTTTGTGCTGTTGATCAGCATTTGCAAAGCCTTTCCGCGATTGGCGTAATTGATCATTCGGCCGCCTCCTCCGAAAATACTTTCTTATCGATCGCGCCCAATTCATAAAGAAATTCCTCTGTATATTGAATAAGTGAATCGACCGTATCTGCTGAATATCCGTCATTTTCCGCATCAATTTCATGCAAGTCTTTCATAGTGTCAATTACATGTTGAAGTAATGCCGCTTGAATCTTTGTTAGTGTGTGTCCTCTGAATTTTTCCATCATTCCGCCGCCCCCAATAGCTCAGGATTTCGATATACGTCGCCGATGATTTCGATTTCGCCAAGTCGCATCCAAAGGTACCTATCCATCCCTTTTTGATTGCCGATGTATTTCATTTTGTGGATACCGTTTTCCCATTCGATCACATAACGATCAACCACTTTTTTACCGGTCATAGGATTTATATAGGATTCCTCAGCGATGTCTTTTTCGTAAATCTCCCGGTCTGTTTTGTCCTTCAATCCGGTGTATTCTGTGACCGGCGCCTCTTCATCGGTGAAAACTCTCCAATCAGGCAAGAGGATCACACTGCCGTATTGGCTGACATACTCCGTCCGACTTGTGAAATATTCAACCCCCAAACCCTTTTTATGTTCTTCTGACGCTACGAATCTATAATCGCTATTACCTTTCGGATAAGAATTTTCAGAGTAAATCATTTTGTTAACTTGTTTCACAAATGCCCGATATTTTCGTTTTCTCATTCCCCTTACCTCCCGTCATCTTTTAACCATTGTTCGATCTGTTTTTCCCTGTATCCGGCCAGCATAATGATTGACAGCAGTGCCCTCATATCAACTTCCACCATTCGAACACTTTTTTCTGCTCCTTCTTTTTCCGCCCGATCAGCCGTAAGATGAGTCGTTTGATCTTTTGCATTATTTGACTACCTCCTGTCCCGCTTGATTTACTTCGCGATGAATTTCAGATAACGCGTGAAACACCGAATTTTTAACCCGTTCCATTTGTTCAAAAGCTTCATGCGGCGTCATTCCTTCGTCTTCAACTAACCGAGTCACCCCTATCACGATCATCATTGTCCCGGCGCTCCGTCCTATTTCCTCTTGGCTCAATATCATCGGTTTTCTCATCCCTCTACCTCCTGGATGCGTCTTAATTCGCTTGTAAGCTCTTCAAACCATTTCCTATCCTTTACGTCTAGGGCGATGTCTATCAGCGCTCTCAGATCATCCTGAGTGTATTTCGGGGCCGTTCTCGCAGGAATCTTCTTTAAAGTGTAAAAACTCTTCAAATACGTTTGACCGTTTTTCGTTTGAACTGCCGCCTGTCGACTGTGATTGTTAATTCGAATGATGCACCCTGTTATTTCTTGGTACTCGAAATTAATGCATAAGCTAAAGCTAACCCAATCACCCACATTTAGCCTTGTCACCGTAAATACTCCCCTTTCGCTCTTTGAGTATCCCGCGTTCGCATAGATCGACAATCAACAAGAATACTTCCAAAGCCGGGCGTTCAAGTGCCGCCGCTGTTTCTTCGATGGGGACGCCCGCGCGCCAGTCCTCTTTAACTCGCTTCATTTCGTCTTCCGTCCAACCAAACTCGCATTTAGTCAGCATGATGTACATTACGCACTCTTCTCCTGCTGCCACTTTTGAATGATCGCATTAAGCTGACTGATGGTATCTATTAAGTCCTGTTTCTCAATCTTGCAATTCGGGCAGGCATGGAATGCGACCATGCTGGAATTTTTTACCCTGACAACCTTCTGACCGTTGCACAAACTGCACATTGTGTTTCCTCCTTCTAATCAAGTTTGTGGCCTATTTCATAATCAACGCGTTTACACTTGCCGTTTATCGTCTGAATAATTGTTTTTCCATGTTCCGGGGCGTCCGTTTCGTATGCCGTCCCGTTGTTCCCGTCCACCACAATGACGCGGATTTTGCCTTTCTCCATCGTTCCAGTAAAGCTAAGATCATCATTGATAGTTATTGTTTTCGGCTTCACTCAAACCGCCCCCAGTGTGCTATAATTGAATTACCCACAGTTCAGAAAGCATCGAGGCTCCGGCTTTGGTGCTTTTTTTGTTGTCATTGATTCTTTCGTAATCCTGCCAACCTGTGATTTAATTGCATCCTGTCACCTTCGATGATCACGATATAGTCCTCACACATTTCAAAAATCCGGGTTCCGAGCGCCTCGTCTATTTGTACAAGCTGCTCGATATTCCATTCGCTCGATATCATGATTGGTTTGTGATTCAGATAGCGATAATTAATGACTGAGTACGTTTGTTCAACCTGCCAATCTGTTGCCCTTGGCTTTCCGTTCAACGGCTTGAATAGATCGTCTATGAAAAGGACATCGACCTCTTTCATGCGCCGCAACTTCTCTTCCAGCTTTTCGAAATCGTCTTTCAGATCATTGAAACCTTCGACATAGGGGAAATATTGAACAGGTATGTTCTTCGATTTAATCAACTTGTTTGATATGGCTGTGAGAAGATGCGTTTTCCCCGATCCCGGTTGTCCCAAGAGCGCAATACTGTTTCTCCGGTTGTCCCTGATGTTGTCAAAGTCCTTATAGTAATCAACCGCGCACTCGTAAGCCTCAACGATCAGATCGTGTTTCCCTTCTGTAACAAAATTCTTGAATTGCAATTTCTCAAACTCGGCAGTTATGTCGCTTGAGTTCATCAGCTTCCTGATTCGACGCCATTCGACACATTTGCACCTCACCCATACCTCGACGCCGTCCCTTTTTTCCAGATAGCCCAATTCATCTTTACAAGTAGGGCAATCATAATCAGCCTTTTTTTCTGAGGCGTCCGATTCTGTTCCCGAAGATTGGGCTGACCTTTCCCGAAGCTTCTTCAATATTTCCGCCAAAGCTTTGTCCGTATTGTTGGCTGCCATTTCTCCATTCCTTTCTTTCTTCTTCATTCTTCTGAACTGCTAATCTGTCATATTGTTTTCGCAACTTGTCGGGACTGAGAATGTTCTGATACCAGAAATGATGATTAGTAGACCACACGATCATGTCCTGAATCTCTTTTCCTTCCCTGCCGTCCCTCTCCATCATCAACCTGAAAGTATTAGCCCATTTATCAAGGTTTGGTTTTTTCAAGTTCGGGCTGTGTGCCTGTATACACTTCCAAAGCAGGGCGGCCAGTTTCATATGGCTTTCATCAAAAACCAAACGTTTATTATTATTCTTTTCATTCTTATCATTCTTTACATTCTTGTTTGTGTTCACTTGCTGTTCATTTGCTGTTCGTTTGCTGTTCACTTGCTGTTCACTTTGTTGGTACTCAGACCAGTTAGTTATTGATATGACGCTGAATTTGTTGCCTGATTTGATGTTCAACATTTGCCACTTTTCGAAGTTTTTCATGTACCGCCAGACGGTAGAAGGTGAAACTTTTTCAGACGGTTTTACACCCTCGTTAAACTCGGAGGCCAGTTCATGACGGCCCGTTACAAATTCGCCCGGCAGCAGTTTAACCATCTGATTACCTACCAATTGATCATGCTCTTTATGAGTTGCTTTGATTAAGCAAAGCGCCCACAGTTTGAACATATCCGAATTTGCAAAGATAGGATTTTCTTTGATTTTCCTGTGAAGCTTAATCCAACCGCTCAAAGCCCCGGCCTCCTTTTTTCTAAAGATCAATAGTGTTCTTCATCAATGGAAATCCGCATATAATTCCTCGATCTGGTTGCATATCTCGTGTTGCCAATCAACATCATTTGTCTCGGATGCAAGCAACGACAGGTTCTTTAAGGCGGCCACCTTACGACACTTGTTCAAGTTTGCATCCAGACAGATTTTTAGTTCGCTCATTTCCTCCTCAGTCAACGCCCTTTGGTTGCTCTGAATGTTCCATAACTCTGCCAATCTTTGATGTACTCCCCACACGGAACGCTTCTCCTTTCCGGCAAATTGCCGTTTACTTTATTTCCTCAATGAAAATGTGTTCCCAATCGTCGTCACTCTCGTCATAGTTAAATTTGATAAAGGCGTGACAATCCATACTCTCGTAAGCTTCGAAAATCGTTTCATCCGTACGCTTGTCGAATACTCTGAACATCCCGTCTATCTCCTTTCAAAGTGAAATGATGATAAAGCCCATGAACACATACCAACCGAACAGGAGAGCCGCCAGCACGACGGCCGTGATATTCTCGGCTCTTTCCTGCTGTTTCCGCGACATCCGCGCCCATTTGCGGGCGATTTTGTTCATCGTGATGCGCCGCCTTTCTTGATGTTAAGCTGATTGTTTTTCCGCTTTAGCAATCCATTGTTTAAGCTTTCGAATCTTTTGATCAGCCACGCTTTTCGGAACCTTGTCAAAGTCTGCAATTTCAAGACCTGTTAAAACCAGCTTCACACTTCCCTCTCCACGTAAATCAACATAGCTTTGTGCCAGCGATTGAATTTCATCCTTTTGCTCCTGTGTGATCATTTCAGGCGGCTTCGAGGACTCAACCTTCTGTTGAAATGCGTCCGGATCGTCTTGGTCTGTCGGCACATTGAATTGTTTCAGCAAGAAATACTTTTCTGCATAAGTCAGCGCCTTGCCGACACCTTTTTCCCCGCCGATGTCGATACCCTGAGCATAAAAAGTGGTTTTTATTGTTTCATCCGGCTTCTCTACATTTACCCAGGTGTACTCGATGTCCAGTTCGGTAAAATATGTGATCCTGTTTCCGTTCTTCTCCGCTGTTACTTTTTTATCAACGATTGCCGGAATCAGCAGTAACCCAAGTTCGTCTATTTTCTCCCTTATTGCTCCAACTACCTGACTCGAACCGGTGTAATTATATTGATGACCTTGATTCGATTTCTTTAAATAAGGAACAGCCTTCCTGACTTCGACCAACTTTTGATAAATGTTCATCATTCGTTCACCTCGACCGTGAATTTATCTTCCCTGTCAACCACCGTTACGCCGGGGATTAACTCGCCGTCTGCATCTATTAATTTGTCGCCGAACACCTTGGCTTTATTTTTAATAGCCGCCCAATCAACGTCTTTTTTAACCCTGACAAATCCCTTAGATTCTGCGTATTCCAACAAATCATTTTCGTTTCGTTGGTATTCCGGCTGTTGCTTAACAAGCTTGATCGTTCCGTAAGGCAGCTTGATTGTTTTCTTTGGCTTTTTGCCGTTCTCTTGCATCTTTCTGACTTCCTCGCGAATGTATCTTTCAAGACGGTGTTTGTAGAAGTTTTCGCGCTCGACATATTCCTTTTTCTCATCTTCGCGCCAAAGTTTGACTTTCTCCATTTGCATCACGAGACGGTCCATTTGCTTGTCGGCCACCGCATCTATTTCAGCCTGCTTTCTTTTGAAGTAAGCAACACGCCGCTGCGCCTCTGCTGCTGTTTCCAGATCGTGAACCTCGAATATTTCAGGCCCTTCATCTTCCTGCGGCATTGCATCCATTAAATCTTTTTTGATTTCTTCGATTTCAGCCATCATTCAGCACCTTCCTTATTGTTTTTTAGGTGGAAGACTGATATAATTTGTATTTGGAAAGTTTATCTACGCCTTTCCACCAGCCAATTAATTCAACACTTGGTATTTGATCTTGTTGAACCTTTTTTAAAGGTTCTTTTTTTATGCCTCTTCGTCTTCGTTTTCTTCCTCTTCTTCATACCGCAAATAATCCTTTGGATAGCCGTATCGGTTGATTTCCGTGATCATTGGGTGTTCAATGTTCATTTCCATCCGCTCCTTTGCGTGCCTTTAAGTGTTTGTATAGACTTAAAATCACCTTTTCTTCCGAAGAAACCTCTTCATACAGCAGTCGAATCGCTCCTTTAATCTCCTGTTCTGAGTAATTCATGTTTTTGGCATTTCGTAAAAAGTTAGATGCCAATTCATATTTTTTGTGATTCATTTTTGATGTCTCCTTTTGACGTATTGATCCCACGACAGATGCAATTCAGGATAGTTTCGGATTCTCGCGCACCATTCCCTAACCTCGGACGCTGTTGCCGGCCTGTGAAGGTAATGGAGCATCAATGAATCCTCCTTGTCGGCGGTTTAACACACTCAACGTCTATCCCTCTTTTAAAAAACTCTGATGCGATTTCATTCAGTTGTACTACCTTTTCAGGATGCTCCATCTTCTTTAAATCATTGCTGTGTTGGGCTATTGATTCCGCGATTTCTTTGCACCCAACAAAATCCCCATTTTCGAGTGCTGGTATCAATAAATCAAAAACCATATATTGCATTGATCCATAAAGCCTTTGCGCCTTCTCCCTGTCAGACTTCAAAAAATGATTTAAGTTCATTCGAGCCACCCTTTCGCCTTCCATGTAATAGTTGCTTTTTTGTAGCACTCTTTGAGAGAAATGTTGTATTCCTTCGCCAATAAAGCCGCTAAGTTTTTTGCCCATGCCTCCACGTCCAGAAGTTCCTTTATGACCCCTTTTATGCGCTCCCTTTCTTCCAGAGAGATAAGCTTCGGATTCTTTACAAAACTCACCTCGTTAAGCGTCTGGACGGCTTCCTTCGCCTGTGTGACCATGATTTCTTCAAAAGCCAGACGATGACGTTCGACAGAATCCCCGGTGAAGACGGGCGGTGAACAACCATCGCTGAAACTGTTCAGAATCCCCATTGCATAAAACGGTTGATCGAATTTCCTCAGCGACGTTTCCGCCACATCCCACGGCATTTTCCTTGTTCCATTTTTCATTTTGCTAACCATCGACTCGGAAACGTTTAGATCAAGGGCGAGCTGCCCGTTTGTCATGTTCTCCGTTTCAAGTAGATGTGTCAGTGATTTAGACACTATTTCCGGCATTCTTGAACTCTCCTTTGTCCTATGTTCTCTATTTTTCTGTACATATTCTGGATGTATGATTGATATAGAATGAATTAAGCAGATTGCGACTTGATGAATTTATTGACGAAATAAATCTGCCCTTTGCCCGTTACCTTTGGCGTACGTGTGGTTCTGATCGACCCGTCGCCGTTTACAATGGTGCTTTTCTTGATTTCGAACAGCCCCATGTCCATGCTGCGTTGAGTCGGAAGGTTGAACGATTCACCTTTCTTTCGAATCAGATAGCCGTTCTCGCGCAGCCATTTGAATAGTTTGTTTTGGCCGATCTCGACGCCGTTCTGCTTGAGGATTTTCGCTAACTCGCCCACCAGAACGGATGATTCTGACGCTTCGACCGCATCGGCGAAAAGGGCTTTAGGCTTCATGGTTTCGATCTGCTTGCTTTGCTCTTTCATGGTGTGCAAGGTGACTTTGAAAAGCTGTTTCGTTTGTTCGTCAGCCTGCGGCAGATACGTTTGAATGAATAGATCGTCATTCGCTACATAGCCGCCTGTTTTTCTGATAGTCGGGATGACTTCGTGAGTGATCCAGCGTTTGAACTGTTTGGCCTCTGGTTTGTTGCTCGTTAGGATAAGCGAATACAAGCCAGCTTCATTGACAACGGTTGTTTTTTGATTACGGCCTAATGAATCGGTGAGGTAAACTTTACTTACCTCGTCTTCGTCAAGCCGGGACACCGCTACTTTGTGATTTGAATGATTTAGTACATTGCAGACATCCTTTGCGACAAACCAAGGTTCGTTATCCTTAACGACTGTTCGAACCTGCTGATCTTGATAATTGAATACTTTTTGCAGTTGATCCATTCAACTCACACCTTTCTGAAAATAGTTTGTGTTTTCTTCAACCCAAGTTGAATTTTGTTTGATCCATTCAAAAACAAGATCGCGCGGGTATCTAGCTTGAATAGTTTTCAGTTTTGGGAAAGACTCGATTCCGGTTAGTCTTGTCACCGCTGCCGATTTGATTTGGAAAATCTCTTGCAAATGAGTGTTTTTTAATATTGGAGGATACGTGTATTTTTTTGCGCCGTCCTCCACGCCTTGCTGATAAGCTTTTTCGCAAAGCGCTTTAACAATTTCGAAAACCGTTTCGTTCGGCAAGTTATCAAGTGAGATACCGAGATTAGCCAAAGTGTTCGCCTCCTATGCTGTATGGGATTTTTTATCGTAATAATTCTTCGATTCGTATATTTTGTTTTCAAAAAAATTTTGAATTGGTTCGTCTAAAACTTCCGCAATGTCTTTCAGTAACTCAACATGAATTTTCCTGCGGCCTAATTCATATCCGTTATAAGTGGCTGTATGAATTCCTAGACTTTTTGCAACAAATTTTTGTGTTATGCCTTTTGATTGTCTGATTGCTCTTAATTTTTCATTCACTCTCACGATCATCACCTCCATTATACGTTTCGAAGAATTCTTTAATTACATGATAATTCTTCGATTCGTATATGTCAACATGAAATTATACTTTTTGTTAATTTTTTTTACTCAAAATGAAGAGTAATGTACAATTTGAAGAAAGCAATAACTTAATGGAGGAATTATTATGGCTCTCGGAGCAAGGATAAGAGCTTTAAGGGAGAAGGAAAACCTAACTCAAAAAGCTTTAGCTGCAAAATTGAATATCCCTCACCAAAATCTTTCTAATTATGAACGTGGTTTCAGACAACCTGATTATGAAACCTTAATTAAGATAGCGGATTTTTTCGAAGTTACAACTGACTATTTACTTCGTGGTGTCGATCCGAAGGCACAAGATAAAATCTTTGAAGATGAGGCAAAGAAAATTTTGAATGATCCCAAAACCTTCCTCGCTGCCCGCGATGGAGAAATAACACAGGAGATTTTAGATGCTGCCCTCGAAATCATTACGGAGCAATTAAAAGAAGGACAGAAAAAGAAATCAGAATAAACAATAGTATTGTAAGACCGGTCACATACTTATAATAAAATGGGGGTGTTTTTTAGATGGAAAACAAAGAATTTGAATTGATTTTGAAAGAGATTCAGGCCATTAGTAACCGTCTAACCGATCTCGAAAAAAATGTTGCGACTAAAGATGACATCAAAGCATTAAGTGAGAAAATCGATTCTCAGCATGTCGAAAACATTAATGCGGATAATCTCCTTCTTGATGAAATCAGCTCCCTTAAAGAAGGCGTCATCTTTGTTAACCGCAAAGTGGCCGATGCAGAATTCGAGATTCATACATTAAAAGCCCGCAAACAACAGTGAGACTATTGTCAAAACTGGTAAAATCCCGTTGAAATATTATGTATTTTAGCCTATTATAAAAGACGTACATATATATGAACTGGGGGAACTGAACGTGGGAAAAGAAAAAACAAAAAAGCCAATTTATAAGAAATGGTGGTTTTGGTTAATCATCGTTATCATCATCGGGGCAGCAGCATCAAATGGTGGAAATTCAGAGCAAGCTTCATCAACAAATAAAGAAAAATCCACCGAGAGTAAAACGACTGAAACAAAACAAGATACGAAGAAAGAAGAAAAAAAGGAAGAACCGAAAAAAGAGGAAACAAACCCTAAAATCGGTGACGATGTTAAAGTCGGTGATATGAATTATAAAATCACTGGGAAGAAAACAGCAGATCAGGTGGGACCGTCTGCATTGCCTCAAAAAGCTAGCGATAAATACCTTGTTATTGATGTCACATTGAAAAATAACGGCAATGAAAAAGTAACAGTAGACGCTTCTTTCTTCAAGCTTAAACGTGGAGAAAAAACCTATGAAGCTGATTCTGCTGCAAGCATGTCAGCGAACCAAAGCGAGGACGGCAATATTGACAATAGCTTTTTCCTTCAAAACTTGAATCCTGATTCTAAAATCAGTGGAAAAGTAGTATTTGATGTAGCTCCGGAAGTTGCTAACGCAAAAGACCTACAATTACAAGTGCAGACTGGTGCATGGGGAACGGAAACCGGAATCATCGATTTAAAATAATTGATAGCCTCTAAATGAGGCTTTTCTTTCACACGAAAAACAGAACGTATGTTCTTTATTTTTCAAAAAAGTATTATCTCAATTTGATAAATGGGCTTAGGAGGCGTTCTTCTTGGTGTATACAAACAGTCATTTGGAGGATTGGATTGAAAACTTGTACAGAAGCATCAACATTATCATACCTGAGCAAATTGATTTCGAGCGCATAGCAGAGTTGTTAGGCATAAGGGTTTATTTCAAGCCTACCCCTAGCTGCACTTTCAAATATAATGACGTGTACACGATTGTATTAGATAGCCGGAAAACCCGCTGCGAGCAGTGGGATGACTTTGCTCACGAACTATGCCATCTTTACAGACATGAAGGAGATAAAAAAACAATGCCAAAGTTTTGGTCAGATTATCAGGAAGGACAAGCAAATTACTTCTCATATCACTTTTGCATCCCTACTTTCATGCTTCACGGAATGAAAATTCCGCATAATCGTTTTTTCGACGTTCACCTCATTGCCAAGATGTTTAAAGTCACTGAACCATTTGCGAAAGTACGCCTTAACATGTACTTTAACAAAATTCATCTTATCGTTAGTTAAAAGAAACTTTAAATAAGATTGGGGGATAATATGGCTTCATTTCAGCAGTACAAAACCAAAACGGGCTATAAATGGCTTTTTAAAATGGGAGTTGGTATCGATCCCAAAACCGGCAATAGGAAAACAACAACACGCCGAGGCTTTAAAACTAAAAAAGAAGCTGTCGCAGCCGCCGCGGAATTCCAGAAGGAAATTGATAATAATGCTCTTATCCGAAATGACATCACTTTTGAGGATGTCTTTAAAGAATGGTGGGATGTTCATTCCAAAACGATAAAGCGCAGCACCAGATATAGAAAGCTATCGAAATTCAAAAAGCATATCCTGCCGCACTTCGGGAAATTAAAAATAAAAGACATCACAAGAGCATACTGTCAAAAGGTGATAAATCGGATAGCTCAGGAAATTGATTCTGTTCAAAATGTAAAAATTCAAGCTAACCTTGTATTTAAATATGCTCTAAGGATGGAATACATCACAAAAAATCCAATGGAATTCGTTGTGATCCCCAAAAAAGAAGAGAATTTTTTATCGCAGGAAGAAGAGAAACGGAACTTTTGGGAAAAGGCCGAAATCAAAACCTTTCTCGAAAAAGCGCATTCTCAACTCGCCCCACAAGATTATGTCATGTTTTATGTTCTTATTTTCACCGGTATGCGAAAAGGGGAACTTCTTGCCTTGGAATGGAAGGACGTTGATTTAAAAGAGAAAACAATAAACATCAAACAAACAATGTTTTTTGAAAACGGAGAAGAAGTCATCCAAACAACGAAAAAATATCATTCCAAGCGAATTATCACAATTGATGATCAAACAGCCCAAATACTTAAAAAATGGCGCACACAACAAAAAGAAATGCTCTTGTCTAATGGAATCACCTCAGAAGCTAAATACGTCCTTATACGGGACGATATGCGCCCTCTAAGGCTTGCATATCCAAACGACCTTTTAAACCGTATGATCGCTAAAAATAAGCTTCACAGAATCACGATTCACGGTTTTAGACATTCTCACGCATCAATCCTTTTTGAAGCAGGCGCATCCATAAAAGAAGTACAAGCCCGTTTAGGTCACAAAGAAATTCAAACGACTATGAACATCTATACACATGTCACGAAAACCGCAAAAGAAAAAACGGCCGAAACATTTAAAAAGTACATGGAATTATGAGAAATTCATTTAAACGTGGTCAAAATGTGGTCAAAAATCAATTTTAAACAAAAAACAAGCCCTCATCCGGTCGCTCGGAAGAGGGCTTGAACGTTGGTATATTAACGTTTTGAGAACTGAGGTGCACGACATGCGCCTTTAAGTCCGTATTTTTCCCTCCGGATGATTCGTCACCTGTTTTCCTGCTTTTTCGCTTCCTTTATGTATCCAATGAAATCAATCATAACGCCTTTATCGGGATCATTGCGTATCCGAAACGCAATCGTTCCGGGCTGACCGGTATTTTCCATCTTGTAAGCGGCATGAAACACATGGATGCTCGCTTCAGAAATTTGAAAATCATCAGCATGAAGCCCGGAAATTCCCCATTTCTGCTTGTCTTTCAAGATTGTTTCCGGAGAAGGGTTTGCGCCCTCCACGTACAAGCGCTTCATCTTTGATAAATCATCGTCCAATATCGCCTCAAGCATATCCTCAACTGCGACGAGCCGCCTGTCTTTTCCTTCATCTTCATTCTGACAGCCGGCAACAATCAATGCAACGGCTAAACAAATCAGCACAGCTGCAATCCTTCTCATACCAATCCCCCCCCTGATCTCTGCCTAAAATATAAAGGCTTTTACGAATTCTGGCAAGCAAAAAACCCTCCGGATAAGGAGGGCTTTTCTGCTTACAGCGAATGAATGAATGCAGTTGCAATACCGAAGTAGATCAACAGCGACAAAATGTCATTTAATGTTGTAATCAGCGGACCCGATGCAATCGCAGGGTCGACATTGCACTTGTGAAGGATGATCGGGACGATCGTTCCCGCCATCGTTCCGATGATCAGAGTGGCAAAAAGCGAAGTCCCTACCACAAATCCGAGCAGCAGATTCCCCTGCCATACTATCGCGATTCCCGTAATCACGATCGCACACACGACGCCAATAATAATCCCGGCTCTAAGCTCCCGGAAAATCAAGCGGAAAATCGTTTTTTTATTGAGCTCTTCTTTTGACAGCCCTCTGATGACGACAGCGAGGGACTGTGTTCCAGTGTTACCCGTCATTCCCGCGATCATCGGCATAAAAAAGGCCAATGCGACAACCTGCTGCAGCGTGTCTTCAAAATAGCTCATAATGCTGCCAGAGATCAAACCGATGAACAAAAGCAAGATCAGCCACGGCAGACGGCGGTATGCGGCGACATACGATTTTGTATCAAACGTGATCGCCTTACCTGATGCTGCGAATTTTTCATAGTCTTCATTCGCTTCCTGGATGACGATGTCGATAATGTCATCAACCGTTACGATCCCGACAAGCTCATGATTTTTTTCTACAACGGGAATCGCCAGAAAGTCGTACCGCTCGATGAGCCTTGCGACTTCTTCCTGATCTTGAAGAGCGTCCGCCGATATGACCCTTGTAAACATTAATTCCTGAACCTTCTCATCGGGTTCTGCCAAAATGAGATCACGGTATGAGATAACCCCGACAAGCTGTTTTTGTTCGTTGATGACGTATAAATAGTTGATGGACTCCGCGATTTCCGCAAAGCTTTTCAGCTTGACGACCGCTTCTTTTACCGTGTAATGCTGCGGAATCCAGACATAGCGGTTTGTCATAATTCTTCCCGCTGTTTCAGGCGGGTAGTTCATCAAAACGCGGACCGCTTCGGATTCTTCCGCTTCCATGCTGGATAGAAGCTGGTCTTTCAGCTCAGGGTCCATTTCCTCGAAGAGCGCGGCAAGGTCGTCGTTGTCCATTTTATTCATCACATGGATCGCCTTTTCTTTGCCGACCTTGTTCAGAACGACTAGCTGCTCTTCTCTGTCAAGTTCGCCCATGAGATCGGTGATGTCTTCTACCGTTAAAAAAGACAGATACCGGCCGCGGTGCTTTTCGGGCATTTCCTTAAACAGAATCGCCATATCATAAGGCTGCAGTTCTTCTAAAACGCTTTGGAACTCTTTTCGTTTTCCGTCTCTCAGCAAAATAATAATGCGTAAAATCAGTTCATCATATGTCATGTTTTTTACCATGGCAATCTGTCCCTCCCTTTTCAGGAGATCCTTATATCACCATAGCAAAAGGGGTGAAGTATAAGGATCTCCTCATCAATCAATGTGTGATGCTGCAAAATATTTCTCGTATGTTTAAACCGCCTCGAATGGGGAGAATCCATACTACCACCTCCTTGATTAATACGGAAAGTTCATTTTCCTCAAAAAATAAAAAAACACCTATTCATCGAAATGAAGGTGTTAAAAGCCATACAAAATAAAACCCTAACGCCTTCCATCGTAGAGCTTTAGCACTGTATGGCATAGGCAGCATGCCAGCTGCATTAAAAATCACCTTAGATCGATGATTTCTGTTGACCCATTGGCGTCTTTGGACATTTTTGGGCAGCAGCGTATCTCCATACAGGAGCCTCACCTAACGAAGAGCTGTATTTACCGGACACAATGAGATTACAGAAAAAAAGGGTAACTGTCAATAAGAAAAGCAACTTTCATGCTCTCTATTATGTGTTGATTCCCGTTTTCGTCAAAATTAAACCAGCTCTTTCGCCCAGGTGCCGAGCTCCGTTCTTATTTTTCGCTTTCCTGCTCAAGGTCGTCCTTTGACAGCAGGTGATAGTTTTCGTGCAGTAAAAGCGCGTATTCTCCTTCATATTTTGGATGCGGCACAAACTCCGCCTGCTCAATTGATAATTCGTCTCTTTTTTCGTCTTCTTGTTCTTTCACCCTGTATCCACTCCTTTTTTTAATAGGATATCCTTTTGCCGGGATAATATGTTGAAGCGAAATCTCATATATCTAGTGACTCTCTCGCCCTTCCACCGATTTCACAGGTCTTTTCGCTTACAATTCCAGCATTGTTCGCAATTATTCGACTTATATCCTCTATTATCTATATTTTTTAACTTTTCATAAAATTCATACAAATGAACCTTTTTTTAACAAAGTGAATGTTTTACAATAGAATCACGCACCTTGTAACCCATCTAAAGCAGCATATAACAGGGAGGGCTTTGAAATGCAAATGCGATTAATTCCTTATGTCACTGACACAAAGCTGATGGACGTGAATGAACTGCCGGAAGGAATCGATGCGATTAAGGCACCGGAGCTGTGGTCACAAGGTTTTAAAGGAAAAGATATCACTGTCGCAGTGCTTGATACAGGCTGTGACGCAACCCATCCAGATTTGGCGGACCGAATCATCGGAGGCAGAAACTTCACTGATGATGACAACGGAAAAGAAGATCAGTTTCATGATTATAATGGACATGGCACCCATGTGGCGGGTACGATTGCCGCAAACGATCAAAACGGAGGCATTTCCGGCGTAGCACCCGAAGCGAACCTATTAATCGTCAAGGTGCTCGGCGGTGAAGACGGCAGCGGAGATTATGAATGGATCATCAACGGGATCAACTACGCCGTTGAGCAAAAAGCCGACATTATTTCAATGTCGCTCGGCGGTCCTGCCGACGTTCCGGAGTTGAAGGAAGCGGTGACAAACGCCGTAAAGAGCGGAGTGCTCGTCGTCTGCGCCGCAGGAAACGAAGGCGACGGCAATGACCGTACAGAGGAGTACTCATACCCTGCTGCATACAACGAAGTCATCGCCGTCGGATCCGTGTCATTGACGCGTGAGTCTTCCGAATTTTCAAATGCGAACAAAGAAATTGACCTTGTTGCACCTGGAGAAGAAATCCTCTCTACATTGCCCGACCATCAATACGGAAAGCTGACGGGAACATCGATGGCTACACCGCACGTCAGCGGAGCGCTCGCTCTCATCAAGTCAGCTGAAGAAGAGGCGTTTAAACGGAAACTGACAGAACCCGAACTGTATGCTCAGTTAATCCGCCGCACGCTCCCTCTTGATTACTCAAAAGCGCTGATCGGCAACGGATTCTTATATTTGTCAGCGCCGGAGGTACTGGCGGAAAAAGCCGGCGAAGCAAAACTTCTTTCCCTTTAACAGCCTAAAGAAGGCTGCCGACAATGTCGGCGGCCTTTTTCATGGCCATGTATAAAGCTGAATCTTTTTAATTGCAAGAATTCAAAAATTATTTTGACTAAAAGATCGCGGCGGTATATAATCTACTAAACAATTTCATCGCCGGGAACATGGTAATCTAACGAGGTTAGATTTTAAAAGGGAAGTTTGGTGAAAATCCAACGCGGTCCCGCCACTGTGAATGAGGAGGTTATTTCATAAAACCCACTGTTTCTATATGGGAAGGGGGAAATAACCGTCGATTCATGAGCCAGGAGACCTGCCTGTTCTGACGCACCATAAACCTACGGTCGATAGGAGGTGTTCGAGTTGACGTAACAATCGCTACGTTTATTTCTCGTTCGCAACATGCTGTTTTCAGGCATTCACCTTCTCATTGTCCGAAGTGTGAGTGTCTTTTTTTATTGAACACTAAAAGGAGGAGACCAGACATGACTAATGTAAAAACGAGCAGCTTGGGCTTTCCAAGAATCGGCTTGAACAGAGAATGGAAAAAATCGCTTGAGGCTTATTGGAAAGGAAACACGGACCGCGAGACCTTTTTGAAAGAAATGGATGAACAATTTTTAGCAGCGCTCCAGACTCAGCTTGATCAGCAAATCGATATCATACCGGTTTCCGACTTTACAATGTACGACCATGTTCTTGACACGGCGGTGATGTTCAACTGGATTCCAGATCGATTCAAGGATATAAACGATCCGTTAGATACTTATTTCGCAATGGCGAGAGGCACGAAAGATGCTGTATCGAGTGAAATGACAAAATGGTTTAATACAAACTACCATTATATTGTGCCTGAATATGAAAAAGGTGCACAATACCGCGTGACGAGAAACAAACCGCTTCAAGATTACAAAAGAGCAAAAGCAGCATTGGGAACAGAAACGAAGCCCGTCCTACTCGGCCTTTACACTTTCGTAGCCCTTGCAAAAGGCTATGAACAACAGGATATCAAAGATATTTATAATCAAATGACACCTCTTTATATCCAGGTTTTGAAAGAGCTTGAGCAGGAAGGCGTCAAATGGGTGCAAATCGACGAGCCTGCTCTTGTGACGGCTTCACCTGAAGAAGCGGCTGCTGTCAAAGAAATCTATCAGACGATTACAGAGGAAGTCTCTGAACTGAACATCCTTCTGCAAACCTACTTTGACTCGGTTGATGCTTATGAAGAGCTGATATCGTTTCCTGTCGCAGGAATTGGTCTTGATTTTGTTCATGATAAAGGGAAAAACTTCGAACACCTGAAAGCGCACGGTTTTCCTAAAGACAAAGTCCTTGCCGCCGGCATTTTAGACGGACGCAACATTTGGAAAGCCAATCTCGAAGAGCGCCTCGACCTGACGCTTGAACTGATCCAGAGAGCGGGTGTTGACGAAGTCTGGATTCAGCCTTCAAACAGCCTGCTTCATGTCCCTGTCGCAAAACACCCGGGCGAACATCTTGCCGACGATCTCTTGAACGGTTTATCTTTCGCAAAAGAGAAACTTCTGGAGCTTACACTGCTGAAGAACGGACTTGTTTCCGGAAAAGCGGCCATCCAAGCGGAAATCGATGAAGCGCACGGACACCTTCAAGATCTCAAACAGTACGGTGCAGCGACAAATTCAGCCTTTGCCGAAGAAAGAGGCAAGCTGACCGAGGAAGACTTTAAACGCCCGACAGCTTTTGAAGAAAGGCTGCGGATTCAAAATGACTCTCTCGGACTTCCCCTATTGCCGACAACAACGATCGGCAGCTTCCCGCAGACGGCGGATGTGCGGAGCGCGCGGCAAAAATGGCGGAAAAAAGAATGGTCCGACGAGCAGTATGAAGCATTTATTCAGGAAGAAACAAAGAAATGGATTGATATTCAGGAAGATCTCGGACTTGACGTTCTCGTTCACGGAGAATTCGAACGTACAGACATGGTTGAGTATTTCGGCGAAAAGCTCGGAGGATTCGCCTTTACTAAATACGCCTGGGTTCAGTCATACGGTTCCCGCTGCGTCCGGCCGCCGGTCATCTACGGAGATGTCGAGTTTAAAGAGCCGATGACAGTAAAAGAAACGGTTTACGCCCAATCCTTGACCTCGAAGAAAGTCAAGGGCATGCTGACAGGGCCTGTTACCATTTTAAACTGGTCCTTTGCCCGCTATGACCTGCCGAGAAAAGAGATCGCCTTCCAAATCGCCTGCGCCCTCCGCAAAGAGGTTGAAGCGCTTGAAAAAGCAGGAATTCAAATCATTCAGGTCGATGAACCTGCCTTGAGAGAAGGCCTGCCGCTTAAAGAACGGGATTGGGACGAGTATCTCAAATGGGCTGCCGAAGCGTTCAGACTGTCCACTTCATCTGTGGAAGATACGACGCAAATCCATACGCATATGTGCTACAGCAACTTTGAAGAAATCGTAGACGCGATCGAAGATCTTGACGCAGACGTCATTACGATCGAGCACAGCAGAAGCCACGGCGGATTTCTTGATTATCTGGAACAGCACCCTTACCTGAAAGGGCTTGGTCTTGGCGTATATGATATTCACAGCCCTCGCGTCCCTTCCAGCGATGAAATGCTCACGATCATAGAAGACGCGCTGAAAGTCTGCCCGGCTGATCGCTTCTGGGTAAACCCTGACTGCGGTTTAAAAACGAGACAGCCAGAGGAAACGATCGCAGCGCTTAAGAATATGGTTGAAGCAGCCAAACAAGCAAGAGGCAAACTGGCTCAGACTGTTTAATTTCACAAAAAATCCACTACAAACGCCGCCTGTTCACACGGGCGGCTCTTTTCATGGCTCCAGCCCTTTTTAGGCCAAAAGAACCGTTATACAAGGTATGTCCGCCCAAAAAACATTAAGACTTTTGATTCATTCGTACGATTTCCTTCCGTATCCTTTTCTTTTAACATATTTGTAGTAGATGATGGAAGGGAAGGAAAATATGTAGTGATTGACGATGGAATAGCGTTAGAACGAAAAATCAAGCGAAAAATATATCAGGAAGACATTCACTCTCTTCAGCTATACGTAAAAGATGTGAATGCCGCCATTGATGAGCTGAGGCAGGAAAGTTCTTCTATTTTAAAAGCACACCAAACGTATATCAACGGATGGCGCGGACAGGCGCGCGAAATGTATGACGCGCTTTTGGACGATCTCGACCGGGCGGAATCGCGCGTGTATGACAAGCTGAGGACCATTAAAGAGCAGGCGGACGAAGAAATTGAACGGCTTCAGCTGAAAGCCGAGGAGCTGATATGACGATCCGGCTGAACATCAATGATCTGCACGCCCTCGCCCGCCAATTTCGCTATTCCCACCAGCGAATCAGCGATTTAATACGCCTTTTGAACCGTCATTTTCATGTTCTTTTCTCCAGCGTGAAAACAGCAAGAACATGCGGCATCGATCAGGCGCAATCCGAAATGGAACATGAACTCAAAGGATTTTTACACACGCTCGATGATTTGCAGCATCTCCTGCACTTTACAGAAATCCGCATGAAAAAGACCGATCAGATGCTTGCGGAGAAGCTCTTTCACAGCGGCGGGCATTTGGCCGGCTACCTGCCGATCATGTCTTCTTTGGCTGCAGCCAAATGTTCCCCTGGCAGCTATAAACTGACCGCACCGCCGCTGTCTGAACCGCTCGCTCTCATGAAGCAGATCAAACAAAACGGTCTGTCAGGACTCATTACAAAAAAACGAGCCGCAGCATATATTCAGTTTGATGAAGAGGGACAGCAGCAGCTGTGGTCGGCGCGCCGCATGATCAGCCGCACAATCGCCGACAACCTTTGCATTCTGGCATATCAGCAAATCGCAAAAGGCCCGCTTTCTCTTACAGTCTTACTTTTCGGAAAAAAAGCGGAAGCAGATGCGGCAGATGTCAAAACCGTTTGTCTTTCAAAAAACAAAACGATTACCGCCGACACGCTTCACAGCTTCAGTGCCAAAATATATTCCGGCTAGGAGCCTCGGAGCCTGATTCCAACATCAGGCTTTTTGGCATGCCTACCAGGTGGCATTCTTTGCTTCTACTCTATGTTCACCGTCTCCTTCTCTTTCAATCGCGGCGCTTCCATCCTCGGAAACCGTTACAACCGCAAGAGCTGTGTCATGAACATAGCTTGAGTTCCATAGTTCACCGACCGGCCTCTTTTTTATAAGATTCAAGAGCATCAATATAAACACGGAATGGCTGACAATGAGGACATTGCCTTCCCGATGGCGGCGGAGAATGAATTGATACGCCTGACTGACCCGCCTTTCAAAATCGTAAAAGCTCTCGCTTTCATCGGGCATATATGTTTCAGGCGTATTAAAATACGCTTCCAGCAAGTCAGGATCACTTTGTTTGATCTCATCATACGTTTTCCCTTCCCAGCGGCCTATCGAGATTTCTTTTAATCTGTCGTCTGTTATAAAGGGAATGCTGCGGTTCTGCAGCATAGCCCGCGCAGAATCAACGGCCCGGCCGCTTGGACTGGAATATGCGGCTTGGAATTGAACATCTTTCAGCCGTTCGCCGAGGGCATTTGCGTTTGCCAGTCCCAAAGCCGTTAAATTGGAGTCTTCCCAGCCTTGCATTCTTTTTTCAATATTCCATTCCGTCTGACCGTGTCTTGCAATATACAATGTAAGCAAAACATCATCCCCCGTTCATTATTCTAGCATTCATTGTATGCGATGTGCGGTTTGAAATCAAATATGCTGAATATTCTGACATGTGTTTATTTTGCCGGGTCCATCAGCTATAATAAGAAGGCAAGACAACCAAGGAGGATACAGAAATGAATCATGAAGCATTTTTGCAGCGCGCCATCGACCTTGCGGTGGAGAGCGTGAAAAGCGGCACAGGCGGACCTTTTGGCGCTGTGATAGTCAAAGACGGCCAAATTATCGCCGAGGGAAAAAACAATGTCACAACAAGCAATGATCCAACCGCGCACGCGGAAGTAACGGCTATTCGGCTCGCCTGTGAAGCACTTGGCGATTATCAGCTGAACGACTGCATTCTTTATACAAGCTGTGAACCGTGCCCCATGTGCCTGGGAGCCATCTACTGGGCGAGACCGAAGGAAGTTTACTTCGCCGCTCAGCATTCGGATGCCGCATCGGCCGGTTTTGACGACTCTTTTATTTATGAAGAAATCACCAAAACGAAAAGCGAACGGAAAATTCCTTTTTATAAAATGGACCTTCAAGCAAAGCTTGAACCTTTTCTCACATGGGAAAAGACCGATCAAAAAGTGGAATATTAAAAAAAGCTTCCTTCATCAGGAAGCTTTTTTTATTTTGAAGCAGACGGCTCATACCATTCAAGCTTTTGATCTTCCGATTCCAAATCAAGGCTTTCTGCTTTTCCATCCTTTTCAATTTCAAGCCTGACAATTTTCCCTTTCAGTTTTTCAGGTGCTTCGGCGACATCCCTCTCAAAATCGGCTGTTTTCTGATAAGTTTTTTCCCCTGCTTTTGTTTTGATTGTAATGTTTTGCTCCGACTCGCTGACAAACGTGGCGATGATTTTTCGGCTGCCGTCTTTCTCCTCCTCATATACGCCATTTTGGTCGGCTTTTGACTGCGGCATAAGCTCGGCTTCTTCCGCTTCTTGCGTTTTTCCATCCACCTCTACCTTCACAAGCTTCCCGATTAAGTCATCATGGTCTTCTTCGCTGTGAAAGCGGCTGCTTTTCGGAACAATCAGTTCCTTATCCTTTATTTCGAGCGTGATTTGGTCATCTTCAGCATGAACATACTTGCCTATCAAATCAAAATCTTCTTCAGACCGGATATTTTTGTCAAGGGAATATGTTTTCAAATCAGGTGCTTTCTGCTTGGCCGTATCAGCCGGGGATTGATTGCCGTTGTTCTTCTCCGCCGCTCCGGTTCCGCATCCTGCAAGGACAATAGCGAGAGAAAGCACGGAGAACACAAGCGCTTTTTTAAGATATGCCATATGCTGCTCCTTTCTAAAAAAGAAAGCAAACAAGCTTTGTTTGCTTTCTCGTTTTCATCTTTCCCGTTTATTTATTTTACTTCAAGATTGACGTCGATATTTCCTCTCGTCGCTTTTGAATAAGGGCAAAAGTCATGAGCGGCTTCGACCAGCTCTTTCGCTTTTTCTTTTTCTACCCCGCCTGCTGTGACGATCAGCTTGACGCCGATTTTAAAACCGCCGTCACTCTCATCCTTCAGCAAGCTCACATGGCCTTCGACCTCAGAATCGATGTCAATGCCTTTTTGTTTTGCGACATGTTCCAATGCGCCGCCGAAGCACGCCGCGTATCCCGCCGCAAAGAGCTGTTCAGGATTTGTCCCTGATTCGCCTTCTTTTTTTTCATTTGGCATGACAATGTTATGGTCCAAAACCCCGTCATCTGATTTGACATGTCCGGATCTTCCGCCTTTTGCCGTGACTTTTGCTGTAAACAATGCAGTCATCCTGATTCCTCCTTACGTTTTTTCCTCTACTCTTTATATTTCACAAAATGAGTTTTTTAAACATCCGTTTTTGTTTTTTCGGGTTTTCAGCCGATCAATGGGAAAAGAACGCAAAATCTTATACAATAAAAAGGAACATAAAAAAGAGTTGGTGAAACGATGGCAAACGAATTTGAACATATGAGGCTTGACAGACAGCTTTGCTTTCTCCTTTATGCAAGCTCGCGTGAAATGACGAAGCTTTACAAGCCTCTGCTTGATGAACTCAATATTACGTATCCGCAGTACCTCGCGCTCCTTTTATTATGGGAACACGGGGAATTAAGCGTCAAAACAATGGGCAAGCTCCTTTATCTCGATTCCGGCACACTGACGCCGATGCTGAAGAGAATGGAGCAGCACGGGCTTTTAACAAGAGAGCGGTCACCTGAAGATGAACGGTCTGTAATTGTCAGACTGACAGCAGGCGGCCAGGCACTCCAAGAAAAAGCAAGCAGCATTCCGCAGCACATGATCGCCCAGACCGATCTGTCGGCTGGCGAACTGAAAAACTTGAAGCAAACGCTTGAATCCCTTCTTGCTTCATTGACGAAAAAAACAGATGTGCTGTAAAGACAGCAAAAAGGCGCCTTCATATCGAAGGCGCCTCTTTTTTAAGAAATCACTTCAAGGTTGACATCAACATTTCCGGAAATTGCTTTTGAATACGGGCAAACGGTATGAGCTTGATGGACGAGTTTTTCGAGCTCCCTCTGTTCAACGCCGGTTCCTTTTACTTGCAGTGTGACACTGAGCTTATAGCCTCCATCTGCTTCATCTTTCAGAAGGCTGACGTTCGCCGTCACCTCTGTCTCCATTCGAAGACGCGCCTTTTGGGCGGTCAATTGCAATGCGCTGTCAAAGCATGCCGCGTATCCGGCGGCAAACAGCTGCTCCGGGTTGGTGGCATTTTCGTTTTCCTTGGCTTTTGGCGTTCCCGGCATGGCCAGCTCCAGCTCAAGGACGCGGTCAGATGAGGTGACTTGTCCGTCTCTGCCACCATTGGCAGTGGCTTGCGAGGTAAATAGCGGTTTCATGATTTATCGTCTCCTTTAATTTATATTGTGAACAATTTAATTTTATAAAATTAAAAGTGATAACACAACAAAAAACATCCTGTCTTCATTCGAGACAGGATGCCACACTTTCATATCCGGATTTGTCCGTTTCCTTTAATGATATATTTAGAAGAAGTCAGCGCTTTAAGGCCCATCGGCCCCCGTGCGTGAAGCTTTTGCGTGCTGATGCCGATTTCGGCGCCGTAGCCGAATTCAAAGCCGTCTGTAAAACGTGTTGAAGCATTGTGGTAAACAGCTGCAGCGTCAACAGACGTTAAGAAATACCGGGCGTTTTCCTGATTTTCAGTCAGAATCGCTTCCGAATGACGTGTGCCGTACTGTCTGATGTGCCGGATGGCTTCATCGATTCCGGCAACGGTTTTGATGCTGACAACCGGCGCAAGAAACTCGGTTCCCCAGTCGGTCTCGCGAGCTGGAACCGCAGAAGGCAGCATCGTGCATACGGCTTCGTCTCCCCTGATTTCAACGCCCGCTTCTTCAAGCTTTTGAAGAAGCGCTTTCGTATGCTCTTCCGCCCAGCCTTTATGGATGAGCACCGTTTCAATCGCATTGCAGACAGAAGGGCGCTGCGTTTTGGCATTGATTACAACCTGCTCAGCCATGTCTGGCTGAGCCGATTCATCAATGAATATGTGGCAGTTCCCCGCGCCTGTTTCAAGCACAGGCACTGTGGATTCCCGCACCACCATATCGATGAGGTTTTTCCCTCCTCTCGGGATGAGCACATCCAAGCCGTCGTTTAAAGTGAACAGCTGTTTTGCCGTTTCTTTGCTTGTATCTTCAATGAGCTGAACGGCATCCTCTGGAAGCGCCGAGCGTTCGAGCGCTTCCCTGATCACGCGGACGAGCGCTTTATTGCTGTTGATGGCTGACGAACTGCCCCGCAGGATGACGGCATTTCCCGTTTTCAAACAAAGGGTTGCGGCGTCGACCGTTACATTCGGACGAGCCTCATAGATCATTCCGACGACTCCGAGCGGGACCCTGACATTTTCAATGAAAAGCCCGTTGTCTTTGCGGATCGTTTCAAGCGTTTCCCCCACAGGGTCTTCAAGCTTTGTGAGCAGCATGACGGCGTCTGCTATATCATTCAGCCTCTCCGGCGTTAAGGCAAGGCGGTCAAGCAGCGCAGGCGAAAAGCCTTTTTCTTTGCCGCGGACGATATCTTTCTCGTTTTCTGCCAATATCTCATCCTGCTTAAAGCGGATGGCCTCGGCGATAAAGGAAAGCGCCTCATTTTTCCTTTCAGTCGGCTGATGAACCAGTTCTTCCTTTGCGACTTTGGCCTTTTTTGCTTTTTCAATCACTTCGCTCATTCTTTCATCCCCTTATTCTTTAATGCTTACCCAATCATTTCGATGGATGACTTCTATCCCTTCTTCATGATGGAACTCATCGCTTCGCTTCCCTTTTACCTCTTCAAGCTCTGCGGCGGAGTACAGCGTTTGGCCTTTCCCGGCCAAGCCGTTCGGTCCGTAAACTTCGACAACCGCCCCTTTCGGAAAATCTCCGGATATCGCTGTTACGCCGGCCGGCAGCAGGCTCCCGCCGTTTTCGGTAATCGCCAGCTCAGCCCCTTCATCAACGGTAATCTTCCCTGAAACAGGTGAATGAAAGGCGATCCACTGCCTATGATTGTTGACGGAAGACAGGTCGGATTGGCCGATATAGGTGCCGTCCCCGTTTCCTTTTAAAATCTGGATCAGCTTATCATCTCCCTCTCCGGCGCCTATGAAAACATTGACGCCGAGTGAAAGAGCGGTTTTTGCCGCCAAAAGCTTCGACTTCATCCCGCCCGTCCCGACTTTTGATCCGGCGGAAGCGGCGCAGCCCAAAAGTTCGTCCGTAATTTCGGGAATGTAATCAAAACGGCGGGCATCGGGATGTTCAGCCGGATTCGAGTCATAGAGGCCGTTAATATCCGTTAAAATGATGAGTTTGTCGGCATGAATCAGTCCGCTTACAAGGGCGGAAAGCATGTCGTTGTCCCCAAACGTCAATTCTTCAACAGATACCGAATCATTTTCATTAATAATCGGGACAAGCCCCCGTTCAATCAGTTCCATAACGGTCGCATATGCATTTCGATAGCGCTCCCGTTTGGCAAAATCGTTTCTCGTCAATAAGATCTGCGCAGGCTTGATATCGTGGTCTGCAAAATGCTCGATGTATGTTTGCATTAACAAGCTCTGGCCGACGGCCGCTGCAGCCTGTTTTCCCTTTAGCGTCACAGGCCTTGCGGGATAGCCGAGCTGTAAAAATCCCGCAGCGACAGCCCCCGACGAAATGAAGATGACTTCATGGCCTTCTTTTTTCAGAGCAGCTATCGCCCGAACATGGTCATTGATCTTCTCCTCATCGATGCTGCCCTTCGAGTTGGTTAATGAACTGCTTCCGATTTTAATGACAATCCGTTGTTTTTTCACGTTTTTTCCCTCCGAGATGATCTGGCAGAAGGCCAATAAAAAAAGCCCTTTTCGTCCAAGTAAAAAAGGACGAAAAGAGCTTTCCGCGGTACCACCTTCATTGAATGCGCGAGAAAATAAAGCGCACTCCTCTTTCCCCTTTAACGCCAGGGTATGCGCCCAGGTTTTCCCCCTGGGACTCCGAGGCAGGTTCGGCAGGTTTCATGTGGTGAAATGTTTCAGCATGCCATTTCACTCTCTTTCACAGAAAGAACTGCTTACTGGCCCTCTTCAACGCTCGTGATTTTTTATTATTATGCCTAGGAAAAACGCCTCTGTCAAGAGGCAGATCAAACAATTTAATTAAAGACGATCGTCTTGTTTCCATGCACGATAATCCGGTCTTCCAAGTGCCATTTGACCGCTCTTGCCAAAACGCTTCTCTCAATCGTTCGGCCGATGTTTTTCAATGCTTCCACATTGTCTCTGTGGTCGACCCGTTCGATATCCTGTTCGATGATCGGCCCTTCATCCAATTCGTTTGTCACATAATGCGATGTTGCTCCGATCAGTTTAACGCCTCTTTCATATGCCCGTTTATACGGATTCGCCCCGATAAAAGCCGGCAGGAAGGAGTGGTGAATATTTATGATTTTGTTCGGATGAGCCGAGACAAAATCAGGCGTTAAAATCTGCATATATCGGGCGAGAACGATGACATCCGCACGATACTCTTCAAGCCATTTCAGCTGCTGTTTTTCCACTTCCTGACGAATGTCTTTGTTCGCTTTCATGTAAAGGAACGGAATATTCAGGGATTCAACAGTTTCTCTTGCATCTTCATGATTGCTGATAACCGCTGCAATCTCCGCCATCAAATTGCCGCTCTGCCATTCCCATAGCAGTTCATGCAGGCAGTGAAGCTCTTTTGAAACGAAGATAGCGACGCGTTTCAGTTCGCTCGCCAAATTCATGCTCCACGTCATTTGGAAGGACTCCGCCACAGAGGCGAATGCCGCTTTCATCTGTTCGATCTTTTCGCGGATGCCTTGAACTTCAAACTCAATCCGCAGAAAGAACCGGCCTCCTTCAGGGTCTGTCGTATACTGGTTCGATTCAATAATATTCGCACCGTTCTCAAATAAAAATGAAGAAACGGCGGCGACGATTCCAGGCTGATCCGGACAGCTGACCAGAAGGCGGGCCTTATCGTTATTGATTTCCTGATATTGCGATAACTGCTGTTTCATATATGCGTTCATTTTCGTAAAAACCCTCTTTGCTTGTAATTCGTAAACTATCTTTTCATTATACTGGAGTTTATTGAAAAATCAATTTACGAACGCCTATTTGCATCAACCCGACTCTAGCTAATAAGTTTCAGCCCGACGGCAGATCCCAAAATGAGCGCGATGAAAAAGATGCGTTTTCCGTCTTTCGGCTCTCCGTAAAACAGGATGCCGACAAGCGCACCTCCGACCGTGCCGATCCCTGTCCACACTGCGTACGCGGTTCCCATCGGCAGCGTCTCCATCGCAAGGGAAAGCAAGAAAAAAGAAGCGGCAAACCCGATGATCAACAAAAAGATCCATCTCACCCGCTTGTCTTTATGAAACTGGTTCATCATCGTCACGCCAAGCATTTCCAGTATACCGGCGGCGATGAGGCAGATCCATTCCATTATGACGCCTCCCCTTTCTCTTCATTTGTTACAAGCTTCAAACCGATCACGCCGCATAGCAAAACACCGATCAGAGCAAGCTTGGCGATATTTGCCGGCTCATTGAACAAGGCGATTTCGCAGACGACCGTTCCCGCCGTCCCGAGACCGGTAAATACGGCATACACGGTTCCGACCGGCAGCTTCTCCCCCGCTTTCACCAGTATATAGAAGCTCATCACGACGGCGGCCGCCGTGCAGATCCATTCAAGTGCCGAATCGGCGTGTTTCAGCCCCATGACCCAGCCAATTTCAAACAAGGCTGCAAGTATGACACTGCCCCATCTCATCACAATCCCTCCAATTTCATTTTCAGCAAAAGAAAAAACCCGGGCTATCGATGGAAACGATACTCCCGGGCTTTTATCCCTCCGTGTGCATATGAACAAATCATATGTGTTTTCTCTCGGACCAGGCCACATACGAATGTGCGGAACCCTAGAAAACTTTAACGTTATGAAGTTTGCTAATTAGCATCATACCAAATCATACGAAAAAATCAACTGTTTTGCATGCGGAACTCTTTTAAGCAAGCCTGAATATGCGCCTGGTGATAGCGGTTATGATCAGACATATGCCAGATCCCCCAGCGGATCGTCGAAAACCCTCCCTCATACGGAACCTTCTTCAGCAAGTCTTTTTCCGAAAAGCCTTTAGCGGTGTGTTTCAACATCTCCAGCACCTCTTCATGCCACTCGATTAACACGGTCAAAGGGACGCCTGTCACCTCCGGCAAACGTCCGTTTTCATCCGTCATCGGTCCGTATTTCTCTTCCAGCTCTCTTGGAATTTCGCTTTCCTTCAGCCTGTAAACCCAGCGGACATCGACATTGATTAAATGATAGATCAGCTGGGCGATGCTGTTTTTGTCGCCATGCTCACCCTTATATTCCAGCTCTTCCCGGCTGATGCCGGAGACGATTGATTTCAGCCGTTCGATGTTTTCATTGACCGCCGAAAAAAGCAGCCCGACTGTCGGCGCCATCTCTTCATCTGGAGATAAATCTTTCAAAAACGGCATATCTTCACTCCTCCTGTTTAAAGATATTTTTCAGCAGCCCTTCATTTTCAGGAGCGAGGAAACTGAAACCATAGTAGGCAGCGACAGCCGACGCCGTTGTCCATACTGCGAGACTCCCCGTCATCCACAGCGCCGTTTGTCTGCGCTTGGCCCCAAAGCCCATGCACATAAACGCGGTTAAGTGGGAGCCGATAAAGAAAGGCCCGACGAAAGAAAGGCCCGGAATGCCGTAGGTCAGCCATATTTTTTTCGCCCTGCTTTTCCTTTTTGAGAACTTATCCGTCTCCGCTCTCCGCTCCCCGCGTCTTCTTTCTAGCCATACCTTCACTTTGTCAATTAAAAAAATAAGCAGCAGTACGGTTAATAGATTTCCGAATAGCGCGATAATAGCGGACGGAACAGGTTTAAGCCCGGCAATGATCGCTAGCGGCACGACACCGATCACTTCAAACCACGGAATCGCAGCCAAAATAAAGACGAGTACATAGCCCCACATCATATCCATATATCGGCCACCTTTCATGCTCTGATCATAAACGTTGTGATCGCCAAAAGGCAAGAGTCTTCACCTTAAAAAATATAATGCTCTTCTGTATTTCATTCATATTGAGCCGTATTTCTGGCACGCTTTGTTTCAATAAACATGACGAGAAGCAGCCCGATATAGGGAATATAAGTTTCTGCCATCATGGCTCCTGCTGAATCCCAGTTCATATACTGAAACAAAAAATGCGTTCCGGCTAAAAGCAGCGGCAATATGGACAAGGCTCCGGCTTTCAACCTGAAAGACAAACATACGATCACAAGAAACGACAGGGCCATAATCAGCCAGCGGCTTCCCCCATCAAACGAAAAAACCGGTGTCCCGAATTGCCGGTCAATAAAAATAATGGCCAAAATCGGAAAAAACGTCAAAGCGGCGTACACCATCGTATACATGAAGGCCGTATTCTTCCCTTTAAATGCTGTAATCCGGCCCAAAAGCGGCAACATAGCCGCTGCCAGCAAAATATAAAGCGGATAGCCTGCCAGCGTATAGACAGAATAATCGAGGCTGTCGTTCACGGCGTCGCTGAATATAAAATAGGATATTGCGCCGATTAAAATGGCAAAGAACAACTTGGCGATCTCCCCTGGCCTTGATGAAAGCTCTTTTGACAGCGCTTGAACATATGACTTGGGAGAATCCCCAAAAATTTGCCGGACGGTTTTTCCGTCCTTTTCTCCTTCCCAGGCATGAACGGTTAGCTCATTCATGATTCCTTCGATTTCTTTGTCGCTTTTTCCTGAAGACATTAAGTAGATTCTCATCTCGTCCAATACGTTTTGCATGTCCTTTGATAGCACAGTTTCACTTCTCCTTCAGTTTTTTTTCGAGCAGTGCATTGACGTTCCCGGATAATGCTTTCCAACGGTCGATGAACGATTGAAGCTCCGCTTCTCCAAGGGGTGTAAGTCTGTAATATTTTCTCTTCGGGCCGCTCGCCGACCGTTTTAGTTCGGTCTCCACCCATTTTTCCTTTTGCATGCGGAGGAGAATCGGATAGATGCTTCCTTCGCTGATATCCGAAAAACCGTATCCCGCAAGCACCTTTGTCATTTCATAGCCGTATATCTCCCCTTCTGATATAACGGCAAGCAGACATCCTTCTAAAATCCCTTTCAGCATTTGCGTTGAACTCATAAGCCACCTCTTTTATGTATCTTGCAATACAAGATACACGAATGATAACATACACTATTTTGCATTGCAATATACCTGAACAAAAAAGCGGACATCATCTGCATGTCCGCTTTGCTTGATTACTTCAGTTTTCCTGCGCCTGCGTGCGCTTCAACGATTGCCGGCACATCTTCTGCGTCGTCGATTTTTTCAAACAGCGTCGGCTTCCAGCCGGCCGATTTTTTAATAGACGCATTGTTTGCTTTGTTGTATGTGCTGACAACATCAATTTTTGCGACGCTTTTTTGGTTGTTTACGATCGTATCTTTTTCATATAAAGCGTCACCTTTAAAGACCTTCATCAGTTTTTGAGGCTTCGTTCCTTCCGGCAGGTCAAAGTAGTTGTCCTCAGCATAAATTTTTGAAGAATAGCCTACGCCCCATGAATAATTGTAGCTGTCTTTCGTGCTTTTAAAATAGTTGTTGTAAATGTGCACTTTTCCGTAGCGGACGCGCGGTGCCCGCTCTTTTATATTTTCGTAGAGATTGTGGTGGAATGTCACCCTTAAATGCCCGTTGTCTGCTTTGTAGCTGTCGCTTGATCCGATAATCGTGTTTTTAGAATGTCCTGAAAATATGCTGTATGACACCGTAATGAAATCCGACTGCTTTTTGATATCAAGCAGTCCGTCGTGATGCTGGAATTCGCGCCCGAAATGCGTTTCAGTCAGCTCATCAGGCTGATCTCCGTCATTGAATGAGCAGTGGTCGATCCAAATATTTTTGGACATTTCGATCAGCAGGTTGTCATATTCTGAATTCCAGTTACCGCTGCTCCCATCCGTCGGATCCCAGCCAGGGAAGAAATCGTACGCGTTTTCGAATTCGATATTGCGGATAATGACGTTTTCCGCGTTTTTGACATAAAGGCCTCCGCCGACGATTTTCGCATCATCTCCGAGCCCGATAATCGTTGTGTTCGAACCGACTCTGATCAAGACCCGTTCCTTTTGATTATCTTTCGAGCGGAGCCTTGCCTCTTCAAGCTTTCCTGTCGGCTCCTTTTTCCCCCATTTCTTCGGATCATAAGCTTTGAGATACGCTTCGATCGAATATTCGGGGTCTTTATAATCTTCATAGCCTAAAGGATTGTTGTCATCATCAACACTAAGATTGATTGTTCCCTTCACATAGATGATCTTCGGCGTATCATTTTCGCTGTTCTTTTTATTGTCTCCCCCTAATGCCTCAACAAGCTGCTTGCGGTTTTTGACCGTATATACCTGATCAGAAGAAGCGTCAGCGCCTCCGGTCGTTCCTTTTCCATAAGCGCCCCAGCCGTCTTTTGAGCCGAGGACGTCGCGTCCGTAGTCTGCCGCTTCGATTGGCGCAGATGTCCCGAGCAGCAGCAGGGCGCCTAAAATTATTACACTAAAAAACCTTTTCATCAATTGCACCTACCATCAAAATTTTTTCACAAAAACTAATATATGCTATAAAAATACAGAAAACAACATATTTTCCTCCTATTTTTTGTGACACCATTTTCAAATTTTATGACAAATGCCCTGTTCATTTTTATCAACGAATAAAAAAACAGACTCTTAATATTTTTCTGAAATAGCAGGAAATAAAAAAATCGCCTATTCGGCGAAAATTAATGGTCTTGCCCCGGTTTATAGAGATACGGGTCATGGGTTAACGGGCTGCCGGGATCTTCCGTATCAATTATAATTTCATTTTTTTCGTTCAAGGTGCCGAGCGTAATGGTTGGCAGCATCGCTTGCTCAATCCCTTTATCCTCTAATTTTTGAAACAGCCATTCTTTCGTTTTTTTCAAGTATTTTAAATTGTGTTCGATAATTTCGCCGTCTAAAATGAGCGGAATCGGCACGAAATTCCGCTTCGTCTCCAAGTTGAGGTCCCGCGGCTGTACAGGCCTTGCTTCCGATTTGGGAATCACGCTGATCTGGCCCGATTCTTCAATCAGGGCGAGGTCGATATCTTTTGGGTCGGCATAGCCTTTTTCGCGCTATTTGCCGAGCAGTTCATTGACAGTCAGCCGCTCTCTTTTTAATCCTCCTTTATCAATATTGCCGTTTCGGATCAGCACGGTCGGACTGACGACAAGAAACCATCGCCATTTATTGTGTAATGACAGCTTTTCAATCAACAAATAGAAGATCAGAAAGGTAAGCGCGTAATAAATGGACATTGAAATTTTAGAAGTAAGAATCGGTTCGCTGATGATCGTTCCAATCGCAAATGTCAGCAAAAGGTCGAAGTTCGTCATTTGCGAAACGGCTTTCTTCCCTGCGATTCGGAAAAGAATATAAGCTATAGAGAACACTAAAGCAGGCTTGGCTAAAAAAGTCCATACAAATTCAAGCATTTCACCCAAAACTTCTTTCCGTTTTTTGTAATTTATTTTGAACAAATATTGGGTAGTGTATTCATTGCACAGCAAAACCCCGGCAAACTGATGCTTGAGCCGGGGTTTTGTTCGTATGTTTACCAAGGTTTGTCAACAGCCAGCGCCTGGGCCAGCGCTTTGCTGTGTTTGCGATGGTTTTTCCGTTCTTCGGCGCGCTGCCGGGCGGTCTCGTGCAGCATGATTTCTTCTTCAGACTGCGGTACAACTTGGGGAACGGCCTGAGGATTGCCGTCCTGATCAAGCGCCACAAAGGTTAAAAAGGATGTCGCCGCAAGCTTTCGTTCGCCTGTCAGCAAATGCTCTTTAATGACTTTGACGAATACCTCCATTGACGTTCTGCCGACCCATGTCACATAAGATTCAAGGCAGACTGAATCCTCCTGGCGGATCGGTTCGAGAAAATCGACGGAATCCATTGAAGCTGTCACGGTTTCACACCTCGAGTGTCTCGCTGCCGAAATCGAAGCGATATCGTCGATATAGCTCATCAGCTTGCCGCCGAACAAGGTGTTGTGATTGTTCGTATCAAGCGGAAATACCCTGCTTGTTTTGACAACTTTTGATTCTTTGCAGTATCTCTTTTCAGGTCCATTCATCATCCATTACTCCTTTGATGTCTACTAAGATGCGTTTGTAAAGTGGATTTTTTCTATATTAAACACTATTAGAATTCATTTGTCTAAACTTTTTTATCCGGCTGACTGTCAGATTTTCTGGCTAAAAGGTTTATTTCCCGCTGCGGGTAGGGAATAATGAAATGACTAAAGAGAGGACGGGGGAATCAAAATGGACTCAGCATTATCGAAAAAAAACCGCGGGGCGGGCTGTACAAGCGAATACGACGTCTTAAAAAAAGTGGTGTTATGCAGACCGGAGTATATGGAGATTGCAGAAGTGATCAATGAAACACAGAAGTATTTTCAAAAGGATAATATCGATAAAACGCTGGCCGTCCGCCAGCATAATACATTGATAAAAGAATTGGAGAGCCGGGGTATTGAAGTCGTGATTCTGCCTGCTTTAAGCCAATTTCCGGAACAGGTTTTCACGCGCGATATCGGGTTTACGATCGGAGGCACTGTGTTTTCCGCGCAGCTTTCAGCCGACATCCGCCAGGGCGAAGAAAATGTCCTGCAGGAATGGCTGGCAAAAGAACAAATCTCCTGGACCGCATTTAATGAAGGCTATCAAATCGAAGGCGGCGACATCCTCGTCGACCAAAATACCATATATGCCGGCATCAGCCACAGAACGACGTTCTCGGCCGTCCAAGAGCTGAAGCGCAGGCTTCCCTCTTATGAAGTCATACCGGTTCCGTTTGAAGAAACGTTCCTTCATCTGGATTGCGTCTTCAACATTCTTTCGCCGACAGAAGCGCTTGTCTATCCAAAAGCCTTAGGAGAAAGAGAATACGACGTCTTGAAAAAGCGCTATGAGATGATCGAAATTACGGATGATGAACAGTTCCAACTCGGTACAAACGTTCTGTCCATCGGCAATAAAACCGTGATCAGCCTGCCTGTTAACCGCCACGTGAATCAGGAGCTCAGAAAAAGGGGCTATACGGTCATCGAAATCGACTTATCCGAGATCATAAAATCAGGCGGATCATTCAGATGCTGTACTCTGCCGATTGAGCGTACTTCCACTGAATGTTACAAAGGCGGCGCCTGATCCTTATTCCATTTCGAATCGGCGACTTAACAAATGTGGAAAAGCTGCCGGCACGCTGAGGAGCCCTGTAAATAGGGCTCCTTTTTTCTATAATCACCTCGCCTGCAGCGTCACCTTCAAGCCGGCCTCCTCTTTCCTTGCGTCTCCGTCATACAGATGGCAGGCGACAAAATGACCGTCGTCGGCTTCTTTTAACATCGGCTTTTTGGCGGCGCAAATGTCCATCGCGGCAGGACACCTCGTTCTGAAAACGCAGCCGCTCGGCGGATCGATCGGACTTGGCAGCTCGCCTTTCAGTATGATTCGTCTCCGCTTGTCTTCCACATCCGGATCGGGAATCGGGATAGCTGATAAAAGCGCCTGGGTGTAAGGATGCAGAGGTTCTTGATAAAGCCGGCCGCTGTCGGTGATCTCGACCATGTGCCCGAGATACATGACGCCGATCCGGTCGCTGATGTGCTTCACCATGGAAAGATCGTGGGCGATAAATAAAAACGTGAGCCCTTTTTCCTTTTGCAGCTTTTTTAAAAGGTTGACGACCTGCGCTTGCACGGAGACGTCAAGTGCCGATATCGGCTCATCGGCGACGATGAATTCAGGTTCAAGCGCAAGCGCTCTGGCGATGCCGATTCTTTGCCTCTGTCCGCCGCTGAATTCATGAGGATAGCGATTGGCAAAGCTTTTGTGCAGACCGACTGCTTCCAGAAGCTCGTCCGCCTTTTCAAGACGCGCCTTTTTCCCTCCGTAGAGGCCGTGGATTTCCATAGGTTCTGTCATAATCTCCCTGACGGTTAACCTCGGATTTAATGAAGCATACGGGTCTTGAAAAATCATTTGAATTTTGCGGTTGTACTGGAATGATTCATCATCGCTCAAATGGTGGATGTTTTTCCCCCGATATGTAACCTCGCCTTCTGTCGGCTGATAAAGACGCATCAGCACTCTTCCGGATGTCGACTTGCCGCAGCCCGATTCTCCGACGAGCCCGAACGTCTCTCCTTCTTTAATATCAAATGAAATGCCGTCGACCGCTTTGACCGTTTTGCCCCTTCCGGCGTCAAAGTGCATTTTCAGACGGCTGACTTTCAATAAAGCGCCGGTTTGCATGCCAATCCCCCCGTTTTATTTAAAAATAGCGCCTGATGGCACACAGCTCTTTTTCATAAATTGTACCTTTAAGAGATATGACCTCGATCGATTTGCCCGTTTTTGGAGAGTGAAGCATCTCTCCGTTTCCGCAGTAAATGCCGACGTGGTGAACCCGTCCTCTGCCTTCTTCATATGCGAAAAACAGTAAATCGCCCCGCTTCGGGCTGCTGAAGGATACCTCTTTTCCGCCTTTCGCCTGGTCGCCGGCATCGCGCGGCGCGGAGCGGCCGTTCGCCTTCAGCATATTGAAGACAAATCCTGAGCAGTCGTAGCCAAACCCGCTCATCCCTCCCCAAAGATAGGGCAGGTTCAAAAACGCCTGACCGGTTTGAACGATATCGTCTCCGCTGCCTTTTACAGGTGTTTCGAGATCCGCATCTTCTTTTTTCAGCCATTTGCGGCCAAGCGGTGTATCGACCTCAAACCAGACGCCGCCGGAAGACAAGACGGGCAGCTTGGTGAGAAAGCTCAGCTCAATAACTTTCGTTTTCTTGTCATCATATAAGAAAGCCGTCGGTTTTTGAATAACGGCGCTTGTCTCAGACTTCGCCGGGCTTTTTTCGACCAGGCAGTCCTTTGGAATCCAGCCCGGGTAGCCGCGTTTGTCTTTTGCAGACGGCTGTCCCGGAATGATGACGAACGCCCAGTCTCCCCGCTCCTTTATAAGTTGGACATCTTCGCCGAAAAGCACTTGCGTTTGAACAAGGTTTGCCGTACATAGCTCAAGGCGCTCCTCGTAGGACAATTCGTCAAGCCAGCTTCTCACATGTACAGGGTTTGACAGCATCATCCGGTCAATTGTGCGCGGCGCTTCCGGACTGGTCCAGACATTGGCGACTGAGACGGCTGTCGTATAAAGGCTCATTTGTCCTCTCCCCCCTCATGGCAGACTTTCGTGATTCCGAGTCCGGGAGCATCCGGTATCGTGATCGTTCCTGCATGATAGCGGATGCCGCCTTCAACGATATCCTCCTTCAGCATGAGCGGCGCATCAAAATCGAATTTTGTCACATTTTTCTGGCTTGCTGCGAAGTGGACGGCCGCTGTGATGCCGAGCCTTGTCTCGATCATGCTTCCGGCCATGCATTCCACTCCGCACGCTTCTGCCATGGCGTTGATTTTCAGCGCCTGGCGGATGCCGCCTGCCTTCATCAGTTTAATATTGATGAGATCGGCGCTTCTCGTTTTCAGCACGTGAAAAGCATCCCTTGGGGTAAACACGCTTTCGTCCGCCATAATCGGCGTATCGACGGCATCTGTCACCTGTTTCAAGCCTTCGAGATCGAGCCGGTGGACCGGCTGTTCGACAAGCTCGATCGAAAGCCCCTCATCCTCCATTTTCCGAATGGCTTTGACCGCCTGTTTCGCCGTCCAGCCTTGATTGGCGTCCACGCGGATTCGGACAGCGGGACCCGCTTGTTTGCGGATTTCCCTGATCCGTTCGAGGTCTGTTGCCATGTCGTTTTTTCCAACCTTAATTTTGAGCGTGCGAAACCCTTCCTGTACATAGCGGGCCGCGTCTTTCCCCATTTCTTCCGGGTCATTGACGCTGACGGTAAAATCCGTCTCGATCTCCCGTCTGTATCCGCCCAGCAATTGATACAGGGGAAGACCGCAAAGCTGCGCCAAGCAATCGTAGACGGCTGTTTCTACAGCGGCCTTTGCGCTTGTATTTCCAACAATCAGCTTGTCGATATCATGAAATATCGCCTCAGCCATTCGCAAGTTGCACCCGGTGAGGGCGGGTGCGAGAATCGTGTTGACTGCCCCCTCAATACTGTCAAGCGTCTCACCGGTAATAACAGCAGTCGGAGGCGCTTCTCCCCAGCCTGTCATCCCGTTTTCAGCCGTTACTTTGACAATGACGGCTTCTGCGGTGCGGACGGTTCGAAGCGCTGTTTTAAAAGGTTTTTTCAGCGGAACGGCGATGCGGTTTGTCGTAATCTCGGCAATCTTCATGGCGGCCTCCTTTCCCATTAAGAAATTCCCGGTTCGATGGTGAGCCGTTTTTTGCCGGCGTCAAGGACGGCTTTCACTCCTACCGGTACGGCGATATTCGGTGAACAATGGCCGATTTTAAAGCCGGACAGCGCCGGTTTTCCTTCAGAGGCGATATAATCTTGGAAAACCTCTTTTAATGTGAGCGACTTATCGCGTTTTTTCGGGATGCAGTTATGAAAATCGCACAGCAGGATGCCGGCGGCGTCCGATAATTTCCCGGCCATTTTTAATTGATTCAGCATCCGGTCGATTCGATAAGGCTCTTCATCGACATCCTCGATAAACAAAAGCTTTCCTTTCGTATCAATTTCATAAGGCGTACCGAGCGTCGTCACCAGAAGAGCGAGGTTTCCGCCGACGAGCTCCCCTTCCGCCGCGCCGTGTACGAGCGTTTCCAAAGGCGACAGTTCCTCTGTATAAGAGAGCGTCATTTTTTGAAACAGCTGCTGAAAGGAGCGGCGGGTAAGCGGATGCACGTCATCTTTGCCGATGTCAGAACTGAGCATCGGTCCGTGAAATGTAATAAGTCCGGTATTTTGCCTGATCGCTGTATGTAAAAAAGTGATATCTGAATAGCCCCAAAAAATTTTCGGGCGGCTTTTGATGAGCCGGTAGTCAATTTTCCCGGCAATCCGTGCCGTTCCGTAACCTCCGCAGGCACAGATGACAGCCTTAACCGAACGGTCTTCAAACATGTCGTGCAGATCCCCCAGACGCTCTTCATCGCTCCCCGCCAAATAGCCGTGTCTTTCGGCGGCTGAGCGTCCCACTTTGACTTCAAGTCCAAGCTCTTTTAAAAACCGGACGGCCCGGTCAAGCTTTTCAGGAACGGGCGGACTGGCCGGCGCAATCACACCAACCGTATCTCCCTTCATTAATCTTTGAGGCGCAATATTCAACAGAGACATCCCCCTTTATGAAAAGTCCGTCCGCTCCTGTGCGGCAGTATGCACAAAGAAAATAGCAGACGGACAATTTTGGTCATGACGTTTTTTCGGCCCATTTCAGTTCAATGTAGCCGACAGGATGACGGACGATGCCTTTCACATTCTCCTTTTCCAAATGGACTTGATTATAGAAGTGGATCGGTATGATCGGCATCCCTTCAAACAGCAGTTCTTCAGCCTGATGCAGCAGCTCAGTGCGCTTTTCTTCATCAGCTTCATTTTTCGCCGCCTTGATCAGCTCGTCATACTCTGAATTGCCCCAGCCGGTTCTGTTCATTGCGTTACCCGTTTGAAAGCTTTCCAGGAAGTTGATAGGATCCGCATAATCAGCCAGAAAAGAGCTTTGGGAAAACTGGAACTTGAGCGCCTTCTGTTCTTCAAGGAATGTGTTCCATTCCATATTGGCGAGCTTCACATCGACGCCGAGCGTACTTTTCAGTTTTTGCTGAACCGCTTCCGCCATTTTTTTATGCTCCGGTTTTGTGCTGTATGTCAAGGTAACGGCGGGCAGCTTTTCGTAGTTTTCCTCCTTCATGCCTTTATCGAGCAGCTGTTTCGCTTCATCGGCGTTATATTTGAGCAAATCGCCGCCTTCCTCGCGAAAATCCTTGCCGTTCGGCCCTTTGATTCCCGGAGACACAAATCCGCGTGCCGGTTTTTCACCGTTTTTCGTGACGTAATCGACGATTTCCTGCTGATCGACGGCCATCGCAAACGCTTTTCTGATTTTTTCATTCTGGAACGGCTCTTTATTGACATTGAACCTGTAAAAATAAAGACCCGCCTGATCAAACACCTTCACCTCATCAGAGCCCATCAGCTTCTCGCTCATTTCAGCCGGGACATAAGCCGTATCAAGTTCATTCGACTCGAACATTTGGTAGTCGGTATTTCGGTCATCGACCATCGCCCATGTCACTTTATCAAGCTTCACAGTATCCCGGTCCCAATACGTATCGCTCTTTACCATCGTAAAGCTTTCATCGTGCTTCCATTCTGCCAGCTTAAACGGACCGTTGCCGACGAATGTGGCTGCTTCTTCATGCCATTTCGGATTGTCTTCGGCGATTTTCTGAGGAACCGGGAAAAAGGCCGGATTGGCTACAATGCTTAAAAACGACTGCTGCCGACTTTCAAGCGTCACCTTAAGCGTCTTTTCATCCACCGCTTTGACTTTGACATCATCTTTTGAACCTTTTCCGCTGTTAAAGGCCTCACCGCCTTCGATAAAGTAGCCTAAAAACGCGGCAGAGGAGCCCGTTTTCGGATCGAGCAGACGCTTCCACGCATATTCAAAATCCCCGGCGGTTAAAGGGTCTCCGTTTGACCATTTGGCATCATCACGGATTGTAAAAGTATATGTCTTCCCGTCGTCGGAAATGTTCCACTTTTCGGCGGACGCCGCTTCGGGCTCATGGTCTGCGCCAAGTCTTGTCAAACCTTCCATCAGATTGTTCAGCGCCTGCCATGAGACATTATTAAAGCCGATCGGCGGATCAAAAGATGTCGGTTCATTTTCGTTGTTCAGCCTCAGTACCTGTTCTCCAGCCGTTTCTTTCGCTTTCTTCTTCGTTTCCTGCCCCGCCTGTTCATTTGCCGTACATCCGAACAGCAGGATGACCGCAAATGCGGAAGCCAACACGCTCGTCAGCCTTTTCATCAAATCCCCCCATTTGAAAAATCGATTTTATGATTATGTTGTCAGCAGAGCCCTTTTTGCCCTTTCATCCTGAAGCCAGCAGCACACTCGATGACCCACCGAGACTTCTGTAACGGCAGGATGGATTTTGCCGCACACTTCCATTGCGCGGGAACAGCGCGCCGTAAACGGACATCCTTCAGGCGGAGAAAACAAATCCGGCGGTGTTCCGTCAATCGGAACGAGGTCTGCATCTTCAAGGTCAAGCCTCGGAACGGAGTGCAGCAAGCCTTTTGTATACGGGTGCTGCGGACGGTAAAAAATATCCCTCCTCGCTCCCGTTTCAGCTATTTTCCCTGCGTACATCACGGCGATTCTGTCTGCCGTCTGTGCGACTACGCCCAAATCATGGGTGATTAAAATGATGGATACCCCGGTTTTCCGCTGAATGTCTTTAAAAAGCTCAAGAATTTGCGCCTGAATGGTGACATCAAGCGCGGTCGTCGGTTCATCCGCAATCAAAATCTCCGGTTCGCAGATGAGCGCCATGGCGATTACGATCCGCTGCCTCATCCCTCCGCTGAATTGGTGCGGATACTGCCTCAAACGCTCTTTCGGATTCGGGATCCCGACGAGCTCAAGCATCGAAATGACTGCTTTTCGAGCGTCTGTTTTAGACACGGGCCGATGTTCCAACAGCGCTTCTGCCAGCTGGTCTCCGACGGTCAAGGTCGGATTCAGGGCCGTCATCGGATCCTGGAAGATCATTGAGATTTCGGCTCCTCTGATCTTTCTCATCTCTTTTTCGGACAGGTAGCGCAAGTCTTTTCCCTTAAAGCGGATCGCACCGTCTGTGACCGTTGCCGAAAACTTCGGCAAAAGCCGCATGATGCTTTGCGATGTCACGCTTTTTCCGCATCCCGACTCGCCGACAATCGCAAACGTCTCCCCCTCATATAACTCAAAGCTCACGCCGCGGACGGCTTTGACCGTTCCGCCGTATGTCGTAAATGAAACATGCAAATTCTCGACTTCCAATACTTTTTTCCGCAAAAATACATTACCTCCTCAGCTTCGGATCTAACGCATCCTGCAGTCCGTCTCCAACAACATTAAAGGCGAACATAGTTAATGAAATAAAGAAAGCGGGAAAAAACAGCCGCCACCAGTGTCCCGACAAGATCACCGGAAGGCCGTCGTTCGCCATGACACCCCAGCTCGCAAACGGGGCTTGAATGCCCAAACCGAGGAAACTGAGAAATGCCTCGGCAAAAATGGCCGACGGCACCGTCAAGGTCATCTGGACGATGATCGCTCCCATCATGTTAGGAAGCAGATTCCGCCTGATGATCCTTACCGTTTTCGCTCCGAAGGTTTTGGATGCGAGAACATGCTCATCATGCTTCACCTTCAAAACCTGCCCCCTGACGATCCGCGCCATGCCGACCCAGCCGGTGACAGTCAGCGCGACGAGGATCGTCCCGAGTCCAGGCCCCATCATGACCATGAGAAGAATGACGACCAATAAATAAGGCAGTCCGTGCAGCACTTCGATGACCCGCATCATGGCGTGGTCTGTTTTGCCGCCTTTATAGCCGGCGATGCCGCCGTAGATGACGCCGATTGCAAAATCGATCAAAGCCGCCATAACACCGACAAACAGAGAAATCCTCGCTCCGTACCACGTTCTTGTAAACACATCGCGTCCGAGCTCATCAGTTCCGAACCAATGCTCCGTCGACGGAGGCAGGTTTTGCTCGGATAGCGTCTGCTGGGTGACGCTGTGCGGAGAAAGAACCGGTCCGAGAGCAGCCATGAAGAACAGGAAGATTAACACGCCCAATCCCGCCATCGCCAGCTTGTTTTTCCTTAAAATCCGCCAGGCGTTCTGCCAATATGACAGACTCGGCCTTGCGACGGATTCACGCTCATCCTGCTTCTGTTTCAGCGGGGCAAACCATTCAACAGGGATATCACTGCCTGAAGACGCTTCTTTTTCTGTGCGGACTGGAAGGCTCATAAGCTCACCCTTTCTTATGCAGTTTAATACGCGGATCCAGTATTCCGTAGGCCATGTCAACGAGAAACAACATGATGATGAGGATGATGCTGTAAAAAACGGTGGTGCCCATAATCACGGGGTAATCGCGGGAGTTGATGCTTTCAACAAAATATTTTCCCATGCCCGGAATCGCAAAGATTTTTTCGATGACGAAGCTCCCCGTTAAAATCGCAGCGGTAAGCGTCCCGAGAATCGTTACAACAGGCATAAGGGCGTTTTTCAGGGCGTGCTTCATGACAATTTTAAAAGGGGAAAGCCCTTTAGCCCGGGCTGTTCGGATATAATCCTGCGTCAGCACTTCGATCATGCTGGATCGTGTCAGCCTTGCGATAATCGCCAGCGGCCCCATCGCCAAAGCCGCAGTCGGAAGCACCATATGAAGCGGGCTCGTCCATGTCGACGGAGGGAATATGTTCCAATTAACGGCAAATTGCTGTATCAGCAAGGTTGCCATAATAAAGTTGGGAACCGAAATGCCGAGTACGGCAATGGTCATCGCTATATAGTCGATGATGCCGTTTTGCCGCAGCGCAGCAAAGATTCCGAGTGCGATTCCGGAAATGACCGCCACAATAAGCGCCGTCATCCCCAGCTCAAACGAAACGGGAAATCCTCTTGACAGCAAGTCGTTCACGCTTTGCGAAGGCTGCTTGATCGACGGCCCGAAATCAAAGGTAACGATCGACTTTACATAGTACAAATATTGAACAAAGAGAGGCTCATCCAGCTGATAGTAAGCCTCAAGGTTGCGCTGAACCGCTTCGTTCGTATTTCTTTCTTCATTGAAGGGAGAGCCCGGAATCACTTTCATCATCACAAAGGTCAATGTCGTGATCACCAAAATGGTTGCCAGCATCCACAGCAGCCGCTTCATGATGTAACCCGCCATTTTCATCCCACCTTCCTAGGAGAATGTCGTTCTCATCGCAAGCTCGGTCATGACAAGCATCGCTTGATAGGCTTCAAGAATGTCTTTCGCTTGATAGCGGACAGTCGTCGTTTGCGGTTCGATTTCAGCACCCGGCATCAGACTGGCCCACTCGGCTTGGCCGTAATTGGCAAATTCTATCCGCAGCACCGGCCTGTCCGGAGGTGTGAGCGGCTTGACTTGACCGCGGTTTTGAATCGCATATGCCATCCGTTCTCTTAATAGCCGCCCCGCTTTCTCCGGCGTCAGACATTTGACCGCCGAACGGGAGACCGTTTCTTTGACGGCTGCTGTCGTTACGTTCGGAATCAGCTCCTCCGCCTCAGCTGCCGCCTCGCTGTCACCGGCAGCCATGATGACCGGGACGCCGTAATAACCGGCAACATAGGCGTTGAACCCCAGCTCGCCGACCGCCTGATCGTTGATGTAAAAATGTCTGACGCCGAAAATCATGCTGTGCGACATCACGCCTCTCATCGACGCTCTCGCATGGTAGCCGACGAACACGGCTCCGTCGTATGTATCATCAAGCCCCTGAACCATCGAAAACGGCTTGACATCTCCCGAAATAAGCCGCGCTTCAGGATGGAGCCTCTCAATTAACAGGTTGTTCATTTTAGAGTGGCTGTCATTAACAATCACCTCTCTGCATCCATTTTTGAACGCTTCGTCAATCACATGATTGGCCTCGTCCGTCATGATCTTCCGGCCTCTCTCATAGTTCGGCTTGCTTGAATCGACGAACGTATCATCCGGAAGCCCGGAAATCCCCTCCATATCAACAGACATATACAGCTTCACAAAAAACCACCCCTTAAAAACGTCTCAAATTTTTTATTATTTTGGGAATATTCTAACAAATTATATTAGAATTTTAATAGAAATGCAATAACAATTGGTAATTTTAGAAATTTAATATAAAATTGGAATTTTGATGAATGTTGTCGAATGCAAATAAAAAAGCTGCCTGGTCAGGCAGCTTGCGGATATCCGGATATGTCGATGAATGCCGCGGCTCACTGCCGGCGGACAGCGTCTTTGATGACTTCATATTTCTTCATCGTTCTGGCAAACAGCTCGTCAAAGACTTCCGGCATGGCATCTTGAATGACTTCCGCACCTTCTGCGGTTATGCCGCCTTTTGTCGCCACCCGATCAAGCGTTTGAGCAAACGTCATGTCTTTTTCCATTAACAGCTTGCCTGTTCCCAGCAATGAATGAATCAGAAATTGAAACGCTTCTTCTTTCGTGAGGCTGCTGTTTCTGACAGCGGCTTGAGCAAATTCTTCAAAAATCGAAGCGATGAACCCCGGTGAAGAGCTTGTTAAATTGCTCGCAGCGTCAATATCTCTCTCATTGATCTGTTTGACTGTGCTGAAGGCGGAAAGATATTCTTCCAGCCGGCTTTTGTCCGCCTCAGCGACCCGCTCGCCGTGGACAACAAGCGAAACGCCGATCCCGGCTTCAGATGTGAGTGTCGGAATGTATCTCGTCACCTGTCCGCTTGTCCAGTCGTGAAGCCGGTCAAGCTCGACCCCCGCGGCAATCGAAACGATGTGGACATCCTCCTGAAGAAACGGCTGTATTTTTTCAAGCGTTTCTTTTACCGCCATCGGCGGTACACAGATGAAGATCAGGCCGCACTGTTTGGCGAGCTCATCAGCTGATTGACAGGCGACATTCGGATAAAGCTTTTTCAGCTCCTCTGTTTTCCCGTCATTCCTTGAGCTGACGACCACCATGTCATCCCTGATTTTCCCCTGATCTAGCAGTTTCACCGCAATCATCTGCGCCATGCTTCCGTATCCGATAAATCCAATCTTGTTCAACGTTTAGAACACCTCTGACATGTCATATTATAAATAGCACCCTATATATTCTATCCTTTTTCTTTGACAATTTCCCACAATGTTTTCATGTTTATCCCACAGTCTTTGTTTATGATTAAGGCATCAAAGGATATGATAACAATAGGAGCGTGAAAATGATGGAATATAATAGAGAAGATCAGCTTGAAACAAAAAACGAACTCATCGTCTCCGATCAAAAGCCCGACCAGGCGATAAAAAAAGCAGAACAGCAAAAGCGGAGACTCTCGTGGATGACGCCGATTCTCAGCGGCATCATCGGAGGAAGCCTCGTTCTCGGCGTCACGACATACCAGCATAGCAAAGACGAAACGGCCAATACATCCGTCCAGACGCAAACAAACGAGACGTCGAACTCATCGGCTTCTTCCACTAAAGCGAATACCGAAAAATTGTCCAGCACCAATTCGTCCGACATTTCTACAATGGTTGAAAATGTATCTCCCGCCATCGTCGGTATTTCAAACTATCAAAAACAAACAGAGAGCGGTATGTTCGGTTTTGAAAGCAACAGCAGCAGCTCAAGCGAACAAGAAACAGGCACAGGCTCAGGTGTCATCTATAAAAAAGCAAACGGCAAAGCATACATTATTACAAATAACCACGTTGTCGAAGGCGCGTCTAAACTGACGGTTTCCCTGTCCAACGGCAAAGAAGTGGAAGGTAAATTGCTGGGCAGCGATTCGTTGACAGACCTTGCCGTTGTTGAAATTTCCGCTGATCACGTGGAAAAAGTCGCCTCTTTCGGCGATTCGTCAAGCTTGAAAGCAGGCGAATCGGTGATCGCTATTGGAAACCCGCTCGGCAAAGATCTGTCCCGCACGGTGACACAAGGCATCATCAGCGGTGTTGATCGGACCGTTTCCGTAGATACATCCGCAGGCCAAACCGAGATGAACGTCATTCAAACCGACGCGGCCATCAACCCCGGCAACAGCGGAGGCGCCCTTTTGAATACAAAGGGTGAAGTGATCGGCATCAACAGCATGAAAATCAGTGAAAGCGGAGTAGAAGGCATCGGATTTGCGATTCCAAGCAATGATGTCAAACCGATTGCAGAAGAGCTGATGTCTAAAGGAAAAATTGAGCGCCCGTTCATCGGAATCGGCATGATGGATCTTGAGCAGGTGCCGGAAAACTATCAAACAGGCACCCTCGGATTAAGCGGCAGCCAGTTAAACAAAGGCGTCTACATCCGCCAGGTCGCTTCAGGCTCCCCAGCTGAAAAAGCGGGCCTTAAAGAGAACGATGTCATCGTCAGCTTTAACGGAAAAGAAACCGATACAGGAAGCGCGCTGCGCAACCTTCTTTACAACGATGCAAAAATCGGGGATACGGTAAAGGTTACCCTCATTCGAAACGGCAAAACCATGACAAAACAAATCACCCTTGACCAGAAAGAATCCGCATCATCTTAACAGCATGCCCCCCTTTACGGGGCCGCCGGCTGTGCCGGATGCCTTTTATATAAAGACTCTGTTAGATTTGGATGTTGTTAAATACGCAAAAATAAAGGGAAGCCGTAGTAAAAACGGTTTCCTTCAATCTTGTTATGTAACTCACACGATTCTGAAACAATTTAAGAACCGTCTTATATAAGACGGTTCTCCAAAGATTCGATTGCCAGTTTTAGTGCAGTCAGGCGACGCTCATTTAATGTTTTTTGAGGACTGCCTTCTTTTGCTTTTGCTATTTGTTTTTCAATAGATGGAATGATACCTTTTAAAACTTTTTTAGTAGTCAATATGATTTCTTCGTTATAGCCGAAATCTTCTCCATACCAAGTACCTTTTAGGCTTTCTAAACCAATTTTCACTGCGTTTAGTCTCTTTTTGACAAGAGTTGTGTTTGAACCTTTTTCTGTCGTGCTTTTATAAGCATTTGTTAGTTTATTAAAAGTTGATTCCAAAGATTTAATGGACAAATCTTGGATTTCTTGGCTGACAGTATTCATATACAAACCTCACTTTTCATTTTTAATAACCCAACATTTTATAAATTTCTATTCAGCGCTTTCTAACAATCCTACTGAATGGTTGAATTAGGACTGCACATTCATTTTTGCGAGTCGCAAACTGTCATATGTCTCTGTTATAATCGAACACCAACAATGGAAGAAGGTTCAGCATAGCGTTTAACCCATTGGTACACTTGTTCTTTTTCAGCTCGTGGTAATTTGCCGATATACTTTAACAAGTTGCAAACGCTTCGCTCACCTTGATAGCCTCTCATCGAATGTTTGTTCTCATCTGATTATACCAATATTATGGAAAGTTATCAAATATCAACATTTACGTTTAACAGAGCCTATATAAAAAACGAGGTCCTTTTCGGGACCTCGTTTTTTTATCGGATCGGTTTCAGCCGCGCTTCAATCTCTTTCCGCCGATGCTCGAGATACGGCGGAAGGGCAAGGCTTTGGCCGAGCTCATCAATTGATTCATCAACGGCAAAGCCAGGACCGTCAGTCGACAGTTCAAAAAGTATGCCGTTCGGTTCTCTGAAATACAGCGCCTTAAAATAATAGCGTTCCACAATCCCTGAATTCGAAAAGCCGTTCTCACTGATTATCTCATGCCACTGCTTAAGTTCTTCTTCATCTTTGACGCGGAAAGCGACATGATGGACGCTTCCTCTTCCGGGACGCTCTCTTCTGCCGTCATCTGACTGTTTCACATGCACCTCCGTGCCTGCTCCTCCTTCACCCGATTCAAATATGTGAAGCGTTTGGCCGGATTCGTCAGCCTGTTCCTCACCGATTTTATGAAAGCCGAGAATATCGGTCAGCACCGCCGCCGTCGGACCGGCGTCCCTGACAGTCAGTTCGACCGGGCCGAGCCCCCTGATTGCAGCATCCTCAGGAATGACGCCGTTTTTCACAGGCACTCCATGGTCTTTTCCCTTTTCATCAGCTACAAACATCATGTTCTGTCCTTCATGATCTAAAAAGCGGAGAATGCTCCGCCCCGCACGCGTCTCGATGCCGCAAATCTCTGTGCCGAGCTCATGAAGCCGCTTCTCCCAAAATTCGAGTGCTTGTTCACCGGGAACCCGAAGTGATACGGCCGAAATACAGTTCGTCCCTTCCCGTCTCCGGGCAAGCATCGGAATCTCGAAAAATGTCAAATCCGAACCCGGAGACGCGACTTCATCCCCGTAAAACAAGTGGTACATGGTCGGATCGTCCTGATTGACCGATTTCTTTATCAGTTTCATGCCAAGCCCTTTGACATAGAAATCCAGGTTATGCTGGGCGTTTGCTGTTAAAGCAGATACGTGGTGAATGCCATTTACGTTCATTCTATCATCTCCCAATTAAATATCTCGAATTCGAGATTTATTCTTTCTCCAAAATAGGCGATTTGATTTGAAAAGTCAACCAAACCGTCTTCCCGGTCGGGCCTCCCTCCCTCTCCTATAAAAACTAACAATATATCAAAAATCATATATTAAAGTTCGGTTATTGATGGTTATCCCGGGGTTTACGACCTTGAAATGTTTAACATATACAAGAAATACGAAAATCAGAAAATTTATTTAATTTTTCTTTTTTAAAAAAGGTATTACAATATAAAAATAGTTTTCTATGAAAGAGATCACATCAATGGGAGGCATAGCAATGAATGCAGAAGCAAACGGACTAAAAAAAGAGATAGGCTTGTTATTTGCGCTATCTCTTGTGATTGGAACGATCATCGGTTCCGGCGTGTTTATGAAGCCCGGCAGCGTGCTTTCCTATTCCGGAAACGCACAAATCGCTCTTTTCGCCTGGCTTCTCGGCGGAATCTTGACGCTTGCCGGCGGGCTGACCATCGCTGAACTGGGCGCACAGATTCCGAAAACAGGCGGTCTTTACACATATCTTGAAGAAATTTACGGCGAGTTCTGGGGCTTCTTATGCGGCTGGGTGCAGATCATCATCTACGGACCGGCCATCATCGGCGCACTTGGATTATATTTCGGCTCGCTTGTGGCCAACTTGTTTTCCTGGGATAAATCCTGGACTGCACTCATCGGCATCATCACCGTCGCCTTTTTATGCATCGTCAACATCGTCGGAACAAAATACGGCGGAGCGGTTCAGACGATCACAACGATCGGAAAGCTGATTCCCATTGTATGTATCATTGTGTTCGGTCTATGGCAGGGCGATGAATATATTTTCAGTTCGGTCACGGAGAGCATCGCCAGCCAAAACTTCGGGGCGGCGGTATTGGCGACGCTATTCGCGTATGACGGCTGGATCCTTCTTGCAGCACTCGGCGGAGAAATGAAGAATCCGGAAAAAGTGCTTCCGAAAGCGATGACAGGCGGCATACTGATCGTCACTGCCTGCTATCTGTTCATTAACTTGGCGCTGCTTCACATTCTTCCTGCCGATCAGATTGTCAAGCTCGGCGAAAATGCGACAAGCACAGCCGCGACCATGCTGTTCGGGCCGCTCGGCGGCAAGCTGATATCCATCGGAATTATCGTCAGCATCTTCGGCTGCTTAAACGGAAAGGTTCTGTCTTTTCCGCGCGTGATCTTTGCAATGGCTGAGAAAAAACAGCTGCCTTTCTCCCGCTGGATCTCGCATGTTCATCCGGCATTCCATACGCCTTGGATCGCAGTCATCGTCCAGATGATTATCGCTGTCATTTTAATGATCATCAGCAATCCTGAAAAGCTGTCAGAGGTTTCGATTTTTATGATTTACATCTTCTATGTCATGGCGTTTTTCGCGGTATTTATTTTGCGGAGACGGAAGAACGGCCAAGGAAGATCTTACAGCGTGCCGCTCTATCCTTACCTGCCTGTAGCGGCGATTCTCGGGTCATTGTTTGTCCTTGTCAGCACGCTCATCACAGACTTCTACAGCTGCCTGTGGTCGATCTTGATCGGTCTCGTCGGTCTCCCGGTTTATTTTTGGATGAAAAAAAGAAATAAAAACGGCTCAGCTGCCTGAGCCGAAGCCGCCGGCACATGAGCCCGGCGGTTTTTTTTTATCCCTTCACAGACCCGATCAGAATGCCTTTGGCAAAATGCTTCTGCAAAAACGGGTACACGGCTAAAATCGGAAGCGTCGCAATGACGATGACGGCCAGTTTGATCGATTGTTCAGGCGGCACCGTTTCCATCATATCATTCGTCGTCCCCGTCAGATCCGAAAGAATCGTCACTTGGCGCAGCACCATTTGCAGCGGCCATTTCGCACTGTCATTGATGTACAGCAAAGCATGGAAAAAGTCGTTCCAAATGCCGACCGCATAAAACAGCGCAAAAGTCGCAATAATCGGCTTAGACAGCGGCAGTGCGATCCTTAAGAACACGCCGATTTCTGAACAGCCGTCAATCTTGGCCGACTCCTCAAGCTCTTTCGGAAGCTGCTGAAAAAAGTTTTTAATAATAATGAGATTGAACGGGTTGATCGCCATCGGCAAAATCAGCGCCCAATAGGAATCGAGCAGTCCCAGTGATTTGACGACGATATACGTCGGAATCATTCCTCCGCTGAAAAGCATCGCAAAAATGACGAGATTCAAAAGCAGATTCCTTCCCTTGATGTGCCGTTTTGCAAGAGGATAGGCCATCGTAAATGTAAAAAAGAGCTGGACGATCGTTCCCACGACCGTTATAAGCACAGACACCCCCATGCTCCTGATAAATGTCGGCGTTGAAAAAATATAGCGGTACGCGTCAAGCGAGAACGTCTCGGGAAAGATAAAGAAGCTCCTTTCCGCCAGCTCGGCCTCCGTCGCAAATGACCCCGCGATAATATACAGAAAAGGCAAGACGGTTATCAGTCCGCAGCAGCCGAGAAAGATCACATTAAACCAATCGAACACCCGGCCCGCTTTTGTGTTATGGATCGTTTCCGCACCGGACATCCCTTTCACCTCCATTCATTAAAACAGACCGTCCTGGTCAAACTTTTTCGCGATATAGTTGGCGCAGAATATCAGGATGATCCCGACAACCGATTTGAAAAGACCGACTGCCGTACTGTAGCTGTATGCGCCCTGCGTGATTCCGACAACATAGACATATGTGTCGAAGATTTCAGCTACGCTCCGGTTTAAGGAATTGGTCATTAAAAAAATCTGTTCGAAGCCGATGTTCAAAAAGCTGCCGATTCTTAAGATGAGAAGCACGACGATCGTGCTTCTGATGGCCGGAAGGGTAATGTGCCACATTCTCCTCAACCTTCCTGCACCGTCCATCACTGCCGCTTCATACTGCTCTTGGTCAACCGAAGCGAGCGCCGCCAGAAACAGGATCGTTCCCCAGCCCGTCTCCTTCCATATGCTTTGCAGCACAATCATCGGCCTGAACCATTCGGGATCTGAGAGAAACGCAATCTCTCGGCCCGTTATGCTTTGCAGCACTTTATTCATCACGCCCGTATCAACCGTGAAAAAGACAAACGTTATGCTGACGACGATCGTCCATGAGACGAAATGCGGAACATATATAAACGTCTGAATGCACCGTTTATAGATGGCGTGCCGCAGTTCATTCAGTAAAAGAGCGACAATGAGCGGGGCCGGAAATGCAAAGATCAAATCGAGAGCGGCCAGCATAAGCGTGTTTCGGAGCAGACGGAAGAAGTCAGGATTCATAAAGAAATCTTTAAAATACTCGAATCCGACCCATTCGCTCTGCCAAAATCCGAGATAAGGCGAATAATCCTTGAAGGCGATTAATACGCCCCACATCGGCCAATATTTAAATATGAGAAAATATAAAACACCGGGAACAAGCAGAAGATAAAGCCATTTATCCCGTTTTACGGCCTCTAGCCCAGTCGGTTTCTTTTCTGTCTTAACAGCGGGCTTCCCTGTTTTTGCGGTGATTTCCATGTGCCGCATCCCCCCTTTCGTGTGCTGTTTAAAGACCTGAGCTATTTAGTCTCCTTGTAGCGTTTGTTCAGTTCTTTCATCAAATCTTCGCCCCCGCTTTTATACCAAAGCTCAACGGCGTCTTGAAAGCCTTTTTCATCGATGTCGCCGATGATAAACTGTGTTTTGGCATCGAGGATGATGTTGTCAAGCTGTGCCCCTTTTTGGGTGTATACATCTGAAACGAGCGATTCTGCCGGGTTGAATACGGCGATTTTCTCCCCTTCTTTGCGAATCTGTTCACGGTGTTTAAACAGCTTTGATTCTTGCTTTTCCACATAGTATCTTTGTTCCGGAATGCCCATGCTGAACTGCGCAAGACCCTCGTGCTCGTAAAGCAGTTTTTTGTTGTTTTTTTCAAGGGACGTGTACGCACCGTTTTCAAGCTTATAGTTGCGCCCTTTTACGCCGTTATTGGCAATGATCTGTGCCTCTTCATCGTTCATTTTGTCCAAGAAGCCGAGCACTTCTTTTAGTTCTTTTTCCGTTTTGACGCTCGCTTTCGGGATGGCAATCATTCCGGCGTATCCTGATGTCGGGAATGTATACGTTCCTTTCGGGCCTTTGACCGTTCCGATGACATCGATCACATCCTTGTTTCCGGGATCGGCTTCCTCCATTGCGCTTTGTATCTGCGATGCCCGCGAACCGGTATCGACGATCACACCAGCTTTCCCTTTGACGACCGGATCGTTCCACTTCGCTGAATCCATTACGGCGAAGTCTTTATTGATCAGCCCCTCATCATACAGCTTTTTGAAAAAACGCAGCGCTTCCATATATTCTTCTGTTGTGAAGTCCGGAATGAGTTCCCCTTTTTCGTCTACTCCGTAGCGGTTTGGAGCACCGAACCATGTCTGCATAATATCCCATGGGCTCCCGTTGCCTAGCCCCATCCATTTCGGGACTACCATGCCGTACGTATCGTCCTTTCCGTTTCCGTCGGGGTCTTTTTCTTTAAACGCTTTCAGTACGTCGTAAAATTCGTCGATTGTTTTCGGCATCTCCAGGCCGACATTTTCGAGCCAGTCCGTTCTGATGATAATCGAAGCGCGGATGAGGTCCCTCGCCCTGTAAATGCCGTAAATCTCGCCGTTAATGGAACTGTTCTTCATCACTTTCTCATCGGCCTTTCCAAGGTTCGGGTAGTCTTTTAAATAAGGTGAAAGCTCCCAGAACGCGCCTGATTTGACAGACTTGATAAAACCCGGCGACTTGTCCGTGACGACAATGGCTTGCGGCAAATCCCCCGAGGCCATGACGATGTTGAATTTATCATTATAGGAAGAGTTCGGAACCCATGTCACTTTAATTTGTTTTTTCGTGTATTTTTCGAGCGCTTTTAAAGACGGACTGTTTTCTCCCGGACTTTCCGGCGAGAGGAGCGGAGCCATAATATGAATGGCATCCTTCTCTTTTCCTTTCCCGTCTTGATTCGACGTCTCATTTGCACTGCACCCGATAAGGAGCAAAAAGACAGCGGGTGCAGCGAGCCACTTGTTTCCCTTCAGCTTCAGTCTTGCCATTTTACAATTCCCCCTTTTGATCGTTTCATTGTTCCACTCGAATTTAAAACGCTTACATTTTTCCGGCAACCTTCATTTTTTGCCCTCACACGCGAGCGGGATGATCTTTCATTGCTTTGATGATCTTTTCTTGCATGTCCTGATCAGGCGGCATATCCTTGAGCAGCTCCAGCACGGCTATTGTGTTGAGGCACCATTGTGAGACGCAGTTTGTCGTGACCCAAGGGATTTCCGTGATCGTGTTCCACGCATGGACTTGTTTTGGAGCGATCGGCAGCGGTGTATGGCTTTGTTTTTCGTCCAGCAACAGCCGCCATGCTTTTTCGGCAAGCTTCCGGTCTTGGTGAAGCCTCGCAGCATAAGCGGCCATGGCAGCGGAGAACATCGGCCAGTGAAATAAATCATCGTGAAGCTTCCCGCCGCTCCTCTTGCGCTTTTCTTCATCAGCCAGCAAATAAAATTCGCCGAATTCGCCGAGCATCTCCTTCCATTCGTTATCCTCCAGCAGTTCTGCAAGCTCCATCCATGTTTGCGGGGCGCCAAAGGCGATGACCATATGATAGCCGCCATGATTCCCGTCACCCATATGAAGCAGATCTGAAGCTTTAGGATCGTATCCGAAAGTCGGCCCGGACAGCAGACGAAGAGGCAGCGCTTTGAGCCGGCCGATTCCCCGGTTGATTTTATCAAGGTACGCTTCATCACCGGTCCGCTCCCATTCCGTCAGCCAATTGGAACAGAACGCCGCCCAGTCGGGGCCAACTCTCGCGTGGGCAGGGAACTCTTTTTCCGGATAATAGGCTCTCATCGGATCAAGCATCTCAAGCGCTCGATCGGCATCTTTCACCTCGGTTAACACTTCCCCCGTTCTCTCATCCGCCGTCAAAAAATAATAAGGCTTGTGGAGGCCGGCCATGCTGATTCTCGCTTCCTTGCAGCCGCAGCCCCAATGGAGGACATTGTGCCTTGAACCGAGGCCTTTATAATCCCCGAAATGGTAGCAGTCGATTTCGCTAGTGTGACGAGTCATCGCTTCTGCCATTCTGAAGATGTCTTCCCTCCCGGATCTAAAAAAAGACTGCCAAAGCCAGAGGTTCGGTACGAGTTCCGTGTTTTGCCATGCATAGCCGCCCAGGTCATACCGCCATACATGCCGGACGGCATCGTACGTATGCATCACATCACCGTAATGCCAATAGCCGTACCAGCCCCGCTGTTCGACTTCGTTCATGTAAAACTTGAGAGCCTCGTCCAGCTGATCTTCAAGCACAGCTGAGAGCGGGCGCCGTTTATCTTTCAGGCTCCAAACACCCAAAGCGCGGGTGTCATAATAATAGTCAGGCTCACAAATAAGCAATGGGGGATTTTGCCATTCGTCCGCCGCTCTGTTCAGCTCTTCATTACTCGGCGGATTTGAAAAACAGGCGAGGTTGACTTCGCTCGTATTGGCAATGCCGACAGCCGTCGACCTCATTTCGGCAAACCCTTCATATGCGCTTTCAACGTGAGTGCCTTTTGAATAATGGCGGAAGTCCATCGCTTCAGCTTCAGGGGGCCAGAACCATGCCGTCAATTTTGTTTCGCCGCCGGCAAGACCTTGCGCTTCAAGCGATGATGGATATTTTTCAAAGAAGTTTCTGAGGCCGAGCGCGATGCCGCCATTTTCCCCGCCTGCATACATCAGCCCTTTCGCTCTCCCCCCATGAATCGCGTCCACCCAGGCGCAGTCTTTGCCGGTTCGCTTTTTTAAGCGCCAGTGAACAGGGGAATCTTGAATGAGCTTGAAATCGTTCCAGACGGCGTTTTTCTCCGCATCACGCACGACTTCCGACTCTTCCGGGACAGGCTGTCCGGCTATCTGTCGTTCATAGAACCCGTTTGTTTCATTAAATCTTCTCGTCACAAGCAGCTGAGAAGCCTCTCCGTAAATTCCTCCGTCGGCTGCATAGCGAATATGCCTGTTTCTTGGCGCTCCGCTCAAAACCGCGCTCATCTCTAAACCGAGTCCTTTGATCCATTCCGTTTCTGCGTTACAGTCGATGAAGATCGTGTGCACGATCCGGATGGACGGGACACCGGCATAGAAAGAAAGCCTGACGGTAAAAGGGAGCCAAACATCGATGCCTCCGCCGCGGTGGACGCCTTCAATCTTGATGACTGTCTTGACCGGACCGTTTTGTTCGATTGCCGCACGTTTGACCAAGCTCTCAAACCGTTCAATATAATACATGCTTTGTGTATCTGAACCGCTTCTTTTTTCTTTTAAAGCGATGAGCCGTCCTTCTTTCGCCATCATTTCCCCGGAAATGGAAATCGAACGGATCAGTGCCGGCCCCGACTTTCCGAGCTTGCAGACTATCGCGCCCGTATTCACCGTGATTTCGTCTTTCTGCTCGCTGACACGGACGATGGTTTTCGGCGCGCCGGGCTTTCCTTTTTGCAATGTAAATCGGCGTCCGCTTTCTTCTGGGAATACTGCGGCATGGCCCGTCCATTTAATCGAGCCGTCAGGCCAATATGCAAGCGGCCATGTTTGCAAATACGGGGCGTTTTCCGAAGCGATGACGGCCGTCTCCCCTTTTTGCAGCACTCCTTTTGCCCAAGGCACTCCCCAAGTCACCCCGCCGAACGAAGCAGGCGCTCTATTCAGCCATTTTAGTTCAGCCTGTGCTTTCACAAGCGTTCCTCCTTTCTGTTCAACCGATTGGTCAGTGAATATTTTCCTGTTTAGCCTATTGACCGTCAATATTCCTTTTTTGCTTATGATAGCGGGATGCCAACTCCTTTTTGCAGGAATCATCGTTTTTTGCAAAACAAACCAAAAAAGCCGCGGGCAAGAGCCTGCGGCGATTCATTTATTCTCTGATAACAAAATCACGCGGTAGTCGTGCGGGCCGAGTGTTACGCGTCCGGTTACGGGCCTGCCGGATAAAAGATCGGTTCCGTTGCCGTCAAGTGTCACTGCGCCTCCTTTGCCGTCCATATTGATCACGACCCAGACAAGACCGTCTGCTCCTTTCCGGGGCGCGACGACTGTTCCGGGAGTGACATCGGTTTTCTGCTCAACGCCCGCTTCTTCGGCATAATGGCTGATCAGCTTTTTCATCATGATGTCCCCCGCTTCGCCTGCCGGCATCGACCCGAGCATGACGATTTTGCCTTTTCCGCATTTGTGTTCCGTGATGAACGCTTTGCCTGACGCCGGGCCTTTCTCAATCATCCCGACAGCCTTGGTGCCGCCGGCTTCAAAAACAGCGCTCCACAAGCTCAGCGGCGCCTTTGCGCCAAACGCCGTTCCGCTTGAGTTCCGCTCATCCATCGGGAATGTAAACAGCGTTTTAACACCAGAACATTTTTCTAAAGGCCCCAATCCGCAATCAGTGTGAATCGTATGGTGCTCTGTTCTTCCGCCCGTCAGCGGACCCGCAATCCAAATGCCGCCGCTTTGTGCAAATGCTTCGGCTTTTTTGATAAAAGCAGGGGGAAGATAATGAATAAACGGCGTAAACAGCAGTTTGTAGCCGTCCAGCGGGCTCCCTTCAAGAATGACATCCCTGTGAATGCCCATCTTTAATAATCGGTCATAAAACTCGGTGATCAGCGTTCTGTAATGAAGACCCCGATGAGGCTCCGTTTTCAAAAACACCTTCGCACGGTCCGAATAGACGACAGCTGTTTCAGCCTGCAAAGGAGCCGTAGCCAGCATGATGTGTTCAACCTCTCTTCTTGCCCGCTCGGCTTCGAGCACATTTTCATATCCCACATCAGGCTCCCCCCATGCGCTGAGCACTGATCCGTGCGGCTGTTCAGACCCGGCTCTCTGCTGGCGCCACAGCCAATAGCAGAACGCGGCTCCGCCAAGAGCATAAGAAGAAACCGCTTCAGCTTTCAAATAGCCGTTTTGATGAGGCACCGCATAGCTTTCAAGCGAAGCGCTGTAGGAAGGGCTCGTCTCCATAATCCAAAACGGCCGTCCTTTTTTGATGTTTCTCCATAAATCACAATTAAACAAAAAGGCTTGACTGTTTTCCTGGCTGGCGTACGTATCAAACGAGGCAAAATCAAGGCTCTTGAAAAGGTCTTCATGATCAACGCCGAACATGACGCTGCTATTATGGGTGATCGGGGCATCGGAGTATGCTCTGATCACCTCAGCCTGTTCACGCGCAAATTCAGAAATCTTGTCCATCGAAAACAGCTGATACATTGTCCTTAAAGAAGAATTATGCAAAAACGGGGTCGGTCCGGGCTGCGGGACTTGCTCGAAGCACTGATACGTTTCGCTCCATACGCCCGTACCCCATGCCTCATTCAGACGGTCAATCGTCTGATAGCGGTCTTCCAGCCATTTGTGCCATAATGTGCGGCACGTTTCACATATGCATTCTGCGACATGGCATTTGAATTCATTGTCAAGCTGCCATCCGATCAATCCCGGCAGTTCTCCGATCTCTTTGGCGATATGTTTGATGATCAGCCGGGCCCGCTCTCTGAAATAGGGATGGTTTGTGCAGGCATGCTGCCTCGAACCGTGTCCCATCGTCTCCCCTTTTTCATTCACATGCATTCTTTCCGGGTGCCCGTGGGTCAGCCAGATCGGCGGCGTCGCAGTCGGCGTGCACATGACCGTTTCAATTTTGTTGTCGCGGAGCTTTCGGATGACGTCTGCAAAAAATCCGACATCGATCCTTCCTTTTTCAGGCTCCATCCTTGACCAGGCAAACTCCCCGATTCTGACAACATTGATCCCGATTCGCTCCATCATCCTGATATCTTCATCCAGCACATCCTCATCCCACAATTCGGGATAAAAGCAAGCGCCATGGTACAGCTTTCCGTTCATCTTCATACCGTCTCTTTGACAAACGGCAGCCCAAGCTCTCGAATGCCCTCCGAGACGAGCTTCGCCATTTCCCGGGCCCCTTTTTTCGTAAAATGTGTATAGTCGTTGACATTTTCCGAGATCATAAAATATTTAAATACTTCGCTGTATCCTTTTTCCGCAAAATGCTGAAGGCTTTTGTCCATTAAATCGATCAAGCGGACGTTTTCTTCGCTTGCGACCTGCTTCATCGCAATGCAGTAGTCCGGGAAATCGTTTAAAAAGACGCCGTCTTTGTAATGGAGCCTTGCGACAGGTGTGATGAGAAGCGGCGATGCCCCTTTTTGACGCGCGCCGTCAACGTACATTTTCAAGTATTGTTTATACGTCGTATACGGCTCTGTATAGCGTTCTGGTTTGTCTTTCGACGCATCATTGTGCCCCATCTGAACGAACAGCCAATCATCCTGTTTGATCACATCCAAAATAGATGCAAGTCTTCCTTCTTCAACGAACGTTTTTGAACTCCGGCCCCCGATTGCCCGGTTGATCACCTGTACATTTCCGGATAAATAAGACTGGAGAAATTCGCCCCAGCCTCCCTGAGGCGAATCAGCCTTATAATGCTGCACGGTCGAATCGCCGGCCAAATAGATGCTGATTGTCATCACGACCACTCCTTATTTATGAAAGAATTTTATCAATTGTGTCGAGTTCTTCAGCTGAGAATCGAGCGGACTTAAGCGCCGCGGCATTTTCTTCGATCTGTTCGGTTTTGCTCGCGCCGATCAGCACCGAGGTGACGCGCGGGTCTTTTAATAGCCAGGCTATCGCCATTTGCGGAAGAGACTGGCCGCGTTCGGCAGCCACTTGATTCAACTTGCGGACCTTGCCGAGCACGTCTTCTGTGATGCCCTCGGCCTGCAAAAACGGACTGTTCGCATCAGCGGCTCTTGACCCGGCGGGAATCCCTGTCAAATATTTCGTTGTTAAAAGCCCTTGGGCAAGAGGTGTAAACGCGATCGCCCCGGCTCCTTTTTTCTGCAGCACTTGCAGCAGGCCTTTTTCCGGTTCTCTGTGGAACATTGAATATTTGGGCTGATGGATGAGGAGCGGAATCCCGTATTCTTGCAAAATATCAGCCGCCTTTTCGGTCTGTTCAGCACTGTAGTTCGACAAACCGACATATAAAGCTTTTCCTTGCCTGACGATGTGGGCGAGCGCTCCCATCGTCTCTTCCAGCGGTGTATGGGGGTCAGGGCGGTGTGAATAAAATATATCGACATAATCGATGCCCATTCGTTTTAAACTTTGATCAAGGCTCGCCACGAGATACTTTTTTGATCCCCAATCGCCGTATGGTCCGGGCCACATCGTATAGCCGGCTTTCGTGCTGATGACCATTTCATCGCGGTAGCCGGCAAAATCGGTTTTCAGCGCTTTTCCGAATGTTTCTTCGGCAGAACCGGGCGGCGGACCGTAATTATTCGCCAAGTCAAAGTGGGTGATACCCAGGTCAAATGCTTTTCTTAACAGCGCTTTGGCATTTTGCAAGGAAGCCGCTTCTCCGAAATTGTGCCAAAGCCCTAAAGACAAAGCAGGCAGTTTTAATCCTGAATGCCCGCAGAGGTTGTATTTCATATTTTCATAGCGTACATCACTCGCCTGATACCCCATATGGATCCCCCTTTTCATTTTGTAATGAAAATGCTTACCAATCATTTTATGGAACAGGCTGTAAGATTACAATCATACTTTTTTGTAAGTTGAATATTTCTGCCGGTGCCCCGGGCCCAGCGCATGCTGAACCGCCGTTCTCTTTCATTCTTCATTTCTCTTACAAGGAACGGTATAAATATTCGGCCGGGGCGGCTTGTCCATTCCGGTTCCCACATAAAACCCGGGATGAGGCGGCTGATTGTAAGCGACATTTTGCCAGGCTACCCCCAGGCGGTAGACGGGATCGTGCATGAACGTATAGAAACGGTGTTCAGTCGGCTCGGTCGTTGTGTAAATTCGCAGAGCATCGCTTCGGACTGTGCGGAACACGACATCTTCGCGCCAATCGCCGAACAAATTGGCCTGAAGCACTGGCGTCCCTTTCGTCCAATTGTTAGACAGCGTTCCGTCAGCGGTGAGCAGATTGACCAGCCTGCCGCTGTGATAGTCCCATTTATCAATTTTGGGGATGCCTGCGGGTTCTTTCCAATCGTGGTCAAGCAGCTCGCGGAGAAGATCGCCGTCCCACCAAATCGCAAAATTGGCCGAAGCCGGAGCGGCATCGCTGAGCTTTTCTCCCTTACTCGTATAGAGGCCGTACGATTTTCCTTCATTGCCCGGTGGATCGATCGCCCAGACAAGCGCTCCTTTATAGCGGGGATCGATATGCGCGGCTATTCCCCGCCCAACATCTGTATCGGCCGGCACTCCCCAGAGAATTTCCCCTGTACCCGCATCGCGAAATGAGAGGCCGTACGGAAGGCGCGGATCTTCATGCACCTGAAAGACTTCCAGCCCCGGCCGGTCCGGGTCAAGATCGCTCACGTGCATGGCATCACCGTGTCCAAGCCCTGTCGTATAAAGCCCTGTTCCGTCATGATCAACGGCCATCGCGCCGTAGATGATCTCATCTTTCCCGTCACCGTCGACATCAGCGACGCTCAGACTATGGTTTCCCTGCCCGGCATAGCCTTCATTTCCGGGCTTGTCGCTGTCAAACGTCCACAGCTTGGTCAGCTTGCCGTCTCGGAAGTTGTAAGCGACTAGCACCGTTCTTGTGTAATAGCCGCGGGCCATGACAAGGCTCGGCCTTTCGCCGTCCAAATAGGCGATGCCTGCCAAAAACCGATCCATGCGGTTGCCGTATCCATCTCCCCAGTCCTCAAGCCTTCCGCGCGGCGGATCGTAATCCACGGTTGCCAATTCCCTTCCCGTTTCCCCGTGAAAAATCGACAAATATTCAGGGCCGGCCAGAATTCGCCCATCTTCATTTCTGTAATCGGCAGCCTGATCGCCGATCACCCGGCCGGTTCCGTCAACTGTTCCGTCAGCCGTCTTCATAGCAATTTCCGCTTTCCCGTCGCCGTCAAGATCATAGACCATCAATTGGGTATAATGGGCGCCCGCGCGGATGTTCTTCCCGAGATGAACCCTCCACATGAATGTCCCGTCAAGCTTATAGGCATCGATGATGACTTCTCCGGTATAGCCGTTGTGCGCGTTATCTTTCGAATTTGACGGGTCCCATTTGAGCACAATTTCGTATTCTCCATCGCCGTCGAGATCTCCGATGCTCGCGTCATTTGCACTGTACGTATACGGTGCGCCGTCAGGAGTTGTCCCGCCGTCAGGCTTGTTTAACGGAACTTCCAAGTAAGGCTTCTGCCAGACAGCTGTTTTGGGCGACGTCTCGACTTCCTTATCTCCGAGAACCTTGGACACATAATAAAGCGATTTTCCGTTTCCGTGTTTATCAAGAAAGTTGGTCGATGATGAAATGGGTGTTGAATTGATTCTTTGTCCGTTGCGGTATAGATTAAAAGCGGTTTCTTCCGGATCGGTTCCTAAGAGCCGCCAGCTGAGAAAAACCCCCTTTTTTGTTTTTACCGCCACAAGGCCGCGGTTTAAGTGTTCCATTTGCTTCGGTTTTGCCGCCGTTTTCACCGGACGAACGCGATCAGCTGCTGCATGTCTGTCCTTTTCTCCCATAGTCCTCTCTCCCCCTTTGCGGTTTGGAATGGCGAACGGGAGAGCCGGAGACCGGATCTCCCGACACCTTATTTCTTGAGCGAGTGTTTCAGCGGATATATATTCAAATCGGAGATTTCTCCTGTGACGAGCCTTGCCAATTGGTTGGCGCCGAACTCGTGAAAATGCACCCTGTCCTGGATGCCTTCCGGATAATTCGGGCTTTCTCCCGGTTCCAGAAACATAAATACGTTTTTAGTCGCTTCAACGCCGATCTCGTTGTAATATTCAATGCTTTTTTTGTTTAAATCGATCACCGGAACGTTCATTTCCCGTCCCAGCTGTCTCATTGCGTTCGGATATTCTCCGATGCTGTTGTAGAAAACGCCCTTTTCATCATAGGTACGTTTGCTTTGAGAAGTGACGAGCACATGACGTCCTCCTTTTTCGCGGGCTTTGTTAATATATGTTCTCAAGTATTCCTGAAATGTCGTATACGGATCTGTATGGCGGGCAGGATCTTGCCCTGCGTCATTGATGCCGAACTGAATCAACAAATAGTCGCCCCGTTTCATCCGGTTCAAAATCGTAGCCAGCGACCGTTCATCCACAAAACTTTTCGCGCTTCTCGCGCGTTTCGCCTGGTTGTCGATGACGATTTCATCCGAGAAATAGCCGCCTAAAAATTGCCCCCAGCCTGCCATCGGCGCATAGCCGGGCTCATAATCGGAGACCGTGGAATCGCCCGCCAGAAAGACCGTCGTGTTGTCATCCGTCACATGATAAGCCGTCTTCGTAATGACCAACGCATTAAGGCGCGGCATTGTTCTCGCCGTTAAGGCTTGGATCGAAAGACGGCCGCCGGAAATATGAATCGGAAACGTTTTTTCGTTGTATCCGCCCGCTTCCGCTCCAAACGAATACAGCTGGAGCATGCCGTTTGCCCGTACGTCCATGTTCGTCTTTGCCCGCGCATCTCCGGTTATGATTTGGACTTGATATTGACCGTCAGGCAAATCGACAGTAAACGCCGTCCCATCCGGAATGCAGAAGTCTGAACGAAGCGGGTCGGCCGTACCTCGGTCCGTGCAGGACACCTTTGCCGCGTCGTCAAATCCGTAGCCTTTTAGAGGGGTATAGGCCGAAGCAGCGCCTACCGGAATAAAACCCGAAGCAAGAGGCCCGTCACCGAAATCGAACTGATACACCTCGAAATTTCGATGGCATACACCTTTGGCTGAGGCCCCTTCACTCCAGATCGAGGCGCCCGTCTTCCACCGAAACGGTGAACGCTTTTTCGGCTGAGCTTCCCTTTGCTCCGGCCGGGATCGTCCCCATTTTTTCTCCTTCGGCATAAAGCTTCAATTCACCGCTGGATGATGCAAAAACGGTCACGCGGTATTTGCCGGGGGAGAGATCTGCCAGAAAAGCCGTCCGGTTCACGATACAATAGTCTTTTTTGAGCGCTTCTTTTTTTTGCGTCTTTTTGCACACAGCGCTTCCTGCCTGAGAAAATCCGTAGCCAGCACCATTTTGATACACGGAGGACTCGTTCACTTTCACATAATCCTTCTCAGCGGGACCTTTTCCAAAATCGAACAGAAAAAGATCCTGACTGTGATGCGCGGCAGCGGCTTTCGGCTGCGCAGGTCCCCCCATTCCCATGATGAAAAAGAAAAGGAGGGGGATGACCCATAAGCAGCGAACATATCGCTTCATTATGCAGCTCCCCTTTATCATCAGCGTGTATAAATGTTCGGCTTCTCCGGTGTCTGCATGCCTTCGCCTAAATAAAAGCCGGTGTGCGGAGGCTGGTTGTAGCCGACATTCTGCCAGGCGATACCGAGGCGATAGACTGCATCATGCATCAGCGTATACATGCGGTGCTCCGTCACGTCTGTCGTCGTGTAGATGCGCAGTTCGCTGCTGTCCTCCGCTCGCCAGACCACTTCTTCGCGCCAGTCTCCGAGAATGTCCGCCTGCAGGGACGGCGTCGCTTTTGTTCCGTTATTTGCCGAAGCTCCGGACGCTGTCAGCAAGTTGACGGTTCGCGAATTTTGATAATCCCATTTATCAATTCTGTTGCTGTCCAGAAGCTATCTTTGGAGATCGCCGTCCCACCAGATGCCGAAGTTCGTTGATGAAGGCAATGTGTTTCCGATTTTTACGCCTTTTGCCGTATAAAGACTGCCGTTCGCCCATACTTCCGCTCCTTCGTAGCGCGGATCGATATCAGCGGCCATTCCGCGTCCGACATCTTTACCTGCGTGAACTCCCCAGATGATCTTTCCTGTTTTCGCATCGCGGAAGGACAAGCCATAAGGAGAATTGCTGTTTTCATGGACTTGGAAGACTTCCAGTCCAGGCCTTGACGGGTCCAGGTTCCCTGTATGCATGGCATCCCCATGTCCCCAGCCGGTTGAGTAGAGGCCTTTTCCGTCATGATCGACAGCCATCGCTCCGTATATGATCTCGTCCTTTCCATCTCCGTCAACGTCGGCGACGCTCAAACTGTGGTTGCCTTGACCGGCATAGGCGCCATTTCCGGGAGCATCCGAATCGAACGTCCACAGCTTGGTCAGCTTTCCGCCTCTGAAGTTGTAAGCGACTAGCACTGTTCTCGTGTAATAACCGCGTGCCATGACAAAACTCGGCCGCTCCCCGTCAAGGTATGCGACACCGGCCAGAAAGCGGTCAACCCTGTTGCCGTAGCTGTCTCCCCAATCGGCTACATTTCCCCGGGCAGGTTCGTAGTTGACCGTTGTAAGCTCAGCGCCTGTATCGCCTTTAAAAACCGTCAAATACTCAGGCCCTGACAAAATTCGGCCTTGGGCATTGCGGTAATCGGCGTTTGCATTGCCGATCACCTTCCCTTTGCCGTCCTTCGTCCCGTCTGCCGTCTTCATGGCGATTTCCGCTTTTCCATCGCCGTCAAAGTCATAGACGAGAAACTGCGTATAATGGGCGCCGGCGCGAATATTTTTGCCAAGGTTGATTCTCCACATCATGGTGCCGTCAAGCTTGTATGCGTCAATCAGCACATCTCCCGTGTATCCGTCCTGTGAATTATCCTTTGAATTGGAAGGATCCCACTTGAGAATGATTTCATATTGGCCGTCTCCATCAAGGTCGCCTACGCTCGCATCATTGGCGCTGTATGTGTATGACACCCCATCAGGCGTTTTTCCTCCGGCCGGTTTTTGCAGCGGAACAGATTTATATTGTTTATTCCATACGCCGACGGATTCAGAAGGAGCCTGCTCCCTGCCGTTCAAAACGGCGCGCACCTGGTAAACGGCGTTCAAATCCCCGCCTGCATCCTGATAGTTTGTGCTCGATGTAATCGGAGAACCGTTCAGCTTCTTTCCGTTTCGATACACATTAAATGAAACAGAAGACGGCTCGGTTCCCAGAAGCCGCCAGCTGACAAAGACACCGTTCCCCGTTTTAACAGCGACAAGCCCCCTGTTAAGCGATTCCATTTGCCTTGCCTGCGCAGCCGTCCGCCCGTCTGCCTCAGCTTGCTCCGAGAAGCCGGTCACTAGCGTGATTAATAAAAGAGATGACGCGGCCAACAGGTTCTTCCACCTTTTCTTTCCTTTTTTCATCATCTTCTCCCTTCACCATTTTTGTAAGCGCTTACTCAAAAGGGATTCTATTACGGCTTCCATTTTTATTCAATTGCACTTTTTTGCCGAAGGGAAAAGATGTGTTCAAGTCCGGTCTTAAGCGGTTCAGCCTTTCCAATTGATATTTTTTTGCCCGATTTTCTCATTTTTGCACAGTTCAGCTAGCCTTCCAGACGCAAAAAACAGCGATGTGCGATAAACATCGATACAAGAGCAAACAAACTGACACCATAAAATGGGATCAGACCCGGAACCGTCAACAGCACATACACGACCAAGCAACCAGCAGCAGCCATTCCGGCCGTCGTCAAAGGGCGAACGAGACCGATCAGCGCAGCCTGTGAAAAATAGCGGACAAACGGCAGCTGAACATGAACGTAAAGCGGAAAAATATAAATGAAAACCACGAGATAGATGAGCCCGGCCACCAGTGTGGCATAGCTGATCATGATCGAAAATAAATCCGCACGGACGCGGAAAAATTGATAGTTTACGAATAAAATTGTTCCGGCGGTAATGAGGATGAGCCCAAGTCCGTTTGCTTTGAAAAACTCTTTTTTATACGTTTGATAAAACGTTTTGAACAGCGGTGCGTCCGTCCGGCCGAGCAGCCACTTGCGCACGACCGTGAACATCGCAGCCGTGCTCGGCGCCCAGCCGAAAACAATGCCTCCTCCCAGCGTGAATAAAACCCAGATCCCGTTCAGCCAGGCGATTTTCATGATCGCTTCACACGCGCCGTACATCATCGCCATTACGCCTTTATCCCGCATGTCCGCTCCTCCTTTCAGCCGCGCAGCAGCCTGCGCACTTCAAAGTTGGCGTAGGCTGCTTCCAGCGGAGCCATTTGTCTGAAGCCGATCTTTCCTGCGCCGTAAACAGGGCCGAAACGCCTGCCGTCATCCGTCCATTCCAAAATGGGCAGCTCGTTGATTGAAAAACGAACGTATGCCCCGTCCTTTATGAGCTTCATCCGGTAGGGAGGCAAAGCGTCTGCAGCGGGCGGAAGCGGATCGGCTCCTTCACAGACGAGGTGAAAGCCGCGGCTTTTCCTGAGGTTGCATGTTCGGAATGCTCTTTCATCAGCATGCTTATGTCTGAAATACGACAGGTGCAATGTGTTGATGTCCCCGGAATGATATTGCGGATATTTCCCCGTCCTCTCCGCCAGCCGCCCGTCAAATAAATCTTCGCCATTCATGCCGGCGGCGGCAAAAAATATCATGCATAAGCCAGGCTCCCGCACAGGGTAGAAATCCCACTTCACAACAATTCCATCAGGGAATGTCTCAGGGCACCAGTAAACAAAATGAGCATCGTCCCCATATTGCTCAGCGTCAAGTTCGTTCTCCATATGCAGGCGGCCGTTCTGAAAACGAACGATTCCTTTCCCTTCCATCACCCAGCCGCGGAGATCTTCAGGAGAAGATAAAGGGTTTTGATAAATCAGGCTTCCTTCTCTTCCATTACACTCCGGCACGGAAATCGCTCCTTTCACAAAGCAGATAAGCCGATAGAGGCAGACCAAGCTCTCTGATTCCTTCTGTCACCAGCCTGGCGACTTGACGGGCCCCTGCTTCGGAAAAATGGGTATTGTCTTCGATTCCATTTGGATAATGAGGGTGCTCATGAGGCTGAAAGTGGACAAACAGCCGTTTTGAACCTTCGATTCCGAGAGATTCATAGAGCGCTTTTGTTTTGGACCATAAATCGATCAGCGGAACGTCGAAGCTGTCAGCGAGCGCCTTCATCGCTTTCGGAAAATCCCCGAGTGTGTCGGCGGGCTTTCCGTTTTGATCAAAACGTCTGCGCTCTGCGGAAGTGATCAAAACCGGTGTCGCTTGTTTTTCGCGAACCGCTTCCACATAGCGGACAAGATGCTCCTGATAGGTTGTATAAGGGTCTGTTCCGTACGGTTTTTGATCGTTGTGGCCGAACTGGATCAACACATAATCACCAGGCGCAAGCCGCTCCGTAATGTCATCGAGCCGGCCTTCATCAATGAAGCTGTTCGAACTGGCCCCGCCTTTTGCCATATTCACGACCGCAGCCTCATCTGAGAAAAACAGCGGAAGCATCTGCCCCCAGCCGGCCATCGGCGCTTCATGCGGGGGACAGTCTGCGACGGTCGAGTCCCCGGCCAAATATACTGTCACTTTCGGTTTTTTGTCTGTTCGTTTCATAGCACTCTCCCTTTCACGAAGATTCCTGATGAATCTGCCTGTAGCGGCTCGGCGGAATGCCGACCTGCTTCTTGAAAATCCGGTTGAAATAGCTGTGTCTGTAGCCGACCTCTTCAGAAACGTCATGGATTTTTTTATTCGTCTCAAGAAGCAGCTCTTTCGCTTTTTCGATTCTGAGCCGGGTAACATAGTCGATAAAATTGATGCCGGTTACTTGTTTGAAAGCTTTGCTCAGGGTATACGAATTCGTCCCGGCCCGATCAGCGCAGCTTTCAAGCGAGATATCGTTCATATAATCCTGATGAATCATCTCAAGCACCTGTTCGACAAGCCGTTTTTGCTGTCTGTTTTTCCTTCCTTCCATCTCTTTAAGATAAGGGCTTATGCAACGCTCCATCATCCAGCCGACAGCCCTTTCCGGCTCCCTCAGCTCCGAAAGCTCCTGAAGCAGGTTTTTTCGGCTGAACAATTCATAGGGGTGAAGGCCGGAATGAAAGATCTCTTCTTGGATCTTTGCGAACAGCTGCATCATGCCCGGCTGGATGCGGATTTCCGTTTTTCCTTTTTCGGACAGCTCCCGGATAAACAGCCTGATCCTTCTTTCGACTTCATCCCTTTCTTCAAGCCGCAACGCCCTGACTACCTCTTTTTCAAGAGCGAACGGATAGTATGATTCAGCGGGAGGCATGTCTTCCCGCCGGCTTAAATCGATCACCTGGCTGGCGTTTTCGAACTGTCTGTAATGCCTGCCTTCTTTCACCTCTTCATAAATGCCGGGAATGTCTTTTAACTTGTCAGCGGTTTTTGATACCGTCACTGTGACGTGCAGTTTGGATATGCTGTAGATCACATCTGTCAGCTCACGCACAAATTGGGCGATTTCTTCCTTGAAGGCTGTATTCCGGCCGCTCGCCAGCAGCACCGCAAGCGATAGCGAACGGACATCTGTCATATAAATATGGTTGAATGTCCTTCCAGCCAGTTCGCGCGTAATGTTTCCCAACAGAAAGCCCGCCAGACTTTCATCCTTTTTTGTAAAAGATCCGTTTCCTTCGTAGAGTCCCGTCAGCTGGACATCGATGATGGTAAACACATTGTCTTTTGCTTCCCAGCCCCACCTTTTCAGACGATCTCTCAAATTCCTCTCTGATTCATCTGCAAAGTATCCGCTCAGAAGGCGCTGAAAAAAAACGTTTGCAGCATGGGGCAGTTCCTTTTTCAGTCTGCCGCTTTCCTCAGATAGGTCTTCCCAGCGCTTCTCGAGCCAATGAAATTCATCCGGAAAATAGGCCGCCTTTCCCTCTCCGGAGCAGAGCTTGATCAGCCTTGCGACAGGTGAATAAATTTTGTGTGACGCATACCATGCCAGAATGAAGGCAAGAACGATCCCGGCGATGCTGACCGACGCGATGAGCTTCGATAAAAACAGCACCGGAGCCGTAATGGCCGACATCGGTGAAGCCGAAACATAGGTCCATTCCTGGTTCAATCTGTCCATTCGTCCGTATGAAACGGAATACGCACCTCCGCTCCAATCCATAACAAAGGAGCCCTGTGGATTTTTTTGTTTCTCAAGCCTTTCTTTTAAGGCGCTTTCAAAGTTGGTTTTGCCGCGATTGCTCCAAGAAACAGGCTTCTGATTATGATGAAAAAGGAGCGCTGTTCCCTTTGAATACGGCGAAAGGCTCTCAAGCAACCGGCCCAATTCTCTTTCGTCAAGCGTCAAAATCAGCGCGCCGAACGGTTCTGAGATGCCTCCCGGAATTTTATGGACAAGGGCCATTCCGGATGAAGCGCCGCTCATGTCTTTCCAATAGACGTTTTGACCGCCTTCAAGCAGCGAATGATAAGCCTTCAAGATTTTCCGGTCGGTCAGTCCGCTGTATTCTGGATTTAAGAGAATCGGCTCCTTCCCTTGAATGAACAGTTCAACCTTGTGAATGAGCGGATTTTGATCCTGAAGCAAAAACAGCGATTTTGAGAGCTTGTACGTCGTTTGAAAATCCGTTTGCAGATCGGCATCGGCCAGACCGTTCATCAGGCGCGGATCATATGCAAGCTGGGAGAGCATGATCTCAAGCCCTTCCAGCTTGTCATCGATTTGGCTGATTTGGCGTTTCACCTGGTTCTCGTGCAGATGTTGGAGCTCTTTTTCAATTTTCGCAGCCGAAAACAAATAGACTCCTGCACCCGTCAATAAGCCGGGAATACACGCAATCAGCAGGATCATCACAAAGCTTTTTTTAAAAAACCTCCCTTTACGCCGTGAAACATATCTTTGATGCAGCTTTTTCATCCCTTTTCCCCCCACTGCAATGAAAAGAATGTTTCTTTTTTCAATTTCTATTGGAACGCGCGCGACTTGGAGCGGACGACATCTGCCAAAAAGGTCAGGGCAAGCCCCTGTCCCCAGCCTTGAATCCGTTTATACGGAACGTCTTTGTAACCCTGCGCATCCCGCATCACTGCTGTACCCGCAGAAACGCGCTCCACCCTTCCGTCAGGCGCGACCGCATCCGTAATGGCTGAGAGCGCCTTCTGAACGGATTTGTGGTATAGCGAGCCTCTTGACAGCAAACCGGATGCAATCCCGGCAGAGCCTGACACTTCAAGGTATGAATCCGGGTCCGTCAGTACGGTGTGCCATAAACCTGAGGGATGCTGAAGCCTGACAAGCGCGCTCAGCAAGTCCCGGAGCGAACCGTCAATGATCATATAAGACGGATGCGTAACATCGATTAAAGGGAGCGCTTTTGCCATCGTTAAAGCTGCCCATCCGTTTCCCCTTCCCCAAAATATGCCTGACAGGTTGTTTTTGGCCACATGGTCCCATGCGTGATAATAAAGATTGGTCTCCATATCCTGCAAAAATTCTTCATGGCCGTGATACTGGCGCAGCCCGTCTTCAAAATATTCCTCGCTGCCGACAAGCTTTCCGATTCGGAGAAGGAACAAGCCCGCCATCATCATCGTATCGACCCATGCCTGTTCAGGGAATACATGTTTCTCTGAGTTGACGGTGTGCTGCAAAACCCCGTCTGCGAACCGAGGCGCTTCGTGGAGCACATAGTCCGCCATTTGCCGGGCGGCGTCCAGATAACGGTCATCTCCTGTCGCCTGGTAGAGCGATATGAGGGTATGGCCGATGGATACTCCGTTGATCGACAGCTTAGGCAATCCGTCTTCAAGCTTTTCATCCGTCCAGTTTTTCAAAAGCTCGAGGTATTCTTCATTTTCGGTTGCTTCATACGCCTCAGCCACGCCGTAAAACGCGACGCCGCCCGGCCAATCCCATTCGAAATCCATCTCAAATGTCCGCTTAACGATTCTGTCGATCACTTGATTGAGTTTTTCTTCATCAAAAACAAGCTTTGTCATGCACTCTTCTCTCCTTTTTATTTTAATCCGCTCATGCTGATTCCTTGGACGATCGATTTTTGAAAAACGAAAAACACGAGGATCACCGGGACGAGTGAGACGACTGACATCGCAAACATCGCCCCCCAGTTAGACGCCGTTTCCGTATCTAAAAACAGCTTTAATGCCAGAGAAACCGGGTAAAGCTCCGGCTTGTTCAAGTAAAGAAGCGGATTGATCAGTTCCTCCCACTTCCAGTAAAACGAGAAGATGGCGGACGTCGCGAGCGCCGGTGCGATCAATGGCAAAATAATTCTGAAAAAGATGCCGAGACGGCTGCAGCCGTCAATCTTTGCCGCTTCATCGAGTTCTACCGGGATCGTCCTGATGAACTGAATCATCAGAAAGATAAAAAACGCGTGCCCGAAAAATTGGGGAACAACGATCGGCTTGAATGAATTCAGCCAATCCAGCTTTGCAAAAATGATGTACTGCGGAATCATCAGCACCTCGTGCGGCAGCATCATCGTCACCATCATGCAGCTAAACCAAAACGCCTTCCCTTTAAACGGAATCCGCGCGAATCCGTAAGCGATGAACGCCGAGGACAAGACCGCGCCGGCCGTCGAAAGGCCGACAATGATAAGCGAATTTTTAATGAATGTGATGAACGGCTGTCCGGCGATCCCTTTCCAGCCCTCCGTATAATTGGACAGGATCAAGGGGTCCGGAATGAGCGAGTGGGATGTGGCGAATATGCTCGCACTTTCTTTAAACGAGCTTGCGATCAGCCAGATAACGGGATACAAAAGGATGATCGCAAGACCGGCCGTCGTGATATGAAACACGAGTTGCCCGGCTCTTTTCTTTCTATTTCCCGCAGGAAGCGGGGCAGGCGCGGCCCGCCCCGAAATATCTTTTACCGGCTCCACCAGCTACCCCTCCTTCGATTCGTAATGCACCCATAAGGATGAAGTTTTGAACAATATGAATGTGACAAGGCCGATCAGGATCAGCATCACCCATGCCATAGCCGAAGCGTAGCCCATTTGGAAAAAGTTGAACGCCCGCTGGAACAAATAGAGGGAATACAGAAGCGTCCCGTCAAGCGGACCGCCTTCCCCTTTTGAAATAATGTAGGCCGGCGTAAAGGTCATGAAGGCTGAAATGGTCTGCATCACCAAATTAAAAAAGATGATCGGGCTGAGAAGCGGGAGCGTAATGAGAAAAAACCGCTGAAACCTGTTTGCACCATCAACGCTTGCCGCTTCCTGATACATCGGCGGAATATTTTTCAATCCGGCAAGAAAGATCAGCATGGAAGAGCCGAACTGCCACACAGACAAAAGAATCAAGGTCCACAATGCGCTTGTCGGGTCCTGATACCAAAAAATCTTCTTGTCAAAACCAAGGAAGAACAAAAGCCCATTGATGACACCGTCATTGCCAAATACATTGCGCCACATAATCGCAACCGCCACGCTGCCGCCGATGATGGACGGGAGATAAAAGAGCGTCCGGTAAATGCCCACACCCTTTTCGGCTCTGTTCAAAATCACCGCGATGAAAAGCGCAAACGCGAGGCGCAGCGGCACACCGGCGAGCACGTAATAAAACGTAACTTTCAGCGAACCCCAGTATTTTTCATCATCGGTCAGCATCGCCTTATAGTTGTCAAAGCCGACCCATTTGGGCGGGGTGAACAGATCGTAGCTTGTAAAAGACAGAAACAGCGAGGCTCCCATCGGAATGACGGTAAAGCACAAAAATCCGATAATAAACGGGGAAATAAAGGCATAACCCGCCAAATTGTCAATTCTTTTTTTTCGCTTCACGTTCACTTCCTCCTGGATTTGATGAGCGGCCTTCCTCCACTTGCCCCGCTTATCATTGTTGATTTCTTTTCAGTATGGCGTCCGCTTCTTTTCTGAACTTCGCGGCTCCTTCTTCAGGCGTGATCTTTTTAAACAAAATTTGGTCTGACGTGTCTTTTAGCAGCTTGATGACTTCGGCGCTGCCGATTGGCTCAGGCGGTTCCGCTTCTCCCGCGTACGCTGTAGCCCTTTCGACATATTCGAAAATCTTTTTCTCCTCTTCGCTCAGTTCTGACTTCACTGTTTCCGCTATTTTGGAGGAGACCGGTACGCCTCTTTCTCCTTTGATCAGGGCATTGGCTTTTTCATTGTTAATAAAGAAGTCGATAAATGCAGCCGCTTCTTTTTTCTGTTCGGAGCTTTTCGGAATTGAAAACAGCATGCTCGGCCTTAAAAACAGCGCCTTTTCCTTCGCCTGTTCAGGAGGCAGCTTTAATGACAGGGGCGCATCGGTAAGCTGCGCGAACGCCGCAAACTGATTTGAATAATTCCATGTTGCAGCGGTTCGGCCTTTGACGATAAAATCGTCTTCCATCCCCTTCACCTGCGCGCTTTCATCAGGCGTCGGCGAAGCTTTTTCATCGACGAGCTTCACCTGCCGCTTGAAGTAATCGACAAACAGCTTGTCGTCTGAATAAGCAAGGCCTGTGCCGTCCTCTTTATAGAAGCGCTCGCCCTTTGTCCTGAGGTAGTACGGGAAAAAGACATCGGGCGGATGCATGCCGTTTGAACCGTATTGTCCCGTCTTCTCTTCGACCTCTAGCGCCAGGTTTTCAAAATCGGTCCACGTCCAGCTGCCATCGTCAATCTCGACGCCCGCTTCTTTTAGCAAGTCGTCATTGGTAATCACCGACAGTACATTCACACCGAGCGGGAAGCCGTATAGCTGATCACCGATTTTTCCGCCTTTGATCGTCTTTTCATCAATCGATTCGGTGTTGATCGCCCCGTCTTTGACATACGGAGTCAGATCTTCAAGCTGGCCTTTCTTGCCGTATTGGGATAAATACGCCATATCCATTTGAATCACATCGGGCAGCTGCCCTGCCGCGGACATCGGGGCAAGCTTTTTCCAATAATCGTCCCAATTCGCAAACTCCGCTTCGATTTTGACATGCGGATGTTCCTTTTCATATAGCTCAATGATTTTTGATGTATAATCATGCCGAGGCTGTCCGCCCCACCATGCGACCCTTAAGGTAACCTTCTTTTTGCCGTCCGCACCGGCCGCCTCTTCAGTGTTTGAACTGCATCCGAACAGGCCGAGCGTCAGCAAAATGCACAAAGAGACAAACACAAATCTTCTCATCAACATTCCCCCTCCCCAATTTGTAAGTGCTTACATTTCATTTTAAATTCAGCTTTCTGTCCCAGAAACTCAAAAAACAGAGAAGAATGTTAAAAAAACAGAGATTCCGTCAATGCGCAAAAAACCGCCGGATAAACCCGGCGGCATTAAAACGTGTTGTCTTCTTTTTTTCGAAATTCTGACGGGGTGAGTCCCGTGTATTTTTTAAAGACAAGGCTGAAGTATTTTGGATTGTGGCCAAACCCCAGTTCCTCTGCCAGCGTGCCGATGGCCGTGTTTTTAGACTTCTTCATCTTCGCGATCGCTTTTTCGATGCGCACCTTTGCGACATAGCTTGAAAACTTCTCACCGGTTTCCTGTTTAAACAGCTTGCCGAGATAATCCGGATTCATATACAGCATGTTGCGGGCTGCCCACTTTAGCGAAAGCTTCGGATTTGAGGCCTCCTTTTCGATGAGATCAAGCATCCTTCCGATTAAAACCGATGTCTCCCCTTCATCTTGGACGATCTTTCTATATGCCTTTTCGTACATCGCGGAGGCTTCGCTGATATTGCCGCTTTCGCTGAGTGATGCTTCTGGTTCAAATCGGAGCAGGCGGCGTGAAAGCTCTTGGACGCTTTTCATTTTTTCCTCAAGCACGGCAGGAGCCAATGTTCCGTCTACTGCACAGACAAGCAATTGCTGAACCCGGGCCGAGGCGATGACAGCACCGTTCAGCACCTCATCCGCAATGGATTCAACGCCTTGTGCATATTCTTTATCCTCCCCGTCCCGGACGGAAAACAGGATCAGCCTGATGGCCTTTTGCTCTGAAAAAAGGCGCAGGCACGCTTCATCCTCGATGCCGCCTCCGGTGATCAGCTCTTTTAACATCTGCTTCATAAGATGCGGCTTCATCATCTCCAGATCGGTTTTCACTTTTTGCGCCGATTCCTCTTTTTTCAGCTCGCCGATCACGCTTTGAAGCGAATCTGTAATATGGCTCTCATTGCAGGGTTTGAGCAAATAATGCCTGACTCCGTATGACATCGCTTTTTTAGCATATTCAAACTGGCCGAAGCCCGTCAGCAAAATAAACCGGATTGACGGGTGGTCGCGGGACACTTTTTCGATCAGTTCGAGTCCTCCCATCCCAGGCATTTTAATATCGCTGATCACAATGTCCGGCCGCTTTTCCATAATCAGGCGGTAAGCATCAATCCCGTTCTGTGCGGCCCCGATCAAAGAAGTCCCGAACGAATTCCACTCGATCATGCTGGAGATGCCGTCAAGAATAATCCGTTCATCGTCCGCCAACAGCACTTTATACATCATCACACCCCGCTTTGAAATGGTATTTTAATCATCATCTCGGTTCCCTTATTCTTTTCGCTTGAAATCGTCAAGCCATACCCTTTGCCAAACATCAGCTGAATGCGCTCGTCGATATTTAGCAGCCCGATTCCTCTCCCTCTTGTCCGGACAAGCTCCTTTCTCGCCTTTTCCAAAAAGTCTTCATCCATGCCGGGGCCGTTGTCGGCAACCTTTAAATAGACAAACTCTCCTTTTTTATATGCTTTGATTTGAATATGGCAAGGTTCAATGAAGGGCTCAAGGCAATATGTAATCGCGTTTTCAGCCAAAGGCTGGAGAACAAGCTTAGGTACGCGGCATTTTTTCACAGACGGCTCAATGTCGAGCTCAAAAACGAGCCTCTCCTCAAAGCGAAACCGCTGAATCGTAAAATAGTGGCGCACGATTTCAGCTTCTTCCTCGATCGTCAGCACGTCGGTTTTCACATTGATGGCATTTCTGAGCAAAAACCCTAGAGATTCCGTCATCTTTGAAATTTGCGGCTGCCGGTTCGTTTTTGCAAGCCAGTTGATCGACTCGAGCGTGTTGTATAAAAAGTGGGGGTTGATTTGCGCTTGAAGCGCTTTGAATTCCGTCTCTTTCAGCATCAGCTGCTTCTTGTAGTTCTCGGCAATCAGTTCATTGATCCGTTCAACCATTGTAAAGAAGTTGCGGTTTAAGACGCTGACTTCATCCTGCCGGTCTAAAGGAGCGCGAGTGAGCGGCGCCAGTTTAAAATCGCCGTTTTGGACATTTTTCATGGCCGCCACCAGCTTCTCAATCGGGCTCGTAATGCCCCTGGCCATTTTTCTTCCAAAGAGAACCGCAATCAGAAAAAAAAGGATAAAAAGGGAAATCAGGATCGTCTTCATTGCAGAAATTTTCGAAAACATAGCGTCAAAGGGGATCAGGCTCCAATATGTCCAATTCTTATACGCTGATTTGACATATGAAACGAAAAACCGCTGGCCGTTTTCCTCCACAATGTCATATCCGTTTTCAGCATGAGAAGACAATCGGAGGCCATCGGTTTGGCTGAAAGGCATTTCAGAAAAAAACAGCTCCCGCCCGTCCGACATCGCAATCTTGCCCGCGCCTTCCCCCCAGTCTTTCGGAAGATCGCCGATCACCCGTTTTAAATCGGCGACAATCACCACTGTTCCCAGGTGGTCAAGGTTTAAACGCTCATAGGAGCGGATTTCCCGGACGGATAACAGCTCGCCGGTTTCACCCGGCATGGGCTCCCACATGTTGCTGCCTTTTTGGCGCGACGCTTTTTCGATCAGTGCATTCTTTTGCTCCCGCAATGCTTCGGTTAAATTCGCCCCTGCGGAGTACTCGGTGCCGGAAGCATCAAACAAATGAATCGATTTAATGTACCGCTTAGAGCCGGTATATTCGGCCAGCTTATCCCAAATTTTGCTTTTTATCCGGTAGCGTCCGTATTTGTTCTGGCCGCGGCCGGCTTTCAGGAGGTTCGCTTGGATGTCTGCGTCAGTGGTGATTTGATATGACACATCCTCAATCTTTTTCAATTCATCTTCAATGCTTTTTGATGATAGCATCAGCACCTGTGACGACTTCCTGTAAATCTGCTGGTCATATACCCGGAACGCGTATTGAATGCCGCTCAAGATCAGGATGAGCGAAACGGCCATGATCAGTGAAATCAAAATAAACAATTGATCTTTAATTTTTAAATGCTGATACCGGTTCACCGAACGAACACCTTCATTTCAAGCGTGGGGCGGCAGCCTGCTTGTCTGTCCGGCGCCCGTCGATTGCACGGAATGCCTGAAACGAAAGCTTCGTCAAAATGAAGCTTAAAGCGCTGCCGCTGAAAAACAGAAGAAATGTGACATGAAATAAAGCGAGCAGAATCATGCCAAACGCGCTGATCAGCATGAAAAACGAGGTGAGCGGACGGGAAAAGCCGATGATGAAGCTGTATTTCAGCACTGCAATCCGTTTTAAATCGTAGTGGACATCAATTGGAAAAGCGTATAAGAGGATGATGGCATAAATGATAAACAAACTGATGAACAGGCTTAAAAACACTGGCTGATCGTGAAAATAGACGGCCGCAATCTGAAAATCAACAAACAGCAATAAGCCGACCAGACCCAATATCAAACCGAGAACGCTTGATTTGGCCCATTTCTTTTTAAACGCCCGAAAAAACGTCTGAAACACCGGGACATCCGTTTTTCCCAGCGTCCACTGTCTAGTCACAGCGAACATCGCGGCGGTCGCCGGCGCTAAACCGAAGATGACCGCTCCCGCCAGCGTAAAGCCGATCCACAGCAGATTCAAATAGGCAAGCCGCATCACCCACTCGCAAAAGCGGTAAAATCCATTTGCCAACGTGTGAATCATGGTACCCCTCCTTTATAAATTGGTAAACGCTTTCAAAAAATATATTTCTATTCTTTCGAAAAAAATCCTCTTTTCCCCGCTGACGGAAGAAGGCTTGATCTAAATACTTTAGACCAAGCCTTGCTCCGCTATTTAGCCGATGTCTTAATGTTGACCCCAACCGCCGTTCCGTTTCTGCTTGAATCGGCAACCCCCATAAACGTTTTGTTCTCCCGGTCAATGAAAATGCTTTGGACATTGCCGATATCAACCGGATTCGAGCCGAATTTGTGGCCGAAGTCATTGAGCTTCCGTCTGACATCCTCCGGCATTCCGGATTCATAGCGGTACGAAGTCAGGCTGTTCGTATAGATCCTCGGCTCTTCAATCGCATCCTGAAGGCTCATGCCGTACTCAAAATAATTCAAGATCGTCTGGAAAACGGAAGCAATGATCGTCGTTCCGCCAGGGGAACCGACAGTCAGCACCGGTTTTTCATCTTTGAATACGATCGTCGGCGTCATGCTTGAAAGCGGCCTTTTATTCGGCTGCACTTCGTTGGCGCCGCCTGGAACCGCATCAAAATCGGTCAGTTCATTGTTCAAAAACAGTCCGTACCCGGGCACTAAAATCCCCGTTCCAAAAAGCTGTTCAATCGTTGTCGTATAAGAGACAACATTGCCCCACTGATCCGTGACGGTAAAATGCGTCGTCTCCCCGATCGTTTTATCTTCAGGCTGAGGCACGATCTCATAATTCGGCTCGCCTTCCTCATATTTCCACGGATCGCCCTCTTTCACATCGCGGTTCATCGAATCAAGGCTGATCAGCTTTTGCCGCTCCTTAATATAATCGGGATCGAGCAGCCCTCTGAGCGGAACATCGACAAATTCCGGATCGCCCGCATATGCAGCCCTGTCCGCATAGGAGAGATGCATCGTTTCCGCGAGCAGATGATATTTTTCAAACGACTTTGGATCGTATTGCGATAAATGAAAATCATCAATCAATTTCAGCATCTGCAGCATGAACACTCCGCCTGAGCTTGGAGGAGGCATGCTTGCAATATCATAGCCGTGGTACTCGCCCCAGATGGGCTTATCTGTTGTGACCTCGTAGCGGGACAGGTCATCAGGTGTCATTGAACCCCCGAAATCCTGCACGACATCTGCAATCGCCCGGCCGATTTCCCCATCATAAAAGGCTTTTGACCCTTCTTTCCGTATCAATTTAAACGTTTTGGCCAAATCCTTTTGTACAAGGATATCGCCTTCTTTCAAAGGTTCACCGTCCGGAAGGAAAATATCCTTTGCGGCCGTTTTGCTCAGCTTGTCCTGATGATCCTTTATCGCGTCAGCCAAAACCGAGTCGATTGGGAACCCTTCCTCTGCAAGCTTTATAGAAGGCGAAATCAAGTCTTCCATTTTCTTTGTTCCCCACTTCTTATGCGCTGCTTCAAGCCCTTTCAGCGTTCCCGGCACACCGACCGCATTTCCGTGTCTCGACCTTTCTGAAAACGGAATCACCTTTCCGTCTCCATCCAAAAACATGTCAGGCTTGGCTCCCTCCGGAGCACGCTCCCTGCTGTTGATGATCGACGTTTCCTTCGTCTCGCCGTCGTAGACCATCATGAAACCGCCGCCGCCGATTCCAGACATCATCGGCTCTGTTACATTCAGTGCGTACTGGATCGCAATAGCTGCATCAATGGCATTCCCGCCCTTTTTCAAAACTTCGGCTCCGATTTTTGATGCAAGCGGATGGGCCGTAGCCACCATACCGTCTTTCCCGACGGCGACTTTATCACCATCTCCCCCGCTCATGACTCCTTCTGCTTTCGACACCGGACTGAAAAAGCAACCAACCGCCAAGCAAAACGCAACAACTAAGAAAGCTAACCGTCTCATCAGATCACCTTCCTTTCCAGTTTATTACTACTATAACAGGAAAGCGGACTGAAAATAAGAAAAACTCCCAATTTTCTATTTTTTTGAACCTAAACTCCCAAATTTCTCGAAACGATCCTGAGATCCGTTCTTTTGGAACGATGATATCAAAGGAAAAATCGCCTATTGTCATCTTAAAATCCCGGATGCCAGCTGGTGCTTGCGCCTATCTAAAAGGTATGACGATTTGAAAATTAATTGTTTTTTTCGACTGCACCTGTTTTTTTTCGACAAAAAGTTATATAATATTTTGATGTGTGCATTGTCTCATTTAAACAATGGAGGGTTACAAATGTTGAAAAGAAAAAAAGACAAGTTTTCCGTGCTTTTGACGGAAATTGCAAAAAATTTAGATGAAACAGCTGAGTATTTTGTTAACTATAAAGTGACGAATCAGACAACCCTTAAAGAATTCGCGGATACCTTAAAAGAGTATGAGACAAAAGGAGATAACTATGTACATACGATGATTAAGGAGCTGAACAAAGCATTTATCACGCCGATTGAACGCGAAGACATCCTTCAGCTTACAAACAGCCTCGATGATGTACTCGACGGCATCGAGCACTTTTCAGCCATGATGGAAATATTCTCGATCACATCTTCAGATGAGCATATTGACAAATTCAGCGGCTATATCAGAGAATGCGCAAAAGAAATTCTGGTGACGATCGAATTGCTGGCGGAAAATCGCCTGAAAGAAATTCAGCCGCACGCCATTAAAATTAAAGAATACGAACATAACTGCGATAACCTGCACCGCAAATCGCTGAAAAATCTTTTCGGTAAAGAGACAGATCCGATTAAAGTGATCCAGTACAGAGAAATCTATGAGACGCTTGAAGAAATCGCAGATTCATGCCAAAGTGTAGCAAACAATTTAGAAACCATCATAATGAAAAATGCGTAACGAGGGATTATAATGGATCTTTTATTTGTATTAACCATATTGATTGTCATCTTTGCTTTGGCATTTGACTTTATCAACGGCTTTCATGATACGGCAAATGCGATCGCCACCTCGGTATCGACAAAAGCGTTAAAACCAAGGCATGCCATTATTATGGCCGCTGTCATGAACTTCGCCGGCGCCATGACGTTCACAGGCGTAGCCAAAACAATTACAAGCGACATCGCCGACCCTTTCAAGCTTGAAAACGGATCGGTCGTGATCCTTGCCGCTCTTATCGCCGGCATTACATGGAACCTAGTGACCTGGTATTTCGGGATTCCCAGCAGCTCATCCCATGCGATCATCGGAGCGATTGCCGGAGCTGTCATCGCATCGGAAGGATTTGCCGCGATTAAATACCACGGATTTATTAAAATTATTGAAGCACTTATATTATCGCCCATTTTGGCGTTTGTTTTAGGATATTTGATCTACAGCATCGTCAAAGTCATTTTTAAGAACAGCAATCTGGCAAAAACGAATAAGCGGTTTCGGCGCGTTCAAATCGCGACAGCTGCCATTCAGTCCTATACGCACGGCACGAACGATGCACAGAAAGCGATGGGTATCATTACGATGGCTTTAATCGCGGGTAACTTGCACAGTACAACCGACATCCCGTTCTGGGTACAGTTTGCATGCGCCATGGCCATGGGACTCGGAACATCTGTCGGCGGCTGGAAAATCATCAAAACCGTCGGCGGAAAAATCATGAAGATCCGTCCCGTCAATGGTGTCTCTGCAGATTTGACGGGAGCCCTCATCATCTTTGGCGCGACGATCGTCCATTTGCCTGTCAGCACGACACACGTCATTTCTTCATCCATTTTAGGCGTGGGCGCTTCCCACCGGGTGAAAGGCGTAAACTGGGGCACCGCAAAGCGGATGCTGATCACTTGGGTCATTACCCTTCCCATTTCGGCAACCATCGGTGCATTTGCCTATTTCATACTTGATTTATTCTTTTAATCAGCACACTCCCGTCCGAATCTAGGACGGGAGTTTTCATGTTTAAAAGAAAGCCGGCATAACAATAGAAATAGGAACTGCACTATTTCTCGGGAAGAGGGAAACAAGTTATGCTGCTATTTTATCAATTCCTTGTTTGGCTTATTGTTTTGGCGCTGGCTCTGTACGTAGCTGCCGTGTGGCGTTTTGAAAAACAGCTCGCCGAAAAAACGGTCGCCATCAGAAAAACGTGGTACCTTCTTTATGTCATCGGCGCCGTGATATATTGGACGCACGATCCGCAGTCAATTTTCACAAACCCGCTTCATTACCTGATCGTTGCCGTTTTTTTCACGTTGACAGACGCTTTTATTTTCTTAAATGCCTACTTTAAAAAGCTCGGCAGCTCTGAACTCGCGACAGATACAAGAATGCTTCTCGAAGAAAACAACGACCTCCTCCACACGTATCAAAACAGGCTGAAAACGTTTCAATACCTATTGAAAAACGAACCGATCCACATCTATTATGGAAATATAGAAGCGTATGCAGAAGGCATCGAAAAGCTCATCAAACGGTTTGCCGAAAAAATGAATATATCCGCTGCACTTTGCGAATATAATTCAGAAGAAAGCAAAGATCATTTGCTTGAGCATATGGAAAACCGGTTCGATGTTCAAGAAAAGCTTGACCGCAAAGACGTTTATTATGAAGAAAACGGAAAAATGGTCCTCATTCCTTTTTCCATCCACGATTTTGACTATGTCATGAAGTTAACCTCAGAAGACCTTGTCACAGAATTTGATTATCTCCTGTTTACTTCTTTAACAAGCATCTATGATCTTCTGCTACCAAACGAAGAGGAAGGTGACGACTGATGGAGCCTGCTTTTCAGCAAGACCAGGAAAGCGTAAAAAAGCGCCTCGCCTTTAAAATGTTTAAAAGGCAATCCAAAACCAATATCGCGAAATACGAAGTCAGCCCCCATACCGAACGGATTTTCCGGCAAAACGAACGGCTGATCGGCGAGTATAAAAGAAAAAAAGCTTAACGAGGACGGGAAAAAAATTCTCCCGTCCTTATTCCGTTTTCCCGTTTCTTACATACAATAAACCAATCAACTAAACCGCTGAATTAGGTGATGCTGTGAAAAAACTGAAAAAACAAGTCAAACACGTCGATTTCGCAAAATTCGGCCTGTCAGACTATACCTCTCTTCTCAGAAGAAGAAGCGAAAAAATCATTAAAACGCTGAACAGAAGAAAAAACAAACCGTGAAGCTTGGACTTTCACCCTCCTTCTCTGCTGAGAAGGGGGTTATTTTCATGTCTACAGGAGCATCATAAAGGATGCCCCTGTCCGCCTTCTCCTACAGATTGAGGCAGCCTTTCAGAACGTATCGGTTTCACAAACAAAGCGACGCAAATAGAACCTGCCACCGCCAGCCCTCCCGCAAGCAAAAAGGCGCTTGTGAAAGCTCCGGTGTACTCGACGATGTACCCTGTAACCGTCGGACCGATAATGCCGGATGTATTGGCAAGAAAATGCATGAATCCGCTCACGCCCCCGACCCTGTCCGGATGAACGATATCCTGTATAATCGCCCAGTATGTGATGCCGGTCAAATACAAAAAGAAAACCGATAATGCGACAAGTGCAACAGCTCCAAACGCGGTAGTGACAAGCCCGGCAAATCCAATGCATACCGCTGCAGCCAAAAGGCAGCACACAAGCACGGCTTTTCTGGAAAACATCTGTTTGCCCGTCAGCTTGAACAGATAATCTGAAATAAATCCCCCAAGCGCAAGACCGAGAAATCCGACAACCCACGGTATAATCGTTGCAACGCTCATATCGTGAATGCTCAGCCCCCGGGCTGTCGTTAAATAGCTCGGAAACCATGTTAAGAAAAAGAACAAAATATAGTTGTAGGAAAAGAACGCGAACGCCGTAAACAGCACGGTCGGCTGCTTCAAATAAAAAGACAGCGGGATGCCGGTATCCTTTTTCGGACGCGCTTCCTTTTCAGGAGACAAACTGCCGGAATCAGCCGGCTTATCTTTCATGAATTTCATCCAGAAGCAAGTCCAAACAAGCCCGATGATCATGATCAACACAAAGGAAGCCTTCCACCCCCAATGGATCGCGATCAATCCGACGATCGGACCTGAAACGGCTCCGCCGAGCGGCGTTCCGCACATTGTCATGCCGAGCGCTCTTGCCCTTTCTTTTTGCGGAAACCAATTGTTGACCGACTTGCTCGTTGCCGCTGACAGCGGACCTTCCCCCATGCCGAAAATGACGCGGATGATAAACAGTGAAACGAAATTATATGTCAGTGCAATAGCGCCGCTGAAAACCGACCATACGACCATTGCAGCCGACAGCGTATGTTTCGCTCCGTATTTGTCTGATGCCCAGCCGCCGATAAAATTAAAGACGGCATATCCGATGAAAAAACTGCTGAACAGCATGCCCATCTGCGCCGGACGTATGTTCAAATCTTCCTGAATAAAAGGAGCGGCGACAGACAATGCCGAACGATCCAAATAATTAATCACTCCCGCCAAAAAAAGCATCACGATGACAAACCCGCGGCCGTTTGAAAACATGGCCAACCCCCCTCTTTCCGAAATTTAGAAAACGCTTTCATTTCGTGCGATCTTACAGATGGATCAACACTTTCACAGGATTGGTTTCCGGAGCAAGCGCTGATTGAAATCCGTCAACAACATCGTGAAACGCCATCTGTCCGTTCACAAACCGGTTCGCATCCGCTCCGCCATCCATGATGGCTTTCATCACCGTCTCAAAATCTCTTCTTAATGCGTTGCGGCTGGATAAAATCGTCAGCTCCCGCATGTGGATTTCAGGATCGGGCATAGCCAGATGGTCGTTGACAAGTCCGACATAGATCAGCCGTCCCCCGTGTGCGGCGTACTGATAAGCGCTGTTCATCGATGCAGGGTGCCCTGTCGCATCAAAGACAGCCGTCGGAAAGTCGCCGTTCGTCAACCGTTTGATCTCATCAGCCGCATGTTCTCCCCCTAATACGACTTCATCGGCTTCAGCCCATCTGCGGCTAAATGTGAGGCGCTCTTTTCTGACATCCATCGCGATGACTTTTGCACCCTTCAATTTTGCGAATTTCATCACGCTGAGCCCGATGGGCCCCGCTCCAACAACAAGCACCGTTTCCCCTTTTTTGATATTTGCCCTTTCTGCAGCGTGGGCGCCGATGCTTAAACATTCAACAACAGCAGCTTCGCTGAGCGTCAATCCTTCTGTTTTTAGCAGGTCGTCTGCCGGGACGTTTATGTATTCCCGCATTCCCCCGTCTGTATGGACACCGAGGACGTTCAGATTGACGCAGCAGTTGGGGCGTCCGTTCCGGCAGGCGATGCATGCCCCGCATTCCAAATAAGGAATAATTGACACTTGATCGCCCGGCTTGAGCGTTCCGCCGGAATTATCGATGCTGACAATTTCACCGGACAGTTCGTGTCCGAGCACTCTTGGATAAGAGAAAAATGGCTGTCTTCCGCAATAAGCGTGAAAATCCGTCCCGCATATTCCGATCCGTTTGATGCGGACCAATGCTTCCCCATCCTTTAGTTCCGGCATTTTCACATCCGTCATTTTAAAACGATAAGGCTTTTCACACACAATCTGCTTCATGTACCGGCCTCCCCTTTATCGTGTTTTTAGACACCGGCATAAGCCGTAAATCCGCCATCTACCGGCACTGTTATGCCGGTAACAAATCCGGACATCTTCTCATCCGCCAGCCAAAGCAGCGTCCCCAGCAAATCTTCCGGTTTGCCGAAACGCCTCATCGGGGTGTGAGAGATGATCTTCTTTGCTCTATCTGTAAATTCGCCGTTTTGATCAAGAAGAAGCCTTTCATTTTGATTGGTTAGGAAAAATCCCGGGGCAATGGCGTTGACCCTGATTCCCGTTTCGGCCAGATAGACGGCCAGCCATTTCGTAAAATTGTCGATGCCCGCTTTCGCCGCGCTGTATGCAGGCACTTTCGTCATCGGGGTTTGAGCGCTCATTGAAGAAATATTGATCACGGACGCCCCTTTTTGATTCAGCATCATTTTTGCAAATTGCTGTGTTGGAATGAAAGAACCGAGGAAGTTTAAATTGAGAACAGAACCGACATCATCGCAGTTCAGATCAAATAACGTCTTGATGTTGTCCTGGAAGATGTGCTCGGAGTTGAATGTTTCATCTGATGTCGTGCCATTGGGGTGATTGCCGCCGGCTCCGTTCACCAATAGATCACAGCCGCCGAATCGGTCGGCCACAACGCGTTTCGCCTGTTCAACGCTCCGTTGGCTGATGACATCACACTCAACTGCAATCGCTGCGCCGCCGGCTTTTCGGACAGCTTCGGCCACGAGTTCCCCTTTTTCAACGGTTCGATTAAGAATGGCAACATTCATACCCTGCCGGCCGAGCTCTCTCGCCATCGCACCGCAAAGCACCCCGCTGCCGCCTGTGATGACCGCAGTTTTCCCCGCTAAATTTTCATGGATTTCAAGCATTTTGAAGCCTCCTGTTTTTCTCTATTGAGCGAATCCCATATGCCCCATAAATACATGATACCGAGCGCCCTGTCATACAGACCGTAGCCGGGCCTGCACTTTTCATCCCAAATGTGGCGGCCGTGATCCGGACGCACATAGCCTGAAAAACCTGTTTCATGATAGGCTTTGACAATCCCGCAAATGTCAACTGTGCCATCTTTTGTTCTGTGCGATGTTTCGATAAAATCGCCGTTTTCGTAGACTTTGACGTTTCGGATATGGGCAAATGGAATCCGGTCGGCATACGCATGGATCATGGCGGAAATATCATTTTCGGGGTTGGCGCCCAATGAACCGCTGCACAGTGTCACGCCATTCGCCGGATGATCGACAAGCTGTAGCAGCCGCCCGATGCTTTCTCCTGAAGTCATGATGCGCGGGAGTCCGAAAACCGGCCACGGCGGATCATCGGGATGGATCGCCATTTTGATTCCGCAGCGTGCGGCGGTTGGAATGATGCGTTCAAGAAAATAGTGAAGATGGCTCCACAGATCCTCCTCCGTCACATTTTGATAGGCTTCAAACAGCCTTGTCAGATGCTCAAGCCGCTCCGGTTCCCAGCCGGGCATCGTGAATTCGGGATGCTTGGCGATTTGATCGACAAGCGCAAAAGGGTCGATTGTGTGCACCTTTGCGTGCTCATAGAACAAAGCGGTGGAACCGTCTGGAGCCTTTTTGTACAAATCGGTCCGCAGCCAGTCAAATACAGGCATAAAATTATAGCAGATCACTTTTACGCCGGCTTTGGCCAAATTTTCAATCGTTCGCTTGTATTTTTCAATATACAGATCTCTCGTCGGCAGCCCAAGCTTTATATCCTCATGGATGTTAACGCTTTCAACAACTTCAATGTGAAAACCGTGCTGTTCACACTGCCGCTTCACTTCTAAAATTTCTTCCAATGGCCACTCTTCACCCGGCGGCTGATGATGAAGCGCCCAAACGATTCCCTCCACACCGGGAATCTGCCTGATCTGCTCAAGGGTGACGGAGTCGTTTCCTTCTCCATACCATCTGAAAACCATTTTCATCACACTTCCTCCTCACCGATTCAATAAGATAAAATGATCTTTGTGACCTGATGGGGACAGTTTTTCGCTTTTTTCAACGCCTCTTCTATTTCCATAAAAGGCATGATCTCAGTGACAAAAGCCCGGGCTATTTCAGGGTTTTCATTCAAAAATTGAATGACGCCGGGAAATTGATTGACGCTGTGTTTTGTTCCATAAATTTCAATATCTTTCTTTGTGAGAAGAAGACCCGGAATCGTCACATTCCTCCCCGTTAAGCCGACAATGACAATGCGCCCGGCGGCGGCCGCCAAACGAACGGATTGCTCAATCGTCGCGGGAATCCCGGCCGCTTCGAACACAATCCCCGCTCCTTCTCCGCCTGTCAGCTTCAGAATCATTTGCTCTGCATCCTCTTCACCAGGCTGAATAACGGCATCCGCCCCGAATGCCTCGGCAAGCTCAAGCCTTTCCCTTACAGGATCGACAGCGATCACACGAACGTCGAAGCGCTTTTTTACCTGCGCCAAAATCGTTAACCCGATCGGACCCATTCCCAATATGACAATCGTTTCGCCTGTTTGAATATCTGCCCGCCGAACCGCCTGCGCTCCGATTGAAAACGGCTCGCACAAAGCAGCGGTTGCAAAATCCATTTGCTCAGGAATCGGATGGACATGCGTTTCTGGAACAATGATAAAATCAGCGAACCCTCCTCTGCGAACCGACCCGATCATATCGATGTTCATACAGGCGTTTGTCCTCCCTTTCCGACAAGGGTAGCAGCCTCCGCACGGGATCGCCGGTTCAATTACGACCCGTTCGCCTGCGGATCGCCCCCTCACGCCGGCCCCCGTTTTTTCAATGATGCCTGCAAGCTCATGTCCAAAGATCTGAGGGTACTGTGCATATGGATTTGAGCCGTCGTAAAAATGCACATCACTTCCGCAAATCCCGGCAGCCTTTATCTTGACAAGGACTTCACCGCTGGCCGGTTCGGGACGCGGTATGTCGTGAAATTCAATCGAATAAGGCTTCGTCATCACCGCAGCTTTCACATCACCACTCCTTTTAAAGCGCTTACTTTTTGAAATAACCGGGAAACTCATCAATGAGCATCTGTTTATCGACGATGACTAGCTGCAAATGCTCTTCGGCGATTTCCTTGGCTTTTGCCTTCTGTTTTGTTCGAATCGCTTCTGTTAATGCCGCGTGCTGCTGATGGATGGTGTTCCAGTTAAAATCGGCGGCAAGCCTTAAAAAGCGGATTCTTTGGAAGGGAACGTTCATCTGCTGAATCGCAGCCCAGACATTCGCTTTTCCGCAGCCTTCAAAAATCGTCTGATGAAACGCTTCATCTAATTCAAACAAACTTTCATAATTTTTCTGTGCGATCGATAATTCCTGCATCTTCACATTCTGCTCCAGCTTAAACATAGCTTCCTGCGGGAAGTCCTCACACGCCAGTTCAGCTACAGCCTTTTCCAGTTTTTCCCGCATAAACCTCGCTTCCTCCACCAGGTCAAGATCGATCAGCGACACGCGGGTTCCTTTCTGCGGATAGACTTCGAGAAGCCCTTCCTTCGACAGCTGCAAAAAAGCCTCTCTGACCGGAGTGCGGCTGACTTCATACCGTTCTGAAATCTCTTTTTCCGATATCTGCTCACCCGGAACAAGCCGAAACTTCATGATTTCTTCCTTCAGCACCTGATAGATTTGATCTCTGACAGAACGCGGGTTTAATTGTTTCATTTTCATGACTCTCACCCCCTCTCCGCCATACTACCATACAAGTATGGCTGTGGGATAGTTATTTTTTGAAAATTTTTAAAAAATATAAAGGAACTTTAAAAGTTCCTTTATTTCAAAAGGGACAACATTTTCGCTTTTGTCTTCGGTCCGTATATCCCGTCCGCTCCCAAACCGTACATCAGCTGAAAACGTTTCACCGCATTTGCCGTCTTCATTCCGTAATATCCGTCGATCCCGTTGTTTTTGGCCCCTTTATCAGGGTAGTAATAAAGAGCGGCAAGGGCTGTCTGGATTTGTGTGACGGCCGTTCCCTTCATCAGCGGGTTTTTCACCTTATAAATGCCGTCGGGAAGGGTCCACGTCTTGCTCTTGCCGGCTGCTGACGCTTCAGCGGCCGAGAGGGCTTTTTCAGTTGACGGACCGTAAATGCCGTCGGCTTTAATTCCCGCTTTCTTTTGCAAAGAAACAACCGCATGCACCGTCTCGTCTCCATAGCTTCCGTCCGCGCCGTATTTAGGCAGCGAAAAACCGGCCGCGACCAAGCGTGTTTGCAGCTTTTTCACATGAGAGCCTGACATTCCTTTTTTGAGGATAATGCCCGACGATGAACTTGTCTGGCTGGTGGAGGCAGCCGATACGGAAACGGTTTTCCTCCCCAAAAGGGAATCTACTCTTTTACGGAAAGCTGACAATTGGCCGGCATCTCTCACCCACGGGGTTGGACAGCCTTTGTTAGTGACATCGTAATGGCGGACAATCCGATCTGCGGACAAACCGTATGTCTTGCACAAATCCGCTACAAGCTCTGCCGCATTGCGAATCGTCTCTTCATGGATGGTACCGTCTTTTTCCACGCACATTTCGACCCCGAGAGCCGTGGTATTGGCATTCGGCTTCAGAAAGCTGACATAGCAGCGGTTTTGATCATGCGCATGATATGCGACTTCATGATCGGGAATAATATGCTGCGCCTCATGGCGGTCGACAAAATAGTGAGCCGACGCATAACGCTTGTCGGCAATGCAGGTGCCATTGAAATAATTGCGCTCATTCAAAGCCGAAGCCCCGGGCGTCGCCGTCCAATGCATGACGATGCCTTTGACTGCCGCAAGCTTCAGCCCGGGACGGGTGTATTGATTGACTTTTACAAAGTTATTGATTACTTTGACCAAACTTCATCATTCCTTTTCAAATTCAATTCTGGAAAGTCTGAAAGGAAGCTTTATTTCGTTAAACCTTTTTTCTGTAAAACTTCTTTTTGCATTTTCCCTTTGCTCGTCACATAGTTGTTCTTATACCAGGCAACGAGCGATGCAGCGATCGTAAAAGCCGCAGATCCGGCCGAATACAGGGCATCCGCCAATGTATGAATCTGATCTTCAGCGACCGGCAAAACCGGCTTTCCAAACATGATCAACGTCTGATTGACCAGCGCAATAAAAAGAAGCACCGTCCTGACGACCGTGCCTTTGTCGATATGTTTCATGATGATGTCCTCCCTTATTTCTGCAATAAATTATAAAAAACAGCGATCGCGCCGCCGATGATGCCGGTGCTGACCGCTGTAATTATCGCGCCTGTGATGCTGCGCTTAATCCAGGTTGTATTCTCTTCGATTTTGTTCAGCTTTTCGTTAATCGAGATGATTTGCTGATCGTGGCGGTCTGATGTTCTTTCGAGTGTACTGACGCGCTGTTCGAGTGATTTTTGATCAGCTTTCATCTCTGTAATTTCCTTTTGAAAAACTTCTAATTCAGACGTTTGTTGCATATCTATGTTCCCCCTAATTCATCTACACGGGCAAAAATAAAAACCGTTCTCTATAGACCAGTTCAATAAGTATATATCAGGATATTATCCATTTGTGACCAATCACCTAGCTTTAAAACTAAACCCTAAAGCTATATATTCGTTTGGATAGACCTTATTTGAACAATTTTCAATGATCACTTCTCCATCCGTGTTAACAAATAGCCTGTGATATTGCGGTACTCCCTGCATTCCCACTTGGGACGCCACACCCGTCCATTGAAAATTTCTTCCTGGCCTGTAGCCTTCAGGGAGAGTAAATGCTGGTATACCAAACCCGATACTTCCCCCGGAAATTGCACCTTCAACATATACTGTTCCGGTAATATCTTTGGCGTAGCGGACAGCATATTTCTTTTTATCATCCTCACTTCCAGCAGGATAATTTCCCCAGCCATTTTGAAACGTTGGAGTTAGCCAGGTTAGATCGGTTAACTTTAACTCAAGATTATTAGTATAGTTTTTCGCATCATTTAACATTTTATCTGCCTTCAATTGGGCGTTGACAGTAGATTCAATGGGAAACCATTTAATTCCGGTATGAGCTGCATTGTAATAAAACCACCATGCATTGCCTAGTGTATCAATAGCATACCCTATACCTATCCCTTTTTGGCCAACCAACTGCATTCCGCGGAGACTTCCATTTGACGGTGAATCTTCCACTGCATTCGTTCCATAAAAAGTTCCAGTTCCCACATCTTTTAAAGCTTCATAAAAGGTACCCGAAGTAAGATTATATTTATGGATACCTGTATCAGATGTTATTTTAAAAAGTTGGGCATTATTCCATTTATCACGTTCTTGGCTTATAATATGACGCAGATTATCATTTAGATGTGAATCAAATTCTATTTTTGACGCCTGCTTAATATTGTCTACTTGATCCAAACCAAGTTGTTCTTTTGTCACTCTATGAGGGTTATCTTTTCTTGAAGCATGTTCATCTGTGTATATTTTAGCCTTTTGATCGACCTCTTCAGCACGCTTAACAAGCAATTCATCATTTTCATTCAGTTGATCTATAACAATATTAAAAAGGTCGGCATGGGCGCGATCTGTTGTTTCAAAGCGTCTTGTTTTTTTAATGTCCACTGTAATATGCCTCCTTGATCTATTTAGGACTGCATAACTATGCAGTCCTAAATTTAAAACCAAATGTAATAAACTCAGTTGGATTTACAGTATTCGAACAGGATTGAATGCATACCCTTCCGTCAGTATCGATCAGTGTCCGGTGATATTGCGGTGTTGACCCTGTACCTACACTTGATGCGACCCCGACAAAGTGCATCATTTGAATCGGGCGGAACCCCTCAGGCAGCGTAAACGCAGGAATATCAAAGCCAATCGTCCCGCCCGTTATTGATCCGATAATTTCGACTTCTCCAAGCATATTTTTACAAAACCGGACTTTGTGCGACCCATACTGTTTCCATCCATTTGTCAACGTTGGAGTCTGCCAAGCAACGTTTAAATCGGCGTTTGTGACTACTCTTTTCCATTCTCGAAACTGTCCATCTGTGTGAACTGTTCCATGCCATAAAGTATTATCATAGCTCCGCCACGCATGGATGGTCTTTCTTCCAGCGCCAGTTTCAATTACATCGTAATTAAACCAGGAGCTGTCGTTTTCTACAGGGTTGTTTTGAACAACATGGCCCATAGCATAATAAAAACCTGTCGGCAGCGTTAATAAATCCGTTCCATCCGGCAGTTTTGTGCGCGTTCCATTATTATCAGTAATTTTATATAACTGTGCATTGTTCCATTTTTCCCGTTCATCTTCATTCACATGGAGATTCGTATTTTGTTCATGAGCATCAACCTTGGCCTGTGCTCCACTGGTCGTTTCCTGGGTCTGCCATGGCGTCCACGTTGTTGAATCGGATTTTCTGAATCTAAAATACGACTGTGTCCCTTTGTACGATTCATAAGCTGCCTGAACCAAGGTATTGCCGAAACTCATGACAAGCAAAAATATCCGATTTGATGAAGGTGGCGAGTTGATTCCTTCATTATAGATGAGATACATGCCGGTGTCTGTCAAAGTGTTAAAATCTGTTGTTTCTGAACTGCCTCTGTAAAAGACTTTTCCGTTATTTTCGGTTATTTTATATAACTGCCCCGCGCTCCATTTTTCCCTCTCTTTGTCGGTGATGTGAATCGAATGGTCGTTAGCATGGGCATCAGTATACGTTTTAGCCCTTTCTTCAGCTTCCTCAGCCCGCTTTGCAATCCGTTCATCGTTTACATTCAGCTGATCTATCGCTTCGTTGAACAAGTCGGCATGGGCGCGGTCTGTTGTTTCAAAGCGTCTCGGTTTTTGGATGTCCACCTTGTTTCAGCTCCTTTAATAAATGTCGTCGATTTCAAAGACGAACTCGATGTCGCCGTCTTTCTGCTTGTCTGTCATCGTTCTGACCGCTGTGAATTTTCCGGCTTCATCGACAAGGGCGAGCTCGTTGATCGTTTCCCCTGCGAGTTCGCTTTCTCCCAATGTACATGTATAGCGGACTTTCGCCGGCTCCATAAAGGCAAAGCCGTCGATATCCTTTTGCAGAAGTTCGTTTTTCAGGGCCTGTTCGTTGCCCTGCAGAGGAACGGGTTCGCCTTTATCGTTTGTACCTCCGTTTCCGAAAGCCATTTTTGTGATTTTGGTGAGCTTGCCGCCCTCAGCCCGTGCTTTTGCCATTTGCTGTCTCGCATAAAGCGTTGTCACTGTTAATTGTTGTGCCATTTTGATTTCTCCTTTACAATGCGATTTTTTGCGCCGCTGCTGCCAGCTGCTTTGTACCGTCGAGCAAAAATGCGCCGTTTAGCGTCCACCACTTCTCTCTCATTTCAAGCGCGCCTGCTTGCTTAAATTCATGTTCGCATTTGCAGCTGATTTTGAAGGATTGGACCTTTTTGTTTTGATTGGTAATGCCGGTTTTCATGCCAGCTTTTGTTTGCTGTTTCCGCCGGTTTTCAGCGGCCGTCTTTATCGTAAAGCTGGAGGCGGACCGAATGTATTGCCGCTTCTTGTGGCGCAGTGTGAGCTGCTGTTTAAACCTGCGGGGCAGTCCGTCGATTTCTCGAAAACCGTTCAAGTAGAATGCATCATCAAGCAGATACTGTCCGTCCAAATAGACCGGTATCGTACCGAAAAAGCCGTTTTTGCTTCTTAAAACGAGCCTGTCATGAACGCTTTTCGGCGGCCGACATTCATAATGAAACCCGCCCCGGAATGTATAAGCCAAATGGGCGGGCTTCATATGATTGACGGTTTGAATGATTGAAGGTATAAACTGCAGATCCTCTCCGTTTACACTCAGCAAAAAATGATACCGTCCGGCCGTCAGTCTGACGGATGCGGACGGCTGTTTTAAAAAAGCATTAACCGCGCGCTCGATCGAGCGGCTTGTAATCGGCGGAATATTGGACATCTTGGTTAACAGACGGGCCCTTCGAATATCGACGCCGTCCGAAGCCTCGCGTCTGACATTCAAAATCTTTTCCCACCTGTCCAGCCCCCATGTGGCCGTCGTGACGAAAAGCTGGTCCGTCATATCGAAAATCTCTTGATTTTGCCTCTCAAATTCAGGCGCTTCAGCCGTTATAATTTCTTGAATTTCCCGGATTTCCATCAAGTATGGCGGCAGGTGAAAAGCCATTTCATCAATCTTGCTCAATGATGGTCACCTGCCCCAGCTTTGGAATTTCCGTTTCTGTCAACTGCAGATTTTTCGCTTCCCCGTTGATGAAGACTTCCGAATAGTCGCTGACAGAGGACGATTGATAGATCATGTTGTTGATCTGCGAGAGACGGATGACGCTTTCTTTAAAAGCCATTTCTTTAAATAATTCAGTGATTTTTTCTGCAATTTCCTGTTTGGCCTCACCGATCGTCCGGCCTGATTCAGGTATGATTTTTGCAGATATGCTCACGTCTTTCCATACCGCGCTTTCAACCGCGGTATAAGCTCCGATCGGCGCCATACCTTCCCCTTTGCCCGGATCGGGATCGATATACTGCTTGACTCTTTCGATTAATGCGTCTGTGGCTGGCTCCATTTTCGCGTTTGTAATGACAACCTTTACGGTTCCCTCGCCATTCCACAGCGGAAAGACCTTCGCTTTGCCTACGCCGTCCACTTCTTCGGCCCATTGTTTGTAATGCAGCTGATTCGCGCTGACCGCTTCCCTACGGACGCGGATTAAATACCTTTCATACAGGGATTCATCCGTCTCCTCGTCGCGGCCGGGAATTTCAAGGCTTCCCATAACCGCTTTTTCAAGCCCGGGAATGGTATCGAGCGGAAGCAAAGGCCGCCCCGAAAAATTGGCGTTTCCTTTTGTCCCGGCTGTTTCACATTCCAGCTTGCCGTCTTCGAGCATGGTAAAATATAAATCTTCCAGAAAGAAACGGGTTCCGGGGGGAACCGATACTCCATCCGTAAATGCCGCAGACCATATGGCTTTTGACGCCCGATAGCGCTCAAGACCGGCCTCAGCCGCCCTTCTGTCCAAATATTCGCCTTCAGCCGTATCCGCATAAACCAAATTCAGCACTTGATCAAGCCAAATATAAGAAAGCGCCAGCTCGGCGGCTGCCGGGGCAAGCGCATTCCAAATGACGCTGTTTTCACGTTTGTCAATCTCATCTGAAACCCGCTCAAGCATGCGTTCCATGATCTCTTCAAATGTCTGGTCTTCAAACATCTTCCCCAATCACCTCCTCGATTTCCAATGTCCCTTCATCGGTTTCAACCGAAAAGGACACGTGGAAGGCATCGCCTTGACGCTCAATCTCGAAGTCGGTCACCGCCGAAATTCGGTCATCGTATATGAGGGCTTCCTCGATCAATCTCGGTATCTCCATTTCTTTATAAGCATCGGTCGTTTCATGATCTGAAAGAACCTCCTGCAGTTCATTTCCGATATTATGGCTGTAAACGGCGTATGCGTAGCGCTCGGTTCTCAGCGCCATACAAACCATTTGTTCCACGGCTTCCAGCCCCGAAATCATATCACCCGTCATCCTGCCTGTTTCAAAATCAATTTTGTACGTTTTTGAAGTCTCAATCACATCGCTGTCATCCTCGATATCTTCAAAAGATACTTCCGGCGAAAGAGCCATCCGAGCCACCTCCTACTCCTACACTCTGTCTATTACAAAAAAAGACTGCCCTCCAGGCATAGCCGCAATCATCACGTGGTCGCCGGCATGCAATTGATTGTAAAAGCGAATCGTTTTGTCTTCTCCGTCAATTCGGATCTGTTCCGTATGCTCTGTCAAATGCCTGGCCACCACCAATAAGTCGGAGGGGATCACCAATTTATCATGATTGCGGAGCTTCAGCTTGAGCGGAGACGCGGACACGACTTCAGCCGGCATGACATCGACAGGCGATTCAGCGTTTACGGCTCCAAGAGCCAGCTCTTTTATCGCATCGCTTAATTTCATGAAGACGCTCCTTCAGGTATGGTGTTTTTAGCGACGACATCAATCGTCATCACATGTTTTGTTCCTGTAAAATCGTGTTTATCCTTATCAACCCAATAGGTTTCTTTAATGCCCGCTTCCGGAATCGATATATAAACCGGCAGTCCGCTTTGAACTTCCGGTATGCCGATTGCCTGTATGCTTTTCAGCTCTTTTTTGACGCCTTTCTTTTCAGCCTGTATCTTCTTCGCCCGGTCGCGGAGCTGCGCCTCGTTAATATCATCCGAAACCGTTTCTGTGTACTGGAGAACGCCGAATCTTTTCATACCGGCTTCATCGCTTGCGGATGCGGTATAGGTTTTGTTATCTTTCTGCTTTCTCAGTTTCACCCGGGTTGCCGTTTCATCGATTGACGTGCTGTAAGCGTAATCCGTAATGTTCACACCCGTTTCCAAAACCCAGATATCCTCCGGTTCGGGCCACGCTCGTAAACACAGCTTTCCTTTTTCGGCATACAGCTGATAGTTTTTTCCGGTTTGCTTTTTTGTCTCCCGCAGCGCTTTTAAAATAATGTCATACAGGCTCGTATTGTCTTTAAAGACGAGCGATTTAATCGTATGTCCGGTGTTTGCAATCGAACCTTTGGGAATTTGAAAGTCGTTCGCAATTCGTTTGACAATGTCAGCGGCCGTTTTGTTCGAGAATACATAGACATCCTGGTTTTTCACCAAGTACTGAAGCATGTCGTACGCTTTAAACGTAAGCGTATATTCTTTCGGCACCCTGCTGAACACAATTCCGCGAAACAGTTCTTTTCCTTTCCATTTAAATAAAACGGTATCGCCTTCCTGCACGCTGTAATATTTGTGGCTTCCCTGCTTGATCACAATCGACGCTTCGATCGAACGAGGCGCCTGGTACCTTTCTCCTTCCAATGTGACGCTTTCGGTGACAAGTTCATACCATTCGCTTTCTTTTATGACAAATAATTCGATCATCGCTATCCCCTGCTTTTGATTTACCAGAAAAACGCCGGTTCATCCGGCGCTTCGTTTTATGGTATTTTCAGCTTTTGCCCCGGAAAAATCCAATGTCCCGGCTGTTTGATGTTTCGCTTGCTTCGTTTGATCATCGCCTGCTTGTTCGCATTCCAAATTTTCCGCCATTCCTGGCTGTTTCCGTAAAAACGGCCTGCGATGTGCCAGAGCGTATCGCCTTTTTTGACGGTGTACATTTTTGGAGCCGGTTTGGACGGCCGTTTTTTCTTCGTTTTCTTTTTTTGTTTAATCTTCCGGGGTGATGCTGTTTGGTACTCTTTCAATGTGAGATCAAAATCCCGGTCGCCGATATCCTTTTCACCCTCGCGATGCGAAAAGTTTTCAATGCTGCATGTGAAATTGATCTTCGTTCCCGTCACGAGAAATTGAACCGGTTTTTTTGCTTTCATCCATTTCTCGATTTTAAGAATCGCGTTCTCCGGCGAAAGAAACCCTTTGTATTCCGAGAGCGGAGAATACTTTTTCGGAAAATGAGACGAAAATGAAATCGTCTTCGCTCCCGGTTCATTGATAAACGTCACCTCGCCGAACTTTGACACCTTTACAGATTCGTTCGCAAGATTATTGCTGACGTCAAGCTGCTCTGGAAGCACAGGGAGGCGCAGCTTTTCCTTTCCTTGCGTCAGCCAAAATTCGTACACGGATTTAGTCATAAGCTACGCTTCCTTTCGTCCCAATATGAATATCCCGTTCAAGCTCATCGACAAGAGCGCGCTTGATTTTCGCAATCAATGTTTCCTGGTCGCGCTCACTGTGGTAATGATTGTCCCCGGTAATATAGATGTTGACTTCTTTGGCGCCATTTTCAGCAGGCTGCCGGGATCGGGTCCCGCCCGTGGTGGCTGCAGCCGCCTGAGCACTTGATATGGAACCGGACCCTTCAGCGGGGTCTTGCACTTCCATCCCGAGCGCGCCTGCAGCCCGCTGAAGCAGATATCTGCCGCGGATGCCGCGTTCTTCGGGAATGATCCATTCGCGTTTGCCGCCTTCACCCACGCGGGCGATCTGCTCGCTCGTAATCAGGCCGCCGTTGGCATAGCCTTTATAAGCTCCGCCTCTTGCCATGCTTTTAATCCCCGGAGTGTTAAATGGCGACCCGTATCGCGATTTGATGTAGTTGATGGCCGCTACCGCGTTGTGAACAGGATTGAAAATATCATTCATTCCTTTTCCTTTGTAAGCATTAAACGTTTGGCCGATCGTCTGCATCAAGCCTCTGCTCGGGTCCCCCCGCTTGGCGTTAATGTCCCAGCCGTTATAGGCGCGCGGATTTCCGCCGGATTCCTTTTGAGCAATAACAGAAAGCGGCTGAAGCCACGACACCGGCGAACCGGTAGCCATGATCGCCTGCATCAGCCACGACTTTACATTTCCGCCGACGGCTCCGATTCCGGAAAACGCAGCTGCCAGTGAGCCTGCTTGTTTTTCCGCAAAACTTTTGACATCGACAGAGCTTAAACCTTTGACAATCCCGACCGACGCGAAACGCCCGAGACTCATCATAACCCGGGACGGAGAATGAATATCTAGTTCTTCGCGGAACGCTTTTTCAACTTTTTTCGCCAAGTTTTTTGCAGCTTGAGAAACTTCGCTGCCTTTTCCATTCATGCCGCTGATAAAGTGTCCGACCATTCCTGACCCCCAGCCTGCAGCCGACTGTTTCGAATCAAGGAACGGCTTGTTGATATTTTTATCAACATACTGCGACGTCCCGGTCGGTGTTGCATTTTGCCCGGTTGCAAAGTTTTTGACTGTATTTGCACCCCAGGAAGAGGACGTTTTCACCGTTGTTTGATAAGGCGCATTTACTTTTGCTTGAAGAAAACCGCCGGTTCCGGTCGCGGAAGCATTTTGCCCGGAAGCGAACCCGGCAACCGTCTGTTTTCCGTAGTTAGACAATTCTGCCGGCAGGCTGCTAAACGGCTTGCTGATGTTTTTTTGCTTCCATTGATCAAGGGAAGGAGCGTTTGAGCCGATCCCCTTGTCAAAACCGCCGGTGAATTCCCGGCCGAAAGCCTGCGCCTCTGCTGCTATACTCCCGACACCGACAGCAGGCGACACAGAAGCCGAATACGGAGCGGTGCTTGAAACCGGAGAAGAAGCTCCCCCGTCTCCCGCCGCGGCCCCCATGTCGTCAACAACGCGCATGCCGAGCTTGGTAGCGGCCTGGGCAAGCAGCATCTTCCCGCGTCCCCGGTTGTTTTCCGTAGGGATGACGAATTCATTTCCGGCTTCACCGATCCAGGAGATGGTCGGTTTTGTGATGTAGCCGCCTGTGGCATAGCCTTCAAATCCATGATCCTTATGGGCTCTTTCCCGACCTTTCTGAAAATATTCAACTTTTTCTCCGACCCAGCTTTTCGCGCCTTCGAAAATACTCTTGCCCCTTTCCAAAGCGCTATTCCATTGGTTAGACCACCAGTCTCCATTGAAAACAGTGTCTTTAATGGTTCCTGTAATGGATTCCCAAACAGAGACGGCTCCGTCCCACGCATTCTGCGCCCATGTCACTGCGTTGTCCCATTGTTCACCCCACCAGTCTCCATTAAAAACGGTGTCTTTAATGGTTCCTGTAATGGATTCCCAAACAGAGACGGCTCCGTCCCACGTATTCTGCGCCCATGTTACTGCATTGTTCCATTTTTCGCTCCACCAGTCTCCATTAAAAACGGTGTCTTTAATGGTTCCTGTAATGGATTCCCAAACAGAGACAGCTCCGTCCCACGTATTCTGCGCCCATGTTACTGCATTGTTCCATTTTTCGCTCCACCAGTCTCCGTTAAAAATCGTCTCGCTGATCGTTCCTGCAATGGTTCCCCAAACATTACTTAACGGCCCTAAAAATGCAGCTTCCAAAGTACCATAAAGATAGCCGGCTTGTTCAGCCCACCAGTTTCCGTTTAAAAACGTATTTGTGGCTGTTTCTTTAAGAGATCCCCATTTTTCTCCCCACCAGTCTCCATTTAAAAATGTATTTGTAGCGGTTTGACTAAGGGAATCCCACTGTTCGCTCCACCAGTCTCCATTAAACAGCGTGTTCATGAGATCTTCCTTCAATTGGGAAGTGTCAAACATTTTACCGAGGGAACCGCCTGCCTTTTCACCGCCCATCCCGCCTGCAAAGCCGCCCACTACTCCTCCAATCATTGCACCCGGAGGTCCTCCAACCAATCCTCCGATCGCCATTCCGGCAGCTTCTCCACCAAAAGTTCCTAACATACGGCCGCCTACAGAACCAATTTTTTCGCCTGCGTTATCTTTGTTGATGCCGATTAGATCTGTAAGCGGCAAAAGTTTGCCTAGCGGACTTAGATTTTTACCTAGCGGCTTTAATTTTTCAATCATTGGTTTTAAGGGCTCTAATAATTTTGCAAGTTTACCGGGCTCTTTGTTGGGCCTTAAACTTTTTAAATAGAAGAGTATCTTTGCGGCTGGAAGAATTCCCCTTGATAAGCTTTTTAGATTCCAGCCTTTATGCTCTTCACTTGAACCTGAAACAGAGACATTTTGACTATTTCCGGCTGAATTCGGAGGCTCTTTCTGCGGATATAAACAGCAGCAGCATTGTCCATGGCCTGGTCCGCTTGATTTTGACTGAGAACCTTTTGTTGACTGAGGCCCTAAGATTTTATCAATGATTTTGTCAAAAATATCATTGTTCAATTTTTCCATCAGTCTATCTTTAAATCGATCTACAAATGCTTTGCCAATTTCCTTCCCAGTATCCTTTATCCAAGGCCATCCTGACTTTTTCCACCATTCGCCTAACAAGTCTTTTCCTTGTTCAAAGAAAGATCCCTTTTTATCGTGTTTGACTTCTGATGTTTCTCCTGAAACTTTTTTGTTTTTGATTTTGTTGGTCGCCTTGTCGTTTAAATCAATTGTGACAATGTACGTTTTCTCTAGTTTTTTTAGGAGCGAGGCAATTCTGCTTGCTGTTTTCGTTACTTTATCAAGTACATATAACTGAACTGAATAACCTTTTTTCAAATTGTTTTTAAGATAGCCGATTATTTTTTTAACAGTTAATGTTACACGGTCTTCAGCAGAGATTGATAAGGAATATTCACGCTTAGAGAGCATCCTTTTAATTTTAGTTAACTTTTGCGAGACATTGTCTGCTAAAGTTAACTTAACGGTTGTTTCTGGCGGAATTCTTTTTAATCTTCTTTGTATTTCTATTAGTTGAGCGGATGCCTGGTCATTTATATTCACTCCAATATTTACGGAGTGAATGAACTTTCTCATCAGGTAATTGTTCAGTTTTTTAAGCCGAAAAAAAGCTTGATCTTCCGTTTTAATGTTAATTTTGATTTGCCGGTTCAATCGTTCTGCTCTCTTTTCTAAAATCGCAAAACCCTTCTGAATCCTCCGCAGCTTCTTAGACACCCGGTCTTCAAGTTCAAAACGTGCCGTCAGTTTTGCCATGGATTATGTACCTCCTTTCCGCGCTTCTTTTTCCAAGAGTTGAAGTTTGTAGCTGATGAGTCCGTATAATAATGCCTTAAACGGTTTTGGGGCTTCGTACAGCTCCCGGAGCTGGGATGGAGAATAGTGAAGTTCGTGCATCGCGAAATAGAGATACACCGCTTCTTTATTCCCATCCTTAATTAGTTTTTTGCTTCTTCTTCCAGATCTTCAAGATCGTCTTCAAAGCCGTTGATTTCAATCGCTTTGTTGAGCCAGTTCGCATATTCCCCACCGACGGAGAGAACGCGTTTGGCCACTTCGACCGGGTCGGCCGTTTTATAGGCTTCTCTTAATTCCTTTGAACGGAAGTCAGGGTAGATCGTCGATTCAATGGCGATTCTGGCGTAAAAGCGCTGGGTGTCTAGATCCTTGACACGGCCTCTGCCTTTAATGTTTTTATAAGTCGTATTTTCTTTTTCAAGCTCGTCAATGCGCTCGGTTGTAATCGGCTTAAACACAAACGGAATGACATTGCCCTTTTTATCGACGAACCGCTTTGAGATCGGCACTTTGATTTCTTCGGCTTCAACGGTTTGTCCCGGCATAAAAAAGGATAAATCATATACCTTTTCTTCTTGTTTTTCGCTCATGTCTGCTTGCTCCTTTAACATTCAATTTTGGATTTGCAATGAAAAAGCACCCTCGGCTTGGCGAGAGTGCTTTGCTTCCTATTTCCTGACTACTGAATCGGTTCCTTCCGTAAAAAAGAAGAAATAGACCGGCTGTTGCGGTCTATTTTTGAAAAGCGGGCTCGTTGTATACGGCTCCTATTTTAAAACGTATCTTTCAGTTTTTCAGGAACGTCGAAATCTTCAAATGTGAACGGCACTTCTTCTTCGAGCGCCTCTGAGTCGACGTCAAGACCGGCGATTTTGGCCGAGTCAAAATTCACGTCATACAGCGTGACCCGCTCCGTTCCGCGGCCTGATGACTGGTCGTCAAGGACGGCCTGGAGCGTGAAATACGGATCATCGCCTTTTTTCACATAGTTCATCATTAACGTGACAAATTGAGACGTGACTTTATAAAATGTCGCCGTTCCCGTGCCGTTTGCCCCTGTTGTCTTGTGGCCGGTCATGCGGCGGCCCATAATATTGACTTCAGCTTTATTCTTTTCGACATTGGCCTCAAATGTTTTGATGTGAGCCATCTCTTGTCCGTCGAGAAAAAGACGGCCTTCTTTTCCGGAAATCGTGTTTTGCGCTTTTAATGCCATACTATTTTACCTCCACATTAAAGTAGAATTTTTCTGCTGCATCAACCGGCTGAACGGCTAAATCGATTAAAAACCCGTCGCGGTCTTCATTCAGTGTAATGGCAATATCGCTTTCAGAATCAAAGCCGGTAATGCCGCCGGCTTCCTGAAGCGCCGTCATATACTGAATGATCAGCGTTTTGACGTATTGCAAACCATCGTCTGATGCAGGGATGTCGCTGCCGCTTGCTTTTCGTGCTTTGATTAAAGCCTTTAACTCGCGGGTCAGGTCATTGTTGACTCCGTCGAGAACGCGGATGATTTTGTTTTTCGAGAATTTTTTGTTCTTGTCGGCAGTGAAACTCGTTAAAGAGTTGATGTCTTTTTCAACGCTGACCGATTGATCGCGTGCATCAAATGTAAATAAAAACTCGCCTTTTTTCAGACGTTCGATGACCTGGTCTTCATCCAGACGGTTCAGGACATCAACAGCACCTTCGTATTCGACAAATGTCAGCGACTGGTTAAAAGTCGCGCCTGCGCTCGCTCCGGCAACCCATGCCGTCGCTTTTTCAGGAGTGATTTCAGTGCCGTCTTCCAGCACGACGCCTCCCGTTACATTAATAATGCCTTCATAGTCTCCGGCATAATCGGCGACAACGCCTTGGACTTTCTGGCCCTGCTTGTCGCGAAGGCGTTTGATGAAAGCGGCAAAAGTGGCTTTCAGCTGTTCATTGTCTGCGACCGGGAGTGCGATCGTATTGAAGTATTCCGTTTCGGCAGCATCTAAAAACGCGGTGTAATCGGCAACGCTTGCCGTTCCGTTCTCCCCGCCTGACAGCTTTGTGCCCGCTGTCAGTTCAAGCGCGCCTTCCCCTTGAAACGCGACGTACGCATTTGCGGTAAGCTCTTCTGCCGTTTTGACGGTTTGTCGGTCAGCTTCATCTGTTCCGACAAAGGTGGTGACATCAAACTTTTTAGAATCGAGCACATTTTCGGAAATGCGGATCGAAATGTCGTTCCCTTTCTCGCCTCCGTATTTTGCCGTTACGCTCAGCGTTTCGCCGATTTGGGCTTTCGCCGGCGCTCCTGTGTTCAGACGGTACAGCAAAACGGTCTGTGCGTTTTTCTTCGCTTCCCGGAAAAGCAGAAGAGACGGATCATCGATGTTCAACCCTACTTTTTTATTTAAGTCTTCAATGCTGGAAATCGATACGAATGTTTTCGGCTCCCCCCAGCTCATGACGACAGGGAGGGCAACTGTACCGCGATCCCCGATGGAAACGCGTTCCTCTGCTGTCGTTTTAAAATTAAAATAAATGCCGGCACGATCTTTTTCTTTGCCTGGTGTAAATGTTCCGCCGTTCATTAATTCATGACCTCCTTGGCTAAAAATGTTTGAATAAGCTGACTTGCCTCAGGTTTTGAAATCTGCTCTTCTTTCACATGAAAAAGAGCACCATCGAGAACTTCCGGCTTAATGCCGAAAAGCTCTTTCGCGTGCTCCCTCAGGTCTTCGATGTAGAACAGCGCTTCACGTTCCTCTTGAGGCGCCTTTTTTGCTTCGGTGTTTGTTTTTTTGCTGACTGCCAATTATTTCACCCCGTTTGTAAAATCAACTGTTTCCAGAGAAAGTTCGCTTTCCCGTTTGTACCAGTAGCGGCTGTTCCATTGAATAATAATGGACGCGGTGCCGGAATCCCCTATTCTCGTCTCGATCCGGCTGATCCTCAAGCTGTCCCCTGTGCCTTTACCCGATCGGTCAATGAGCGGTATGATGTGCCTCGCTTCCCTTACGGCGTCTGCAATGCGCTCGGCATGATCATGGGCCTGCTGCGAATCGTGGTGAAACAGTTTCACATTCAGGGTGAAGACTTTTTTAAATGTTGAAACCGTATCATTCTCATCAAAAACAGAAGGGGGAGGAAAATACAGCGACGGTATTTGAAAGTGGTCGGGTATTTCCTTTTCATAACAGACGACAGGAAAGACTTGATAAAAGAAATTCATGACAGATCCCGTTTCGTCGTTCAAAGCTTCACCTCCTTAAAGGGAATTCAGCCATTTTTGCAGCCTTTCATTCAGGCGTTTTTCAAATAAACGCTCAAATATGTAAAGCGCATGCTCCCAATAGCCTGTTCCCTTTACCCATTGCCGTTTTAAGGCCATGCCGGACGATGAACCGGGATCATATTGAAACCGGCCGCCGTGCCATTGTCCCGGAACCCACCTGACTTCGTCTTTTCCGCCTGTCCAATGGCCGTCATTTACAAATGAGGCGTACTCTAACTCCGTCCCGACTTCAAGCGTGAGTCCGCCTTTTTCGATTTCCCACCTGTTCCCTTCGGCTCCCCGCTTGAAAGAGCGCAAAAGGCTGCCGGTATCAATCGATCCGGCGCGCACGATTTCGTCACAGACCAGGTCCAAAAAATCGGTTCCCGCCTGTTCAAGCCACTTGGCAGCTTCATTTCGAAAGCCGCTCTGCCCTGCTTTTTCCAGCGTCTGCGACAGCTGTTTCAATCCTTTGATTTTCATAGTTTTTCATCCCTGACCGCTAACACTTCGAGGTGATGGCCTTTGATGTTGCGCGGCTGCTGCAGCGTGTAGGCGACACCGTTCCAGACCGCCTTATCGTGAAGGCGCACATCTGCCTCCGCCGGAAAATGGGCCAAATATGAATGATAAATAACCTGTTCGGGATCTTGCTGGACGATCGACTGGTTTTTTTCCGTAAAATAGCAGGGAACGTTTTGAAGATCAGGTGTTTCCCCGTATGTGCGAATCGGCTGCAGGTCTCGCGCAGGAATGCCGTACCTTGCTTCCTCAGCCTGGTCTTCCTTTAAATGATAGATATCGCAGCGGTCGCTTAATAACCTTTTGTAGCTCATAGCGGGCGCACCTTGAATCGAACAGATTCATAATCAAGAATAAATTCTTCGAGCAGTTTATAGACGTCGGGCTTCACTAGGCCTCCGCTTCTTGAAAGCGTATAGGAGTAGTCTCCCAATTTCTCAGATTTGTAGCCTTTCAAAAGCGATTCATCACCGTTTTTCAATGCAAAGTACTGTGCCAGCTGCAGCAAAGCGAGCCTTGCCTTTTCCGGCAGCGGATCATATTTTTCATCTGTAAAACGGTGCCCCGTTATCTGCTCGGCTTCCGCTTCAGCTTCAAGGATATCCTGACGCAGCAATTCCTGCGGCCGGTTTTTCACGGCTTCAATAACGGAATATTGGATGATATCGTCGGGCGTGATCAGCATGTTCATCACATCCTTCCAGAGCTTTTAGCTGTTGTCCGGGCTCGGTTTCCGCCGGTCGGCTGTTCTTCCTTTGGAACGGTTCGAACTCAGCATTTACTCTTTTACATTGATGATTTTTGCAACCGCGTCTTCTTCCTCGAATTTGCTGTCCAGTTTTGCCGTCAGGACAATGATGAATTTGCGCGCGCGAATGTCTTTATCGACTTCAATTCTGATATTGCGCGAGAAACCGAGAATGATATTTTTCGGGTGCGTCAAAATAATGTCTGATGCTTCGGCGGCCGCATCTCCTTCTCCGTATGCATACGGCTGAATATTTGAGACCCCTTTAACAGGCACGCCAAAAGCGGTAGAAAGTCCGCCCTGTACCGCCGCATCCCCGAGAGTCGTTTGACGTTCTGCGACGCGGTCTTTCCATTCAATCTCCTGGCCGAGCGATGTGAAGAATCTGAATTCCTGAGGAACGCGCATATATTTTGCCGGAACAGCTTTCAGCCCCTGTTTGAAAAGCTGCCGGCTGATTTGCTCCCCGCCCGCATCGACGATATGGGAGACGGACTGCTTCCGGATCCCGTCGAGCTGGGCAAGGTATGGATCTGAGGATGCGACATCACCATTGACGATCAGTTCTTCAATATCAACGGCAGCCCGCTCCGCCAGCATTTGCATCAGCGTCTGTTGAAGGCCGTCTTTTTCAATGTTATTTTCGAGCGTGTCATAAGTGATGTTGACTTCGGCAATGACTTCTTTCGCGTTCAGTTCGACCGTGCTGGTCACCGGTGCGGTTAATTGATCTTTCGCCAATGCCTTACCTTCATCAGCCGCTCGTAAAATCCGCTGGCCAAAGCCGATCTTTTCAAATTTTTGCGAGTCGTTTTCCATTTGAATCACGCGCGATTCGCTGAAAATTGTCGGCGTGTTTTGCACCATGCGAATAAATGCAGAAGCCTGCGCCGGATTCATTAATCCTCCGCTTTTCAAAGTCGCAAGCGACATCTCGGCTTTACGAATAATCTCTTGATTTCTCATTGTCTTCCTCCTCCAAATTAAAGCAATCCGCTCCAAATCGATTTTTTAACTTCTTCTTCCCCGTCTTTTTCGGCTGCTGCCTGCTTTGAGGCGCCTCTCATCTTTTCGAGTGCTTCAATGCGTGCAATAAGAGGGGCGAGCATGTCCTCGACGATTTCCTTCACATGTGCGTCTTGGTCTGTCTGTTGCTCTTTTTCATCTGCCGCTTTATCCCCTTCCAAATCGTCAAGACGTTTGAGAAGCGGAGCCAAGACGGCTTCAATCGTTCCTTGAACTTCTGATCGTTTCATCTTTTTTTCTTCCTCTCCCGTTTTTTGTTTGTCGCCGGCAAAAAACTGCTTAAACAGCTGAAAGAAACTGCCGGGCTCATCGGTTTCAGAGTCGGCTTGGGGCGCGTGCTCGACCGTTTCGGCAGTGCCCGCCATGCTGTAGCCGGTGATGCTTCCTTTTTTAATCTGTTCCCAGATCTCATCGCCGGCTTTTGTCACCAGCACCCAAGAGCCTTTCACAATCGTTTCGCCGTTTACTTCAAAATCAGCCGGCGCTACGTAGGACTCCACGACTTCTCCGACGCCTCCCTGGAAATTGTGATCCTTGTCGATCTTCCGGGCATTTTTCAGAAAACCGTGGGCGGCTTTTTGGATTTCTTCAGCCGTCATAAAGTCGCCGTGGGCATCCTGAATGTCCGGCTCGTAGACAACGCCGTAGACGAGCTTCTTTTCATCCTCGGCTTTTGCAATCAGCTTGACTTCCTTTTGAAATGTCGGCGGTTCACTCGACTTCGTCATGAAGAATTTCTTTTTGTTCGCCGCTTTGTCGACATAACTGACGAAATTGATTTTGGCATTTTTAAGCTCTCTCGGCACGAAATGTTCACCTCCTTTCAGTGATCTGTTTCAATGTCTCGACGGCTTCCTGCAGTTCAGGCAGCAATGCTCCTGCTTCCGCTTCCGCACGCTTTGAGCTTTCCTGGTAAACGAGCGGCCTGCTGAATTCTTCCTCCGGCCATTCATCTAGCGTCTTGCCGAGCACTCTGCCGGCCAGGTCGCGCAAATCATTTGCAGATACTGCTCCTGCCTGAATAAAAGGACCGAGCACTTTTGCGATCTCAAGCGGATCGCGAAAGTCCGGTCCTTTCAGCTGGAGCCTCGCGTGGAAAATGTTTAAATCGCGGAGAAACAGCGTATTCAGCTTGCCGATCAATATTTTCCGCTCCGGTTCAAAAACCTGTTCTTCGGTGATTTTGCGGGCGGTATCGGCTGTCGCCCTGTTATATTCATGGGCATCACCGGTGTAGAGCGGCGGGAGCCTGAAGGAAGAGCGGATTTTATTCCGGGTTTTCTCGTCATATTCAAGAAACAGCGCATCTTCCTGCAAAATTTCGGCGAGGGATTTGATGTCCACCTTCACCGGCGTAATGTCCTGGCTGCCGTGAATGTCTTTTTCCTGTGCGATTCCCTCCGCTTCGATCAGCAAAAATTTGTGGGCATTTTCAACGCCTTCCAAGTCGTTCATATATTCCTGCAGCTCTCTGTAGGAAGCCTCTGAGAGCATGCCGTTTTCAACCGTAATGACGGCAGGTACGTGCCGGCCTTGTCTGAAGTACATATAATTCAGCTCTTCCGCTTTCCGCGCCCCGTACAGGTTGACAATATTTCCGATCCAGCGCGGAACGCCGTAGACGCCGCTGCCGATTTTAAAATGGATCGCTTCATTCGCGCTTCGTTCAGGGGGAGTCTGCCTGTCAAACTCTCCGGTGGTCATATCCATGACGCGCGGATCGCCGTACTCTTTAAAGTACACTTTCCTGCCGTCAATCATCTGAACGTATTTGCGGAACCTTTTCTCCCTCTTGATGTTTTTTAGCGATCCGTTTTCCATGTAGGCGAATTCAACTTCGATCGGTTCTGTCAATCCGCATACCCGCATATTTTTGACATCGAGATATTCAATTCCGGCCGGCTGCCCCGCACCGTTTCTGAGCACCTCCAAAAACCCGTTCCCGGTTTTTTCGCGGTCCTCTATCATATGGCTTAAAATTGTTTCAGCCGATTCGTCAAAATGAAGGTGGCGGCAAAAATCTTCAAGCCTTGTCCAATCGGACTCAGCAGCTTTTTTCCGATCGGGCGTCACATCCGCCCCGTTGAAATCAAAAGCGTATTCTACATCGAGCCCGAACCCCGCAATATTCGTTTTATAGGCGTCAATGCATTGCTGAAGAATTGAAGAATATTCGGCAATGGCTTTCAATTCTTTCAAATTGTACGGCGGAGCGATAATATCATCGCCGTAGATCTCCGAAAATTGATCTTCATATATTTGTTTTGTTACAGGCCCGTGAAAACGGGATTTCATGACTTTCGCTCTTACCGTTTGCTGAGTGGACATACGCTATCTCCCCCTTTTCCTGTTCGGCCGTTTTCTCACTTCCGGCTCAGCCTTCAAATCGGTTACTTCATAATCATCAAGCGCGTACCATAGCGCGGAAAGCGTGTGCGGATCAATTGTAAACTGATCCTCCTTCAGATTGCCGTCTTGATCCGTCGCATAGGTCAGCGGCTGCAATTCGTAGATCGTATTGGCACATCGGTCAGAACAGAATATTTTTTTAAACCGCTTGATTTTTTTCGTATATTGCAGGCGCGAGCCTTGGAACTTGCGTGCTGCTGTCATGTTAAAACCATTCTGCCTGAAAAACTGAATGCTTTTCGGCTCAGCGGGATCAGCTTTAATCAGCTCCTTCGCAACCGCGAATTCGTGAAGTTCTTCGGCCGTCTTATCATCTGTCATTTTATTTTTGTAGTACTCCCAATAGATATATAGATATTTTTTGTCGGGATCGACGGCCGCCCGGACGACGGCATTGTATGATTCCTCAAATCCGAAATCCATTCCGGTTCTCTTCAGCGGGTTGGAAATGGCGGAGATCTGCCTCATGACCTCCTCATGCTCCATCACTTCAAATTGCGGCAGAACCCTGGTGCCGTTTACCCCAAACCGCCCTTTTCTGGCAATCCGGTACAGGTCGGGATCATATGCTTTCATATCATCAAGCTGTTTGAGGTAGCTTTTCGGCAAAAACAGGTTGTCATCAGCTGTGGAATGGTGGTAATACGTATCACCGACGACAGCGACCCGCTTTTTATACAAGACCTCATCATCCAAAATGAACCGCTTGTTCCGCTCATCCTTGAAAAAGTGTCTGTACGTCCAGTTTGACTGGCTGACGGGGTTTGTCGTCAACATCATATACAGCCTGTGATAAGGATGCCTCAGCCGGCCGATCAGTTCCTTGAAGCCTTCATACTTCACCTCTGAACATTCTTCAATCCAAATCAGCGAGATGTTGTTGACAGATTTCAATTTCGCCGGGTTGTCCATTCCTTTAAAAATAATTCGGCTGCCGTTTGCAAACCTGATATGCATCGGAGAAGAAACCGCCTGAGCCGCCTTTTGGACACCCAGCTCATCGATAATGGATGCGAATAAAGAAAACGTCGAATCCCTGTGTGTTTCAAACACTTCCCTTACGACAAGAGCGGTCCGCTTTTCCTGAAGCAGTTTTAATACGACTTTTAAAGCGGTATGATAGCTTTTCGACGAACCGTATCCGCCGACAAGAAATTGAAAGGTCTGATCCCAGTTAAACAAATAATCTTCAAAATGCGGATTGACTTCTTTTATGATCAAGCCTGATCACCTTTTCGGGCGATGACCACTTCAACGGGACCCGTTTCCGCATCTTTGTCGGCTTTTTGTCTGGCGAGCTTCAGCTTCTCATTTTCAATTTTCCGCTTAAATGAATCAGGGAAAAGGTCAAAATACTGTGAGAGCTTATCGAGCGCCTTCATTTTATCGGCCAGCTTGATCGCGATCCCTTCTTTCCCGAGTTTCGCTTCCGTGATGACTGTGCCATCGACGAGGTCGGAATGTTTCACATCCACAAAGCTGACCTCTTTCATAACCGGATTGTTTTCTTCATCAAACAGCGGTCCGGACTTTCCGACAGCCTGTACCTCTTTTTTGCCGAAAGTCACATAATCGGTCATATCGGCAAACGCGATTTTTACATAGACTTGGAGAACATCCATCGCCTCGACGAATATCTCCCCTACCATTTCTTTTTTGATTCGCCTGATTTCATCGGCCACCTTTTCATTTTTCAAAAGCCGGCAGCCTGTCACATGGGCGCTGGCCGGGGAATAGCCCGCTTTTACCGCCGCTTGGGTGGCATTGAAGCTTTTCACATAATAGATGCAAAACAGCCGCTGCCGTTCATTCAGCCCTTCATTGTGAATGTCTGCTTTTCCACGGTTCGCGTCATCTCCGGCTAAAGCCTCTTGCCAGCGGTCGCGGGTTTTCCAAACGCTGATTTTTTTATTTGAAACGCCGAGTTCTCTTGCGATTGCGAGATTCGTAATGTTTCCCCCGTATTTTTGATAGAGACGAAAAGCTTCATCCCTTTTTGGATCCCTTTTCCTTGGCATTGTTCATTTTCACCGCCTCTCATTCTCGGAAACAGTAATATTTAATCGATATATGAATCTTCCATATGAACAGTATGCTTTGTTATATTTTTTCTCTTTTCACTTATAGGTGGCAAACGTATGACAAAAGACAGATATATCGTTATGCCATACAATCGAGAGGCTTTTCGATCTGTTTCGCGATTTTCAGCTGCGCCCGTTTCACATTGGTTTGAACAGTAGACTTTTTGATGCCGAGCATGGCGGCAATCCGCTCATAGGAAAACTGTTCGACCTTATGTAAAATGAAGATTTCTTTTTCGCGTGCCGTAAGGGCAGACAGCGCTGATTCAATCCGGGCTTTATCGTATGCTGACACTTCCTGAGCCGGTTCAAATGCACTCTGTTCTGAAAACGTGTCGATGATCCGCGGATCTTTCAGGAGCATCCGCTTATAAGAGTCGCGCCTGTCAATCGCCCGTCTGATTCCAGGTTCTCTTCCGTTTTCAAGCCAGTCGATCACATATTCCAAATCGGTCATCATGTTTCTGATCAGTTTTTTATCATTCAGCTGTTCAGCCGTCAGCCCTTGTTCATCTTGATAGGGCTTATACAATTTTTTCGTGTTTTTCAGCGCTCTTTTATATTCGAAAAGCAAATCTTCCATTTTAATGTACCTCCGTTTTTTTGAAATAAAAAAGGACACCAATCAGCCGCACAGTTAAGATGTGCATCCTGATCAGCGTCCGCAGGCTTTCCGTCTTGGACAAATATTCAAGTTGTAGAGCTATAGCTTATAGCCGATTTCAAATTCGATCCTTGCGAGATCTCCCTTTCTCGTTTCAATGACGGTTTTGCCGTGCTCAGGCGCCTCGGCCTGCCATGCCGTGCCGTTCATTCCGTCAAGGACGATCACCGTCACCTTTCCTTTTTTGATGCGGCTTGCAACCGTCGTATCGTTGATATCTGTTAACTTTGCCGGATGGTTCATCTTGTTTCCTCCTCTTCAAATTCTGCTTTTGCGACGACTTTTTCTAAAATATTCTTCAATTGATTCTCAACTGAATCGCTGTGAACGGGCCGTTTTCGCTTCAAATAGGCAAGCGTGAGCTTCACTGCGGTCAACAGTTCGGGAGCTGCAGCGATTAAGCGGGCATTTTTTTCCTTGGAATATGCGCTGTAGTCGGCGACTTTGGCAATCACCCTTCCGTTGGAATAAGGAAACCGTTTCTTTTCGGCTTTGCTGTATGCTGAATAAATGTATACGTCGGTATTTGTTCTGACGACGCGCCATGGTGATGGGCTGTACGCCTCACTTTCGTTTTTCACGTATGTCTTTCCTCACTTTCCGTCTTCTTCGTGCCATCGTTTAATTTGTGCGTCTCTTTTTGCCGCTGTCCAGATGATGAGAATCATAGCTTTTAAACTTTTAAGCACCTTGTGTCACCCTTGTTTTCATTTTTGCAATCAGCGCTTCCAGATGTTTGATCACATCCGTCAAACCGCCGCTTTCAGTGCAGCAGTTCGGGCAAGCGCGGAAAATCGTTCCGACCCTTGCGTCCTGATGGATTGATTTTCTCCCATTACATAGCCGGCACATCAAACCATCCCCTCCAGTCTATGATTGATGCCGAAAGAGCTCCCGTTCAGGACGACGAGAAAGTCCCCGCACATTTCGACCAGCCTCGTTCCGAGCGCTTCGTCTATGCTGACAATTTCTTCAACGCTTAGCTCGCTGGACAGCATGATCGGCTTATGGTTCAAATACCTGTAATTGACGACGGCATATGTCTGTTCGATCTGCCATTCCGTTGCCCGCGGCCTGCCTGCCACCGGCTTAAACAGGTCATCAAGAAACAGCACCTCGACTTGCTTCATCCGGTTCAGCTTATTCTCAAGCAACGAAAAGTCCTGTTTTAAATCATTGAATCCTTCGACAAACGGAAAATACAGGACGGGTACAAAAAGCTTCCTCATCAGCTCATTGGCGGCAGCCGTCAGCAAATGAGTCTTCCCTGAACCGGGTCGTCCCAAGAGCGCGATGCTGTTTCTGCGGCTTTCCTGAATGTCCCGGTAAGCTTGTACATATTCAACGGCGCATTCATACGCCTCTTTTACAGATTGATGCTTTCCTTCCGTCTTGAATTGAGCAAAGTTTAAGTTTTTAAATTGTTCGGTGATTTCGCTCGTCTTCAACAGCTTTTGCGCTTTGCGCCATTCGCGGCAGACGCATGATACCCATACTTCCATCGTTCCGCGCCGTTCGATAAATCCGAGTTCATCTTTGCACTTCGGACAGTCATACCGTTTTGCGGCGGATTCTTCCGGTTTGCCCCCCTGTGATTGACGGCTCCTGTTTCTCAGTTCGTCCATGACCTCTTCGATTGTTCTTTTGGGCATTGTTCTCCCTCCTGACAGTTGTTTTCGTTTTCGCTTCCGCTTCAGCCAGCCGGCCGATGATATATTTTTCACAGTAGCTGAAGACCTTGATCGTTTCATGACGGCTTCGGCGCCGCGCCTCATACTCCTCAAAACATTGTTCAAGCCATTTGATTGTTTGCGGAAGAGACACTCCGCGGGCGACAATCCGGGCGATGGCCTGATAGTCTTTTGACGAGGGATGGACGGGCTTTCCTTCCTGCATCGACCTGAGGGCGGCAAATCGTTCTGCTATTGTTTTTATGGAACTCATATTATGTTTTGTGTTGATTTGTGTGATATCTTTATTGGATTGGACAAGCTTGTCCGCACTGCCAGTCTCTTCTGTCCGATCAGGCAGTTCTGTTCGGACATGGCTGGCGTAGGCAAATTTTTTTGAATGTCTGACTGACAAAATCATTCCGTAAGGCGCTCTTGTGACTGCAATGTAGCCGTTTCGTTCGAGAAGAGCGAGCCATCTTCTGATCGTTTTTTCGTTGACGCCGAATTGAAGAGCCAGTTCGGCTGCTTTCAGCGGCTTGTTGCCGAGCACGATGCCCCATGTCTCCCCATCGCGTTCGATTTCCTTTGTTGTTGAACTGATGCACCATAAAAAAAGCCAAATGGCATTGCCTATTTTCTCGTAGTGAACAGGTGTTAAAAGCCCTGAGTAAACCGAAAAGGGATAGCTTTGATCCGGCGGGCGGGACATTCATCTTCCCCCTTCCTTCTGCCTTTTGCGGTTCAGCCTGAGATACCGTTCGTATTGGCCTTTATGATCAAATTGGAATACAGGCTTTCCGTCTTTCGTAAAAGCGATGAATCCCCCGGCTTCTCCGAGCCGCCATTGATCAAACCGGTCTGAGCTGTAGGAAATCACAATTTTACCCATGCTTCCTCCTTTTGGATATCCGGCAAGTCCGCCGTGGCTTCTCATTTGCTCTCTGTCGGCTTCCTTTGGATAGCCGTGTGTTCGGATGCGTGTGACCATCGGATGTTCAAGATTCATGACATCGCCTTCTTTCATGCAGGTTTTCTTTGATACAATATGTATCTATAAAGGCCTGAAAAAGATCGGGAAACAGCAAACGATCAGGCACTGAATAAAGCGTTTCGAATTTCAGCATCGTTTCTCTGCCGGGATTGCGTGTTCCCCTTTCAATTTTGCGAACATAAACCTCGGAGAGTCCAAGTCTTTCCGACACTTGCTTCTGGGTCCATCCCCTCTTAGAGCGCTCTTCGATCAATCGTTTTCGCACATGTTCTCACTCCCTGTTTTTGATACAATACGTATCTGATAATTTGATTATATATGATACACTTCTTATCATCAACACTTTTTTGATACTTTTTTTATCATCTGTTTATTTCGATACATTTTGTATCTATAATAGAGATAATCATGCCGAATTGAGGAAGAGAGGTCATTCTATGTTAGGCGGCAGACTGAAGAGCCTGAGAGGAAAAAGGACACAGGAAGAAGTGGCAAAGCAGATCGGTGTATCGCGGGCACGCTACTCCCATTATGAAAACGGAAGAAGCGAGCCGGACTATGAAACATTAAAAAAACTCGCTGATTACTATAAAGTGACGATAGACTATCTGCTGACAGGCACGGAAAAGAAAAAAAACATCGAAGACGAAATCGCAGATCCGGATCTGCAAATTGCCTACCGCGACATGCAGGAATTTTCCCCCGAAAGCAGACAGCAGGCCATCGAGTTCATTCAATACTTAAAAGAAAAAGAGAAGAAACGAAAGCCCGGAGATAAACAAAACGGATAAATAAGGAATTTTTATTAAACATTACCTGGTGAGCGCCGATTTAATAGATAAGACAATAAAAAAGGGAAAGATTTGCTAAAGTGGCTGCTCATCGTATATGATAGATCTGCATGAAATCATGACAGCCCCTTTGACGGGCTTTTCTTTCCCGCTAAAAACAGAACATTCGTTCGAAAGGGTGTCTCGTATTGAAGTTTTATTTATCTCACCTAGAAGAATACGTCAAAAATATGTACCAAAAGTTCGGTTTTTTTGAACCTCACCAGATTGATATGAATCGCATAGCCGCTCATTTTAATATTTGGATTCACTATGAAAATGTCAACAGCATGATGATTAAGCATGACGGCATGTACAGCATTATTCTCAACAGCAGCCTTTCAAAGGAAAAGCAGTGGGAGGACTTTGCCCATGAGCTGTGCCACGTATTAAAGCACGCCGGAAACCAGCTTTACATGAATCAGATGTTCAGGGAGCTGCAGGAGTTCCAGGCCAATCAATTTATGTACCATTTTTGCGTCCCTACTTTTATGCTTTTAAAAATGGATTTTCCTCAGCTGCGATGCCAAGCCGCTAAAATGATCGCCGACCTCTTTAAAGTCACGGAGTCGTTCGCTGTCAAACGGATCGAGCTCTTTGAAAAACGGCAGGCCGGAATCCAGTTTCATGAGGCGTGGATGGCAAGCCTTTCCCAAGAGAGCGAATCGGCGAATGCACCACGCTTTGAAGAAGTAGACGAACTTGCACGCTACCGGCGGGAAACCCGCCGCCCGTACGCAGCGGCAAACGGCCTCGGCAAAATGGTCGCTGCGGAAAGCCGGCCGGCTTATATGCTGAGAAAATAAAAAAACAGCCGGCTCAGCTGCCGGCTGCACTCGGCCCATATGCGATGCATGCTCCTTCCTTCAAAGCTTTGACATAGCGGGAAAACACCTCATTTTGAGACGTTCGCCTGCCCTTTAATGTGAATTGCTCAAACATCGCCTTCCGCTGGGCTGTGCTGATTTCAAATTGCACGCTTAAACCGGTTTGGCAGCGATTGTTGATGCTTGCAGGGTTTGTACCTGAAAGATAGCCCCTTTCAGCCGCCAGCTCCGCAGAAAATCCGTGCCTCTCCAATGTCTCCTTAAACATCAAGGCGCGCCTTCGATCTGTCCCTCCGATGAGCGTATGTCGATGAGCAGGCTCCTCATACCCGTGAAAAGCCAGTATGTACCGGTGTCCTGCAGCCATTCGCAAGGCAAGCGGGCAGTCAAAATGAGCGCTTGTCACATGAAGGCTCTTATTGCCGCGCCTTTTCAATCCTTCCAATAAATAAACCGAAGCGCCCTCTGCAAAAGCCTTGACAATTTCACTGATGCCCGGCTCGATCCCGCCCCCGTGGGGAGCCATCACAAGCAGAGCGCTCCCTGCATCCCGAGCAGCCACCGAATAATCGGTCCCTTCTATTTCGTTTTCTGCCATCTCTGTAAAGCTGCCGTATTGGTCAGTTAAAGCCCGCTTCATCTTTCGATTTTTGCACCTGCCTGTCCTGTTTTTATGTAGTGTACCGGGAGTCGCAGCGGTTGTAAATATGTTGCCTTCAGGATAATGAAATCTCTAGTAGGTATATAAACCTAAATCGAAAGGTTCATTTTATTGGGTATACAGGATGTATTCACCAATACCCTTCCGTAAAGTGGTAAACTCTAAAATGATTGCAACTTTAGTATTAGAGGAGAATGCCATGAAGACTCTGGACGTTCAGGCGCTGCACAAAGCGATTGATCAAACGGTGGAACAATTAAAGCAACAATCGGAAGAAATCGTCAACATTAAAAAAAGCGTGGAAGGTATCACGTCGCTCAACGATGCCTTAAAAGGAAAAGGCGGCGACGCAATACGGAATTTTTATAAAGAGTGTCACACCCCATTCCTTCAATTTTTTGAAACTTTTATCGAGGAATATCAATCAGCATTGAAGAAAATCAAAAGTGCATTGAATTCCCTGGAGCCACAACACAATGGATATATTTCGCAAGCCTTCCTCGATAATGAGCTGGAACAAGGAGTGAAAGATGCCGATCGCACCACGAAGCGTTTGGTTTCTAAAACGAATGCTACAATCGCTAAAGTCAGCCATATAGTCGATTTGCCGGAATTAGATGACAGTAATTTTCACGAGAATTACTCGAAAGCTTTAAAAGAAATCAATCAGACAATTGAAAAATTACATACATTCGACAGGGAGCAGACGAACACCATCAAAGCCGCTGAAAACGACTTAGAAACAATGCAAAGATACATCGCTAGGCTTGAAAAAATGTACACAGGCCCTAAAATTGAAATCACCGGCTATCAGAAAGGTTCTATTTTAAAACAGGATAAAATGGATACCTTGAGTGGAAACCAGGAAACAGCGATGGGCGTTATGTTGGCTAAGCTCGATAAGAGATCAAAACTCGAAAAGGAAGTTAGTGAAGCTAACAAACAGGTTAATAAAATCTCTCACCTAAAGGAAAAGCTCGAAAATGTCATTGATCCTGATGAATTTGTTGAGATTGCACAAGAGATTGGAATTGAAAATCTGACAGAAAAGCAGCAAAATTACTATTTTTACACTATAAATCGAAAACGAAAACAAAGTGGTATCATGGGGCGTATTAAGCAGGGCATTGAAGAAGGAATAGAAGATGTGGCCGTCGATACAGTGACAGGAATACGAGATACCATAACCAATCCAAAAGAAACGCTAGAGGGCATTGCCTACACAGTCACCCACCCTGTAGAAACATTTGAAATCATAAAGAAAGATATCGAGGACTCCTTCGTGAGGGACGTCATCAATGGTGATGCAGAAAGCAGGGCGAGATGGTTTACATACGCTACCGGAATGGTTGCGTCATCCATTGTCGGAACGAAAGGTGCAGACAAAGTTAGCAAGTTGGCTAAGGCGGGCAAGATGGGAAAAGCCGCATCTAAGATAAAGGATGTCTCTAAAAAGACAGCTAGCAAGGGCATAGAGAGTGCGAAAAAGGCAGGTAAGAAAGCAGCTGATAAAGTTGTCAGGGATTTTAAAGATATTAAAAATCTCACTCCGAAAGTCCAAATCGCTTCTCCTCAACTAGCTTTAGCCAATGCTGGTAAAGTTCCGTTCAATACGATAGATGGATCTCGATTGAAAGATAAATTAATTCAACAAACCAAAAAGATTTCTGATCAAGCAAAACAAGCAAGAAATCGAATGGTCAGCATCATTGCGGGTGTTTCTTCCAAAACAAAAACAGACATTAAAGTAGACTCAAAAACCATCCATAAAGTGAAATATGGTGACCATTTCACAAGAGTCAAAAGAAGAAAGGTGTTAAAACCGAACATTGAGTATACAACGCCTGTAGGCTATACTTATAAAACTGATCATAAAGGACGTATTACAAATGTCAGCGGCAAACTAAATTTGGGAGCAGCAAAGAGAAACAAATACGCTCAAAGAATTGCCGGCCGTGAAGATCGATTAAAAACCGATGAGGGCGGTCATCTCATTGCAAGTATATTCGAAGGGTCTGGAAAGCTTGACAACCTTGTGCCGATGGATGGTAACTTAAATAAAGGAGAATGGAAAAAGCTTGAGAACATGTGGGCCAAACACCTCGAAAAAGGAAGAACAGTTGAGGTTAAAATACAGCCAGTATACAAAGGGAATTCCCAAAGACCGGCAAGCTTTGAGATAGAATATAAAATCGGAAAACGGGAATGGGAAGTTGTGAAATTTGATAATAAGCCTGGAGGTAAGTAGCCAATGGATGAAAATCAATTAAACACGATATATCAAGAAATTGCGGAGACAGTAGTTGAGACTATTCCAGAGGAATGGTCAAAGATTTTGATTTATGGAGAAATTCTTGAAGATGTGCAAAAAGGATTCTTTTATTATTATCCTGAAGGAAATGATTCACCGGTATATTGTCATAATATCCCTGAATTTTTTAGGATTGAAAAAGAAGCCTATCGAAATCTTTGGAGACAATTAATCAATAACTTAGAAAAGCTATGGTACGAATTTAAGAATAGTGATCAAGAGACTTGGACGAGTCTCTCTATGATCATTCACAGTGATGGTGAATTTAATATCGACTACGACTATGAGGATTTATCAGATGCTGATGATTATGAAAGAAGAATTGTATGGGAACACAAATATTTAGGACTCTGGCCAGAAGATGAAGATGATAAGGAATTTTTAGAGCAATACCTTGAATCTAATCAAGATGAAAATGAATAGACAATACAAATGAGATTCAAAAAAGCAATTGAACCAAAATCGAAAATCACCTAAGGCACGAAAATGATTCTTCGGGTAAACACGTCGGTTTAAGAACAAGCAAATACGAAATATGCTTAACAAAGTAAGGTTGCCGGTTGGCAGCCTTTTTTATTTGGGATCCTATCCTCTTGATTGCAGCCCTTATGAAAACGCTCCAAATATGATATATGGTGATTAATTAGGTCTCGAAAAACACCTTAGGAATTTTTCAGAACGCTCTCTTCACTCCCCCATCCACACAAACTTTAACCCCAAAATCTCATTTATAACTCACAACCGGATATTTTTCTGATATCATGAATATACACTGCATGATTAGGAATGAATGATTAATGATTAAAAAAACTCTCGGTACCATGTTCGCAGTGACTATGATCTTTCTTTTGATCCTCACTGTGTTTACGCTCTTTTTCGGGTCTTATTATTTCGGCGTCGCCGGTTTTTTTGCGATTTTCGGCGTTACATACGAATCGCCCTGGTCGCTCTTCTGGTATATCCTTTTATCTTTTGGCCTCGGCGCGCTGTTTGAAATCCCGGAAAAAATTCTGAGCTTTATGATTGGGCATAAAGCTGCGACCTTTATGATCGAATGTTTTTTTACTTGGCTTGCCATCCATCTCGCTGATGAATTGATGGACAGCATCACCATCCCGCTGGATGTCGAAATCATCGCCTGTCTGTTTTTATTCGTCATTCATCTGGCATTTGAAGACAACAAAGAAAGAAACCGGACATACGAGGATTGAGAAACTTTCCTGCGAAGGGAGAATAACTGTGACGTTTATCATTTTAATGGCCGGATTGTTTCTTTTGATTCAACTCAAAAGACCGTTCCGCAGAAAAATGTTCGGCTATGTTTTTTTAGCCGTTTATTTAACGGCGCTCGCACTCTATACCATCAATTCCGCTTTTGTTCACTTCATATCTGACAGCCTTTTGTCGATATTGGCAGCGATTGCTGTGGCGCCTGCTGCTTGCCGGCTTTCTGAAGCCTTCAGCGGATTCCCGCTGAACCGAATATGGACAAATCGTCCTTATTTTAAAACAGGCCTTCAAAAAAGGTCTTTTTTTTCGTTAAAATTATATAGACCGATCAGTATAAAATCATAAGGGAATGATAGAATGGCAGAAAAAATGAGCAGCCGCGACAAAATTTTGCGGACGGCTTCACGATTGTTCCGCAAACAAGGCTACCATGCCACAGGCTTAAGCCAAATCACAGCCGAAAGCGGAGCGCCGCGGGGATCGCTTTATTATTATTTCCCCGGCGGCAAAGAGGAACTGGCGCAAGAGGCGATTCAATTAACCGGAGAAAGAATCAAAGCGTATATATCGTCAGCGATCAGCGGTGAAGCTGATCCTGTCAAGGCGTTTCAATCTTATATCCAGATGATGGCTGACGGAATCGAGGAATACATCATCGAAGAAAACGACGATATTCCGATCATATCCGTCGCCGCAGAAACGTGGTCGTTCAGTGAAAGGCTCCGCCAAACGTGTGAACAGGTTTATCAAGACTGGCAGCTTGTCTATCAGGAAAAACTGCTCCAGTCAGGCTATGCGCCGGAAACGGCCGAGACGCTGAGCGTCGCGATACAAGCGATGATTGAGGGTGCGTATGTGCTCTCAGTGACGAAAAAAAACGGCCGGCCTCTCAGTGCAGCCGCCGAACAAATTCCTTTTTTGCTAAAACGTTCATAAAGGGTGGGAATACAAATGGAACAAGCTAGAAAAGGCTCCTTCATGATTATCGCAATCTTAATCGTCGGAAATTTTCTCGCTCTGATTAATGAGACGGTCATGAATGTGGCTTTGCCGAAAATCATCGACGATTTTGGCATTTCAGCGAACACAGCCCAGTGGCTGTCAACCGGATATATGCTCATGATCGGCATCGCCGTGCCGATTACCGCGTTTTTAATGCAGCGCTTTACGACAAGGCAGCTGTTTCTGTCTGCGATGACGCTTTTTACAGCGGGAACCTTGCTGGCCGGAATTGCTCCGGTCTTCCCGCTCGTTCTCGCCGGACGGATCATCCAGGGTTCAGGTACAGGCCTGATATTGCCGCTTGTGATGAATGTGATACTGACTTTGATTCCGCCGCAAAAACGCGGAACGATGACCGGGATCCTTACGCTCGTTATCTTATTTGCTCCGGCGATCGGTCCGGTCATCTCAGGCTATATTGTCGAACATTATTCATGGCGCGTTGTTTTCTTCATGATGCTGCCAGTATCGGTCTTCATGATTTTTTATGCGGCGTTCCGCTTGAAAAATGTAACCGAACTGACGTATCCGAAAATTGACATATTATCAATTCTTTTATCGACCGTCGGATTTGGCGGGATCGTTTTCGGCTTCAGCAACGCCGGGGAAGCAGCGGGCTGGAGCAGTCCGAAAGTCATCATCGGACTGGCGGCCGGTGTCATCGGATTAATATTGTTCGTCATGCGCCAGCTCAGATTGGAAGTGCCGATGCTTGATATGAGGCCGTTTCGTTCAAAGATATTTTCAATCTCGGTTATCCTGATGTGGATCGTGATGATGCTGCAGTTTTCGATGATGCTGATTTTGCCGCTTTACTTCCAAATGGCGCTTGAGCTGTCACCGCTTTATACAGGCATTCTCATGCTGCCGGGCGGCCTCGTCCTCGCGATGACATCCCTTGTTGCAGGGCGCCTGTTTGATAAGCTTGGCTTTAAACCGCTGTTGATCACCGGATTGATCATTGTGATTGCCGTCCTTTCGCTGTTTACGAATATTTCAAGCGATACGCCGATGGCGGTCGGAATGATGCTCTACGCCGGCTTTACACTCGGCGTCGGGTTGACAATGGCTCCGATTATGACGCTCGGTTTGAATCAGGTGCCCAAACCGCTTTACCCGCATGGTTCGGCGATAATGAATACAGTTAATCAAGTTTCAGGGGCAATCGGTCCGGCATTGTATACGACGATCCTGACAACCGTTTCGAATCGCTTTATCGCGCACTCTTCCGGAGGCAGCCGTCAGGAGCTGCACATGCAAGGCATGACAGAAGGCGTTCATATGGTTTATTTCGTAGCCATCGCCTTTGCAGCCGCCGCTCTTGCGATTTCGGTTTTTGTAAAAAGCAGACGCGCGGAACAGCATGCAGCATAAACATCGTTCGACAAAAAAATGCAGGAGGCAATTAACGCCTCCTGCATTTTTTATATCAGTTTAAAATTTTAACCTTTACGGTTTTGACGCCCCAATTGAAAGCGTCTTTTTTATCTGGAATAAATACGTCTATTTTATGGCCTTTAATGGCGCCGCCGGTGTCTTCAGCCGTCGCTTCGCCATAGCCTTCCACATATACTTTCGTGCCGAGCGGAATCACGCTTGGATCAACCGCGATGACTTTCGCATTGCGGTTCGCATTCAGGTCGACTCCCGTTTTTGTGATGCCTGAAATGCCCCCGTCATTTGCCGTATACGCAGTTGCGGTCACTGTGATTTCCTTTTGTACGTTGACAGGCTGATCATTTTGTTTTGGAGCGGACTCTTGTTTCACAGGCGCTGCTGCAGCTGCCGCTTCTCCGTTTATTGCAATCGTTTGCCCTGCAATAATCAAGTCTGACTTCAGGTTGTTCCGTTTTTGAAGATCGCTTACAGTCACACCGAACTCTTTTGCGATTTTTGAGAGCGTGTCCCCTGGCTGAACGGTGTACTGCTTTTCTTCAGATTTTTCTTCTTGAGAAGAAATGTTCAGCTTTTGACCTGGAAAAATCAGATCTGATGAAAGCTGATTCCATTTTTTTAAGTCCTTGAGGTTCATTCCGTAGTTTTGAGAAATCCCCCAGAGCGTGTCTCCTTTTTGAACTTCGATTTCTTTTGCTGAGGCAGTCGCTCCGAATGCAGTCGCCGACATAGCCGCGGCTGCAGCCAAGGACATGATTGTCTTCTTCATAAGTTAAATCCTCCCTTGTTAGCCCTTTTGAAACTAACAGGGAAAATCGTAACACAGCAAAATGTCACCGCTATGACAGATTGATGCGAATTTCGTTACAGTTTTTTTACTGATAAAGTTTGATTTTATATAAAATTCTGATTTTTAACAATATAATTCATTGATGTTTCAGTGATCCTCTTTCCTGCTCCCGGCGAGGTCCCAGATAGAATTCTTTTTCAATATAAAATACTTTTTCAACATGAGGCTTCTATGTTTATGAGGAGAGAAATCCGGGAAACGAATCAATGGACATAAAATATTTTCCTGGACAAACCATAACCCCGGCTGCTTTTATGTCGTCATATATAAGAAAACAGCGGAGGAAAATTTTTCTCGCAAACCTCTTGTAATCTATCTGTAATTATTGTAACATTTGTAATATAAGAGATATATTTAAGGAGAGAGGACCATTGAAAAAGTTAATCGTTTGTTTATTAGCTGTTTTACTGATCTTGCCTGCCGGAGCGTCCCTCGCAGCGAAAAATCAAACATCAGGGAATTTAACAAATAAGCAAGTCATGCAATTAACCTTGCAGGCACGGGAGCACTTTTGGAATACGATGAGCGGCCACAATCCAAAAGCGAAAAACTCAACTTGCCCATCCAAAACATTTGAATACCGCGGTCTTCCATATACGTATATGTGCAGTGAATTCAGCACAAAAGCAAAATTAACAGACTACTTGACGCCGGTTTTCACAAAAGACGCCATTAAAAAAGGCTTGGAAAAATACAACATCATTTCTTATAAAGGAAAAATGGCCGTGCCTGTCGGCGATGGGGACAACCTCTTAGGATGGGACAAGGCAAAAATCAAACTGATCTCTCAAAAAAACAATACCCGCACTTATGAATTTTCCGTACCGGCATTGGATGGATCGGTGACTGCGAAAAGAAAGATCACGTTTGTGAAAGAAAACAACAAATGGAAAATCAATCAGCTCGATGCTGCCATCTAAACGAAAAAGCTAATGTCTAAAAACGGACATTAGCTTTTTTCCGTCAAACGGTCAGTTCAACGATGTTGCCGTCAGGATCCAGAATGACGCTTTCATAATACCCGTCTCCCGTGACGCGCGGCTTTCCGGCAACCTGGTATCCTTCCTTTTCAAAGCGGCTCGTCATCTCGTCAACCTCTTGCCGCGACCCTAAGGAAAACGCCATATGTGCATAGCCGGAAGCGTTCTCCTCTCCTTTTGCAAGGTCGGGGCGTCTCATCAGCTCAAGCCGTGTTCCCGATTCAAACTGGATGAAATATGATTCGAAATGCTTTTTCGGATTGACATATTTTTCATTCGTCTTTCCGTGAAAAAAACGGGTATAGAAATCTTTCATTTCCTCTAAATTGTTCGTCCATATGGCGATGTGTTCGATTTTCATAAATCTCCCTCCCATTTCATATTACCATATAGATCCTCTGCCTTTTTTTACACTTTTTTAAATTGATAAGTATTCATAAAAATGCCGATGCAGATCATGAATGCGCCGATCAGGATGCTGAATGTGACCGGTTCATGCAGCTGCAGCCAGCCGAACAAAAGGCCTAATACGGGAACAAACATTAAAGCCATCGATGCTTTCGACGCTTCGATTTGATTCAGTATCCAAAACCAAATGACGAACGTCAAAGCCGTAGAGAATAAACCGTTAAACAATAGAGACAAGATTGCTTCATTTGACCAGTGAATCGGCCGGGACGGTTCCAGTATAAAAGAGAAAATCAATAACATCACCGCTCCTGTGAGAAGCTGCCATGCATTCATATGAATCATATCTGTATTTTTGAATTTCAGTTTGCTGTAAACATTGGCGACGCCCCAGCTGAGCGCTGCGATTAAAACGCAAAGCTCTCCAAATATGACGTTTTGATCAACATGCAGAATCCCGCCCCCTAATATAAACAAAAGACCGATCAGACCAGAAAATAAACCGAGCATTTTATACACATTGATTTTCTCGTTTAATTTAAAATGACTGATGACAGTAACAAAAATAGGCATGGTGTACACCAAAACAGACGTTTTTCCCGAATCGACAAACTGCATGCCGTAAGTTAACACCCCCATATAACCTAAACCCATCAATAAACTCATCACCAGATAATGCTTGATATTCTCCTTTCCTATTGAACGTTTCCTTCCTTTGATCAAGAGAATCACAAACAAAGGAACAGCTCCAATGAACAGCCGCAGGGCCGAAAATAAAACAGGGGGAATGTCAGTGATTGCGATTTTCATCGTCACCCAGGTATACCCCCAAATCAGCGTTACAGAGATGATCCCCAAAAGTACTTTAAACATAATCCGTCACCTTTCTTCTTTGTTTCATGTTCAGCATATGCTATATTGAGATATAACTGAAATACATTTTTATCATCGGGGGTATAACTATTTGGTTATAAACATGAACAGTCTTCACATCTTTGTGAAAGTCGCAGAGACTTTGAATATGACAGAAGCAGCCAACGAACTGTATATTTCACAGCCGGCCGTGAGCAAAGCCGTAAAAAGCTTGGAAACGTCGCTCGGGGTCAAATTATTGATTCGGGATAAACAAAACAAGATAAAACTTACGGACGCGGGAAAGGAAATCGTCGTACTGGCGAGACAGATGATCGTGATTGAAAACAAAATATACCAAGTGGCCGATCAAGAAAATCATCTGCTCAGAGGGAAAGTCAAGGTTGGCTCCTTCCCCGCCGTCTCAGCAAATATTTTGCCGCAGGCTATCGCCTCCTTCAGATCAAAGTATCCGCTCGTACAAATCGAACTGCTTGAGGGAACCTCCGACCAAATTAAGCAATGGGTCGAAACTCGCATGGTTGATTTAGGAATCGTCGCCTCTCCCTTTGACGGATTCGAAAGCCAAGTATTGTTTCAAGACCGGATGACGGCCGTGATTCCTGAGCAATATCACCACTTAAAAGACGCACCGTTCATTGATCTGAAAAAATATCAAAATGAATTGATTTTTTGTAAAGGCGGGCACGAAATCGCGGTATCTCAAATCTTTCAAAAACACCGCCTCGAGTTAAAAGAAAACCTGACTGTGCAAAACGCGGAAACATTGGTCAATATGGTTCATAACAATTTGGGAATCGGCTTGATATCAAGCTTCTCGCTTTCCTCCGTGTCCCATCGGTTGATCAAAAAAGACATCTCTCCTCAAATTATCCGCGAAGTCGGCATGATAACACCCTCATTTGAAGAAGCAACACCTGCGGCTGCAGAGTTTATGAAAATGATCATAGAGTCGGAAACTGTCCGGGCATTTTCGTAAAAAAGAAAAACGCCTCAGCACCAATCTGGAGAGACCCAAATAAATGAGACAAGGAAAAAACACCCCCTGAATCGTATTAATACAATATGATTCTTAGGAGGGTGTTTTTCTATGGGCACAAGAGTACATTACGCAGAAGAAGTAAAATGGGAAGTAATTAAAATGAAACAAGCTGGAATGACAAACAAAGAAATAATGGAACAACTGGGGATAAAAAATAAGACTCAAATTAAAACATGGATGCGATGGTACAAAACAGGCCAAACCTATCGATTTTCGCAACAAGTTGGAAAACAATATTCCTACGGTAAAGAATCGGAGGAAATGAGTGAGCTAGAAGAATTAAAACTAAAGAATAAACAGCTAGAGGCTCAATTGGCAATTATAAAAAAGTACCAGGAGATCGAAAGGAGTTGGAGCCACGAGTCATTGTCCAAGTTGTAGAAGAACTCTCAGCCACTTTTAAAATAATTGATATTCTTGGAGTATTAGGCATACCTAAGTCAACATATTACCGTTGGAAAAAGAAGTATAAAAAAGTTGAGCTAACTTCATTAGAAGAGCTAGTAATCAAGCTGTGTAAGAAAAACTTCTATCACTATGGTCATCGTAAAATTAAATCCATCTTAAACAGAAAGTATGGGATAAATGTAAACCGCAAAACTGTACAAAAAATTATGCAAAAGTTTGAGATTCAGTGTCAAGTTAAGAAGAAGCGACAAAAGTACATTTGTGGTGAGAGTAATATTATTGTGCCGAACACTCTCAATCGTAATTTTAAAGCAAGCCGATTAAATGAAAAATGGGTAACCGACATTACCTACTTACCTTATGGCTCGACTATGTTATATTTATCAACGATTATGGACTTATATAACAACGAAATAGTGGCTTACAAAATAGGTACGAGCCAAGATATTAACCTAGTATTAGACACATTGAGGGAAGCTGTAGAATTACGTAAACCAGTAGGGTTACTTCTTCATAGCGACCAGGGATCTGTCTATACTTCACATGCATATCAGAATTTGGCCAAAGAAAAAGGCATTACCACAAGCATGTCTCGAAAAGGAAACTGCCATGATAATGCCGTCATTGAATCCTTTCACTCCTCGCTAAAGTCGGAAGGATTTAACGCTCAAAGTAGAGCATCTATATCCAATTCTAAAGTAGTACAAATTGTAAATCAATACATGTATCGATATAATCATGTACGAATTCAGGCAAAATTAAACTACCTGTCCCCACTGGAATACAGGGGACAGGCAGCATAGGTGTTTTTTCTAAGTCTCATTTTAACGGGTCAGTTCAAATCAATGGGCTGAGGCGTTTTTTTAAAATGCTCATCAGTCATGAAAATTCGTTCCGTCCGTCGTTTCTTTAACAATTCCGGCGCGGATGACGAAATCTCCGAAACGTTCTCCTTCATTGCGTTCTTTCGCATAGCGCGGAAGAATATTGCGAAGTTCTTTTAAAATTTCTTCTTCGCCGATGTTTTCCCGGTACATTTTGCTCAGACGGCTGCCGTCAAAAGCGGCGCCGAGATACATATTGTACTTGCCCGGGGCTTTTCCGATGAAGCCGATTTCGCCGAGCGCATGGCGGGCGCAGCCGTTCGGGCACCCTGTCATGCGGATGGTAATTTCTTCATTCTTCAAGCCGTTTTCTTCAACAATTTCATCAATTTTGTCAATCAGCTTCGGCAAATACCGTTCCGCTTCGGCCATCGCCAACCCGCACGTCGGCAGTGCGACGCATGCGATCGAGCTGCGGCGGAGCGCTGTATAATGCTTGCCGTCAGTCAAGCCAAACTGTTCGATCAGCTCGCTGATCTTTTTCTTTTTTTGGCTTGTGACATTGGCAATGATCAAGTTTTGGTTGGCTGTGAGGCGGATATCGCCGGTATGAACTTTGGCGATTTCCCTTAAGCCGGTCATCAGCTTGTAATCATCATAATCAGTGACACGGCCGCCCTCAACAAACATTGTAAAGTGCCATCTTCCTTTTACGCCCTTTACCCAGCCGTAGCGGTCGCCGTTATGCTCGAAATGATAAGGCTTTGCTTCAGCGAGGCTCCAGCCGAGACGGTTTTCCAGCTCGTTTTTGACCGTTTCCAAGCCGAGGCGGTCAACCGTATACTTGAAGCGGGCATTTTTGCGGACCGAACGGTTTCCGTAGTCCCGCTGGATCGTAATCGTTTTTTCAGCGACATCGTATAGCTGTTCAGGCTTGCAGAAGCCAATAACTTTGGCAAGCTGCGGATACGTTGCTTTGTCCCCGTGGGTCATGCCCATGCCGCCGCCGATCGCGACGTTGAAGCCGATGAGCTTGTCATCCTCCACAATCGCGATAAAACCAAGATCCTGAGAAAATACATCGATATCATTTGACGGCGGAACGGCGATGCCGATTTTGAATTTCCGCGGCAGATACAGCGGTCCGTACATCGGTTCGACTTCATCCGCATCAGGCGTGCCGGCCACTTTTTCCTCATCAAGCCAGATTTCATGATACGCACGTGTGCGCGGCAGCAGGTCATCACTCAGTTTTTTCGACCATTCATACACTTCTCGATGGATTTCTGACTGATACGGATTGGAAGTGCACATGACGTTCCGGTTAACATCGCCGCATGCTGCAATGGTATCTAGCATGGCTGAATGGATCGACTGAATCGTTTTTTTCATGTTCCATTTTAAAATGCCGTGCATTTGGAATGTTTCCCGAGTTGTCAGCTTCAATGTTCCGTTTCCGTATTTCCGGGCAAGCTCATCCATGACAAGCCACTGCTCAGGCGTCGCCACACCGCCCGGCATCCGGACGCGCAGCATGAACTGATACGCAGGCTCAAGCTTCTGCTTTTGCCGCTCATTGCGGAGATCGCGGTCATCCTGCAAATAGCTGCCGTGGTGCTTCATCAGACGGTTGTCGTCATCTGAAATCCCGGCTGAAAGCGGCTCGAGCATCGATTCCTTCAGGGTGCCGCGCAAATAATCGCTTTCTTTCTTAATACGTTCTACATCGCTCGGCGGGCCTTCAGGCGCTTTTAATATTTCGTTCCCCATGTTGAAAAAGTCCCCTTTCAATCAAAATCAGTATACATCGCGCTGATAACGTTTTTGCTTTTTCATTTCTGCGAGGTAGGCTTCAGCTTCCTCACGGCTTTTGCCGCCTTCTTTTTCGATAATTTCAAGCAATGCGTTTTGAACATCTTTGGCCATGTTGTTCTTGTCGCCGCAAACGTAGAAAGCCGCTCCCTCTTCAAGCCACTCAAACAATTCTTTGCTGTGCTCCAGCATGCGATGCTGTACATATACTTTTTCTTCCGTATCCCGCGAGAACGCGACATCCATTTTTGTCAGCACGCCTTCACTCAGCCACTTTTGCCATTCTGTCTGATATAAGAAATCAGTGACAAAATGCTGATCGCCGAAGAACATCCACGATTTCCCCGATGCTCCGGTTTCTTCGCGCTCCTGCATAAATGACCTAAACGGCGCAACGCCTGTGCCGGGACCGACCATGATAATCGGAGTCTCCGGATTCTCCGGCAGCTTAAAGTTTTTATTCGGCTGAATGAAAACAGGCAGGGTGTCGCCAGGCTGCAGACGTTCGGCACATAATACCGAGCAGACCCCTTTTCGGTCTCTGCCGTGCGCATTGTAGCGGACAGCACCGATCGTCAAATGCACTTCATCCGGATTTGCAGCGAAGCTCGATGCGATCGAATAAAGCCGAGGCGGGATTTTTCGAAGAATCGATACAAATTCCTGCGGAGCTGCTGCGATCGGACCGAAATCTCGCACAAAATCAATCAGGTCGCGGCCAGCGATATACGCTTTTAATTGATCCGCATTTTCCGGAGCGGCAAGCTCGCGCAGCTTTTCATTTTCAATGATTTCTGCCGCCTGCTGAATGAATTTCTTTGTCAGCACCGTAATTTCATAGTAAGAAGTCAACGCTTCTTTCAAAGAAAGGTTTTCCCCTTGATCAACAGCAACGGCAGCATTCGGATCCCATTTCAGCTCTTTCAGCAGCATATCGACGAGTTCAGGGTCATTTTCCGGAAAGATGCCGAGCGCGTCGCCAGGTTCATAAGTCAAACCTGAGCCTTCAAGCGATAATTCAAGATGGCGCGTTTCTTTATTTGATCCGCGGCCGTTTAAATTCAAATTTTCCAGCACTTCCGCTCTGAACGGATTTTTTCTCGAATATACTGTTACTCCTCCCGCGGCTTGCGGAGCTGCCGTTTGAGCAGGTGCGGCGCTTGCGCCCTGTTCCTGTCCTTCGTTTAAGCTTGAGATGACACCGTCAAGCCATGCTGCAGCCGGCTCATCATAATCGAGATCGCAGTCGACGCGCGGATGGAGCCTTGTGCCTCCAAGCTCACCAAGCCGCTGGTCGAACTCTTTTCCGGTCTGGCAGAAAAATTCATACGACGTGTCGCCAAGAGCCAGCACAGAATAACGGAGATCATCGAGCTTCGGAGCCCGTCTTCCATGGAGAAACTCATGGAATGACAGCGCGTTGTCCGGCGGATCCCCTTCACCGTGCGTGCTGACGACGATGAGAAGGTTTTTTAGTTTCTTCAATTGGTTCGGCTTAAAATCGCTCATTGAAGAGACGGTGACTTGAAATCCCCGTTCTGTAAGCGTCTTAGCCGCGTTTTCGGCAAGTCCCTGTGCATTTCCTGTCTGCGATCCGAATAAAATGGTCACTTCTTTGGAAACAGGCTGAGCCGGGCTTGCAGCAGGAGCTTCCGCCGGCAATGTTTCAAGAGCCGCCGCGGCATCGGCGGTTTGCACAGCTGCCAGATAACCGCTCAGCCAGGCTTTTTGTGATGCCGTCAAAGTTGGCAGAAGACGGTTGAGGAGCTCTGCCTGCTCCTGATTAAAAGGACTGTTCATTACCTGAAGTTGCAACGATATCCACCTCACTAAGGAATAAAAAAATCATGACTTGTTTTGAAACGGAAAAGGATAATACTCATCATATATCCACTATTCCTATAAATCAAATCGGTTTTATTGACGCAAAGCATCTGTCGATCACGGCTTTTGCTGCTAAGAAACATTGTAAGCGCTCACTCATCACGTCCCCTTTGCCGCGCGGCGTCATCCTGCTTCAAACCAAATATTCCTAAAAAAAGATTCTAATTAAAAGTTTACTGGAATACTCAACATTAGTAAAATATATATTAATTATCACAGCTATTAAGATTTTTAATAAAGGAGAGATTCGTGTGCATTATGATGCGCTGAAGACATTCGTTACCCTTGCAGAAGTCAAAAATTTCACGAAAACGGCCGAGCTTCTTCTCATGTCGCAGCCGAGCGTAAGCATGCACATTAAAAATCTTGAAAAAGAGTTCCAGACGAAATTATTTGAACGCTCTCCGAAATATTTGAAAATCACGCCGACCGGTGAAATTTTATACGACCGCGCCAAACAAATGATCACCATCTATGAACAAACGAGGCAAGACATTCTCGATCACCACAACTCGATCAAAGGCGAGCTGAAAATCGGCGCAAGCTTCACAATCGGCGAATACATTTTGCCATCGCTCTTGTTCGACCTTCAAAAAGAATATCCTGAGCTCGAACTCAAGGCCGTCATTGGAAACACGGAAGAAATCGTGCAGTCCGTCCGCCTGTACAAAGTGGACATCGGCTTGATCGAAGGACAGACAAATGAAAAAGAGCTTTCTGTACACGCCTTTATGCAGGACGAATTGTTTATCGCAGCTTCAAGCGATCACCCGCTTGCCTCCAAACAAGACGTGACAATGGCCGATCTGCAAAATCAAACGTGGGTAACGCGCGAAGTTGGCTCAGGCACACGCGAATACTTAAACCATGTCATCCGTTCAAACGGTTTAAAAGTGAAGTCGTTTCTGACGATCAGCAGCAACCAGGGAATCAAAGAAACGCTCATGACGGGCATCGGACTGTCTCTCCTGTCTGAAAGCGTCATTGAAAGAGACGTACAGCACGGAAACCTTTCCGTGCTCCGGCTGAAAAATCAAACCTTTAACAGGACGCTTTCATATATATACTCACCCGTCATGCAGGACAAAAAAAACGTGAAAACCTTTATTAACGCTTTGAACAAAAAAACAGCTTCGGGATGATGATCCGTTCTTCCTGCCGCTTCACGAATTGTTTGTTTTCGTTTGTCCAATGTGTGAATCATCATTGGAACCGATTGACTAGCGGTCGGTAATCCCATATCCTGGAATCATCACATAGGAAAAGAGATGATGGTTATGAAGTGGTTAGGTAAAAGTTTAGTTGCTTCATCATTACTGGCGGGTATGCTTGCTGTTTCAGGAAGTCCCATGCATGTACAAGCCCAGGAACTCTCTAAAACTGAAAATCTCTCTTCTCACGCATCTGCACAAGGAATCATCGCCCCTCAGGCGATCGTCATCAACAGGCCGATGAAAGTCGGACAGGAAGATCAATACGTCGGCATTTCGAACGTTTCCTACAGCGGCAGCGCCATTACCGTCAGAATCACTTCGGACCGCGTGTACGTAAAAGCCGTCAGCCCAGGCAAAGCGACATTTTCTTATCTCAATTCATTGGGACAGCTGGTCATCAACAATATTACGGTCACCCGATAGCACCTTATCCGCGGGAGGAAACTGCTTCCGCGGATGTTTGATCAGCTCTGACTTTCACCGTGACTATTCCAAAATAAAAACACCAATCACATAGAATTGGTGTTTTTGCCGTCAACGTATTTAAGTATTTTCGCCGGATTTCCGCCGACGATGGCATTGTCCGGGACATCTTTTGTCACGACGGCTCCGGAAGCTATCACTGCATTGTCGCCGACCTTGACGCCGGGGTTGATGACTGCACTGCCGCCAATCCAGACGTTCCGTCCGATGATGACAGGTATCCCGTACTCCGCACCGCTTATCCTTTCGGACGGATCGAGCGGATGGGTCGCCGTATAAATATGAACGCCCGGTCCGAGCATACAATGATCGCCTATCCGGATTTCGCATACATCGAGGAAAACACAGTCAAAATTGGCGAAGAAATTTTCCCCGACATGTATATTAAAGCCGTAATCACAGCGAAACGACGGTTCGATGTGGAGCGTTTCCCCTGTTGAACCAAACAGCTCTTTGATCAGCTTGGTCCTTTTATTGTCGTCGATTTCGTTCGAATGGTTGAATTCATTCGTCATTTTGCGCGCCTTGAGTCTGTCATGGCACAGCACCGGATCAGAAGCATGATAAAGCTCTCCGTCCAGCATTTTTTGCTTTTCTGTCTTCATTGGTTTGATCTCCTTGACTGGATTTTATATTCGCTACATTAATTGCAGCACTAGATTAAACACTTTTGCAATAAAGTAGACATTGATGAGCAGCAAAAGCAAAATCACAGCGCTCCGCTTCTCATGTCTGATTTCATAAACGAATTTCCAAATGAAAAAAATGGCTAAAACGACAATTAAAATACTATCAATGCTTTTAAATATCAGATCCATTCAATCTCCGCTCCCGTTCGATGTCTATATAAGCCAATTTTTTCATAACGTGCGAGAGCCTGCAAGACTCTTTCCCAGTTCTCAAAAAAAATCAAAAAAACTGTTGACGAATCCACCTAATCTGCATATAATAGAACTTGTCAGCAAAACAAATACCCAGTGTTACATATCATGATTCCGTAGCTCAGCTGGGAGAGCGCTACCTTGACAGGGTAGAGGTCGCTGGTTCGAGCCCAGTCGGAATCATACCAAATCGAAACGGCAGGATTTCCAATGGAATTCCTGCCGTTTTTGTGTTTCGTTTTATTTAATTCTCCTCTATCCCGCCTCAACATCAAAAAACAGCCTCAGTGTTTGAAAGAGGTATGGTAAAATATTCTTTGTACAAAGTTTCGGCTCACTCAAGGGAAGCTGGCTCATCCCCTATGAAAGGGGGTGATGCTTATGACGACATTCGAAACAATCTCGTTAATGATTGCTTTTGGCATGTTAATTGCCGTGTTGTCGAAGAAAGAAAAATAGACTTCCCTTGAGCCCTGGTAAAGTTCATAGGGAAAGTCTATTTTAAAATGACTGAGCCAAGCCCTTGTTGGGCCGCTTTGTACACTCGACTCGACTGTTGGCGCAGTCGGGTCTTTTTTATTTTATGCATTTCTTATAGAAAAAATACACCTGAACGTTTAATAAACCGTACGTAGATGACGCGCCTGCGTCTTTTGTGATGCATTATTTTGACAGTCTATCTTCAAATTCATATTATCAATTTCAACCCACTAAATCAACTAAAAGTGTCATTCACCTTCCGGGGCTAATGAAAATATTCGAGGGGAGACCGTGCTTCTTCTTCCAACGCTTTTTATTTTCTCCACGAACATCTCAAAGTTTTTGATAATTCACCTAACCTAAAATGTTCCAATATAAGCCAAAATAATTACATCATCCCTTTTACATTCAGACGATGAAATGACTTTTAGGTGATTGTTTTTTTAATATGGATATTTTCTGGTTTTTTCGTTTTATTTTAGGACTAGAAAACAAGTCCTTTGGCTGATTGAGAGACAGCCAATCCCTGCTAAAATAAAGTTCGTCTTGTTGGGAAATATTTCACAAAAGGGAGGGCCGAATGTTAAAGACATCGAAATTTGAAAGGAGAACAACTGTGGCTAAGACTATCATTTCTGGTTTTATTTTATTTTTTCTGCTTATTTTCTCGGCGGCTGAACCAACATCAGCGGCTTTTTGGGATACAAAAGGAGACAACATTATTCATGATCCTTCCATGATTAAAGAAGGAAATACGTGGTATACATTCGGCACGGGTATCGGCAATGGAATCCGCGTCATCAAATCGACAGACGGAAAAACATGGAGCGCAGCGCCAAGCATATTTGCAACTCCATTATCATGGTGGAAAAAGTACGTGCCGAACCATGAAGAAAACCAATGGGCGCCTGATATCAGCTATTATAATGGACGCTACTGGCTTTATTATGCGGTATCAGCGTTCGGCTCGAAAAATTCAGTGATCGGACTGGCTTCAACAGACCGACTCTCTACCGGAAAATGGCGCGATGACGGGCTTGTCATCCGGACAACGCCTGCGAACGATTATAATGCGATCGACCCTGAGTTAGTCATTGATAAAGAAGGAAATCCGTGGCTGTCCTTCGGATCATTTTGGGGCGGCATCAAGCTGACAAAGCTTGATAAAAACACGATGAAACCTACAGGAAAGCTTTATTCCATCGCATCAAGGCCGAACAATGGAGGAGCGGTTGAAGCGCCGTCTATCACATATAAAAACGGCTACTATTATTTATTCGTTTCGTTCGATAAATGCTGCCAAGGTGTGAACAGCACGTATAAAATCGCTTACGGCCGCTCGACAAAAATCACGGGGCCTTACTATGACAAAAGCGGCAAGAAAATGACGGAAGGCGGAGGCACAATCCTCGACTCCGGAAACGACCAGTGGAAGGGCCCGGGCGGCGCGGATATAGTGAACGGCAACATCATCGTCAGACATGGGTATGATGCGCTTGACAACGGGGCGCCTAAGCTGCTGATCAATGATTTAAACTGGGATTCTAAAGGTTGGCCGAAGTATTAGTTATTAAACCGAGCAGATGTTTTCTGCTTGGTTTTTTCTGTTGCTTTAGCAGTTCCATATAAACGCTTTATCCCAAAATGATCATGCCACTATATTCATCACCCAGGGCTCTTTCAACAGGTTAAATTTGTTCAGCCTCATTAACCTCCTTATAGATGGAGCACCTTTACCATGAATATCCGATTGATGCTCATCAGGAAATTCAGCCGGGCAGATATCCCCGAATTGCATAGTCAACCTTCAAACGATAAATTTCCTTCTGACAGACAACAGACACAGGCCGCCAAACGCTCAATCAAAACGGTCATACCTTGCTGTTTGCTTCCACTATCCGCACCGCTTCTTCCTCTGCGCCATTTTGATAAATAATCAACCGGGTTGCGACACCATCCTCCAAAATAAATTCCACTTCAACAGACAATGACCTGAGAAAAAAGCGCGTTTCCGAGGCTGGAAATAATTCAAAACGGATCTGTCCGGTGATTTGCATATAAATCCGGCCCTTATCAACTGTCACATCAGCGGCGGTGCCATCCTGAAGTGAATAACTTCCGACATATCTTTTGTAAATGGCCGGATCGATCTCTTTTTTCTTTTTATCGGCAGGGCGATCAGGGATTTTGTAGGCCTTGTCAAACAGGATATTTTCAACGGCTTCAAAGATGGCCTGTTCATATTCATCATCCTGTTCCACATTGCTCAAATAAATGAAGGTTTTTCGTTGATCGATATATCGGATCATTACGGTTGAATAGCCTGGCCAGCCGCCGCTGTGACCGACAATTCTCCCTGTTTCAGGACTATCCCGAAGCACCCATCCACACCCGTAATCTATAGACTCTCCGTTTTTCAGAGACGCGGGAGAAAAAGCAAGCTCTTTTGAGACTTGATTGATCAAACAATCTGTATATAAGGCTTGATCAAACAAATATAAGTCATGAATGGTTGAGTTTACGGTTCCGTCCCCCTGAATCCCGTCAAGATAGCAGACATATTTTGTTTCTTCAAGGTCATCAGGCAGAACGTACTGTGCTGTATGCACGTCATACACATATCCATACGCATAGTTCTCAATGGTTTCAGGCTGCAGCCTTCTGTTATAAACCCTTGAGTTCCGCATTTTCACCGGTTCAAAGATGTTTTTTTTCATATATTCTGCAAAACTCAGACCTGATGCCTTTTCAATGATAACCGCAAGCAGCACATATCCCGTATTGCTGTAAAGCCAACCTTCACCCGGGGCAAAATAGCGTTGCGGATGATGATTCATCAGCATATCAACGATATCTTGATTAACAGCAATCTTGTTATGATCCCAATGTTGTAGAAACCACTCCATATAATCGGGCAGACCCGACGTATGTGTCAATAAATCGCGAATCGTTACGCCCTGGTAGGGAAACCCGGTTATCCACCGTTCTACGGGATCCTCGATTTTCAATTCCCCTTGCTGGGCTAATTGAAGGATGCCCAAAGCAGTGAACGGCTTGGATAGCGATGCTAATTCAAATAAGGAATGTTCCTGCAATAAACGCTTATCTGCCAAGTTTTCATATCCGAAGGCGCCTTGATAAAGAATGTCTCCGTCTTCAGCGACTAGCACTGCCGCGTTGATCTGACCTTTTTCTTTTAACACACTAAACAGGTTAACAAGTTGTTCTCTTTTGTTCTGTTTCACTTTTCCACCTCCCTTTCTTTATACGCATATGGAAATATGAGGTTTCAACTAAAAAAAGACAAGACTGGCTTCTTGTCTTTGAAATCACTATTCTACAATTCAATAAGTTTCTGAACATCCTTGTCGCAAGTCATTGATTGATCTACGATACGATCCATTAGACGCACAATGAATGTCAAATTGACTTTTGATTACGGCGAAAAAATGTTGCAAACAGCAATAAAACGTTGCTTAAAAGACTTGCGGCCCCTAACCAGACGAGCCATTCTGCGTTTGTCCCCCAGGAACATCCAATAATGATCAGAGCAATGCAGCTTGAGAAAAAGGGGCCTGTCCTGTCTAATTTTGTGCCGCGGCGAATGGTTTCCTTTGTCTGGCGGAATTTATCTTTTGCATGATAGAACTTCTTCTTTGCCTTGATTTTAAAAGTTGTTGCTTTTACATAAAGATCACTTTTCATCGTTTTCTCCTCCATAGCGGCGTTTCTCAAATTCTCCGAGAATCCTTTCTGTATCTAACGAATTCCCCACGCCAAGCTGAATGTTTGCATTCTCCTCAAAACCGTCATGTTCCTCACCGTCAAAACGGTAAAGCTTTTGCAACAGCCGCCAAAATGTCGCAACCTCTTCGGATGTAAATTGCTGAAACAAGTCGGCCAGGAAATAGACGGACCTTTCGGAACACTCCACCAGCGCTTTCTTTCCTTCAGCGGTCATTTCAATATTAATGGAGCGTTTGTCTTTTTGGCTTGGCACTGATTTGACATAGCCTTTTTTGACCAGACCAGTCATCAGCTTGTTGGCGGTCTGTTTGGTTGTGCCAAGCTTTTTGGAGATATTCGTAAGCGTGGCAGTTTCAGGCGGCAAATGCGCGATAGCGATGAGCGCCATGTGTTGCCTGGCAGTTAATATTTCCATATATTCGTCACCGCGGGTTTGCACCTTATTGACAACCGAAAACAATGTCGCATAGCTTTGCTGCATCAAATGTAATTCGTTGATTAAGCCGTTGATATCCATTTGTTCTCTCCTTTGAATATAGTCAACATGCTGACAAATGTACAATACCCTCTTTCTGCAATTTTGTCAACATGGTGACTTTTTTTATGATCATTGATCAATTAGGCATTCCGTTTTACACTATTTAATTATCAGATAATTCAAAACACTAACCGGAAACAGGGGGTTTTTTTATGAATTCTTCATTGATTTCACCGGATGACGTGTGGGTGCTTTGGGGATTTATCGCGGTGTGGGCTGCTGTGAGTATTTATTTAGAGCAGCGGTTTCGCTGGGCTGCCGCTGTATCGGGGGCCGTATTGGCACTGGGCGGATCGATGCTGTTTACTAATGCAGGGATTCTTCCGGCCGAGTCGCCCTTCTATGATGCGGTGTGGTCCTATGTTGTTCCGCTTGCGATTCCTTTGCTGCTTTTTCAAATCAATGTGCGGAAGATCCTGAAAGAAAGCGGCAGACTTTTGATGATGTTTTGCATCAGCGCGCTGGGCACTGCGGCCGGAAGCGTCATTGCTTTTTTTCTGTTTAAGGATCAGATTCCGCACCTTGATAAAATCGGCGGCATGATCAGCGCCTCTTATATCGGGGGAGGCGTGAATTTTGCAGCGATGGCCGCCAAGTTCTCAACTCCCGGTGAGTATGTATCATCGACGGTGGTTGCGGATAATTTTATGATGGCTTTTCTTTTTTTCATTTTAATGGGGATACCGGCGCTAACATGGTTTCAAAAACGCTTCGGCGTTCAGGAAGTGGCGGGCGGCCGCGAAAATCAGGCGGAAGCCTATTGGAAGAGAAAAGACATCTCCTTGCAGGACATCGCTTTAAACATCGGAACCGCCTTTGCGATCGTTGCTGTGTCTGTAAAAGCAGCGGCTTTTTTCAAGGAACGTTTTTCTTCTGACGGCGGATTTCAGTTTCTTGCCTTTATTCTGGGCGACCAGTTCCTGCTGCTGACGACGCTGACAATTTTGCTAACGGTAGTGTTTCCCCGCTATTTTGAACGGCTGCGCGGCTCACAGGAGATCGGGACTTATTTGATTTACTTATTCTTTGTCGTGATTGGCATTCCGGCGGATTTGCGGATCATCCTCATGAACGCCCCGCTCCTCCTGGCATTTGTCTTTGTGATTGCCATGTCCAACCTGCTCGTATCGCTCTTCTGCGGAAAGCTGTTTCGTTTTCGGCTCGATGAAATTCTCTTGGCTTGCAACGCATCTGTCGGCGGACCGACGACAGCGGCGGCGATGGCGATTGCCAAAGGCTGGCGGGGCCTCGTTGCTCCCGTAATGCTGGTCGGGACGTTCGGATATCTGATCGGCAATTATGTCGGCACCTTCTTGGGCACATGGTTTTCCACCCTGTTATAAATGGCAAAAAAAGGCGCGGATTCCTTGACGAATCCGCGCCTTCTTTTATGAACGGGCAAGCGCTCCGGATACGGCTTCCAACGCTTGGGCAAAGTCCGCCTGTAAATCATCGGCATTTTCGACCCCGACGCTCAAGCGCAGAAGTCCGTCGGTAATGCCCCGTTTTGTGCGCTCCTCCTTCGGCATGGCGGCGTGCGACATTTTTGCCGGATAAGAAAGGATCGACTCCACAGCTCCAAGACTGACGGCGAAGACAGGGAGAGAGACATTTTCCACAACCTGTTTGACTGCTTCCGCATCCTCAAGTTCAAAAGAAAGGACCGCACCTGCGCCGTTCGCCTGGTGTTTGTGGATCGATGCACCCGGATGCGAAGACAGCCCTGGATAATACACTTGTTTGACGGCCGGATGTTTTTCGAAAAATTCGGCGAGCTGCTGAGCCGTCCTGCTTGCTTTTTCAAGCCGCACTTGGAGCGTCTTCAGCCCTCTCAGCACAAGCCAGCAGTCTTGGACGCCGAGAACAGCGCCGAACGAATTTTGCAGCTTATAGAGTTCTTCGCCGAGCTTTTTGTCTTTCACGACGGCAAGGCCTGATAATACGTCGCTGTGTCCGCTTAAAAACTTCGTCGCGCTGTGAAGCACAATATCGACGCCGAGCTCAAGCGGTCGCTGCAACGCCGGGGTCATGAACGTGTTGTCAAGGAACGTCAGACAGCCGTGCGCCTTGGCAAGCTTGACGACCCCTCTAATATCCGTAATGCCGAGCGTCGGATTTGACGGTGTTTCAAGATAGATGACTTTTGTGTTTTCCTTTATGTTTAAAGCAATTTCATTTAAATCCGTCATATCGACGAAAGTATGTTCAATCCCAAAGCGGCTCAGCACTTCCGTAATCATCCGGTAAGTGCCGCCGTACACATCTTTTGTGACGAGCACGTGATCGCCCTTTGACAAAAGCAGAAAGGCGGTGGAAATCGCAGCCATGCCGGATGAAAAAGCAAATCCTCTCGTCCCTCCCTCAAGCTCGGCTATCGTGTCTTCAAGCGCCTTCCTTGTCGGTGTGCCTGACCGGCTGTAGTCATATTCGCCGAATTTGTCAAAAGAATCTTGATGAAAGGTTGATGCGTGCTGGATCGGCACGCTGACGGCTCCGGTTGCTCCGTCCGTTTTATTTTGGTTATGAACAAGCTTTGTTTCAAGCGTCCAGTTTTCATGACTCATGCGGAACCGCCTCCCCTTTCACTTTTTCCAGCGCAGCTTTGAGATCCTGCTTCAAATCGGAGACGTGCTCGATTCCGACTGAAAAGCGCAGAAGCCTGTTGCAGACGCCGTTTGCAATTCGGATGTCTTCCGGGATATCCATGTGGGTCTGTGTCGCCGGGTAGGTGATGAAGCTTTCGACTCCGCCGAGGCTTTCGGCGAAACAGATCGTCTTGAGATTTTTTAGAAACGGATTGACCCATTCTTCTTTTTGAACGCGGAATGACAGCATGCCGCCTTTTCCCGGATAAAGAACATCGGCAATTTCCTCCTGCTCTTCCAAAAAGGCCGCGAGCTCCCGCGCGTTTTCCTGATGCTGTCTCATCCTAAGAGCGAGCGTCTTCAACCCTCTCATTAAGAGCCACGAATCGAACGGCGATAAAACCGCGCCGATGGCATTTTGGTGCTGGAACATTTCCTCAGACAGCTCTTCGCCTTTTGCGACGACAAGCCCCGCCAAAAGATCGTTATGACCGCCCAAATACTTCGTCGCGCTGTGAATGACAAGATCAGCGCCTAGCTCAATCGGCCTTTGCAGAACCGGTGTATAAAACGTATTGTCGACAATGAGCAGCAAGTCGTTCTCTTTGGCGATTTGCGCAATTTTTTGAATGTCTGCTTCCTGCATGAGCGGATTTGTCGGCGTTTCTACAAACAGTGCCTTCGTATTGTCCGTGATTTTCGACTTGATACAGTCTTCGTCTGAAAAATCATCGTATAAAAAGCGCAGTCCGTATTTCTTCCATTCGTTTTCAAAAAGGCGGTATGTTCCCCCGTATAAATCGGATGAAACGATGAGCTCATCCCCGCTTTGAAACAGAGCCATGATCGTCTGAATGGCAGCCATACCAGAACTGAACGCAAAGCCGCGCGTTCCCCCTTCTAGTTTCGCGATTGCATCTTCTACAAGCTGTCTTGTCGGATTTTTTGTGCGAATGTAATCAAATCCTGTGGATTCCCCGATTCCTTTGTGCCTGTACGCAGAAGAGAAATAAACGGGAGGATTGACGGTTCCGGTTATTTCGTCACTGCGGTTGCCGATTTGCGCCAGCGTTGTTTGTACATGTTCAGTCATATGACACCATCCTTTAAAAAGTAAAAACCCCTTCTTCATAAGAAGAAGGGGGATTATTCGCTTCTTCTTATCTTCCAAGCATCCGCTTGCTGGATTTAGCACCTTGGTGCACTGACGTCGTCAGTGCAGACCGGTTGCTGAGGTTTCAAAGGGCCAGTCCCTCCACCTCTCGTGATAAGAATCTCTTCAATATTCTGATTGTTCTTTACTTTAACCTAATTCAAGACATTTTTCAAGGGTCATTTTTAAATCTTTCTTTATATTGAACATGGTATGATGAAACCAAATGACGGAACCGGAGGAATCAGATGCCCAAAACAGAGCGTTTAATCGAATTGATGATGACCATTCATACAAAACGAAAATTTACGGCCGGGGAGCTCGCGGTGGAATTCGGAGTTTCCTACCGCACGGTTCTCCGCGATCTGGACGAGCTCAGCGCACTCGGCGTTCCGATCTATTCTGAAACAGGCGCGAACGGAGGCTATTATTTGCTGAATGAGCCGGTGCTTCCGCCGCTCTTTTTCACACAATCGGAGGCGGCGGCTATGTTTTTCGCGTATCAATCTTTGCAGTTTTTCGGATCGCTCCCCTTTGATGCGGAAACGCGGATGGTTTTAAAAAAGTTCTACCGCCACCTTCCCCCGGAAACACAGGAGCGGATTGATGCGATGAAAGACAGAATCGTGTTCTGGAATCCGCATCGCCCAAAAGCCGCCGAACATTTAGAGACGCTTCTTGACGCAGCCGTCACTCAATCCGTTTTGACGGTCGTTTATGACGGAACTGACGAGTGCACGGAGAGATCCATCCAGCCTATCGGCTTATACAGCTGGAACGGCTTCTGGTACTGTCCGGCCTATTGCTTTAAAAGGCAGGCGTTCAGACTGTTCCGCGCCGACCGCATCCTCCGTGCGGAAAAAGCGGACAGCGGGCAGGCCCGCCAGCTTCCCTATCCATCAGTTCTCAGCTGGATCAAACATTCGGAGAGCGAGTGCCCTGAACCGGTGCGGCTGCAAGCGGAACTGACACGTAGAGGAGCCAGGCGGGCTGCGGCTGATGTGGATTTATTCAAGATCCTCACCATGCGGGATGACGGAACGGGGGCGATCGATGCCAGTATCCCCAGGTCTGAACTTGAGTATTTCGGAGAACTTTTGTGGAATCTCGGCGCTGAGGTAACTGTAACAGAACCCGCGGAAATCAAGCTTCATCTGAAACGGAAGGCTGCTGACATTTTAGCGAGGTACGGCTGACTTTTTTTAAGAATCATGACAAGACCTGTCAGGATTAGGTGATACTTTTAGAATAAAAGCAAATGGAAAGGATGAAGCAAATGAATCAAGTTCAAGCGCTGCGCGGCGATTTGTTCCACGAATTGGAGACGGGCATCCGCTCCACGTGTCATCTTCTGAAAAAAGTGAAGGAATCTGACTGGTCTTACCGGCCCGCCGACCGCATGCGAAGCCTGAAAGAACTGGCAAGCCATCTGACGGCCATCCCAGAAGCCGACTTGGCCATCATGCAGGAAAAGGAAGAGGACGTCATCGCCCGGATTGAAAAGAAATATGGTGCTTTGCAGTCGGCTGACCAAATGGCTGCAGCTATGCAGAAAGGATTCGACGCTTTTCAAACGTATATGACTTCCCTCTCCGACGAGGATTTTTTGACAAAAAAAACAAAGCCGTTTTACCTCGATGAAGGGATGACCCAAAGCCGCTGGCTGACGGAAACGCTCACCCACATCTTCCATCACAGGGCCCAGCTGTTTAATTATTTAAAACAGCTCGGCTATGACGTCAACATGTTCGACCTGTATCTATAAAAGGGGGCATCTGATAAAAAAAAGAAACGCGGCATATGTGATCTGTCCTTCCTTGCACATCGCTCGCTTCGTCTTTGAAAAGCGCCGCATACATCAAAGCGCCCGCCCGGTTTCAAACGGTACCTTTCATCGGACCGAAAATGGTGCAGTGCGCCGTTGACTTAGGCTGTCATTCCTTCAGGCGACATCAAGCATGAATTTGATCATCCGCCTCGTAAAATTGAAAGGCTGCTGGGAAGACCTTGTGCCGAAGATGCGCTGCGATGCATCGTCCATTATAACCAACAATCCCGAAAGCGGCAAAAGCCGGCGGGATTTCACAGCGGAAAGAAAAAGGTACCGTGAGCGATACGGATACCCTCCGATAGACCGACAATGCCTTGGTACGAAAAAAAACGATCATAAAAAATCACGGCTGCCGAACAGTTCGGCAGCCCTTTTCGCTTCTTTCACAAGAGAATTTCGTGTTACAATGAATGGAAACGTTCACAAACATTATTTCTGGAGGAATTCACCTTGGCTATGAAAACAGGAGTCATTCAGGAGAAAAAGCTTTTTTCGGAAGAGCTCGGCGAGGAAATGGAGCTTCTCGTCTATTTGCCGTCCTCCTTCTCGCCGCTTTACAAATATCATGTGATCATCGCACAGGATGGACATGACTATTTCCGGCTCGGGCGCATCAGCAGACAGGTTGAAGAACTGTTGGCGAACGGTGAAATCGAAAGAAGCATCATCATCGGCATTCCGTACAAAAACGTACAGGAAAGAAGGCTTACATACCATCCGGAAGGGTCAAAATTCGAAGCGTATAAACGTTTTTTGGCAAATGAACTCGTCCCTTTCACCGACAGAGAGTATCCGACATATCAAGTCGGATCAGGCAGGACGCTGATAGGGGATTCGCTCGGAGGAACGGTTTCTCTCATGACGGCGCTTGACTACCCGAATATGTTCGGGAACGTCATTATGCAGTCACCTTATGTAGACCGCCATGTTCTCGATAAAGTGAAACAGTCCGATTCCCTGCAGCTTATTTCAATTTGCCACCAAATCGGCGAGAAGGAAACCGCCGTCAAAACGACCGATGATCAAATTTTGGATTTCACAGGTCCAAATGAGCAATTAAAAGAGTTGCTTGAATCAAAGCAGACAAACTACGATTTCAAAGCTTTTGACGGGGATCACAAATGGACGTACTGGCAGCCGCTCATCACCCCCGCTTTAAAAAAAATGCTGTAGCTCTCTGTATATCGGCCCATCTTTGATATACTAAACCATATCAATTGTTTAAGGAGGGAACAAAATGAAATACGGTATTGTGCTATTTCCATCAAAAAAACTTCAGGACATTGCAAATTCCTACCGAAAACGCTATGACCCGAATTACGCTTTAATTCCGCCCCACCTTACATTAAGAACGCCTTTTGAAGTGTCTGAAGACGAGATCTCAGGCGTCGTCCGACACTTGAGAGAGCTTTCAAAAGAGCTGAAACCGGTCACGCTGAAGATTACAAAATTCAGTTCCTTTGCCCCCGTCAATAATGTCATTTACATGAAAGCCGAACCGACAGAGGAATTGATGCAGCTTCATGAAAAAATGTACAGCGGCGTTTTGGAAGACAAACCCGAATACGCGTTTGTTCCCCATGTCACAGTCGCACAAAAGCTGTCAGATGATGAGCATTCCGACGTCCTCGGCACGCTGAAAATGAGAGACGCGTCACACGAAGAAGTCATCGACCGCTTTCACCTGCTTTACCAATTGGACAACGGATCATGGACCGTCTATGAAACTTTTATTTTAGGAGCGTGAAGAAAGCCAGTGGAAGCCGTCATTGTGAAGAATCAACAACAGCTTGAAGACGCCTTCTTTGTTAGAAAGGAAGTCTTTATCAAGGAGCAGCACGTATCACCGGAAGAAGAAATGGATCATCTTGATCAGGAATCTTCACATCTCGTCATCTATGACGAAAAAGAGCCGATCGGCGCTGGCCGGCTCCGGCTTGTCGACGGCTACGGCAAACTTGAACGAATCTGTGTGCTGAAAAGCCACCGCTCCCTCGGCGTCGGCAACCTGATCATTCAGGCGCTTGAAGAGGAAGCCGCCAAGCAAGGCGCGTCTCAATTTATGCTGAACGCGCAGACACAGGCTGTTCCCTTTTACGAAAAACACGGCTATAAAGTCGTGTCTGAAGAATTTTCAGATGCGAATATTCCCCATGTCAAAATGGTCAAAAAGTAACCGTTCCGCTTTTTAAGCGGAACGGTTTTTCTTTTCCTCAGAAAACATTTCATAGTTTGTTCATCTTTTGTTTATCGTTTATTCAACATTGTCTATTAAAGTTGTTTCTAAGCTTTTACAAAGCCCTACACAAAATAGACGGGAGGTAACAGCCGAATGCCGTTATGAACAAAAAAAACATCCCCACACTCGTTCGTTTCGGGACAGTCGGAGCCGGGAACACACTCGTTGATTTCGTCGTGTTTTTCCTCCTTACGTCGCTCCACGTCCCCTACCTGGCCGCACAGTTGTTTTCCTATTCGGCAGGCGTGGCAAACAGCTATATCTGGAATCGGACATGGACGTTTCAAGTAAAAGAAAAAGCGCATGGCGCGGAAATCGTCCGGTTTATCATGATCAATCTTGCAGCAGCGGGCGCTACATTTGTCCTTCTGTACATTTTTCAAAAAGCCGGCCTGTCCCTTTTTATCAGCAAGATGTCCGCAACAGTCGCAGGAATGGCCATCAACTTTACCGGAAACAAGCTTTGGGTGTTTCAAGAACCCGGCACAGATTCATAAAAAAGACCAGGAGTGAATAACCATGAAAGTAAAAAAAGCAGTCATCCCAGCAGCCGGATTAGGTACGAGATTTTTGCCGGCAACAAAAGCGCAGCCGAAAGAAATGCTGCCGATTGTCGATAAACCGGCCATACAATATATCGTGGAAGAAGCTGTCCAATCAGGCATTGAAGACATCCTTATCATTACAGGAAGAAATAAGCGTTCGATTGAAGACCATTTTGACCGCTCTGTGGAACTTGAGCAAAACCTGCTGGCCAAAGGAAAAAACGATGTGTTAAAAGAGATACGCGAGATCGCCGATATGGCGAATATTCATTATATCCGGCAAAAGGAGCCCATCGGCCTCGGACATGCAGTGTTATCGGCCAAGCATTTCATCGGTGATGAGCCGTTTGCCGTCCTCCTCGGCGACGATATCATGGTGTCAGAAACACCGGCGCTTAGGCAGCTGCTCGAAGTATATGAAGAATATCAGACCGAAGTGATCGGCGTTCAGCCCGTCGATCCAGCGGACGTGAGCAAATACGGCATCATTCAGACATCCGCGCAAAAGAACAAAGTGTATCAAATCGACGATCTTGTAGAAAAGCCGACCGTCAAAGATGCGCCTTCAAATATCGCGGTCATGGGCCGCTATGTGCTGAGGCCTTCGATTTTCCCTGTGCTCGAACAAACGAAGCGCGGCGCGGGAAATGAAATTCAGCTGACTGACGCACTAAGGGAAATCTGCCGGGAACAAAGCATGTATGCGCGCAAATTGAAAGGAAGCCGCTTTGATATCGGCGACAAGCTGGGCAGCTTTAAAGCGAGTACGGAAATCGCCCTCATGCGGGACGAGATGCGGCCAAAACTGCTCGCCTACCTGGAGAGCGTCTTAAAAAAAGAAGCGCAGAAAGGAGCATGGCAATGACATCCGTACTCGTAACAGGAGGAGCCGGATACATCGGCAGCCACACCGTACTCGAATTGACAAAGCAAAACCGCTCCGTCGTCGTGCTTGACAATTTATCTACCGGACACAGGGAAGCCGTCAGCGGGGTCAGCTTTTACGAAGGCGATATCGCTGATGCGGCACTTGTCAAAGCCATCATCAAACATCATGATGTCGATGCTGTCATCCATTTCGCCGCCAAAAGCCTTGTGTCCGAATCGATCGAAAAGCCTGAGATATACTTTAGGGAAAACACGCTAAAGTCTTGTGCATTTTTCGAAACGGCCATCAAGGAAGGCGTCAATAACATCGTCTTTTCGTCAACCGCCGCCGTATACGGCATCCCGGAGAAAGCCCCGATTAAAGAGGCTGCTCCCCTCTCCCCTGTCAATCCTTACGGGGAATCGAAGCTGATGATCGAAAAATATCTGCACTGGGTCGGAAAAACGCACGGTGTCAAATGGGCCGCCCTCCGCTACTTCAACGCCGCCGGCGCCGCTTTAAACGGAGCGATCGGCGAGGACCACGATCCCGAAAGCCACCTCATTCCCCTCGTCCTGCAGACGGCTTTGGGACAGCGAAAGCAGCTGTCCATTTTCGGAGAAGATTATTCGACGCCAGACGGAACCTGCATCAGGGATTATATTCACGTCCTCGATCTGGCTTCCGCCCACCTGGCTGCCCTTGATGGATTATATGAAGACAGACTGAAGCAAAATGTTTATAATGTAGGGACAGGGGCCGGACATTCCGTAAAAGAAATCATTGAAACCGCGGAAAACATGACAGAGCGAAGCATTGCAGCAAAAACGGACGAGCGCAGAGCGGGAGATCCGCCAGTGCTGGTGGCGGACAGCCGGACACTGGTGGAAGATACCGGATGGAAGCCGCAATACAGCGATTTGCAAACCATCATTCAAAGCGCATGGCAATGGCACAAAGCGCATCCGGACGGTTTTTGAGATTCGCTTATTTCCCCCGCGGGCGCCAGGGAAGCGTCCCGGCGGCTGCTCCAACGTTCGGCTGATGAAATCAAAAGCAGGGAGAAAAAACGAAAATGGGAAGCATAGTGAATGATATTTTAATGTGGCTGACCGATCTTGGCTATTTCGGCATTGCGATCGGTTTAATGATCGAAATCATCCCGAGTGAAATCGTACTCGCCTACGGCGGATACATGGTCTCAAACGGCTCGATTACGATAACAGGCGCCGTGATTGCCGGCGTCATCGGGGGAACGATTGCTCAATTGTTTTTATACTGGATCGGCTACTACGGCGGACGGCCGTTTTTATACAAATACGGAAAATACTTATTGATCCAAAAGCATCACATTCAAACAGCCGAAAAATGGTTTGAGAAATACGGCGGAGGCGTCGTCTTTTCTGCCCGCTTCATTCCCGTGGTCAGACACGCCATCTCCATTCCGGCCGGCATTGCGAAAATGCCGATTTTAAAATTCACGGGTCTGACCGTGCTGGCCATCATACCGTGGTCGATACTGTTCGTCTATCTCGGCGTACAGCTCGGCAGCCGGTGGGACCATGTTGAAAATGTAGCAAGAACGTACACGACTCCGATCATGCTCGGGGCGGCGGCTATGATCATTCTGTATTTCGGACTCAAAAAACTGCGCAGAAAATAACGAAAACCCCGGTATAAAAGCCGGGGTTTGTTTCATCTCTCAAACGGATTCATTGACGAAGCGCCCGCTTTCCGTCTTTTTCGCAACACGGCGGTTGAGCGCTTTTTTCCGCTTTTTTTCCTCGACCCGCCTAAAAGCCGCAGTCTGATTTTCCTCTCTTTTTTCGACTTCGCGGTAGGCGCGCTCGCTTGGGATATTGGCGGTTTTTTGTATATAAGCGTAGTTCGATTTTTGGCTGATGCTTCGATTGGCATACTGTATATATTGATCATTGCGGACAGGCGGCAAATATCCCATTCGATCTCCTCCTCATCAGCTTTAATTCCCAAAAATCTACTGTTTTAAACGGTTTTCATTTGATATGATAGACGTTGTCTCATGACACCAGACGACTACCCATTAATTGGAGGACCTCTTTTTGAAATGCGCCCGATTCAATAACCGAGACATTCATATACATACATATTCGAGAGAACACCTGCAATTCCTCTTTGATGAAGCAAGAAAAGACAGGATCACGTGTAAATATTGCGGCTTGCCGCTCAGACTGAAATTGTCGATTCATGAAGAGCCGCATTTTTTCCACCGGGAAAACGGGGATTTTTCTCAATGTGAAGCGGCTTGCTTAAATGAGAAGACAGAGCAGAAGACCAAACAGAACGATTATACTGAAAGCGGCGTTTTCCGCCTCCCGAAAGGCAAAGCGATCGGAGAGGAAAAGAAGGCGGACACGGACTTCTGGACGCCGCCTCGCGAAGCTTCCATCCATTCTCCTTTCTCTCCAGCGGCAGAAACGGCTCCGGAACCGGTCTTTCCGAATGTGCCGCTGAATGAGAAACAGCTTGCCGCCGTGACGGCCCCCGAAGAACCCCTTCTCGTTCTGGCCGGCGCGGGAAGCGGAAAAACGCGGGTATTAACCGCGCGAGCGGCTTATATGATATCCCGGCTCGATATCCCGCCTTCTGCCATATTGCTCGTCACATTCACGACAAAAGCTGTGAAAGAAATGAAAGAGCGGATGGCCTCGCTATACGGTTTGCCGATGCAGACTGTGAACCGCCTCGTGACAGGCACCTTCCACAGCTTTTTTTACAAAATTCTTTATCATCATGATCCGGCCAAATGGAATGGCGAGCACCTGCTGAAATGGGAATGGCAAAAAGAACAGTACATCAAAATGGCCCTTGCCGAAGAAGGGCTTGATGAAAAAGACTTTCCGGTTGACCAGGCGATCCAGCAGATCGGCTACTGGAAGAACGCTTATCTTCCGGGTGAACAGATTCCGCTTGAAGACGAATGGGAAAAGCGGGTTCACCGGCTGTACCGTCATTATGAAGAACAAAAAGCAGCGCGGCGCCAATTCGATTTCGACGATATGGCATCTGCGTGCTGGCAGCTGTTTCAAGAACAGCCGGACATTTTAAAGCGATATCAGACGCGCTTTCACGCGATTTTGATTGACGAATTTCAGGACATTAACCCTGTTCAATACGCCATCATCAAGCTCTTGGCAAGCCCCGAAAACAACCTGACCTGTGTCGGGGATGATGATCAGTCAATCTACGCGTTCAGAGGGAGCAGTCCTTCTTTTATACTCGATTTTGAAAAAGATTATCCGAAGGCGAAAACGGTCCGCCTCACGACGAATTACAGATCGAGCCATCCGATTGTGGCAAGCGCCGATATGGTCGTAAGGAAAAACAAAAAGCGTTTTCCGAAAACATTAAGCGCCGCGAGAGACGACCGCCAAAAACCGCTCTTATTTTATCCTTATGATGAAGAGGAAGAAGCGATTATGATCGTCTCTGATATCCAAGAAAAAATTGAAATGGGCGCAAAGCCTGATGACTTCGCCATCCTATACCGGACAAACAGCAGCGGCCGCGCCATTTTTGAACGTCTGCACCAGTCAGCCATTCCGTACACGGCTGAACAAGGCGTCCGGTCGTTTTACAGCAGGAGGATCGTCCGGCAGATGCTGGCCTATCTCTACTTAAGCCAAAATCAAGATGACGCGGAAGCCGTAAAGCAGATTTTACCCGCCCTCTTTCTCAAGCAGTCCGCTTTAAACACGCTTAAAGCGCTCTCGATTACAGAAGATTGCACAATGGTTCAGGCGCTTGAAAAATTGACTGACATTAAACCGTTTCAGCTTGATAAAATAAAAAAAATCGTTCCTTTTTTCCCAGGCTTAAAAACGATGAAGCCGGTTGAAGCCATCTCTTTCGCAGAAGAAAAGATGGGCTTTTCCGATTACCTGAAAAAGCGCGGAAACGAAGGGAACAAGCTCGAAAAAGGGTCTGACGATCTGCGGGATCTCAAAACTGCGGCAAAAAAATTCAAAACGATCCCCGAATTTCTTGAGCATGTCGATCATATGAGAGCCGCGGAAAAGCAAAAAGCTGACGGATACGGTGTTCAGCTTTTGACAATTCATCGTGCGAAAGGGCTTGAATTTAAAACGGTCTATATACTGGGAGTGCAGGACGGCTCGATTCCGCATGACTTTGCCCTGGAGACAGCGAGAAAAGGCGATGAAACCGCTCTTGAAGAAGAGCGGAGGCTGCTGTATGTCGCCATGACCCGGGCCGAGGACCGCCTGTATATCAGCGTCCCTTCCTTCAGAAGGGGAAGAACGGCATACCGCTCAAGGTTTTTACAGCCTATTTTACGCCCGAATCCACAAGTTCAGCTGCAATAAAAGACACCGTGCCCTCCTTTTATCGGAAGGCGCGGTGTTTATTTTTTGCTGTTCATCATTTTCGCGATCGTGTTGAAATCCATTTTTTCTTTGCCGCTTACAATGGATTCAACAATCTTATCTTCCATTTCCTTCGGAACCCGTTTATTCGCCAATTTAGCGACGCGCTTAATCACGCTGCGGACCGTATTTTCATCCTTGAAGTTGGCATTTTGCAGCGAATTTGCGAGCTGCATGACGTCATTCATGCTGACGCCCGTTTTCTTTTCGATGTTTTTGAAAAATTGATTGTCCATACCTATGCCTCCTTTTTGGGAGTGATACGCTATCTTATGCATGTTTGAAAAGCCTTGTGCTTTTCCCGCTCAAAAAGAAGAGAGCCCGGCACATATGCTGCCGCCGCCCTCTTCGCTTCAACTCAAAAACTAATATTTAAAAGAAGCGCCGACAATAATTAAAAGAATAAACAAGACAACGATCAATACAAACGTTGAACCATAGCCGCCGCCATAGCCGCCGCTGTAGCCACCGCCGTAGCCTCCGCAACAAAAGCCCATCTAAAGCACCTCCTTTTCTCCCTACACGATATGACAGTTGATAGGATTGGCTTGGATTGATGCATAGGGCTTCTGTGGATTATTTAAAAATGCCTGGCAGACTCCCGTCCTCTCCCAGCCATTTTTCGGCATTCTCCGCAAACGCTTCGATCTGCCTGCCGAACTGTTCGGCCGAGCGGTCAAATGTCTCCAGTTCCTTCTGCTGTTCAAAGAGCACCTTGTCATGGCCGGCTTGAGTTTGATCATGTTTGCGGTATATCGATTCAACCAGCTGTTCAAATAAATTCATCGCTTCCCCTCCTTATGATGGTGTATGCACCAGAAGAAAAATTGGCAACAAAAAAACCGGATGCATTCCGGCTTTTTTTGATATTAATAGGTTCTCTTTTTTTTGCCGCATCCGCAGCCTTTTTTCTTCACTTTTTTTGAGAAAGTGGACTGATGATTGCTGGAAGCGTTCGTTAATCGGCCTTGCTGCCTTCTTTTCACTTGTCTCATTGCATTCCTTCCTTTCTCATGCTTATACGCCATTATATGAGTCTTCTTTTCATAAGTTGCTAATGACAAATCCCCATTCAATCGAGCCATTTGGAAACGATCGTTTCCAATACTCCAGCCAGGCCGGCGATCGAAAGCAGAAGAATTAGCCATTCAGCAATGACCGGAACAAATGCGTAAAAAACAAGCAAAAACGCGGTACACCACACGCCCGTGCACCAATAGCAGCTCAGCAACTCGCCGACCCACGCTCTCACGCCTTTTCCTTTCATGACAAGATACGTTTCGGTCTCTCCCGTTTTTTCGTTTTTTTCTTCAACCTCTTCATGAAACAGGCTTCTAAACGGCGCCATGATCGTGTCGAACACAATCAGCCTCGTCAGCCGAAATACCGCGATAGAAAATAAAAAAAATAAAAACCAGCTTTGTATCACAGGGCTCCCCCTTCCTGTTTCCAAATATATGCCGGAACCGCCTTCCCTAAAACAGCAAATTTGGGTGCTGAAATGTATGTTTTTCTCATTCCGCTATGGTACCGGTCTGCATTTAATAAAGTGTGGATAAGAAAGGAGTGAAAGTTATGTCGTTTCATGAAAAAGCCGAAGCGCTGTACGCAGAAACATTTGACGAATTACACCGGGAATATGACCAGCTCATTGAAGTAATTGATTCAGAACATGTCACGGTAAACACGGCAAACATAACAGCAGCTCTCTCTTTACAAGCCATCGTGATCTCTTTGACGATTTTATCGGCTCAGCTTGCGATCGAAGACGAGGATACAGCAGACATTGTCTCAGAACACCTTTTAGCCGTACACAGGCTGCAAAGCAGGAGAAGAGTCATCATCAAAGTCATCGGCAGCCGCAATGTCACCATTACGCTTTCCTCGCTGGAGATCCTGCTTTCCGTCCAAGTTTTAACCGAAGTGCTGATCGCGCTTATCACAGAGCTTGACATACTTTAAGCCTTCCTTTCTTTCTAATATTTTTAAAGAAATTGAGGTGAGAAACAATTGGCAGATTTTGAAAAACTTCAAGAGAACGTAGATCCGATAATGAAATCAGTTGTTAAAAATATCTTGAAAAATCGGGGAGTAACCAGCGATAAAGTTCGGACGCTCTCAGAAGAAGAAAAAGAAAATATTTTCAATATGCTGGAAGATCTAAAAAAACAAACCGATGCTTTGGTTCAAAAACAGAAAGAAAAAGCAGCCGCACCGAATGAAAAAGGGACAAAGAGAGAAAAGAACGCTGATGCGTCATCAGAAAATGGCGAGAGACCAAGAAGAAGAAGAAACAGAACAAATAGACTGAGAGAAAAACTTCGACAACGGAGGGAGCAAGAAAACACAGCAACAGCGGAAAATTCAACCGAGTCAGATACTTCAGCAGAAAAAAATGGGGATTTGTAGTAGGGTATCTGTCTTATACAAGTTAAGGAGTTACAACATTTAATAATAGTAAATGGAAGGAGGAAAAGAAATGGAAACAAGACCATATTCATGGATTGCGCTTGACCCGGAATGCGAACATCCAGGCAACGATTATCACCCTAGTTATCCTAAGAAAAAATTATGTGACGACTATACTTGCAACTGTGGTAGGAAAGGGCAAAATGGCTTTATCGATTCTGACCTAGATCAACTTCATCTTAACAAACAGCTCTCAGATGAAACGATCATCATTAAAGACTCTTGTGATGTTCAAGTCTCAACTGAAGACACACAAACGTTGGCATCAGTCATGACAGCTGCACAAACACTAGCTGTTACTATTATTCTCGCCATTATCGATGATCCTGATCTAGCCGAACTTGTCACAACTGATCTGTTGCAGGTAACTGCCAATAAACAAACGAACAGACAAAAATTGGTGATCGATAATTCCAGAAATGTACATGTCACAACCGAAGATACAGACACAGCTATCATCGTAAGCACATTTGTTCAAACTGTTGTAATCACCATCACCGCCCTTATCGTCGGCCTTCTATAATTCAAAAAGCAGAGCCAACCAGCTCTGCTTTTCTTCATTTTTATAGACGATTACCCACACCAACAAGGGCACGGGTACATATGTTGTTAAAGACTAAAGTCAAATATCCCTATAAAAAGGAGCTGAAATCCATGAGCTGCGGAAAACACCATGGCCGGCATGAAAATTGTGTATGCGATGCAGTAGAACAGATTATAAAAGAACAGGATGCCGTTGAGGAAACAACAGCGTGCTCGACAAGCTGCTTTGGCAACCTGCTGAGTCCGACGGTTTCCGGTAAAGACACGATTCCGTTCCTTTTGTACGACAAAAAAGGCGGACTGTTTTCAACATTTGGAAATGTCGGCGGATTTTCAGATGATATGCAGTGCTTCGAATCGATTTTCTTCCGGGCAGAAAGTCTCAAAGATTGCTGTGCAACGCTTTCAATCCTGAGGCCTGTGGACATAAACGGCGACACATTAAGCGTCTGCCATCCTTGTGACCCTGACTTTTTCGGGCTTGAAAAGACGGACTTTTGCATCGAGGTTGACTTGACTTGTTTCTGTGCGATTCAATGTCTGTCACCTGACCTAGTTGATCGCGCAGCAGACAAAAAACACAATCACCACCACGGTTAAAAGGTGTCAGGCTGCATCAAGCCGGCCGATATGATCGGCTTGATGCCAGTCTTTTCACGAAAGCTGCCGGCTTTCGGCAGCTCCTTTTACCAATAGAAAGGCCAGGCCGAAAAACGAAATTTTAAATCCTGAACTAGGAGGGATCATAACATGACGAAATGTTCAGCCGAAAATTGCGTGTGCGAAGCCGTTGAAAACATTCACGATCTGCAAAACGCCATTGAGGAAGAAGGCTGCCCGACAAGCTGCTTCAGCAACCTGCTTTCCCCTTCGAGACACTTAGGCGACACCATTCCGTTTATTTTATACACTTCTAAGTCTAAGCCGTTCGTAGCGTTTGGAAATGTCGGAGAACTTCAGGCAGGTCCTTGCTTCAGCACCGTGTTTTTCAGAGTTGAAAACATTGATGACTGCTGCGCTACATTGAGACTGTTGATTGCCTTTGATGATAATCGCCGCGTTCTCGATTTCACAGAAGATAAAGACAAAATTTGCGATGTGTTCCGCTTGGAAAAAACAAGTTTCTGCATTGAAGTCGATCTGGAATGCTTCTGTGCGATCGAATGCTTAAATCCAAAACTGATCAATCGTTCAAATTAAAAAGTCCCTGAATCGGGACTTTTTTTATCTTGTGTATTTAAAAGCCGAGCGGGTGCAAGGAGGTAATGCTCTCGATCGGCAGTTCCGCCGGAGCCCCTTTGCTCGACGTTCTGACAAAGACGGAATCGCCCTTCTTTCCGACGATCGTTCCCCTGTATGTCTTCCCGTCTGCTTCAATGAGACAAAGGGTTTTCGGCATATTGCCGGGAAGGCTTGCCAAAAAGTCGATTTTCTCGGCAATCGTCATCTTGCTGAGCGGCTTTTTAATCGGTTTGACTCCTTTTTCGGATCGATTCGCCTCATCGTTAAACACCGCTTCAGCTCCGTCTTTTTCGTCGGGCCGGACGGCTTCATCCTGCTGTTCCTTCCGCCGCGCTTTTTGTTCGGAAGCTTCGGGCTTTGCTTTCTTCTTTCTTTTAATCAGAATATCCTGCATGTTCGCCTCTGCCTTATCATAGTCCGGCTGCACAATATACATGAGCGGCTTTTGCTCCGCATCGTGTTTTCTGCTAGACATCTTGATCCCTCCGATCTGTTCATGGTATATCTATATGCAAAAAAGGAGAAATCAGAAGAAAAGAAAAAGCAATCCTTTAGCGGATTGCTTTTTTAGCGCTATTTTATCGCGCGATGATATGGTAGCCTGAATCAACATGCAGGTTTTCGCCGGTCATGCCGCGGGAAAGGTCGCTGAACAGGAAAGCAGCCGTGTCGCCGACTTCTTCCGGAGTCGTTGTGCGGCGAAGCGGCGCGCGCTCTTCGATTTCTTTTAAAATCGAGTTGAAGTCGCTGATTCCTTTTGCGGACAATGTCCGGATCGGCCCTGCGGAAATGCTGTTGACGCGGATTCCGTCTTTTCCGAGATCGCTCGCCAAGTATTTGACGCTGGCATCAAGCGATGCTTTCGCAACACCCATGACATTGTAGTTGGATACAACGCGCTCGCCGCCAAGGTATGTCAGCGTGACGATGCTTCCGCCTTCAGTCATGATGCCGCGCGCCGCTTTAGCGACCGCTGTCAGAGAGTAGGAGCTGATATTGTGTGCGAGCAGAAAACCGTCGCGGGTAGTATTTAAGTATTCGCCAGCCAAGTCTTCTTTGTTGGCGAAAGCGATGCAGTGTGCAATGCCGTGGATGACCCCGACTTCTTTTTTGATGTCGGCGAAGCATGCTTCAATTTCCTGGTCATTAGTGACATCACAAGGAAGTACGATTGAATCGTTTCGCTCCAAAGAATCAGCCAGCTCCTTGACCGATTTTTCAAGCCGCTCGCCCGCATACGTAAAAATCAGCCTTGCGCCTGCATTGTGAAGCGAGCGGGCGATTCCCCATGCGATGCTTCGTTTATTTGCTACACCCATGACGACGATATTCCGGCCTTCTAGTGATAAATTCATATGTATGAAATCCTCCTAATGATTAACATTTTATTAGTACCTGATCATAATATATAGTATCACAATTAATAGCAGGCTGACAATTTCAGAATATAAAAAGCGGCAGAGGCCGTTTTTGATGCTCTGCCGCGATATTGATTCTTTCTTATTGCGGGACTACAGTTCCAACCCTGCGTTGGATAACTTTTGATATGCAAAATGGTTGGTCGGTCCGTGGCCGGCTCCAAAATCAAGGCTGTGTACAACCGCTTCGTGGACGAAAGCCTCAGCGATGCGGAAAGCTCCTTGAATCCCGTTTCCTTTCGCTGATTGCGCCGTAAGAGCCGCGGCAAATGTACAGCCTGTTCCATGGGTATTTTTCGTCTTAATATAGGAATTGGTTTTTTCTGTGAACGTCTCTCCGTCGAAGAGGAGATCGGTTACTTTGCCATCCTCAGGCTGATGACCTCCCTTGATGATAATGTTGCGGACGCCCATTTCATGCAAGTCACGAGCTGCTTTTTTGCGGTCTTCCATTGTTTGAATGCTTCTCCCTGTCAGCACTTCGGCTTCGGGAATGTTTGGCGTTACCGCATAAGCAAGCGGAAGAAGGCGCCGTTTCAATGTTTCAACAGCTTCCTCATTCAATAGTGAAGCGCCGCCTTTGGCGATCATGACAGGATCGACGATCACACGTTTAAGCTCATATGCTGCAATTTTTTCAGCAGTGACCTCAATCATCTCCGCGCTCCACAGCATCCCTGTTTTCACGGCGTCAGGTTTTAAATCTTCTGCCACTGCATCAATCTGTGCGCCGAGCGCTTCCGGAGAAAGCGGGTAGACGCCGTGAACCCCTGTTGTATTTTGCGCAGTGACTGCTGTCAAAACTGTCATGCCGAAGACGCCAAGCTCCTGAAATGTTTTAATGTCGGCTTGAATGCCGGCTCCGCCTCCTGAATCCGATCCGGCGATTGTTAATGCTTTATATATGCTCATGATGTTTGCACTCCCTTCGGCCTTTTAGCCAATCCACCTGTGATATATCGTTTTCGCGCGATTGATGTCATTCGTTCCGTGAATTAAAGCACGTCCATCCCGAAAAATCACGAACTTAAAATCCTCCGCACGGCAGGAAACTAAATAAGGATTTCCCGTCACATTTAAACCGGCTTTTTTTAATTTGGCAGCAAGCGATTCCAGTTCCAGCGGCTGTTCCGCGGCCGGCCTGATCTGAACCGTTTGTCTGCCGCAAAGAACGGCTGCTTTTGTTTCGTTTTCAGCTGAAAGAAACGGAAACTCGCCTTTTCCGCACGTCGGACATGTCTCATGTTTAAGCGTGTCAGCCCGGACTTCAGACCGCTCATTTGTCCAAATATCAAATGAGCGGAGCATCCCTGACGGTTCATGCCCGGTCAGCAGCTTCAGGGCATCTGTTACCTGGTATGCGGCAACCTGCTGGACGACCGGACCGATCACCCCTGCTGTGTCGCACGTCATGGTATTCGCAGGCAAATGCCCCAAAAGACAATGAAGACACGGCGTTTTTCCCGGAATTACGCTATATGTGATGCCATAGCTTGCGACACACGCGCCGTACAGGAAAGGGATGCCTAATTTGACCGCCGCGTCGTTCATGATCAGCCGTGTTTCAAAATTATCCGTCGCATCGACGATCAGGGACGCTTCCTCCGCAAGCTCGAGCGCTTTTTCCGCAGTAACATCCGCTACGATTCCGGTTACTTGAACAGAGCTGTTGATCAGGCGCAGCCTTTTTTCAGCGGCGGCGGCCTTTGGCATATGATCAATCACATCCTGTTCCGTATAGAGCTGCTGGCGCTGGAGATTGCTCCATTCCACATAATCTCTGTCGGCTATCGTCAGCGAACCGACCCCGGCCCTCACCAGCATTTCTGCGCTGGCCGCGCCCAAAGCCCCAGCACCGATCACGAGGACGCGGGCGCGGCTTAATTTTTCCTGGCCGTCCGGTCCGATCGGGTGAAAGAGCTCCTGTCTTGAATACCTGCCGGTCAAATCGTCAACTTCCCTTCTTCAGGGCTGCTGGCGATGCCGTAGTTCTTTTCCGGAATTCGTCCGGCAAGATATCCGAGCCTGCCCGCTTCAACGGCAAGCTTCATAGCCTTCGCCATTTGGACCGGATCTTTCGCCCCGCTCACTGCCGTGTTCAAAAGTACCCCGTCAGCACCGAGTTCCATTGCGTATGCCGCATCTTTCGGAGAACCGATTCCGGCATCCACGATAACGGGAACCTTAGCCTGTTCAATGATGAACGACAGGTTGAGCGGATTGATGATTCCTTGTCCCGAACCGATCGGAGAGGCACCGGGCATAATGGCGTGCACGCCGAGCTCTTCAAGTTTTCTCGCGAGGACGACATCATCCGATGTATACGGCAGTACAATGAAGCCTTCTTCAAGCAAGGTTTCTGACGCCTTCAGCGTTTCTACCGGGTCCGGCAGAAGCGAACGGTCACAGCCGATCACTTCGACTTTGATCATGTCGCAAAGACCGCTTGCTTTGGCAAGCTTGGCGATCCGGACGGCTTCCTCAGCCGTTTTTGCTCCTGCCGTATTCGGCAAAAGCGTATAACGGCTTAAATCGAGCTGCTCCAAAAAATTAGGCTGAGATTCTTCAAAAATATTCATCCGTCTGACGGCAAACGTCAGGATCTCCGATTCAGATGCGCTGACGGCCTCTTTTTGAATCTCAAATGACGGATACTTCCCTGTACCGAGCAATAATCTTGATGAAAATTGACGATCTGCGATTTTTAACATAACGGTTTATCCCCCTCCGACAAAATGAACGATTTCGATGACATCGTGTTCTTCCAGTTTGACTGATTGATATTGGTCTTTTCCGATAATCTGCCTGTTTTTTTCAACAACGACAACACGATTTTCCAGATTGTAGGACTCGAGCAAATCGTAAATCGTGCCGCCGTCGTCTCTCCACTCTATTTTCCGGCCGTTGAGCTGAATGTTCACCTGTGCACAGCCTCCTTTCGCTCCGCTTTAAACGCCTCGATCCACTCTGTTTTGACCGGATTGCCGAGGATCATGTCTGCCATCATCTCACCGGTTGCAGGTGCCAGGAGGATGCCGTTTCTGAAATGTCCGGCAGCAAACAAAATCCGGTCATTTTCAGGATGTCTTCCGATATACGGATTGCCATCCCCTGTTTCGGGACGCAACCCGGCCCAGCATTGGTCGATTTTCATGGATTCAATCCCAGGGAGCATCGACTTGGCTTTTCGGATCAACTCCTCGATTCCGCCAAGTTCCGGCTGCTCATTCCAGTCCCCGGGCTTCATCGTCGCGCCGACGACAAGCCTTCCGCTATGGCGCGGAACGATGTAGCAATGATCATGGTAAAGCGTTCTCGTCAAAGAGATGCCGTCATTCCATACGGACAGGCACTCCCCTTTGACGGGGTAAAACCTTTTGTCTAAGCCGATTTGTTTAAACAAAGCTCCGCTCCACACGCCGCTTGCAATGACAGCGTGCTCCGCCTCCGCTGTGCCGGAAGCGGACGTGACGCGGACGGCCCCCGCTTCGGATTCTATCGATAAAACGGGCGTATACTCGAAGACATCTGCACCGAGCATCCGGGCTCCCCTGGCAAATGCCCTGCACACTGCAGCCGGTTCGACATGGACGTCGTCCCTGATAAAATTGGCGCCGAGAATTCCTTTTCCGGCATTCGGTTCTAATTTATATACTTCATCAGCTTCAAGCCATTCCACAGAATCCAGTGCACCCATTTGCATCAGGTGTTCGCGGTCGCTTTCTGAAAATGCCAGCTTTAATATCCCTCCGTCATGCCTTCTGATATCAATGCCGCTTATGTCTTTCAATTCCCCCGTCAGGCGCTTATAGGCTTTTTGACTGGCTCTGGCAAATTCGAAAAAGGTACCGGGTTTATCGCATTCCGCATGGGCGCCGAGCATGCCCGCAGCCGCGCTCGTCGCTTTTTTGCCGACTTCCCCGCTTTCAAACACGGCCGTTTTTTTCCCCGCTTTCGCAAGATGATAAGCGATGGAAGTCCCGATGATGCCTCCGCCGATCACGATCGTATCATAGCGCTTTCTCATATGAATCTCCCTTCGCGAGACTGGCAAGCCGCGCGGCCGCCTCATTCGGTCTGTCATGGGAAAAGATCCCCGACATCACGGCGATGCCGTCTGCCATTTTGACTTCCGCCAGACGTTGTTCGGTAATCCCTCCGATCGCAATGACCGGAATGCGGACAGCCGCCTTCACTTCTGCCAAGCTCAGAGCTCCTCTTCCTTTCCGGCCCTTTTTACAGTCCGTTTCAAAAATGTGGCCGAACAGCACGTAATCTGCACCTTCAGTTTCAGCCTGCACCGCTTCTTCAGGTGAATGTACGGACTTTCCGATTTTCAAATGCGGAAAACGGCTTCTTACACTTTTGACGGAAAAGCCGTGTGAAGGCAGCTGAACCCGGTGAATATGATGAAACAAAGCAATATCCACCCTGTCGTTGATGATGAGCTTTCGCTTATCAACGCCTTCTTCGGCCAGGCGATCGATCAAACTTGATATTTCGCTTACTTTTTTTGACCTTTCCCTGATGTGGATAAAGTCAACGGCATCGTGAATCGAGATGATTTTTGCTGAAAGCTCTTCCACGGAGTGCTTGTCATCGGTGATCGCGTGCAGATGCAAGCTGATCCACCCCGCTTTTTGACCAGCTTTCTTTTTGATAGGCCATATCCCAGAACCGGTATTCGTAGAAGCTGGAGATGACGAAATTCTCCTTCATCTTCGCGCGCGTTTTCTCATCGGCGTTTTCAGCCAGCTCATCGAAGCGGTTGATCTGTTCCGTTACAGATTTTTTAAACCAGTCTCCTCCGTATGTCGCGATCCATTCCTGATAAATCGCGTTGTCAGGCCTGCACGTTTTCAGCGTTTCGCCGACGTCATAATAGAGCCAATAGCAAGGAAGCAAAGCAGCGAGTATTTCCGCAAAACTGCCGCTGACGACAGAACGGTACAAATGCGATGTGTACGCATACGCTGTCGGCGACGGCTGAAACGACTCCAGCTCTTCCTTTGTGATGCCCAATAGATCGGTGAATTTCCTGTGGAGCGACATCTCGGCTTCATATGTCCCTTTCGCGTGTTCGGCCATCCGGCTTGTCGTATATAGATCGTGAGCATATGCCGCTCCAAAGGATTGGACTTTGGCAAAGTGGGTCAAATAGTAGGAATCCTGCATGACATAGTATTTAAATCGGTCAACCGGAAGTGTGCCGTCTCCAATTCCTTGAATAAACGGATGGACAAAACTCCCTTCCCACCAAGTTGCAGCGCTGTTTCGGCATTCTTCTGAAAACTTCATTTCAAGGCTCCTCCTTCGATTCTGAACATAAAAAAACCACTTTCCCGCAAGGAAAGTGGTTTGGAATTTGCATATATACATACTCAAATACCGTGCCACTTCCCTACGCAGGTTTGAACCTGTTCAGGTTATGAGGGTCTAAAAGTCAAACTTTTATCTCAGCCCTTATCAAGGACTCCCCTAGTGGAAAACATTTCTTGTTCATTCAGTTTATACTTTAATCTTATCACGAATTGCAAAATGGTCAAGCATCAGTCTCCAAGCGTTTTTTTCAATTCCGCAATATATTCGCGCGAACCGGTGGCGATCAGCCTGTCACCCATTTGCAGCCTTGTATCCCCATGGGGCACGATGCTGTCAACCCCGCGGAAAATCCGGACGAAGATGACATCTCCCGTAAACGGAAACTCCCTTAACAGGACGCCGTCAAATCGCTCATTGCTCATATTGATCTGATACAGCGACGCATCCTGGTTCGTCAAAAGTTTCATAACGCCAGGCGCCTCGATAAGCGCGCGCAGCAGCGTTTTCGTGGAAAGCAGAATGGAGAATGTATCAATTCCGTTTTCTTTCAGCCTCGATTCGGCGTCTGGGGAATCTGCGCTGGCGATAATTCTCGCGACTTTCTGCTCCTTCGCATAAAGGGCGATCCCTGTATTGCGCTCTTCGCTGCCTGTCGCCACGACGAGTATATCCGTTTGGAAAACGCCGAATGATTGAAGCGTTTCGTATTCATAATCTGGCAAAACTTCAACGTCAAACACCGGATCCGCCAGCTTTTCTTCCTTCTTTTCCTGCCGGACATGCAGGATTCTGACGTGATAATCTTCTGGAGAAAGTTCAAGCGTGACCGGCAGCGTCATTTGATTCGCGCCGATAAAGGTGATCGTCTTTTTCTCTTTTTCGCTTTCCGTTTTCGGCATTAATTTTTTAAAGCCGGTCGGTGTGATGATGCATGTAATGACAGCCACCAAAATCAGCGCGCCGGACATCTGCGCGTCAATGATGCCGATGCGCTCGCCGATCGTTGTCGCCGCGATCACCAGAGAAAGCGTGGAAGTCAGGAGAAAACCGGAAGCCAGCACGGTTTTCATGTCATACCACTTTTTCAAAAACAGCACCGGAACGACTTTGCTGATTAACAGAGCCACAAACAGAAGCGGGATCATCACTAAAATTTTCGGATTGCCAAACAGCGACCAAATGTCCAATTTGACGCCTGTCATGACAAAGAAGATCGGGATGAGGAACCCGTAGCCGAATGAATCAAGCTGCTGAACGAGCTCTTTGTTCGGCGAAAGCAGCGAAACAAGCACCCCGGCTAAAAACGCGCCGAGAATGTTTTCTGCACCGAGCGACTCGGAAAGCGCCACGAGTACGATGATCAGCGTAAATATCGCCCTTGTGCCGATCTGGATCGTGCCTTTTGACAGCACTTCGACAAAAGGCCGCTTTTTAAATACCCTGCCGAAAATGTATAAAACAACGCCGGCGGCAAATAAAATCATCAGCAGCCACATATTGCTGTTTTCGTCTCCGTAGATTGAGGCGAACACCGCAAGCAGTATCATCGTGACAAGATCGGCAATCACGGCGACAAGCAAAATAATCTGGCCGATATTCGTCTTCATGAGCCGCTCTTCCTTCAGCGTCGGAACGACAACCCCAAGCGAAATTGTTGAAATGATCAGCGTCATTAAAAAGGCGTTGTCAATAAATCCTGCCATGACAAAGCTGTAGGAGAGGCCGAGCGATAGTATAAAGACGGCAATAAAGATGACGGAAGCCGTTTTAAACGTATTCGGCGCTTCCTTTCCGCTCGGAAGCAGCTGCTTTTTCTTACCTTTTTCAAATACGGAAAAATCGATTTCAAGCCCGCTTAAAAACATTAAAAAGATAAATCCGAGCATCGATAAAGTTTCGAGCCAAGTATCGTGCTGGGCAACCAGATCGAACCCGCTTTTTCCGATAATAAGACCCATGATGATTTCAGCGACAACCACCGGTATGCTTAACCTGAAACGGTGCAGCAGGATGGGTGTTAAAAATGCGATAATCAGTACGACAACTAAAGATGAGACAGATGTGTGCTCCATAAACTGGTACCTCCTCTAAAACCGGTTTCCGGGTATGATTAGCGTTCCCTTTTTTAAAAATAAAAGGGGCATATTTTTGACATTTTCATGTGGGAAAAGAACCGTCGAAACTCTTTTCCCACAGGTGTAAAAATTGATTTTAACAATGCTCGCTCAGAAAAAAAAGTAATATGCCTGATTTTCTCCGGAGAAAGTTGCAGAAGCTTGATTTATACGGCTTGGGGCAATGTATATACATATGAAAAACAAACGGACTGGAGGCGAAAAAACGCATGAAATACGATGTTATCGGTGATATTCACGGGTGCTATGACGAAATGATTGCGCTGATTGAAAAACTCGGCTACTCGCTGACATCAGGAGTTCCCGTTCATCCGGAGAACAGAACACTTGTCTTTCTCGGGGATTTAACTGACAGAGGGCCAAAATCGCTGGAGGTCGTTGAATTTGTAGGACGGGCCGTTGAAGATGGAGCTGTGCGATATGTGCCCGGCAATCATTGCAACAAGCTGTACCGTTTTTTCAAGGGAAATCCGGTGAAGCTGCAGCACGGGCTGGAAACGACGGCGGCCGAATACAGAAACCTTCCGAAACAAAAACAGAAGGATATCAGAGACCTTTTCATGCGCCTTTACGAAAAGGCTCCGCTTTACGAGATCCTGCATAACGGCGAACTTGTCGTTGCACATGCCGGCATCAAAGCGGAAGACATCGGCAAAAAGCCTGTCGGAAAAGTAAAACAGTTTGTGCTCTACGGAGATATTACAGGGGAAACGCTGCCAGACGGACGGCCAGTGAGACGGGACTGGGCCGCTCATTACAGAGGCGAGCCGTGGGTTGTATACGGCCATACTCCCGTCAAAAACCCGAGGATGATTCATCATACAATTAATATCGATACCGGTTGTGTATTCGGCAACAGGCTGACCGCTTTCAGATTCCCGGAACTGACAACCGAATCTGTTCCCTCCTCTTTGCCTTATGATGAGTCTAGATTCCGCATGGAGCCATAAAAATAGAGAGCCTATTCAGCTCTCTATCAACTGTCTCATATCATTCGGCACCGGCGCTTGGAACGTCAGCTCTTCCATTGTGAACGGATGAAAAAATGTCAGCCTCTCACTGTGGAGCGCCTGCCGATTGATGAAGCCGCGGGTTCCCCCGTACAGCGTATCACCGCACAAGGGATATCCGATATGACTCATATGGACGCGGATCTGATGGGTTCGCCCGGTTTCCAGACGGATAGAGACATCCGTCATGCCGCTGAAACGCCTGTTCACCCAAAAATGCGTCACTGCTTTTTGCCCGTCCGGGATTACCGCCCGCTCGATGATGCTCGATGATTTTCTCCCGATCGGCGCATCGATCGTTCCCTGCTCTTCCGCGATCAAACCGTGGACGACCGCTCGATATTGCCGTTTGACGGCTCCCTTTTTTTGCAGCCCCGATAAAAGCGAGTGGGCGAAGCGGTGCTTGGCAACAAGCATGACACCCGATGTATCGCGGTCAAGCCTGCTCACCAGGTGAACGGTCGCGTGTACGCCCGTCCGCTGGTAATAATGAATCAGACCGTTCGCCAGACTGCCTGATGGATGCTCACGCGAGGGAATCGACGAAATGCATGGCTGTTTATTTAAGACGAGGACATGGTCATCTTCGAACAAAATATGAAGCGGCACTTCTTCCGGTTGCAAAGATTCGCTCATTTTTTCCGGAGGAAACTGAATGACGAGCTCGTCCCCTTTTTGAAGAACGTATCTGACCGTTACATGCCCGCCGTTTACCAAAAGATCGCCGCCTCCGAATTTGATGTCCGTCAGCATCCTTTTTGAAATGCCCAGCCGCTGGACGTATTCTTTCAAAAGAACCCCGCTGTCCTCTTCTGTTATGATCTGTTTCATCAAAAAATCGCTCACAGCAAACCTTCCTATTCTCCTTTTCCGATAAAGGAATCCTGGACCCTTTTCCAAAACGGAAACGGCCGAAAGCGGGCAAACCTGATATTTTCGTTTGCGACGCGGCATTGAATCGACTTGACGTCTTTATGCAGCAATGTCAAGTGGTCAATCGCGACTTGAAACGTCACATCATTTATCGGTTTAATTAAACAAGTGTGATGCTCAGGCAGAATGAGCGGCGATCCGACCGTCCGAAACACCCGGTTGTTGATCGACGCCATTTCAGCCAGCTGGATCGCCCTGATGGACGGATGAATAATCGCACCGCCAAGCGCCTTGTTATATGCCGTACTTCCGGAAGGAGTCGACAGACAAAGGCCGTCGCCGCGGAACGTTTCAAAAAGTTCCCCTTTAATCTCGACATCCGTCACAAGCGTTCCTTCAATGCTCTTGATCGTACATTCGTTCAGCGCCAAATATCTCGCTTCATCGCTGCCGTCATTATAGCGGACGATGACTTCCAAAACCGGATATTCAACAATTTGATACGGCGTTTTCGCAATCGCGATCACGAGCTTTTCAATCTCACTCGGGACCCAGTCGGCATAAAAGCCGAGATGCCCGGTATGAACCCCGACAAAAGCCGTTTTGTCGAGGCGGCCGCTGTATTTGTGAAATGCGTATAAGAGCGTTCCGTCACCGCCGACGGAAATGACGATATCCGGCTCTTCTTCATCGCATTCGAGACCGAAGTCGAGCAGATACGTCTGAATTTTGCTTTTCAATGAATCAGAAACCGCATTTCCTTTGGACGATACCGCAAACTTCATCATTCCATCTCACTCCCCTAACCGTCATCCTCATCCTTTTTCTTGCGTGAAAACGCCGCCTGAGCCTCCTGAATCTCGCCCCTGATCTCAGACATTTCCATATCGAGCCTTGATGCTGCTTCCGAAGCTCTCTGAAGCCTTAATTTTACTTTTTCCGGAATGTTGCCGCTGTATTTATAATTTAAAGAATGCTCAATCGTCGCCCAAAAATTCATCGCCAGCGTCCGGATTTGAATTTCAACCAAAATCTGTTTTTCCCCGTTGATTGTCTGCAAAGGATACAGCACGACGAGATGGTAGGAGCGGTAGCCGCTCTCTTTATGTTCCGCGATATAGTCGCGCTTATCCACCACCGTGAAGTCCTTTCTCGCCAAAAGCATATCGACGACAATGCGAATATCCTCAAAAAATTGGCACATGATTCTGAGCCCGGCTATATCTTGCATGCTTTCAATGTTGTGCAGAGGAATGTTTTTTCGCTTGGCCTTCTCAAGAATACTCGGCACAGGCTTCACCCGCCCCGTCACGAATTCAATCGGCGAATGCTCTTCCTCGTATTCGTAAAGGGTCCGGATCCCTTTCAGCTTCACTTTCAGCTCTTCAACAGCCTGCCGGTACGGCGCTAAAAACTGCTCCCATTGTTTTTCATCCATAAACCTTCCCCCAATTTCATCGCCTTTTTTTCTAGAGGAATATCCGTTTCACTCTCTCTTCCATTTCTTCGCCATAATTTGCATTATCTTTAATATTCTCTATTAAATATCCGAGCTCATCATGGAACCCGTTAAGCTCCAGCTCCGTGTTTCCGATATGTAAAAACACAGGAAGACCGGCGTCAAGGGCCGCTTTAAGATCGGACCAGATGCCTTCGTTTAAAATGACGTATTCAAAGGATTCGTCCTGTTCAAGTATGTATACAAATGCAAAATGATCGGAGTCTGTCAGCATGCGTCCGGCCGGCTTCCGCTCCGCTCCGTCATTGATTTCGCTGGTCAACACCAGCCGGTCGTTTCGCAGATTGGCTTCTGTAATCTCAATTCTGTTCTGCATAATGCTCTCCTTTACAATAAAAGTACAGATTCATTTTATCATATCAGCTTCAATATTGATAAACGTTCCTTCTCAAGAGATAATAAGGAAAATGCAATTTTACGAGCTGAGAGGATGAAAAAATTAAAGAATGAGCCAGGAACTTGAAATCGAATTTAAAAATATGCTGACAAAAAAAGAATTTGAGAAAATCAAATCATATTATCAATTTTCCTCCGAGCAATTTGTTATACAAAAAAACCATTATTACGATACGCCTTCCTTCTCTTTAAAAGAAAAAGGAGCTGCCCTAAGAATTCGCGAAAAGCAGCAGCGATTTGTCCTGACATTAAAAGAACCGGCGCCTGTCGGACTGATGGAAACCCACCAGGAGCTGACCCGGAAGCCTGAAATCGAAACGTTCATGATTCCGCATGGGCCGGTATACGATCGTCTGAAGCGTCTCGGCATTGAAGCGGACGAGCTCATCCTTTTCGGAACGCTTGCGACAAGCCGTGCAGAAAAAAAATTGCCGCAGGGCTTAATTGTTTTGGATCACAGCCGATACTTAATGGTAGAAGACTTTGAAATCGAATTCGAAGTGACGGATTATGAACGCGGAAAACGGGATTTCTCTGAACTGCTGAAATCGTTCGGCATCCCTGAGCGTGAAACCAAAAACAAAATCGTCCGATTTTATGAGCAAAAACTTAAAGATCAATAAGGTGGGAAAACAATGAACATCAACCATTTGGCCGCTCTCTTGGAACTTCAGGCGATACGGTCGTTTTATCCGGCTTCAGACAGCGGTTCCGAAGATGCGGGTTTTGATTTCAGCTCGATTTTAAACCAATATTTAAGCAATGTCGGCGGCTTGGAGTCTTCACAGCCCGCGGTTGCTCCGACTGTGTCGACAGCGTCTCAGCTTCAGGCCCCGCTGGCAGCTGAAAAGCCTGAGGCAATTGCGGCCGTCCCATCTGCCGCAGCGAAACCCGTCTCTTTCGGCGGCCAAAATCAGAACATTGACCAGATCATCAAAAACGCCGCAGAAAAATACGGGGTCGATGAGAAACTGATTCATGCCGTCGTCAAGCAGGAATCACGCTATCAAGAGAAAGCGGTCAGCCCGGCCGGCGCCATGGGCCTGATGCAGCTCATGCCGTCCACGGCGAAGGCGCTCGGCGTGAATAACGCTTTTGACCCCGTTCAAAATATAGAAGGCGGAACAAAATACTTAAAGCAGATGCTCGATAAATACAGCGGAAATGTGAAGCTCGCATTAGCGGCATACAATGCCGGACCGGGAAATGTCCAAAAGTACGGAGGCATTCCCCCTTTTAAAGAAACGCAAAATTATGTAAAAAAAATCACCTCAAATTACTACGCTTAAGCCGGAAAGGACGCTTTCCGGCTTTTTTTCCTGCATTTACCTCCTCTTTCATCCTCCCGGTATTAAAAATACACATTTAAGAAGCGAATATGATATGATATTTGAAACAAAACAGCGATTTTCGCCCGCAGGCAGAAGTCGGTTTGTTTGTAGAAATGGAACGAGGTTGCTAAAATAAGTATATACAATCGTGAAATAATAAATGATGCACAAGATAAATATTTTTTTGCAATAGGAATCGGTATATTTTCCTATTAGCCATATTAAAAGGAGTAGTCAACATGGGACAATCGTTTAACGCACCTTATGAAGCGATTGGAGAAGAGCTTCTATCGCAACTTGTTGATACTTTTTATGAACGTGTAAAGCGGCATCCGCTGCTCTACCCGATTTTTCCGGACGACTTAACGGAAACGGCAAGAAAGCAGAAGCAATTTTTAACGCAATATTTAGGCGGTCCGCCGCTTTATACAGAAGAACACGGACACCCGATGCTGAGGGCGCGGCACCTGCCGTTTCCGATCACACCGGAACGGGCGGACGCATGGCTTTCGTGTATGAAAGAGGCAATGGATCATGTCGGTTTAAAGGGCGAAATCAGGGAATTTCTTTTTGAAAGGCTGACATTGACAGCCAGACATATGGTAAATCAGCCGAAAATGGAGGATGGTTCACATTGACACTCAATCAGCGTGACCAATTTTTCTCCCATTGCCACGGACATCCGCAAAAACCGATGGAAATTTATATGTTTGTCGACCCTTTATCTCCCGAATGCTGGGCATTGGAGCCGGCGATCAAAAAGTTGAAAATCCGCTACGGCCGCTTTTTCACACTAAGGATCATCGCCGCATGCAGCATTACAGCGCTGAACGTTCAGAAACGCAAAAAGCGCCGGCTCGCAGAGGCATGGGAAAAGATCGCATGCAGGTCGGGCATGTCTTGCGACGGAACGCTCCTGCACGACAAAGCACTCTCTGCACCTTACCTTGCCTCGCTCGCTTTGAAAGCAGCGGAACTGCAAGGCAGAAAAGCAGGGCTGCAGTTTTTGAGATGCATGCAGGAAAGCTTGTTTCTCAATCAGCAGGATATCACTGAAGAACAGGTGCTTTTAGCGATTGCAGAGCACACGCAGCTCGATTTGGAGGAATTCAAAAGGGATCTTCATTCGCAGAGCGCCGTGAAAGCCCTGCAATGCGATTTAAAAATCGCTGCCGAAATGGAAGTGGCATCTGTTCCGACTCTTACGTTTTTCAACAGCCTCCGCGAAGGAGAAGGCTTAAAGGTAACCGGAAATTATTCATATGAAATTTACGAAGAAGTATTGTTTGAAATGCTTGGCGATGAGCCGAAGCCTTCACAAACACCTCCGCTCGAACTTTTTATCGAATACTTTCAATTTGTAGCCGACAAAGAGATTGCCGTCGTTTACGACTGGACGCTTGAACAGGTGGAACGGGAAATGAAAAAGCTCGCGTTCGCCCGCAAAGTCGAAAGAGTGGAAGCGAAACACGGCATGTTCTGGCGCTATATAAATGAACATCACGATGCCGGTCCGCTCTATCAATGCGAAAAATAGCACGGGTTTCTCCCGTGTTTTTTATCGCACAAAAAACGAACACACGTTCCTCTTTAAAGCAGTAAGAAACCGCGCCGGGATAAGCGCGGTTTCTATTATGTCTTAACGACAACAAAGGGGATGGGAGAAATTTTTCACGGTCAAACAAAGGGGTAAATGTTTGTTTGTGATCAATTTCACATCTTTATAATATCAAATCATGTCGAGTTTTGACAACTGATTTCATTAGTTTTCACATTTTTGTCACAAAAACATAAATAATAGATGTCCATCATATGATCAAAGTAACAAAGAAAACGAGCCCGACGCACGCTGCCAAACCCCGAATTATGCGGACTGGCGCCCGGTTTTGCCGGTCTTATTGCGCTTCGTCGCCCCCTTAATATTTTATCAGTCCTTAGGAGGGTTTTTATGCTTCAGATCATTTTGGGACTTGCATCAATTTTATTTTTTTTCGTCTTGAATATTTTAGGTTTGATGAATATGCTACCCCTTTATATTACGTCTCCCCTATTATTTATATCAATCCTTTTTACGATCAGCCGCCTCAACCACCGCAAAACGTTTAAAGGTTTTTGACATCATCGCGAACAAGGCTGCCGGTAGACCGGCAGCCTCTTTCATGCATACGCCTTTTATGAATGATTGACTTTTTGCAGGAGTTCTTCCATTTCATTCAGCTGCTCTTCAAACTTTTTGCACGCAGCTTCGATCGGCTCTGAAGACGTCATATCGACGCCGGCTTTTTTCAGCACTTCAATCGGATAATCCGAGCTTCCAGCTTTCAAGAACTCAATATAGCGGTCAACAGCCGATTTGCCTTCTTTTAAAATCTGCTGGCTGAGCGCCTGAGCTGCACTGAAGCCTGTCGCATACTGATATACATAATAATTGTAATAGAAATGCGGAATTCTTGACCACTCAAGACCGATTTCCTTATCAATCTCAATATTGTCTCCGAAATATTTCTTATTCAAATCATAGTATATGCTCGTTAACAGCTCAGGTGTCAGCGGTTCCCCTTCCTGGGCTTTGACATGGATCTCATGTTCAAATTCGGCAAACATCGTCTGTCTGAAAACCGTTCCTTTAAAGCCTTCGAGCATATGATTCAAAATATAGAGCCGCTGTTTTTCATCTTCGATTGTATTCAGCAGGTATTCTCCCAACAGCGCTTCATTCGTCGTAGAAGCAACTTCGGCTACGAAAATGCTGTAGTTACCGTACGGGTAAGGCTGATATTTTCTCGTATAGTAGCTGTGCACGGAATGGCCGAATTCATGGACGAGCGTAAACAGATTGTTGACGTTGTCCTGCCAGTTCATCAAAATATACGGATTGGTTCCGTAAGTTCCTGAAGAATAGGCGCCGCTTCGTTTTCCTTTGTTTTCATACACATCGACCCAGCGGTTGTTCAATCCTTCTTTCAGGATGGATGAATATTCTTCCCCCAAAGGCGCCAGACCCTTCAGCATATAGTCCTTTGCCTGCTCGTAAGTGACTTTCATTCCAGAATCCTTGACCAGAGGGGTATACAGGTCATACATGTGCACTTCATCAAGCTCAAGCACTTTTTTTCTAATCTCAACATAGCGGTGAAGAAGCGGGAGATGCTTGTTGATCGTGCTGACAAGATTGTCGTAGACTTCTTCAGGAATGCTGTTGCGCGACAAGGCAGCTTCCCGCGCCGATTTATAATGTTTAACCTTCGCATAAAAGTTGTCTTTTTTCACAGCTCCGCTGAGCGTGGAAGCTAGCGTGTTTTTAAAGCGGCCGTATGTTTCATAAACGGCCTTGAATGCCGCGCGGCGGACATCGCGGTTCTCGCTTTCCAAAAAGGTGATATAATTGCCGTGTGTGAGCTGCACCTTTTCTCCGTTTTCATCGGTGATCTCCGGAAATTCCATATCGGCGTTATTCAGCATGCCGAATGTATTGGAAGGAGATGAAAGAACATCAGACGCTTCGGCCAAAATCCCTTCCTCTTCCTCGCTAAGCACATGAGGGCGCTCTTTATTGATTTCTTCGAGAGCGTGTGAGTAAAGCTTTAATTCCTCTTTTTCCAACAGGAACTGCTGAAGCTTTTCTTCCTGAATCGATAATATTTCCGGCACCATGTAGGCCGTGGCGCTCGCAGCCTGAGTATAGAGGTTCGCCGCTTTATCATTGAGACCTTGGTAAAAAGAATTTCCCGTATCCTGATCATAGCGCATATGAGCGTAAGTATACAGCTTCCCGAGACGCTCCATCACCTTATCCTGATAAGTCAGCGCTTCATATAAATCATCGGCGGAATGGCCGAGCTTGCCCTTGAATTCGGAAAGCTTGGGCAGCAGTTCTTTAACGGCTTGAAATTCCTCGTTCCAAGCGTCATCTGACGGGAAGATATCCTCCAGTCTCCACGTGTCTTCTTGCTTCACCTCTTCTCTTGAAGGCAGTTTCTTCGATTTTTTTTCTTCAGCCACTGTCAATCCCCTCGCTTTCTTTACTCCAAGTCCATTGTTATCCAATAAACTTGTATTGTGTTTATCTTCTGTTTTTTCACCGTCTTTTGTCAAATCATATGCGAAAAAAAAGACACAAAATCCCGCCGTTAAAAAATAAAATACATATCTTTTGATCTGAAACAGTCCGGACACCACCTTCCTTTCTTTAGATTGAACGAAAGGCTTGATAATCATTCGGAAAAATAATGTTCATCCCTTTTTAACAGCGCCTCTAACCGCGGCTCCGGAACAAAAGAACCCGCGGAATAATAAAATTCCTCTTTCCTCACCAAAAATCCTTTTTTATGCAAAAAACAAATGTATTCACCGACGGCATCCGCAGCCGTTTGCCGCCCGCTCCATCTCAGCTTCAGCCTTTTGCCCTTGATGAGCCAGTCCATATAGTGAAGCGCAGACTGCAGGCGAAATGTATCATGCTTCGTTATAAATAAAAAAAGGTACCCTTGCCATACATAAACCGGGTGGGCAAAAATATAGCCTGACAGCACCGGGAGAAAGGCTTCTGAGGGAAAAAACGGGAGCGGAAGCTGATGATTTTCATAAAAGAGGGCGGCAATCTGCTTCGTTTCTTTTGATAAAAAACGCACGGCCGACATCCGAAAGCTGAGGATGTTCTTTTTCCAGCCTTTGAGCTGGAGAGGCGAACGGCTTTCTCGTTCTGTTACATTACGCCAGCTTGCTTCAGCAAGAGGAAGAAAGCGCAAGGATGCGGATGTTTTGTTTGTTTGAAAGGGAATGAGGTGTTCGAGGATGATGAAAGCCTTTTGTTCGGGGCAAAAAAACAGGAGCTTTGGGGGCTTGTCGCTTTTCTGAATGAACTGCCAGTGAAACCGCGAAAGCTGAAATAAATCCCCCGTCAAGCGTTTTATCCGGTTTCCGCCGAGAATCCATACGGGCTCGATTCCCAGTCTGAGAAAGCCTTCGGTCCTTTTGCGATACGCTGCGGCATTGAGATTCGCACATTGAAATTCAACCGCAACCTGGCGGGTTCCGTGTTCCAGCAGCAAATCGGGCCTTTGTCTGATCTCTTGCAAATACGGTTCAAGCACCGGGCGGAGTCCTTGTCTGCCAAGCCATTCGTACAACAGCCGCTTTCCTTTCAGGTGATAGGGGCTCTCCGGTTCATGGGGCACCGGACATGCTGCATCCGGCTTATGAGCGAAATGCGGAAGCTTGACGGAACCGATTTTCAGGTCGAGTTCACACCGGCACACCGGGCAGTAAAATGCATGTCTTTTTCTCAATCGCTTGAGATCTTCGGCTTTGTATCCGTCGGCAAGGCAGATGGTCCCGCCTTGATCGATCATTGCACTGAACATATTATCTCTCCTTCCTGTTTGATCTAGTATTCAACATTGGCGGGAGCTTTCCTTTATTTGAAAACGCTTCAAATCCAGGCCGATTTTATATAAAGTAGTATTATAGAACTCGAAATTTTGAGAAAAGGAGTTTTTGACATCAAACGGAAGCTGACCACCAAGCTCACATTGCTGATTCTTACCCTGCTTTTGCTCTTGCTTTCTGTCATGAGCGGCCTCTATTTAATTATTTTAGAAAATTCTTTAAAAACACAAATCCAGGCCAGAGCGCTCGATATGGCGAAAACGCTCGCCCACATGCCTTCCGTTCAGAAAGCGTTTGAAACGGACGATCCGTCTCGAACCCTTCAGCCAATTGCAGAAAATGCGAGAAAACAGTCCGGTGCGCAATACATCGTGATCGGCTCGGCGGATGCGATTCGCTATGCTCATCCGGACCCTGGAAAAATCGGCAAACCAATGGTCGGCGGAGACAATCGGCGCGCCCTTGAAAAAGGTGAAGCATACGTTTCGGAAGCCGTCGGCACGCTTGGCCCGGCCATCAGGGGCAAAGCGCCGATCCATAATGAAAACGGCGAAATCGTCGGCATCATCTCAGTCGGTTTTTTAATAGAAAATATTCAGGACATCGTCTATCAATATCAGTCAAAATTCATATTTTTATTGGGATTTGTCGTGCTGATGGGGATTTTGGGAGCCGTCTATATTTCCCGCAATGTCAAAAAGTCCATTTTCGGCCTTGAGCCTTATGAAATTAATCAATTATATACTGAAAAGCAGGCGATTACAGAATCTGTGCACGAGGCCTTGATCGCCATCAATAAACATGAAGAAATCACGCTTTTGAATAGAAAAGCGTGTGAGCTGCTTCGTGTCGAAAGCGAAGATCAGTGGCTCGGCAAACCGATTTCCGAGCTTCTTCCGGATACGCTGCTCCCCGAAGTGCTGAAAACGAAAACGGCGCAAAAAGATCAGGAATTAACGATCGGAAACGAAGAATTAATCGTCAACAGAGTGCCGATTTTCGAAAACGAAAAAATCCGCGGCGCCGTTGCGAGCTTCAGGAGAAAGACGGATATTGACGAACTCTCCAAAAAGCTGGCGCAAACTTCGCATTACGCGGAAGGTCTGAGAGCCCAGACCCACGAATATTCAAACAAGCTGAATACAATCGCGGGACTGATTCAGCTGGAAAGCTATCCTGAAGCACTCGAGTTGATCCAAAAAGAGAATAAAAGCCATCAGGATATGCTGCAATTTCTCATCCATTCGATTCCAGATCCGCTTCTTTCCGGGTTGCTGCTGGGTAAGGTCAACCGTGCCAAAGAGCTGCACATCAACCTGGAAATTGATGAAAGCTCAAAATTGAACGCTTTGCCGGACGAAATGGATAAGGGAAAATTCATTACGATTTTAGGAAATTTGATTGAGAATGCCTTTGACGCCGTTTCCCACAAAAAAGACCGCAGCATCCTTGTCTTTTTGTCAGACGGTGCAGATCACATATTAATTGAAGTCGAAGACTCGGGAGACGGGATTCCCGAGGGGGAACAGGAGCGGATCTTTCAAAAGTTTTATTCGACAAAAACGGCAAACCACCGCGGCCTCGGCCTCTTTTTAGTTAAAGAAGCCGTCAATGCGTTAAACGGGCAAATTAAAGCGGACAAAAGCGACCTTGGCGGAGCATTGTTTACTGTCGTGATACCAAAATAGAGAAACGCTGGGGGACTGACCTATGAAAGCATTACAAGTATTTATCGTAGAGGATGACATCAGAAACGCTGACATCCACCAAAAACTGATCAGCAAAATTGATGGATTTTCTGTCATTGGAATCGCGGAAAATTTTCAAGATGCAAAAGATTTGCTTCCGGACGTGAAGCCCGACCTTGTCCTGCTCGACATTTTTCTGCCGGACGGCTCCGGCATGGAGCTTCTCTGGCTGATCAGACAAACGCTCAGGCATACAGACGTCATGATGATTACGGCGGCTAAGGAAGTCGAATATGTTGAACAGGCGATTCGCGCGGGAGCCGTCGATTATTTGATCAAGCCGATTATGTTTTCCAGGCTGAAAGAAACGCTGTTAAACTATCGGTCTTACCGGCTCAAAGTAAATGAAATGTCTTCAATCGACCAGACAGACGTTGACAGCCTGATGGCAAAAAGGCGGAGCATCACGAAAGAACAAATTGCTAAAGCCGATTATCCGAAAGGAATCGACGGACTGACGCTGAAAAAAGTAGCCGGCGTTTTAAACAAAAGCGAAAACAGCGATGGCATCACCGCCGAAAGCCTCGGGCGCACCATCGGTGTCAGCCGGACGACCGCAAGGCGCTATTTAGAATTTTTAGCTGCCGAAAAGCATGTAAAAACAGAACTTTACTATGGAACCGTCGGGCGGCCCGAACGGCGCTACAAGCCCGTAAAAAATGAAAGTCCGGAAACGTAGCGTTCCGGACATCGACAGCTTAGCCTTCCAAATCGATCGACTTTTTATTTCTGTTCTTCATTGCCCGGGAAATCGGCGGCACGATGAGAGACAATAGAGCCGTAATCAATAAACCGATTGTGACGGGACTTTCAAAAAACACGGACAGGCTTCCTGATGACAGTGTCATCGCTTGTCTGAACGACTCTTCCATCAAACTTCCGAGAATAAAAGCCAAAATAAACGGAGCCGCTGGAAAAGACAGCACTCTCATAAAATATCCGAGAATTCCGAAGAACACGAGAATATAAAGGTGTACGACATTAAATGTCACAGCGTAGACGCCGATCAGGCAGAAAACAAATATGAGCGAAATCAAAAGCTGCTTCGGAATCAGAAGAATTTTTGACAAGAAAGGAATTAACGGCAAATTTAAAATCAGCAGAAATAAATTGCCGATATACATGCTTGCGATCACGCCCCAGAACACGTCGGGATGATCCGTAAGCATGAGCGGCCCCGGCTGAACGCCGACGACCAAAAGTGCGCCGAGCAGGACGGCCGTTGTCCCTGATCCGGGAATCCCGAGTGTCAGGAGAGGTACGAATGCGCCGCTCGTTGCCGCATTGTTCGAAGTCTCAGGAGCTGCGACTCCTTTAATATTTCCCTTGCCAAACGTTTCGGGATGTTTTGAGATTCTTTTCTCCGTAATATAAGAAATAAATGATGCAATCGTCGCTCCTGCACCAGGCAGGATGCCGAGCAGAAATCCGATGACCGAATGCCTTGCGATCGGTCCCGAAATCTCTTTCATTTCGCTTTTCGTCACCTTCAGGCTGCCGACCTGAGACGCTCCCTCTGTCATCGGCTTGTTCCGCGTCTTGATTAAAAACGCAACTTCAGCAAGTGCAAACAAACCGAGCGCCACGATCAGAAAATCGATTCCTTCCAGAAGGCTTGCCGCACCGAATGTAAACCGTTCGGTCCCCGTCTGCGGATCAATCCCGATGGTAGCCGTCATAAAGCCCAATGTCGCAGAGTTCAGCGCTTTGACCGTCGATCCTTCGGAAAGGCTCGAAATTGCCACCAAGCCGAGCATCATCAATGCAAAATATTCTGTCGGCCCAAATGTCACCGCAATGTTTGCCATTGTCGGCGCGACGAGCATCAGCGCAACTACGGTGATCGTTCCGCCTGCAAAGGAGCAAATTGCAGCGATGGCAAGGGCTTTCCCCGCTTTCCCCTGCTTTGCCATCGGATAGCCGTCAAACGATGTCGCGACAGTGCCTGCCACTCCGGGGGCATTTAACAGAATCGATGATGTTGAACCGCCAAAGACCGCTCCGTAATAGACACCCGCCATCAAAATTAACGCGGAGGCCGGATCCATTCCATAGCTTAATGGGATCATAATGGCAATCGCGGTGATCGGCCCGAGCCCGGGCAGCATCCCAATAATCGTCCCGATCAGCACTCCGATAAAAGCGAACATGATATTCTGCGGAGTCAGCGCCACCTGAAACCCGTATAAAATACCTAACATTCACTTCCCTCCTTATGTTCGATTAAAAAGGCATAACCCCCTGCGGAAGCATGATGTTGAGTACATAATTGAATGAAAAATAAATTGTGCTGCTGAAAACCAGGGAAACGATCGCAGCAGTTTTCCAGTTCCGATATCCCAACACCGCGGGCAAAACGAGCAGCAGCATCACAGTAGATAGCAAAAATCCGATGAATTCTAAAACGGAAATGTAGATCAACAGAGAAACAACACAAAGCATCATGACCTTAACGTCTTTTTTCTGCAGCTGAAACAGCTTTTTCACCGTTGTATCCTTTTGATCTTTTTCAAAAAACAGAAATATGCCTAATATGAGAAGCAATATGCCTAAACTTTTCGGCAGCACATCCGCATCGATCACCGCGTACGGATAGCTGTCTAAATTAAAGCTGAGCGCCAGGTAAATGGCTGCTACAGCCAAAATGATGACAGAAACGGCCCGGTTTGTGATTCTCATGGTTTACACCAGCCTTTCTCGATTTCAGCATGCCGGTCGCGGGCTGTGCCGGGCGGGGCTTTTAGGCTCTGCGTACCGGCAACCCCGCGCGCGGAGACCGTTTTATTTGTCGCCCAATCCAATCTCATCAAGGAGCGCTTTCATTTCTTTATATTGAGTGTCAAGATAGTCCTTAAATTCTTGATGGCCCATAAAGTTATCCGTCCATCCATAGCTGTCCCGAATCGATTTCCAGCTGTCTTTTTCCATCATCTCTTTGATTTTTTCCTCATAATACTTTACGGCGGACTTACTCATTCCCGGAGGTCCCATAAATCCTCTCCAAACCGTAAATTCATCATCGATTCCCTGCTCTTTTAAAGTCGGGAAATCCTTGACGGTATCTCCTTTCATGCGTTCGGGAGCGGTGATGGCCAGCACTCTGACTTTTCCGGCTCGCGCTTGTTCGGCCGCTTCACCGACACCCGTCGAGTAGACGTCGGCTTTTTTGCCGAGCAGCATGCTCATCCCTGCGCCGTCTTGAGCCGTAATATATTTCAGCTTTTTCGCATCAACGCCCGCCTTTTGAACAGCGCTGACAAACTGCATGTGGTCCATGCTTCCAGGAGAAGACGTCCCTACAATAGAAGCTGCTTTCGGATCTTTTTTAAGCGCATCCACAAGGTCTGTCATCGACTGATAAGGCGAATCTTTATGAACGACAAACGCTCCGTAATCGGCAATCACGCTTGCAATCGGCGTAAAATCATTGTGGCCGTACTGGGATTGTCCGTTTAAAGGCACGAACAAAATCGGCGGTGATGTAACAAACAACGTATGATTATCGCCTTTTTTGCGGTGGACATACGACCATCCGGACGCTCCACCGCCGCCCGGTTTGTTGACGACAGCCATCTTTTCAATCAATTTTTCTTCACCCATGATTTTCGAGATCGTTCTGGCCGTTGTATCCCATCCCCCGCCGGCTCCGGCAGGCGCGACGACCTCGATTGCTTTCGAAGGCTTAAAGTCTTTTTCATTCGCGGCTTTATTTGAAGCCGTGTTTCCGCCGCATCCTCCCAAAATCAGCGCAAACACAAGTAAAATCGTAAAGCCGTAACATCTGCCCCTCTTTGTCATGTTGTGCTCCCCCTTTATTGTAATCGCTTTCATTATAGCTTCCTCGTCTTTTCCTGCACAGTTTAACTGCATAATATTCTTTTTGTTCATAAAGTTCACAAAAAAACCTTCCCCGTAACGGAGAAGGTTAAAGCCGGCTTCAAAGGAAACCGGCTTTTTTATGCAAAGTGCTTTTTTATTGTATGAAGAGCATGATCCGCTGCAATCAGTTTTCCATACTCTTTCAGCATATGAATCGTCATCTTTGATTCTGAAGCATATTCCAGCAGAATGCTCAGCTGGTTTTCCACCTCTTCATCAGGCAGTTCATTGAAATCCACGAATAAATAATAGCGGTTTTCATGAGAGTACAATGTCGTTTGGCAACCGCTGACAGACATTTTTGACAGTGAGATTAAATCCTCAAAATCGTCAAATTTTAAAACAAACTGCAGTTTCTGCTCTTCTGCCTGCTCTTCTTTTTGAAAGTCGTCAAGCAAAGCATCAAGGCTTTCTTCTGCTACATGCTGTTTTTTATCTTCAGGAATCGGCAGTTCCAGCTTTTGTCCGTCTTTGGACAACTGAGCTCTTGTCACAATGATTTCCAATCCCTTGTCAAGGGCCTGCACTTGAATCCAAAGGGGGCCTTCAACGGCAAACTCTTCTTCTTCGTGCACTTCGTCCATCATTTCCCAAAAAAGCTCTTCACTGCGTTCTCGATTGTACCAAATTTCTTCTCTGTCAAACCCGCGGTCTTCGATATCACCGTAGGAAATATAAAACTTAACCGTGTGTTCGTTTATTCTTTCGATTTCCATTTGCCAACCTTCCCTTCTTTGTAAGATGTTGAAGGGATAACTAAGCTCCCAATTAATTGTACTTTACTACACTTTACCCATTACGTCCACTTCTTAACCTTATCCCTGATCAATCTTTATTTTCTATTTTATGATAAAAAAGGCGGAAAAGAAATAAAAACGCCTCCAAGGTCAAGCTAACATATTTTCCGGCCCGCTTCATATATTAGTTGTACAAGCAGCAGCTATTAATGCGGGGGCCTTTTTAGCAAGTCCCGATGCAAAGGCAAAGCGAGGTGCCAGTGGATGGAACACGATATACTGATGTCGTTCCTTGTGATCATCGGAATCGATCTCATACTTGGCGGCGACAACGCTGTTGTGATTGCAATGGCAAGCCGTCATTTGCCTCCCCGGCAAAGGCAAAAAGCGATCATCATCGGCACATTGATCGCCATCATGATGAGAATCGCGCTAACCATGGCAGCAGTATACCTGCTCGCGGTTCCTTATCTGCAATTTATCGGAGGAATCTTCCTTTTGTACTTAGGATATCAGCTTCTGATTGAGAAAAAAGATGCCCAGCATGTCAAAGGCGGGACATCTTTATTTAAGGCGATCCGCATCATCGTGATTGCCGACTTGTTCATGTCCCTTGATAATGTGATTGCGGTCGCCGGAGCCTCACACGGACGCCTGATGCTTGTCGTTGTCGGCCTGATGGTCTCCGTTCCGGTCATCATTTGGGGCAGCAGGCTGATTCAAGCGGCTCTTGCCAAATTTCCGCTCTTAATATACGCAGGAAGCGGACTGCTGGCTTATACTGGCGGCGAAATGATCGTCAGGGAGCAGGAGTTGTCTTCCTTTATGGCGCAGCACAGCACCCTCGAAATGCTGCTGCCCGTCCTTACGGTTATTTTTGTGATTTTAGCCAGTATTTATTATGAACAGACGAGTGAAAAGCATTAAAAAAAGAAGGCTGAAAAATTCAGCCTTCTCAGCGTGCCGACAAACCCTCGCATTCGTTGTCAGGGCCTGCGCGTCGGTGCTCACGAATTCCAACATTCGCTGCGCTCCGATGCTCGGCCTTCCTAGACTGCAAAGGTTTTCGGATCACGCTGAATCAAAAGTTGACAAAATCTAAACGATTTTGTCTACAACTAAAAGAAGGCTGAAAAATTCAGCCTTCTTTTAGTTTGCAAGACGCTGCGCTTCACGAAGCTGGAATGTGCGCACTTTGCGCGGCAGGAAGCGGCGGATTTCGTCTTCGTTGTATCCAACCTGCAGGCGCTTTTCGTCAATGATGATCGGACGGCGCAAAAGGCCCGGATGTTCATTGATGAGCTGGTACAGCTCTTGAAGCGGCATTGTTTCAAGGTTGACGTTCAGCTTTTGGAACACTTTGGAACGAGTTGAAATAATTTCGTCTGTTCCGTCCTCCGTCATTCGTAAAATCTCTTTTATTTCATCAATTGATAAAGGCTCTGAAAAAATATTTCTTTCCGTAAACGGAATATCATGTTCTTCTAGCCATGCGCGCGCCTTTCTGCAAGACGTGCAGCTTGGGGATGTATATAATGTAACCATATTGCTTCACTCCTTAAAAAGTAGAATGAAATTAGCGTATTCTTAAATTGAAATAACTCTAAAAAAGTAATCTTTATTGAGTATTATACTATAAAAAAGTAAGTGTGAACAGTCTGTAACAGAAATTTTTTGACAATCCAGTGACTTTTGCTTTTTTATGCCAGGTCTTATTCTCATTTAGCTTAATTCATCGAAAATGTTCTTCTGTTTATGATCGTCAACAATCGTAAGGACGTCATCCACATCTTCATAAGATTCTCCATACCATTTTTCATCTTTGTATGTATGGATTTTTTCGTACGTTTCTTTCATCGCGTCAAACACTTCTTTCTCTGTGTTTGATTTTGGAGACCAATACAGAATCTCCATTTTGTTCACTTTGCCGGTTGCGAGTGACCGGCGGCGGTAACCAATCGACTCAGCGTGTTTAAAGTTTTCCTTTTGATAAAATTTAAGACGTTTCGCCGTATCGGCATCATCTTCATCCACGGGCTCAACTTCGAGTAGGATCGGTTTGTTTTTCTTTTTCAGCTTCTCAATCAGCTTGGATCCAAGTCCCTGTCCTCGTGCGTCTTTAGAAACGAATAAATAGTCGATGAAAATAAAAGAGTCGAATTCGGCGTACATCAACACATGATGACGGCCTTCTTCTTTATGGTAAATATCGTTTTGTTCCTTTAACAATGCTTCCATATGCTCTTTTGATTTCATTTCTTCAATAGGGAAATACTCGCTAAGCTTCTCATACCAGTTCATTGATTTGCTCCTTATGGATGTTCTAATTTCACACTTTAGATATACCCGCTTTCTTTTTAGTTTAAACAAAATCTTTTTTAGAAAGGAGCTTCATTGAAGCTGAGCATGTTACCTACATATACTAAGACGGTTGTCTTACGCTAAGGTTTCAAATTTTTTCTCAAAAAAATTGCCGGCTGTGGTTCTGCATCAAAAAAGACAGCCTTGTGACGGCTGTCTTCCTGCTTCGTTTATTTGGATTGATAGGCTTTAAATTCTTCCTCTGTACACATGACGAAATGGCCGGGCTTTACTTCGCGGAGCTCCATCTGTTCGTCGCCTTTCAGCTGATGGACGGACGGATCATACGTCTTCCGCACGCGCGTGCGCTCATAATCCGGATCAGGCAGAGGAATGGCGGAAAGCAATGATTGTGTATACGGATGAAGCGGATTTTCATACAATTCATCTGCCGGCGCCAATTCAACAAGCTTCCCGAAATACATGACGCCGATCCTGTCGCTGATATATTTGACCATCGACAGATCGTGAGCGATGAAAAGGTATGTCAGTCCTCTTTCCTTTTGCAAATCCTTCATTAAATTGACGACTTGCGCCTGAATGGACACGTCCAGTGCAGAGATCGGTTCATCGGCAATGATGAATTCCGGTTCGACCGCCAGCGCCCTTGCGATTCCAATCCGCTGGCGCTGTCCGCCGGAAAACTCGTGCGGATAGCGGTTCGCGTGTTCTTTATTTAAGCCGACGAGATTGAGGAGTTCATGAACGCGCTCAAGCCGTTCTTTTTTCGTTTTGGCCAAACCGTGGATGTCAATACCTTCTGCGATGATGTCGGCAACCGTCATCCGCGGATTCAAGGATGCATACGGGTCCTGAAAAATCATCTGCATCTTCCGGTTGAATTCGAGAAGGTCCTTGGCAGACTTTTTGTCGTGGACATTCTTTCCCTTAAACAAGACTTCTCCGGAAGTCGCTTGATACAAACGAATGATCGAACGGCCGGTCGTCGACTTTCCGCAGCCGGACTCTCCGACAAGACCGAGCGTTTCCCCTTTGTAAATGTCAAAAGAGATTCCGTCAACAGCTTTTACAATCCCTTTCGGCGTTGAAAAGTGCTGTTTTAAATTCTTGATTTCGAGCAGTTTTTCTGCCATGTCATTCACCTTCTTTCACTTGAACCGGTTTTTCATACTGATTTTTAAACTCCTTCATCTTGCTTTTGACAGCCGCCGGAGGCTCGACTTTTGGAGCATCCGGATGCAAAAGCCATGACTTCACATAATGTGTATCAGATATTTTAAACATCGGCGGCTCCTGTTCAAAATCGATTTTCATTGCGTACGGGCTTCTTAACGCAAAGGCATCGCCCTTCGGCGGATTGGTCAAATCCGGCGGAGAGCCCGGTATCGCCATTAATTCCTCATCACCGTCATTGTCAAGGCTCGGCATTGAAGCCAGCAGCCCCCATGTATACGGATGCTTCGGATTGTAGAAAATCTCGTCGACCGTACCGATCTCCACAATCTGTCCCGCGTACATGACGGCGACTCTGTCGGCGACGTTCGCGACAACGCCGAGATCGTGCGTAATAAAAATGATGGATGTCTCGATCTTTTTCTGCAGGTCTTTCATCAGCTCTAAAATCTGCGCCTGAATCGTCACATCAAGAGCCGTTGTCGGTTCGTCCGCAATTAAAAGCTTTGGATTGGCCGCAAGCGCCATTGCGATGACGACGCGCTGCCGCATCCCGCCGCTGAATTCGTGCGGATACTGGTTGACGCGGCGTTCAGGCATCGGAATTCCGACAAGGCTGAGAAGCTCTACCGCCCGCTTATTGGCCTCTTCTTTTGAGATTTTTTCATGCTTAAACAGCACTTCTGTGATTTGGCGGCCGACTTTCATTGTAGGGTTCAAAGAAGTCATCGGATCCTGAAAGATCATGCCGATCTCTTTTCCCCTGATCGACTGCATCTCTTTTTCCGTTTTCGGAACCAGGTCTTGTCCGTCAAATAAGATTTGTCCGTTTTTAAAATAGCCCGGCGGCATCGGAATCAGTTTCATAATTGCCTGTGAAGTGACGCTTTTACCTGATCCGGATTCACCGACGATCGCAAGCGTCTCTCCTTTGTCAACATGAAAGTTGACGCCGCGGATCGCCTGTACTTCTCCGGCGTATGTTTTAAAAGAAATGGCTAAATCTTTCACTTCAAGTAAGTGTTTCATCTTTCTCACTCCTTTATTTACGCAGCTTCGGATCTAAAGCGTCGCGCAGTCCGTCGCCGATAACGTTGAATGCAAACATGGTCAGACAGATAAAAGTAGCCGGGAAGAACAGGCGCCAAGGGTAGTATTCCAATCCCTGAACACCGTCTGTTGCCATCGTTCCCCAGCTTGCAAGCGGCTGCGGAACCCCGAGGCCGAGGTAGCTTAAAAACGCCTCATAGAAAATAGCCGTAGGAACGGTTAATGTCATGGTGACCAAGATCGGGCTCATGATGTTGGGCAGCAGGTGCTTTCTGATAATGCGCGAGTTTTTCGCTCCCAATGTTCTTGAGGCGAGTACGAACTCCTGATTTTTAAGCTGGAGTACTTGGCCCCGGACGATTCTCGCCATGTTGATCCAGCCCGTAATAACCATCGCCACGATCATCGTGATCAGGCCTTTTCCCATAACAACGAGCAGCAGGATGGTCATTAATAAAGAAGGAATCGCCCATAAAATATCTGCTATTCTCATCATAATTTCATCCGTACGTCCGCCTCTGATGCCGGAAATCGCACCCCATATCACACCGATCAAAACGTCGATCAGCGCAGCAGCGAGTCCGATTGTCAGCGAGATGCGGGCGCCGACCCATGTACGGACGAATACGTCCCTTCCAAGGTCATCTGTTCCAAACCAGTGCTCACCGCTTGGCGGCTGGTTCGCATTCGTTAAATCTGTTTCTTCATATTGAAAGCTTGAGAACACCGGCGCGAAGATAGCCATCAGAGCGATCAGGATCAGAACCACCAGTCCAAACAGCGCCAGCTTGTTTTCTTTAAATCTCAAGAATACGTCTGTCCAAAAAGAAAGGTTTTTCTTTGAGATCTTTTCGGCTTCGCTATGGTCAACAGCTGCAGGTTCAAACATGTCTTTTGGTATTTGCTGCATCCTCTTACTCCCCTTTCTTAGCGCCAAACAATTTAATGCGCGGATCAATTAAGCCGTATAAAAGATCGACAATCAAGACGCAAAGCAGCAAGATTGCCCCGAAGAAGACGGTAACGCCCATGATCACCGTATAGTCTCGGTTCGTAATGCTTGTGACAAAGTGCATGCCGAGTCCTGGTATACCGAAGACTTTTTCGACGACAAACGTTCCTGTCAAAATGGACGCCGCCATTGGGCCCATATATGTAACAACCGGCATGATGGCATTTCGTATCGCATGCTTAAACGTAACGGCTGATGTGCTCAAACCTTTTGCACGCGCCGTGCGGATATAGTCGCTGCTCAACACTTCAAGCATGCTGGAGCGCGTCAAACGGGCGATAAACGCCATCGGCATCGAGGCAACAGCGATTGCAGGAAGCACAGTATGTCCCCATGACTCCCATTGCGCGACAGGAAACATGCCCAGCTTCATTGCCAGCACGTATTGGAGAAGCGCGGCCATGATGAAGTTCGGCACAGAGATCCCGACAACCGCAATGATCATCGCTGTGTAGTCCTGCCACTTGTTTCGCTTCAGCGCGGCGATCACGCCGAACAATACGCCGAAAGCGAGCGCAAGGCAAATCGCTTCCAATCCGAGTGTAAAAGAAATCGGGAACCCTGAGCTGATCAAGTCGTTCACAGTTTGTCCCTTATATTTAAATGACGGCCCGAAATCCCACTTTGCTACCGATACTAAATAATCGAGATATTGTTTAAAAAGAGGCTGGTCTAAACCATAGTAGGAATTGAGACTGGCTTCAATTGCAGGGGGAAGTTTCCTCTCGCCTGAAAAGGGTCCGCCCGGTATCGCTCTCATCAGGAAGAAGGTAGCTGTTACGATAACCCAGAGAGAAATTAACATATAAACAAGACGACGGCCTAAATATTTAATCAATTTTACACACCTCCGAATATTCAGTCTATTAACTTCTTTTCATAAATAAAAGTATATGGGGGGAAAGTCTAAGCCCCATATACTTTCATGCAATTTTATTCAAAATGCGCGGTTTTGAAATAGATCTCACCTGTACCGGTCAGAACAAAGTCTTTTAAGCTTTCATCATGAAGATACGGCATTGTGTAGAAGTAGATCGGTGCGACCGGCAGCTCATCCATGATGATGCTTTCCGCTTCTTTCATCAGCTCGATGCGTTTCGCTGAATCAGTTTCTCTTGATGCTTTATTCAGCAGCTCTTTATACTTCGCGTTTTCCCAGTTCGTATCATTGTTTCCGCCTTCTTTGTCGCGGTATGTTTCAAGGAAGTTCATCCCGTCGTTAAAGTCGGCGGTCCAGCCTAAACGGCCGATTTGATAGTTTCCGGCATGGAGCTTATCGATGTAAACGTTCCATTCTTCATTGCCTAATTCCACATCTACGCCCAGTTCCTTGTTCCACATTTCCTGAACGGCTTGAGCGATTTTTTGGTGCGCTTCATCCGTGTTGTAGGAAAGCGTGATTTTCGGAAGGTCTGACGCTTTTTTCAAACCGAGCTCTTTCAAGCCTTTTTCCAAGTGTTCTTTCGCCTTATCGACATCATGGTCTTTGAAATAGCCTTTGTTGGATTCAAAGCCGTGGACCGCCGGCGGCACTAATCCCATCGCAGGCAGCTGTTCCGCTTGTGTGATGTTTTTGACGATCGCTTCGCGGTTGATCGCGTATGTCAGTGCTTTACGAATGTTGACATTGTTAAGCGGAGCCGCTTCAGTGTTGAATTTGTACAGGTAAACCGATGCGAACGGATCAATTTGCAGGCCTTCTTTTTTCAGGCTTGGAATCGCGTCCGTTGAAATCTGATCAAGCGGCTGCCCTACAAAGTCAAGCTCGCCTTTTTTGTACATGTTCAGACCCGTGTTCGGATCGTTGACCATCGCCATATTGATTTTCTTCAGCTTAACAGCGTCTTTATCCCAGTACTGGTCGTTTTTCTCCAGCACGATGTTACCGCCGTGCTTCCATTTCGCCATTTTGAAAGGTCCGTTAGATACGTAGTTCTCGTCTGCGTTTGTGTACCATTTCGGATTCTTCTCTGCTACCTTTTTATTGACTGGCATATATGTGTAGAATGCCGTCAGTTCAGTAAAATACGGTGTCGGTTTTTCAAGCTCGACTTTTAAAGTCTTATCATTTAACAGCTTTAACGCCGACATCTTCAATTTTCCCTTTGCCGGTGTTCGCCGCTTCTCCGCCTTTTAAGTAGTAAAGCTGATACGCATATTGCGACTCGTTTTTAGGGTCGAGCGCCCATTTCCATGCGTATTCAAAATCCTCTGCTGTTACAGGATCTCCATTTGACCATTTCGCGTCGCGGAGCGTGAATGTGTATGTTTTCTGGTCGTCGCTGACTTCGATTTTTTCGGCTGCCGCTTCAACCGGCTTTCCGTCTTTGCCGATGGTCGTCAATCCTTCAAAAGTCTGACGAAGCACGTTTGCAGACACCGAATCGTTTGCGAGTCCCGGATGTAGTGAAAACGGTTCTGTTTTAATGTTGACATTTAATGTGTCTTTCCCTTTGCTGTCTTTTTTACCGCCGTCACCGGAGCTTGAGCCGAAGCCGCAGGCGCTGAGGACGAGTGTGAAAATGAGCATTAAACTGATAAATGACAAACGCTTTTTCAAAGAGAAACCCCCCCAATTTCTTGTTTTTTTAGTTCCTTACTCCTGAACATTCAGATTTATCATAAAAAAGTAATAGGCCCACTTGCCATACTTTTTCCTCTGTTTCGTCTTTTCTGAATATTTGTTATGTAAGAAACCTGTAACACCGAGGTGAACAAATTCATTATAATTAATAGAATAATTTATTGCAATATTAATTTTCAATTATTTTTTTATTCAAACTATTTATGATTGTCAGGTTTTCTACCAAATGTACAAATACACTTCTCTGTTTTAAAGCGTAACCACATTAAAAGGAAAGTTAATGTTTTACATGTTAAAACGTTTTACACGTATAACATTCGCCATTCTTTATATCGAACCGAACGATGCCGCGCCAACTTTATTCAGCCCGGTATTCGTTTTCTTTTCCCCGGGGTTGTCGACTTTCATTTAAAATTTATATATAATAAAATTATGAATAACATGCGATGAAGAAGAAGAGTACACATTTCTCCCCATTTAAAGAGAGTCCGCGGTGCTGGGAGCGGATAATGGCGAATGTGGAATGGGCTTCTGAGCAGCTGACCGAACACGGATAAGTAGGCTCAGCCGGAGAAGACTCCGTTACAAACGTCTAGAGCGATTTCATTTTGACCATAATGAAATAATCAGGGTGGCACCACGGTTCATTCGTCCCTTTTCTTTTGAGGGAAGAGTGGGCCTTTTTATTTTGAAATGAAAAGAGAGGGATTCACATGAAAAAAACGATTTTTTCCGGTATCCAGCCGAGCGGCTCTGTCACCCTCGGCAACTATATCGGAGCGATGAAGCAGTTTGTCGACTTGCAGGATGACTACAACTGTTACTTCTGCATCGTCGATCAGCACGCGATCACAGTCCCGCAGGACCGGCTCGCGCTGAGAAAGAACATCCGGAACCTTGCCGCGCTGTATTTGGCGGTCGGCCTCGATCCGAAAAAAGCGACGCTGTTTATCCAATCGGAAGTGCCTGCACACGCCCAGGCGGGATGGATGCTTCAGTGCGTCGCCTACATCGGCGAGCTTGAGCGCATGACGCAGTACAAGGATAAATCAGCCGGAAAAGAAGCCGTCGTCTCCGGGCTTTTGACATATCCTCCATTAATGGCGGCGGACATCCTGCTTTATGGAACAGACGTCGTCCCTGTCGGCGAAGATCAGAAGCAGCATCTTGAATTAACCCGGAACTTGGCGGAGCGTTTTAATAAGAAATACAATGACATCTTCACGGTTCCGGAGGTTAAAATACCGAAAGTCGGCGCCCGCATTATGTCGCTTGCCGATCCGCTCAAAAAAATGAGCAAATCAGATCCGAACCAAAAATCGTTCATCACCCTGCTCGATGATCCAAAGCAGCTCGAGAAAAAAATCAAAAGCGCTGTCACGGACTCCGACGGAATCGTCAAATATGATAAAGAAAACAAACCCGGTGTATCCAACCTTCTGACGATCTATTCGATTCTCGGACAAGTCTCAATCGAAGAGCTTGAGGCGAAATACGAAGGCAAAGGCTACGGCGAATTTAAATCAGACCTTGCCGAAGTCGTCATCGGCGCGCTGAAGCCGATTCAAGACCGCTACCACGAATTGATCGAATCTGAAGAGCTGGACCGGATTTTGGACGAAGGCGCAGAACGCGCAAATCAAACCGCAAACAAGATGCTGAAAAAAATGGAAAATGCAATGGGGCTCGGCCGAAAAAGACGCTGATTCAAAAAACACCTTTCGATTGTTCGAATCGGAAGGTGTTTTTCATTGAGAACAGCCGCCGCTCCGAATACAATTGCCTTCAGACCACGATATTTCTATAATAAATAATTCAAGACACATGTCTTCAGTCCTTCGTTGACCGCTTTGTCAGAAAGACAGCTCACATTTTTTATTTTTTAATATAGAATTTCCGCTTTTCCAAATAAAAAGACCGCCTCACTCTCGGCAGTCTTTATTTTAATTTAGTTGACTTTAGACTCATTCTCAATTTCCCAAAGCTTTTCAAAAAACGGCTGTCCTTTAATCAAATTTTCACAAAAGTCCCTGTGCTTGTCTGACCATCCGTCGATCGTCTCATTGAAAAGCATGTCCCAAATTTCTTCAAATGTCATGCGCTTGATCTGTTCATACATATACGGGTTCCATTCGGTGTACCAATAGGCGATCTCGGCCCGGTTTTGGAGCCCTTTGAGCTGATCGAGCGCCATGAACAGCAGCTGTTTGAGCTGGCGTTCTTTTCTCGTTAATCCTCTGACATGCTCCGGTGATAAGGATAAAATGTGGTATTCCTTGGAAGATTGCAGCTTCTCTGGTGCAAAATCGTAAGTTTCCTCTTCAACGTCCTTCACCATTTCATAAACGAGCTGCTCCTGTCTCGGGATGAGGCGGCTTTTTCTTACCGGTATTGTATAACCGGCCGTATCGACCGCAAGAATACCGATGCCGTCCGTTACGACGAAACAATGATCAAGCTGTGTCCGCTCATGATTTTTGCGAATATATGCTTTTTGATGAACATCGTTCAATAATTCGGCCGGAAGCTCTGACAAATCATTTTCTATGTAGTGAAACAAAACAGACGACACCCTTAACAAAGGCACCTGGTCAAGCAATTCAACACTGTCTTCCTTCCGCCATTCATGAAAGTGGCAGACGTTGTAGCCATTTTCTTCTCCCTCAAACCAATTCACCCACACATCATGAAGAAATAACATTTCTAACCCCTCACTTTTAATAAAAACTGTTGTCCACAGTATAGGCAAGGGGGAAGGAATTTATTCCAACCGGCTGAGATTATGGCAATTGCGATCAAAAAAAGCCAAGGGCGGCACCCCTCAGCTTTTTATTTAATATTCTTCGGATCAAGCGCATCGCGGAGTCCAGACAATGGGCAAAATCATGATGACTGAATGAAGCAATTCACACATTATTTATTCAACACGTTTGTAAAAAAGCTGTATTCTTTAGCGTTTATTTTTTCTGATGAAGGAATTGATCTTAAAGAAGACTGAAACACCCAATAAACAGATACAAACAGCATGGCAATTCCTCCTATAAAGAAAACCTTATCGCTGCCGATCAATGACGCGGTAAACCCTCCCAGCAAAGATCCAAAAGGAGCTGCTATGCTTGTCAAACTTGCGATAAAAGAAAAAACTCTCCCTATAAACTCTTCCGGCAGTATGCTTTGCAAAATGGACATGAAAATGACGTTTGTCACGCCGATGGATATTTGAGACAAACCAAATAAAATAATCGATATGTATGAAGAGGTGGCGATCGCCGAAATACTCCATAAAACCCCTGAAATGAAAAATCCGTATATCGTAAGTGATCCTATCGAGAATCGGCCAAACACTGTTGCGAATATTGAACCTAACAGTAAACCGCATGACATGGAAGCCAAATAATATCCATAGTATTCTTCTCCTCCTCTAATCGAAGAGAAGCTTGGCAAAATCACAATCGTCGCACTAAGCATGAAATTGGAAATCATCGAGCCCAAGAGGATTTTTGGAATGAGGGAATGACGAATGAGTGTAAATCCCTCTTTTATATCCGTTGTATAATTGTGTATGACTTTTTTGAAGTGGAATCGGGGCTTATGTTCTATCTCATTTTTTTGTTCTAATTTTACGCACTTAAAAAACAGCGCCGCTAACAAAAAAGTGAAAGAGTCAACTAAGTATATGCTTATAGCTCCTGCCGAAGCAATCACAATACCTGCAATACCAGTAAATATAATATCTGTACCCTGATATGAAAATGACATAATTGAGTTTGCTTTAACCAGATCTTGACTTTTGATGATTTTAGGCAGTGCGGCAGATTGCGCAGGATAAGTAAATTGCTCAATGAATACGATAAGAGGCATAATCATCATGATGATCCAAATGTTCAAATATCCACTGAAATAAAAAAACGGAATAATCAACACCAGAATAGCTTGAATGAGTTGACTCCAAACCAAAACTTTATTTAATCTGACTTTATCAACAATCGGACCTGTTAAAAATTGCAAAACAGTTGGGAACATCGTCAAAAAACCAGCTAATCCGGAATAAAATGTACTTTTTGATAAATCAAACACAAGCCACATTGCCGCAACTGTATACATACTGTCCCCAATATTGGTTACCAAACGCCCCAATATCAAGAATAAAAAGTTTTTATTTTTCAATACGCTTAACATCGTTAATACCTCTATTCATTTAACAGGACTGTTTAGCTTTTTGATAAAACGGTTCCTTTTTCACTTAGCAATTTCAAAAGTTCATCAGGATCTGGAAGCCCCGCTTCAGTTTGAACAATTTCCCCACTTGATGCTTTTATTCCCAAGCTGGTAGTATTAACAAAAATATGCCCGAACTCTTTTATAATTTTTACATTTTTTTGTACAGCAGGATTATTCCACATTTCATTGTTCATGTTTGGAGCAATATATATAGCCTCTGAATAATTAAGTACACTTAAACTTAAAAGGTCATTGGCAGCTCCGTTAGCTATTTTTGAAAGCGTAGCCGCAGAAGTAGGAAGTATAAGGAAACGATCTATTTCGTTTACTAGTTCTACGTGTAAGATTTTAGAAGAACAATCAGAAAAAACATTCTCATAAACTCCTTGAACAAAAGGCCTTATAGCTCGCGGAGATAGGAATCGTTGAGCATTTTCTGTCAAAATAACATCTATGTCATATTCGTCGCGTAAAGTATAGATAAATTGAGGAAGGTTGATTGCACCAATTGTACCTGTAACCCCTAACAACATCTTTTTTTTACCCATAAATGGAGTCCTCCTCTACAAGGTTTAGATATCTCTTAAGGTTTTGTTTTATTGGCGGACATGGAGTTTTTTCCGCTTCAATCCGTTCTAAAGGGCAAGCATTTCCTTGACAGGCAGGTCTAAAATAGCATTTAGTGCAATTCGGATCTTCATTAGCTCCTCCGGAAAGCCAAAGTGAGAGCCTTTCTTCATATAATTCCATTTCTCCATTCTCTTTAATATCGCCAACGTGATTTAACGGGTTATTAAATGCAACTGTACATTTGTATACCATCCCATCTGATCCAATAACATAAGAATTTGGATTTGATGCATAACATTCTGAACCCCCAGGCTCCATAAATCCTTTATAAAAATTAAAATTAAATCCTTGTTCTTGTGCATATTCATAATAGGGAAATAAATCTTTGGTATTACATAAATGAATATTACTAGATTGTTCTCCTTTTAAATTGAGAACAGGGATAAAATGCATTAAAAATCTAGGATCATCTTTAAACAAATCTCTCATTAAATCTATATAATCATACATCACTTCAGAAACATCTTTACTGATATTTGATCTTAGAAGTATAGAATATTCATAACTTGTGTTTTTTAAATTGACCAAATTTTCAATAATTTTATTAAATGTTGGACCCCCGTCTTTTTTTATTCTTTGTCTATCATGAGTTTGACTATTACCATCCAAAGTAATTTGAAAATTACTAACATTAAGTTCTATTAACTTCTTAAATTTTTCCTCATCTAAATTATATCCATTTGTTGTTATATCTGCAAAATAATCTACCTTATTTTTATTACACAACACTTTAATTTCTTCAGACAGTTCTTGGATTACATTAAAAGATTCTAAGGGCTCTCCTCCAAACCAAGATATATTTAAATTTTTGTAGCTCACCAATTCTTTTTCAAGAAAATTCAAAATCCCCTTTTTTACATGAGTTTTCATTTCCTTTTTTAAAAAATCCTCGTAGCAGTAAATGCATCGAAAATTACAGTCTTCATTTGGCAACAGGATTAAATGCAATGTTCGATTTTCTGATAATAACTTAAATTTTTGAGCAGTTGCTTTTTTATACTCATCTGTGTCATATCTTACAATAAATCCTTTGTTATATAAAAGATCAATCCACTTATCACCTTTTTCAAATTTTATTTCTCTTCTATGCAATATATTTAGTACTTTTTCTTTTGTTCCATTTGAAAATTTGATAATTTCCCCAGTATAAGAATTATAAAGCTTAATTTCTTCATTGTTTTTTTTGAGTATAATATTAAATCTTGATGGCTTTAACTTAATCTTTTCCAACACATGAATTTGGTTTTTGTTTCTATTAAACAAAAGTATTCCCCCTTATAGCTTTTAAAAAATTGCTAGAGTCAACTTTATATTCTATCTCTGATGTATTTGTCTAAAAGGGTGTTAAAGGAAGTGAGCAAAGTTTTTTGTTTAAGTGTGCAATTAAATTCTTTTTAGAAAAAAATTAAATTGAGGATGTTGTGTACATTGAACTTGATCAATATACCTAGAGGTCTGGGGTGAAATTATTCAGAAGTAATTTAAGAAAATTGTTCAGAGTGAGATACCAAAGACTTATGACTTATGATGATTATTCATCTTTGGTACCTCATTCATTAAAGGCTAAATACATCTACTAACAGAGAACATTAATTCTATGTCCACTATTTCGGTTACCTAGATTTTCTTTTTTATTTTTCATTTTTATTCACCTCCTTAAAGAACATAGATAAATTTTTTTTGTATTACACTTTAAATATACCACCCTAAAATTCCAATAGTCAACTTTTTTTCAAATTTTTTCAAGTTAATATCTAGTTTTCTCTTCCTAATTTTCTATATTCATTTAATATTCTTCGGATCAAGCGCATCGCGGAGTCCGTCGCCTAAGAAGTTAAAGCACAACACAGTGAGCAGGATCATCAGGCCCGGGAACAGCGGGTACCACCACGCCTGGATCATGATCGTAAAGTTCTGTGCGTCCTGAAGCATATTGCCCCAGCTTGCCATCGGCGGCTGAACCCCGAATCCAAGATAGCTTAATGCCGATTCCGCAAGGATCACTGTACCGACGGAAAGCGTCGCGGCAACGATAATCGGCCCCATCGCATTAGGAAGAATATGAGAAAAAATGATTTTGTAATTTCTTGTGCCGATCGTTTTCGCCGCCAAGACGAATTCCCTCGACCTCAAGGACAAAAACTCGCTCCGGACTAGGCGCGCTGTCGTCGTCCATCTCGTCAAGGCGAATATTAAAATCAGCTTATCTATGCCCGGCTGAAAGATGGTGACCAGCGTGATCAACAGAAAGATGTCGGGTATGGATAAAATAATATCAACGATTCTCATCAAAATGGCATCAATGATTCCGCCGAAATAGCCGGCGATCGCTCCGACAACGGTTCCGATGGTGATCGAACCGAGGACGGATGCGAAACCGACGAGCAGCGAGATTTGTGCGCCGTACAGCAGGCGGCTGAAAATATCCCGGCCGAATTTATCCGTTCCCATCAAATGCTCCATGCTCGGCGCTTTTAATTTGTTCATCAGATTTTGCTGTTCCGGCGGGTATGGAGCAATCAGCGGTGCAAACAAGGCCGACAGTACAATGATAAGCAAGAGAATTCCGCCGATGACAGCGAGCTTGTTTTTGAAAAACTTCTCGAAAAAGATTTTTGTCATCGTTTCCGGTTTTTGCGAAATGTTTTCTTGAAGCCCGATCTCCGCTGAAGGCACTTGTGGATTTGGCTGTGTCATGATTAACTCCCCTCTTTCTTAATACTCAATCCGCGGATCGATGATCGCATACAGGATGTCCGCTATTAGATTGCCGATGACAACCAGTACAGCGGATATGACAGTCATCGCCATAATCACTGGATAGTCTCTTTGAAACGCTGAATCAATAAACAGCTTCCCGAGTCCAGGCCAGCTGAAGATCTGTTCGGTCACCACCGCGCCGCCGATAAAGGATGGAATCATCAGTCCGAAAATCGTTACAACCGGGAGCAGTCCGTTCCGCAGTCCATGCTTGTACACGACCCGATTTTCTTTAAAGCCTTTTGCTCTCGCCGTCCGGATAAAATCCTGGCGCAACACATCCAGCATGCTTGACCTTGTATATCTCGTAAGCCCGGCCATATCCGCGGTGGCGAGCACAAAAGCAGGCAAAATTAAGTGATGAATCCGATCCCATAAACTAAAGCCCGAATTCAGCGTCATGACGCCCCCGGTCGGAAACCAGCCTAAATTAACGGATAACACCATAATTAAAATTAAACCGAACCAAAAGTTCGGAACGGCAAGTCCGATAAAAGACGTAAACGTAATGCCGTAATCAAGCTTTGAATAGGGCCGCCTTGCCGAGAGCACGCCGAGCGGTATCGAAATCAAAAGCGCCAAAATCGTTGATACGAGCATTAATAAAAGCGTATTGGGAAGCCTGGCCAGAATCAAATCGATAACAGGCGTTCCTTTCCTGACGATCGATGTGCCGAAGTCCCCTTGCACCATATTGCCGAGCCATTTCAAATATTGAATATGTTCAGGTTCATTCAGTCCGTATTTTTCGATGAACTTTTCGCGGTCAGCCTGTTTGATTGACGGATCGACCATCAGTGACACCGGATCACCGGGAGCCGCTTTCATGATTGCGAAAGAAAGAATGGTAATCCCAAACAGGATCGGAATCGACATCAGCGTTCTCCGAATAATGTATGTAACCATCTTCTATTCCCCTTTTATCATGGATTTTAAAGAGCAGGGAGAGGACACCCCCTCTCCCTTTTAGAGAATATTAGATTATTTTTTCAGCCACCATTTGTTCACTTCATAGAAATCGTTTTTCGGATGGAATTCGAAGCCTTGCAGGTTTTTAGGGATCGCCCGGTGGTAGTTGTAATAGAACAGGAATGTATACGGCTGATCTTCGGCGATCATTTTGTAGATTTTCTCGTAAGCTTTCGAATATTCTTTTCGGTCCTTCAGTTTCTTCGCGTTGACGAGAAGCTTATCGACTTCTTCATTTTTGTACCATATGTTATTTAAGCCCACCTTCGATTGGCTGGAATGGAAGATGTCATATTGATCAGGGAAGGTCGCCAAGCTCCAGCCGAGCAGGAGTGCGTCGTAATCCCAGTTCGGCGCGCTCGTTTGTTCAATTAAAGCGCTGAACTCGACGATTTGCGGCTTCGCTTCGATTCCGATTTCTTTCAGCTGCTGCTGAATGACAACCGCGGCATCTTCGCGCACTTTATTTCCCTGGTTCGTTTTAATGTTAAAGGAGAACTTTTTGCCGTCCTTGTCTAAAATGCCGTCACCGTCTGTATCTTCCCAACCAGCTTCTTTGAGCATTTTCTTCGCTTTTTCCGGGTCGTATTCAAAGACCGGAATATCGGCGTCTTTCGGATAGTTCCATGATACAGGGCTTTCCGGAATATTCGCGACTTCCCCATCGCCGTCCAGCACATTTTGAACGATCGATTCGCGGTCAATCGCATGCGTTAAGGCCTGGCGGACTTTTTTATCTTTAAACAGCTCATTTTTTTCGTTCCAGCCGATGTATGAATAGTTCAAGCCAAGATCAGACTCAAGCTTGACGTGATCGAATTTTTCGACCGTCTTCACATCCGTTCCCGGAACGACGAAATAATTAATGTCTCCAGCCTGAAGCTGGGCGATCGCCGCATTGGCATCCGGAATCACTTTGTATGTCAGCGTGTCAAGATATGGCCCTTCACCGTAGTAATCCTCAAATGCTTCAACTTTAACGTACTGTCCCTGTTTCCACTCTACGAATTTAAACGGTCCCGTTCCGATCGGTTTTTTCCTGTTAAATTCGTGTTCGCCAAGGTCTTTAATCGGCACGTCCCCTAAAATATGCTCAGGAAGGATTCCGTAGCTTAAAGAGACCGGCAAAAATGAAGGATCCGGATGCTTGAGCTTGAATTCAACCTCGTAGTCTCCCTTTTTCGTCACTTTATCAATCATTTCAAAATTGGAGCCGCGCTCACCGGCATAGTCTTTGTTCAAAGGAATGTTATACGTAAACACGACGTCATCGGCCGTAAACTCCTCGCCGTCGTGCCATTTTACGCCTTTTTTCAAAGTCACGTTATACGTCATGCCGTCTTCCGACTGATCTATTTTTTCAGCAAGCTTCATCGTCGGATTTAAATCGGTGTCAGAGCCGACAAGGCCGTCAAAAATAAACCCTTCAATATCAGAGCTTGACGCATCGGTTGAATATAAAGCGTTGAACATTGTAGGCTCCCCTGTAGAACCGATGACCAAGTCACCGCCCTTTTGCGGCTTCCCGTCAGATTTGCCTTCCTTTTCGTCCCCTCCGACTTCGCCGCTGTTGCACGCCGTTAGAAAGATCGATAAGATCAGCAGCAAGCTTAAAATAGAAAATCCTGTTTTGCGTTTGCTCATTTTATGAATTCCCCCTTATTAAACTGTTGTCCTTCTTTCTGCCCGATTGACCCCCGTTTTTTAAAGAAGACATTCCCCCTCTCAAGGATTTAATATGTGACGGCCTTCCCCTTTATTCGTAAAGGTGGCACGCTACGAAATGGTTTGTTTTCGCTTCCTTGAAAGCGGGTTCGGCTTCCGCGCAAATCGCTTTTGCGGCTGGACACCTCGTATGAAATACACAGCCTTTCGGAGGGTTGGCCGGGCTCGGCAGCTCGCCTTTTAAAACGATCCGTTCCCGCTTTGTCCCGCCTTTCTTCCTGGTGACGAGAACGGCGGACAGAAGCGCCTGCGTGTATGGATGAAGCGGGTTGTCATACAGCTCATGCTTGTCTGTCAGCTCCATCATTTTGCCGAGATACATCACGCCGACCCTGTCGCTGATATGGCGGACGACGCTCAAATCATGGGAAATGAACAAATATGTCAGATTGAATTCTTCCTGAAGCTCTTCCATCAGGTTGATCACTTGAGCCTGGATCGACACGTCCAATGCGGATACCGGTTCATCGGCGATAATAAGCTCCGGATTTAAGGCCAGCGCCCGCGCGATTCCGATCCGCTGGCGCTGCCCCCCGGAAAATTCGTGGGGATAGCGGTTCGCAAACGACGGGTGCAGCCCGACCTTGGCTAAAAGCTCTTCGGCTTTTTCGTTGCGCTCTTTGAAATTGTACATATGATGCGTGTTGAAGGGTTCTTTGATGATGGAACGCAGCGTTTTTCTCGGGTTCAGTGAGGCAAACGGATCTTGGAAAACCATCTGGATGTTTTTGCGGACGCTTTTTCTCAAAGCTTCTTCCGACAAACTTGAAATGTCGCGGCCTTTGTAAAAAATCTGCCCTGCCGTCGGTTTATAAAGGCGGATCATCGTCCGTCCGGCGGTCGACTTTCCGCAGCCCGATTCACCGACAATGCCGAGCGTTTCGCCGCGTTTAAGCGAAAAGCTGATGCCGTCCACCGCTTTGACATCGCCGATTTTTTTCTGAAAAATCCCTGAGCGGATCGGAAAGTACTTTTTGACGTCTTTCAGCTCCAGAAGGGATTCTTGCGGGTTCATTTCCTGTCCGGGCTGTAATTGTTCAGCTGATGAAGTCATCCCTTATTCTCCCTCCTCATATAAAAAACATCTGACAGACCGGCCGTCCGGACGCGTTTTCAAGTCTGGCTGCGCCCCCCAGCATTTGTCGACCGCGCTCGGACACCTTGGAGCGAACCGGCAGCCGGCAGGAAGGTTGTCAGGCGTCGGCACATTTCCTTTAATGGCTGTTAATTTTTCAATGGAGCCTTCAATGACAGGGATGGAGTTTAACAGTCCTTTTGTATAGGGATGCAGGGGTTCGTCGAATAGCTCGTCTACTGTGGCATTTTCAACAACTTGTCCGCAATACATGACGATCACGCGGTCCGCAATTTCGGACACAACGCCGAGATCGTGGGTAATGAGAAGTATGGAGGTATCGAATTTGTCGCATAGGTCTTTCATCAGTTCCAGCACTTGGGCTTGAATGGTGACGTCAAGCGCTGTCGTCGGTTCATCCGCGATCAGCAGCTTCGGATTGCAGCTTAAGGCAATGGCGATCATGACCCTCTGCCTCATGCCGCCCGACAGGCGGTGCGGATACTCTTTCATCAGCTCGCCGGCTCTTGAAAATCCGACAAGCTTTAATAATTCTACCGCTTTTTTGGCGGCTTCTTTTTTCGATAGCTTTTTATGATAGATCAGCACTTCTGTGATTTGTTCGCCGATCGTCAAAACCGGATTGAGCGAGGTCATCGGTTCCTGAAAAATCATGGAGATTTCATTTCCGCGGATCTTGCATAAATCTTGTTCTTTGTATGTAACGAGATCCTGTCCTTCGAGCTTGATAGAGCCGCTCATGATCTTTCCGCCCGAGCCCTCGACCAGTCCCATGATTGACAAAGAGGTAATGCTTTTACCGGATCCCGATTCACCGACCAGCGCAACGGTTTCCCCTTTTTTAATTGAAAAATCGACGCCGTCCACTGCAGGTATCGGCTGTTTTTTCCTAAAAAAATAAGTTTTTAAATCATTGACTTCCAGCAATGCGCTCATCCAGATTCCCCTTCCATAGACCAGAAGTTAAATATCACAAAAAACTAATATATTACTTTTTTAGAATTTTCTTAATATGACTGAATTATCTTAAAATTTTATAGTTGTATATTATTACATAATCATTACAAAAGCAAGGAGTTTTTTGATTTTTTGTAATAATATTAATTTAATCCCATAATTTTAGTATTTTAAAGCGATAGCTTTATAAAGTCTTCTGACGGAAAGGCTAAAACATCGGCAACCTTCAATTTTCGAGCCGATAAATATTTTTTCACAATACTGTAACCGACAGCATATCCGAGCATGTCAGGGTAATGTCCTTTTCCAAATAAAATATTGGAGAATAGCCGGCCATCGTGTCGGCGCAGGTCGAAATGAGGCTTTACGAACCGGTCCTGGAAATGACGAAGCTGCTTTTCGGAGTAATATGACGTCCATGCGGCTGTTTCGGCTTCTCCCAGCCGTTCGAAAACGGCATATTCTGCAAGGCCTTCGAGAATGATTGTATCAAGCAGCGTCATCTTTTTTTCTTCTTTCGGCATATTTTCTAACCGGCAAACGTGATTATATTCGTGTGTCATGATCGCAGAAATTGAAGACCGGGGAAGATCGGCCGATAAAAACAAAAATAATTTGTCGCTGAACGCGAGGCCTGATTTCGAGCCGAATTCGACGCGGATTTTGCGGTTTCTTTCATCGACCGGCAGGATGAAAATCGGAACATCCGGCCCGTTCCATCTTTTGCAGAGCAGCTGTTCTTCCCGTCTGACATGCTGAAATACGCCGTTTTCCTTAAGCTGCTTCATCGTACGTTCGCCGTCCGTCCACGAACGGAACAAGCCGTGGATCTGCAGGTGGCTGACAATCGCCGCCGCATCCGCTTTTGAAGCGCCTTTAAAATACGGCAGGAGAAAGCTTGGCAATTCCCGCACGGATGAAGCCTGTTCAAGCCATTCATACGTGCTTGCTATACTCATTTTAGATCACACTCCTTTTTCATCTGTATGGTATGCACGCTAAAAAAAACGGCCACCATTTAAAATGGCAGCCGTTTATATTGCGGGTTATTCATATTTTTTGAAGATCAGCGTTGCGTTGTGTCCGCCGAAACCAAGCGAGTTGCTGAGCACAACATTCACGTCCTGGCGGCGGGCTTGATCCGGTACATAGTCCAGATCGCAATCTTCATCAGGCGTTTCGATATTGATTGTCGGAGGAATGATGCCTTCCTTAATGGCAAGGACGGAGAAAATCGCTTCGATGCCTCCGGCAGCCCCGAGCAAGTGCCCTGTCATCGATTTTGTCGAGCTGACGGCAAGCTTGTAGGCATGCTCTCCGAACACTTCTTTAATGGCGATCGTTTCAAATTTATCATTGTACGGCGTGCTTGTTCCATGAGCATTGATATAATCAATGTCCACAGGGGACAGACCCGCATCTTTGATCGCTTCTTTCATGGCTCTGACGCCGCCTTCTCCATTTGGCGCAGGTGCCGTAATATGATAGGCGTCTCCCGTTGATCCGTAGCCGACCACTTCCGCGTAGATTGTCGCTCCGCGGTTTAAGGCGTGCTCAAGCTCCTCAAGAACGACGATTCCAGCTCCTTCTCCCATGACGAAGCCGTCGCGGTTTTTGTCAAACGGACGGCTTGCCGTTTTCGGATCCGGATTAGTGGATAGCGCTTTATTGGCTGAAAAGCCGGCAAATGACATTCTTGTAAGCGGGGCTTCCGTTCCTCCGGAGATCATGACATCGGCATCGCCGCGCTGAATGACCTTGAAAGCGTCGCCGATTGAGTTTGTACCCGTCGCGCAAGCCGTCACCGTACAAGAGTTGACCCCTTTTGCACCGAGAGAGATCGAAATCTGGCCGGTCGCCATATCAGGAATCATCATCGGTACAAAGAACGGGCTGACGCGCCGCGGTCCTTTTGTTAAAAATGTTTCGAACTGCTGTTCAAGCGTTTCAAGGCCGCCGATTCCGGAACCGACCCAGACGCCGATCCGGTCTGCGTTGCTTTCGTTAATGTCGAGGCCCGCGTCTTCCACGGCCATTTTCGCCGACACAACGGCATATTGTGTGAAGCGGTCCATTTTTCTCGCTTCTTTTTTATCCATATAATCTTCTATCTTAAAATCTTTCAGTTCTGCGGCTACTTTAGCAGGATACTCGTCCGCGTTCACCCTTGTTATCGGGCCGACTCCGGAAACCCCGTTGATCGCGTTGTTCCAGCTTGTTTTGACGTCATTACCAAGAGGTGATAAAGCTCCTAATCCGGTAATGACTACTCTTTTACTATTCATAAGTTGCACCTCACCTTTCTTTTAGCGGCCCCAGCGCATGGCGATGGCTCCCCATGTCAAACCTCCGCCGAAGCCGACCATCACAATGACGTCACCGTCTTTTATTTTACCAGCTTCAAGCTCTTCCACAAGAGAAATCGGAATAGAAGCAGCTGATGTGTTTCCGTATTTATGAACCGTTTTCGACATTTTTTCGACCGGAAGCTCCAAACGTTCGCGCGCCGCTTCCATGATCCGGATGTTGGCTTGGTGCGGCACCAAAAAGTCGACATCCTCTTTGGATAATCCCGCTTTTTCAATAACATTTACACTGGATTCACCCATTTGGCGGACGGCAAACTTGAACACTTCTCTGCCATTCATGATTGTATGATCTTTTTCATCCAAGTACAAGTGTTTTCCGCCTCTGCCGTCTGCACCTAGTTCAAAGGACAGAATCCCTTTATCGTCGCTGACAGGGCCGACAACCGCGGCGCCCGCACCGTCTCCGAACAGAACGGCGGTATTGCGGTCATCCCAGTCCGTAATGCCTGAAAGCTTTTCAACTCCGATGACAAGCACATGCTTATATGTGCCGGCTTCGATAAACTGTTTTCCAGTGACTAAGCCGTACATAAAACCGGCGCACGCTGCGCTGATATCCATTGCACAGGCATTGAATGCACCGAGCTTTTCTTGAATCATGCAGGACACTGTCGGGAATGCCTGATCAGGAGTAACGGTGGCGACGAGAATCATATCAAGATCTTCCGGCTCGATGTTTGCATCTTCCATCGCTCTTCTTGCGGCGGCCACAGCCATATCGGACGTTTTCTCATCTTCGGCTGCGATTCTTCTTTCTTCTATGCCTGTTCTTGTACGAATCCACTCGTCAGAAGTTTCAACCATTTTTTCCAAGTCGAAATTGGTCAGCACCTTTTCAGGGATGTACCGGCCGATTCCAATAATTCCAGCTTTCATAGGAAAGACTCCTTTATTCATGATTTTTTCCAACTAATGTTATGAGTAATTATTAGTATCTGGTACTAATCCTACCCTATTTTTTTTTAGTTGGCAATATATTCGTCTAATCTAGCAGACCAAAACCTTCATATAGTAGTGATATATATGAAAAAGGAGGGAATGAAGAGTGGCGAACGACGATTTTTTCACAAAAATGATGTTTGGCTCAAATGCACCCGCCAGGCATGAAGAAGAGCCGGATACGGAATCTGAAACCGTCGAAGACGCTGAAGTTTCCCAGGAAGCCGATTACATGCATGTGTTGCATCAGGTTGGAGAAATCATGGATTCAATCGATGAACTGAAGCCTGTGTTTAAAGAAATCGGCTCAATGGTCAGCGCTTTGAAAAATAAGATGTCCATATAAAAAAGCCACTTCTATTAAAAAGTGGCTTTTCAACCGTTTGCGGGCATTTCGTCAGGCGTCAGAACCGGCGTCCGCTTTACCGAGCTCGTAAGCTTCCGCCATCACTTTTGTAAACAGGTTCATGAACGGCTCAAGCATTTCCGGCGAAAGTTCGATTCCCGCTTTCTCCATCTCTTCTTTCGCTTCCGGAACGTATTTCATGGCAATTTGCAAAAATTCCATCGATTTTTCGTGCACTTTGATCACCTCAATGTTCGTTTGGCAGTTTGTTTGTTTTTTTGTATTCGTCAATCAGCCGTTTCATCTCTTCTTGAAATGACGGATCGACAACAGGGCTGAATTTCCCCATCTCGATGACGCCTTCTTGAATGTCAAAGGACCGCTTGCCGCCTTTAAGCGTTCCTTTATTAAACTCGTCGGCGGTGAGTTCATAAGCGTCGTCTACATGCTGTATAGTGCTTGTCAAAACGACATTCTCACCCAATTCCGACTGGTCGCTTACATAGCCGATCGCGTACAGCCCGTCTTTTTTGATTTGTTCAATGACAGGGACATTATACCCGTCTCCGGCCGGATACACAACATCCGCGCCTGCCTTCTTCATTTTTTCATACAGTTTGACGGCATTTTCGCTGTCGTCCCACTGGCCGACGTATTCTGTCATTACCTCAATGTCCGGATCGAGGTATTTTGCCCCTTCGGCAAACCCTTCCACTTCAGGCTGCCATTTATACGTTGCGAGCACGCCGATTTTCTTTGTTTTTGACTGATGGGCCGCCGTCATTCCGCCGAAAAACCCCATCGCTTCTCCCTCAAGCGATATGCTTATCACATTTTGGTGTTCGGCTTTAGAGTTCATTAAAACAAAATGAATATCGGGATAATCTTTGCATATCTCATTAAAGGCTTTTTCGTATTCGCTTCCGTGCCCATAGATCAGATTGACGCCTTTTTTGTGAAAATCTTCTACAGCCATTTTAATAGCCGCGTCATTATCGATTCCTTCTTTATAATAGACATCGACATTGTAGACGGATTGTATTCTTAATAATCCTTTATATCCTTTGGTTCCCCATACTTGATCACTTATCGTATCAGGGACAAGCAAACCGACTTTTTCAATTTTCCCTTTCAGCGGCGATTGTCCGCAGCCGCTTAGCGCCAGGAGAATGAAAAAAATCGCGACAAGCCTGTACACCATGCCATGTTCAACTCCCTTTCAAAAAAACCAGCAAATCAAATCTATCTTTATTGTATCCTTTCAAGTGTAAATTAGGAAGATCTTTCTTATTTTTTGTCGAAAAATGTAGACATTTGTCTAATCCATTCTTCAATGATCTCATCGGCTTTTTCGTATGGCGTCTTCTGTACAAACCGCAATGCTGAAAAGTCTTTTTGGACAGCACAGGCAGCAGCTTGTGTGGCCGCGTCGTTTACAAAAATCGCCCCGTCTCTGTTTTGTTTATCGTCTGCCTTGATGTCCCACGGGCCGAACAGTTCCGGAAGCACGACGAGTTCAACGCCCTTTTCCTCGATGCCGGCCCGCAAATCCTCTTCGAATTGGTCTTGATAGACAAACAGAATAACAGGCTTGTTTTCAATGCCGGCAGCAAGCGCCTCTTCCGGCACGGAGCCTGTGTATTGGATGAAGACTTGTTCGTATGGGGCTTCAAGCTCTTTTTCAATGAGGCGGAAATGCCGGTTTCTGCCCAGCCACATCAGCCGTTCTTCAAGGTACATCAGCTTTTTTTCGTCGCTTGTCTGCTCCAGTTTGACATCTATGTTTACACCCTCTTCAAGAAGATGTTCACAAAATGAAAGGCCGAAAAACTCATCTGCTCCATATACAAGTGCCGGCTTCATTCGATGGACCACCTTTCGTTTCAGCTTTTTTAGCCAAGCAAAAAACAGCCCTTTTTAGCTTTTGCGGGCTGCTATTATTCTATTCTCTATAAGACTTTTTCATGCGTTTTGAAAAAGTTCGCGATTGCTGAATGAATGCGCTGAGGATGTTCAGACAGGTGCAAGGTAAGCCCCACGCTGTGACGGCCTTTAAGCTGGCGCTCCTCAAACGTTTTGGCATGGATCATATACGGATACGGCGAACCGTTCAGCCTTTGCCATATATGAACGGGCACGAGATTGTGATAAGGGGAGATGCCTTTGAACGGATAATCGGCAGCCTCCCGCTCCGAAATTCCGTAGCTTTCGGCAATTTCCTTAATAAATTGTTTGTAGAAAAACTTGTTTTCTTTTTCTCTTTTATGATGAGCCTGAAGATCGAGGCAAGGATTAACCATCGCTGCAGAACGTATTTGGTTCGGGATCGAGCGAAGGAGTTCATCTGCAATGAGCGCGCCTGTGCCTTCCGCCAATAGATGAATTTTTTCATTTAAGATTTCCTGTTTGAACACGTAATGAATCAGCTGTTTGGCGTATGCAACCGCTTTTTCGGAGCCCCAGTGCCTGCCGAACAAATTGCTGTTTACCAGGGTGTAGCCTTTGTTTCTCAGGCTCGTAAGAAGCTGACTTCTTCCGTAATGCTGAAGCCAGAAGCTCGTATCTTCCCCGACGAAATGTGTTCGGTCGCCGAAAATGAACACCAGAAAACCGTTCGGCCTATACGGAAGATGAACCACATTCCATTCTGTATCCACTTGAAAAAAACGGTCGGTTATTTTCATCACTTGCCTGCCTCCTTCCTGCCGTAATCTGCTCATTATTTTATGTCGTACACGCATCAAACGAATAAGGAAAAGTCCCAGTCTTCATGATGAAAAATGAACTTTTATCAAATGCCCTTTTTGATATTTCTGAAATCGGAGTTGAAAGCCCTGTCTTGTTCACTAAAATGTCTTTTCCAGCAGGCTATGTATATGGTATGATAAGTTTTAGAATTGAATGAGAAGGACGAGGTGGGAAACGTGCGATTTGTGGTCGCTTTTTTCTGGACATTTCTTTTGACGCAGATGGCCTGCTACATTGTCGGCGCCATGAACGGTGCTGGGTATGACCTTCAAACCAGTGTCATTATGGGCTTTATCATCACCGCAGCCGTTATTGTTCTTGGAGAAATTATGCCTGTTAAACAGGATGCAAGTCAACATTAAAACCCCGGCTTCTAAAAGTGGGGTTTTTTGCTTTAGACAGACAGCCGGCAGAAAACCGACGGCTGTTTTTTTAAGGCTTTCTTTTATATGTCCAGAGCCGGTTATGATTGGAGGTTTCAGGGAAGAACTCGCCGGCGCTCAATTTGATTTGCTGAGGGTTCTGAACCATGCTTCCCGTTTCGCCGATTTCCACATACACTCCATTATTGGGCGCTTTTTGGCCCGGCCGGAATTGACGCTGCTGTCCCATTTGCTTCACTCCCTTTTACCATTAGATTGCCCCAATTTCTCAAAAAACATGTCGATTTTATCTTTACATCTGTTTGCTTTGTGTAGTTTAATGAGAAAAGCGTTCTGAAAATTGAAACGAACCGCCTGTACATTCCGTCTGTTAAAAGGGCATCACAACTTGTGGGAAACGGAGGAGTATCATGGATTTTTTAGTGTTGATCAAGTATATCCTTTTAGGGTTGCTTCAGGGATTCACAGAGCCGATCCCTGTTTCGTCAAGCGGCCATTTGGTGCTGGCACAGCACTTTTTGGGCTTGAATATTGAAGGCTTCAGTTTTGAGCTTTTGATGAATGCCGGTTCTTTAATTGCCGTACTGCTCGTTTATAAAAACGATATTTTCAGGCTGGCGGTAAACGGGCTGTCTTATGTCACAACAAAAAATGAAAAAGGAAAAGCGGACTTCAGGTTTATCATCTATCTGATCATCGCCACGATTCCTGCCGGTGTCATCGGCGTTTTATTTGATGATGAGATTTCGGCTTTCTTTAAAGACGGCGTCCGGATCACCGCGGTTACTTTGCTTATTACGGGTCTGGCATTGTTTCTTATTCGAAATTTGCGCGGCCGGAAAAGCGACGGCGAAATCAGGCTGAGAGACGCCGTGATCATCGGCTTTTCGCAAATGGTTGCACTTGTTCCCGGCATCAGCCGTTCGGGAGCGACGATCGTTCCTGCGATGGCGCTCGGCCTCAAATCTGAAACCGCGCTCAGGTTTTCATTTTTGCTTTACATACCGGTCAGCCTTGGCGGAACGATTTTAAGCATTACCGATATTTTTCATGATCCGCGTTTAGGAGAGCTTTTTCTTCCTTATTTATTCGCGTTCATCGCATCTGTTATAGCTACATACTTCTCATTGCGCTGGTTCATGAATATTATGGCGAAAGGAAACTTGGTTTATTTCTCGATTTACTGCTTTGTCATCGGCATCGCCGTTTTGATATTCGCCTAAAAACAGCTGATCAATGGATCAGCTGTTTTTCATTTAAGATAACAGTGCTTTTAATAAAGCTTTTTGGACGTGCAGGCGGTTTTCAGCCTGCTGAAATACCGCTGAATTCGGACCGTCAATGATCTCTGCGGTGGCCTCTTCCTCCCGGTGGGCAGGAAGGCAGTGCAGAAAGATGTAATCAGGCTTGGCATGGGAGACAAGCGTTCCGTTGACTTGGTAAGGAGCAAAAATCTTCATCCGTTCTTCGGCTTCCTCCTCCTGTCCCATGCTTGTAAAAACATCAGAATAGATGACATCCGCTTGTTGAACGGCTGACACGGGATCATTTGTGATCGTGACGGCCGCACCGGATTCTTCGGCGAATGTCTCGGCCAGTTTCACCACGTCCTGATTCGGCTCATACCCTTTGGGTGAAGCCACCGTAATGTCGCATCCCACTTTCGCGCAGCCGATTAACAGCGAATGCGCGACATTGTTTCCGTCGCCAACATAAACGGCTTTCAGCCCTTTTAATGTTCCTTTCATCTCTTGAATCGTTAATAGGTCACTAAGCGCTTGACACGGATGAAAAAGATCGGTCAATCCGTTGATCACGGGAATCTCGGCGTGCTTGGCAAGCTCTTCGACTTTTTCGTGTTCGAATGTGCGGATCATAATCGCGTCCACATATCGCGAAAGCACTTTCGCGGTATCTGCGATCGTTTCCCCTCTGCCCAGCTGCATGTCTTTACTGCTTAAAAACAGGGCGTTTCCGCCGAGCTGCGCCATTCCGGCTTCAAACGATACGCGCGTTCTCGTCGACGATTTTTCAAAGATCATCGCCAATGTTTTTCCTTTAAAGATGTCTTGAATTTTATTTCGCTTCATTGCCGCTGCCTCTTTCAGCAAATAGACGATCTCCTCTTTTGAAAAGTCTTTCAGGCTTAAGAAATCCTTGCCTGACAGATTGATCTCCCGGGTCGCCCCGATGTTTACAGTAGACATGTCTCCACTTCCTTTTTATATAAATCTTTAAGCGACACGGCTTTAGTCGTTCCATGCCCGCTCGTCAAAAATGCCCGCACCGTCTCTTCTTCCGTCATCACCGCCACGCCGTGAGTGACGGCTTCTATCCTCTGCTTTCTCGCCTCTTTTGACTCGGCTAAATGGATGTGCAGCGCTTTGTCCTTCCGTTTGATCCAGCCCGGAAAATCGTCCGACTGTACGGTGAAGCCCGCCTGTTCTGCGAGAGAACGGAGCTCGCCGGCTCCTTCCATGTAAATGCAGCCTTTCGTTTGCCAGATTCCTGCAAAGATTTTCTTCAGGGCGCTTTCCGGATTGAAGCCGACATACATGCCTTCACCGGTCGATTTCATTTCCGGCCCAAGCTTCAAATCGACATCTTGAATGGCGTGCGATGAAAAGACCGGAAACTTCACGGCAACACCGCGTGAATTTTTGGCGGCGGGCTTCAGTTCTTTGAGTGACGAACCGGCTAACAGTTTCGCCGCAAGCGGGATCATCGGAACTCCCATCACCTTGCTGACAACCGGAACCGTCCGGCTCGCCCTCGGATTGACTTCAAGGATGAGCAGCTCATCCGAATCCGCTATAAATTGAATGTTCATAATGCCTTTAAATCCGAGCTTGCGGACGATTTTTGCGGCAGCATCCCGAGCGGCGCTTTTCATCTCCGGAGTAACCGAAGGCCCCGGCAAAATCGCGTAGCTGTCACCTGAATGGACGCCTGCTTTTTCAATATGCTCGATATAAGTCGGGATATAAAGATCGCCGCCATCGCTGACAAGGTCGATTTCAAACTCTTTTCCTGATACGTATTGATCGATCAGAATCGGGTAAGGCATTTGCGATGCCCCGCCCAGCAGCTCTCTGAGCTCCGCTTCTGAGTGAACGATCATCATGCCCATTCCGCCGATCACGTATGACGGCCTGATCAACACAGGATAGCCGATTTCGTTCGCTTTTTTCACCGCTTCCGCTTTTGATGAAGCCGTTTCTCCTTTGGCATGGGAGATGCCGAGCTCGTCAAGCAGCTGATAAAATTGATCGCGGTCTTCAAGTATGTCAAGGGTTTCCGATGATGTCCCAAGCAGGGTGATGCCCGCTTTTTCAATCGCTTGCGCTACATTGATGGCGGATTGGCCGCCGAATTGCACAATCGCAAAGTCGATGTCTTCCGCTTCAGCGACATTGAGAATATGCTCGGGTGTAATCGGTTCAAAGTACAGGCGGTCCGCCATTTCATAATCCGTGCTGACGGTTTCCGGATTGTTGTTCAGCATGATCGTTTCAAATCCGAGGCTTTTCAGCGTCATGACGCCGTGCACGGCGCTGTAGTCAAACTCGACCCCCTGGCCGATCCGAATCGGGCCGGAACCGATGATCAAGGCCCGCTTTTTCGTTTTTTGAGAGATGTCTCCGTCGCTTTTCCCGAAGTACGTTGAGTAAAAATAGTTTGTCTTCGCATCAAATTCAGCCGCGCATGTATCGACGATTTTAAAGGATGCGGCAATGCCCATTTTCTTGCGGAGCGCGCGCACTTCTTCTTCTGTCTTTCCGGTGAGGGAAGCGATCGTAAAGTCGGTAAATCCCTTTTCTTTCACCTTTTTCAAAAGGCTGACGGACAACGAGTCTCCCTGCTCCATCAGCGTGTTTTCCAGCTGAATGATGTTAGAAAACACATGAAGGAAATAATCATCGATTTTCGTTTTCTCGTGTATTTCGCTGATGGAAGTCCCCCTGCTCAGCAGTTCCATAACCGCAAAGAAACGGCGGTCATCAGGGGTCTCAAGCAGCTTCCACAGCACTTCAGAAGATACGCCGCCAAGTTCGGGCAAATGTGTTCCTGATGTTTTCAGCTCAAGGGAGGCGACCGCTTTTTGCAGGGCCGCTTCAAGATTGCGGTCAATCGCCATGACTTCCCCTGTCGCTTTCATTTTCGTGCCGAGCTTGCGGTCGGCTTGTTTGAATTTGTCGAACGGCCAGCGCGGAAATTTGACGACGACATAGTCAAGCGCAGGCTCGAAGCTTGCATAGGTCGAATCTGTGAGCGGATTTTTCAGCTCGGCAAGCGTGTAGCCGACAGCCAGTTTTGCCGCCATTTTTGCGATCGGATAGCCGGTTGCTTTTGAGGCGAGGGCTGATGAACGGCTTACTCTCGGATTGACCTCGATGACATAATAGTTTTTGCTCTCCGGGTCCAAGGCGAATTGAATGTTGCAGCCGCCGACGACATCGAGCGCGGAAATGATTTTTAAGCTGGCAGAACGCAGCATTTGATAATCCGCATCCGTTAATGTCTGCGACGGGGCGACAACGATCGAATCTCCCGTATGGACGCCGACAGGATCGATGTTTTCCATATTGCAGACGGTGATGCATGTATTGTTACTGTCCCGCATGACTTCGTATTCGATTTCTTTAAAACCGGCAATGCTTTTTTCGACAAGGCATTGATGGATCGGACTTGCGAGGAGGGCGCTTTCGATTAAAGGCAGAAGCTCCTCTTTTGTCGCCGCGATGCCGCCTCCTTTTCCGCCCAGTGTATAGGCCGGCCGCACGATAATCGGAAAACCGATTGAGAGCGCAAAACGAAGCGCATCATCCTGATTGTCAACGATTTCTGAATCCGGCACAGGTTCATTCAGCTCTTTCATCAAGGCGCGGAACTTTTCTCTGTCTTCACCCTTTTCGATCGTATCGACAGATGTTCCAAGCAGCTTCACCCCGTACGCTTTCAGAATGCCGGCCTTTTCAAGCTCGACAGCCAAATTCAGCGCTGTCTGTCCGCCCAGATTGGCGAGCAGTCCATCCGGTTTTTCGCGCTTGATGATTTGTGTGAGGCTTTCCACTGTCAACGGCTCAAAATAGATTTCATCTGCAAAAGATTCATCGGTCATGATTGTCGCCGGGTTGCTGTTGACGAGAATCACCCGGTAGCCTTCGCTTTTCAGCGCCATGCAGCCTTGGGTTCCTGAGTAGTCGAATTCAGCGGCCTGCCCGATGATAATCGGCCCCGATCCGATAACGAGAATGCTTTTGATGGTTTGGTCTTTAGGCATGGGCGATCTCTCTCCTTGCTTCGTTCAATTTCTGCAAATATTCTCCGAATATCCATTCGCTTTCAGCCGGTCCCGGATGGGCTTCCGGATGAAACTGAACGGATAGGACAGGCAGTGTTTTATGCATCAGCCCTTCTACTGAACCGTCGTTGACATGATGAAACCTGACGGAAAATTCATTTTCGCTGATGGTGTCCCGATCGACGACATAGCTGTGATTTTGGCTTGTCATGAACACGCGTCCGGTCTCTTTGTCCATGACCGGATGATTGGCTCCCCTGTGGCCGAACGGAAGCTTATACGTGTCGCTTCCGAATGCGAGCGCGATCAGCTGGTGCCCGAGGCAGATGCCGAGCGTCGGATAGGAAGAAATGATACCCCGGAGTGCATCCATATATGGAAGGATCGCTTTCGGATCGCCCGGCCCGTTTGAAAGGACGATTCCGTCCGGATTCAGCTTCGCAATGCCGTCCATCTCTTGATAGGGAACGACCGTCACTTTGCAGCCCCGGTTTGCTAGCGATGAAGCGATCGACTTTTTATAGCCGAAATCGATCAGCGCAATATGCGTATTGCCTTCCCCAAAAGCGCCGTTTTCGTTTTGTCCGGAAACCTGTGCCGCATAGTTTTCCAGCTGGCGCGGAGCCGGGATGTCGTCCTTTTGTTTCGTCAGCCTCGCATTCAGCGTCCCTTTTGCCCTGATATGCTGAACAACCGCTCTTGTGTCCACGTGCGACAAAAGCGGAACATCCCACTTCGCCAAGTATTCCCGAAGGCTTTCTGTCGCCTGATGGTGGGAAAATCTGTCGCACGCTTCATAGACGACGACCCCTCTCACCTGAGGCTGTTTGCTTTCAGCATCGCTTCCATTAATTCCATAGTTGCCAATCAGCGGATACGTAAAGACAATAATCTGGCCTTTATATGAAGGATCTGTCAAAACCTCCTGATAACCGGTCATGCCCGTAAAAAAGACGACTTCACCGGTGCAGCCGTCAAGACCGTCCAGTTCTCCGCTGAAGGATGTACCATCTTCAAGAACTAAATATCCTTCCATCTTATGCCCACCTTTGATGAATAAATAGTGATATTCATGAATTTTTATACTTTCATTTCAAAAAAAATTACTGCTTTACAGCAGAATGATTTGCCATGACATCTTTCAGCTTCTCCACGGCCGCTTTGATTTCGCTTTTCGCAACCGTCAACGGCGGCAGAAGCCTGATGACGTTCGGACCCGCAGGAAGAACGAGCAGGCCTTCTTTTTGAAGCGCTTCGATCAGCGGCTGCACGGGTTCTTTGCACTCGATTCCGGCGATCAGCCCTTTCCCGCGGATATCTTTCACAAGCGGAAATTGGAGCTTATCTTTCAGCTGTTGATGCAAAAATGCTCCTTTGGCGCTCACTTCTTCAAGAAAGCTTCTGTCAAAAATGGTCTCCAACGTGGCATTTGCCGCAGCCATCGCAAGCATGTTCCCTCCGAATGTCGTGCCGTGGGAGCCCGGCGAAAACGCTTCTGAGAGCTCTTTTTTGCCGATGACCGCTCCGACCGGAAAACCGCTGCCCAGCCCTTTCGCAACGGTGACGATATCGGGTGACAGCCCTTCGTGTTCATATCCGAATGCTTTACCGGTGCGGCCGATTCCGGTTTGAACTTCATCAATGATAAGGAGAGCCTGCTTATCTCGGCAAAAGTCTTGAACGCTCTGCAGAAATTCTCTGCTCGCCGGGATGACGCCGCCTTCGCCTTGAATCGGCTCCAGCATGACCGCCGCGATATCTTTTTCGTCCTGCAATTCGGCAAATGCTTTCGGCTCGTTGTAAGGGAGGTAATGGAATCCTTCAAGCATCGGTCCGAATCCGTGCTTGATCTTTTCCTGTCCGGTTGCAGCCATTCCCGCATACGTGCGCCCGTGGAACGATTGCTGAAAGGTTACGATTTTTGTTTTTTTCGTATGTTTTCGCGCAAGCTTCACCGCCCCTTCATTCGCTTCCGCCCCGCTGTTGCAAAAGAAGACGAGATCGCCTGCACTGTTTTTGGCAAGGAGCTGTGCAACCTTTTCTTGAAGCTCATTTTGAAACAAATTGGAAACATGCCAGACATCGTCAAGCTGTTTTTTGAGAGCAGCCGTTACTGAATCGGGGCAATGCCCGAGATTGCAGACCGCGATTCCCTGGACGAAATCGAGATAGGCGTTCCCCTTCTCATCCTGGACGATCGTGCCTTTCGCTTTTTTAATATTGATATTCCAGCGGCTGTACGTTTGAAATAAGTGACTCACGATACGGCCTCCTTTTGTTTGATGATTTTCGTGCCGATGAAATCGTCTTTCGTCAGGAAAGATCCTTTCCCGCTTACGATCATTACTTCTTCCACTTCATCTGTAAGAGCCTCTTTTGCGGAATGCACTTTTGGTATCATGCCTCCCGAGATCACGCCTTCAGCAATCAGGCTTTCGATGTCTTCGGGCGTCAGCTCTTTCAGCATTTCTTCGTTTTTCATAATTCCTTTGACATCTGTCACAAACATCAATTTGTCAGCGCGCAAGGCTGCCGCAACAGCCGACGCCGCCAAATCGGCGTTCACATTCAAGGTCTCACAGCCATCCGTCATCGAGAGGGGTGCGATAACCGGAATAAATCCTTTTTCCATGAGCGCTTCGGCCATTTGGCCGTTTACTTTTTTAATGCGCCCGACTTGACCGTATTCCTTTTCATTTAAATAGTCTGCAAGGAGCAGTCCCCCGTCTTTTCCCGATACGCCGACAGCCGGAAGCCCGTGCTTTGTCAGCTCAGCAACGAAAAATTTGTTGATCGAACCGGACAGGACCATTTCAGCGACTTCAAGAACCGCTTTTGTCGTCTTGCGCTGTCCGTTGACGAATTCGGTTCGAATATTGAGCTTCTTCAGCATCTTTGTAATATCGGGTCCGCCCCCGTGCACGAGCGCGATTTTCCAGCCGCTTTCAGTCAGATCTTTCAGGTTTTGAAAAAATTCGTCCGAGAGTTCGCGGATGACGCTTCCGCCGCATTTAAAAACGATTGTTTTACCCATTGTGATCCCCTTTTTTACGTACGATAGCTCGCATTGATTTTGACGTATTCATAAGTTAAATCGCAGCCCCAAGCCGTACCCTTTCCTTCACCTTCCTGCATGAAAACCTCGATTTTCACTTCGCTGTTTTCTAAATATGTTTTGGCCAGCTCTTCCGAAAACGGCTGGGGTTCGTTGTTTTTAAATAGGCATTGGCCGCCCAGGCGGATTTCCACCTTCTCCGGTGTCACAGCAGCCATGCTGTCCCCGATTGCGACAACGATTCTGCCCCAGTTCGCATCCGTTCCGTAAACCGCGGTTTTTACAAGGTTTGAGCCGACGATTTTTTTGGCGATGATTTGCGCTTCAAGATTGCTTTTCGCGCCGTTCACTTCAACCTCGATCAGCTTTGTCGCCCCTTCCCCGTCTCTTGCGATTTGTTTGGCGAGGTCTGTGCAGACAAGCTGCAGGCCTTTTTTGAAAACCGGCCAATCTTCGTGTTCTTCATGGAGGCGCTCATTTCCGGCGCATCCGTTCGCCATGACGAGCACCATATCGTTCGTCGATGTATCGCCGTCGACCGTTATCTGGTTGAACGAAACGTCCGTGATTTCCCTTAAAGCCCTTTGCAGCGCGCTTTCTTCGATGCATGCATCTGTTGTGACAAAGCCGAGCATCGTCGCCATATTCGGGTGGATCATTCCCGACCCCTTGGCCGCTCCGCCGATCGTCACTTTTTGGCCGCCGATCATCAGTTCATAGCACGTTTGTTTGATCACGGTGTCCGTCGTTAAGATCGCTTCTTCGAAATCGCCTTCGGCAGGCTCTGTCTCGGCGAGAAGGCTGATGCCTTTTGTGATGTTTTCCATATTGAGGTATTCGCCGATGACGCCGGTTGAGGACACGGCCACCAGATCCGGCTCGATCCCGAGCATATCAGCGCTTTGACGGCGCATTTCATAAGCATCTTTTAAGCCCTGCTCTCCCGTGCATGCGTTGGCATTGGCGCTGTTGACGATGACGGCTTGGAGATGCGCGCTTTTTTTGAGGCTTTCCTGCGTCACCTTGATCGGCGCAGCCTGAAAGTGGCTTTGGGTATAAACGGCGGCGCTCACCGCCGGTCTTGAGCTGATGATGATCCCAAGATCCTTTTTTGAATAGCGGAGGCCGCAGTGGACCCCTTTTGCAAGATAGCCCTTAGGCGAAGCGACGCTTCCGTCTGTTTTTTTTATGCTGTCTTGACTCACCTGAATCATAAGTTTGTTCTCTCCCGTCTTATGGATAAATTGGCGTAAATTCAAGCCCGGCGGTTTCGCTCAAGCCGTTCATAATGTTGAAGTTTTGAACCGCTTGACCCGCGGCTCCCTTCATCAAGTTATCGATCACTGACACGATTGTCACTCTGTTCGTCCGTTCATCGACGGTAACGCCGATATCGCAAAAATTGCTGCCGTACACCTCTTTTGTGGCAGGGAACGAACCCGTTTCTCTCACTCTGACAAAGTATGAATCTTTATAAAATTTAGAAAAAATAAGCTGCAGCTGTTCGGCATCCATGCTGTCTTTCAGCTCTGTGTAGATGGTCGCCATAATGCCTCTTGTCATTGGAACTAAATGCGTGCTGAATGTGATCGGTTTAAATGCGGAGTTCCACTGTTTGACAGTCTGCTCGATTTCAGGCGTGTGCTGGTGTTCGTTTACCTTGTATATTTTAAAATTGTCATTGACCTCTGAAAAATGAGTGCCCATCGACGGCTTTCTGCCTGCCCCCGATACCCCTGTTTTTGCATCGATGATGACAAAAGATTCGTTGATGCTGCCGCTTTTGACGAGCGGCGCCAAGCCGAGAAGAACCGCTGTCGGAAAACATCCTGGATTGGCTATATACTGCGCCGTTTTAATGTCTTCCCGATTCAGCTCAGACAGTCCGTATACCGCTTTTTGAAGCACGTGTTCAGGCGCGGCTTCCCTTTTATACCACTTTTCATAGACGCTTGGGTTCTGTATCCTGAGATCGCCGGACAGATCAATGATGGGTATGTCATATGCATCAAACTGTGGCGTCAGCCGGCTGGATATCCCCGGAGGCGCTGCCATAAATAAAAAATCGATTTCATTCGCAATCCTCTTAACCTCGATCGGTTGCAGGTGTTGATCTGTCAGTTTCACAAGGTGCGGGTATGCGGCGTCATAGCGGGCTCCCTCATCACTCGATGAATACAATATGCATTCATCTGCATAAGGGTGAGTCCTCATAATCCTCATGATTTCTGCCCCTCCATAGCCAGTAGCACCTATAATACCTATTTTCAAAACGAGTTCACCTTCTTGGTCTTTGTGAAATTATTTAACATTATAACATGAATAAAAATTAATTCAATTGTATATTTAATATTTTTTCAATCACCTTTCATATTGGTCTTTCCTCCCGCCGGCGGTCCTTTTCTTCGGCTCGGTCGTGCTCCGTTCTTACCTTCCCGGGTTCCCCGCTTTTCAAACCGGAGAATGTGCCGGCAGCAGTTATTGCAATAAAAAAAGAACGCTTGTAAAAGCGTTCTTTTTCATTAATAACGGGAGAGGCCATCTGCCGGGATCATTCCCTTTATATGGGAGAGAAAGAGCCTGTCAACGGTTGAACAGGCTCTGGAAACGTTTATTGTATACCAAGTGCGATTTTCGCATATCGCGACATTTTGTCCCTTGTCCAAGGCGGATTCCAGACGATATGAACGTCAACTTCCTTGACTTCCGGAATATCTGCGAGCGCTTTTTTGACTTCATCTACGATGATCGGCGCCAGCGGACAGCCCATTGAAGTCAAAGTCATGGTCACGTCTGTTTTGCCGTTCTCATCCATATCTACGTCGTATACAAGGCCGAGATTGACGATATCGACGCCCAATTCAGGGTCAACGACCTGTTCAAGGGCGCCCATGATGTTTTCTTTTAATGCTTCATCCACTCTTCCTCACTCCTTTTTTCATCAGTATAACGCACTTCGTTCATTTTCTAAAACGATAGTGCTTACAAGTGCGCGTCAAACCATTCGACTGTTTTCAAAAGGCCTTCCCTCGATACTTTATGTCCGGCCCGCTCATCTTCGATAAAATGCAGCAAATCAGGCCGAGCTTCATACAGTGGAATAATCGATTCATAGAAGCGGCGCGTTAAAGCAAATGGAACGGTGCCGTCCTGTTTGCCGTGCCAAAATAAAAGCGGCCTCATGTTCAATTTGTCCGGCTGCAGACTCAAGTCAAAACGCTTCAGTTCTTCGCGCTGCTGATCGATTTGTTCTTCTGTGATAGGAAGTTCAATTTTCTTTTCACGCATAAATGCGAGCTGCTGATCAAAAAATTCTACATAGGCGGGACTGCCCATTAAACTGACGGTAGTTGTAATCCATTCGTATTGAGTCAAAGCGCCGAGCGTGACAATGCCGCCCATCGATGTTCCGGCGGCGCCGATGCGGCCCTTTTCAATCATGTTTTCCCGTTCAAAGTGGTTTTTCAGCACTTCCAGCTCTTTGATTTCATTCGTGACGATCTCCCAAAATCTCGGGGCGAGCTCTTCCTGGGTGAGCTGTTCATTCCTTTCCCCGTGATAGAGAGCCTCGGGCAGAATCACGCGCATTCCTTTTTCGGCAAGCAGGTATGCGAAGTGAAGGTTATGCTCTTTTGCGCTTGTAAAACCATGTATGAAGAAAACAAGAGGAAGAGCTTTCTCTTTTTTCTCCTCTTTTACAATATGCAAAAGAGGAATGTTTGAAATATGCTGCTTTTCGATTATGATCACGACTGTTTCTTCCTCCTTTTAGGATGTCCATCATCATAAGTTTAACATGTAGACAATAAAGAAGGTAAAAAGATACACTATAGGTAAGTCAGAACTTTCAAATTCACATTAAAGGAGCATTTATGGAGACAAAACCATATTTAATTGCATTGGACTTAGACGGTACATTATTAAAAGACGACAAGACCATCTCGGAAAGCTCCAGCGAAGTCATCCGCAAGCTGCGGGAAGATGGACATTACGTGTGCATTTCTACGGGAAGACCGTTCAGAGCAAGCTCCATGTATTATGATCAGCTCCAGCTCGATACGCCGATCGTCAATTTCAACGGCGCGTTTGTCCATCACCCTAAAGATGAAAGCTGGGGACGCTTCCATACATCTCTTGATCTCGAGGTGGTCAAACAGATCATTGAAGTCAGCGAAACGTACAACGTACATAATATCCTTGCTGAAATTGTCGATGATGTTTATTTTCATTATCATGACGAAAAGCTGATTGATGTCTTTACGATGGGCAGCCCGAATATTACAGTCGGAGATTTAAGAACAAACCTCGGCCAGGATGTGACAAGCGTATTGATTCACGCAAAAGAAGAGGATGTTCCGGCGATCCGCTCCTATCTGTCAGACGTACACGCGGAGATGGTCGACCATAGAAGATGGGCGGCCCCGTGGCATGTAATCGAACTGATTAAAAGCGGCATCAATAAAGCGGTCGGCTTAGAGAAAATCACGGACTACTACGGAATCCCGCCTGAGCGGGTCATTGCCTTCGGCGATGAAGACAACGACCTTGAAATGCTTGAGTTCGCAGGCTGCGGAGTAGCGATGGGCAACGGCATCGAAGGGGTAAAAAGCGTTGCAAACAAGGTCACGAAATCGAATGAGGAAGACGGAATCGCAGTCTTTTTAAAGGATTACTTCGCTTTATAATTTTATAATTTGCCATTCATAAACGGCTTTTCAAAACGGCCATACTATGAGAAGACGGCCGCACCGGACCGTCACTTGTGTTAAGGGGGAATTCAAGATGGGTAAACGCAGCAAATCAAAACGGTTTATTCAGCAAGGCAAAGACTCGCTTAAACAGCATGCCGCCAGGTTCCCTTACCGCTCCACATTAGAAGAGGCTGAACAGAAGAGCGGCCCGACGGAATGCGGAGGGCTGTAAATGAGAAACGAACTGTTTCAAATGGCCAAAGCAGCCGTACATGAAGCTGAAGCTTCGGCGGATTCAGGCGAAAAGGCGAAAGCCGTTGCAAGAGCTAAAAACGCCCTTTCCTCGGCGTATGCCAATTCAACTGATGCCGAACGGCGACAGCTTCACAATCTTCAGGAGCAGCTAGATCAACTATCATAATACCGCACCGGCTTTTGACAGCCGGAGAGGAGTCTGTGCCATCGGCACGGCTCCTTTTTTATTTTTCCGCTCTCAAAGCATAAAAATTTGACATCGGGAACAAAAGGAAGTACATTATAAAAGGCGAACATTTTAAATAACTTATTAATAAATATTCGTTTTTTGGGGGTTTTTATATTGGAAAATGTATTTGATTACGAAGATATTCAACTAATTCCTGCAAAGTGCATCGTCAAGAGCCGTTCTGAATGTGATACATCCGTGCAGTTTGGCGGAAGGACATTTAAACTGCCTGTCGTGCCGGCCAATATGCAGACCATTATAGATGAAAAGCTGGCTGTTTCATTAGCGGAAAACGGTTACTTTTATGTGATGCACCGCTTTGAGCCGGAAACACGGATCGATTTTATTAAAGACATGAAGGCACGCGGTTTGTTTTCTTCAATCAGCGTCGGAGTCAAAGATGAAGAATACGCGTTTATCGAAGAGCTGACGAGAGAGAATCTCACACCCGAGTACATCACGATCGATATCGCCCACGGTCACTCAAACGCCGTCATCAATATGATTCAGCACATTAAAAAACATCTTCCGGACAGCTTTGTGATCGCAGGAAATGTCGGAACGCCTGAAGCTGTTAGAGAGCTTGAAAACGCCGGAGCCGACGCTACAAAAGTCGGCATCGGTCCCGGAAAAGTCTGCATTACAAAAATCAAAACCGGTTTTGGAACGGGCGGATGGCAGCTGGCTGCGCTGCGCTGGTGCGCAAAAGCGGCAAGCAAGCCGATCATTGCTGACGGCGGCATCCGCACCCACGGAGACATCGCCAAATCGGTCAGATTCGGGGCGACAATGGTCATGATCGGTTCGCTGTTTGCCGGACACGAAGAATCGCCTGGAGCAACGATCGAAAAAGACGGCAAGCTCTACAAAGAATATTTTGGTTCAGCTTCTGAGTATCAAAAAGGCGAAAAGAAAAATGTCGAAGGCAAAAAAATGTACGTGGAGCATAAAGGCGCGATCATGGATACGCTGACAGAAATGGAACAGGATCTGCAGTCGTCCATTTCTTATGCGGGAGGAAACAAGCTCGATGCGATCCGCAACGTAGACTATGTCATCGTTAAAAATTCTATTTTCAATGGGGATCAATATTAACGGTCACATCCTGTGACCGTGGCGGTGTTCATTCAGCCGCCGATCCTTCCTGACAGAATACAAAAGAGGCATCCTTTCCCGGGATGCCTTTTTTGATGGTTATTTCACTTCAAACGTTTTGCCGGCCCTCAAAGTTGCAAACTGTTCCGATCTCCCCAAAAATGTCACGTTTACTTCGTATGTGCCGGGTTCAGGCACCTCTTTCCATACATCAGTAAAATCGTAGGACTCTTTCGGATTGAGCGTCATCGTCTGGAAAGCCTGTGTAAACATTTTTCCTTTCGAGTAGCGGTATCTTTCATTCCCTTCTTTGTCGCTGACGATCAGCTCAAATTTCTGTCCGCTGCTGAATTCAAACTCTGCCGCATCATCCGTATGGTTTACAACCGACATCCGAAATTCGATTTCTCCCTGCTTCTGGACGGGTTCAACCGTCAATGTCACACTCCCGTTATCCACTTCCCCTGATACCTCCTTATCGGGGACTTGATCCCCGTTTTGCCCGCATCCACTGACAAACAGCAGCATCACAATCATGGAAATCAGCCGCATTCATTCACCCTTTCATTAATCTTTGCGGAAAAACCCTAAAACCTGTGTTGTCTGTACGACGTTTGTGAAAGCTTTTGGATCAACTTCATTAATGATTTTTTCCAAGTCGTACAATTCATACCTTGTGATGACAATGATCATCATTTCTTTCTGTTCATTCGTAAAGGCGCCTTTCGCCGGAACGGTTGTAATTCCGCGGACCATCCTCCCGTAAATGGCTTCTTTGATCTCCTCCGCTTTCTTTGTGACAATCATAACGGTGAGCTTGGCGTGGCGGGTGTGGATGGCATCAATCACCCTGGTTGTCACATATAGTGTAACGAGCGTATATAATGCTTTCTCCCATCCGTTCAATAATCCTGCTGTTAAAATAATCGCACCGTTTAAAATAAAGAAATAGGTGCCGACCGGTTTGTCTTTCCACTTTGCCAGGATCATCGCAATAATATCCAAACCGCCCGTTGAAGCCCCGTATTTAAGGGTCAGGCCGATCCCGACCGCGGCGATCACCCCGCCGAACACGGCATTCAGCAAAATGTCGTTTGACAGGCTCGCCTCAGGGAGCATCCCCAAAAAGACCGTCGTCAAGGCCACGCTCAAAATGCTGTAGACCGTAAATGAGCGCCCGACCTTGAGCCACCCTAGAATCCCGACGGGAATGTTTAAAATAAACAATAGCGTCCCCGTTGAAAAATAAATCGGGCTGTACTGGTCAAGCGCGCTCGATAAAAGCTGCGCCACCCCCGTAAAGCCGCTGGCGTAAACATCGGCGGGAATCAGAAACAGATTCAATCCGATGGCATTTAACAAGGCGCCGATGATGACAATGAACAATTTTTTTGCTTCCGCTATGACCATATTTAGTTCCTCCGCTACTTTCGTATATATTTGGTTTACCCTTAAAACAATATTTTGAAAACGTCAATGTAAAAATATATGATATAGTTGACCTAAAAAACGAAGTATGCCGAAGGACAGCTTAGTGTCCTTTTCAACCATTTTTTAGAAAGAAGGGGTTCAAATGAACGTTCACCTTTTAGCAGACAGCGCGGCAGATTTGCCGAAATCTTTTTATGATGAACATCGCATCTCATTTATTCCGTTAAGGGTGCTGCTTGATGAAAAAGAATACGATGATCTTCTGACGATTCAGCCTCTGGACGTTTATGAAGCGATGCGCGAAGGCAAAGCGCCGAAAACGTCCCAGCCGTCTCTGATGCTGTTCAAGAACGCATTCAGCGAGCTGGCCAACGAAAATAAACCCGCTCTCTATATCGCCTTTTCCTCAGAGCTGTCCGGAACATACCAGACGGCTGTGATGGCGGCAAACGAAGTCAAGGAGGAGTTCCCTGATTTCGACCTGCGGATCATCGACTCAAAATGCGCTTCATTAGGCTATGGGCTTGCTGTCAAGCACGCCCTCAAACTCGCAACTAACGGCAATACAATACAAGAAATCGAGTCGTCTGTAAAGGACTTTTGCGAACATCTTGAACATATTTTTACCGTTGATGACTTGACTTATTTGGCAAGAGGCGGAAGAATCAGCAAAGCATCGGCATTTGTCGGCGGGCTGTTGAATATTAAACCGCTTTTGCATGTTGAAGACGGCAAGCTTGTCCCCCTTGAAAAAATCCGGGGCAAAAAGAAGCTGCTCAGACGGATGATCGAATTAATGAAGGAAAGAAGCGTCGATTTGAGCGGACAGACGGTCGGCATCAGCCACGGAGATGACGAAGGGACGGCCGAAGAAGTCAAACGGATGATCGAAGCCGAATTCCAGCCGGAGGAGATCGTCGTCAACATGATCGGTTCAGCGGTCGGCGCCCACGCCGGACCCGGAACATTGGCGGTCTTTTTTCCGGGGAAAGACAAAAGATAAGATAAAACAGAGGCCTGCTTTATAAAAGCAGGCCTCAGCGTCAGCTGTCTTCGGTGACTGTCCCTTCCTCAACGGCCGGCGCAAGCGCTCCATCAAGAAGGCCGGCAGCAGCTGTCGCGACATCCGGGCCTCCAGATCCCTCGACCACTTTTTCCATTGTGATCGGACAAATTTTGTACGCACCGCCGAAGTTGACGACCCCTCCTGCCGAAACGCGATGAATGTAAACTGAGCAGCAATGTTTCATACCAAGTCTCCTTTTTTGGGTCTTATGATATGTGTATGCTGACGGAACAAGGTGGCATAAACTCCCCGGCAAAAAACATCGCAATTGGGAGAGTACATAGTTTCGCCGGCAGTGAGCAAGCTAAGAGCGACATTTTGACGGGAGGTGCTTCCTCATGAAAGATGATGATAAAAAGCCGGTTGACAATAACGCCGTCAACCAGCAGAAAAACCGGCTCGCCGAAAAGAACAGACAAGCCGGTAAACACCAGGAATCAAAGAAGCCTCATCACCTGTAAGAAACCGGCGGCGTCCCGATCGGAACGCCGCCTCAAGATTATTTTTTCTCGTACGTCCAACCCTCTTCCTGATAGATTTTATCCTGTTTCATCAGATGGCCGAGCGCCCTTTTAAATGCTGCTTTGCTCATGTTGAAGCGCTCTCTGATATCCTCTGGATCGCTTTTATCCCAGAATGGCATCGCGCCGTTTCTCGATCTCATATAAGTCAGGATTTGTTCCGCATCAACCGACAAGGCATCCTGCTTTCTCGGCAGAAGCGACAGATTTACAGAACCGTCTTCTTTTACTTTGATCACCCTTGCAGTCAGCTTTTCGCCGAGCCTCGGCTCTTCCTTTCGCTCAGAAGAATGGATGAAGCCTCTGATGCCGGCTTCGGAAATCATAAAAGAGCCTGATGCGATCAAGCGGTAGATCGTCCCGGTGAGCTCTTTATTCATCAGGCCGGGTGAAGCTTCAGTAAACAGTTCGCTGATCTTGTCCTCCGGCGCCGGCTTGGCAAACATCCTTCCGTGCCCCGTAATTTTCAGCATACAGTACAGCCTGTCTCCTTTTTGCGGCCATACTGATTCATACGGCGGGAGATGCTCTGTCGCAACGAGGGCGTCCTTCGAGAGCCCGACATCGACGAAAACGCCCATGCCGCTGACGGCATCAACGACTTCCACCCAGCCGTATTGTTCAGCGCTGATGATCGGCTTTCTCATCGTAGCCGCAAGGCGATCTTCGTGATCGACATATAAAAAAACATCGACCTCTTCTCTCCCGTCAATATCCTCGGTGATCTCGCTCTGATGCAGAAGGACCGCCGTTTCGCCGTCCGTCAAAAAGTAACCGTAATCTGCTTTATGATCTATTTTCAATGTTAGCTGCTGTCCAGGTTTCATACTGCTTCTTCCTTTCTTATCCGCCTGTTTTTCTTTTTCTTATTATTCCTCCAATGTTCAAATTATTGCCAGATCGCGGCCAGGCAAAACCGCTCGATATTGGAAGTTTCACCTTATTCTACTATAATTGACTCATAAGTAAAATGGATGGAGGTTTTTTCACATGGCGAAAGAAAGCTCATTTGATATCGTCTCAAAGGTTGAACTGCCTGAAGTTCAAAACGCAATCCAGACCGCTCTCAAGGAAATCGGCACACGCTATGATTTCAAAGGGTCAAAAAGCAGCATCACACTCGAAGGAGACGAACTCGTTCTCGTATCAGACGACGAATTTAAAATGAACCAGTTGAAAGACGTACTTGTCGGCAAACTGATCAAGCGGAACGTCCCGACGAAAAACATCGAATACTCAAAGCTTGAGAACGCTTCAGGCGGCACGGTCAGACAGCGCGGAAAATTAGTTCAAGGCATCGACAAAGAAAACGCAAAAAAAATCAATAACCTTATAAAAAAATCGGGTCTGAAAGTTAAATCGCAAGTGCAGGACGATCAAGTCCGCGTAACCGGAAAAAATAAAGACGACCTTCAGCAAATCATCGCGATGGTGAGGGAAGCCGACCTGCCGATTGATGTTCAATTTATAAATTTTCGATAAATTCTTAATTTACTGTTGATTATTCCCCCGATTTTCGGTAAATTGAGTAAAAGTAATCAATAGAAACTAAATAGCTGTTCTTATCAAGAGAGGCAGAGGGACTGGCCCGATGAAGCCTCAGCAACCGGTGAATGAATATTCATGACCAAGGTGCTAAATCCAGCAAGCAGCCTGCTTGGAAGATAAGAAGACGGACAAATGTCGCTGAAAAGTCTTCTGCTTCCCAGAAGACTTTTTTGTTTTATTAAGAATGATTAAGGGGGAAAACGATGGGTTTTTTGGAGGATATAAAAAACAAAACGTTAATCGCTGACGGCGCAATGGGCACGCTTCTGTATTCCTATGGGATCGACAGGTGTTTTGAGGAACTGAACATCTCCAAGCCCGAAGAAATAAGACGCGTCCACGAAGCGTATGTACAGGCCGGCGCCGACATTATTCAAACGAACACGTACGGCGCAAACTTCATCAAGCTGTCCAGATACGGACTCGAAGACGAAACAAAACAAATCAACGAAAAAGCCGTCCGCCTCGCCCGCGCCGCCGCCGGCTCCGCTTATGTTCTCGGTACGCTCGGCGGAATCCGGACGTTCAACAAAAACTCGTATTCTCTCGAGGACATTAAAAGAAGCTTCCGCGAACAGCTCTACCTTCTGTTAAATGAGCAGCCGGACGGACTTCTGCTCGAAACCTATTACGATTTAGAAGAAGCGCGCGAAGTTTTAAAGATTGCCAGAAAGGAAACGGAGCTGCCGATCATTTTGAATGTCTCGATGCACGAAGAGGGCGTTCTTCAGGACGGCACCCCGCTTGCGGACGGTCTGAAGCAGCTGGCATCACTCGGCGCAGATGTCGTCGGCATCAACTGCCGTCTCGGCCCTTATCATATGATCAGAGCGCTTGAAGAAGTCCCGCTTTTAGAAGATGCCTATCTTTCCGTCTATCCGAACAGCAGCCTCCCGTCCCTTGTCGAAGGCAGGCTTGTTTATGAGACGGATGATGAATATTTCAGGGAAAGCGCGGAGGAATTCCGCAATCAAGGCGCACGGATCATCGGCGGCTGCTGCGGAACGACGCCGAACCACATCAGAGCGATGGCTGAGGCCGTCAAAGGACTTCCTCCAGTCACCGAAAAACGAGTGAAAATCAGAAAGAAAGCGGCGCTTGCCGTTCAAAACGAAAGGACAGAGCCTGCTCTTGACGATCTGGCAAAGCAGAAACGGTCCATTATCGTCGAGCTCGATCCTCCAAAACAATTAAACTTTGAGAAATTTTTGCACGCCGCAGAGGAGCTAAAATCAGCCGGAATCGATGCACTGACATTGGCGGACAACTCCCTTGCCACACCGAGGATCAGCAATGTCGCCTGCGGGGCGCTCTTAAAACAGCGCCTCGATATGAGGTCGCTGATTCATATCACATGCAGAGACCGCAACCTGATCGGCCTGCAGTCCCATTTAATGGGACTCGATACGCTGGGGCTGTCAGACGTGCTGGCGATTACCGGCGATCCGTCGAAAATCGGCGACTTTCCGGGAGCGACTTCCGTCTATGACCTGACATCGTTCGATTTGATCAGCCTGATCAAGCAGTTTAACGAAGGCTTGTCCTATTCGGGTAAACCGCTCGGCAAGAAAACGAATTTCTCAGTGGCGGCCGCCTTCAATCCGAATGTCAGACACATTGACAAAGCGGTGAAACGGCTTGAGAAAAAAATCGCCTGCGGCGCAGACTATTTCATTTCCCAGCCTGTCTATTCCGAGGAGCAGCTCATTAAAATCCACGAGGAAACGCGGCATCTTGAAACACCGATCTATATCGGCGTCATGCCGCTCACCAGCAGCCGCAACGCGGAATTCATCCACAACGAAATCCCCGGCATCAAGCTGCCTGATTCAATCCGCGAAAAGATGGCGCTGGCAGGAAACGACAAACAAAAACAGGCCGAGGAAGGGCTCGCGATCGCTCGCTCTCTGCTTGATGCGGCGTGCGACCTGTTCAACGGCATTTATCTGATCACACCGTTTTTGCGGTCCGATCTAACCGCCGAGCTGACGGCATATATCCATCAGAAAGAAAAGGAGAAGACAAATGTCTAACATCAATGACCAGCTGAAGAAAAAAATCCTCGTCCTTGACGGTGCGATGGGAACGATGATCCAAGACGCCGGTTTGTCCGCCGCAGACTTCGGAGGCGAGGCATATGAAGGGTGCAATGAATTTCTAAGCATTACGGCGCCCCATGTCATTCAGGGCATCCACGAAGCCTATCTCGAGGCTAAAGCCGATATCATCGAGACCAATACGTTCGGAGCCACCCGGCTCGTTCTGGACGAGTACGACCTCGGGCATCGAGCCTATGAAGTCAACCTCGCTTCAGTCAAACTCGCCAAAGCGGCCGCCGAAAAGTTTTCAACTCCTAAATGGCCTAGATTTGTCGCCGGTGCGATGGGTCCGACGACAAAAACCCTTTCCGTCACCGGCGGCACCACCTTTGACGAACTGATCGATAACTACGAGGAACAGGCAAGAGCGCTGATCACGGGGGGAGCCGACCTCTTGCTCCTCGAAACGAGCCAGGATATGCTGAACGTTAAAGCCGGCTTTATCGGCATTAGACAAGCCTTCGAAAAAACCGGCAAAACCCTTCCGCTCATGGTGTCAGGCACAATCGAACCGATGGGCACGACGCTTGCCGGCCAGGATATCGAATCGTTCTATATCTCCCTCGAGCATATGAAACCGGTCAGCGTCGGTTTAAATTGCGCGACAGGCCCGGAATTTATGACAGATCACATCAGGACCCTTTCTTCCCTAGCGAGGACGGCCGTCAGCTGCTATCCGAATGCCGGCCTCCCCGATGAGGAGGGGCAATACCATGAATCACCGCAATCGCTGGCGAAAAAAATCAAGGCGTTTGCTGAAGAAGGCTGGCTGAACATTGTCGGCGGCTGCTGCGGAACGACGCCCGCCCATATTGAAGCGCTGGCCGATGAAGTAGCCCTTCTGCCTCCGCGGACGGTTCCTTCGGGAGCAAAGCCGCACACCGTCTCAGGAATCGACGGATTAATTTACGAAGAAACAATGCGTCCCCTTTTTGTCGGTGAGCGGACCAATGTCATCGGCTCAAGAAAATTCAAGCGGCTCATCGCCGAGCATAAATTTGAGGAAGCATCCGAAATCGCGAGAGCCCAAGTGAAAAACGGCGCCCATGTCATCGACATCTGTCTCGCAGACCCGGACCGCGATGAAGCGGAAGATATGGAAGGCTTTTTAAAAGAAGCGATGAAAAAAGTAAAAGCCCCGTTTGTCATCGACTCGACGGACAAAACGGTAATTGAAAAGGCGCTGAAATACTCGCAGGGAAAAGCGATCATCAATTCGATCAATCTTGAAGACGGCGAAGAACGGTTCGCTGACATCCTTCCGCTCGTCAAACAGTTCGGAGGCGCACTCGTCGTCGGCACGATCGATGAAGAGGGGATGGCAGTCACCGCGGCAAAAAAGCTGGCCGTCGCCGTCCGGTCGCATCAGCTGCTCACCGAAAAATACGGAATACCGGCCAGCGATATCATATTCGATCCGCTCGTCTTCCCGGTCGGAACGGGCGATGAACAATACATCGGCTCAGCTAAAGAAACGATCGAAGGGATCCGCCTCATCAAAGAGCAGCTCCCTGAATGCTTAACGATTCTCGGCGTCAGCAACGTCTCATTCGGTCTTCCGCCCGTCGGCCGGGAAATCTTAAATGCTGTATTCTTGTACCACGCAACACAGGCTGGGCTCGATTACGCGATCGTCAATACAGAAAAGCTTGAGCGGTTTGCTTCCATTCCTAAAGAAGAAGTCGAGATGGCTGAAAAACTTCTGTTTCATACCGACGATAAAACGCTCGCATCCTTCACTGACTTCTATCGTGGAAAGAAAAAAGCGGACAAACAGCCGAAAACGTCCCTTTCCCTCGAAGAGCGCCTGGCCGAATACGTAATCGAAGGTACAAAAGAAGGCTTGATTCCCGATCTCGAACAAGCGTTGAAAAAATTCGCCACCCCGCTCGACGTGATCAACGGTCCGCTCATGGACGGCATGGCAGAGGTCGGACGGCTGTTTAACAACAATGAGCTGATCGTCGCTGAAGTTCTGCAGTCGGCAGAGGTTATGAAAGCTGCCGTTTCCTTTCTCGAACAATATATGGAAAAGAAAGACGACAGCGGCAAAGGAAAGATCATTTTGGCAACCGTTAAAGGCGATGTCCATGATATCGGCAAAAACTTAGTCGACATCATTTTAAGCAACAACGGCTACAAGGTAGTCGATCTTGGGATTAAAGTGACACCGCAGGAGTTAATTGAGGCGATCCGCAAAGAGAACCCCGACATCATCGGTCTGTCCGGCCTGCTCGTCAAATCGGCGCAGCAGATGGTCGTTACGGCGAAGGATCTCGATAAAGCGGATATTTCCATCCCGATCATGGTCGGCGGAGCCGCGCTTTCAAGAAAATTCACGAACATGAAAATTTCGCCTGAATATAAAGGGCCGGTTTTATACGCGAAGGACGCCATGGACGGCCTATCGCTCGCCAATCAGCTGCGGACGGACCCGTCGCAGTTTCTCGAGAAAAAAGAAGCCGCTGCACCCGCCGCCGTCGCGGAAAAAAAGCAGACGAAAGCCGTAATTGAAATGCTTGAAAAACGGGCGCACGTTCCGAAGGCGCCGGTCTTTCAGCCTGAAGACTTGAAACGGCACTATTTGAAAAACATCGACCTTTCCTATATTGTGCCGTATGTCAATGAACAAATGCTGCTCGGCCATCATCTCGGCTTGAAAGGGAAAGTCAAAAAACTACTGGCTGAACAGCATCCAAAAGCACTGGAGCTGAAAGAACTGATCGACGAGCTGCTGAGAGACGGAAAAGAACACGGCTGGTTCGATCCTGCGGTCGTCTACCAATTTTTCCCTGCGTACAGCGACGGGGATTCGCTTCATATTTTAGATCCAGTGAACAAAGACAGCATCCTTGAAACGTTTGTTTTTCCAAGGCAGGAAAAGCTTCCGTACCGCTGTATTTCCGATTACGTCCGACCGAAGGGAGAGCTTGATTATGTCTCGTTCTTTGCCGTAACGGCGGGCAGGCATGTAAGAGCTGCCGCCAACCGCTTTAAGGAGGAAGGCGACTACTTGAAAAGCCATGCGGTACAAGCGCTTGCTCTTGAGCTGGCCGAAGGGCTCGCCGAACGGACGCACCAGGTTATCCGCGACCGCTGGGGCTTCCCTGATGCACCCGACTTCACGATGGAACAGCGTTTTCAGGCGAAATACCAAGGGCAGCGCTATTCCTTCGGATACCCGGCCTGTCCGAATCTTGAAGATCAGGAAAAGCTTTTCAGGCTCATCCAGCCCGAAGGCATCGGCGTTCACTTAACAGACGGCTTCATGATGGAGCCCGAAGCTTCCGTATCAGCGATCGTTGTCTCCCACCCGGAAGCCAGATATTTCAATGTTCATTAAACGAAGACCCTGCCTGCCGTTTGCGGCCGGCAGGGTTTATCATGTATGTCTTTAACATAAAGTCATTGCCGCTTTCAGGTTTTATAATGCGCAACTATGGATTCAGCCATTTTAAGTATCTTTCCGTGCAGTTCTTTAGGTTCAATGATCCTCATGTGCTCTGCGAATCCGAGTATATACCTTTTTGCTTCTTCTTCCGTATCAAAGGATAGCGTAACGGGGATCCAGCCCTCCTGATCGATCTCATTTGTTTCGATGATCCGCACAAAATGATTGGTAAACGACAGCCTCGGCAAGATGGCCTGCGCCGCCTTCACCCGCACTTCATACGTCGGCAGCCTTTCAATAAATTCCTTTGTTGAAGACCGCCACACGTGAGCAATATCAAAATTTTCGGGCCTATCAAACGTTTCGCGGACAAAAACGGCAGATTTAATCCGTGAAGCCCTGTAATTCCGAATCTCCCCATTTTCTTTAGATGCAATCAGATACCAGTTCGCCCCTTTAGCCACCAGCCCAAGCGGTGCAACAACACGATCAGCCGTTTGTCCATCTGCCCGCTGATAGACAATTTTTAATTTTTGATCTTTCCATATGGCATCTTTCAGCACTTCAAAGGATTCTGCTTTTTCTTTCTTATGGCGCCATGAACAGGTATCAATATATATGCGGTTCCATACATCCTTTGCGTTTTGGCGATATTCCGAAGGCAGCGAGGCAATCAGTTTATTTCGGGCTTCTTCGGATATGCGGGTTAATCCGAGATCGTCAAGCAATTGTTCAGAAAGCGGAACAAATAGTGCGCGTATTTCAGATTCTTTTAAGCCGGTTAGAGTGGTTTGGTAATCATCAAGCAATGACCAGCCTCCGTTTATGCCGCGTTCGGCCACAACGGGAATCCCCGCTCCGCTTAAAGCTTCCATATCCCTGTAAATCGTGCGCTCGGAGACTTCCAGCCTTTCCGCTAATTCTTTCGCCGTCATTTGCCCTTGTGCCTGAAGCATTAAAAGAATAGATATCAGTCGATCCCCTCTCATATGACCACCTTTCTTATCAATGAATGAACTTATTTAATAAAATATGACAATGGTTGTCAAGATTGAGCTTTTATAATGAACATATCTTTTTAAATGAAAGGAATGGGATGAATGAAGCCGCTGAAAGGAAAAATCGCCCTCGTAACAGGCGGAAGCAGAGGCGCGGGCCGCGCCATCGCTGCAGAACTTGGAAAAGCCGGTGCAACCGTGTATATTACAGGCCGCAGCATCAGAGGGGCTTCCACGAATCAATGGCCCGGTACAATTGATGACACCGTGTCACAAATTGAAGCTTCCGGCGGAAAGGCTATTGCTGTAAGATGTGATCATACGAACGATGCAGAAACAGAGGCTGTCATCGCTAAAATTCGCGAAGAGCAAGGAAAACTGGATATTTTGATCAACAATGTGTGGGGGGCGCACGATCTGGGTGTCGAGGCAAAGCCTTTTTGGGAATTGTCATTGAAAAATTGGGATACGATGTTCGCCGCCGGGGTGCGTGCCCAGCTGGCGACAAACCACTTCGCCGTGCCGCTCCTTCGCGAAAATAAACAAGCTCTTATCATTCACACGACCTTCTGGGATGAGAACAAGTACACCGGACAGTTTTATTACGATTTGGCCAAGAACGCAATCGTCCGCATGGCGTACGGTCTTTCATTGGAATTAAAACGGGACAACATTGCCGTTATTGCCGTTTCGCCGGGATTTATGAGAACCGAACTTGTGCTGAAATACCATGAATCAGATGAGGCGCATTGGCGGGAGTCGGAAGATTTAAGGAGAACCGAAACGCCTTATTATGTCGGACGCGGAATCACAGCATTGGCTAAGGATCCGGATGTGATGGAGAAAAGCGGACGTGCGTTAAGAGTTGGTGATTTAGCCAAAGAATATCAGTTTACCGATGTGGATGGACGATATATTCCGCCATTTACGATATAGGGATTAGGGACCGCCTCCCGGGGGAAATGATTCTTTAAACAGATCAGGGGGTGATGATCATCCTGCTTTGATTGTTTCCACAAGCGTTATATATAATGGAATAACATCACAGCATGCTGAAAATCGATCGCTCTCATCTGATCTGCAACTGAAGGAGGAATCATATGATTGAAGTCAAACCAATAAACGCGGAAGATACGTATGAGATCAGGCACCGCATTCTCCGGCCGAATCAGCCGCTTGAAGCATGTATGTATGAAACCGATTTGCTCGGGGGTGCGTTTCACCTCGGTGGATATTACCGGGGCAAGCTGATCAGCATCGCTTCCTTTCATAAAGCCGAACATTCAGAGCTTGAAGGCGAAGAACAGTATCAGCTGAGAGGGATGGCGACGCTTGAAGGATACCGTGAGCAAAAAGCGGGAAGCACGCTCATCCGCCATGCCGAAGAGCTTCTTCGGAAAAAGGGGGCAGACCTTTTATGGTGCAATGCCAGGACATCTGTGAGCGGCTACTATGAAAAGCTCGGCTTCAGCGAACAGGGCGAAGTCTACGACATACCGCCGATCGGACCTCATATTTTGATGTATAAGAAATTGACGTAAAAAAACCCCGCCGGAAGCGGGGCATTCTCGGCCGCATTAGCATTACAGCTTTGCGGCCTCTTTTTTAAATTTCGCAAGCGCATTTGTCACTTTTCCGAATTCGGAGGCGTGCGGGCGGTCATCGCCGTCCTTGTAGCCGTAGTCGACCATCCGGTTTCTGTTGAGGCAGAGCTTCGTCAATTCCGGCTTGAATAAGTCGAACAATTCGAAGCGCTCACGCAGTTCAGGGAATTTTTGCTGATAATCAAGAATCGCATCAGCCAGAGCTTTCCACAGACGCTTTTCAGGAAGCAGACCGTCATTTTCTAAAATGTTGGCTACATAGCGCAAATGGCAAATGAAAAGCCCGGTAAAGATAAACTGCACAAGCCCTTCCGGCGGCTCGCTTCTGAGAACGGCTTTTAAATCCCCTGTCAAACCGCTCAGTTCAGGAAGCGGCTGGTCGCTGATATTGACGTCATCAACAAAATCTTTAATCGCCAGCCTGTGCGGCTGATGATCTTTTAAGACGAGAATCGTATTTTGTCCGTGCGGTGAAAATACGGTTCCGTAGCGGTACATGAAATGCAGAAGCGGCGGCATCACGGTGTCAAACAGCTTTCCGATCCACTCCTCCGCTGACAGCCCCGACTTTTCGATCAGGCGCCTGATAAACGGCACGCCGCCTTGATCAATGTATGTTAAAGAAGCGAGCGTAACAGGCCGTTCTCCTTCTTCCAAATACGTATAAATGCTTTCTCTGAAAATAGCGCCGAGCATTTCCAAATATTGATACGGGGCTTTTTCAAGAGAGTGATAGTATTGGTGGTCAACGTTCAGACTGGCATTTTCGCCTGGCAGGATCACCCGGCATTCGTCTTTTAGAAATGCGTCGTTTTCGGCGATCCCTTTGATATGCTCAGTGATTTTCGGCGCGATAACCGTACGTTCCGACGGCAGGCCTCTGTATACAAGCGTATTTAAAATGCTCATCGGCAGTTTAATATGATGCTTGTGTTTGTTTGTGATGTTTGTAAAGGTCCTAATCGATTGCTGCGGCAGGTACTCGTCTCCGCCTTCCCCTAAAGGAATGATCGCTTTTGAAGCAATTTCTTCAGGAAACTGCTGAATGATCGTATTTGTCCACTGCCATTCGTGGACGGGCATATAATAATAGTCTTCACTGGCTGCGCCCTGCTTTTCTATGACTTTAGCGAATTGCCTTAAAGTCAGCTCATCAAGCTCTTTATGAATCAGCGTCTCATAATCGAGCCCTTCAACCGAGTGAAATGACGCGGTATCTTTGTGTACAGCGATCCACAGCAGCCGTTTGGCTCTCTGATTTTCCGGGGCAAACCGGAGGTAGTCATCATAGCCAAAACCGATTCTTCCTTTGTTGTAGACGATCCACGGATGGCCGGTCATCTCGCCTTCAATTACGGCATAATCGGCTTCGGTCAGCTCGTCAGCCGTAAGCGCATCCTTTGCCAAAAGGTGGGCATCAGCCAGCATCGTATGGTTGAACTCCTTGATCAAATGACCCGCTGTCTCCGGACTCATCGGGATATGCGGCTGAATATCCAGGAGAAATTCAATCGCGCTCACATGTTTTGTCCATTGTCCGCCCTTGAAGACTTCAATCGTCTCCGGCACCGCGTCAAAACTGTCAAACATGCGTGGTTTGGCGGCAAACCGGTACACCTTATCCTCGGCCGTTCTCAGCTCATAGCGGTTGATGCCGTCTTCAGTTTCAATGAAATCGGGCTTAATGATATCCTCATACATATATTCAGAAAGCATCTTCGCCAGCAATCGCCGATTGACTTCTCTCCACCTGTCAGGATCGAGGACCCTCTTTAATTCATCTTGAAACAACATGAAAATGCCTCCTTTATTAGCCGTTTGGTACAGCTGTTTTTTCCGCGATTCCTGTTCCGAATGTCTGAAAAACCGTTTTATGGCTGACGGTGTATACTTCTCTCCCGGCCAGCTGATTGATGATCACCGAGTTCCGGTAAGCGCCGAGTCCCAGGTCAGGTGCACCGACACCGTGCGTGTGCAGCTCTCCGTTTTGAATAAAAATATGGTTTTTTGATTTTGCAGCTGTCACTAGTCTGTAGTCGCGTGTAATCACGTAGCGGCCGCTCGCGTCCTTTTCAATCAAACTGTCAACAGGCGCCAGACATTCCGGCAGCCTCTCTTTATAGCCCGTCGCCAGAACGACCACATCTGCCTGCCGCTCAAACCGGTCTTCATTCACCCGGTTTGTGCAGTATAGAACCAGCGTTTCCCCACGCTGTTCGATCTGCTCGACTTCTGTCATGGACTGAAGATCAAAAGCCGCTTTCCGCCCCCCGCAGGTCCGCTCATACAGAATATGATAAATATCGCTGATCGTCTTCGCGCTGATTCCTTTATAAAGAAGATCCTGCTGCGTTAGCAATTCATCTTTTTTCCACTGCGGAAGCTGATAGAAAAAATCGATATAGTCAGGCGAAAAATATTCGAGTCCGAGGTTCGAATATTCCATTGGGAAGAAGCCTTTTGAGCGGGTGAGCCAGCTGACATGCTCCGCTTCATCTTCACCGACCAGGTCATAAAACACTTCGGCTGCGCTTTGCCCGGAGCCGACGACGGCCACCCTTTTCCCTTTAAATCCGCCGGGCTTTCTCTTTAAATACTCGGCTGAATGGAACACCGAGCCCCCCAAAGCGTCTGAGAGCGCATCGGGAACGTGCGGGCCCGTCCCAATGCCAAGCGCAATATGCCTCGTGTAATAAACCGCTTCCCCTCCGTTCTCCCGATTCGCGACCCGCACCTTAAAAAGCGCCTCCGGGTTCGATTCAACGAGTGATATGCTTTCGACATTCATCCCGAAGCGGCACGGGTCGAGCTGTTCTGCCACCCAGCGGCAGTAGTGGTTGTATTCCTGTCTCGGAATATGAAAGTCTTCCAGAAAATAAAAAGAATAAAGACGGTTATGCTGCTGAAGATAGTTTAAAAAGCTGTATTTGCTTGTCACATCGGCCATGCTCACCAAGTCGGCCAAAAACGGCACCTGCAGTGTCGTTCCTTCAATCAGCATGCCGGGATGCCAGTTAAAGCTTTCGTTTCGTTCAAAAAACAGCGCATTGATCTCAGGCACGGAGTCAGCCAATGCGGCAAGGCCGAGATTAAACGGCCCGATGCCGACGCCGATGACATCGTATACATCATTGGGTCTCTTTGTAGAGTTCATCTTTTTTCTCCTTTTCAAAAAAACGTTCTCGTTCGCAAAACATCAATAATCCGGTTTTATCAGGGAGATTCACAGGTTTAATAGGGCGAAACCCGCATTTTTCAAAAACATGAATCATTTTTTTGTTGCGGATATCCGGCTCTGCGATCACCTTTTTTGTTTCAGGCACGGCAAATTGCATGTTGACCATCGCTTTTAATAGCGGAAGGGCAAGACCTTTACCCAAATGCGCTTTTTCACCGATCAACAGGTGGATGCCCTGGTCAAAAGGTTCATTGTCATAGTGGTGTTCAATGATGTCTCCCTTGACCCAGTACGACTCCCAGTAGCTCATCGGCACACCGTCGATAAAGCCGATGTACAGCGTTTGGTGAGGGTCTGTGATGGCCTTGTGAAAATGGGCTTCAAATTTTGCAAACGGCATGTTTAAATGCCAAAACGGAATGACATGCTCCTCCTGCATCCAGCGGTAGACGAGCGATATGTCTCTTTCATAGTCCGCTTTTTGAAATGTGATCCGTTCATTCATTGGACAGCCGCCGCCTCCTTTAAAAGCGGATTGTTGACAGACGTATAGCGAGACTGGGTTTCAAGCGAGCCTGTCAGCTCATCCATGTCGTAAAATCTCGTCAGCAGATTGGCCTTGCACGGAAGCTCCGCAAAACGAAGGAGGCTGTCCGTCAGCTCTGTGATACCGTAAATTTGCTCCGCTTTTTCAAGCCGCTCTCTGATCATGGACAGGAGCGTTTCTTCCCCGATCAGCCCTTCGCAGCCAAACCCGTTTACAAGCCCAAACAAATGGTTGAAGAAGAAATAATAGCGCAGTCTCTCTACAGCCACGCTGTCCGAGCAGATCGTCTCGCTCCTTTCGCTCAAGCCTTCGATCAGCTTGGAAAGAATCCCGGCTTTTGATTCGCTGTAATAATAGCCTTGGTTGTCCCTGTAGTAAAATGTCTCCGGATAGCCGTTTTTTAAGCGGATGACGGCGTTTTGCTGGTGCGCTTCAATCGCCAGCCCGTATGTTTCAAACAGCCATAAAACTGGCTCAAGCGAAATCGATAAGTATTTGTCAAACCAATCGATGCTCACTTCTTCCGTCGTCCGCCCTTCTTCTAAAGCCAGCCCGCGGATGACAGAGCACAGCCGCGACTCTTTCCCGTAGGCGTGATCTTGGCAAAGCCCGGCGATCAGACATGCCGAACGGTCGTCTTCATAAAACGGATTCTCCCTGATCACGACTTCAAAGCCGGACTCCCCGTTCTCTCCTCGAATGGAAATGTAAGCAGGATCTGTGATGACGCGAAAGCCCGGAAACTCCTGTTTCAACCTTTGGCCGAGCTCTGTCTGAAGCAGCCGGGCCATTTCAACACCTCTGTCCAATTCTTTCTGCTTGTTCACACGCAGCGAATTCGTGATTTTGATCGGTACCGAAAATTTGTACATATAGCGCGAGTGCTTGCTGTAGACCGTGCGGACGGAGGATGTCGCCGTATACTTCCGGCCTTTTGCGCCGAGATATGTAAGGAGACCTTGAGCGATCAATTTTTGCACATACGGCTCCTCCAACAAGGCTCTCGCCTGGAGCGGATGTGCGGGAAGAAGCGCAAAATCCGGATCGGCCGTTTGCTCATCCAGCCACGCATTGTCAATCATCGGGTCGTTTCTCAATTCCTCTTGAATGACTAGCGGCGCTTTTGTTCCTGTACTTGAGTCGTGCAGAACGAGGGAGGCGTGTGCCTTAAAGTAATGAAGCTGAAACTCCCCTTTAAGTTCAGGCGAATAGATGCTTTCCTCTTCAGGCTTCATCCCCTGCCTGCTTTTTGGCGTCGGATGCATCAGATGGCCGAGCAAGAGCGACTGCTCCGCTTCGATAAACGTAAAATCAGCACGGCTAAGCTCACTTTGATCATCGGCTCGTTCCTCAACATAACGGCTGATATTTCGGCAGCTCAAAATGACTCTGAGCATGAATTCATCCTCGGCACCCCCGCGGCTTTGCTGAAGAAGCAATTCCTTTGAAGCGAGGGAGACGAGCGTCACATAGTCGAGTGGAAGCGGCTTTCCGTTTTGGGCTGTTTGATAATAAAGCGGAAATGAGAAAAGGTGCCTTCCCGTCTTCGACCAGTACTTGATCGGAACGATCAGCTCGATCTGCTGGCGCTCTAGCGGGACAATCAGCGTTTTTTGAGAGCCGTCCGCGATCTCACGGGTTTCGATGCCGGTTTCACGCAAATAGCAATTTAAAAAGCTTTGAATCGTGGCGTTTTCTGCTATTTCTTTAAATGAACTCATCCTGTTACCCTCCTGCTATTCGTATAAAGACTTGCAAGCTCTTGAATCCTCCCGAGAATGTCATCAAGATCCGAAAGCGTCGTCCGCGGATTCAGCAGCGTGAATTTTAAATATGTTTTCCCAGCTGCTGCCGTCTTTGCGATCACCGCCTGTCCCGTTCTGAACAATTCTCTGTGGATACATTTATTCAAACGGTCGTTCTCCGCGTCGTCTTCTGAGGCGAGGCAGCGGAAGACGACAGCGTTCAGTTCAGGGTGCGGATTCAGCAGTTCGAACCGATCGCTTGCTGAGATTTTTTCCGCTGCCGCTTCAGCCAATGCGAATGTCCAGTCGATCATCTCGGCGAATGTATCTTCTCCAAGCACACGCAGCGAGACAAACAGCTTTAAGGCGTCAAAGCGCCGCGTCGTCTGAATCGATTTATTGACGAGATGAACGATTCCCTCCGCTTCATCCTCCTCAGGATTTAAATAATCGGCATGATAATCAATCAAGCGGAAATGTCTTCTGTCTTTTACAAGAAAAGCGCCGCAGCTGACCGGCTGATAAAACTGCTTGTGGAAGTCGACGCTGATTGAATCGGCCCTGTCGATCCCAGCCAATTTATAGCGGCGGGTCCTGCTCAAAATCAACGCTCCGCCATATGCGGCATCAACGTGGAACCAAAGCCCGCCAGCATGCGCGGCATCCGCAAGCTCGGAAAGCGGATCGATGCTTCCGAAGTCCGTCGTTCCGCATGTTGCGACAATCGCAAATGGATGTAAGCCCGATTCCTTCAGCATAGCGGTTTTTTGCTTTAAATCGTAAAGGCTCATCCGCTTTTCAGCATCGGTATCGACAAGCACGACGGCGCGCTCTCCGAGGCCGAGCTGGGAAGCCGACTTTTTCACGGTAAAATGAGCATCCTTTGAACAGAGGATCCGCAGCCTGTTCGCTTCCGGCGGCAGTCCGTCCTTCTGTACATTCCAGTTCCACTGCTTTTCGCAGAAGGCATCGCGGGCCAAAAGAAGCCCCATGTAATTAGACTGTGTCCCTCCGCTCGTAAATGTTCCGTCAGCATCTTTTCCGTATTCAAACTTTCGGCAAAGCCACTGCACCATTTCTTCCTCGATCAATGAAGCCGCTCCGCTTTGATCAAACGAATCCATCGACTGATTCAGCACGCTGATCAGCATCTCTGCAGCAAGCGCCGGGATCAGCGGCGGACAGTGCAGGTGTGCGGCGCATTTTGGATCTTCAACATGAATCCGGTGCGGCAAATAGGCTTCTTTCAGATGCTCAAGAACATCCGCAAGCGATTCTCCCGCTTCCTGAAACGAAAACAAGCTTTTGATTTCGAGATCCAATTCTTTCGGCATCTTCCCGCTGTAGGGCTTCGATTTATTCTTCCAATCGGCCCAAAGCGTCTCTACAGCGGTCTCTACCGCGTCACGGTATGCTTTGATCCCCTGTTCCCCGTTGTGCATAAACAGGGAATCAAAGTTTTTTTGTTTACTTGACTGCTTCATAGACGGCCTCTCTGAAGATCGTGATGATATCGTCGATTTGCGCCTCTGTTACGATAAGCGGCGGCAAGAAGCGGATCACGCTTCCGTGGCGGCCTCCCGTTTCAACGATCAGTCCTTTTTCAAAGCATTTTCTTTGAATCGTGCTTGCAAGCTCCGCATCAGCCGGATAGCTGCCGTTTGCGTTTTGCTTTTTATGCGGTGCGACAATTTCGGCGCCGATCATCAGCCCTCGTCCCCGGACATCGCCGATTTCGGGAACGTGCTCCTGAATGTCTTGCAATTCCCGCATGAGCTTCGCTCCGACCTTTTCTACATGTGATAGCACATCGTGCTCTTTTATATATTTTAAAGTTGCACTTCCGGCCGCCATCGCCATCTGATTCCCTCTGAATGTGCCGATGTGCGCCCCGGGTCCCCACTGATCAAGGTCTTGATCATAGATGACGACAGACAGAGGAAGGCTTCCGCCGATCGCTTTTGAAAGGACGATGACATCCGGTATAATGCCGGCGTGCTCGAACGCAAACATTTTGCCGGTTCTGCCGATGCCGGTCTGCACCTCGTCAATGATCAGAGGGATTCCGCGTTCTTTTGTAATCCTTCTCATTTCTCTTATCCATTCAGCCCGGGCCGGAACTGAGCCTCCTTCTCCTTGTACGGCTTCAAAGATCATCCCTGCAGGCTGTAAAACTCCGCTTTCCGGATCATCCAGCATATTTTCGATATATGCGCTCGACAGCTTGTGGCTCGCCTCTCCTCCTTTTCCAAACGGGCAGCGGTATTCATACGGATATGGCAGGAAATGCACATCAGGCATGAGACCCTGGACGTTTTCCTTAGGAGATAAATTCCCGCTCAGCGCCATCGTTCCGTGAGTTGCTCCATGGTAGGCGCCGTGAAACGATAGGATGGTTCTTTTCCCAGTCGCCGTTTTGACAAGCTTGAGAGCGGCTTCGATCGCATCGCCGCCGGTCGGACCGCAAAACTGTATCTTCGCCCGTTTGGCAAACGCCTCAGGAAGGCTTGCAAATACTTCGTTGACAAACTCCTCTTTGATTTCCGAAGTAATATCAAGGGTGTGCAGCGGGCGTTTTTCCTCAATCATTTTTTGAATCGCTTCAATCACAACTGGATGATTATGACCAAGCGCAAGCGTCCCCGCTCCTGCCAGACAGTCATAATATTGCTTTCCATCCGCATCAGTCACCAAGACGCCTTCCGCTGTCTGCATGGCGAGCGGAAATCTTCTCGGATATGAACGCGCATTAGATTCTCTTCTATTTTGCTGCTCCAAAAACACTTGATTTTTAGAACTCGTTTGTACAGGCATAGAAAGCATCCCTCCAATTGATAAAGATTATCATTTTCAATTACAAAAAAAGTGTATATTTTGTGACACCGGCATGTCAATAAGATTCAGAAAAATAGGACGTTTCTCATAACGAGGCAACTTGAATATTTCCACTTCTGCACATTCATCTGCTAATATGAATCAATAGTTCCTTGAATGATATATTAATGGAATTTTATGGACTGTTTTTAAATAACCTGAGGCCTGAAATAAAAAGCGGAGCGGCTGCTGAACGTCGCTTTTTCAGCAGCCGGTACAGCGGGGTTCACATGAGCTTACCGGCGAGTTCTGCGATTGTTTGAATGCCGTAGCGAAGCTCTGTCAAAGAGGCGTACGAATAGGACAATCTGATGCTGTATTTGGCTTCCTTATCGTAGAGGGTGCCGGGATTGATGAGGATGTTTTTCTGTAATGCTTGTTCGAACAAAGCGCTGAGCGAGAGCGGTTTTAGGAATGTGACCCAAATGTAAAATCCGCCTGAGGGCTTTTCCCAGCGGGCGATTCCTCTGCAATAGGTCTCAAGACACCGGAGCGCTTCATCCCGCCTTTGTCTCAGTTCGACTTTAATCCGGCTGAGATTTTCATCATAGAGCCCGCTTGAAAGCCACTTTGCAGCCGCCCATTGCGACAATGAACTTGATCCGTAGTCAGTCTGCATTTTAATATCGGCCAGCCTCTCGATGACGGGCTCCGGACCTGCGACCCAGCCGATGCGGAGGCCGGGACTGACGGTTTTCGATAATGTGCCGACATAAAGAATGCTGCCTTCTCTGTCCATGGCCTTCAGCGGCGACGACGGCGGGCCGTCAAGCTGCAAATCGCCATATGCGTCATCTTCAATAACCGGGAGCGACAGCTGCTTGCTGATTTGAATCAGCTCGCGCTTCCGGTCTTCGGACATCAGTTTGCCCGTCGGATTGTGAAATGACGGAATCGTGTACAACAAATCGGCGCCATGCCGTTTTTTTACCGCCGGAATGACGGACGGGTCTAATCCTCCGGCATCCATGGGAAGCCCGCAAAATTGAAAACGCATGGAGAAAGGCGGCACCGGGCGGGGAACGCTTCCTTACGCCCTCCTTCCTGTTGTTCCTTTGTGACCGCAGGATCATCTCAACAGCCCGCTCAGGGTGGCCCCCGTTTCATACCGTAAGCTTTTTCGTCTGATACTGAATCTTGACGGGCCTGCCTGTTGACCAGGATTGTGTGGCCGCAAGCGCGATTTCAAGATTGACCGCCGCATCCACTTCAGTCACAAGCGGTTTCGTTTTGATGCGAACACAATCAGCAAAATGCTGCAGCTCCAAACAGTACGCTTCATGGAACCTCGCCTGGAAATCGGGAATGATATTATAGCTGCTCCCCTTTCCGGTCCGCACTGTAACCGCCGGGTTCCGCAGCATCCCGATGAAGATGCTGCCGTCCGTTCCGATGATTTCGGCGCGGATATCGTGGCCGTAAGACGAATTGCGGCTTGCTTCCGCATCACCCGCCGCTCCCGAATCAAACTCCATATAGGTGAGCGCCTGATCGACGTCATGGCATCCCGGCATGAATGCGTGCTTCAAAACCCTTCCGTGGCCGGAAACCGCAGTGATTTCAGCCCCCATTAAATAACGAGCGATGTCATAGTCATGAATCGAACAATCGACGAAAATACCGCCGCTTTTTTTGATGAATTCGGCCGGAGGAGAGCCAAAATCGCGCGTAAACCCTTTATAATAGATCGGTTTGCCGATCTCTCCGGCATCGATCCTTCTTTTGGCATCCGCATAAGCAGGATCAAACCGCCTCATAAACCCCACCTGGCAAATCACGCCCATTTCTTTGACCTTGGAAATGACTTCTATTGACTCTTCAAGATTTAATGTCAGCGGCTTCTCCACAAAAATCTGTTTGCCGAATTCGGCTGCCTGTTTGATCATTTCGGCATGAGTGGATGTCGGTGTAACGATGACAACGGCATCAATTTCCGGATCGCGGAGGCACTCAAACGGGTCTTCAAACCACTTTTCAACACCCAGTTCAGCTGCAACCTCCCTCGCACTTCCCTCTGCCGGATCGGCTACAGCGGCGAGCAGGACTCCGGGCACCTCGGTTTTGAGGTTTTTCGCATGGTAATAGCCGAGCCTTCCAAGCCCCAATACGGCGCATCTCACAACTTCTGTCATTTTCTTCTCCTCCTTTGCGTTTCATGAAAGCGCTTTATTAATTAGAGAAAGCGCTTGCTCATTTCAATTCTGATTTTACCCTGTATTTATTTTATCCGCAATTGTTTTTTAGGAATTAATTTGGTCAAGCGCTTGCTCTTTAGAAACGAAAAAAGAGCGTTTTTCTATCAAAACCCGCTCTTTTCGGCATGTGCTTCTTTTTTAAATGGAGGGGCCGTCGACTGTCTGACGACAAGTTCAGGCGTGAGAATGATTTTGCTTTTCGAGCTTTTCTTGCCGCTGATTTCTTCGGCAAGCAGCTCGGCCGCGCGGCGGCCCATTTCTTCAATCGGCTGAGACACTGTCGTAAGCGGCGGATCGGTCATTTCGGCTAAAAACGTATTATCAAAGCCGATGACCGATAAATCCGTTGGAACATGGAGCCCCCATTCCCTTGCAGTCTGAATGACTCCGCACGCGAGCACATCATTCATGGCAAAAACGGCGGTCGGAATATTGCTTTTGAAAATCTGAGCGGCCGCTTTTTTGCCGCATTCCAGGGAAAAACCGGATCCGGCGATGAGCGTTTCATCCGCTTTGATGCCTGCTTCATCCATCGCTTTTTTGAAGCCTTTCAGCCTGTCTTTTTCTCCGGTTGTCGATCCGTCGCCGGCGATGCAGGCGATTGTCTTATGACCGAGCGAAATTAAATGCCGCGTCGCTAAATATCCGCCCATAAAATCATCGATGACCACGACATCCATCGGAACAAGGGCGCGATCCTGGGAAATCATCACGAGCGGTATGCCCTCTTTGGCAATATCCTCGAGCGCATCCATCGTCTCCTGATTTTCGATGCCTGTCGCAAAAATGATGCCGTCGACGCTTTTTTGCTTGAGGACCGAGAAATACGTTGTCTCCTTTTTCGGATCGCGGTCGGTACTGCACATCATAATGCTGAAGCCGAGCTCGCCCGCCCGCTCTTCAACGCTTTTGGCAAGCTCGCCGAAAAACGGGTTTGCAATATCGGGCGTCAACAGGCCGATAATGTTCGTGCGCTTTCCGGTAAGCGCAGAAGCGTGAACATTCGGCTGGTAATCGAGCTCTTTCATGACGGCATGCACTCTTTGCCTTGTCGACCTGCTGATCCTCCCGGTATTGTTGATCACCCGGGAAACCGTGGAAATCGAAACGCCGGCCGCTTCCGCTACATCATAAATGGTTTTTTTCATATTGGTCCCCTCTAGTCCGCTGATGAAAGATTTCTAATATTATATTATAGAGCGTGTCAGCTTCCGCGGCAAATCAGCTCCCACTCCTCCCGCAGGATTCCGTATCTGATTGAATCGTAATAGACTCCGTCATAATATCTGACTTTGCGAATCCGGCCTTCCATCTTAAATCCGGCTTTTTCGGCGCACCTCATCATCCGCCTGTTGCCTGACCACGTCGTCATTCCGATTCTCGGCACATCGACGTTTTCAAACAGGAAGCCGATCCATAATTCTACGGCTTCCGTACCGTATCCCCCGTTCCAAAACCGCGGATCATAGATGCCGATCCCGCATTCCAGCCAGCGTGTCGGCCGGGATTCCCAATAGTAAGAAACGGTTCCTTTCAGCTCTCCGCCGATCTCTATCGCCAAATAGCGCGGCGGTTTTTCTTTTAAAGCCGGCACTAAAGAATCGACAAAGTATTGAAACGGTTCGGGCTGAAGCGGAAAATAAGGGGCATCCCATTTTTTCCATTCAGGGTTTTTAGTTCCGTAAATCATTCTCCATAATCCGGGCAGGTCATCCATTGTGATCGTACGCAATTTCACTTTTTCACCATTGATGGATGCCAAACTTATCTCCTCCTATGCTTTGAAAATATCACTCAATATTTCGCTTCATCATCTTTCTGTATTCAACGGGCGAAATCCCTTCTATTTGTTTAAACAGCTTTGAGAAATAGGTCGGATCATCGATTCCGACTTGTTCGGCAATCGATGACATTTTGTCGTTTGTAGAAGAGAGGAGCCGCTTCGCTTCAAAAACTTTCGCCTTATTGGCATATTGGCCCGGTGTGATGCCAAACACCTTTTGCATGCAGCGGGTAATGTAGTCCTGGTGATAATGAAGGGCAGCCGAGAGCTGCTCCATGCTGAGCTTCTCCTTATAATGGCGGTCGATGTAATGCTGTGCTTCGGATGCTACACGCTCACTCGCCGAAGGAATATGGAACGCCTCCTTCTGCAAGTGAATCAGCAGCTCTTCGAACAAGAGCTGCCTGCGAAGCGGCAGGTCGGAATTTTGGGCGGAATCGTCAATCAAACGCCTAAACTGCTGTTCGATAAACGCTTTTTGGTCGATCTTTCCCTTTCTCGGAATCTTTAAATGATACAATGTCGGCGTTTCAAATGTCCCCTTCCTCAGCTTGAGTTCAGTCCAGTTCTCACCTCCCTGCTGCGCGAAGCCATAGGACGGCTCCTGAAAGTGCAGCCAAAAATAGCGGGTATCGTCTTGACAGCCGCGGTGGCCATAATGCTCGAGCCCCGGAATAAGGATGATGTATTCCCCTTCCCGGATCTGATGGGGCTCGCCGTCCTCAGTCAAAAATAGTTCCCCCTGTATCACATATAAGAGATCAAACACGGAATATTCACGCCTCACATGCTTTTCCCCTCTTTTGAACAGCCCTTCTCCGCCGGTAATCAACACAGGGAGCGGCGGAATTGTAAAGATGATATGTTCCATGTTCTCTCCCCTTTTTCATCAAGTCGGATTTCTCCAAGAAGTATCGGTTTCGTCTCTTCTTATTATAAGAAAATGGCGTTACACTATAAAACGGAATTTTAAAAGAAAGGGGTCAAACGCCATGAAAAAAACAGCACCTCAAAACCTCTCTTTATTCGCATTGACTTGGCCTATCTTTATCGAGGTTTCATTATATATGTTAATGGGCAACGCAGATACCCTGATGCTCAGCCAATATTCCGACGACAGCGTGGCAGCCGTCGGCGTCAGCAACCAAATGCTGAACTTGATCATTGTGATGTTCGGTTTTATCGCAACAGGAACAACCGTCATTATTTCTCAATTTTTAGGGGCGCGGCAAAAAGCCGAAGCAATGGAAGTCGGCTATGTTTCCATCAGCGCCAATTTTATCATCAGTCTATTCATCAGTGCGGCGATTTATATATTTGCCAAACCGCTTTTATTGATGATGGGCCTTTCCGCCAACCTGCTTGCTGAAGCCGGCATCTTTCTCCAGATCGTCGGCGGACTGTCCTTTGTCCAAGCGCTCATTATGACGTTCAGCGCCATTTTGAAAAGCTACGGGTATACAAAGGACACAATGGTTGTAACCATCGGCATGAATATCCTGAACATCGCCGGCAACTATCTTGTCATATTCGGACCGTTCGGCTTTCCGGTTTTAGGCGTGGCCGGCGTGGCAATGTCCACTTCAATCGCGCGCATCATCGGCCTTTTGGCGATCGCTCTGCTCGTCAAAAAGCGCGTCGGCATGCCGCTGTTGTCCAAACGGCTGTTTGTCTTAAAGAAAAGTCACCTGAAAAAACTGCTGAAAATCGGGATTCCTTCAGCAGGGGAGCAGCTGTCATATAACGCGTCACAGATGATTGTCACCTATTTTATCACGCTGATGGGCGCGCAGGCGCTGACAACAAAAGTCTATACCCAAAATTTGATGATGTTTATCATGCTTTTCGGCACAGCGATCAGCCAGGGAACGCAAATCTTAATCGGACGCCATATCGGCGCGAAGCAATTTGATGAAGCATACAGCCGCTGCCTGAAAAGCCTGTGGTGGGCTCTGGCCATTACAACATTTACTTCCGTTCTCTTCGCTGTGTTTTCAAAACAGCTGATCGGCATTTTCAGCAGCAATCCCGATATTATCGCAACGGCCAGTATACTGATCCTTTTGACGATTATCTTGGAGCCCGGCCGCTCGTTTAACGTGGTCATCATTAATTCTCTCAGAGCTGCGGGAGACGCGAAATATCCGGTTTATATGGCGATTGTCTCGATGTGGGGAATCGGACTTCCGATCGCTTACATTTTCGGCATTCAGCTCGGATTCGGCCTGGCGGGAATTTGGTTTTCCTTCATCGCCGACGAATGGGTCAGGGGAATTTTAATGTACAGAAGATGGAGATCTAAAATGTGGCTTCAAAAAGGATTTGCAGCATAACCTGCTTTCAGTTGAAAGCAGGTTTTTTCATGTTATAAAACTTAACGAGACTGCCATTCTATGAACACAGACCTCTCAAAGAATAGGTCTAATAGATTAATTTTTTTGAAAATTCGTATTGATTTTCAATTTACTTTTACGTATGATAAGAAACATAACAACAAACGTAATATAACCTTACACCAAAAGGAGGATTTGCATTGTGAAAAAAATCGAAACGATTATACGCCCCGAACAGTTCCCCCGCCTCCGCAAAAAGCTTGAAGAGGTTGGCATAAACGGATTAACCGTCTCAGAGGTTGCCGGCTGCGGCCAGCAGCGGGGGAAGCAGGCTCTGTTTCGCGGCACCTCCTACGAAATCAAGCTGCTGCCTAAAGTGAAAGTCGAAATGGTGATTGAATCGGAGAGCGTTGATGAAATTATCAAATCGAAAGCACATGTTCGACAAATACGGTCGGCGACGGAAAAATCTTTGTCCTTCCAATTGAAAACGCGATCCGAATCCGGACAGGGGAATCAGGAAAGGAAGCGATTGTCTAAAACGACCGATTCCCTCCTGCTCTCTTTTAGTCGATACTTTAAGAAAGGGTGATTCTTATGAAAACCAAGGTATCTGCCGTCCTGTTCCTCAGTTTTTTCCTCGCAGCATCAGCTCTGGCCGCCGAACCGACGGTGCAATCGGTCAATGACTCGGTCAACATGACATGGGTAGCCATCGGCACTCTGCTCGTCTTTTTTATGCACGCCGGTTTTGCGATGGTTGAATCAGGCTTTACAAGAGCTAAAAACACGTTAAACATTTTAATGAAAAACTTCCTGACGATCTCTATCGGCTCCATCCTTTATTTCTTCGCCGGATACGCGTTCATGTTCGGGGACAGCGCCGGCGGGTTCATCGGCACAAGCGGTTTTGCTCTAGCGGGTGATCAGGATGTCGGATTTTTCGTCTTTCAGGCCGTGTTTGCCGCTACGTGCGCCACCATTATTTCCGGCGCTGTCGCTGAACGGATGAAGCTTGGCAGCTACATGATCTTGACGCTGTTTATGACCGGTCTCATCTATCCGGTTGTCGGCCATTGGACTTGGGGGGAAGGCTGGCTGTACGACCTCGGATTTGTCGATTTTGCCGGATCTTCAATCGTTCACTTGACAGGCGCTGCGGGCGCAGTTGCGGCTGTCATGTTTCTCGGGCCGCGGATCGGAAAATATACAAACGGCAAGGTCAACGCCATTCCAGGGCACAGCATTCCGCTGGGCGCTCTCGGCGTCTTTATCCTGTGGACTCTCATGCATCCGGCTCTCAGGCCGGCTTGCTGATCATAGAAATCGGCGGTGTTCAAAATAAACGCCGCCGTTTCTTTATAGCTTAGCTGCCAAAACGCAGAACACCCGGCATATGCCGGGTGTTTTATGTTATTCCTCGATATCAATTCGATAACTTTCAAACCAAGTATGGATTTGGGCAAGGTGGGCGATCAGCTGCGGTCCCTTCATCAATTGTCCGTACCACGGAACTTGAAATGATGCACCTTCCGTCTCAATCAGCCGCTCCAGTTTTTTCTTTTCTAAGAAAGCATAGAGCGCCGAGTCTTTTTGCTCCAGCAATGACTCCAGCCAGCGTATCACGGCTTTCGTATAGGCCGGGTGGTGCGTTTTCGGATATGGGCTTTTTTTGCGGTACAGCACTTCATCAGGCAAAATGCCTTCCAGCGCCTTGCGGAAGATGCCTTTTTCACGGCTGCCATGCATTTTGACATCCCATGGAATATTCCAGACATACTCGACAAGCCTGTGATCTGCAAACGGAACCCTGACCTCGAGGCTCGCACCCATGCTCATTCTGTCTTTTCGATCCAAGAGCGTTGTCATAAACCAGAGCATATTTAAGTAAAACAGCTCTCTCCTTCGTTTCTCCGCACCCGTTTCTCCTTCCAGCAGCGGTGTTTCTTTAACTGTTTCCTCATATTTTGCCTTCACATATTCGCTGAGGTTCAGCTTTTTCTGCCAGCCGTCCTGCAGAAGTGCGATCCGTTCTTCCATTGATCTCATCCATGGGAAACCTTTCACATCTTCTGCCGAATGGAACCAAGGATAGCCGCCGAAAATTTCGTCCGCGCATTCCCCTGAAAGGCTCACGACAAAGTCTTTTTTAATCTCGCGGCAGAACCATAGCAGGGAAGAATCGACATCAGCCATCCCCGGCAAATCCCGAACCAGTACGGCTTCTTCCAAATAGGCAGCCAGCTCCTCCTGGGATATCACGCAATTGTGATGAACCGTTCCGAATGCATCGGACATTTTTTTAATCCACGGGCCGTCGGCGTTTGGCTGAAATGAGCTTGACGTAAAATATTGCTCATTGTCTTCATAATCGATCGAAAACGTATGAAGGGGCGCCTTCCCTTCTCTCTCGAAATGCTTGGCGGCCGTTGCGGTAATGGCGCTCGAATCGACCCCTCCAGATAAAAACGTACATACCGGCACATCAGACACAAGCTGCCTTGTAACGGCGTCCTGAAACAGCGACCGCACATTTTCCACCGTTTCGTCAAAGCTGTCCGTATGCTTCTCGCTTTTCACATTCCAGTAGCGCCAAACCGTTAAACCGTCTTTTGAGAAAATCATCGCATGCCCCGGGCGGATCTCCTTTACTCCTTTAAAAACACCGCTCCCCGGCGATCGTGACGGGCCGAGGCCGAAAATTTCTGCCAGCCCTGAACGGTCTACCTTTGCTTTCACTTCAGGATGAGCGAGGATGGCTTTGATTTCAGATCCGAACAAAAATGATGAGCCCTGTTCGGTGTAAAAGAACGGTTTAACACCAAGCCGGTCGCGTGCCGCAAAAAGAAGATCCCGCTTTTCATCCCATACCGCAAATGCAAAAATTCCGTTCAGCCTGTCGATGCATTCCTCTTTCCATTCCATGTATGAATGAAGCAAAACCTCTGTATCTGAGTGGCTCTTGAATTGATGCCCCCGCCGCCTAAGCTCTTTTCGCAAATCCTCCGTATTATAGAGCTCGCCATTATAGCAAATCGTATAATCATATCCTTGATGTGTGCGGGTCATCGGCTGTCTGCCGCCTTCCAGATCCACAACTGCCAAGCGTTTATGTCCGAATAAAACATGGCGCTTTCCCCAAATATTCGTATCATCAGGTCCTCTTTTCGAAAGCGTATCAGTCATCTTCTCCATGATTGACTGCTCTCGGACAAGCGGCTTCTTAAAATCGACCCACCCCGTTATTCCACACATTGTCGATCAGCTCCAATTCTAATGTACTTCCTCTGCTTTAGGCTTCACTTCCTTTGTCACTTTACCTATTTTATGCACCTTAAAATAATAGTTGAATTGTCCAACAGAGTCTTGTATGAGACAAGCCCGTTTTGGAAAAAACGAAATAAGAAAGGAGACCGCCCATGGACACCGAACGCCAGAAACGACTTTATGCCGAAAAGCGCAAATGGATTTACGGCAAAATTTTAATGGAAGACGGGATCTGCCTGATTGAAAATGAAGAAGGAGATTTGCTTTTGGTTGAAAGCCTGAACAGCCCCGGAGTTTTCATCAGCATAGACGGAGAATGGCAAAAAGCCGAACTGTTTGATCAATTCGCCGTAACGGAAAAACCGGAGACCGTGAAGCTGACAGGAGGAGAACCGATCCGTTATCTGAAAACGGTAAAACAGGCATTTCTCGAATTTTTGAACGATCTGGAAGACGGACAGTTCTATTCTTTTTTGGATCAGCTGAACAGCCTCGGCTTTTCCGTCTTTGACTGCGTCTTCGCCTATAACGGCCTGAGCTTTTGGCCCGAGAAAAAGGATGTCAAGGGCGTTTCGTTTTATCAGTTTTCTCATGATATGAAACAATGCGCCCTGCAGCATCATTACGAAAGAAAAGAGGAGTGGAAGGACAGATTTGAATGGACCGCTTCAGATGGGGAACGAATCGTTATGATTTCAACATTCAAGCCGCCGACATAAAAAAGACACCAGTCCTCATAAAGAACCGATGTCATTTAATTAAAACACTTTAAAGCCCAGCGGAAGCCGGAGTCCAAGCACAACCGTCAAGAGCAGAACGACAATAAAGCCGATCCAGATCCCAGTGGCCGCTTTTCCGTTTTTCCTGCGGATTAATAGCATTTCCATGAATCCGATGGTGATGAGGCCGAGCAAGGCCTTCGCTATGTATTCTCCGTTCCATGCCGTGAACTTTAAAAAGAGCTGCGCCCCGGTAATGATAACGATAATATAGAATAAGCGGAGAATCATATGTGTAATTTTTGCGCCTTTGCTGTTTCCAGATGAGTAAAGTCCGTAAGCAACGAACACTAAAATGAGCGCGATCACCCAAGACGTGATATGCATATGCGTCATATTCATTTTTCCCCCTATCAAATCAGGTATCGTTCTTATCTTATCATGAACCGGTCCATTAAACAAAACAATGTGAACGCTGTCATTTCCGCAGCAAAAAAGACGCTGAGATCATTCATCAGCGCCTTTTTCATTTATTTGCGTTTGTTCTTTTTCATGCTTTTCGTTATCTGTTTCCACCGCTTTTTTTCCTGCTGCGCCGCCCGTTTATCCGTTTTTCTTTCGAGGTATTCGAGCTCTTTTTTTAATTTCAGGTAGCTTTGGAACCGGCCGGCATCGAGTCTGCCGTCAGCCAGCGCCTCCTGCACGGAGCAGCCGGGTTCTGTTTGATGCATGCAGTCTGAAAATCGGCAGTTTTTTGCAAGCTGGTCAATATCGCTGAAGCTCTGTCTGAATCCTTCTTCCGATTCCCAAAGCTCTAAGGCCCGCATCCCCGGCGTATCGATTAAAAGCCCGCCTTCAGGCAGCATAAACATCTCCCTGTGCGTCGTCGTATGCCGCCCTTTGTCATCATCTTCACGAACGGATTGGACGGCTTGCCTGTCTTCCTTCAGAAAAAAGTTGATGATCGTTGATTTTCCGACGCCTGACGACCCTAAAAGGGCGACGGTTTCCCCTTGTTTCACATACGCTTTCAGCTCATCCATCCCACTGCCTTCATGAGCGCTGATGACGTGAATCGGCACCCCGAATGCCACGGACTCCGCCTGGCGCACCTTTTCTTCAATCCGGTCAGCAATGTCCGCTTTGCTTAAGACGATGACGGGATTGGCTCCGCTTTCCCATGCCAGCAGCAAGTAGCGTTCGATTCTTCTCACATTAAAATCCAGACCGAGCGCATTGACGAGAAAGATCGTATTGACGTTTGCTGCGGTGATCTGTTCCTCCGCCGGCTCACCCGCCGCTTTGCGCGAAAATTTGCTGAATCGGGGAACGACCTCCGTGATGATTCCCTTCTTTTCGCCGCCGCGTGGGCGCATATACACCCAATCGCCGACAGCGGGGTAGTCTCCGCGGCTTTCCACTTCAAACCGCAGCCTGCCGGAGATTTCGGCAAGCCACTGACCTTCTTCCGTCCATACCCGGTACAACCTTTTATGCTCAAGGGCGATCCTTCCCAAAACCAGACCTTCCTCATCCTTTAAAGCTTCCATGATATATTTGATGCCTAATGCTGATAAATTCAATTCGGTTTCCTCCTAAAGATCTGATGATTGATTAAAAAAAGAGCCGCAAATACACGGCTCTTTCAACATATAAACACTCCATGAGCCGGTTCACAGCCCATGGAAATATCACCAGATCCATTTGAAGAATACCAGTCGAAATATTACATGGGCTGTGCAATGATCGTTTGTTGGGCAAAAAAGACAATATCCATTCTCATCACACATCCCTCATTTCTAAAAAATTTGACAGCTTCATTATATGCTAAAGCCATCCTTTTGACAATCCTTTATTTAACTGGATTGGAAAGCGTTCCGATCGGTTCGATCGTAATGTCGACCTGATCGCCTTTTCGGAGGAACTTCGGCGGATTAAAGCCTTTGCCGACTCCTGACGGCGTACCGGTTGCGATAATATCCCCCGCTTCAAGCGTCATTCCTTTGGACAGCGTTTCGATCATTTCCGCAATCGGAAAAATCATGTCCTTTGTGCTCCCCGACTGGCGGAGTTCGCCGTTCACTCTCGTCTCCACCTTCAGGTCACCGGGGTCTTCAATCATTGATTTATGTACAAGAAACGGCCCCATCGGGCAGGTCGCATCAAGGCTTTTGCCGATAAAAAACTGCTTGTGCCTCTTTTGCAGATCGCGCGCCGTCACATCGTTAATGATCGTATAGCCGAACACATAGTCGAGCGCTTCAGCTTTCGGGATGTTTTTTCCCGTTTTGCCGATGACAACCGCGAGCTCGCCTTCATAATCGAGCGCCTCTGTCACGCCTTCGTGGGCATCAATCCCTTCCATGTGGCCGATGACCGAAGTCGGCGCTTTTGTAAACACCATGATATGTTCGGGAATATCTGCTTCACTTCCCATTTCAATCGCATGATCCCGATAATTTTTTCCGATGCAGATCACATTTTTCCGCGGTTCGGGAATCGGTGCAAGCAAATCGACGTCTGACAGCGGATAAATATACGAACCGCTCTCTTCGCTGTTTTTCTTCTTTGACCATTCCACTAGCTGTTCGACATGGCGGACAAACTTCTCTCCCTCGCTTACGCATTCGATAAGCGTTTCAGGTATCGTTTCAAGCTCAAACAGCTTTTTTTCCGCCTTTTGCAAATCCATTATCTTCTCATCCATGACAAGCCCTACAAATGTACGGCTGTGCAGCTTTGCTGTCGCAAACTTCATAAATATTCCCCCGCAGTATGATTTAAAGCTATTCTACATATTCTCTAAAAAAACGAAAATTCCTTTCCTCTTTCAGAAAACCGCTTCTAAAGTCCCGGGCGTTCCTTCCCGGAAAAGAAAATGGCGGCTCACCATGCAGCAAGCCGCTTTTCTTATTTTTTCCGGTAGATGACCTCGGTCAGATTTCCGTCAGACCATTTTGTAATGGTTTCATAGCCGCCTCTTTTATGATGGTGAGTCTTCTTGCAGCGATGATGGTCGGGGCGTTTGCGGCCGCATTTGTCGCGTTTTTTGCAGTCGTGATGTTTTTTGCTTTTGTCAGGCTTCTTACAGTCGTCTGGTTTCTTGCTTTTGTCAGGCTTTTTGCAGTCATCGGGTTTCTTGCTTTTGTCGGGCTTTTTGCTTTTATCCGGCTTTTCATAGTCGTCATGCTTCTTGCTTTTATGATGTTTTTTGCTTCTGTCCGGCTTTATTCCCCACCAAAGATCCCAAATGTTATGCGGACGCCGCTCTTTTCCCGAGCCGGCGTATTCTTCGGGTTCCCGGTCTAAATAATGGTCTCTGCCTTCGCTCTTCAGCTGGTCTACTGCCTTTTTAATGTCATGATCATGGACACCACTCATCTTGTAACCTCCTGTTCTTCCTTTTTTATGTCCTGATTTATCATACGCGCCGTAAAGACAAGTGTACTGAGGCAAATGACTGTTTTTGTTCAAACTTAGGCGGTCTGCTTCCGGGACAGGTTTTTTTCACATATGATATGTCAGCTGAAAAAGGAGGAAATGATGATGAGTGCCACTGCCTTGCCGGCCTTTAGGCTGCACATTCATCCGAAGCATCTGCTTGAGTTGAAAAAAGACGTCTGGAGTGATGAAGCCGTTCCCGGCATGCTCTTGACCGGTTCAGCAAAGACGCCTGTCGCAGTGTCATACAGAGGGGCCCACACCCGCAAACTGACGAAAAAATCCTATTTCATTCAATATCCGGACAATAAAGAAAAGGCTGCGTTTCATTTGAACGCGGAATATCATGATCCGTCTTTCATCAGAAACAGGCTTTCCTTTCATTTTTTTGAACAAATCGGCGTCCTTGCGCCAGCAGCATCACACGTTTTCCTTTATATCAATGAAAAAAAAGAAGGCATCTATTTAAAAATCGAATCTGTTGACGATCATTTCTTAAAGAGGAGAAATTTAGAAAGGGGGGCCATTTATTATGCCGTTGATGACGATGCTAATTTTTCTCTGCTGAGTTCCTTCAATAAAAAGGCTAAGCAAAATCTCATGCAGGGATACGAAAGAAAAACGGGTTCAAGCCGCCACGATGACTACCTCCAGGAGTTTATCTACTTTATCAATACCGCCAAAGACGACATATTTGAAAAAGAAATCAAACGCTATCTCGATGTCAAACAATATTTGCTGTGGCTCATCGGCGCCGTCTACACCCAAAATTTCGACGGCTTTGTCCATAATTACGCGCTTTATTTAAACGGTCGCACAAAAACGTTTCAAATCATTCCATGGGATTATGACGCGACATGGGGACGGAATATTCACGGGGAAGAAATGGAGCACAACCGGATTCCGGCGAAAGGCTATAATACGCTGTCTGCAAGGCTGCTCGACATCCCGGCTTTTCAATCCCAATACTTTAATTTAATGAAAAATGTCTTGCACCGCCAATTTACAATCAGCCGGCTTTCGCGGTATGCGGTAAACTGGCACGAGACAATCGCGCCTTTTCTTGAACATGATCCTTATACAACCGTCACATACAGCCGGCTCGAAGATGAGCAAAAACAAATTTTTCATTTCATCGATCAGAGGAAGCGGTTCCTGCTTTTCGAGCTTTCCCGATAATAGACTGTCGCTGTCCTCCGAAAAAAATGTCACATTTTTTGTCATATTGGCGAAAAAAATCCCTTTTACACAAAATAAGGTATACTAGCAATATCAAGGACATCAATGCGCTGAATACCTGAAATTACCGACTCAAAATACAAATCGAAAGTTGGAGACTGCCATGATGAACAATAAAATTGAAGCAAAAAGACTGGCCTTATTTGAAGCTGCCGAAAAGTTCGGCATCAACTCCAAAGAGGCCATTCGATGCAGTCAGGAATTGGACAACTTGCTGAATCAAAGAATGCAAAAGGATGATAACTGCGTGCATGCGGAAGAAAGAAAAGGCCGCCACACGTCATGACCTCCGACTGCAAGCTGCGCCTGATGCCGGCCTCCTTCCTCCTCCATTTCATCATCCGTTGATTTCGGGTCGCAGCTTGGGCTATTCGGCCATTGTTTTTTGAACATAAATCATCGTGCAAATACCGTAGGCAAGAATGGCTGAAGGTGTAAAAGACTCTTGATACGGGATGTAAACAACCCCATTTAAAAATAACAAAAATCCGCTGTTCAAAAAGAAATACCCAGCGATTTTCGCCAGCTTATCCTGATCCCTTACCCTTTCCCGGCGAAACCCCCGCAATATCCAGGTTTGCTTTTTTATTCCGACTGCATATGCGGCCGCAAAGAACAGCAGGGCTGCAGCGATTGATATCGGATTCAATTGAAAATACATACGTCTCTCCCCTTATCGCACGTTTTCCTTCTTCATACGTTTTCTCATCTTATTAGTTTCACCAGTATGTGATCTGCACTCACGGAAGAACCTCATTTTTAATCACAAAAGCGCCTAATCAACATAGGATATGGTGTATAGCCCATAAAAAAATGTTTGATCAATTAAAGGGTGTGCCATCATGCCAGCTATTGTCGGAGCTTTTAAAGTAAATGCCGTCGGTACGAGCGGCGTTGTTCATGTCGGAGACTGCATCACGATTTCTCCTTATGCAGAAGTTAAAACATTTGCGGGTGCCGGCAGCTTCAATACCGGAGACGGACTCAGAGTATACAACCAGAACAGCATCACCAACACATATGACAACGATGTAATCGATCAGCCGGTCGCAGGCAACCTGTAGGGAGTGAAGGCATGAACTTTTATATCAATCAAACAATACAAATCAATTATTTAAGAGTTGAAGGAATCAGCAACTCTTCCGTATTGCAGATTGGAAGCGCCGGTTCAATCAAAACACTTGCCAACCTGTACAATACCGGAAGCTACACAGAACCCGCACCTCCGGTAACCGGCGAAGTCTTTGACGACGCTTTTGGAGATGGGACTCAACCGACTCTCGTTCCTCTTCACGCTCCTTCTGTTACAGTACCATAGATATACGGGGGTGTAATCTCATGAAACAAAGCAATCCACAGAACTGGTATGTGTATTTGCAGCAGCAGGCTGCGCAAATCCAGAGGCTCGAAAGTCAGATTGCCGTATTGCATTCGGAGTTGAACCAGCTGAAAGAAAATCCCGGCACCCGGATCGACCGGATCGAATACAAATTTGATCAACTAAAAATTGAACGCTTGGACGGAACGCTAAATATCGGACTCAATCCTGCGGACCCGGATAATGTCGAAAACTTTGAAATCAGCCAACAGCCGCCGGGTATCGGAATGCTTCAGCAGGAGCTTGACAGCCAGCTGATGCAGCAAACGAGACAGCTTGTCGATGCCTATTTAAACGAAGAGACCCCTCGTTTGCTGGAACAGCTGGAAGACCGGTATGACAGTAAACTGGACGATACAAACCGCCACCATATCATCGAAGACATCAGAAAGCAAATCGACAGCCGCATCCGCTATTACGTCAAACATGTGCAGCCTGACGAAAACATCCAGTCCCGCGAGCATGCAGAACGGCTGGCCGATTATGTGAAGCGTGATATCGCGCGGGCAATCGAACACTTTCTCAAATCGATTCCTGACGAAATGAAAGGAAATGAAAACGAATGAATTTTACCGTTGTGAACCGCTGTTTCGATGTAGGCAATATTAATATTACCGCAGTTTCAAGCTCATCTGTTTTTTTAATCGGAGATACAGAATGCATTTCCCTGTCATCAATTTTTGATACACCGCCTGAATCTCTCATTGTCGGGCCGTTTGTCCCGCTGGCGCCGGAATCAAGATGATCAGAACGTCAAAAGTAAAGTTTATGAAAGTTCATTCAGTAGGGATCACCAGCACGCTGCAAATCGGGGATGTCGAAGAGATTATTCCTAAAGTGAAAATTCTCGCTGTTCAGCGCTACCTTTCACTTTTTTTCGGAAATGAAGGCTCATTTAATCAGGAAGATTTCCCTCTCTTTCAGCAGCCGATACCACATTTATTACCGGAAACCGGCTTCTCATCAGCTTTTTTCCATGAGGTTCCCGTCATTCGAGTCAGAGCTGTAAAAATTGCCGGGGTATCTTCTTCTTCAGTTTTTCAGGTTGGTTCGACGCGCCGCATGATTTCCGAGGCGAGAGTCAAACATATCAGAAAGCTTCCTCCTGCAAGGAACTCACAATAACCGCCCGGCCGACATATACTGGTTCAGAGACTTCTATAAAGGATGTCGATCAATCATGCCAGCCATTGTCGGACCCATTAAAATCAATGAAATCTCAGGAGGAGTAGTGAATTTCGGCGATTCTTTTTATCTATCTCCAAAAAGCTCTTCAAAGTCTGCACTCGGTTCTGGTGCTGGTAATACTGGAGATTTCCTTATCGTCAACAATGGTATAAACGCGACAAATTATATAGACCCGGATGTAAGCGACCAGAATGTTGTCGGAAATGCATAAAGCAGCCTCTTCCACTAGAAGAAGGCTGCTTTTTGGTTACCAGGTTAAATCATTTCAAGCGATACAGCTGTGCCTTTGCCGCTCGGTTCAGCCGGATGGACAATCAGCTTCTTCGGCAGCCTGGCCCGAAGTTCCTGAACGTGGCTGATCACACCGACCGACAGATTGTCAGACTGAAGCTTCTCCAATGCGGTCACGACCGTATCCAGCAAATCCTGATCAAGCGTGCCAAACCCTTCGTCCAAAAAGAAGAATTGGAGCGGATACTCTCCGCGAAGCTGGATCTGTGCCGAAAGTGCAAGCGCAAGCGCCAGTGAAGTCAGAAACGTCTCCCCACCTGACAGACTCGTAACAGGGCGCTTGACTCCGCCGTTGGCATCGTCCCTCATCACAAAACCGCCTTCTGAGTCGACTTCAATCGCATACCTCTGTCTTGTCAGTTCGCCGAGTCTTGCAGATGCGTCTCTTGTGACGCTTTCAAGCTGCTCTTCTGCCAAGTATTCAACAAAGCTGTTTCCTTTAAAGACGGCTTGGAGTTTATCAAGACGGTCGATGTATGTCTGCCATTCAGCCAATGATGCTTCAAGTTCCTTAAACCTTTTATGGTTCTCGCGGATGACGGCGAGAGCTTTGCCGGCCGCGCCCCTTTCTTCCAAGGCTTTGCTGAATGCCTCCTCAGCTTTGTCCTTCGTGACGGCGGCTTTTTCCCAACTCTCCTCAGAAACCGATCTCCCATCAAGCTTTTCCGTAATCCGCTTGATATTGGACTCGCACTGTTTTGTCTGATCCCAATGCATTTGAATGTCTTCTTTCAGCCGGGCAAGATCATCGCGGTCTAAAATGCTCGCTTTCACTTCAGAGGCCTTTTCAAACGGTGTACCTCCGGATTTTTCCTGCCAGATGTCCGCCGCTTTCGCAAGCCTTGCTTCCGCTTCACGCAAAGCGAGCTCACACCCTTTTGTCTGTCCTCTTAAACGGCTGACTTCGGATTCGGTCTCTTTGAGCCGTCCGTAAAGCGTCTGTTCCTGCTCATGCAGCTTGGCCAATTGCGTTTTCACGTCTTGAAGCTTTTTGTCGATTGCAGCTGTATCGGGATAGCCCATCAGCTCTTTTTGATAATCGTTTATTTCTTTATTAAGGCTTTCGACAGCATAGCGGAGGTCGAGCTTTTCTTTATCAAGCGCAAACAAGCGCTCGGTGAGCTTCTCTTTTTGCTGTTCATGTTTTGTGAGAAAGCCGACGCTCGTTTCGATACGCTTTTCGAATTCCTCTGCGGCCAGATCTTTTTCTTCAATCGTTTTTTGCCATTTTTCAGCCTGTTCATAAGAGAGGCCGTCGAATTGTTCGCCGAAGCTTTTTCGGCGTTCATTTAACTGGTCATTTAATTCGCCGACGCGGTTTTGAAGCCTGTTACGCTCCTTTTCTTCATGGCTGAGTCGCTCGCTGATTTGGTCGCGTTTCTTGCAGAGCTCTTTATATGTGTGAAGGAGCTTGGACATCCTGCTTTTTGTCTCTGCGAGATCCTGTCTGATTCCTTTCCATTCAAAGCTGATGCGGTTGTACCGTTCGGGAATGGTGCCTTCTTCTATCGATGCAGCGGTTTCAGGCAGTTCATGTTTGCTCTTGACTAAAAACGGGCATTCGCTCACCAGGTGGTCGGATTGCTGTTCGAGTGCCACTTTGGCCGAGAGAAACTCCTGAGCCAGCGCACCGGCTTCAGCGATGATGGCTTCCGTTTTCTCCAGTTCGGAATCCGCCTCTTTAAAGGACAGGCTTTCTATGCCGACGCGGGCGGGCATTTCATGATGTACAGATCCGCAGACCGGACAAGGCTCTCCGTCTTTGAGCTGCTTTGCCAGTTCGATTGCCAGCTGATCACGGTTTGCCTGTTCCCGTTTTGCCGCAATCTCTTCTTTTTTTTGAGATGCCACACGGATGGTCTCAGAGAGCGATCTGTCTGTTTCGCAAACGAGCGCGTACGCTCGTTCGACAGCGGCAAACAATGCCTCGATGCGTTCGGTTTCAGCTTTTACCTTTTGATCCACCGCTTGCTGTTCTTGCTGGAGCTCTTTAATCAGCGTCTCCTGCTGACCAAGCCGTTCCTTTTCTAAAGCGGCATCGTTGTTAAGCTGTTGAATGTGAAAAGCAAGCTGATTGGCATTTCGGCAGTTTTTACGCTCTTCGCTAGATACCTGGACAGATTTCAGCTCCGCTTTCAGCTGATTCTGCTTGGCTGTCCCGCGTTCAAGCAGACTTTTCACCTTGGCCAGCTCGTCTGCCGCATGCTTGATTTCCTCTTCTTTCAAACGCTGTTCGCGCTGCTTCTTCTCGGCCTCGGCCTGTGCGGCTAGCCGCTTGTTTTCAATTTCCTTCAAAGCGGTGAGCTGTTCTTCTTGCTTGAGAAGCTCCGGTTCCTTTTCATTTTTAAGACGCCTGAAATCCTCGTACTCGCGTTCTGTTTTTTTATGAAGCTCTTCATATTGTTCTAATTGTTCCCGCGCTTGTTTTTCTTCCCGGTGTGCGCGTTCGGCATCTTCCCGCGCTGCCAGCAAGGCGTCTGCATAAGGCTTGAGCGTATTTGCCGTTTCGGCGAGGTGCAGGCGGCTTTCTTTTTCCCGAATCTGTTCCTGTTTCTTTAAAAGCTCCGCCTCTTTTTTCAGATAGCTTTCTTTTTCCTGCTGCAGGTTCCAAATCTCCTGATACTCCGCAAAGCGCTGCGCTTCTGCGTCTCGTTCGCGCTTCTTGCTTTGCAAAAGGCTTTCAGCTTCTTCGAGATGCTGTTCCGCCTGTTTCAGCGCCTCTTCCCCCGCATCGCCCAATCCAGCCTGCTCGGCAAGCATCTCATTTTTTCTGGCCTGCGCTGTTTGTGCCTGTTTCTTCAGTTTTTTGACGAGCCTGTCCCCGTATTGTTCGAGGTTGAACAGGCGCTGAAGCATCTGCCGCCGCTCCGCTCCTTTTAAGGAAAGAAATTCGGCGAATTTACCTTGCGGCAGGACGACTGCCCTTGTAAAATCGTCGATCGTCAAGCCCAGCAGCTCTTCGATTTTCCGGTTTACTTCATTCGCTTTATCGGCCAGAACGATTTGTTCCTCTTTCATTTCAATGAAGCGGCAGATCGATGTTTTGACCTTGACGGCATCTGTCCGCTTAAAGACCCGTTCCACTTTATAAGCCGTCTCATGGCCTGTCTGCAGCTTAAACGTAAACGATACGGCAAGCTCATCTTCGGCATGATTCAAAATACCGTGCGTATTATTGGCGGCCCGCTCCACCTTCCCGTACAAAGCGAGAGTCATCGCGTCAAGAATCGACGACTTGCCGCTTCCGGTCGGCCCGAAGATACCGAATACACCGGCATCGCACAGGCGCTCAAAATCGATCACCTGCTCCTGCCTGAAACTGTGCAGCCCCTTAATAGACAGAGAAATCGGCTTCATGTTTCATCACCCTCTTCCTGTTCCGATCCTGCGGCGAGCTCCAGAAACAGTTTGACGGTTTCCTCATCGGGAACCGCTCCACCGGTTTGTCTTTCATAAAACGCTATAAACCGTTCTTCAATCGGAACGTTTCTGGACCGGATCTTCTCTTCATCCGAGGCGGCTTCCTCAAAAACCGGACGAATATGGATGATGCCTTGATGCGCTTTTCTCAAACGGTGAATTTCTTCAATCGACAGCTGGTCTGTCAGATGGATTTCAAGGTCGATCCACGCGTTTTTGTCCCGCTCTTCCTCCAGCCAGCTGTATACTTGGGACATCCCTTTTTCCGCCTTCCATTTAACGAGCGGTTTTCCACTCGTCAAATGGACCTCTTCCCATGATGCCGTTTGACCGGGTGCGGCTTCGACAATGGAGACCGATTTTGCGTATCCCGCTTCAGAAAAGCTGTAGGCAAGCGGTGAACCTGAATATCTGGCAAGCGTGCGGGCCCGTTTGATCGTCTGCGGGCGATGAAGATGCCCGAGCGCCACATAGGCGGCGTTTTCCGGCAGGCTTTCCGCAGCCACCGTATATGCGCCTCCGACTTCGATCGGCCGCTCAGAATCCGTCTGGCTGCCGCCCGCCACATAAATATGGCTTGCCGCAATCTGCACCGCATCCTTTCTCGCCTTGCCGCACATACGCTGAAAGGTCTGCTTGATTTTCTCATCATACTGGTCGCGCAGCAGTTTTTCGTCAAATGTTTCCGACAGCACTTCATTCAGTCTGGACTCGGAAGGATAGGCGAGCGCTGCGACTGACAGGATCTCCCCACTAGAAGCGACTTCTATTTCAACTGGCTCAGTCTTCGGGTACCCGATCAAGTGGATGCCATGGTCTGTCGTTAACGGAGAGGCCGCGGAAAGGCGGTCCGGATTATCATGGTTGCCGGCAATCACGACGACCGGACGGTTTCCTTTGTCAGACAAGGCGGAGAGGCTTTCATAAAAAAGCTGTTCAGCCAGTGCAGGCGGATTCACTGTGTCAAATGCGTCTCCGGCCATGATAACGGCGTCGATCTTTTCATCTTTTACGATCCTTGTGAGCTCTTCAAGAAAGTCCGCCTGTTCTTTCAGGCGGCTTCTCCCTTCAAGCGTTTTTCCTAAATGCCAGTCCGCTGTATGTAAAATTCGCATGTGTGCCTCACCTCTCTTTTCATTAAAGCTCCCCCCGAAATCGTCAGGGGGACGCCGGTTTCATATTAAAATAAGAGCACATGTCCTCCGTCAAAAAAGTACAGTGCACGCCCTTTGAGCGGCATTTTAATCATCGTTTCAACGGCTCGTGCATAAAGCTGAATTTGTGTTTCGTAACGCTTCCTTAAAATCGGTTCGGCCCCTTCGAATCCGTTTCGGTACTTTCCGTGTATCCGGTCGGTTTTGTAATCAAGAAGGTAAAAACCGTCCTCCGTCTCGAATAAACAATCGATAATTCCCTGTATCAATACAGGTTCGTCGGCTGACTCAAGATCAGGATAAACCTCTTTGGCGGACAGCGTCATGTTAAAGGGAACTTCCCGTTCGACGCGGCGGGCGCCGAGAAGCTTTTGTCCGATTTCCGTATCAAAGAATGCGAGAATATCGTCTTCCTCAATCGCTGCCCGCTGGTCTTCTGTTAATAGCTCTTTCTCAACAAGCCTGTCTAGGAGGCGGCTGAGCTCATTCATTTCAAGCGCACGGGTCAGCGGAATATGCTGCATGACGGTGTGCATCGCCGTTCCCCGTTCGGAAGCGGTCAGGCCTTTAACCATCATAAAGGACGGCCGTTTAAACAGGAGAGCATCCTTGGTTGGGCGAATCAGCGAGCGGTCGCCGTACTCATCCTCATACTCCTTCTGCCTTTTCATTTCTGAGACAGACTGTTTTGTTCGGACTTTGGCGGCGTCTTTGTATGGATATGACCATGTCAGCCTTTCTCTGACTTGTTGCTCATACTCAAACGAACCATCGATCGGAAGCCCCATTTGAATTTGGGAGAGCCGGCCGTGTCTTTCTTCACCGGCCTGATCAATATCTTCTGCTTGAAGATCCGCGGCCGACAGCCAGCTGACCTGAAAGCGCGCCGGATGTTCACGGATCTCATCAATCACCAGCGGCGCGCCGGATTCATCCATATCTCTGTGTCTCATCAAAGCAGGTCCGATGAAATCCAGGTAAGATTTCGCCTGAAACCGTTCATAATCCGGAAGCAGCCACTCAGACCCCGCCGCTTGTGTCCGCCAGTCGGCAAGCAGCTTTTCTTTATCCTTCGCCGTCCCGACCAGGTACAGCTTTTCCTTGGCCCGGGTAAGGGCGACATACAAGACGCGCAGCTCCTCTGATAAAAGCTCGCGGCGGAGTTTTTTCTTCATCGCGATAAGCGGCAGCGTCGGATAGCTGATCCGCCACTTCGGATGGATAAACTTCGTTCCAAAACCGAGCTCTTTATCCAGCAGATAAGATTTGTTCAAGTCCATCATATTAAAATTCCGTCCGAGACCGGCGGTAAATACGACAGGAAATTCAAGCCCTTTGCTTGAGTGGATCGTCATCAGCCGAACAACGTCTTCCTGTTCGCTTAGAGCCCTTGCCGTTCCGAGGTCATCGCCCCGCTCCTGCATCCGCTCAATAAATCTTAAAAAGCGGAACAAGCCGCGGAATGATGTCGCTTCATAGGATCTCGCCCTGTCGTAAAGCGCGCGCAAATTGGCCTGCCGCTGTTTTCCGCCCGGCATTCCGCCGACATAATCCAAATACTTCGTATCCCGGTAGATTTCCCAGATCAGCTCTGCTACAGAGTGGTTTTTCGCATAAGCTCTCCACTTCTTGAGCAGACCGTCAAAGCGGCGAAGCTTTTCGCTGAGCCTCTCATCGCCGTCTGCTGCAGCAAGGTACGCTTTCATGGCTTCGTAAAACGGCGCTTTTTTATCTTTGATTCTGATCAAGGAAAGCTCATTCTCATCAAGACCCACAACAGGCGATCTGAGAACGGACGCAAGCGGGATGTCCTGATAGGCATTATCGATGATTTTTAATAAAGACAGTGTGACCGATACTTCTGTCGCCTCAAAATAACCAGTTGAGAGGTTCGCGTATACGGGTATTCCCTGCTGTTTAAACTCGTCCATAATTTGAGGCGCCCAAGGCATCGACCGCAAAAGCACCACGATATCACGGTACTGGATGTTTCGCGACGCTTTCGCTTTGGCATCATATACTTGAAATTTTTCTGTAATCAGCCTGCGGATTTGCCCGGCCATCGCTCTTGCTTCAAGCTGGACCGCCTCAAGCTCTTCAGCCTCTTCACCCGGCGCGCCGCTCGGGGTTTCGATGAGCAGAAGCTCCGTTTTTGTCGCTTCGTTCGGCGGATAAGAGGCGCCGAGCTTCAATTCGGCTTGTTCGTCATACTCGACTTCCCCGACTTTTTCTCCCATGAGCTGTTTGAATAAAAAGTTCGTGCTGTCCAAAATATCTGAACGGCTTCTGAAGTTTTTATTTAAATCGATTTTCTGGCCGGAACCCGAGCCATCGTCTGTAAAGCGTTTATATTTCGAGAGGAACAAAAGCGGCTCAGCCAGGCGGAACCGGTAAATCGACTGCTTGACATCGCCCACCATAAACAGGTTCCCCTCATGCTCCTCTTTGGCGACGAGCTTTAAAATCGCTTCCTGGACCAGGTTCGTATCCTGGTATTCATCAACAAGCACTTCGTGGAACTGATGGCGGTAAAACTTCGCCGCTTCGCTCGGCACGGCCTCGCCCGCCGGATTTTTCACGGATAAAATCGCAAGGCAGTCGTGTTCAAGGTCTGAAAAATCGACGATCGCCTTTTCCTTTTTCGCTTCCGCAAACCGCCTGCCATACTCCAGCACGAGCTGGACAAGCGTCTGAATGACAGGCTTCATTTCCCTCAGGCTCTCAAGGTGCTGCTCCGGAGTTCGCGAAAAATAATCGCTTTTCAGCTTTTCAAGCTGCTTTTTCGCACTGTTGCGGAGGTCTGCCGCCTCATCAACCAATCTGGGATCGTACTCATCACCTTTGCATGGCTTCAATCGTTGAAACGAAACGGTCGGTACAAGCTCATGCAGGGCCGAAAAATCATCCTGCTGCTGAATCAGCCTGTCGATCTGCGCTAAATCATCGAGAAAATTTTCGGCGCGCGGAGCAGGCCCCCCGGGCTGCTTCGTCAAATCAAGCGCGCGCGTCAGCTTTTGCCGCATACCTTCCAGAACGAGTGCGATGTCTTCTTTAATGTAAGAATAAAACGGCAGAGCCTCAACCTTCGTATCCGAAGCCGCGTCATACAGTTCAGCCAATGAGTGAAGCCAGCCCTCCGGATCGGGATGCGAACGGGAAAATTCGTAGACCCGCTTGACAAGATGCTGCAGGTCGAGGTCATGACGGTCTGTCGTATATCTGTCTACAAGTTCAAAAAAGGCAGGATTGCCTTTTTTGTATTCTTCTTCAAACAGTTCATCCAGCACCTCATCGCCGAGCAGCTCGCCTTCCGTCTGATCGGCGATCCGGAAAGCCGGATCGACATCGATCAAATAGTAATATTTGCGGATGACTTGAAGACAGAATGAATGCAATGTTGATATGCTCGCTTTGTTTAATAAAGCAAGCTGTCGGCGCAAATGAAGCGATCCCGGATTTTCGGCAAGCTCTTTTTCGAGCGCTTCGCCGATCCTGTGCTTCATTTCAGCCGCAGATGCATTTGTAAAGGTGACGACAAGCAGCCTGTCGACATCTACGGGATGTTCCTGATCCGTTATTTTCCGAATGATCCGCTCAACCAGCACGGCCGTTTTTCCGGAGCCGGCCGCTGCCGCAACTAAAATGTCCCGGCCGGATGAGACAATCGCCTTCCATTGGTCATCAGTCCAATTGCTGCCCTTCGGTTTAGAAATCTCCATCTGTCTCATCCTCCTTTTTCAGCCGCTCCAAAATCACGTTGTCTTTTTCGGGTTTTAATATCCGGTATTCGTTTTCCTCAAGCGATTCGTCAAACTGGCAGAATGACCGGTACGAACAATATGTGCACGGTGTCCGGTCTTTTAGCTTGTAAGGCTCGATCGACACTTTACCGTCTGTGATCTCCTCGCCGGCCTTCTGAAATGTCCGGCGGATATGGCGCCTTAATACATGAAAATCCTCTTCTGCAATAACGTCAGAATCCGAACGGAGCGAGCCGTCTTTTTTCAAGCCTGCGCTGATCATGTTCGACCTGCCTTGTTCCAGCGTGGTATCCATCAGCTTGACCGCTTCCTGGTCTCCCAAGAGCAGCCCTTTCATCTTGAACTTTTTGAAAATCTCTTTTTCTATTTCATCAAGGCCGAGCGGCACCGAAGCCTGGATCATCGGATCGTGCACATGAAAATAAAGCACGCCTGCAGGGGATGCCTTCATGCCGAGCCAATCGGTTGAATGTGTGATCGACAAATCGAGATATGTCAGCATTTGCAGGGCGAGGCCGTAATACACCTCGGCCAAATCGAGGCCTTTATCGCTTGATTTATAGTCGACAATCCTAAGCAGCAGCCCTTTTGAGCTCTCCGCTTTATCCACTCTGTCGATCCGGCCGACAAGCTCCATTGTGCAGCCGTTCTTCAAGGTAAAACGCATTGGAGGAAGCGGACCTTTCCCCCCGAATCCGAGCTCGATGCCGACGGGGGCAAACCCGCTTGCTTTTGCATGCTCGCTTAAAATGCCCGATACCCTGGCAATGATTTTTTGCAGCTTCTGCTTCACGTAATGATGACGGTTCGAACTGAGCAAAATCTCTTTTTGCAGCTTTGGCGCGAGCCGTTCAACTGCATCGCTTGACAAAGTCTCGCATTGGGCTTTCGTTAAGTCGCGCCAATCCAGTTTAAGCTCGTGAAGCCGATCTGAAATCAGCTTCAGCGCCGAGTGGAACATCTGACCGATATCCGGAGCTTCAAGCTTGAAAAATTGACGTTCCTTCAGCTTTAAACCGTGCGAAGCAAAATGGGAAAACGGACAGGCTTTGAACGTCTCCATCCGCGACACGCTTCCCTGAATGTGCTCCCCATATAAATCGCGGCTCACATGCCGGTTCAAGTTTTCGACCTTGTTTCTGAAAAACAGGCTGGACAGGATATTTTGAGAAAAGATGCGGTCAGGCTCATTCATTAAAAAGTTGTATGTACTCCACCATACATCGCTGATCGCATACTGCCTCGTCCAAATGCCGAGCTGCCCTGCCAAATGGCTCAAGGCGGCGCCTTTATTCACGAGAAATTCAAGCTGGGCTTCGTCGTCCAGCTGCTCGGGTTCATGAATCAGCATCTTCTCTTCGCCGTCCGGGAACAGCTCATTCAGCCGTTTCACTACTGTTGAAGGAAGCAGCGTCTTCCCTTCCGAATCTGCGATCGGATAGGAGACATAGAGCTTTTCAGACGGGCTGGAAAGCGTCATGTAGATCAGAAAATTCTCATCCAAGAGCTGCTCTCGACCCGTCGCAGCCAGCTGTGCGCCGTTTCGTTTCAGCCACTCCCGGTCATCGTCTGAAAGCACGCCGTCGTCCGCAGGCCTCGCCGGAAGTATACCGTCGTTTACACCGATGAGAAATGTGCATTTCGTGCCGTACATCCTTGAAAGGTCCATATTGCCGATAAACACTTGATCAAGAGCGGGCGGAATCAGCGCGAATTTCAAAGACTCCAAGCCGGTTTCAATCATTTGCTGAAATAAAGCAAACGATATCCGCTCTGTGCCCATCATTTCAACAAACTCGTCCAACAGTTGAATAACGGCATCCCATACTTGCTCATGCTGGCGCGACTCTGCAATCCTACCGCTTTCTTCGGCCAGCCGCCTTTCCTGTTCAAGCTTCATCGGAACATCGGCTTCTTCAAGATAAAGGTAAACGGCTTCGGCCATTTCCCTGACGGTTTCAGCTTTTTTCAAGCGCTTCTGCAGCCTGTGGATCGGTGGAACGATCCAGCCCTTTAGTTCATTGAGCATATTTTCCGTTTCAATCTCTTTGTCTGTCTTGGCAAAATCCTCATCCAGTGAAGCGTACCTTCTGTAAACAAACGGATCTTTGCTTGTCCATCTGTCTCCTTTAATGCCATACGCAATACAGTAGTTTTCAAGCTGGTCAATCTGTTCGCGCAGCCGTTCCTTCGGCTGTCCTTCCGGGAATAAAAGTTCCGTTTTGACACAGCGGAACACCGCTTCATACCGCCAGTTTCCTTTAATGATATCAAGCGTCGAACGGATCAGCTCAATGAGCGGATGATTTTGCATCGATTCCTTGCCGTCTATGAAAAAAGGAAGTTCGCAGTCTTTAAAAACTTCTTTTATCGTATCTTTATAATCTTCAACATTGCGGGCGATGACAGCAATATCCCTAAGCCGGAACCGGCCCTGGCGGATTAAAGAATGAATCTCGCGCGCAATTCCTTCAATCTCGGTTCTTCTGTTCGACGCCTGCATGATGCGGAGCGATTCCGTCTGTCCGGGATACGGTTTTGCAGGACGTTCATCAAAATAGCGTTCAAGATGCTGAAGCTCCGGATGATGCCGGTGCCGTTTCGTTTCTTCCAGCCGCACTTCAGACGGATCAAGGCCGAGTTCCTTCGCCTTTTGGTAAAGGTCATAGTACGCCTTCCCGGTCATCCTGAACAGATGGAGATCATTCGGGCTGTTTGCCGTAAACGGCTTATCCGCCGTCAGCGAAAACGTGATCTCTTCGGCATGTACCATCAGCTGTTCCAGCACGTTCATCTCCTGTGGCGTAAATTGGTGAAATCCGTCCACGTAAACGGCAGCGTTTCTAATCTCATCCGCATACGGAATCTGCTCGGCCAAAAGCGTCAAATAATCCTCAGATTGAACATATTGATTCTCCAGATTTTCCTCAAGCTTGCTGTATAAAATATATAAGTCGTGCAATTTATCGGAAAGGATCCGTTCATCTTCGTATTCCGATTTGCCCGTCCCCTCTATCATGTCCCGGATGCTTTCAGGCTGCAGACAATGCCGTTTAAATTCGGTCAGCATCCGTTCCACCTGCTCCGTAAATCCGCTTTTATCGCTTGCGTTTTGATAGACTTTAAACTCGCCCTTATGCTCTTCAATCAGTCTCCGCAGCAGCATCTGAATGCCCGTCCCCGTCAAAAACGGCCGATTCATGCCTCCGGTATGCTGGAGCACTCGCCAGGCAAGCCTTGAAAAACTGTACACTTGGGCGCGGATAGTTCCGCCCAAATCGGGTGTTTTGCTAAGCTCGTATTCCATTAAAAACGTCATTTGATCCGGGACTAGAAAAATGATCGGTTTTCCGAGCGGTTCATCGCGAAGTTTTTCTCTGATTTCATTCAGGATAAAGGTCGTTTTCCCACTCCCGGATCTGCCTGATAAAAATACTGCTCCCACTAAGCTCGTCTCCTTTCTGTTTCTTACTCTTTATTCTATCGAAACATCTGCAAAATAACCATTCTCCAAAACTGGGAAAAAACCGTATGAGCACTTGCACCCCATACGGCTATTTTTGCTTGAACTGCACAAAAAACAGCATCAAAAACGAGATGATCGCGATAGAGGCGACCCACATCCATGCCAGCGTCATATTTCCCGAATCGATCGCCAAGTATATCGCCGTAGGCACCGTCTGCGTCACCCCCGGGATGATACCCGCAAACATCAGCGTTGCGCCAAACTCGCCAAGCGCCCTCGCAAAGCTGAGCACAATCCCCGTCATGATTCCATTTGATGCGAGGGGAACGGTGACAAAGAGGAACACCCTCCACTCGCTTGCTCCATCAACCCTCGCGGCATCCTCGATATCGCGGTCGACAGCCGAAAATCCTGATTTTGCTGACTGATACATTAACGGGAACGCGACAACCGCAGCGGCGATCACGGCTGCCCACCAGGTAAAAATAACCGGTGCTTGAAATACGTTTTCTATCAAGCGTCCGATCACGCTCTGCCTTCCGAAGATCACGATTAAAAAGAATCCGACAACGGTCGGCGGCAGAACGAGCGGCAGCATCATTACCGTCTCGATAACAGACTTGCCTTTAAAGTTTCTGTTCGCCAGGAGCCTCGCTGCAGCAGTTCCAAGCAAAACTGCGATGATGCCCGCTGCGACTGATACTTGAATTGAAATTTCAATCGGGGAAAAGAATTCCTCAAGCATAACGGCGGTCAGCCCTTCTTAAATCCGTACTTTTCCATTGCCTTAACGGCTTGGTCGCTTTGCAGGAATTGATAAAATTCCTCAGACTGTTCCCTGTGCTTTGTATTTTTTACAATTCCGAGCGGGTAGACAATCGGTGTATGCAGATCGCTTTTCGCCGTCTCGACAGTCTCGACCTGATCTGATGAAAGGGCGTCCGTCCGGTAAACGATTCCGGCATCCGCGTTGCCTGTTTCGATATAAGAAAGGACCTGCCTTACATCTTTGCAGTAGACGATTTTAGATTGCACTTTAGACCATACGTCAAGGTTCGTCAACGTTTCTTTTGCGTATTTTCCGGCTGGCACTGATTCGGGTTTGCCGACCGCAAGTTTTTCGATTTTGCCCTCCGCCAAATCTTTGAAGCTGTTGACATGCTGATTTTTCCCTTTCGGAACGATCAGCACCAGACTGTTTTCGACCAGCTTGACAGTGTCTTTTTTGTCAATTAACCCCTGATTAACTACTCTATTAAATTTGTCCTCGGCGGCAGAAAAAAACAAGTCGGCCGGAGCGCCCTGTTCGATCTGCTGCTGCAATGCACCCGATGAACCAAAATTAAACTTTATGGAGACATTCGGATGATCTTTCTCATATACGGAGGAAAGTTCCGCTAATACATCTTTGAGACTCGCAGCCGCGGAAACCGTAATTTGAACTTTTTCAGACTTCCCCTTGGCTGATCCCCCTTTTTCCGCCTGGCAGCCGGCGAACAAAACAACCGACACCAATAAAGCCACGGCCGTCAATATTACCTTTTTCAATAGTCTCACTCCATTTTGATATGTATGTCACCATTCGGCACTAACAACCATTTTACGTCAAACTTCATTTTTTTAAAATAGATTGCGCTCTCCCCACACCATTTTGCCACATGTCCGAGATGCGCCCTTCCAGTAGGCACATGCAAGCTTCGACTTACATATAATGACAGGACGGCAAAATATAAGATATTGAGGTGAAAAACATGTGGTATGTTCAGCCGTATCATCCCGCCTATCCCGCCAGGCAAAACAACAGGCTGATCAAAGATCTAGAAAAAGCGGTAAACGGAGAGCACAGTGCGGTCGTCTGCTACCAAAAAATCGCACAAAAGGCCCCGGATGCTGAGGCAAAACAGCAAATTTTAGAAATCAGACAGGACGAAATCCGCCACTTTAATGCGTTCCTGGCATTTTATACGTCTCTTGCCGGCCGAAAGCCTGACATTTCCATTACGGAGCCTTGTCCGGAACAGTATTGGAACGCGCTGGAGTCCGCATTAAAAGACGAGCAGGAAACGGTTGATTTTTATTTGGACATCGCAGACTATGTCAAAGACCGGGCGATACGGGATGCGTTCAAGCGGGCGGCAGCTGACGAACAAAACCATGCAGTCTGGTTTTTATACTTCTTGTCAAAGAGGTGATTCAGTTCGTTCCGCCTTGATCAATATACCCTTATAGGGTATATTTTTAAAATAGCGGACTTATATTTTGACTAAAGAGGTGCTAGACATTGAACGTGCTGCTTGTCGATGATGAAAACCGGATGCTCGATCTGCTGGAGCTTTATTTAGAGCATTATTCGTGCACAAAAGCCGCCACCGGAAAAGAAGCCCTGGACTTAATAAAAATGCGCAATTTCGATCTTGTCATCCTCGATATCATGATGCCTGAAATGGACGGATGGACGGTTTGCAAAGAGATCCGAAGATTGACAAGCATTCCGGTTATCATGCTGACGGCAAAAAACGGGCAGGATGATATTGTACGAGGCCTGAACTGCGGTGCAGACGATTATTTAACAAAGCCGTTCAGCGAAAAAGTGCTGCTTGCCAAAATAGAAGCCGTCCTGCGCAGAACCCGCCGATTTCATGAAATCAGGTTCCGCGGTTTAATCTGGAATAAACAGCATCATACCCTGCATGTCAATCACCGTGAAATCAGCATTACGCCAAGTGAATTCGATCTGCTTGGAACACTCTTAGACCATATGGATCAAGTGCTTTCGAGAGACCAATTGATTGAGAACATCTGGGGATTCAACTCTGATATCGAGCCCCGCACCATCGATTCGCACATGAGAAATTTGCGGCACCGATTGAAAAAAGCGGGCTTTCCGGTTGAAGACCATCTCCGGACCGTCTACGGCGTCGGCTACAAATGGACAAGCAAAGGAACCGGAGCATGAAAAAGATTTCATTTAAGCTCGCAGGTTCATTTTTCGTTTTAATCCTTTTCATCGAAGCCGTCCTTTTTGCCGCGCTGTATACAACGATTGTCAACACGAGAATAAACGAAGAAATAAGCGCGCTTCAACTAAGAGGCAACAGCCACAGAGACGTCCTCGAAAAGCATTTTGACAAAAGGACGATAGACCACGTCACCCTGATGGAGACTGAAGCCCGGACAAACGTGATCATCACGGACCAAAACAGACGCGTATTGGCGCAGTCTGCCCCGGGAGACATGACGGAACACCTTCATTTCGAAGAACAGAACATCCCGAGGAACGGGACCGCTTTATCTTCCCATTGGAATACATCAAAGTACATTTGTACGATCAGTCCGATCATGAACGGACGGGAAACGGCCGGCTACGTCTTCATGTATTTGGAGACCTCCTCGATAAAAGCCTTGGTGGCAAGCATTACGAAGCGGTTTTTCCTCAGCTTCGGCTTAACCGGCGTCTTAACGGTCGCAGCTATTCTTTGGTACAGCCGTGTTTTAGCGAAGCCGATTATTAAACTGAAGGAGGCAACCGAAAGCATCAAAAACGGTCAGGCTTCGATTCCGCTTGATATCAAAAGGAATGATGAACTCGGAGAGCTCGCCGCATCAATCGAAAGCCTTTCCTCAAATCTCAGCAGGCTTCAAAAAGAGCGAAACGATTTTCTGTCAAGCGTCGCCCATGAGCTGCGGACTCCGATCACATATATAAAAGGCTACACAGATGTCGCGATGAGAGATAAGCTCGAACCGCAAGCCAGAAATCAGTACTTGTCGATCATCAAAGAGGAAGCGGACAATTTAAACACCCTTGTTGACGATTTATTTTTGCTGACAAAACTGAAACAGCCCGGATTTCAAATCAATAAGAAACAAGTTCACCTTTACACATTCGTGAAAAAAGAAATTCAGAAAGCGGCGGTCGCTTTTTCGGAAAAGCGAATCAGCGTTTCGTTCGACATCCCGACGGATCTTTATGTCACAGTCGACGAGGTCCGCTTTTCACAAGTGATCTCAAATTTGCTGAACAACGCCCGCCAATACTCCGATCCTGAATCAACAGCGGCCGTCACCGCATCAAAATTGGAGGACCAGGTCAAGATTACGGTAGCGGATGAAGGCTGCGGCATTCCGGAAGAAGAACGGGATTATATATTTGAGCGCTTTTACCGGATCGATAAATCGAGGTCCAGACAAACCGGCGGTACCGGGCTGGGTCTGGCCATCGTGAAAGAAATCGTCGAGCTTCATGGCGGTCAGATTGCAGCGAAAAACAGAACCCCGAAAGGAAGCGAATTTATCATCACGCTGCCTTCCGATGTGTAACAATGTCGAGATGTCTGCACCAGTTTTGCACATTTCCCGGGTATACTACTCAGTAATCTGAACCAAAAAGGGGGAAAACACAATGAAATTGAGATTCGGTTTACTTTTTGTCATGCTTGTTTTCGCGCTTCCGCTTGCGGCATGCCAAAATTCCGGCTCGGGAAACACTGGCGGACATGAGGAGCATCATACAAAGGATCATTCGGAGATGAAAGAAAAAGACGCTGATTCTCTTCCGAGTGATTTCAATAAGCGGGCCGAAGAGGGGCTCCTGGTGAAAAACACAAAGAACTCGACAAGGCTTGACGCGAATACACCAGAAGACATGAGCATCAAAACCTCTCAAACGATATGGCCGGCCACTCATAAACAAAACAGGCCGGGCGCAGTGATTCTAGTTTCGGGCGGATCATGGCAGACAGCTCTTGCATCAGCAGATTTGATCCATCATCCAAATAACGGGCCTGTTTTAATCGCGGAAAAAGGGAAAATCTCCGGGCAAATTCAGAATGAAATCAAACGCTTGAACCCGACGGGCACTTCAGACGGGACGCAAATCATGGCTGTCGGAGAATTTGATTCAAAAGCGCTTCAAGCTTTGAACACTTTTAAAATAAAAGAGCTCAAAGGGAAGAACGCGGCTGATCTGGCAAAAGAGATTGACAAAGAATACGCGGAGGCAGCCGGTGAATATCCGAAAAGCGTCATCATCGGATCATCCGAGGATGATGCAGAACTTTATTCGCTCCCGGCTGTAAACTGGATCGCCCACATGCCTGAGCCGATCCTGTACGTGAACAAAAAAGGCATTCCCGAAGAGACGGCTGAAGCATTAAAGAAAAGGGACGCCAAAGCAAACATCTATATTCTCGGCCCTAAAAAAGCGGTTTCGGAAAAAACGGAGAATGCATTAAAGGAATACGGAACAGTCAAAAGAATTTCCGGAGACACTCCTGTCGCAAATTCGATTGCATTTGCGAAATTCAGGGATAAGAACACCGGCTTTGGCTGGGGCATCACAGATCCGGGACACGGACTGTCCTTTGCATCAACCGCTGCGCCCGAGCTTGCGCTTGCCGGAGCGCCATTTTCCCATTTGGGAAAACACGCTCCCCTGCTTTTACTCAAAAATGGACAGGCAGACAGCACACTATACAGCTATCTGTCCGAGATCGAGCCTTCATTTCATGACAGGCCGCAGGACGGCCCATACAACCATGCATTCATTCTCGGGTCAGAAAATGAGATTTCATTTCGGACGCAAGGCGTTCTTGATGGCATATTGGAAATTAAGTCTGCGGATGGAGGACATTCCGGTCATTAAGAGACACAATGGAGGGGCTCTTAAAGTAGAGCCTCTTTTTTGTACCAGACGCCGTAAAAAGAATCCACCCTTCTTCATTCAGCACAATGCCTTGAATAGCTACCCCCGCTTTGACGCGTATATTGTTTTGATAGAGCGGAACTGGCAGTCAAAAAAGCAATAGGAGCTTTTCGAGAGGGAAAATCTTCTTTCCGCAAAAAAGGTATTACTTCAACACCGTCCTGTTCTGCCCTTGAATTCTTGTCGGTTCCCGTCAGCCTGTTCTATGCTCAGCTGGAGTCCAACTACCGCCTTTATCTCGAAACTCTTTTTGACGATTTCCTATTCACCTTGACTGTTTATACAGTGTGCCGCGCCCTTCTTAGCATTACGATGCAAATTCCGCTCGTCAAATGGACGGAAGGACTGAACATCAAAACGATCGTTTCCATATCATACGTATGCTACGCTGTGGCAGCGATTGGTTTCGCTTTTTCTTCATCGATCTTTTGGCTGCTTTCGACTGCGGTTTTATTTACGGCGGCAGAAAGCATGCTTCTGAATCACATGCAAACCTTTGTCTCGCGCCTTGCTCCCAATCATATACGGGGCGGATATTTTGCATTTTTCGGCCCGCATTGGGATATTTCCCGGACAATTGGACCTTTTTTAGGCGGGATGATCTTCATCAAGTTCGGCGGGGCAGCGCTTTTTCTTGCCATTGCAGGGATCATGGCTCTCGGGGGGATTGCACAATATCGAGCAGTGTCCCGGTTAAAAAAACTAGTCCTTTATAGTACCTGGTACTAGAACAAAGTGCTATAATAGAAACAGTTTTTATTCGGGAGGCAAGGAGGCATTATGATTACATTAAAAAAACAAACGATCGGCGGGCTTTTAAAATCAACCGCCGGCCGGTTTCCGAATCATGAAGCGGTTGTATATTCTGAGCTCGATTTAAGATACTCGTATCAGGAGCTTGTTGAAGAAACTTCTAAAATTGCAAAAGGGCTGCTCGCGCTCGGCATTCAAAAAGGGGAGCATGTCGCCATCTGGGCATCCAATATTCCGGAATGGATTCTGCTCCAGTTTGCTACGGCAAGAATCGGCGCTGTGCTCGTCACCGTCAATACGAGCTATCAGGCGAGAGAACTCGAGTACTTATTGGAACATTCCGATTCCACCACCCTCTTTCTGATGGACGGCTACAAAGGAACATCCTATATCAATATGATCGATGAGATCATGAAAAATCCTGAAAAGCTGCCGAAGCTGAAAAATCTCGTCTACCTTGGCAAGAACGAGACCCCTGAACATATGACGGCTTTTGCCGAGATCGCTAAAATGGGCGAAACGGTCTCTGATGCCGACCTTTTTGAACGAGAGCAGTCACTCACACACGATGATGTGATTAATATGCAGTATACGTCGGGAACGACCGGCTTTCCAAAAGGTGTTATGCTGACTCACTACAATATCGTCAACAATGCGGCGATCGTTGCCGACAGAATGGGGCTGACGAGCGAAGACAGGCTGTGCATCCCGGTTCCTCTTTTTCATTGCTTCGGCTGTGTGTTAAGCACGCTTGCCTGCGTCGCGTCAGGCGCGGCCATGCTGCCAATCATCGAATTCAAGCCGGACATCGTCCTGCAAACGGTCGAAAAAGAAAGATGTACAGGGCTGCAGGGTGTACCGACAATGTTTATCGCCGAGCTCACCCACCCCGATTTCGCAAACTATGACCTCTCTTCTCTGCGGACCGGGATCATGGCAGGCTCCCCGTGCCCTAGAGAAGTCATGAAAAAAGTGATGAAGCAAATGAATATGACGGATATCACAATCGCATACGGACAGACGGAGTCTTCACCCGTGATTACGCAGACAACCGTCACCGACACGATCGAACGCCGCGTCGAGACCGTCGGAAAAGTGCATCCGCATGTAGAAATGAAAATCGTCGATCCTGACACCGGGGAAACGCTCGGCCCGGATGAGCAGGGCGAACTGTGCACAAGAGGATACCTCGTCATGAAAGGCTACTATAAAATGGATGAAGCCACAAAAAAGGCCATCGATGAAGACGGCTGGCTCCATACCGGAGATTTGGCAGAAATGGACCGGGACGGATACGTGAGGATTACCGGGCGCTTAAAAGATATGATCGTCCGCGGCGGGGAAAACATTTACCCGCGTGAAATAGAGGAATTCCTTTATGAACATGAGGATATTGTCGATGTACAGGTTGTCGGCGTTCCGGATGAAAAGTACGGGGAAAAAACGGCTGCCTTTATTAAATGCAGGCCGGGCAAAAAGCTGACGCTCGAAGACGTCAGAGATTTTTGCAAAGGACAGCTTTCGTATTATAAAATTCCGGAGTACGTATTTCTGATCGACGAATACCCGCTGACCGCATCCGGAAAAGTTCAAAAATATGTGCTGCGCGACCGCGCAGCAGAACTGCTTGCGAGCCCGGTGCAGTAAATAAAAAGCCGAAAATACGGTCGTATTTTCGGCTTTTTGCTGTTTAAAACACTTTTTTACGGTCGCGCTCTTCCTTCAAAATTTCGACAGCTTCGCGGAAGCGCTGTGAATGAACGATTTCCCTTTCCCGTAAAAACGCCAGCCCGTCATTTAAATCCGGATCATCCGACATGTCAATCAGCCATTGATACGTAGCCCTCGCTTTTTCTTCAGCCGCTATATCTTCATATAAATCGGCAATCGGATCGCCTTTTGCCTGGATGTATGTAGCGGTGAACGGAACGCCGGCAGCGTTATGATAAAACAGGGCTTTGTCATGGTCTGCGTAATGATCGCCGAGCCCGGCTTCCTTCATCTGCTCGGGCGTCGCGTCTTTTGTTAATTTATATACCATCGTGGCAATCATTTCAAGGTGAGCAAACTCTTCCGTACCGATGTCCGTCAGCAGTCCGACGACTTTATCGGGTATGCTGTAGCGCTGGTTCAAATAGCGAAGCGCCGCAGCCAATTCGCCGTCCGCTCCGCCGTATTGCTCAATCAAAAATTTGGCAAGTCTCGGATTGCATTCTCTCACCCTAACAGGATACTGCAGTTTTTTCTCATAAAGCCACATGAACCTGACTCCCTTCCTCTATTAAACTTGCCATGGCCAAGGACTTCTTTTCCAGCTCCAATAGGATTCCGTCTGATCCGGGCTTCCTTGAATCAAAGGGCCGTATTTTGATTCAAACTTCGCTTTCAGTTTTCTGGAAAATCCGGCATACTGGTTGTATTGTTTGATGGCATCGGTATCATCGGGATGTGTGTCAAGGTATAGCATCAGCTCAACGATGACAAAATCAACAGCCTGAATTTCATGAAGCCTTTTATAATAGTCTTGCGGTAAAGAGTTCGTCACCCTCCTTACCTCCCATCTTCATACGGATTTTCATAATGATCGTAAAATACGGGCCAAAGCGTCCCTTTTTGCAGCGCCTCCATCGGGGAAAACTGCGGAAGGCCGCGGGGCTGAAAACCTAGATATAGATTTGGAGGGGTTCTGTAGTATCTTTTGCCGATCGGCGGACACGGATCAAAGGCGCTGTGAAACGGGCAATACGATTTGACTTTGGTGAATGATTCCTTGGGATGTTTCATATCGGTTCACCTCTATTTATGATCAATCTAATTTAATGTATTCATATATTCGATCTGTTATGTTCAAAAATAAACGATTAGTTTTTCTTATTAATCTTTTAAATAAATTCGTATTTTACCAATCACTAAAATTATTATATAGTAATATATAGAAATACTTTACTTAGTGAACAAAATGATTCCGCAGTAAACAGGAAGAAGGTTTTTCATTTGAGGGAAAAAAGAGATTTCCTTCGGGATATATTATTGATATTGATCAGCAATTTTGGGGGATTTCTTCTCTCATTGACCGGCATGACAATCGGCTGGATGGTCGGAACAATGACCGCCGCCGCTTGTCTGTCGCTGTTTCGCCCGTCACCGTTGAAAGCGGCGGTCAGACAAAACGGCATCCACCATGGATGGCTTCAGTTCGGCCAAATGCTATTGGGAATTGAGCTTGGCCAAAAAATCAACATGTCTGTGATTTCGATCTTTAAGGAAAATTGGCTGATTGTCGGCGTCATGCTTCTCCTTTCCGTCGTGTTCGCCATGCTGTCGGGCTTTGTCTTGTGGAGATTCAGCAAGACAGATATGCTGACGAGCTTTGTGGGAACGGCTCCCGGCGGGCTTTCCGCGATGCCGGGCATCGCTCAGGAAGTCGGAGCGAACACGGCAATCGTCAGTCTCGTGCAGATGATACGTGTTCTTCTCGTCGTCATGACCATTCCCTTTTTCGTTTTTTTCATAAATGCGAAGCATCCCGACGCCCATGCTGCCGGCAGCCAAGTGATGGCCGCGGGAACATCGGCATTTGAAGCGCCTCATATCGCATGGACTGCGTTGATCGTGCTGGGCGGATTCGGGGTATGCAAAGCTATGAAAGCACTGCGGTTTCCTGCGCCATGGCTGCTCGGAAGCATGACCGGCGCGGCCGTTCTGCAAATCGCGGGCGCCTCAATGACCGGACTCAGCACAACCGCCTGGTGGCCCCACGGCTTTTCAGTGCTGTCGCAAATTTGTCTCGGCGCAACGATCGGTTCAAAGATCAGCAAAGATATGTTTATCGGCGTCAGAAAAACGCTGATCGTCGCACTTGCCAGCTCCGTCGGACTGATCATTGCAATGATTTTAAGCGCCGCCGTCACCGCCAAAGCGGCAGGCATTTCGCTGACAACGGCCATATTGGCGTTTGCTCCGGGAGGAATCGCAGAAATGGCGACAACGTCTGTCACGCTTCACGCCGACTCTACGTTCGTCGTCGCTGTCCAAGTGTTGAGGGTGGTGCTCGTGATCGCAATGCTTCCTCCATTCTTCCGATTGCTTCATCAAAAATCGGAAAAATATACACACCCTCGCGTGAAAAAAGCCAGAGTTGAAGGCTGATCCCTTCGCTCAGGCTTTATTTTTTTATTCAAATTCCGGCAGCCAGTCGCCGTGTGCTTCGATCAATTCATCGCACATGCTTACGATATCATCCATCGATAATTCCGCAGCCGTATGCGGATCAAGCAATGCAGCATGGTAAATGTGCTCTTTTCTTTTTGTTGTTGCCGCTTCAATCGTTAACAGCTGTGTATTGATATTGGTGCGATTTAAAGCAGCCAGCTGTTCTGGCAGCTCGCCCGCGTAGCACGGAGTGATCCGGTTCCGCTCAGCGACGCACGTCACTTCGACGACGGCTTTTTCCGGAAGATTTGTAATCAATCCTTTATTCAAGACATTACCGCCGAATGTAAACGGCTGGCCGGTTTCCATCGCTTCTATGATTCTTGAGCCGTATTCGTTTGACCGCTCGTGGGTTAAATGCCGATTGCCGACGATTTCGCCGCGCATCTTTTCCCAATTTTGAATCTGCTTCTCGCACCTTCTCAAATATTCGTCAATCGGGATATTCAGTTCTTCAATCAGTTCGGGATAACGGCTTTTAATAAAATAAGGGTGGTACTCCGCGTTATGTTCGGACGATTCGGTCACATAGTAGCCGAATTTATCCATCAGTTCAAACCTGACCATGTCACCATGTTTCGTTTTCTGTTTTTCTTTTGCCCGCTTTTTAATTTCTGGATACAAGTCTCTTCCGTCTTGCTTGACTTCAAGAAGCCAGGCCATATGATTGATGCCGGCGATTTTTTCTTCGATTCGTTCATGCTTCATGCCGAGGGATTTGAAAAGATCTTTTGTGCATACTTGAACGCTGTGGCAGAGACCGACCGTTTTCACGTCCGTGTAGCGGAGAAGCGCACCGGTTAAAGAAGCCATCGGGTTTGTGTAATTTAAGAGCCAGGCGTCGGGCGCCGCGCTTTCGATGTCTTTTGCCATATCCAATAAAACGGGAATCGTCCGCAGCGCCCTGAATATCCCGCCGATTCCGACCGTATCGGCAATCGTCTGCTTGAGGCCGTATTTTTTCGGAATCTCAAAATCGATGACTGTGCCCGGTTTATAGCCGCCGACCTGAATGGCATTGATCACGTATTTCGCTCCCGCCAAAGCTTCCTTTCTGTCGTCATAGGCGCGGATCGATACCGTGTCATTATAGCGGTTTTTTAAATGCTCAAGCATATCTTTAGATTCTTTGAGGCGCTTCGGATCGATATCATACAAAGCAAATTCAAATCCGTTGACCGCCGGAACCATCAGACAGTCCCCCAGCACATTTTTCGCAAAAATTGTGCTTCCAGCTCCGATAAAAGCAATTTTAGTCATTCATATCTTCCTTTCCCCGTGAAATTTTCGCTAGCCTTTTAGCGCTCCTGCTGATAATCCTTTTATAAAGTACTTTTGCAGGAATAAAAATAGAATCGTCATCGGCAGCATCGCCATCAGCGAAGCCGCGGCCACCAAGTGCAGGTTGTTCGCATTTTGCCCAAAGAAGCCGGCAATCGCTACAGTCAAAGTCTGCACACTTTTGTCTTGAAGGAAAAAGATCGAAAACTGATAGTCGTTCCAGATGAATACGCAGGCAATAATGCAAATCGTCGCAGTCACCGGCTTTAATAAAGGAAAGACGATTCTGAAGAAAATCCCCGCCGTGCTCGCCCCGTCGATTCTCGCAGCCTCTTCAAGCTCTTTCGGAATCGTCGACCGGATAAATCCGGCATACAAAAAAATCGTCAAGGGCATATAAGCCGCCGTATTATTCAATATCGCGATTTCAAGCGTATTCAGCATGCCAAGCTCCACCACCATTTTGTATAAAGGAACCATGGATGTCAGCGGCGGAATGATCATAATGCCGATAAACAGGAAGTAAACGGCTTGATTGAGCTTTGTTCTGCGCCTGGCGAGCGGATATGCCGCCAGAGAGCCGATCACAATGAGCAGAGCCGCCGAAGCAAAAGTGATCACAGCAGTATTGAAAAACGAGCCGGCCAGACCTGCTTTATCCCATGCTTCTGCAAAATTACCGAGGCTGATTTCGTCCGGGAACTTCCATTTTGAACTGAAATCTCCCTTTGCTTTCAGCGCCGTCGTCAGCAAAATATAAAACGGAATCAGGTGAAAAACGGTAATCCATGCAGCCAGCAAAGTCCACAGCGCCCGTTTCTTTTTCTCTTGGCGATTCATCTAGGCTTCGACCTCCTTGCGCTTAAAATAGATGAGAGCCGTAAAGCTGATTAGCAGTATCAACACCGCCATGAAAACCCCCTGAGCGGCTGCATAGCCGGCATCCTGCCTCTTAAAATACAGATCGTACATAAAAGTCGACATCGATTGCGAAGCATTTCCCGGACCGCCGCCTGTCAGCGCTAAAATGACATCAAACAGCTTCAGTCCGCCGATGATATTGATTACCATGTTGATCGTGACAGAAGGCATCAACAGCGGCAGCGTAATCTTCCAAAATTGCTGAAAACCGCTTGCTCCGTCGATTTGCGCCGCTTCATAAAAATCTTTCGGAACGCTTCCGAGACCTGCTAAATAAATGACCATCGCTATACCGACAAACTGATAGGAATTGACAAATACGATGATCCACGGATTGATTTCCGGGCTGCTCAAGGCGTTGACAGGACCTGCTCCAAATAGTTTCAGCAAATCGTTCAAGGCGCCTCCTTCATAGGAGAAGAAGAAGTACCAGATATACCCCATGATCAGCGGGCTGATGATGACGGGCAAATAGACAACCGTTCTTGTCAGCGCTTTCATTTTGATGCTTTTAAACAGCAGGAGGGCATAGAGAAGACCGATGACATTCTGGAAAACCGTACTGCCCAATCCGTACAGGAGGGTGTTTTTGACGACAAGCCATGTCGCCGGGTCGGCCAGCATCCGTTTATATTGGGCAAAGCCGATCCAGTCATACGACTGTGAGAAACCGTTCCAGTTCGTGAACGTGATTTTAATGCCGCTCGCAAACGGATAAATCATAAAGACGGATACAAGCGCCAAGGCGGGAAGATACATCCACCAGAGCGATCCATTTTTCCTCACATATCTCCTTTTCACAATAGTCAGACTTTTTTCTTTAGCTAATTCGCTCATCATTTCACCCTTCTTTTTTTATCATGATGATAACGATCCTTTCTATTGTTCTTGTAATCTGCTGTATTCCTGTTTCATTTTTTCCGATACCTGCTTCGGCGTTAACGTACCGGCCAATAGTTCCTGTCCCGTCGTTCCCATGACGTCCCACATTCCGCTCGGGAGATAGACGCGGTCAAAGTACGGTTCGATTTTGATTTCTTCATATTGATCATAAAACTTAGAATAGTAGTTTTCAGCTTCTGTGTTGGTTAATGCCTGAGGAAATGAGGTGGCTTCGGCGATCTTTTTCACGTATTTGGGCTGTGCGGCGAATTCGATAAACCGCTTTGCTTCTTCGAGGTGTTCTGAGTCTTTCCAGACAGCAACGGTATGGCGCTCTCCTCCAATCCAGCTCGGTTTGTCGCCTTCATAAACGGCAGGCGTCGGCATCACGCCTAACTGGATATCTGGATTGACTTCCCTCGTATCAGGGCCGATCGACGTGACTGAGAGGGTAAAACCGATTTTTTCCTGCGCCATCAATTCGACCAATTGCGACGGTTTTGCCGTCAGGATATCTTTATTGATCAATTGCTTTTCCTGCATCTCTTTAAAGGTTTCTGCGAGAAGTGTGTAGTCGGACCAGTCGAATGTGCCGTTTTCCAAAGCTTTTTTTTCATTGCGGCGATCATCTGTGATGAGCAGCGGGGTGGCAAGCTGATCATAAAACTGAGCTAAAGCGCCTTTATCTGAACCGGCAAACCAAAAAGGAATGACGCTCCCGTTGCTTTTTTCTTTGATCGTTTCCAGCGCATGCATCAGTTCGTCCAACGTCTGCGGAGGCTTGAGACCGTATTTCTTCAAGAGACCGGCATTGTAGACGATCCCGTCTTTTGCCTGATTGAAAGGGTAGGCATATACTTTGCCTTTTTCATCCTTCAAAATCGGATCGAGGTTTGGATCGAGATGCTTCACCCAATCCATGTCTTTTAAATCAGCAGTGTATTCCCCGTAGCGGATCTTCGCCCAGCCGTGCGTATCGAACAAATCAGGCATGTCATTTGCCGCCATTTTGACGCGCAGCATATTTTCATAGTCCGGGCCGGGAAAGCTGATATCGATCTTGATGCCTTCATTTTCTTTTTCAAAATCATCTGCGATGCTTCTGAGCGTGTTTTTTTCACTGTCGTTTGTCATTGTCGAAAACATTGTGAGCGTGACATCTCCGCTCTTTCCGGCATTCTTTCCGGAGCAGCCCGCAAGTATTGCAGACAAAATGATCAGGAGAACAAAAGAGAAAATGATTTTTTTCATCAATTTCACTCCAATTATGATATTTTAATGGTGAATAAAAAGCGCTTTCATTATTTACTGGAATTTAGTAAATCCATTTGCGTCACCTCCTTGGAAAGCGCCTTATTCTACCATTAGCTCCGTTTGCTGAATCCGCAGCTTTCCCGAATAATCAGCTCTGAAGGTACGGTCACTTTCAGCGGCAGTTCCCTTCCTTTCAGTCTGTCGAGCAGCAGCTTCACACCCGTCCGGCCCATCTCTTCTGTATGAACCTTTATGGTTGTCAATGGCGGATTAGCAAATTCGGACGCTTCAATGCCGTTGAAGCTGACGATTGCAACATCTTCGGGAACCTTGAGTCCCGATTCTCGAAGCGCCCGGAGCGCGCCGATGGCCATTGAATCGCTGGCGATAAAAAAAGCTTCGGGAACGTTTTTCTCTAAAAGCGCTTTTTTCATCAGTTCATAGCCTTGCTGCATCGAATACTCGCCGATATAAATGTGCTTTGCGTTATCCGAACCGGCCATCTCCAGAAACGCAGTCAGACGTTTGTCTTCGATTTCAATGGCGCTTGTCTCCTGATCGCTGATTCGAAAGTGCTCTTTTTCTCTTCCGCCGATATAACCGATCCTTGTATAGCCGAGCGATTTCAAATGGTTCAGCGCCCTCCCCGTAGCCTTCTCAAAATCTACGACAACCGAGTCGCGCAGCTTTTCATTGTCTGTATGGTTGATGTACACGACGTTGTTGAGCGCGCCCATGCACTGCTGCAAACCGGCAAAGTTGATCCTTCCGATGACGATTAAGCCGTCGACATCGCCTACAGGCTGATTCGAGCGGATGCTGCTCAGCTGAATAAATTTCGTAATAAACGCTCCTCTTTCAAAACACTCACTTTCAATTCCCTGCCTGATGGAATAAAAGTACGGATCGTTCAGCTCTTCTTCCTGTGATTGGCAGACAACAATGCCGATGCGCGGGCTTTCCCCGCTTCCTGAGGCATATACCTCGCGGCGCCTGCGCGTGCTTTTATAGCCGAGCCGGGCTGCTATATCCAAAATCCGCTGCCTTGTTTCAGGCGCTACTGATAATGACTGGTCATGGTTCAGAACCCTTGAAACCGTTGTGCTTGATACTTTAGCCTGAAGCGCAATCTCTTTAATCGTCGCCATTTTCATCCCGTCCTGTCTTTGGAATCCGTATTCACTAAACTTTACTAAAAAAATCATAACAAACAAGGTAAAAGTTTTCAATATTAAAAAAAATAAGTTTTTTCAATCGCGATCTTTTTGGACTTCTCTAGATCCGGCTGCTGTTCCTGAAGTGCTTATAAATCGGATTAAGAGTCTATTCAATTTATGGTTTCAATATTAAGACACGGAACTTTTGGCGATTGAAATTTTAAAAGAGCAGACAGCTGCCTGCTCTTTTAGTTGTTCTTTTTCTGTATGTTTTTCATAGTTGCCTTATATAACCGCCGTGAAACGATATATGCTACATTTATTAGCAAATACAAAATAAACAAAAATAAAGATACTAAGAATACACCATTATTCCGTATAACAATCTCCTGAGAATGCATTGAATAAATCAATACATATAGATAAAAAACACAAAACATCAACAAAGCTTCAATAACAAAATTGAGAAACCCCCGTTTTTTCAATAAAATCTGAGAAAACACTACGTCTACAATCCCTACGACTACAGTGAGAACAAAAAACTTGAATAAAACGATCACAGAATCAAAAGTACCTTTTGTATTGATTGACACATCTGGTGCCAAAGCGACCAATTTAAAGACTCCGAAGAATATCAGAAAAGGGGAAGAAATAAGAAATAAACACATAAGAAGAACAACCAATATTGCAAAAATATGATCCCCAATAGAGTAGTTTTTTTCTTTGGTTTTTTCACCCATTTATACCTATTCCTCTCTTTTTGTGGTATTATATTACTTGTTAAGAATATCAAATAATTGGGGGAATTTGAAATGTAATCAAAGAAAAAAAGATTTTCTCAAGGTGTGATAACACTTACGGCCACAACCCTTATCATTTCAGGATTTAGTGGGTTCGCATCATCTGTCTCAGCCGCTGAACAAGAACAGTCAACCACATCAATTACCGAAACGACGGATGTCACATTGCCAGCTTCTCTTCAAGAATATATGGAAACACATCAAGAGCCTACTACTCTAGAAGATTCCAAAGCATTCATCCAATTTGCATCACAAACTCCAGAATTTCAAACTTACAATCAGTTAAATCAGGATGGACAAGTACATACTGCAGGCCTTATTGGTGGATCTCTAAAAGCCATAAAAGCATTTGGATGGGTTTGCAGAGTTGGGGGAAAAACTCTTAAATGGGCGATTAGACCACTCTCTCCTTCTAAAGCGAGACTCGTCGACAAATATGCACGTAAAATTGCATATGCCACAGAAAGATTAAATAGTGCTTCAAAAGGCGCTCTTGTAAAAGCCTTAGTGAAAGCCGGAGTTCCTAAAAAAACAGCAGATTCCCTTGCGGAAATCATCTTATGGCTCGTATAAAAGTAGAGCAGGCCGCTGGTCTGCTCTTTACTTTGATTATGTAATTTTGATAATAGGATATCAAAAGAAATGACCTCAAACATAGTTTCATCATTTCTTTTGTTTCTTCCATATCTAATCCCAATAAAAAAAGGAATAACTCAATAACAATCCGTGAAAACTTTAATGATTTTTAAAGTGGCTTACATTTTTGTGTTCCCACTTTCTTTTATAATCAATCATTAAGAGGGGCATTTGAATACTTCCGTTGCTCTTTAAATATCCAACAAATGCACCTATCACACTAAAGAAATTGAAAATAACAAATACTTCATGCTGGGAGTATAGTTCGGTAAAATTCAAAAGCAATTAACATCAACGTTTTGTTTCCCACTTTCTTTATTATATAAGTAAATAATACCATTAAATGGACAAATTTAGAATGGGATTTTCACTCAAAAGCAAAACCCTCAAGAAAGAGATCTTGATTTTGAATAAAAGAGTGATTTTACATAAATATCTTGTTCTTCCTTCTGGAAGTCAAAAAAGTCTTAATGTTTAATTATTGTGGAAACATCCTCGTGTTATGCAACATATTTGCTGACAAGTTTCAATTATGATTTTTTTAATAGGTGATGCCTGAGGCGTTGAAGAGATGGGGAATGATCTTACTGACAAGAATAGCTGAAAGGACATCGGAGTAAAAGTAGTCAGCACAGGTTTCGTACCTTTGTTTAGGTTGACCACCCTAAATAGTGGTGAAGAAGTGTTCATTGTCTAACCGCGTTTCTTATGCCTTAATTTACTTTACCTTCCCAAAAAAATCCGCCCTGATGCTCAGGAGCGGATGTTCATATTTGTTCCGAGTATTCGATTTAACCGACCATCTTTTCAGCAACCTGCATGTCGCCGGATGCCCAGTGAGTTTCTGCCGCAAACCATCCCGAACATACGACGGCAGCAATCGCAGCAACAATGAACAGTTTTTTCATCACATTCCCTCCACTTTTTTCATTTTTTCTTCCGCTTTAATCGCTTCCAAAAAGAAATGTGCGGCTTCTTTATAAAGTGACTTTGATCTGTAAACATTGGCCGTTAAGAGCGAAAGTTCTCTGGCGCTGTCGTATTGCTTTGTTTGAAACAGGATTTCAATGTTGTCTTTGCAGTCTTTAACCGCCTGTTCACCATCTCCTGCATAAGCCGCATATAAAATATCGATTTTGGCGTCAAATATTTTATTCGCCGCGGATTTCGACCTTTCCTTCCCTTCTTTGTAAAAGGCTGCAGCGCGTTTATGGTCTCCGACTTTAAACAGCTCTTTGATCATTAAAAACACAGCATTGAAATAATAATCTGATGCAGCATATGCTTGATCATCCAAAACGATTTCTAAAAACTGAATGCTTTTTTCCGAATTGTCCATCGCCGCATAAAGCAAGGCAAAATTATGAAGGAGCTGCATTTCTTTAAAACAGTCGCCGGCTTTTCTTACCGTATGGATGGCTTCTGTTAAATATTCTTCCGCCTCTGTATATTTCCCCATCTCTGTATAATTTCCGGCCATCGTAATATAAGTGGAAACAAGGTTCATATCATGGTCGCCATGCCCCTTGAAAATTTCCATCGCCTGCCGGGTATGGTTTAAAGAGACGATATTCTGGCCCAAGTAATAGTAGAGCTTTCCGACTTTATCGTGAAATTGCGCCACCTCAATTTCATCATGTACATGAGCAAGCTTCTTCTCGGCAATTTTATAGAAGCTGATCGCCTGCTCATAATTCTTTTTATACACTTCATAAGCTCCTGAAAACAGGTAGTAGTAATAGGATGTCATATGTGATGCAGCACTGCCGCCGTTCGTTAACTCCTCTTGCTGTTCTATCTTTTTTCCCCGCGTATCATACAGCATGATTTTATGCCGCAGTTCCAGCAGAGAATAGTAGATTAAAACCTCTTGGTCTTCCTCCATCTCTGCCAGCATCGGTTTGACTTCTTCAAATATTCGGATCGACTGTTCAGCATCATTTCTTCTGATGGCGCGGTACCATGTATTAAGGATGTTGGCGACTTCTTCCGCGGCGATCTTGTTCATATGGAGCTCCTTTCTTCCGATATTCAATTTTTTTGTATTTTATTCATTATTCATATCATACTATATTTTCCTCCCTGTATAAATTAATAGTAATAGTTCATTTTACACAGTTTCCTGAATCCCCCACTTTTCCCACTCTTTTATTAGGTCAAATGACTCTTCAATAGCTGTGAAACCGTGACTGATAAGACAGCAAAAAGCACCCTTGCTGAAAGGGTGCTTTTATACACTACTTCTTCAAATATGAATACGAACTTGTATAGGAATAAGTGAGAGCTCCTGTTAATGGATTGATAATGTTTCTACATCGCATATGAAGAACGCGGATCGAAATCAACCATCGGTGTATAACAGGATGTCTGCCCCGGGAGCACTTTTCCTTTTCCTCCAGCCGGGCTGCAGCTCAGTTCTTTTCCGTCTGTGTTTCTTTTCCCAGACTGAGGGCACTGCTTTGTCCAGCGTCATTTTAGTCCATGCTGTTTTGAAAGAAGCCGCTAAATTTTAACATCTCAATTCCGAATGGTTTACTATATGCATCTTATCAGTCTGGCTGTCGCCTTTGTTGTGCCGCTTGAAGCGCAATTGCAGTGAATGAGTCTCTTCATACTTAATCTGACTGAGCATTTACTAGAAGTCATAAGCTTTTGCTAACTAATGATGTTTAGCTGCTTTATCAACAGATGGCAAATTACTTTCGTCTATTAAATATGTTGCAATCAACGCGATTACTAACAGAGCTGCTGCAAAATAAAATCCTATATTCATACTTCCTGTAGTGTCTGTCAGCCAGCCAGTAATATATGGAGCTAAAATGGAACCTAACATTCCAACAAAGTTGTAGAATCCAAATGCTGTACTTAATGATTGCTTTGGTGCATTATTTGCTACAACAGCAATTAAAACGGGGTTAACGCTAATTTTCCCTACAATTCCATACACAATTAGTGTCATATACAGAATTGGTAAGCTATCAAAGTAAACAATTGCAGCTGTTGATAAAATACCAAATGGCAACATCATGAGCAATACTGGTTTGCGCCGGCCTAACTTATCTGACAGCCAACTAAAAAATAATGAACCTGGAATTGCTGCCCATGGAACAAGTGATGCAACAAAGGCAATATTTCCTCCGGTTAAACCGCGTGCTGTTTCTAAATAGTATGGCAACCAAGTAATAATCATAAAGAATCCGTAAATAGAGCAGAAAATAATAATATATGCCAAAATTAAGTTTCTATTAAATAAAGATGAAAACTTAAACGGTTCAGCGCTCCTTTTAACCTCTTTATCAGTTTTTGGTTTGTCTTTAATTACAATTGCCATTGCGATGCCGATAAGTACAACCGGCACTGCGATGGCAAAAAATGGGGTTCCCCATCCGAATCCCCATTCTCCAACAACATAACTGGAGATATAATAGCCAATTGAAGTACCAAAAGCCATCCCTGCATTAATCACAGCACTGCCTAATGTTAGACGGTTCTTCGGGATAATTTCGGATGATATTCCATATTGCGGCCCATAATATACCCCCTGAGCCATACCAACCATAAGCCATGCAGAGATAAACAGAAAGAATGTGGGCATCATCCCTGTAACTGCTGCAAGCGAGCCAAATAGAATAACACCTGGAACCAACACTCGTTTTTTCCCAATTTTATCTCCTAATATTCCTGCAGGAACATTCATACCAGCATAACCGATGAAAAATATACTCATAATTAAGCCAAGTTGTGCCTTGCTTAATGAAAACGCTGATTCAATATCCCCCATAATGGGGTTTAATATTGTTCGCGTTGCATAAAGAGCCACCCAACCGAAGAAAAATACGATAACAACTTTTACCCAATAGGGAACCAGTGGTTGTTTTCCTTTACCTTCAACTGATCCCGCCTCTTTTGTCATCAAACTTCCTCCTTCAACTTTTTCCACTAATCCTTTGACTTTCGATCCTAGACTTCATAGATTGTTTCTTTTCGAAATCTGTCTGCGCAGCATAAAGAATCCCATTATAAAGATTGTTCAGAAATTTTTGATCAGAATGACAGATCAAATGTCGTCATATCTGAAAAGGTGGGAATTTTAGTTTTTATCCACCTTATGAACATACACGGATCGTCTTATTTTGTTATGCGCGTCCCCGCTTTTCCGTCTAGTGCAGCTGCCGCTTGGTTCAATGAACAAATAATTGCCTCTTTACCTAACTTTGCAAATTCTATAGCCGCTTGCATCTTTGGCAGCATACTGCCAGCAGGAAATTGACCTTCTGCCACATATTGTTCTGCTTCTTCTACTGTAATTCGGCTTAGTTTTTGCTCATTTTATTTGCCAAAATTGATAAACACATTTGGTACGTCTGTCAACATCATGAAAACATCAGCATTTAATTGTTGTGCCAGCTTTAATCCTGAACGATCTTTGTCTATTACTGCTTCAAGACCATGTAATAGACCGCTGTCGTCACGATATACAGGTATACCGCCGCCGCCCGAGGAGATAACAATCGTTTCATCAATTAAACGTCGAATCTCTTCTATCCCATGGATCACTTTCGGTTCTGGGGAAGGCACAACTCGTCTATAGCCACGCCCTGCATCTTCTGACATAGCAAACCCTTTTTTCTCCAATTTCTTCGCTTCTTCCTCTGAATAAAATACTCCTATTGGTTTCGTTGGTTTTTCAAATGCTTTATCATACTTGTCCACTTCAACCATTGTTAGAAATGTAGCTACATTCGCGGTAATGCCCCGTTTTTTAATATGGTTTTTTAAAGCTTTTTCGAGCATATAACCAATGAATCCCTGTGATTCTGCGTTACAAGCATAGATCGGCAGCGGTTCAACGACATTTTTGGTAGCTTCATTTTGAGCAATAATATTCCCAACTTGCGGACCATTGCCGTGTGTAATCACAATTTTATGTCCTGCTTCTTTAATTTCAATCATATGACGTGTTGCAGAGATTACATTTTTGAATTGATTAGCATAAGTTGCTTCTTGTTTTGGCTGTAAAATTGCATTACCTCCTAGTGCGATTACTACACTTTTCCCCATTTCTTTCACTCCTTTGTTAAAGCCATATAAATTCCATATAAAGTATCCATCCCAGAAGAAGAACCTACTTTTATAAGACTTTTTATACTTTTCAAAGATGAATCATGTTGTAATTTTGTAATTTTTGAACTAAACAAGCCTTCTATAGCACAAGTTAAAAAGCGCGTGCTGACAAGGGTTGTTAAGGGTTCTCTGATTAGACTTCCCAATGTTTCAAGGTGTTTTTCGGCGATAAAAGAGTTGATGAAGTGTCCATACAATATACCGACCAGTATATCGTCACCCGTCGGCGTTAAACCTTGGCCCCGACCGATAAAGTAACGAAGCTCTTCCTCCAAATTTTCAGTTGGATCGTGTAATTTATTTATCAAGTCCGACACGCGAGCTGATTCAAAATCAGTAGATTCATACGATTTAAATGAAATTTGTTTCACGTTTTCTTTTAATTTATTTATATTTGCATGTTTAAAATCTGTATATAACGGAAGTATTTCCGCATTAAAATTGAGTTCAAAACAATTGTGGGAAAGATGGCTATTGCGAACGTGAAATGTATCTCCCACTTCAAGATCTGCTTTTAATGTTTGCTTCGTTTGTGAGTCAAGCAAGATTCCAAATGGGAAGGTCCCATTTTCATTTGTGCCGATAAATATCAATTCATCATTCCGATCAACAATATTTAAACCTTTTTCAAAAATGCTGTGTACAGTAAACGTTTTTCCCTCAATTAATAGCTGAAGTGCGATTGAACCAACCGCACTTGCCTGTAAAATCATCCTTGAAAACCTAGTTTTTCAGCATATGCTGTGATTGCTTTCTCAAAACATTCGATTGGAGGATGAACTGTACCAGCACCAATTTGCCCATATCCAGCAATTTTATGTGCAATACCTGTGTTGATTACCGGTGTTATGCCTGTTTCAACAACTTTACGTGCATCAATACCTAAACACGCACCTTTGAAGTCCCACGTCGGAATAACAAAGTTCGGATTTTCTCCAACACAGATTTCAGCCATTTGATTGCTTGTTTCAAGCGCATCATTAAATCCGCCTGTTCCAACAAAACGCGTTACTGCAGGGGCAGCAATCATTGCTACGCCGCCAACACCGATTGTTTCTGTAATCGCTGAATCACCGATATCTGTGTTTGCATCTTCCGCTGAGTAGCCGGTAAAATATAACCCTTGTGGTGTATTAACAGGTGCTGTAAACCACTCATCTCCCATACCAGCAATACGAATGCCAAAGTTTTCACCGTTTCGGCACATTGCAGTAACGACTGTACCATGTTTGATTGTACGCGCTGCATCCATTATTGCTTTTCCAGTCGCCATGGCAATGTTTAAGAAAAATTGGTCTGTATCAGCTAAAAATTGGATAACTTCTGCACTTTGTTCGTTTTCAACATCATCTAATGCCACAATTACTGGAGCAACTTCTTTTAAAAACACCAATGATGCTGCAATATTGCGCTGGTGAAATTCATCCCCCATTGCAATAGCTTTAGCCATCAAAACATTAACGTTTATGCCTCCATCAATTTTTCTTAAGGCCTTACTTAACACTGGACCCAACACATCTTTCATCCAGTGCAGGCGATTGATTACCTGCTCATGATAAGCACCGAAGCGTAATATTGCACCGATGCCTTCGTTCATTTGACAGTACGCCTCATTGCCGCTCTCTTTGTTCATAACAACAAGAACCGGCATATTAGGTGATGTAATGCCTCCCATTGGTCCAACTGCATTCACATGATGACATGGAATAAATGTAATCTTATTGTTTTCAAGCAGACCACGCGCTCCCTCTTCATCTTCTGCCCATCCTTCAAAAAGAATCGCTCCAACACAAGAGCCTTGCATAGGATCTGTCATATTTTCATATTTAATTGGAGGCCCAGCATGTAATAACACATAATCTTCTAATTCAGGAATCACAGACTTGGCAGGTACAACATCGGTCAAGAATGGTTCAGCTGCTATGATCTTCCGGATAACAGCTTCGTTCGCTTCATTTATTGTTTTGTACCCCATTAGATTGTCTCTCCTTCATAGTAGTTTAGATATTGAAGCACTTTCATTAGCTTTTCATCACCGCCAGCAATTGGCCGCCAGTTAAATTGAACACACTCTGATCCGCTCTTCTGAACAGCTGCTGTAAAACTTTTCAGCCCAATATTGATGACACTTGGTTTCGTATTGATTAAGGACATAATTTTTTCGTCTACTGTCAAGTCTTCTTGGGTATATTCAAATTTTTGTATGTCAAGGACTGGCTGTTCCACTTTTCCTCCTGCCAGTTTAATCGCTGTACGAACCATTTGATCGTTTGTCTCACAAATCATTGCACCACTTTCTTTTAAGGTTTCAATTTGCTTTTCGTAACCTTGAGGATCTTTATCTGTACCTACAACTGTTACAAGCACTGCAAGTTCACGGCCATCCTGATGTGCATTGGCTAAAATACGTTTAATGGCTGGTGCTAATTCATTTGTCATATCATCATGACTGCCATAGCCAATGACGTTATCAATCATGATGACTGCTGTTTCAGGATCGTTTCCAGATGTTTCAAGCATTTCGATGCGTTTTTCAGGATCAATCATCGGGTGTGGCTTCCCCTGGGTATAAATATCATCGCCTAAGTCAATAATTTCATGATGTTTTGTTTTTAGAATATAGGCACCTTTCTTCTCTTCAGGTACTTCTTCTTTGAATGCCTCTTTCACTAACACAGCTGCTTCAGATGCCAAGGTGCCGCCCGAGTAATAACCTTTAATACCAACTTGTGAATCTTTTAACGACACGTTTACATTTTCAGCCACTGTCGGTTTAAAATTCGGTTTGTCGCCATTGGATAATTGAACAGATACAACCGCTGCTTCTTCAAGTGTATACGCATGATAAATATTTTCTTCCTGATAAGTTGGTTTATCTCCTAAAAATAACGTAACAACCAGTTTTTCAATATTTCTTAACACATTTAATACTTTTTGCTGCACTTCCTTTGCAGGCGGTTTAGAAATTACTGTAATCACTTTTACTTGTGGATCTTGATTTAATGCTTTGATACTATCTAAAACCGTGGTAGCACCAACCTCTGTTGATAAATCCCGACCACCTGTACCAATTGCGTTTGTTACACCTTTACCAAGACGGTCAATGATGCATGTCACTTCCTGAATCCCTGTACCTGATGCACCCACAACGCCAATATCTCCTTCATTCACGATATTTGTAAATGCCAGTGGCACGCCGTGAATAATTCCAGTACCGCAGTCTGGTCCCATGACTAATAATCCTTTTTCATGCGCCTTTTGTTTCAACTTAACCTCATCTTCTTTAGATACATTGTCGCTGAATAGAAATACATGTAACCCTTCATTCAATGCATTTTCCGCTTCCATTGCTGCATACTGACCAGGAATGGAGATCAATGCCAGATTAGGGTTGTTCGCAAGCTCCATTGCACGCTTCCAGTTATGTGCTTCTTGGTCTTTAGCTCTGTCTTGTGAAGCAGAGTCTCCTTTTAAAGCTGCTTCTACTTCTTCTTTCACTTCCGATACCTTTTCTTCTTGGTTTGTATCTATAACGATGACGATATCATTTGGGTTTGCTTTTTCCAATTCATCTGTGCCCAAACCCGAAGATTTAAAAATGTCTTTGTTAGCTGGTGTTCCCATCATGATAGAAACTTTGTTTATACCATCTATTGCAGATAACTTGTTTGATAAAAGCATTAACACGATAGAATCTTGATAGGTGTTTTCTTTTATAATTGTGTATAACATAATGATCCTCCATTTTGTTATTCTGCAAATCTATTCTTTCCATGATAACGATTGTAATGAACATCGCCTGAAACGAGGTAGTTATAAATATCGTCTACAATTTCAATTCCTTCTTTATCATATTTTGCACTTCTTAATTTACCGCGCTCACCCGGATAATAAATTTCCCCATAGCCTTCTGCTGCCGGTTGTGCTTTTAATTCATCAAGCATCGTCGAAATCTGTTGTTTAAAAGCAGTTAAATCTGTGAAGTATGCAGGGTTGATCACAATATGAATTTGCCCTAAATCTCGGCCTTTTGTCAGGTCTTGATACATGGAAGATACATGTACGCCATGAGGTACTCCAAGAAGGCTGCCTGATAAGACATCCACCATCATCATCAATCCATAACCTTTTGGACCGGCAATTGGCACAAGTGCATGGACATCTCTTGCATTCGTTGTTGGTGCACCGGCTGCATCTACTGCCCATGTTTCCGGGATCGATTCATTTTTACTTCTTGCATCCAATACTTTTCCCCATGCCTGAACAGTTGTCGCCATATCAAATGTGATCATGCGTTCATCAGCCGATGGTGCGCTAAAAGCAATTGGATTGGTGCCAAAGTATGGTTCTGTTCCTCCAAACGGTACGACCATTGGATCTGATTGGCACATGCTTAAAGCAACCATGTCCTGTTCTGCTGCCATTTCAACAAAGTAACCCAATGCACCACTATGCGAAATATTCTTCATGCCTACAACAGCAACACCTGAATTTTTTGCCATTTCGATTGCTTTTTCCATCGCTTGTTTTGCTGCTTGGTGACCTGGGCCATTATCTCCGCTAAAGACGGCGGATGCAGGTCCTGTTTGTTCAAATGTGTAGTTTGGGTTTGCTGTAATACCGCCTTTTGCGATTCGTTCGGCATAGTATTCCACACGTACTGCACCATGGGAATGGATCCCTCTATGATCGGCGAATGTCAATACATCTGAAACATCGTGTGCGGCTCCTTCGTTTAATCCAGCTTTGATCAGCTTCTGTTTGATTAAATGAAACAGCTCCTGCTTAGATACGCGCATCTGCTTCCCCCTTCATTACATGATTAGTAAATTTTGTCTGACTCTAAATAATCTAAAATTTCCTTTGTAACTGGGATACCTGTTTTTTTATACTGTTTCATCACATCTATTTGAATTTCACCGGGATAATACACTTTGTTAAATCCTTCAGCAGGTGGGTTGTCATGTAATTCTTCAACCATTTGAGATATTTTTTCCAGGAATTGCTCCTTCCCACCAAAGTATTCAGGATTGATTACGAGATGAAGCTGCCCTAATCGACGGTACTCCGATAAATCTTTATACATAGAAGTGACATGCTTGCCAAATGGCAAGCCGAGCAAACTCCCCGATAAAATATCAACCATCATCGCTAACCCGTATCCTTTAGGCCCAGCCATTGGTAATAATGCATTTACCTTAAACGGGTCTGTTGTTGGCGCTCCATTTTTATCCACTGCCCATGAGTCTGGGATAGATTTGTTTTTACTTCTTGCATCTAAGATTTTCCCCCAGGCTTGTACCGTTGTTGCCATATCAAAAAGGATTGGACTACCGTCTTTTCTAGGCGCACTAAAAGCAATTGGGTTGGTGCCAAAGTATGGTTCGGTGCCGCCAAATGGCACGACCATGGGATCAGATTGACATACTGTTAATGCCGCCATACCTTCTAATGCTGCTTGATGTGCATAATAACCAATAGCACCGCTGTGTCCCATTTCTTTAACACCGACAACACCGATCCCTGATGTTTTTGCTAATTCGATTGCCTTTTTCATTGCTTGATAACTCACATAATGCCCTAATGCATTATCTCCGTGATAAATCCCCGATGCAGGGCCCGTTTTTTCGAAGCTTAAGTTTGGTTTCAGGTTATATCCACCTTTTAATGCACGTTCGGAATAGTATTGCATTCTTACTGCACCATGTGAGTGAACACCTCGTTCATCTGCAAAAATGAGTAAATCAGCTGTTTTATCCGCTTGTTCTTCAGGTAAACCTGCTTTCACTAATTTATCTTTCATTAGCTGCCGGAGACGATTACGTTCTACATACACTAATGGTTCACTCATTAAAATTGCCCCTCTTTATAGATTAATATCTCTATTCGCATCCTTAGAATAAATATACGAGAATGGTTCATCCAAACCAATTGCATAGGTTGCTTGCGGCGTATAAGCTCCCATAAAAATATAGTCACCTTTGTCAACTGGCATCCACTCGTTGTCCAAGTTGTAAACACCTCGTCCACTTAATATATAGGCACCGTGTTCTTGAACGTGCGTTTCAATGTAACCATGCGAAGCACCTGGCTCGAATGAAAGAATATGAATGTTCATGTCATATGCGATTTCTTTTGGCAGTAAATCTTGAATTAATACTTCTTTCATACCTTCATAGGCTTCTTGTTTAATGTTATTCACATTACCTGCAACGATTTCTGGTGTATGTCCTTCAAGCGGCTGATAGCGCTTTTTGTATAAAAACAAACGGCTGTCCTCACCATTATTATTATTTTCAAATGTCAATTGTAAGTGTGGAGGCACATATAAGAATCCGCCTTTTGCTAATTCGTATTTTTCACCATCCGCAAAAGCGTTGATTTTACCATATTCAACGTACACAAATGATTGGATACCATCACCGGCAAAACCTGTTTTGTTTCCGCCCTTGTTTTTAACTGTTACCAAATAATCTACAAACCTTGCACCTAAACGCGGGGATCCTAAAATCGTTACATCACAATCTTCAAAGCCAGGTACAACATTATTAACCAAGCCATCAGGTGTGATTACCGCATAATTATCCTTTTTTATTACTGAACGTGTTTCTAATAAACCTTCTCTGTATCCTTGATTATGATTTAAGTAACTCATGAGTATCTGGCTCCTTTTCATTATTATTCCTTATAAGCTAGTTCAAACAATACATCTTTCAATACTTCAATCCCCTTCACAAGGTCTTCTATCTTCGTTTCTTCATTGGTATTGTGGCTAATTCCGCCAATAGAAGGTACAAACAGCATTGCTGTTGGGACAAAATCCGCAAAAATTTGCGCATCATGACCTGCACCAGATGGCATCAATTTATAGCTGTCCCCCACATTGGCCTTAGCTGCTTGTTCAATTATTTTAATGATTTCTTTATCCATCAATGACGGTGCTTCATCCATCCATAAATTAATGTCATAAGTCATGTTGTTTGTTTCTGCAACCGCTTTAACTTTATCTTCAATTTCTTTCGCAAAATTATTTAATAGTTGTTGATCAATATGACGACAGTCTATCGAAAAAGTAATTTCTCCAGGGACGACATTTACCGTGTTTGGAACAGGAGTGACATGTCCAAACGTTAATACAAGAGGCTCCCCAATTTCTCTAGCTCGTTTCGTTAAGTCTGTTACAATTTCACTATATGCAACAACTGTATCCCTTCGTAATGACATCGGTGTCGTGCCAGCGTGATTTGCTTCACCTTTCAAGTTAATTGTGTAACGTTTTTGGCCAACAATCCCAGTTACAACACCTATCGCTTTATTTTCCGCCTCTAATACTTTCCCTTGTTCGATATGTACTTCAACAAATGCTTTAATATCGTCACGAACATGATCTGTTTTACGGTAATCAAAACCCGATTCGTGCATTGCATCTTCAAATTTAATTCCATCAGCATCTTCTATTGTTTCAACATCCGATTTTTTGGCTAAGTTAAAGAAGTTTTTACTTCCCCAAAATGTATATGGGAATCGGCTTCCTTCTTCTTCTGCGAGAGATAGTACTTCTATTGTTCGTAATGGTTGACCATGTTTTTCTTTTAAATATTTCACAGCAACCAATGCAGATAAGATACCGAATTGTCCATCCAGATGACCGCCTTCTACAACTGTATCGATATGTGATCCTGTTAAAATAGTTTCTTCAGGATACTTACTTCCAACAAGGCGACCAGATAAGTTTCCAACATCATCAAAGCTTACTTCTAAACCTTCTTCCTTGAATGTCGCTTCCAGTTCGCGAACTGCAGCAATCCATTCAGGAGAGTATAACAGACGCGTAATACCCCCTTGTTCTAAACCGCCAAAACTTGTGAATTTCTTATCCAACGTTTCAAAGGTTGATCGAATATCTATTTTTTTCTCCTCCTTTCTCTATTTACTTTCATCATAGAACCCTGTTTACGACCATTCATTGACATAACCAACAATAATAGAAAAGCATTTTATGCACTTTTAACAAAGACACCTTTTAATCAATTTAGGTATCTAAATAATGGGCTAATGCCAGAGATAAAAAGAAACTGTTGGCTTTCGATTACATAAAAACTCAAAAAATAACAAATTAAATTTGCATCGAATTTCTCCTAAAGAAAATCACAGATCGCTCGCTTCAAAAGAGCGAAACTTCTCTTTTACCAATCAAATAAATAAGGTGCAAATAAAAAAATGACCCTATAAATCAATAAAAAACATTGATTTATAGGGTCATTTATCTGTTTCATTACATCATAAATGATATGCCAAGAGTCAGGATACATATTGATTAACAACTGCTGCTGTAATAGCAAAAGATTGTGATGAAGTCAACTTTGCCATGCTCACTTCAGCTATATTAGCTGCCATAAGAAATGCTGATGACACACTGAATTTGCGAGTGTAAGACAATCTCAGGTCGCCTTCACATCTTCCTATACCTCAAATTCCTGACGGGCTAGCTATTCCGTCACTCAAGGAATAAATTTTCCTACTTTTTCATTTGAAATCCCTTTTTCTTTATCATAGATTTCGACACCACGAAGGATTGTTTTCACTACCTGAGCACCAATTTTGCGGCCAATATACGGACTAATTTTGTGTCGATATGCTAGGTCCTCAGCTTTTAATTCATAAGGTGCATCTTTCTTAATAAATACAAAATCCGCATCTTTCCCTACTGCAATACTGCCTTTTGATGATAGATTAAAACGTTTCGCAGGGTTTGTAGCAATAATGTCTGCAAATTTGGATAATGACATATTACGTTTTTGCACACCCTCATCAAATAATACGTCAACATTATTTTGTACACCTGCGATACCCCCCCAAGCTTCAAATGCATTATCCGTAGCTTTTAAGTCTGGGGTACATGGTGAATGGTCTGATGTTACGAATGAAATATCTCCGTTTAATACCCGATTCCACATGCCTTCTAAGCGTGATTGTTCACGGATTGGCGGAGAACATTTTACAACTGGTCCGATATGATCCAGTTCTTCTTTATAGAAATATAAATAGTGTGTACATGTTTCGCATGTAATATCGACCCCTTCCTGTTGTGCTTTGACAATTTCATCTACGCCCTCTTCACAAGCTATATGAACGATGTGTACACGACATCCCGTTTCTTTCGCAAATAGAATTATTTTTCTAATCGGTTCTACTTCAGTAAATACGGGTCGAGAATCTACATAAGCACGTAATGAGGTTTCACCATTTTTAGATGCTATTTCCCCTAACTTGTCCGTAATTGCAGCATTTTCAGCGTGTACAGATAATATTTTGCCTGTCTTCGCAATTTGTTTCATACCTTCGTAGAGGGAATAGTCGTCCACATTCATGAAATCTCCTTCTATAGAACGGTCACCACATGTTGCTAAAAAACATTTATATGCAACAACACCATTGTTATCTAACTCTTGAATACCCCCATCCAAGTTAAATGGTACTAAACCGCCGTAACTCGCAACGTCTACAGATAATTTTCCTTTTCCAGCTTTAAATTTTTCTTGAATAGATTCCTCATCTACCGTTGCTGGCACTTGATTTAATGGCATTTCGATGATCGTTGTGACACCGCCTTTTGCAGAGGCACGTGTTCCTGTGTCATAGCCTTCCCATTCATCACGATAGCCGCCGCCCGGCTCTGTGATATGAACATGTGCATCAACCATACCCGGAGATACAATCGATCCTTTTGCATCGATAATTTTTGCACTTGTACCCAAATCCTGACCGATTGCTGCGATTTTGCCATCTTTAATCCCTACTTCGACTTCTTGTTCACCATTTTCCAGAATGACTAATCCATTTTTGATAATTGAATCAAAATTCATTAAAATCATCCTCCTCTTTTTTAAGCTGCAAGAATAATATTACTTGCTGCATTGATAGAGATTTCTGTAAATAGAAGTACACCTGTAGCAAGGAAACCGCAAATATATATCCTATTGATTAACAACATTCAGTATATTCCGTCCTTGTTGACCCAATAGAGCATCCAATTAAAATGGTTACAGTTGAAAACGCAAATAAAACGTGAGCAGCAACAATACCGGAAACTTGTCCAATAATTTATGTTTTTGCTGATTTTATTTGTGTGGAGCCGGAACCACTCAATAAAGCTTGTGAACCAGCAAATGTCTGCAATCAAACCGAGGAGATCCAATCCGCAGCACCACGTAATACACCTTGCAGTTAGCACCTATATCACCATAGGTATATCTTAAATGCATATGTTTTGAACCCTTGTATCCGTTTACGGCGAGTCTTAAGACTATCTAAGAAGGAACTTATAATAAGGGATACCATTAATTTTAGCGGTAATGATCCCAGTTTTAAAAAGACCACCAACGGCTATATCATTCTGAATATTACGCCCTGCTCCCACTGCAACGTTAAATGAGGATGAATTTCTTTGTTCAAGTGATCTTGGGCATGATATCTTTATAATAACCACACTTTTCAAAAAACGAAGAATCATGATGAATATCTTGATTTTGTTCAAGCATAATGATTCTCCTTTAATATTTTTAACTAAAGGATTATACGTATAATAACCTTCAAAAACAGTGTACTATCAGATTGAAAAGTTATCCTTGTAATATCTTACATATTTCATTTTTATTTTATCTTTTTCTAACAAAGATAAGGAGGCAGCCTTTATGACAACATTAAAAGAAATATTATCTGTACTGCAATTTTCAGATTTAACATTGCTGAATGAGCAGGGCGATTTGGAACGAGTGGTAGAAATGGTTGATATTACAGAAACGCCTGATATTAAAAATTTTACAACGCCGCACTCACTTATCGTCACAACAGGAATGAGCTATCAGGATGATCAATCCGGACTAATCAATCTTATTAGAGAGTTAAATGATATACAAGTTGCTGGTCTAGGTATCAAGCTATCCCGATTTTTAAAAAAATTAGATGATGAGGTTATTGCATTTGCAAATAAATTAAAATTCCCAATTATTGAAATTCCGGAAAGTTGGAATTTGGGATCCATTACTCATCATATATCTTCATTTATCTTGGATGAAGAAACAGAAAAATTACACTTCGCATTAGATATCCAACAAGAGTTAAATGCTATGCTAATGCAAGGGTTTAGCCTGAACATGATGATTGAACGTTTAAGTAGACTCATAAAGGTTCCTGTAATGCTGCTAAATTCTTTTCATCAAGTTGAATCATCGAGTCATCACTTTCATCAAAACTCAGAACATGTTCAAAAAAACCTTAATTATTTCAGAAGATATTTAAATTCAGAGCAAACCGAACCAAATCATAATGGTGTTTTCCAGGAAGAATATGCTGTATTTAAGGTTCCTGCATTTAAATATTTTCCGTATTATCTTATGATTTCAAATGTTAATTTGCTCAACTATCCGATTAGTTTATTAACAATAGAACAGGCAGTGAACACACTTAGTCTCGCTATTTATAAAAATAGTAAAATCAAGGAAGCAGAGCAGCAGGACGTGAACCATTTTTTCACAACACTTATGTCCGAACATCCTGACAACCTTGTTTCACTAGCACAACACACTGATCTTTTAAAAAAATATCACATTCAACCTTCTACATTCTATCAAGTGATTATTTGCGGGATTGACAAAGAAAAGAATGTAGAAAATAGCGCCTACTTAAATGAGCGATATCAGATGACTTTTGAGTGGCTGACGCATAAGTTTACTGGAATTGACCCTTCCATTAGCATATATATGTCTCAGGGAGAACGCAGATTTACGATACTTCTGCAAAGAAGACATCATTATTATTTGGAATACTGCAGATATATCCAAAAAGAGTATCAGCTATTTTTTAATAGCTCCCTTTCATTTGGCATTGGTAATGAGGTTTCCGAGCTTTCACAATTGCCACTGTCTTTTTTCGAAGCGAATGAGGCTTATGATAATAAATATGAACAAGGCGAAATGGAATTTATAGAGCCCTACAAATCCAAAAGCGTAGAAGAATTATTACAACTCATTCCAACGAATAAATTAAAGCCATTTATCATTTATACACTCGGTCCTTTAGCCTATCCTCAGACAACGAAGGAAAAAGAACTAAGATTCACATTAAGTGTCTATATGGCAAACCAATGTGATCTTACAAAAACCTCAGAAGATATTTTTATTCACCGTAATACTGTGAAATATCGTATTAAAAAATGCGAAGAAATATTAGGTCAATCTGTAGAGTCTCCTGATACATCACTGAGCATTCGTTTGGCGTTATTTGATTCAGAGAAAATATCGTTGTGAATACAAAGGAGCACCACTGGAAGTTCTCTTAGTTAGCTGCTGTTTTATTCTGTCTTAACATAACCACAAGGAAAAATAGCAACGCTGCTGCTGCAAGAAGAATGGTTGCAATATAGAATGCTAATACTCGCGAGCCGGTTACATCACCAATATAACCAGTAAGTGTTGGTGCAATAACAGATGAACTCATTCCAAAGAAGTTAAAGAGAGTTAATGCTCTGGCAACTCTGTCTCCTGATACGGAATCAGATACATAGGTTATTAAAACTGGATCAATCGCAAGTTTACCTAATAAGCCATATAAAATTAACGCAATATACAGTACTGCAGGATTTGGTGCAAACACTGTCAAACTAATTGTTACTGCTGCTGCAATTAATAAAAATAAAATTAAACGCAGACGCAAATGTGCATTTTTGTCTATATATTTAGTAAATATCAAAGCACCAGGCACTGCAGTGACCGCAACTAGTGCAGCTACATATCCTACTGAACCTTGAGCAAATCCTTTTTCTGCTACAAGAAAGGACGGCAACCAAGTTACAATCATATAATAGCCATAGCATGTTGCAAAATATACAAAATATACAACTAATTGTCTTGGAGAAAATAAGCTTTCATTTTGAATATCTGTGCTTTGTACAGTGTCTTTCTTCTCTTCAGCCACTTCCTTATCTGATGTTTTATCTTGTTTAATAAACAGCACAAACACAAATGTTACAGCTACGATAACGATAGCTGTTATAAAAAGCATATAATTCCATTGAATTTCAAAACCGCCTACTAAAACCGATGATCCGATTAGTCCAATTACCATCCCTAATGCTGAACCGCTATTTATAATCGCATTGGAAAAGCTTTTTTTATCTTTTGGCGTATGTTTAGCTGATAAGGAAAAGGCTGCACCGTAATATGAACCAGTCGAAATACCAGCCAATAACGAACCAATGTATACTTGCATGATAGTTGAACTTGTGCCAATCACAAATGTAGCCAGCGCAAAAACGATAAATGCAGGAATTAACACCTTTTTTTGTCCAAATTTATCGACAAGTGCTCCTGATGGAATTTGCATACCCGTATATGCAAAGAAATAAATAGAAGCAACCAACCCTATTTGCGTGTCACTAATATTCCCTAATGATTCTTGAATCTGCGGATATATTGGCGTAAGTATTGTACGATAAATCCAAATAGCGACCCACCCTAAACACAATGCAATAATTATCTTTTTGTAATAATTGGGGTCATGTTTAATTGTTTTTTCCACGGTATGAGAACGCTCCCTTCTTTTAATCTATTTTTTATTTAATTAAATTGTAGGTTGTAAGCCAGTCAATAACATTGTTCACTTTCAACAAAAACAAAAGTAACATTATACATTTTAGACAAAAGGCGTCGCTTAAAAATGATTCATCGATAGAAGCTGGCCTTATGACTCTTTTTTAAAACTAACTTGGAGTACTCAATTTAACTTCCCGAATAAACAGGAAGCTTCACAAATGTTGATATAACAGTGTTTTTAACGTTTTAAAAACTAAAGGTGCATGACAAGCGACCTTAAGATAAGCTTTCTTTCTCTTTGAAAATTCAAAAATCCTCCGATATATATAGCGAACGCCGCTAAAAAAGGAGGAGAGCCGGATGAAAAAGTTATGGAAAATCGCGGTTTCGGCTGCAATGTTCGTCGGTTTTTTCGCAAATTCACCCCGCATTCAAGCGGAAAGCAATAAGCAGGAAAACGAGGTCATTGTTGTATATAAAAATACCAGCGGAAAAGAAACCGTCATCGAACAGGCAGACACGGTAGAACACGTTTACCGGCACATTCCCGCAGCCGCTGTCACTGCGGACGACAAAACAGTGCGCGAACTTGAACACGATCCCGACGTCCTGTATGTCGAAGACAACCTCCCGGTAGCTGCTGCCGACAGCACCGCTCTAAAAGCTTTCTCCAGCAGCACAGCGCAAAACGCCTCCGCGTTTTCACAGTGGAACATCAAGCTGATTCAAGCCGCACTGGCTTGGAATAAAGGTTTGACCGGAAAACAGGTGAAGATCGCGGTTATTGACAGCGGGATTTCCCCCCATGAGGAGCTGTCGATCGCCGGCGGTGCATCGATGGTCGGCTATACCGCTTCATACCGTGACGATAATGGCCACGGAACCCATGTTGCCGGAATCATCGGAGCGAAGCATAACGGACGGGGGATCGACGGCATCGCGCCCGGCGCGCAGCTGTATGCCGTAAAAGCGCTGGACCGGAATGGTGCGGGGGATCTGAAAGGTATCTTACAAGGCATCGATTGGTCGATCCAGCACGGAATCGATATCATCAATATGAGCCTCGTCGTTTCAGGCGACAGTCAAGTTCTCCACGATGCAGTAGATAAAGCATACAAACGGGGAATCATTTTAGTCGGAGCGAGCGGAAATGCCGGAAACGGAAAATCCGTTTATTACCCGGCCGCCTACAGCAGCGTCATTGCCGTCTCGGCAACCAATGAAAAAAATCAGATCGCCTCATTTTCCAACACCGGCAGCGCCGTCGAGTTTTCCGCTCCCGGCACATCGATTATCAGTACATCTTCCGATCGCGGCTATGCAATCGGAAGCGGCACTTCACAGGCAACGCCGCACGTCACCGGCATGTTTGCACTTTTGAAACAGCTGTACCCAACCGCTTCAAATGCTGAGCTGCGCAAGAAAATGCAGTTTTATACAAGCGATTTGGGCGCTCCCGGCCGTGATCATTTGTTCGGCTACGGATTAATCCGCTTCAAAGAGGTCACACAGCCATTGGAAAAAGCGCAAAAAGCCGTCGGACAAGCGGAAAAGACAAAGAAAAAAGCGGACATTCAAACCGCACAAAAAGCGATCGAACCGCTCCCTGCAGACGCAGATAAAACCGCTTTGAAAAAGAGACTCAATACTGTTAAAGAGCAGCTTAAAAAAACAGCCGAAAGCAAAGTGAAACTCGCTGAGAAGCAAAAAAAGAAAACCAATGCCGACTCCGCCCAAAAAGCGGTCAACGAACTCGACAGCGGCACTTTCAAAACGAATTTGCAAAAACGGATCAACGCGGTCCGTTCAAGCCTCTTGAAGACCGCAAAGCAGGCCGTTGCCAAAGCTGAAAAAGCGGCAACAGACTCAAACCTCGGCAAAGCGCAAAAAGCGATCAATGAGCTTCCCGCCGGAAAAGACAAATCAAATCTGCAAAAAAGGCTGAACACCGCGAAAAAGCAAGCAGCTGCAGCCTATAATAAAAAAGTTTCTGCAGCAAAGGCCAAAGTCAAAACGGCCGAACAAAAGAGAACGAAAAAAACAAAATCAGCAGCGCAATCAGCAGTAGGCAAGCTGAAAGCATCCGCCGAAAAAACGAAGCTGCAAAAACGGATCAATGCCATTAAGCTGAAGTAGTACGGAAAAAAGCCCGGAATCATCCGGGCCTTTTAATTTTCATATTTAGCAAATGCGTCATTATTGATGCTGTTGTACTAATTGACATTTCGGGCTCGTCATTTGCGTAATCGTATTCCTTGGTCGGCCGCTTACTCTCCCCCGTACTCTCCAATCACTTCTTATCAATTCTTTCCGTCACAATCCCGACGATGTCCCGTTCTGAAACAAAGCCGAAATGGCGGCTGTCAAAGCTGTGGATCCGGTTGTCCCCGAGGACGAAGTACTCGTTTTCAGGCACCTTCTCCTCTCCGGTCACTTCCTGCAGTGTAAAATCCCCTGTCAAGTCCCCTCCGGCGGTGACGGCCTTTAAGTCGTCCAGATAAGGCTCTTTGATCTTTTCTTCGTTGATATACAGCTGATCATCTTCATACCTGAGGGTTTCGCCCGGAAGCCCGATCACCCTTTTAATGAATATATCTTTGTCAGGTCCTTTAAACAGCACGATGTCAAATCGGCTGATCGTTTTAAAGCGGTGGGCGAACCTGTTGATCAAAAGCTCGTTGCCCTCCTGAAAGGTCGGATTCATGCTGACGCCTTCTACTTTATATTCAATGAAAACGGCATTTTTGACCTGAATCCCGACGACGATGACAAGCAGTACCCCGGCTATGACCAAAAAACGCTTTTTCAATTCTGTGTCCCCCTAGTCTTTCTCTCTCTGGCTGAATCTCACGTTCAGACGATGTTCAACCCGTTTTCCGGCGTACCATAAGATCAGCATGACGATGATCACGGCGGCTGTCCGCAAAGGCTGGGTAAAAAGCGCCTTCAGATCATGGCCGACAAAGCTCACCATAAAAATCATCACGAACTTGCCGCAAAGCACCGCCAATGAAAAAGGCAGCAGGCTGACTCGCGAAAGTCCTGCCACAACATTTACCGCCGCCGAAGGCGTGAATGGAAAGCAAAGCAGGAGAAACAGCGGACCGAAGCCCCGTTTTTCCACCCAGATCATCAGTTTTTTTACGGATGGATGCCTGCGGATAAAACCGAGTGCTTTTTGCTGGCCGAAATGGCGGATAAAAAGAAAAACCGCTATAGAACCTAAAGATGCCCCGACCCACGTCAACAAAAACCCCTGCCATAAACCGAACGAATTTACATTGGCAACAACAAACACGAGCAGGGGCAAAAACGGGAGCAGCGCTTCAATAAACGGCAGCAGTACGGCTACAAAAGGACCAAAAGCCCTGTAGCTCTGAAAAAACTCTGTTAAATTCTCTTCTGTAAAATAGCTGAATAATTGCTCCAACATTGATTCTCCTCAGGGCGGTTGTCTACTTCTATTCTACACTTTAAATCAAAAACTTTAAATCATCCGTCTCGGTTGTTTTCTGTATTAGTCTGAAACAACCTGATCATTTTAGTCATTTTTTCCCGTTCTTGATTAAAAGGCCGTATTTCGTGTAAAATAAAAACAGAACAAATGTTCCTGAACAAAAAAAGAAATGAGGAGAAAAGCCATGACAAGAATTCCCGCCGAAGCCAGGGATATGATTGAAAAGGCGATTTACCTCCCGATGACCGTCAGCATATTAAACCGGGACATGAAAATCATCCAGCAGGGGCCGTTTAAGCTGAAAGACCCCTATCTGCATCTGATCGAACAGGCGTTAAAGCTTGCCCAGCGCGACCTGTACGACGTAAAAAATGAACTGCGCCGCCGGAAAATCAAGGTGCATGAAGTGTCGCGGGACGAAGCCTTTACGATGTATTCCTTTATATATGAGGGTTACGAAGAAGAGCATAACTACTTTAATCCCCGCATCCGCAACCAGGTATCCGCGCTTCTTGAGCACTATTTATTCAAAGCCGCTCCAGATCAATAGCGCTTTTTCAGCTCCCTGAGGATGAATTCGTATATCAGCTGATTCCGGTCTTCTTTCGGATAGAGCATAAATTCCTGTTTCTTCTGCATGGGGTTTCCTTCAATCCTGTCGATAAATTTTGTTCTCAGCCATGCCGTTCGGTAAACCTGGTTTTCGAAAGATGAGATGGATACGGGCAGCTCCAGCGTTTCCCCGTTGACAAACGTGACAAACGTGTTGTCATACTTTGCCGCGCAAAACTCGTGAACATGCGCATGGGAAAGCCACCCGCACTGAGGACGAGTTGAGGAAAATGTGGGGAAAAGAAAAATGTTGTTTGAGTGATCCACCATGATCGGCGGTTTATGGGAAACTTTAATGACTTCATATGTGCCCGCTTTTCTTCCCGCATAGCTCGATCCGAAATAGCGGCAGCTTCTTTCGATAATTTGAAACGGCTTCATATTGACGCGGAAAGTCCTGTCGGTCTCAAGTATTTTTGAGGCGGGTTTCTCCCCCTCTCCCAGAGGCAGGACAGCCATTGTCGAACTGTTTACTTCATACGTATCCTTTGTCATATCCTCTGTGCTCATTTTGATCCTCCTAATCGTTAGTAAATTTATACTATTAATCTAACATTATCCTTTACAAAACGACAGGATTTTTTCCAATTAATTTGAAAATATGTTTTTAAAATGCCATTTTTATGTTTTGTTCGATTAAATCCGTGTTTCTTTGTCCAAATATACAAACTTTTATTCTCATAAACACGCATCTCCGAATAATTTTCTAAAAATTATAAATACTTATTGATTTTTTATTGTGTAATCCATATACTATAAAAAAGGCATCAGGGGGAATCTTTATGAAAGAGAAAAAGTCGTACGCTGAGCTCATGAAGTCCCGCAATACCCAAAAGGTGAAAGAACTTGATGTAACCATCACGGATATCTACATTCAAATGGTCCTTGATGAATCGCTTTTTAAACGGCGTTTGCACACGCTGAGCAAGAAGATTAATGAAGCATTAGACAAAGGAGATAAGCAATCTTTCCTTGAGCTTTCAAGAGAATATACAGCGCTGAAAAAGCACGCATAACGGCCAATCCCAAGGGATTGGCTTTCTTATGCGAAAAAAGCCGGCTTTTTAAATAGTCCGGCCTTTTATCCGTTAATAATCGTTCCGCCGTTGACATGGAGCACCTGGCCCGTCATGTAGGAAGAATCGTCGCTGGCTAGAAACAGATAGCTCGGCGCCACTTCAGCAGGCTGTCCCGGCCGTTCCATCGGCGTTGTTGAACCGAATATTTCGACCTCTCTCTCAGTAAACGTCGACGGTATAAGCGGCGTCCAAATCGGCCCCGGTGCCACACCGTTCACACGAATGCCCTGATCGACAAGCGACAAAGCGAGCGAACGCGTAAATGATGTAATCGCTCCTTTCGTCGAAGAATAATCGATCAGCCTTTCATTGCCGGCATAAGCCGTAATCGAGGTCGTATTGATGATTGAGCTGCCTTTTTTCAAATGCGGCAGCACAGCTTTTGTCAAATAAAACATGGAAAAAATATTCGTCTGAAACGTTCGGATCAGCTGATGGCTCGTGATTTTTTCGATTCCCTTTTGCGGATGCTGTTCAGCCGCATTATTGACGAGAATATCGATCGTTGGGAATGCTTCCTTTGCCCGGCGCACCACATCGTTGCAAAAAGCCTCGTCCCCGATGTCCCCTGCAATCAGCTTGCATCCGACGCCTTCTTTTTCCACATACCCCTTTGTTTCTTCTGCATCGCGGTGTTCATTTAAGTAAACGATGACAACGTTCGCGCCTTCCTTCGCAAACAAAACGGACACGGCACGGCCGATTCCGCTGTCTCCTCCCGTAATAATCGCGGTTTTCCCAGCCAGTTTTCGCTCTCGTTTCGGCCGGTCGAAAACGGGCCGGGGATCCATCAAATACTCCAATCCGGGACGCTGTGTTTGGTGCTGGGGAGGCAGTACTTTCTTCGGCTGCTTGCTCAAAACCATTCCTCCTTCACATCGATTCAACCTTACTATTTTATGAAAACGCCCCTTTTTTATGACAAGCCGATTCAGATGCATGAATATTTCTCAATTGGGAAAATTTAAGAACAAAACGGATGCATGATGGAGGGAACTTTGTGAGCAATCAAGAACAAAAACTGCCGGACTCGCCTGAATCGTATTGGAGAAACAGTACAGACCTTCCTTCGTTCGAGGAACTGTCTGAAGATGTCAAAACAGATGTCGCCATCATCGGCGGCGGCATGACCGGACTGACGACGGCTTATTTGCTGACGAAAAAAGGCTACAGCGTCGTCTTGATCGAATCCGGACGGATACTCGACGGAACAACCGGCTATACGACAGCCAAAATCACCGCGCAGCACGATCTGATCTATGACGAACTGATCGGGCATATCGGAATGCCGAATGCGAGGCTGTATTATGAAGCAAATCTCAAGGCGCTGTCCTTTATCAAAAACCTCGTGCTTGAGCAAAAGATACCGTGCGATTTTGAAGAACAGGACGCGTGCATTTACACAACTGAAGAACAATCGGTCCAAAAACTCAGAAAGGAATATGAAGCATACCAAAAGCTCGGGATTGACAGGGAATTCATCAAAGATCTCCCCGTCCCAATTGATGTAAAAGCAGGACTCGTCATGAAAAACCAGGCCCAGTTTCATCCGCTGCACTATTTGAAATACCTTGCAGAGGCCGTCCGGGAAGCCGGCGGAAAAATATACGAAAACACGGCGTCTAAGGAAATCAAAGAAGGCGACCGGCCAAAAGTGCTGACAAGAAGCGGACATCAAATCTTCAGCGATTATGTCACGTGCTGCACGCACTTTCCATTTCATGATAAAAAAGGATTCTATTTTGCAAGGCTTGAGCCGAGCCGGTCATACGTGCTCGCCGTCAAGCCGAAAACGCCGTATCCAGGCGGCATGTACTTAAGTATAGACCAGCCTTCACGCTCGCTTCGCTCGGTGACGATCGACGGAGAAAAAATGGTTCTTGTCGGCGGTGAAAGCCACAAAACCGGCCAGGGAGAAGATACAATCAAGCATTATCAGGCGCTTGAATCATTTGCGGAAGGCGTGCTCGGCATCGAATCGATCCCTTACCGCTGGTCAGCGCAAGATTTAATCACGCTTGACAAAATTCCGTATATCGGGCCGATCTATCCGAAAGAAAAGCGCATTCTCGTCGCCACCGGATATCGGAAATGGGGCATGACAACGAGCACCCTCGCCGCGCAGCTGATGACAGATCATATCGCGGGTGAAGACAATCCTTATCAAGCCGTCTTTCAGCCGGCCCGTTTCCACCCGGATCCAAGCATCAAAAAAGCGATTTCCTACAACGCGGATGTTGCAAAACACTTTGCCGAAGGAAAACTCGAGCAGCCGATCAGGAAGCCGGAAGACCTTGTCAACGGAGAAGGCGCGGTCGTGTCGCATGCCGGGAAACGGGCGGGCGCTTATCGCGATGAAAAAGGCGAGCTTCATCTGGTTGACACAACATGCACCCATATGGGCTGTGAAGTCGAGTGGAATGATGGAGAAAAGACATGGGACTGTCCGTGCCACGGCTCAAGGTTTTCGATCGACGGCGATGTCATTGAGGGCCCTGCCGTAGAACCTCTTAAAGATCCAGAAAGCTGAGATGTACAAGTTAAAAAGTAATGAAAAATTGCCGATAAAAAGATAAATGCTGGAAATTTCAAAAAAACGGCAGTTTTATCATTAATGATTACAGGGGGATACGATCGTGTTATTCAAAAAGGATAGAAAGACAGAACGATCATTTTTTGCTGGGGAAAGCCCTGACCAAACAAAAAGAATCAGGCTCAATCAGCACGCAGAATTTAAAAAACAGCTGGCAATGGTCGATTTGACGGATGAGGATCTTTGGGTGCTGAGCAGGCTGAAGCCCTTAGTCACTGAACATATTGAAACCATCGTCACCCGATTTTATCAAAATCTTGAGCATGAAAGCTCTCTCATGGAGATCATCCATGACAACAGCTCGGTCGACCGTCTCAAAAAGACATTGACGATCCACATCCAGGAAATGTTTTCAGGCGTCATCGACGAAGCCTTTTTAGAAAAAAGAATCCGGATCGCCCACGTTCATCTTCGCATCGGACTGTTGCCAAAGTGGTATCTGGGGGCATTTCAAGATCTCCTTCTTTCAATGCTGAAGATCTTTGAAAACGCCTTATCCGATGAGGAATACAGGCGGTCTGTCAAAGCCGTCACCAAAATTCTCAACATCGAACAGCAGATCGTCCTGGAGGCCTTTGAAGACGAACACGCGAGGCTCCGCAGACTTGATGAAGAAAGCAAAAATGAACTTCACAGGCAAATTAAAGATACTTCCGGTTCTTTGGCCGCTATATTTGCCGAAACGACGGGCGCCGTACAGGAATTGGTCGACAAATCTTCCGAGATCGCCGAAACGTCAAGAGCCGGAACGAAGACAGCCGTTTCTGTCGAACAAAAATCGATCGGCGGAAAAAAGGAGCTTGAGGAACAGGAACAGCAGCTGAATCAAATGGGAAGCAGCATGACGCAAATCGAGCAGGAAATTAAAAAGCTGGAAGAAATCGCGCTGCAGATCGAAAAGATATTCGGCATCGTAACAGGCATTGCCGAACAGACGAATTTGCTTTCGCTCAACGCCTCGATCGAATCGGCAAGGGCAGGAGAGCACGGCAAAGGTTTCGCAGTTGTCGCAAACGAAGTCAGAAAGCTGTCCGATGATACGAAAAAAACCGTCTCCACCGTATCAGAGCTCGTCAATAACACAAACGCTCAAATCTCGATCGTCACGAAGCATATTACAGATGTAAATCAGCTTGTGAACGAAAGCAAAGACAAGATGTCGGAGATCAATCGCCTATTCGATGATATCGTCTCCAATATGAAAACGAGCAAAGAGCAAAGCGGCCGAATCGAAGGCGACCTGCAGTCGTTTTTAAGCGGCCTTCAAGATGTCAATGCCGCCGTATCACAAGTCGCAGTTTCAGTCGATTCTCTCGTAGAGCTGACAAAAAAATGAGGCGTTACCGTACACAGGTCAATCATGACCTGTGTATTTTTTCACATCCATACTTTGAGAAGTCTGCCGTGCAAGCAAAGATATATATTCACAGCCATCACGGCAACGCTCGACAACGATTGCAGACGTGATCGAAAAAACAGCAGAATCGGCACAGCCTGTTTGAAAAAATCATGTAAATGTTGTTCGGTGCCAGTCATATTTCGTGGTTCCGTTTTTTAAATTTAGTATAATGGCCATATCACCGAAAATGCGCACCCCAAGTTCGAAAGGAGACTTTTAGCATGACTGCGATTTGTTTGATCCGGCACGGCGAGACGGACTGGAATGCTTTAGGAAAACTGCAGGGAAGAACAGATATCCCTTTAAATGAAACCGGTAAAAAACAAGCAAAAGAAACCGGGGCGTTTTTGAAAGGGTCCGACTGGGACGTCATCATTACAAGCCCTTTAAGAAGAGCGAAAGAAACCGCTGAAATCATCAATCAATACCTCGGACTTGAAATCATCGAAATGGAGGATTTCATCGAGAGGAATTACGGAGATGCAGAAGGAATGCCATTCGAAGAAAGAATGAGGCTCTATCCTGATAAAGAATATCCGAATCAGGAATCAAAAGAAGCGCTTGCCGAACGGCTGATGGCCGGCGTTCAAAAGGTCAGTGAGCGGTATCCGGACAAAAAAGTGCTGATCGTCGCACACGGAGCCGCGATACACGCGCTTCTGTCAAAAATCTCAAACGGCGACATCAACCTGGAAAACACGAAGCTCGTCAATGCCTGCCTAAGCAACATCAAATTTCATGAAAATAAATGGCATGTGAAGGATTACAACCTTTCACACCATTTGTCAGATTAAAAAAAGACGGCATCAAGCATGCCGTCTTTTTTTATGTTCTTCGCGGCGCAGCAAATAGATAAAATACGGCCCGCCGATAACGGCTGCGATCAATCCGGCCGGTATTTCAAGCGGCGGAACAAGACCTCTTCCGGCGGCATCGGCTATCAAAAGGACGATGCCGCCGACGAGAGCTGCAACGGGAATCAAGATCTTCGTTTCAGCCCCTGCGAGCTTTCTTGCGATATGAGGCGCCATCAGCCCGATAAAACCGATCGTTCCCACAGCGGTCACAGCAGCAGCTGTCAGCAAAACCGCACCGGCAAGCAGCAGAAACCTTGTTCTTTCAAGCCGGATGCCGAGGCCGACGGCAATCCCGTCCCCTGATTTGATGATATCGAGCGGTTTTGCCGCAAGCCATATCGGAGGAATCACCAGACAGCACCATATGAAAAGAGGCAATACATCCTGCCAGCCTCTTCCCCACAGACTTCCGTTCAGCCAAATTAATGCGCTGTTGACATTCGGGCTCCCCCTTGAGATTAACAGCTGAATGCCCGAATGGCAGAAAGCATTGACCGCTATCCCGACAAGAGCCAGCCGCACAGGAGAGATCCCATTTCGATAAGCCAATAAATAGACGAGGATCGCAGCTAAAACGCTTCCTGAAAAGGCGGCGCCTGTCAGCAGAAGCGGACTTTGCTGTGAAAACAAGACCGTAACGATCACAGCGCCCAATCCCGCTCCTCCTGTAATCCCAAGCGTGTCAGGGGCGGCCAGCGGATTTTTCATCAGAAATTGAGCGACTACACCCGCGATCGAAAGCGCCCCTCCGGCAAGCACAGCGAGGAGGATTCGCGGCATTCGAAATTCCATCACCAAAAAGCGGACTCCCGCATCGCCTTGTCCTGCCAGCGATTTCAATACGTCCCACAGTCCGATGTTTTCATCGCCGATCGCCAAATTGAGTACAATGAGCACAAACAAACAGGCGAATAGCGCACAGAGAACAACCGCCGATTGTCCGCGCCGCCTTTTCGTCTTTCTTGCCGGATTGTTCATTATGCCGCCCCCTTTTTCCGTCTTCTCGCCAAATAGATAAAAAACGGCGTCCCAATCATTGCCGTGACAACTCCGACAGGCGTTTGGTACGGAAAATAGACAAAGCGGGACAAAATATCGGCAAACAGCAAAAGAACGGCTCCAAGCAATGCCGAATACGGAATCACCGCCCGGTAGTCAGCACCGATGAGATACCGGATCATATGAGGAACCATCAAACCGATGAAACCAATCGGACCGGCGGCGGAAACGGACACTCCCGCCAATGCGACAACAGTGAAGGCGATTAGCAATCTGCTGAGCCATACTTTTTGTCCCAGCCCATGAGAAACTTCATCTCCGAGACTCATGACGGAAGCCGCCCTCCCTAAGGCCAAAGCCGTCAACAAACCCGCAATGCTCACCGGAACCAATAAATGAAGCTTATCCCATGAGCTCCCCGCTAAAGAACCGGAAAGCCAAAACAATAGCGTTTCCGTCGACTCTTCATGAAAGATAAGCAGCATTTGCGTCATCGAAGCAAGAATCGCCTGAATGACAACGCCAATCAAGGCAAAGCTGATATCCCTGTCATGTTCGCTGAATACTGAGGCAACCGCGTACACGATCAGCGCGGCCGCTGCACCGCCGGCAAATGCGGCTCCCATCGCTGTCTGGGGAGCTGCAAGCGCAGGAAACATCACCGTCAAACATACGACAGCAAGCGAGGCCCCTGCATTGATTCCGAAGATGCTCGGAGATGCGAGCGCATTTCTTGTCACCGCCTGCATCAGCGCGCCCGCAGCCCCTAGATTCGCGCCGATTAATGCGGCGGTCAATGCGCGCGGAATTCGGATGGACTGAATAATCGCGTGCAATTTTGAACCGTCGTACGCAAAAACAGCCGCCCAAATATCGGACAGTGCAATCATTGACGAACCGATTGAAACAGAAAGCGCAAAACTCGCAAGCAAAAGAAAAACAAAAATGAGCGGTGCAAAACGTTTCATATATATCAAAACAGGTCACTCCTTTAGAAAAAACAAGCGCATGCTTTTTTACAAAAGCATGCGTCATCCCGTCCAACAAGCCGGCAGGCTCCTAAGATTTCTTTTGATCCTCAGACAGAAGATGCTGATCGATTTCATCCATCAGCTCATCTGCTCCGTCAATGCTGCGTCGGAGCGACCAGGCGAATCTGTCGGCTTCATAAACCTTGCCGTTTTTGACTGCGCTGAGCTTTTTCCAAAGAGGATCTTTTTCGATCGGTCTTTTCCCGTCTTCATCGACTTTATCTTTTTCTCCCGTCATCAGGACAATAACGTCGGGATCTTTCTCAAGCAGCTGTTCGAGCGTCATTTTAATATTGACGGATTCACCGTTTTCGGCATCGCCTTTGCCGCTGTCTCCGACACCGTATGTATAGCCGATTTTCGTCAGAAGCTGAGACGTGAAAAAGTTTTCATCGCGCACGGTGATTTCTTCATTTGTGTTCCCGAGCAGAAGAATGCTCTGTTTCCGGCTGCCGAATTTCTGTTTCAATTCATCCAGCTTTTGTTTATGTTCAGCCAATTTTTTCTCCATTGCGCTTTCTTTGCCGACGGCTTTCGCAATCGTAAGAGATGCATCAAGCGTGTCCTGATAATCGGCATTCAAGTTTTTGAGCGCGATTGTCGGCGCAATTTTCGACAGCTTATCATAGACGCCGCTGTGCCTGCTCGAATCGGCAATAATTAAATCGGGCTTTAAAGAAGCAATTTTTTCAAAGCTTGGCTGGGCGCGCGAACCGACTGAAGTATACCCTTTGATTTTTCCCCTGACCTTCTCGTTAATAAACTTAGGTTTGCCGTCGTCCGCAATTCCGACAGGCTTAATACCCGCATCAAGGAGCGCATCAATAAATCCCAATTCAAGAACCACAACTTTTTTCGGTTTATTCCGCACTTTCGTTTCTCCAAGATCATGCTTAACTGTCACGGAATCCTGACCGGAAGTTTTCGTGCTCTCGCTTCCTCCAGAGCAGGCCGTCATCACTGATATCATCAATAAAAATAAAATAGCAAAATATTTGTGCTTCATATATATCTCCTTTTTTGTAGTAGACGAGCTTATTATAGCAACTCCCTCCATCAATGACAATGATAATCATTATCATTTTAAAAAAGAAAGGAGCCTCCCTCTCCTTTCTACACCCTTTCATTGACAGAATCTGCTGCTTTTCTTTCTCTGCTGAGGGAAAGGATGATGACCGTAATGATCACCATCACCGTACCGGCTCCTTGAAAGGCATTGAAGGGCACACCCAGCCAGAGCGCCGACGACAGAACGGCCGCAAGCGGTTCGGCGCAGCTCAGACAGCTCGTTTCTTTTGCGGAAAGATAAGAGAGACTGCCAATGTATAGTGCAAACGCCAAAGCTGTGCCGCACAATACAACAAACAGAATGGCTGCCGCCTCTCCTGCCCCAATGTGCGAAAGGTTAAACCGAAACGGCGGAAACAAAAAAGAAAAACCGGCCCCTCCGACGAGCATTCCCCATCCCGTAACCGTCAAGGCACCGAACGATTGAATTAAACCTCCTGCAAAAACCGTATAGAAAGCAAGCGCACCACCGGACAAAACGCCCCAAACGGCGGCCTCGGCCGGAATATACAAACTGTCCGGTCTTCCGCCTGTCAAAAGAAGAAACACGCCGGAAAGCGCCAATAAAGTAAGCACGGCATCTTTCCACTTAGGCGGAAGTTCTTTTTTAACATATAGGTAAAACAATACGAAAAAAGGCGCCAAATATTGAAGAATTGCAGCAGCAGCGGCATTTCCCTTTTCGATTGAGGCAAAAAATGTATATTGGACGGCCAGCATTCCAAAAATGGAAAATACCAAAATCGAACAAATATCTGTTTTTTTCTTCCATATCTGACACACATGTTGAAATCCGTTTTTCATTGAAACATATAGCAAGAGAATGACGCCTGACGCCAGAAGCCTGACGGAGACAAGCGAGCCGGCATCAGCCGCTCCCCTTTCAAATACAAACTGTGCAGCGCTCCCCGATAATCCCCACAACGAAGCCCCTGCCAGCACCATCAATACGCCTTTCACATGAGCTGATTTCATATCTTACACCCGTTTCTGTATGCGATATATTGCATATTTTAATAGATGATCGACTAGGCCGCAACCTCCTTCGGCAAAAAATTATCTCATAAAATAAATGAATAGTATTTTCATAAAATGAATCAGACGAAGCAATCTCCTGTCATTCACGGACCCCGGGACCTCTTTCCCTGCCAGGTTGAAGCGGTCTATTCATACTTTCGAACCGAATATTTTTCTAAAACAGTTATTAATAACCAATAAATTTAAATTGGCCGTTCAAAAAAATGGGTCTACCATATAATTCATTTTTTTTCTATAATAAATTAACAGAATAATTAGAATAGAGTATATTATTCTTCTATTTCAATTATTCTGAATAAAACGGAGGAGAGTGAGTAATGATGAGGAAAAAGAGTTTTTGGCTTGGGATGCTGACGGCCTTAATGCTCGTGTTCACGATGGCCTTCAGCGATTCCGCGTCTGCTGCTCAGCCGGCGAAAAATGTTGAAAAGGATTATATTGTCGGATTTAAGTCGGGAGTGAAAACCGCATCCGTCAAAAAGGACATCATCAAAGAGAGCGGCGGAAAAGTGGACAAGCAGTTTAGAATCATCAACGCGGCAAAAGCGAAGCTAGACAAAGAAGCGCTTGAGGAAGTCAAAAATGATCCGGATGTCGCTTATGTGGAAGAGGATCACGTAGCTCATGCTTTGGCGCAAACCGTTCCTTACGGCATTCCTCTCATTAAAGCGGACAAAGTGCAGGCTCAAGGCTACAAGGGAGCGAACGTAAAAGTCGCCGTCCTGGATACAGGAATCCAAGCTTCTCATCCGGACTTGAACGTAGTCGGCGGAGCAAGCTTCGTAGCTGGCGAAGCTTATAACACCGACGGCAACGGACACGGCACGCATGTTGCCGGTACAGTAGCTGCGCTTGACAATACAACGGGTGTATTAGGCGTTGCGCCGAACGTATCCTTGTACGCGGTTAAAGTGCTGAATTCAAGCGGAAGCGGATCTTACAGCGGCATTGTAAGCGGAATCGAGTGGGCGACGACAAACGGCATGGATGTTATCAACATGAGCCTTGGAGGACCATCAGGCTCAACAGCGATGAAACAGGCGGTTGACAATGCATATGCAAGAGGGGTTGTCGTTGTGGCGGCTGCTGGGAACAGCGGATCTTCAGGAAACACGAATACAATCGGCTATCCTGCGAAATACGACTCTGTCATCGCAGTTGGCGCGGTAGACTCTAACAGCAACAGAGCTTCATTTTCCAGCGTCGGAGCAGAGCTTGAAGTCATGGCTCCTGGCGCAGGCGTGTACAGCACTTACCCAACCAGCACTTATGCAACATTGAACGGAACGTCAATGGCTTCTCCTCATGTAGCGGGAGCAGCAGCTTTGATCTTGTCAAAACATCCGAACCTTTCAGCTTCACAAGTCCGCAACCGTCTCTCCAGTACGGCGACTTATTTGGGAAGCTCCTTCTACTATGGAAAAGGTCTGATCAATGTCGAAGCTGCCGCTCAATAACATATTCTAACAAATGGCATATAGAAAAAGCTAGTGTTTTTAGCACTAGCTTTTTCTTCATTCAGTTGAAGACTGTTCAATATTTTGAATCCGTTCCATTATGGTCGGATGGCCGTATTTAAAAATCTTGACGAGAAACGGCGGGTTCGCCTCGCTCAACCCGGCTTTTGAGAGCTCTTGAAAAGTCGCAACCGCTGCATCGCTGTTGTTCGTCAGTTCAATCGCATACTGGTCAGCGGCTTTTTCCTGATGCCTCGAAACTGCGTTTGTAAATGGAGAAGACGCGAAAGAGATGACCCCCATCAGCATCAGGAGAAGCGGGAGTGCGGCAAGATCGGATTTTCCTGCAATATGAAGGCTTTTTCCATAGCGGCCGATGATCCGCTTGTACAGCTTGTCGATCACATAAAAGACGGCAAGGGATAAAAGCAGGTACCCGCCGAGTCCTATGTAAACATGCTTCATCACATAGTGCCCCATTTCGTGCGCCATAATGAATAAAATTTCCGGCTCATCCAGCTTGTTCAGCGTGGTATCCCAGAGCACAATCCTTTTATTGGCGCCGATCCCTGTCACATAAGCATTTAACGCATTCGTTTTTTCAGACATGTTCACTTCATAGACGTGATTCGCAGGAATATCTGCCTGATCGGCCAGCTTCAGAATGCTTTGTTCGAGATCTTTATTTTTCAGCGGATAAAAGTCATTGTATAAAGGATCGATGACAACCGGCTGAAGGAAAAATAAAAACAGCGTAACCGGAACCGTCAGGCACCAGGCATAAAACCACCAGCGTTTTTCATGCTTTTTGATCAAAAAGTAAAAGACGATCACCGCCGCAGCCGTTATCGGAAAGCTGATCCAGAAGTCGATCACCTGGTCTTTGATCCAGCTCGCGGTTGTCTGTGTTGATATGCCGTAGTCAAGCGAATATTGATAGCTGATCCAGTCAAGCGGCAAAGAAACGATCGTGACGATCAGAAACAAAGCAAAAACATATGCCGTTATTTGAATCGTTCTCCGCTTTGACGTCTGCTCCGCCCAATTCTTCATTTTCTTCGATAAACCGGCAATCAACAATATTAAAAATAAGAACCACTCAAACGGAATCCGGATAAAAAACAGAAAGTCCTTTATTTTCGAGTACTCTTCCGTCAGCATGAGTTCCCTTTCGTTCATAAATGTCGCCGGGTCTGCGCTTGTCCCTTTCAGCGCCTCGGGAACGGAGGGTTCACCGGCCATAAAGAGATACCAATAGAAAAAAAGGCCGTACAGCACATACAGGAGAACGGCTCCCGCGATCCATTTCCGCATGGCGAATCACTTCCTCTCACATAGCAGTTACTTCTATTGTAAGCTTTTCCTGTGAAAGTTAGAACCAAGCCTTACAATGAGAGCAAGAGGCCGGCCCCTGCGAGCGTCAAAATCGTCCCCATCACGACGACTATGACGCTTGCTCCAAAATAGGAAAATAAAAATGCGATAAGAGCGCCGGCAAGTCCATAGAGCATACCGCTTTGCACCGAAAAAATTCCAGGAAAAATGAGAGCTCCTAAAACGGCGTACGGCACATTTTTCAGCACGCGCTCCAAAAATCCGGGAAGCTTCAGGCTTTCAAAAGCAATGAGGGGCAACATCCGCGGCACATATGTAACGGCAGCCATGCCGATAATCATCCAGATGATCGGACTAAACATAGTTTCTCTTCCCCTCTGTTCTAAATTGGTACAGCCATTCGATCAGGATGGCGGATAAAAGCGTAGCGCAGACGATCGACCATCCTGCCGACAACATTCCGTTCATTTGGAAAACCGTATTGAATAGCGCGGCAGCTCCCGCCAGCAGCAGGACTTTGCGCTGTTTTTTCAAAGGCGGCACCAACAATCCGATAAACATGGCATAAAGGGCGATGCTCATGCTTTCCTGAAGAACAGCCGGCATGGCGGCTCCTGCAAAATGCCCGGCCGCACTCCAAAAAACCCAGCTTACATAGCCGATCGAGCCGAGGCCGATCATGTACCCGGTCGTCAGCTTTTCCTTTCTTAAAGCAGCGACGGCAAACGATTCATCTGTCACCGCGAAAAATGAGTAAAACGCTTTTTTCCAAGGCGAATCTTTTTCTACCAATTGATTCAAAGTCGCTGAAAATAAAAAATGTCTGATGTTCACAATGAACGTCGTCATGACGATTTCGATGATTCCTGTCTGAACGGCAAGCATGCTCAGAGACATATACTGGGACGCTCCTCCGAAAACAAGGGCGCTCATCAAAAACGTTTCAAAAAGCGACAGCCCCGTTGTTTTTGCCAAAAGCCCGAATGTCAAGGCGACCGGGATGTAGCCGACGGCAAGGGAAACCCCTGAACGAAGCCCGTCTAGAAAGTTGAGTGAATCCTGCTTTTCCATCTTGACACCTCTTTACGGATAATAAATGAGTGTATAGCATGATGCCGTTTGTTCCGTGTTGTTTTTGTACGTATGCACGGTGTTTGCGGTGAAATGCATCGCATCGCCTTCGTTCAGGCTGCAGGTGTAATCACACGCCGTCACCGCGATCGCTCCTCTAGAGACGAGCACGTACTCTTCAATCCCTCCGTGGTGAGGCTCTGATTCGTGCACACAGCCGGGCGCAAGTTCAATATAAAAGATTTCAAACTTCTTTTTCTGGTCGAACGGAAAATGCGGAAATGCCGCGTATTTTTCTTCTCCGGCCATAACAGGCGTTTTCTCGTGCTTTCTGACGACCGTCGGCTCCCCGGCAGGCCTTTCTGCCAAAGAAGTAAATGATACTTGCAGCCCGTTTGCGATCTTCCACAAGGTTGTGATTGTCGGACTTGAAGAGCCTTTTTCAATTTGCGCGAGCATGCCTTTGCTGACGCCGGTCATCGATGACAATTGATCAAGGCTGTAATTGCGGATTTTTCGCAGCCTCTTAATGTTTTCTGCCACTTGTTTTTCAATCGAATTCATCTTCCGCCCCCTTATAATAAATTAAACATTCGTATAATTTATTGAACATTATAGCATAATTTCTCAGGATGAAAAGGCTTTAAAGGGAGAAAATAGATAGCCTGGGGTGATCATTCTGAAAAAAATAATGGGGATCGCACTTTTTTTCGGCATTTTATCCATCACTGTCTTTTATGTATTCCACTTGATGGCGGAGCCTTTCGACTCAAGAAATGCAGAAGAAATCATCTTGAAGCAGGCGGGAGACAGTGAAAAAACGGTCAGCATCAAAGACAGGCACAACATAGCCGTCCTGCTTGATACATTTAATAAAGGGAAAAGAATGAAGAAAAAGACAGCGCATCACCTGCCTTCTCCGGCGTATCACGGATACATCAGCATGACCGGCACACATCGCGTTCACTTCACCGTCTGGCTGAAGAAAGATGAAGCCGTCATCCTGAAAGAAGAGGAAGGCACATATTTCGTTCTCCAACAAAGGGAAAAAGACGCCCTCCTAGGAGAATTGCAAAAAAGGGACGCGGCAGGCGTCCCTTTTAGCGGGTCAAGATTTGTTTGTCAGAATGTCTTTTAAAGCGCGCCTTAAAATTTTGCCGGTCGAGTTTTTCGGAATTTCATCCATGAAAACGATCGCCGACGGGCGCTTGTATTTGGCAAGATGCTTTTTGCAGTGCGACAAGACATCCTCCTCTGTCAGCGTTTTATCCTTCGGAACGACATAGCAATGAACGGCTTCTCCCGTATTCGGATCGGGCACTCCGATCACCACCGCTTCTGCGATTTTTGGATGGAGGTAGAGCACCTCTTCGATTTCCCTCGGATAGACATTATAGCCGCCGACGATAATCATATCTTTTTTTCTGTCGACGATATAAAAATAACCGTCTTCATCCCGTTTTGCCAAATCACCTGTATACAGCCATCCGTCTTTTATCGTATGGGCCGTCTCATCCGGCATTTTGTAGTACCCTTTCATGACATTAGGCCCTTTAACGATCAGCTCGCCGACTTGGCCGGCAGGCAGCTCTTCCCCGAGTTCATTGACGACTTTGTTTTTCACATTGAGAATGTTCGTGCCGATCGATCCTGGCTTGCGGCCGGTGCTGAACGGGTTAAAGCATGTAACAGGAGAAGCCTCCGACAAGCCGTAGCCTTCTAAAACGAGGACGCCGAACCTTTCTTCAAAGCTTTTCAGGAGAGCGACAGGCATGGCCGCTCCGCCTGAGATGCAAAGCCTGATGGACCGAAAGCCTGTTTCATCCGCTCCTTCATACTGGTACAGGTAATTGTACATTGTCGGAACGCCTGAGAAGATCGTCGCCTGATGCTTTTTAATCAGCTTGAAAACCTCGGCGGGACTGAATTTCGGCACGATCAAAATCGCTGCGCCGTTCATGAGCGGTGCATTCATGCAGACCGTTAAACAAAAAACGTGGAACATCGGCAGGGCGGCGACGACAAGGTCAGATTCATTCATTGTCAGATAGCGGGCTGTATCATTTGCATTCGAAAATAGATTTTGATGTGTGAGCATCGCCCCTTTTGGTCTTCCCGTGGTGCCTGACGTATAGAGGATGGCGGCCGTATCTTCGTCATCGATTTCAGGAAACGGCCGGACAGGAGGTTTCATAATGCTTGTAAACGATTTCAATTTCATCTTAACCTCTGTGTTTTCCGGTTCCTGAAGCGGCTCTCCAGTTTCGCAAAGCACGACGCAGCCGACTTTCGGAAGGGATTCATGCACCTTTTCGTAAAGCGGAAGCAGCTGTCCCAGAGCCACGATCACTTTTGCATCGCCATTTGTCAGCATATAGCCGATCTCAGTCGGCGTATAGGCCGGATTGATCGGTATGACGACAGCCCCGGCCTTCAGCGCGCCGTAAAACGCAATCACAAAATGCGGTGTATTGCCGAGTAGCAAAGCGACATGATCTCCCTTTTCCACCCCGATTTCGCGCAGCCCTTCGGCAAAGCAATCAATTTTCTGCTGCAATCCCCCGTATGTTTCCGTTTGCTCTCCAAAAATATAAGCGGTTCTGTCAGGCTTTGATTGAGCTGTTTCCCCTAATTTTGAAACTAAATTCATTCTCCCACCCCTTTAAAAAATGAATGAATGACCATTCATTTTGTGATAATCAAAATCTATTCCCATTATAGTAAATGAACAGAAAACACTCAAGGGCTGCCGGGAAATATCTTCCATTCCTCTCATGTTAAAAAAGGGGCCGCGGAAACCGCAGCCTCTCTATTAGTAGACAAGATCCAAAAATTCTTCTTTTTGAATATTGCCGAAGTAATGCTTAATGTCCACGCCTTGAAGAGCTTCTTCAATCGCTTTTCTTTCATACTGCACGCCTGTCAGCTTCTCTTCGATGTCGCTGACATCTCCGACTCCGAAAAAGTCACCGAATATTTTGCACTCGCGGATCACGCCTTTTTGCACTTCGAGGCGGATGTCGACCGATCCAGCTTGAAATCGTTTAGAATGCTGCAGATTGAATTTCGGAGACTTCCCATAGTTCCAATCCCAGTTTTGATAGCGTTCCTTTGAAATTTGATTAATGATTTTCCAGTCTTTTTCAGTCAGCTTATACTCCGGTATTTCCCCTTCGGTATCAAAAATATAGCGGAGAAGCATGCTTCGGAATTCCACTGTCGTCATCTTCTGATCGAGAAACTCGCTAATATTGGCCACACGGCTCCTGATCGATTTAATGCCTTTTGATTCGATTTTATCTTTTTTCACTTTTAAAGCCGATACGACATGTTCAATCTCAGAATCGAACAACAGCGTGCCGTGGCTGAACATTCTTCCTTTCGTTGAAAACTGGGCGTTTCCCGAGATTTTCCGGCCGTTTGCCATCAAATCGTTTCGGCCGCTCAGCTCCGCATCGACGCCAAGCCGTTTTAAAGCGGCCACAACGGGCTCAGTAAACTTCTTGAAGTTGTGGAAGCTGTTGCCGTCGTCCTTCGTAATAAAACTGAAGTTCAAGTTCCCGAGATCATGGTAGACAGCTCCGCCGCCTGACAGCCTGCGGACGACAATGATCCCGTTTTCATCTACATATTTTGTGTTGATTTCCTCGATCGTATTTTGATTTTTGCCGATGATGATCGACGGCTGGTTGATATAAAACAGCAGATACGTCTCTTCAGGATCGAGATGCTTTAAGCAGTACTCCTCAATCGCCAAGTTGATCCTCGGATCTGTAATATTTTGATTATCGATAAACAGCATGTTTGTCAGTTCCTCCTTCTATTCTCCCCACACATAACCGGTGTGCGCCAGAACAACCGCACCTTTATAAACGGTTTGGGCCTCTTCTATCAGTTTTTGGTGTTCCCCGAAATGCGGGAGGTGTGTCAAGAGAAGCTGCCCGGCACCCGCTTCCGCAGCGATCCGCCCCGCTTCAAGACTGTTCATATGACCGGCGCTCCTCCCATCCTGATCCGCATAAAAGTTGCACTCTGAGATCAAGAGATCGGCTCCTTCGCTGAACGGAATAAAGGCTTCCTGAAAGCTCGAGTCGGCCGTATAAACGACAGAATGAACACCGTCCGTCACCCTCATGGCAAAGCAGTCAACAGGGTGAACCGTTTTTAAAAACGTGAACGTAAACGGTCCGATAGCCAAAGGCTGTGTCGGATCATACGCCAATCCAGCGGTATGCGTTTTATATGTAAGCTTTGAAAACTGCTCTTCATCAAAAGGATGTCCATATATCGGAAGGGCATCCGCTCCCTTGCCGAGGAATGAGCCGACCAGTTTGGCAAATTGCAAAGGGCCGACATCCGCAATATGGTCATGATGATAATGGGATAATATAACGGCATCTAGCTCCTCAACGGGCAGAAACAGCTGAAGTTTGGATAAAACGGCACTGCCGCAGTCGATTAAAACGGAATAGTCCCCGGATTGAAAGAGATAGCCTGAAGTCGCTTCATTTGCAGCCGGAAATCCTCCGCAGCAGCCGATGACTGTCACCTTCATGTATACACACCTCTTTTTCGTGTCTATCGTCCCCCTATTCAATATACCCATTTTTCTTAAAAATTGCATGTTTTATATTTTGTCATAAAACAGACATTGATTTTCCGGTCTCTGTTATAATACAATGATTGCAACAAACGAATTGGGGGAATCAACATGCTCGCTAAAATCACCGAGTTCTTCAGAAATTTGCCTTCCAAAAAATGTTCAGTGTGCGGCCACGATATTGATGAGCAGCACGAATGCTACGGAAACACCTGCTCTAAATGCTTAAAAGTAAAAGATATATAGACTTCACTAGAAAGGCCCCGGCGGATTCCCCGGGGCTTTTTTTTGTCATAAAGTTAGTTATAAAGAGAGAGATTCTTGTCAAAATTCATTATTTTAATAACATTTTACTATTTCACTTAGGAAAATATACACCGATGATTGTCCCGATTTGAATTTAAGCTGGGATAATCATCTCATATTCGAATTTTCAATATATTCAGACGTTATTTTTTTAATGGACGAGCTGCTTTTTCTTTCGCTATACTTAATTTACGATCTCAGTTTAATATTCTAGTATAAAATTAAGTATGCGTTGGGAGGGCATCTATGAAAAGACTTAAATTCGGATTAGCCACACAAATTTTCCTCGGGCTGATTTTAGGTGTTGCAGCAGGAGCGATTTGGTTCGGAAATCCTGCGGTTGCAACGTATCTGCAGCCCGTCGGCGATTTGTTCTTAAGATTAATCAAAATGATTGTGATTCCTATTGTCGTTTCAAGCTTGATTGTCGGGGTTGCGGGGGCCGGCAGCGGCAAAAAGGTCGGCAGGCTCGGCTTTCGGACGATCCTTTACTTTGAAATCATTACGACTTTTGCGATTGTGCTCGGACTTCTCCTCGGAAACATCATTCAGCCTGGGCACGGCGTAAACTTTTCTGGTGCTGAAAAACAGGATATCAGCCAATATGTAGAAACAGAAAAAGAAGCAAGCACCAAATCTGTCGCAGACACGTTCCTGCACATTGTGCCGACAAACTTTTTCCAGTCGCTCGCTGAAGGCGATCTGCTTGCGATCATTTGCTTCACTGTTCTGTTCGCACTCGGGGTGTCTGCCATAGGCGAAAAAGGCAAGCCTGTGCTCTCCTTTTTCGAGGCAACGTCTCAAGCCATGTTCCACGTCGTCAACATCGTTATGAAATTCGCGCCGTTCGGCGTTTTTGCTTTAATTGGCGTGACGGTTTCAAAATTTGGTTTTTCTTCGCTTTTATCATTGGGAAAGCTCGTTTTACTTGTCTACCTGGCTCTTGCTTTCTTCTTGATCGTTATCTTTGGGATCGTCGGCAAGCTTTGCGGTATCAATATATTTAAATTTTTGGCTTTTTTGAAAGATGAGCTTCTTCTTGCGTACAGTACATCAAGCTCTGAAACCGTGCTTCCGCGCGTCATGGAAAAGATGGAGAAAATCGGCTGTCCGAAAGGCATCGTGTCGTTTGTCATTCCGATCGGCTATACATTTAACCTTGACGGCTCTGTCCTGTATCAAGCGATCGCGGCGCTGTTTCTGGCGCAGGTCTACGGCATCGATCTATCCATTGGACAGCAGCTCACGTTAATCCTTGTTCTGATGGTCACTTCTAAAGGTATGGCTGCCGTTCCCGGCACATCTTTCGTCGTTCTTCTTGCGACTTTGGGCACGATCGGCGTTCCTGCTGAAGGGCTGGCCTTCATTGCCGGAGTCGACCGGATTATGGACATGGCGAGAACGGTCGTCAACTTGACCGGAAACGCTCTCGCCGCTGTGGTCATGTCAAAATGGGAAGGTGAATATGACGCCGTTAAAGGGCAGAACGTCTTAAATCAACGGGAGCCGGCAGATATAGAAGTATCCGGCTGACCCCCTTTTCTATCAAAAAACGTATGTTTTCCATCCCGGGAAGACATACGTTTTTTTAAAAAAATATACGAATTTCTCAAGCAACCTGTCCAAACAACTTCCTTTTGTTTACATACGATGTACTGTAGTTAAATTAGAAAAGAAAATTGGAGGGAAGTTTAATGTATTTTTACCATGACCATTGCAAGAAAGATTATGACTATGATTACCACAAGAAAGACCATGACTGCAAGAAATACTACTACTACTATTATTACTACTATTATCCATGCTTTAAGAAGTATGATTATGACTATGACTACAAGAAGTTTGACCACTTTGATCACTGCAAAAAGAAAAAACACTATGATTACTGGTAAGTAAACGCCATCCTTTACGGATGGATGACTTCCACTCTTTTTTTACTCCCAAGGGACCGGGGTCCTTTGGGAGCTTTTTTATGCCATGTCAGACTGAACATAGTGATACAGCAGCTTTGCCGTCTGCTCCAAGGACGATTGATGCGTCCTTTCAAACGCATGGGATGCGTCAATTCCCGGGCCGATCAGCCCGTGGACGATATCATGGCCCGCTTTGACGGCCGCTGAAGCATCTGAACCGTAGTATGGGTAAATATCAAGCTTATAATCGATTCCATGTGCTTCACAAAGGGCTGTCAGGCGCTTTCGAAGCCCGTAGTGATATGGGCCGCTGGCATCCTTTACACAAATGGATACCGTATATTCATCTGTTGACTGTCCATCGCCGATCGCTCCCATATCAACAGCCAAATATTCCACCGTTTCAGGCGGGATGTTGGAGTTGCCGCCATAACCGATTTCTTCATTGTTGGAAATTAAAAAGTGCGTCGTATAAGGCAGTGTCATCCCTTCTGTGTTGATGGTTCTGATCAGCTCGATGAGGAGGGCGACGCTTGCTTTATCGTCGAGATGACGCGATTTGATAAACCCGCTCGGCGTGATTTCAACGCGCGGATCGAAGGAGATAAAATCGCCGACATTGATGCCGAGCGCCCGGGTTTCTTCTTCACTATTGACCGGTTCGTCAATGCGGACCTCCATATTTTTCTGGTTCCGCTCGGCTTTTCCGGCGTCTTTGTATACATGCACTGATGTCTGATGCATTAAGATGGTGCCGGTGTAAGTTTTCCCAGATGCTGTTTCAATGTTGCAATACTCGCCTTCAATCGAGTTGTAATTGAAGCCCCCGATTAAATCAATTTTCAGCCTTCCGTTCGGTTTAATCTCTTTCACCATAGCTCCGAGGGTATCGACATGAGCGGTCAGCATCCTGTGCCGGGATTTGTCAGAGCCCGGTATCGTCGCGATCAGGCCGCCTTTACGGTTATGCCTTGTTTCAACTCCTTCTTTCTCTAAAAGGCGGTTGATATAGTCTATAATGTCATACGTATTTCCGGTAGGGCTCGGGATGGAGACGAGCTCCTTGATGAGCTCCATCGTTTTCTGTCCTGACATGGTTCATTCCTCCCAACTTGTAATGGTTATAGTATACCTCATATCAACATTTTAGTACCAGATACTAATACTAGGTGATATAATAAGAAAAAGGAGAGTGAATTTCATGAAAACTTTATCAAAAGCGCGAATTTCCGCCATCGGCACCTATGTTCCCGAAAAGCGCATGACAAACAAAGAGTTTGAAAAGATCGTTGATACTTCTGATGAATGGATCATTCAGCGGACAGGAATGAAAGAAAGGCGAATCGCCGGGAGTCACGAATTCACATCAGATCTTTGCATAAAGGCGGTTGAAGATCTAAAAAACAGATACAGCGGCACGCTTGACGATATTGACATGATCATCGTCTCTACCACAACGGCGGATTACGCTTTTCCAAGCACGGCATGCCAGGTTCAGGAACACTTCGGATGGAACGAAGTGGGCGCGGTCGATGTAAATGCGACCTGCGCAGGATTAGCGTACGGATTGCATATGGCCAACGGCCTCATCACTTCCGGACTGCATAGAAAAATTCTTGTGATCAGCGGGGAAACCTTATCAAAAACAACCGACTATACAGACCGCACGTCTTGCATTTTGTTCGGAGACGGCGCAGGCGCCCTGCTTGTCGAACGGGACGACAAAGACCCAAGCTTTATTACTTTTGCCCAGGACACGAAAGGTGACGGAGCCCGCCATTTATACAGAACCGGCTTGCGAAGCGACCTTAAAGGAGAGCCGCTTTCAGGTGAAGGGAAAATGGTTCAAAACGGCCGCGAAGTGTATAAGTGGGCGGTCAGGTCCGTTCCTGAAGGCGTCAAAAAACTGCTTGCCCAAGCTGAAATGGAGCTGAAAGATATCGATTGGTTCGTCCCGCACAGCGCGAATCTGCGAATGATCGAATCGATTTGCGAAAAAACCGAAATTCCAGCCGAAAAAGCGCTGACGAGCGTCGAATGGTTTGGCAACACCTCATCCGCATCAATCGTTCTCGCCCTTGATGAAGCCGTCAAAAACGGAAAGCTGAAAAAAGGCGACACCTTGATTCTGTTCGGTTTTGGCGGGGGTCTTACATATACGGGCCTGATTGTAAAATGGGGCGCGCCAGCTTCCTAATATCAAAAAAAACATCTTTTCTTGCCCTTGCCGGGCTTGAAAAGATGTTTTTCTTTTATGCATGCTGCTCTTCAATTTTTCCTTTTTTCAGCAGCACTTTAAAATAAATCAGCGTCAGAGCCATCATGACGATCGCAACACCGCCGAGCACGGCAGCCTGTTCCCACATATACGCGTAGTCTCCGCTTGAAATCACCGCTCTGTATCCGGCAATGCTGTAGGTCATCGGCAGTGCAGAATGGATGACCTGGAAGAACTTAGGGACAAGTGCAAGAGGAAATGTTCCTCCGCTTCCTCCAAGCTGAAGCACGAGCAGAATGACGGCAATGAATCGTCCCGGATTTCCCATTGTCGCAGCCAAAAACTGAATGATCGCAAGACATGTAATGCTCATGATTATACTGAACAGATAGAATCTCCAGACGCTTTGCACTTCAAGCCCGATGCCCCAGAGAATGATCGTGCATGCAATCGCCGCTTGAAGAATTCCCACTGCAAAAAGCACGCTGAATTTGCTCATAAACCAGCCAAAGGCTGATTCGGGCCGGACAGCCGGCTCTTTCACATCGAAGACAACGGTAATCATCAATGCGCCGACGAATAAGCCGAGCGACAAGATATACGGGGTTAATCCTGTTCCGTAGTTGGAAACCGGATCGATTTTATCGCCTTTCACATCAACGGGGTCTGAGAACATATTGTAGTTTTCGTCTCCCGCTTGAATATCGCCGGTTTGATCGGCAGCGTCAGACAGCTTATCAAACAGCTCCCCGCTTCCGTCAGACAGCTTGCCAAGACCTTCATCAAGGGATTTAGCCCCTTCTGCAAGTTTGGAAGAACCGTCTTTCAGTTTATCGGCCGCGCTTTGCAGATCGCCGAACTTTCCGACTAACGTCTGGCTGCCTTCGGCGATTTTGGATGATCCGCTTTTCGCTTCTGCGAATTTTTCGTTGTAAGCACCCAAACCGTTTGTCAGCGCATCAAGCCCTTGCTGAATCTTCTGCGATCCTTTATAAAGTTTATTCACATCCGAAGGGACTCGCTTCAATTCCTCAAGCTTCTGTTTCAGCCCGGATAAATCGGGAAGTTCGCTGACATCGGGAATTTGCGCTTTCAACTTGTCAAACTCAGGGAGTTTCACCGTTCCCATTTTTTCATCGACTTGTTTCATAAGCGCGGCTTTCTGTTCTTGTGTCAGCATGTTGCTGGATTCAATAATTTGTTTGACTTCGCTGTGCTGGTTTTTCAATGCCGCTTCAAGCTCATCAATATTTTTCGAAATCTGGCTGATTTCTTTTTTCGCTTTTTCGGCATTTGAAAGCGCCGTTTCGAGCTGCTGAATTTTTTCATTTGAAATCGCTTCTTCGAGTTTGCTTATCTTCTGCGCTTTTTCATTCATCTGCTCCAATCCCGCCACAATCTGAGGCATGCCTTGTTGGAGCTGTTGAGCACCGCTGTGCAGCTGGCCGCTTTTTTCCAAAAATTGCGCAAGCCCTGAATCAAGTTCATGAATTTTGTCGTTCAGCGTATTGAATGCCGCGCCGAACTTCTCCATTCCGTCTTTGTTGAACTGAATTTGGCTTTTCGCAAGCTTTTCAAGGTTCTTTTTCAGCTTTTCGCTTCCTTCTTTCGCATCTTTCAGTCCTTTATCCAGTTTTCCGGCACCTTCGCTGGCTTCACCGAGACCTTTTGCGATTTTGCCGAAATTGTCAAAGATGACTTCGGCATATTGCTGCGTGATTTCAGAACCTACTGAATGCTGAAGCTGTTCAATCGCTTTATCGCTGATCTGGGCGCCGACATAGTTTCGTCCTGCGTTTGTATGATAAATCAGATTCAGCTTTTTCGGATGTTTATCCATCACCGTGCTGGCATCCTTCGAAAAGTTTTCAGGAATTTCTACAACCATGTAGTATTCCTCATTTTGCAAGCCTCTCAGCGCTTTTTCCTTCGTCGTAAAATGCCAGTCGAATTTATCGTTTTTTTTCAGTTCTTTGACAAGGTCGTCGCCGATGTGAAGGTCTTTTCCTTCATATGTCGTTCCCTTGTCGGAATTCACAACCGCTACGGGGAGCTGATCGACGTTTCCGTATGGGTCCCAGTACGCCGCCAAAAATATGCTGCTGTAAATCAGCGGTATAAAGAGAACACCGATCACGGATATCAGTAGTTTTTTATTGGTTATCAGTTCTCTCCACTGGTTTTTGAAAACATTCATGTTGATACGCCTCCTAGTTAGTAGCCGCTCTCTATGCGGATAAGCACCCCTTTAAACAAAGAAAGGACAATCTAACGAGATAATCCTTTTAAAATATACATTTTCAGCATCTCTGCCAACTCTTCATCTTTCAGCGGTTCATGGTTTTTTTCCCAGTCAAAGATGAGCGCGATGTAAAGCTTGAAGATGACAAACGCGTTCAGCTCGGGGTCACACGGTCTAATATCGTCATTTTTAATCGCTTCTTTAATCTTTCTCTTAATATAGCTGATGACCATGCGTTCCAGCTTTTCAATCACTTCGCGGGCCGCCGGTGTGCCGAGCTCCGCACCTTCCTGAAAGATCTTAATGGTCAGCTGGTGCTTCTTTCTGTACTCCAATATCGCCATCATCGCGCGATGGGCATTTTCGTGAAAAGGCAGATCAGGATCAATCGCTTGATCAGCCGTTTGCTTCATCTCAATCAGAAGCGAAGAAAAAATGTCGTCGAACAGTTCCTCTTTATTCTTGAAAAAAGTATAAATCGTACCTTTGCCGACATTGGCAAGCTTCGCCACCAGATCCATCGTCGTCGCTTTGTAGCCGAATTGTGTAAACGATTTTGTCGCCGCTTCTAAAATCAGTGCTTTTCGATCTTTGCTCACGGTTTCTCACCCCGAAATTGACTATTTGAACATTTTGGTCAGTAAGTACAAAAAGTAATGTAACACATATAAATGTAAAATGCAAAGATTAAATGTTATCTTTTCCATAAACAAACTTTAAAATGATGAAAGCTGTAAAAAGAGTGAAAATAAAAAAAGCCGCCGAATGGTTTCGGTCAGCTTTTTTTGCTCTTCTTTATTCGAAAAGGTGCGAGAGTACATCGGCGACGGCCTGCTTGCCTTGGTCGATGCAATCAGGGATGCCGACCCCTTCAAATGAGGCCCCCGTAATGAAAACACCCGGATAGGACGCTTCCAAGCCTTCCCTGATTTCTTTAATTCTTTTCTTATGGCCGACATGGTATTGCGGCATCGCTTCATGCCATCTTGTGATGCAGGTCATTTCCGGTTCGCCGTCGATCTTCATAATCCGTTTTAAATCGTCGAGGACGATTTTCACCATTTCGTTATCTGACTGTTCGACAACGGACTCATCGCCGGCTTTCCCTACATAAGCCCTTAGCAGGACTTTTCCTTCAGGCGTTGTGCTCGGCCATTTTTTGTTTGTCCAGGTACACGCCGTAATGGAAAAATCGCTGTTTCTTGAAATGACAAAGCCCGTGCCTTGATGCTCCATTTGGACGGCTTCTTCCGGAAATCCGAGCGCCACATTGGCGACAGATGTTGACACCATATCCTCTAAACCCTTCAGCCAATCCTCTTTTTGAAACATCGCGGCAGCTGCTTTATGAGGAGCGGTGACCACGGCCGAATCGGCGTGAAGCACCTTGCCGTTGTCAAGCTTCATGCTGTAAGCCGAGCCCGCACGCTCAATGCTGACGACCTTTGTGCCTTTATAAACCTTTGTGATGCCGAGCTGCTTTTCCAATTCTTCAACTATCGTCTGCAGGCCGGTTTTCACCGTCTGGAACTGGCCTTTCTTTTTGTTTGCAGGCTTTCCGGCGCTCTGGGCGCCGCGCGATTTTTTCATCCCGATGATCAAGCTTCTGTACTTCTGCTCTGTCTGATAGAACTGCGGGAAAGTCGACATCAGACTGAGACGGTCGATGTCCCCGGCATAAATGCCTGACAAAAGCGGTTCGATCAGGTTCTCCACCACTTCACCGCCGACGCGCCTTCTGAAAAATTCTCCGAGCGATTGGTCTTCCTGCGGCTTGCTTGCTGGAAGCACCAAATCCATTCCGGCTCTCAACTTCCCCGGCAAGGAAAACAAGCCGGTTGTCAGAAAAGGACCGATTTTTGTCGGCACCCCCATCACGGCTCCTTCCGGAATCGGATAGAGCGTTTCGCTGACAAGCACATAAGACTGGCCAGTCGCATTGTTCACAAGCAAATGCTCCAGTCCGAGATCCTTCACGAGCTGAGGTGCGCTTTGTTTCCGTTCCAAAAATGAATCCGGACCCCGTTCAATCACATAGCCGTCTTTGTGTACCGTCTGCATCTTTCCGCCCAGTCTCGGGCTTGCTTCAACAAGCGTGACTTCGGCCGGGAGATCATTCTTTTTGATTTCCTTCTCCAAGTAGAAGGCGGCGGCCAACCCGGTAATACCGCCGCCGATGATGACAATCTGCCTGCGTTCTCCACTCATTTACAATCGCCTTCTTTACTGTTCTTTCTCCAATTGTTTTAATACAACATCCGCTAAAGCATCGATAAACTCATGTTTAGCGTTAGGCATTTCAGGTCTGTAATAGCTTGCTCCGATATCGTCCGTGACGACTTTGCACTCATAGTCATTGTCATAAAGGACTTCCAAATGGTCGGCTACAAAGCCGACGGGAGCATAAACAAAAGCGCTGTACCCTTTTTGCTCTGACAAGTCGCGCGTCAAATCCTGAACATCCGGTCCCAGCCACGGATCAGGGGTGTTTCCTTCGCTTTGCCAGCCGACGGCGTAATCTTTTACTCCCGCCGCTTCGGCAATCAGCTTCGCTGATTCTTTAAGCTGTTCAGGATACGGATCACCCATTTCGACGATTTTTTCGGGAAGGCTGTGCGCCGATACAATCAAGACGGCGTTTTCCCTCTCTTCCGAAGGCATTTCGTCATAGATTTTTCTCACCTGATCCGCCCAATAAGCGATAAATTTCGGCTCATCATACCAGCTGTTGATCGATGTGATCGACAATTCGCCGAGCTTTTCAGCCTCGTCTTTCGCCCGCTTGTTGTACGACTGTACGCTAAAGGTGGAGAAATGGGGCGCGAGCACGATGCTGACGGCTTCTGTAATCCCGTCTTTATGCATCTCCCGAACGGCATCCTCAATGAAAGGTTCGATATGTTTGAGACCGATATATGCCTTGAACACCACATCATCCTGAAGCTCGTTTAAGCGTTTTTCCAGCTGCTTCGTCTGCTCCTGCGTGATCTTTGCAAGCGGAGAAATTCCTCCGATCGCCTTATAGCGGTCTTTTAAGTCCTGAAGCATGTCAGGCTCAGGCTTTCTGCCTCTTCTGATATGTGTATAATAACGTTCAATGTCTTCCTCTTTGTACGGCGTCCCATATGCCATGACAAGAAGCCCCATTTTCTTTTTACCCAACGTGAACACCTCTTTAAAGATCATGATCTATACGTATTTTGACAGTTTATATTGAAAAGACCAACTGAAATGCTCATGTGATCAGGCTCGATTTTTTTGAGGCGGAATACTCATGAACAAATGCCGTCAATTTTTTCAGTGTGTCGGGACTCACTTCTGGAAAGATCCCGTGTCCGAGGTTGAAAATAAACCGGTCCGTCTGCATGCCCTGATCGAGAATGGCTTTCGTCCTTTCTTCGATGACTTCCCACGGGGCAAGCAGGATCGAAGGATCCAAATTTCCCTGGAGCGTTTTTGTCAGCCCTTTATCCCTGGCTTCCTGTACGCTCATCCGCCAATCCAGCCCGACGACGTCGAGGTCAAGATCGTGCCATTCAGTCGCGAGGTGGCTTGCGCCGACCCCGAACATAATCAGCGGCACGTCTTCTTTTTTCAACTCTTTGAAAAGAACGTCCATCGTCGGTTTGATGTAGCGGCAGTAATCACCGGCGTTCAGCGCGCCGACCCAGGAATCGAACACCTGGATGGCTTTGGCGCCGGCGCGGATTTGAGCTTTAACGTATACAGCCGCCATCTTCCCGAGCTTTTTCATCAAAAGATCCCATGCAGCAGGCTGGCTGTACATAAACGCTTTTGTTTTATTGTAGTTTTTGGACGGGCCGCCTTCGATCATATAGCTGGCCAATGTAAAGGGCGCCCCTGTAAAACCGATCAGCGGAACGTTCAGCTGTTCTTCCGTCAACAGCCTGATCGTCTCCAGCACATATGGAATATGCTCTTGCGGATCGAGTTCGCCGAGTTTTTCAACATCTGCGAGAGATGTAATCGGCTGATCGATGACAGGGCCGATCCCGTTTTTAATTTCGACGTCAACGCCAATACCTGGAAGCGGTGTCATTATGTCTTTATAAAGTATCGCCGCATCGACATCGTACTGTTCGACGGGCAGCCTTGTCACATAAGCGCACAATTCGGGCTGATGCGTAATTTCAAACAGACCGTACTTTTCCTTGAGCGCTCTGTACTCAGGCTGTGATCTTCCGGCCTGCCTCATGTACCATACCGGTACATGGGCGGCCTTTTCTCCTCGGCATGCTTTTAAGAATGTGTCATTAAAAGCCTTGTCGTTTTTCATCATGATATCCACCTTTCAAGCTGCAACCATACGTTCGCAAAATTACTCCTTCCAATATACCGTTTTTTTATTGAACGGTATACTCATGAGACTTATTGTTCAAGAAATTGATGAATTTCGGGTATCTAATGACCCGAAGGAAACACTTTCGGTTCAACATAATCAGTCCCTTTTCCCTCTGTTTTCGTCTGCGGATTGTATGGAACAATTTTGTAGGAAGCATCGGAAAAGATGTTTGCATAAGGGATTGAAAAGCTTCCTTTTCCCTTAACCGTATCAATCAGCGTTTCTTTTCCGTTTTTCCTTTCATATATTCGGTATTCAACCCTTTTATCCTCTTGTTCATGCCATTTTAATGACACCGTAATCAGCCCCATCGGCGTAAAGGAATAGTCTGCTTTAACGCTTTCCAGGTCTTCGAGGCGTATCGGCCTGTCCAGATCTTTTACCCCTTCAGGCGCCTTAAACCGTTCAGGCTTATGGTTGGTGCGTTTTAAAATGTCTTTAAACAGCCTTGTCGGATAAGCGCTGCCGCCTTTTAAATAATGGGACTCATCCGTTTTATCGTATCCCATCCAGACAGCTCCCGTCACTTCGGGCGTATACCCCGCAAACCAGGCGTCTTTAGTTCCGCCCTCTTTTCCGGTATACGTGGTCGAACCCGTTTTTCCTGCAATCTCCCCGGAAAAATCACCGGCCTTTCCCGTTCCGCTTTTCACGACCTCCTCCAGCATCCGCGTCATGTTCCACGCTGTTTGTTTGCTGAAAACCTTTTCCGATTTTTCCTCGTGGCGGAACATGACATCCCCGTTTTCATCGGTGATTTTTTTAATAAAAAACGGCTCGGTGTATTGTCCTGAATTTGCGAATGTCCGGTATGCCCCGGCAAGCTCGAGCGGCGACACCCCTTTTTCCAGACCGCCTAGCCCCAATGCCAGCCCTTCATCCGGCACGTTCATGCCCATACGGCTGAGATAAGGCTTCACCGTTTCGATTCCGATCTCATTTAACGTCCATACAGCAGGCGCGTTTTTGCTGTATGTCAGCGCATCCACCATCGAGACCTTGCCCGCGTATTGGCCGTCATAGTTTTTAGGCGAGTAGCCGCCGTATGACAGCTGTTTATCCTCGAGCATCGAATACGGCTTGAACAGCTTTTCTTCAAGAGCGGGGCCGTATACGGCAAGCGGTTTAAACGTCGAACCCGGCTGGCGCTGGGCGGTGGCCCTGTTATAGCCTTTTGGAGCATATTCCCGTCCCCCGAGAGCGGCTACTACGCCGCCTGTCCTGTTATCGATAAAAACGGCGCTCCCTTCAGCTTTGTTGTCTGTGCCGGGAAAATAGCCGTCCTGCTTCATCAGCGTGTAGGCCGCTTTTTGAATCGAAACATCGAGCGGAACACTGATCGTGTATCCGCCTTGGAGAAGCTGTTCGCTCGATATCGAATATTTGTCTTCCGCTTCTTTCATGACAAGATCAATATAGCTGTCAAGCCACGGATTTTTTGATTTTTCTTTCACATGGAGCCCCAATGTGCTGCCTTGGGCCCTGACGGTTTCCTTTGAGCTGATATATCCCTGCTCGTTCATCATGCCGAGAATGACATTGCGCCGCTCCCGGCTTTTTTCCGGATTGAGAATGGGCGAATACGTTGAAGGCGCTTTAGGAATGGAAGCCAGCACCGCTCCCTCACTGACCGTCAAGTCTTTCACATCTTTGTTAAAAAAGTAGTTTGCCGCCGCCTGGATTCCATAGACGCCGTGCCCGAAATATAGCTGGTTCAAATACATTTCCAAAAGCTTGTCTTTGCTGTAATCCCGCTCCAAATTGATAGCGATAATGACTTCTTTCGTTTTTCTTAAAAACGTTTTGTCATTTGTCAAAAAAGTGTTTTTTGCGAGCTGCTGGGTGATCGTGCTTCCCCCTTCCACTTTTCCTCCTGCTAATATATCTTTATAGACCGCACGGCTAACCGATTTAAAATCGATGCCGTGGTGCTCATAAAAGCGCTTGTCTTCAACCGCGATAAAGGCATTTTTTACATTGTCCGGCACCTCGGCAATTGAAACAGGCCTTCTGTTTTCGGTATAGAGGCTTGCGACTTCTTCTCCATTATGGTCGACGATTTTAGAAGAAGCATGGAAAATCAGTTTCTTTTCATCAATCACATAATCCCCCAGGAACAAAATCGTAATATATCCGATTAACGATAAAAGGAATATCGCCGCTGTAATGATGATTGGAATGAAAAATCTCTTTCTCATATGGTCACCTCATTCCTTTCTATAGCTAGTATGGGAATTTTTTCTTCAAATTATGTTGCAGCATTTATAGCGGGTAATGGATAGAATTTTAAATCGTCCTTTTGTTATACTATCAAAAAAGGGGTGATAAAATTGAATTTTTACATTACATACGGAACTGTCGATTTTTTAAAAAAGCTCGCCAAACAGCACGGTCTTGAAAACATGTTATTTATGAAAAGCCACGATTCCGCCATTCTCTTTCACGAAACCGACGGAGAAAGCGTCTTTCATTCTCCTCACCGCTACGAAATCATCGATCAGTCGGGATCTTTGGAACATTCCGGATTCACCGTCCTCAACAACATCCCTGTCACACCGGAAGGAAGGCCGCTTTTCGAAGCCCGTTTTAAAAACAGAGCCGGAAAAATCGAAAATCAGCCCGGCTTTAAAGCCCTCAGGGTGCTGAGGCCGAAAGACAGCGATACGTATATCGTATTGACACTGTGGGACAGAGAACAGTCATTTCAAGACTGGAAAAACTCCAAGTCGTTCAGCGAAGCCCACCAAAAGAAGGAATCTTCCGCAGGAATCAACCAAGGCGGAACGATTTTTTCCCGCCCATCCTATATTTCTTCGTATCATTCTGTCGAATAACTGCCTTTTAGGCAGTTTTTTTATTTCCGAGGAAATGAGCCCTTCCTTCACACTCTGACAGCCCAGGAATACGCTGTATGAGGTTATGTTTAAAGGGGGGATCGGAAAATGGAAATTGAATTAACGTCCGTTCACTTTTTATATTTGGGCTTTATTGCAGCTATTCTCGCATTTATGCTACTTCGTCTTGATACCACCTTTATATCGCTTGTCGGGATTTTTTTCATCTCATTAGCCGCGACCCATTCAGTCATGGCGTCTGTGATGGGCATGTTTAACAGCTTAATCTACGCCGCCGGGGAACTTCTTCCGACTATTTTCATCATCTGCTTTACCGTTTCGATGAGTGAGCTGCTGGTAAAGACCGGCGTCAATGAAGCAATGGTCACTCCGATCGCCAAATGGATGAAAGGCCCTGTCTTGGCCTACTGGATCACCGGAGCTTTAATGTTTATCATTTCTTCATTTTTTTGGCCCTCCCCGGCTGTCGCATTGGTCGGCGCCGTCCTCCTGCCCGCCGCGCTGAAAGCCGGCCTCTCCCCGATGGCGGTAGCGTGCGCCATGAATTTATTCGGCCACGGTTTCGCTTTATCAGGCGATTACATCATCCAGGCAGCGCCTAAATTGACCGGAGATGCAGCCGGGCTGCCCGTTGCGGAAGTGATGTCTGCAAGCGTTCCGCTCGTCTTGATCATGGGCTTTTCGACAACGGGGGCAGCCTTTTTGATGCTCCGGAAAGAGAAAGGCAATAGAGCAGCGGCCAGTAAGCAGCTGCAAAGCGAGCCTGAGTGGCTTCTTCCCCAGACCTCCAGAAAATGGCTCGCGCTGTTGATTCCGGTCATTTTTTTAGGAGATATCGCCGCGATGCTGATATTGGAACTGCAGGGGGACGAAGCGACGGCGCTTGTCGGAGGAACGGCAGTCTTCGTCATGATTCTCATTCATTTTATCGTCCACAAACACCGGCGTCTTGAGAAAATCACCGGCTATTTCATTAGCGGATTTCAGTTTGGCTTTAAAGTGTTTGCCCCCGTCATTCCAATCGCCGCCTTTTTTTACTTGGGCGATGCGGGTTTTGAAAAAGTACTGACAGCAGAGATTCCCGGTTTTTCTAATAGGATCGTGCAGGACCTCGGCTCGGCCTTTGCCCACAGCGTTCCGCTCTCTCCGGAAATCGCCGCTGTTGCGCTCACTGTCACAGGAGCGGTGACCGGTCTTGACGGATCCGGATTTTCGGGGATTTCTCTCGCAGGATCAGCCGCTTCGATGTTTGCTGCGGCGGTTGACAGCAATCCAGCCGTTCTGACTGCGCTCGGCCAAATCTCAGCCATTTGGGTCGGCGGCGGTACGCTTGTGCCATGGGCGCTCATTCCAGTTGCAGCGATTTGCAAAGTTGACCCGTTCGATCTTGCCAGAAAAAACTTTATTCCTGTAGCTGCCGGATTAACCGTCACAACGATTGCCGCCATTTTTCTTCTATAAATACGGGACAGCAAGGTTGAACAGCGGCTCCAATTGTCATAAAATTATAAAAACTTACCATTCCTAAAAGGAGGAATTTTTTTGAGCGCATCCGGATTTGTCCGACAAATCAATAACCAGCTTGATGCCCACTACGATGAAATGGTCAAATTGAGGCGCCATTTTCATCAGCACCCGGAGCTTTCTTTTCAAGAAAAGAAAACAGCCGCATTTATCGCCTCTTACTATGAAGCGCTCGGTATTCCTATCCGCACCAACGTAGGCGGAGGCGGAGTTCTCGCCTACATCGAAGGCGGATCTCCCGGCCCCGTCATTGCGCTTCGAGCCGATTTTGACGCGCTGCCCATTCATGATGAAAAAGACGCGCCTTACCGATCGACTGTGCCGGGAGTCATGCATGCCTGCGGACACGACGGGCACACGGCAACCCTGCTTGTCCTCGCTAAAGTTTTGAATGAGCACGCGGACCGTTTAAAAGGAAAGATCGTCTTCATTCATCAGCATGCCGAGGAGTATTCGCCGGGCGGAGCCAGGCCGATGATTGAAGACGGCTGCCTTGACGGGGTTGACGTGATTTTCGGGACCCATTTGTGGGCTACAGAGCCGACGGGAACAGTTCAATACCGGACAGGACCGATCATGGCCGCTGCAGACCGTTTTACGATTACGATTAAAGGCAAAGGGGGGCATGGCGCACAGCCTCATAAAACAAAAGACGCCGTGCTGATCGGATCGCAGATCGTCACTTCCCTCCAGCAGATTGTCAGCCGCAGGCTTGATCCGACTCAGCCGGCTGTCATTTCGACAGGTTCATTTGTTGCCGACAACTCCTTTAATGTAATCGCTGATAAAGCCGTTTTAATCGGAACGGCGCGTTCCTTCAATGAAGAAATCCGCACCTTGATTGAAAACGAAATTGAACAGGTTGCAAAAGGTATATGCGGCATGCATGGCGCTGACTGCGACTATTCCTTCGAAAGGGGCTATCCGCCTGTCTGCAACCACCCGGAAGAAACGTCTTTTCTCGCAAAAATCGCCAAACAGACGGAAGGCGTTGAAAAAGTTGAAGAAAGCGGCATGCAAATGGGCGGGGAAGATTTCGCTTACTACTTGCAGCACGTCAAAGGGACATTTTTCTTCACAGGCGCCCGTCCTGAAGATCCGGAGGCGGTGTTTCCCCATCACCATCCGAAGTTTGATATCGATGAAAAAGCGATGCTGATCGCAGCCAAAGTGCTGGCAAATGCCGCGGTCTCCTATCAGGAGAAAGAGCAGGCGGTCCGCGAAACGCCTGCAATGGAACAACCGAAATAGCATAAAAAACAGCCGGATCATCAATATCCGGCTGTCTCATGAATCAATCTCAGATGGAAAACGTGCCTCGCTGTTTCCCCAAGGTGCCCAAGCAGCTTATAGTTAGCCGTTCCGCCTACGACCGCGCCGAAGCCGGGCACAAGCTGAAGCAGCTTTACAAGATCGAGATAGTCCCGGTACTCCTGCTGAAAAGCCTGCCAATCGATTTCGCGCTTTTCGGTATCCCAATGTTCGATCATGCGGAAAATTTCTTTTCGGTGCGCTTCTCCGGAAAAGGCGAGCTGAAAAATATACAGAAGAAACATCCGTTCTTCTTTCTCCTTAATATCGTATCCGTAAATCGACGCCAATTCAAACAGGCATTTCATTTTAATGCCGAGCAAGAGCGGAAAGTCCGCCAGTCCGAGAAAAATCCCGCCCGCGCCTGTTCCGATCCCTTCAACAGCAGCCGCCTTTTGATATTGAGCGATTGTCTTCTGAGCCAGCTCATCTTTTTCCCTTAGCGAAAGCGTGCCTGTTTTCTTGTCAAAAGTCGTTAAATTTGAGCCGAGCAAAGTAGCCTCGACCATCTTTTTAATGCTTTCTGTTATCGCCTTGTGAACTTTGGCGGGAATGCGGGCGTTAATTTTCGACTGTACCCCTTTCGACATCCGCTCAGCCATCGACGGCTTTCTGAGAAACTTCATTTTCCAGCGGGTCGCTTCCTCCAAATATAGCTGGTTTTCATTCATGCGCCACTCACCTCTTCTTTCATCATACTTGCGGAAAAAGAAAAGGATTCATCTATCTCTTGGCACTTTTCTTCAATCTGCTGCTGAAATAAGGCTTCAAAATCACAAATATAAGCAGCGCGGATCCGGCCAGTCCGGCGAGCATCCCGGTCCACTGCATCATGGCTCCGGCAGCGGCAGACAAAACAAGCGCCTGGACGCTCAGAACGATGTGAAGCAGGCCGAAAAAGCTCTTCCGTTTTTCTTCTGCTTTGACGGGATAAAGCTCCTGCAGTGGCAGGTGTGAAAAATGATCAAACAGCGGCGTCAGCTGAATTCCTGTAATGAATACGGTGAAGACGATGAGCGCGGCCGATACCCACTCATATGCCGAAAAATAAGCGATGATGATGCCAAAAATCACGGTCAGCCTGACGACGATGCCGAAATAGTCGTTTGATCTGATAAATGCCCTTCCGTACATATATGTAAATGTCCGGCTCTGTTCATACGGAATAAACCGGAGCATCCAATCGAGATATGCTCTTCTTTTCGCCTGTTTTCTAAGGTGGGGAACGTCCGTGAATAAGTTCGCAATTCTGTAGAACCGCTGCTTTCTTCTGATTTCGTCTTCAATATGCAGTTCCCATTTAAACGATTTTTTCTTATCGATCACCTTAAAATACACATACAGTGCGGCCATGATCAGGTAGACAGCTGCTGCAAATCCGTATGAAGACGCTAAAGCGAAATAGATCGCGATCGTGTTGAGAAGCAGTCTGACAATCCAGTCGGTGACCCTCATGTTTTTTTCGCCGAAAAACGTCATCCGCCATTGCATAGCCGTGTTCCATCCTTTTAAGACGAGCAGTTGAATCAGCAAGACGAGGTACGCGGAAAACCCCTTGCCGCTTGCTTCAAAATACAGCGGCGCCAAAGCGAGGGCCGCGGCGGCCAGCGGAAAAAGCTGCGTCAACAAACTGAATCGGAAAGCCTGCTGAAAATACGGCTCCATCTTTGCTTCGAGCGGCAGCAAAAAGACGAGATCCGCTTCTTTAATTAGCGTTCGGACGTATGAGCCTGTCAAAATGAACGAAAAGATGACGGCCATCACCCAATAGGCGGGAAAACCTTCGGGCATCTCTTTCAGCCATTTGCTGTACCAGCTCGCAGCTCCTGCAAGGAAAAAAATCATGACGATGACAAGGTGGTCATTCAGCATGTATTTCAAATATGATCTTGTTTCTTTGACATACTCCTCAATTCTTGTCTTCCAAATCCCCAGAATGCTATTCATAGCTCTCTTCCTTCGTCAGTTCAAGATACAGGTCGTCGAGGCTCGCTTCTTCCATCGAAAACTGCTCTCTGAGCTCATCAAGCGTTCCTTTCGCCCGCACTTCGCCGTTATGGAGAATAATGAAGGAGTCGCAATACCGCTCTGCCGTTGCCAAAATATGCGTCGACATCAAAACGGCCGCGCCGTTTTTCTTCGCTTCGTTCATCCGCTCGAGAAGGGCATTGATCGCCAGCGGATCAAGACCGAGAAACGGTTCGTCTATAATGTACAGGTCGGGTTCGACAAGGAAAGCGCACATGATCATAACCTTCTGCTTCATACCTTTTGAAAAATGGGCAGGGAACCATTTCAGGCGCTTCTCCATTCTGAATTCTTTCAAAAGCGGCGGAAGCCTTTTCTCGAACGTTTCCTTCGAAAGGCCGTACGCCATCGCCGTCAGCTCCAAATGCTCCTTCAATGTCAGCTCTTCATATAAAATCGGCGTTTCCGGAATAAACGTAAATTGGGAACGATAGCTTTCCGGATCGTCCATGAACGTTTTGCCGTTCAATTCAACCGATCCTTTGTGCGGTTCCATTAAGCCGATGATATGCCGGATCGTCGTGCTTTTCCCCGCTCCGTTCAAACCGATCAGCCCGACGATCTGCTCCCGTTCAATCGCAAATGAAACATCGCGCAGCACCGGGTTTCTTGTATACCCTCCAGTTAACTCATTAACAGTCAGTAGTGACATACGTTCGTTCCTTTCCTGCATTTTTCTTAATAGTACCAAAAACAAGAATGTATTTGAAACGTTTTCCCTCCCGCTTTTCGGCCTTAAAATAAAACGAATAATCGAATGCGCATCAGGACATTCTAATTCTTGAAGAAGGGAAAGCTTATCAACTCTGGCGAATGAGGTGTTTGTCAAAGACAAAATCGGCAAGAGTTCCTGAGTATGAAACATGTCAAGCTTAGAAATTTCTTTCATCCACTGAATTGAGAAAGCACCTGCTTTATTTGACATCTCCGTCATATAAAAAAGGTGTGACGATCAAATGAGGTGTTTGTCGCAGGAAATGTATAGGCGTTACAAGCTTTCATTTTGACGAAAATGGGGTGCTTGCAAAAGGCAGTTAACGTTTCTTCATTAAAGCGTACCTTCTTCAGGCAGGGTGAACGTTGGAGCCGTTCATCCTGTTTTTCGTGTTTTCGCGCAAATTGTGGTAATATGTTGCTTATACATAACCTTTCCCTGATGGAAAAAGGAGGAAAAGTATGAGCGACTGTATTTTCTGCAAAATCATAAAAGGAGAAATCCCTTGTGCAAAGGTATTTGAAAATGAACATGTACTGGCTTTTCTCGACATCAGCCAAGTCACAAAAGGGCATACGCTTGTGATTCCAAAAGTTCATAAAACCAATATTTACGAAATGACACCTGATGTTTCAAGGGAATTTTTTGAAGCGGTTCCGAAAATCGCCCAAGCTATCAAAGACGAATACGAGCCGATCGGCTTAAACCTTCTGAATAACAATGGCGAAAAAGCGGGGCAGTCCGTCTTCCACTATCACATGCACATTATTCCCCGCTACGGCAAAGGAGACGGATTCGGAGCCGTCTGGAAAACCCATGCGGATGACTATTCACCGGAAGACTTGCAGAACATTGCAGCTTCCATCAACAAACACCTGTAATCGAGACGTTGTCCAAGGGCGTCGGCAGCTGCCGGCGCCCTTTTTTCGTTCAAAAAAACTCCACATTTATCAGATCGCCCGGCACGGCTAAATAGCCATTGCTCTATATTTCACACAATTCAAATTTTTTATGTATAACCGGAACCTTTTATGATAGGATTGTTTTATATTTTTATACACGAACAGGGAGCGATTGTGATGATACGTACAACGAACTTTAACGCAGGACCAGCAGCACTGCCTTTAGAAGTGCTTCAGAAGGCAAAAGACGAATTTCTTGATTTCAATGGTGCGGGGATGTCCGTGATGGAGCTGTCCCATCGCAGCAAAGAGTATGACGCCGTTCATCAAAAAGCGAAAGCTCTGTTAAAAGAACTGATGGACATACCTGATGATTATGAAGTCATGTTTCTGCAAGGCGGAGCAAGCCTTCAGTTTTCAATGATTCCGATGAACTTTCTCTCCAAAGACAAAACGGCCCACTTCATTATGACAGGCGCTTGGTCTGAAAAAGCGCTGGCCGAAGCAAAGCTCTTCGGAAACACATCGATCATCGCGTCCAGCAAAGAAGATACGTACAGCTATATTCCTGAAGTACCGGAGATTCCGGCAGACGGGGCCTACCTTCACCTGACTTCCAACAATACGATCTTTGGAACGCAGTGGCAAAAGTTCCCCGACGCTCCGATTCCGGTTGTCGCGGACATGTCCAGCGATATTTTAAGCAGAAAAATCGATGTTTCCCAATTTGACATCATCTATGCCGGCGCTCAGAAAAACCTCGGACCGTCAGGGGTGACCGTTGTCATCATGAAAAAAGACTGGCTCGGCAAGGAAAATGAGCAAGTTGCCAAAATTCTGAAGTACTCAACACATGCCAAAGCGGATTCGCTCTACAATACCCCTCCGACATTTGCGATTTATATGCTGTCTCTCGTGCTGGAGTGGCTCAAGGAAAAAGGAGGCCTCGATGCCATTGAGAAACGCAACCGCGAAAAGGCCGGAATTTTATACAATGCGATCGACGAAAGCGGCGGATTCTACCGCGGCCATGCGAGAGAAGACAGCCGCTCAAACATGAACGTCACCTTTACGCTCAAAAATGATGAGCTGACAGCATCATTCATCGCAAAGGCAAAGGAAGAAAAAATGTCAGGGCTTGGCGGACACCGTTCGGTCGGTGGCTGCCGCGCTTCGATTTACAATGCCGTATCAGTTGAAGACTGCGAAAAGCTGGCTGCCTTTATGAAGAAATTCCGCGAAGAAAACTGATGTTTATCCTGATGATGGAAGATGGCGAAAAAGGCTTCCCCATTCCTTCGAAAGTTTGATATACTACTAGAAAGCTTTCGCAATAAATGACGAGCATATTATTGGAAAGCGTAAAAAGAGCCTAGATGAGGAGAGAATAGACATGAAAACAAAAGAATTAGTGGCTATGGCCCTGTTTGTCGCCATTGGAGCGGCGCTGCACGCTGTGATTCCGCCTTTTTTCTACGGAATGAAGCCGGATATGATGCTGATCATGATGTTTATGGGAATCCTTTTGTTCCCTAGACTGCAAAATGTTCTCGTCATCGGAGCCGTGACAGGCGTCATTTCCGCGTTGACGACGGCTTTTCCCGGGGGACAGCTGCCCAACATCATCGACAAACCGCTAACAGCCTTGATGTTCTTCGGCGTATTTCTGCTTGTGAAAAAGCTGAACAGCAAAACGCTTGCTGCCGCCGGATTAACTGCTGCAGGAACCGTTCTTTCCGGAACGATTTTCCTCACGGCTGCACTGTTCATTGTCGGCCTGCCTGGAAATCAGGGATTCATCACCCTGTTCTCTGTTGTCGTTTTACCAGCTGCCGTGATCAACACGATCGCCATGGCGGTCATCTTTCCGATCGTGCAGTCGATCATGAAGCGTTCAAGGCTGATTGAACAAGTCAAATAAAACAAGAACCTCTTCTAGAAAAGGAATATCTTTTTTGGAAGAGGTTTTTTTCGTTTTGATGGTCAAAAAAAGGGGAATCCGCCCGATATTTTATATAAGAAGCTGAATAAAAAAAAGGAGCAGGAGCGCCAACCCTGCGCTTCCCGTGCAAAAAAGCGCTTTTTGTTTAAGAATGCGTTTCGGCGGATAAGATGCAGAATATCCGAGAAGCCTTAAATAATAAAAGGAGCCGGCGGTAAACACAGCGCTTATAATTGTCAAAACAATGATTATGACAGACAACCCTCTCCCTCCTTTTTAAAAAAGTATGCTAAAATAAAGCAAGCTATGCAGAAGTTTCTAAGAAGAGGAACGGTTTGCCCGGCTCGGACGCCAATATCTAATCATGAGAAGGCCGGCGCCTGCCAAGCCTGATCTTTAAAAATATAACCGGGGTGATTTACATGTCAAAAGGCCGATCTTTAGCAGCTGGACTGATTGTAGGCGGTGTTATCGGCGGTGTTGCAGCATTGCTGACCGCGCCGACTTCAGGAAAAAACTTGAGAGGACAGCTTAAAGCCAACTGCGGTAAATGGGAAGACACCGTCAAAAGGCTGAAAAACGACGGAATCGCATTAAAAGAGCAATTCGTCAAAACCGCCATAGAAGGCGCGGAAATCATTAAAGACGTCGGCAGCGAACTGCAAACGTCCATCCAGGAATGGCGCGAGGAAATCAAACCTCATCAGCAGGACTTAAAAAAGGAAATCGCTGAGATCGAAGAAAAGATAAAACAGCTGGAGAAAACCTTACAAAACTAATATACTCAGCGAAAAAAATAAACCTTAAAAAAGGGGTGTGAATGGAAAATTTTCACGCTCCTTTTTTAGGTAAAATCCTGATTTCACACCGTAAAACTGGATTTTTTAAAAAATTCGTAAATTTACATCTTTATTAATCTTTATTTTATTGGCATAATAGAAATTATAAGATAAAGAGAAGCAGGTGAAGTGAATGAATCGAGCGGAAGAGCCCTATACGGTGAAAGAAGCCCTTTTATTCAGTCAAAGAATGGCACAGCTTAGCAAGGCGCTTTGGAAGTCGATAGAAAAGGATTGGCAGCAGTGGATTAAACCTTATGATCTGAACATTAACGAGCACCATATTTTGTGGATCGCCTACCAGCTGAACGGAGCATCCATTTCAGAAATCGCCAAGTTCGGCGTCATGCACGTATCCACAGCGTTTAATTTTTCAAAAAAGCTTGAGGAAAGAGGTTACCTGGAGTTTTCCAAAAAATTGAATGACAAACGCAACACTTACATTCAGCTGACTCCGAAAGGTGAAGAAGTTTTCCTTAAAATCCTCGAGTCTTACGATCCGACCCGGAACGCCGTCTTAAAAGGCGCTCAGCCCCTTCATCAGCTGTACGGGAAGTTTCCAGAAATCGTCGAGATGATGTCGATCATCCGCCATATTTACGGCGATGATTTCATGGAAATTTTCGAAAAATCGTTTTCAAACATCGAAAATGAATTTACGAGCGAAGAGGGCAAAATGAAGAAAAAACAAGAAGCAAAAGAAGCCGGGGAATCGATAGAGGTGGACAAACCGCTTGAGCCTCTTAAAAACTAAGCCAGATCGTACTGCCTGATAATGCTGATGAATTCGCTCATCAGCGGTTTGTAAAGACCTTGTCTGTGAAGGGCGAAAATCGTTTCGTGCACTTCAAGTTTTTCATTTAACTGTCCGGCAAAAAGCGTGAGGAGATGATCGAACATCACAAATCCTTGCGCTTTTTGTGCTTCAAGCTCCTTTGAGAGCTCTTCGCACAGCTTTTCCGTTTCCTTTGCTTCTTCCTCTGATAAGCCCTTTTCGATCAATATTTTATAGTACGGATACTCTTCCATATCCGCATTGTTCAATAACAGTTTGATGTAATATTCCAGCCGCTCGAGGCGTTGCTCCATTGAGTTCATATTTGTCTCTTCTCTCCCTTTCTCTTATTTTAGCCGATATTCCCTTCTGATGAAAGTTCAACACTGGAGATTTCTGATCCTTTTACACCCTTCTAAATTCTTTGGAAAATGACGAAATTTTTTTCGAAAAAGGGATTGATTTTTCTCATCCAGAGGAGTAAATTATTCTGAGGATTTCATATAACAGTTTGTTGAAACGGAAGGATGTCATTTATGAGTTGCTGGAAAACCATCAATCTCGTTAAAGATTATGGAGGCATGCGCATCGTGCTCACTGCCGTCAGTTTAATGATTTTATTTTTTATTCCCGAATATTTAGCGATGCAGCTTATTCATCCGCAAACTGTTCAGAGAGGCGATCATGCCCTTTTGTTTGCAGGACTTTTGGTTGCAGCTATAATCGCCCATAAAATTCTTCATATCTTGCCGATGATCAGCAAGAAAAAGTTAGAAAAAAAGATTTATTGGTTGAAAATGAGAACATGGAGAGAAATTCCGAAAAACATGATGCTTGTCTCTCTTCTCTGCCCTTTTTTGGTCATCACGCCTGTTTTGTTTTACGCGGGGGCGGCGATGCCGAGCTTTGCTCACTATTTCTGCATCATCTCAAGCATTCATTTCGGCTATTGTCTGCCTGATTTTCTGTTTGCCTGGAAACTGATCAAAGCGCCTAAAAACTGCTTTGTCGATCAGGAAGCCGACGATTTTGATATTTTAATACAAAAATAATCCAGCTGCTAGGCAGTTGGAAATTCCTTTTTTTCAGTCTATTTTCTATCTTTTTTAATAAATATTTGGTAATGTAGTATGGAGCAGAAACAGAGAGGGGGATCTCCTATCATCCTTTTTTATTTCATCTTGTTTGCGGTTTTTACTGTCTTCAACATAAACAAGCTTACAAACTCTTTATGCCTTGTCAGAGAGATTCCTGAAGAGCGGCAGGATAAGGTATTTAGAATGATTAATGTGCTGATCTTAATTTTATTGATCTCATCATTCATTGAGATTTCCTTTACGGTGTAAAGAAAAAGGATAGCTGCCGATCGTATTGATCCGGCAGCTATCCTTTTGTTTATTAGCATATCCAAGAAGCACCAATAATAATTAATAAGATGAACAGCACCACAAGCAGCGCAAAGCCGCCAGCGAAACCTCCTGCATAACCGTCGCCCATATTGACACCTCCTCTGCCCCAGTCGTTACATTAGTGTATGCACGAATGTCATGAAACGATTAGGCTATCGTCCAAAAGAAAAGAACCGCCTGAAAAAATGACGGTTCTTTTCTCATTTTCTAAGGTTTTAGTACAGATAAGCTGCACCAACGATGATTAATAAAATGAACAACACGACCAATAAAGCAAAACCGCTTGAGTATCCTCCGCTCATGTTATTGACCTCCTTTTCTTGATCAATATATTTGTATGAGCGGAAAGAAAATTTGACTAGACGGATGCCCCTCTGTTGAAAATCTTTTTACAGCATGTCAGAATATGATATGATACAATTCAAAGGAAAGTTTAAACTGTTATGATTAGGAGTGTTTGCATTTATGAAGAAGATTGCAATTGCGGCGATTACAGCGACAAGCGTGCTGGCTCTCAGCGCATGCAGCGGGGGAGATTCTGAGGTTGTTGCGGAAACAAAAGCTGGAAATATTACAAAAGAAGACCTTTATCAAACATTAAAAGACAATGCCGGAGCGGACGCACTGAACATGCTTGTTCAGCAAAAAGTACTCGATGATAAATACGATGTCTCCGACAAAGAAATCGACAAAAAGCTGAACGAGTACAAAAAATCAATGGGTGACCAGCTCAACCAGCTCATTGACCAAAAAGGCGAAGACTTCGTCAAAGAACAGATCAAATACGAACTTCTGATGCAAAAAGCCGCAAAGGATAACATAAAAGTAACCGATGATGACGTAAAAGAATATTATGACGGCCTGAAAGGCAAAATCCACTTAAGCCACATTCTTGTGAAAGAAAAGAAAACGGCTGAAGAAGTTGAGAAAAAGCTGAAAAAAGGCGAAAAATTCGAAGACCTTGCAAAAGAGTATTCAACTGACGGTACAGCCGAAAAAGGCGGCGACCTCGGCTGGGTCGGCAAAGACGATAACATGGACAAGGATTTCGTCAAAGCGGCATTTGCTTTGAAAACCGGCGAAATCAGCGGACCTGTGAAATCCCAATTCGGCTATCACATCATTAAAAAAGACGAAGAACGCGGCAAATATGAAGACATGAAAAAAGAGCTTAAAAAAGAAGTCCAAGAACAAAAGCAAAATGATCAAACTGAACTGCAATCCGTCATTGACAAACTTGTCAAAGATGCTGATTTAAAAGTAAAAGACAAAGAGTTGAAAAAACAAGTCGACCAGCGTCAAGCTCAGACAAGCAGCAGCAGCTGACGCCAAAAAAGCTGTCCTCCCCTCGTTGGGGTCGGACAGCTTTTTTTATGCGATGGAATGGCTGTCAGCCGATTTTTCATGCTGTTCTTGATCTTCATCCAGTGTACGCTTCATGCGCTTTGCTTTTTCTTTTTCCATCCGTTCGATATAAATGCGGCCTTCTTTTTCGATAAAAGCCTGGTCAATCTTTTCCTCTTCCTTTGCCGTCGTCATCAGCTTATAGGCGCTGAAAATAATGCCGACGATGCAAAGGTACACCCACCACGGAAACAGCAGCACGGCTTTTCCCCCTTTTTTGAATAAACTGTATACCAGACATTATGCAAAAGGGAGACAAGTTATGACGCTTATTTGTGAAAAACGGGCTTATAAAAGGAACGGTTATCCAATGCGAAGACCCGTTCGGTATATTCTCCCGGCTTAACCCGTTCGAGCGCTCTGTCCATCATATTGATCTTCGCGTCAATGTTGTCGATATAGTGAAGAATTTCCGCTTCCTTGACCATCGGCGGCTTCGGACTGCCCCATTCGGGTTTGCCGTGATGGCTTAAAATCAAATGCTGAAGAATCAGCACTTCTTCTGAATCAATTTGAAGCTCTTCGGCGGCTTTTGCAATTTCTGTCACCATAATCGATATGTGCCCCAGCAGGTTCCCTTCGACAGTATATGTCGTGGACACCGGGCCGGATAGTTCTTTTACTTTTCCAAGGTCATGCAGAATGACGCCTGCGTATAAAAGGTCGCGATCGAGCGACGGATACAGGTCTGCGACCGATTTGGCCAGGTTCAGCATGGAAACAACATGGTACGCGAGACCTGACACGAACTCGTGGTGATTTTTCGTCGCAGCCGGATAATCAATGAATTCCTTGCCGTATTTTTTGACAAGATGCCTTGTGATTCGCTGTATATTCGGGTTTTTCATTTCAAAAATATATTGAGTGACCGCATCCATCATTTCGTTTTTGGGAATCGGTGCAGTTTCAAGAAAGTCATCGATTTTGACGTTTTCGTTCTCGCCTGCAGGTCTGATGTTTCTCAGCTTCAGCTGGTTCCGCCCGCGGTAATGATGAATGTCGCCGACCACTTTCACGATCGTCTGCGGGCCGTAGGTCACTTCGTCCTGCTGCTTGGCGTCCCACAGCTTTGCTTCTATATCTCCGGACTGATCCTGCAGCATCAGCGTTAAAAACGGTTTCCCGTTGCTTGCGATTCCTTTCGTTGACGATTTAATGAGCAAGTACAAATCCACCTGCTCGCCAACTTCGTGCAGCATGATACCTTTTGCCATGATAAAGCTCCCTCCGTTTTCCTACATAAAATCATTATAGCACACACTTTTATTTGTTAGTCATCTCCTTTCCTTCCACCTTTTTCATTCCGGAAGGCAGCAGAATCACATCTTCATCGCGGAAAGCTTCTCTTACATGTTCATGACACGTAAAATACAAGATTTGCTGATCTTCGCCTGAAAGCTTTTTTAAAATGTTCAGCACTTGTTTAAATCTCTCTTGGTCGAAGTGGACAAAGCTGTCATCCAGCTGGAACGGCAATTTGACATTCTTTTGATGGGAGAGGGCCAGAGCGAATCGGATCGCTAAATAGAGCTGTTCACAAGTCGCCTGAGACAGTTCGTGTGCGCAAAAAAGAGCTCCGTCTTTCCGCATGACCATCATGGAATCATCTGTTTCAGAAAAATAAATTTTTTCGTATTGTCCGGCAGTCAATGGGTTCAGTAATGTTTCAGCCGTCTGTAACAGCTTCGGAAGCCGAACCTTCTTATGTTCATCTATCTTGTTTTGGACCGCCTGCCGGATCAGCTTGACGGCTGCCCACTTTTTGGCCAATTCGGCGACCCGCTCTTTTTGCATCCCGGTCTGATAGGCAAGCTCCGATACCGCTCCTGATTCCTCAAGTCTGGCGAGCTCTGCATGGAAATTAGCCGCCGTCTGCCTTTCTTCTGTCAGCTGCTTTTCTATGCGCGCTCTTTTTTCCTGAGTCTCGGCCAGCTTTCCTTTCAGTTCTGCCAGAGAGTGGCCTGAGGCGAGCATAACGGCCTTCTCGTCCTGTCTGCCGAGCTCTCTTTTGAGCTGCCCGAGCCTAGCCGTTAGTTCTTTTCTGGCTTGATCGCGCTTCGCCAGTCCGACGAACATCTCACGGCCGTCCGCCCCTGCTTTTTGAAAGAGTTCGGCAATTTGAGATTGGAAGTATTCCACCTCTTTCGCCAGCTCTTTGATTTGTTCGGCCGCATGCTTTAAAGACACGTCTGCTTCCTGTTTTTGACGAAGTTTCTCTTTTTGGGACTCAAGCTCGCTTTTCAGCTGAAACACCTGCTCTTGGACGCTTCCGCCCGCAAGGCTGAGGGATGTGACAAGCTTTCTCAATCCCGCTTCAAAGGATGCTTTTTTAGCATGAAGGCGGCTCAGTTCCTTCTCGATATCCCGCTTTTTCAAAATTTCCTCTCTGAGTTCCTTAATCAAAGCGTACGCATCAGCTAAAAATGACGGGTCAATTGAAAGATTCAGCTCTTTTAAATAGCGCTCGGTCTTCTCCTGATACGGACGGATATCCTTTTCCCACTCTTCGAATTTTTGAATCGCTCTTTCATATTCCGCTTCTTTCTGTCTGAGCTCAGCTTGTTTGGCGATAAGGAGCTGCCGGGTTTGGTCGTCCTTCCACAGCTCCTCCCTTAAAGCGCTGTCGCTTACTCCGCCTTTTGAACCGCTGTGGTCAATATCATCCAGCTGTTTTTGAATAAAAGCCGCCGCCGCGGAAGGCTCAGGCTTTTTTAAAATAAAAGCGGCAAATATCAGCAAAATCGGCGCGAGCAAAGCGCCCGGGAACCACTCCTTGAAAAAGAGCGCCGCAAAAGCTGCCGCAAAAGCAGCGCAAAGCGCTCCCGCAAAAGCGGTCCTTCTTCTTTTCATCCGAACTTTTTGTTCTTGCTTCAGATAGGACAGCTGAAGGATCAGCTCTTCCCGCCTTCCGGCATGACCGCCGGCGGACGCAAGGCGGCCAAGGGTTTCTTCCTTTTGTTTTCGGACATCATCGGGCATCACTTCATTGCTGAGAGCGGCATGGGCCTGTTCCGCTTCCTCCAGATCAGCCCTCGCCTGCTCAAACCGCTCGTCGAGCGACCGCTTCAGTTCGCGCAGCTCTATGTATGCCTGAACGGTTTCCTGCAGTTTCCACTCGTATTCATACGTGGTGTCCGCATTGAGGATATCGTATTCCTCGATTTGCAGGCGGTCAAGCCCCGCTTGAACCCGTCCGTTTATCTGGTGAAGCTGTTCAGTCAAAGACGCGATTTTTTCGGTATACGACTGGTAAAACGGATACGCCGTTAAAAGCTCTTCCGCTTCGGCTTCGTGCTCGAGGAAGTCTTCAGCCGGTGCAAAAGCGGCGGCGCGCTGTTCCAAACCGCGCTTTTTTTCTTCCAGCGCCTTCAGCTGAGCCGCTTTTGGATGCAGGTGGGATTCGAGCTTTTCGAGCTCGAAAAGTCCGCCTTCGGGGAAACGGCTTTCTTCTGAGCCGCCGAGGGATGCGAGCTGCTCTTTTAGCTGGCGCATTTCCGCGGCCGCCGGCAGAATCTCAATGGCCTGCTCGATTTGTAAGACGAGATGCTCAAGATCTTTGAGCAGTTGTCCGCTTTCCTTTATCGACGCCTCAGCGCCTTTTTTTTCGTTTAAGAGACGGTAATAGCCGCCTTCCCGCGCTTTCGCCTTTTTCAAATCTTCAGAAAGCCTTTTTAACCGATCAAGCTCCTGGTTCAGCTCCGGCTTCCTTCCGTTCGGTTTAAACAGCTCTTCCTGCTTTTTCACGAGGCCGGCATCCAGCTTGGAAATCGCATCAGAGCCGAACAGACTTGAAAACAGCAGAAAACGGCCGATTTTGTCGCGGTTGAATTTATGGATTTCCTGAAGGCCGAACACGTCAAATGAGTAGATCGCTTTATACAGCTGCCTGTCGATGCCTGACAGCAGCTCATTTAAAAAACCTTCCGGCTTCGTGCTGCCGTCTTCCAAGTAAACGGTGACCCGCTCGGGCTTTCCGGCCGTCCGTTCGATTCGGATTTGGCCGAAATCAGGGTGTCCGACCTCAAGCATCCCCCCGTAAATGACGCCCGTTTTCGGCTCGTACCGTTTCGTCTTCGGAAAACCGAACAGCACGCTTTCAATAAACGACATGAGCGTCGTTTTCCCGGCTTCATTGAGTCCGTAGATCAAATGCAGATTTGAAGGAGACAGGCGGAATGTCTGATTGGCGAATTTACCGTATCCGTATATATGTATCGCATGTATATTCACCCTGCATCCCCCCTTATCTTTTCAATGTCTTCAGTTCATGAAGCAGCAGTTTTTCAGCCTGCGTGCGAATGTCCCGGAAGTCTTCCTCATTAAACAGCTCTCCGTGTCTTCTAAAGACCGGATGCCGCTCCAAATCGTCAAGAATCAGGCTGAAATCTTGAAACTCATGGATTTCTTGCAAAAGCTCCTGGAAAAAAGCGTCCCGTTCGATTCCCGACAAGGCGGCATCGGTTTGATCTTCGATCGCGGTAAGCCAGATGAACGCGTCTTCCTCCCGTTCTTCTTCATGGAAGATGTCAAGGATCTCGTCCGCGATGCCGGCCTGTCCTTCCGCCAAATAAGAGGGTGTTTCTCCTGTCCATACCATCTTGACGCATGCGGGCTTGCCTCTTTTTCTGAAAGATTGAAAGGCATCGTGCATGAGGCTGATCAGCTCTGTCATCTGCTTTGTCCCGGAGATATCGATGCTGGCCGTTTCCCACAGGACATCCGATACGGCTTTAAATTCGAAGGACAGTTCTCCGCCGCAAACATTGACGAGATAGCAGCCTTTCTCCCCCGTTTCCTTCATATGGCGGGATTGTGTGTTTCCCGGATAAATCACCGCCGGATCGGCGGCTGAAATGACCTGTCTTTTATGTATATGTCCAAGCGCCCAATAATCCATCTGTCCGTTTTTTAAATCTTGAAGGGAGAAAGGACAGTACGGGTCATGGCCGCTCTCCCCGGAAAGCGTTCCATGAATCATGCCGATATGCAAGGGCGCGTCGGTCGTTTTTTTGATTTCAGCGGCCTTATTGGCATAAACTGAGCGCTCGGGATAGCTGTAGCCGTAGATGCTTGCGGCGAGCCGGCCGTCTTTGTAAAAAGATTTTTCTTCAATGTCTTCCGCTGAAAAGATGTGGACGTTGTCCGGCCATTCAATCGGCGTCCAATCGCCGCCCAGATGATCGTGATTGCCAAAAATCACATAGACTTGGATGTTGTTCTCTTTAAGCTTTAAAAATTGTTTTCTCAAAAACATCTGTGCTTTTAAACTGCGGTTTGCTTCGTCGAACAGGTCCCCGGCAAGCAAAATGAAGTCGGCCTGTTCATCAATGGCAAGCTTAAACACATTTTCAGCGCTTTTAAATGTGCTGTTTTTGATCCGCTGATAAATCTCCTCGGGAAGCTGGCTGATGCCGTGAAACGGACTGTCCAGATGCAGATCTGCCGCATGAATGAAAGTGATGTTTGTCAATCTTCTGCTCCTTTTCATAAAACATTCTGCTCCCATTCTACCACGGGTTGAAAGCGAATGCACGTTCTACTATTTGCATGAAAAAAGCAGCTTATCTTTCAAGCTGCTTTTCTTTTTCATTATCGATCTTTTGACAGACGAAGCGCCTGTTTGATATTTTTCAATCCGCCGCCGCTTGTGTACATGAGCACGCCGCCTTTATACACCCTCGCCCCGATGACGGCGAGAATCACAATCGTGAGAGCGGTGATGCCGATGCCGAGAGCCGCTTCCCAAAACGGAATATCAAGCACGCCGACTCTGAGGAACATGATCATCGGCGCAAAAAACGGAATGAATGAAGTGATGGTAATAAACGTCGAATCCGGAGCATTCAGTCCGAACATGGCAATCATGAATCCGGCAACGACCAACAGGATCATCGGCGAAATCATCTGCTGAACATCTTCAATCCGGCTGACGACGCTTCCGAGAAATGCCGCAAGAGTTGCGTATAAGAAGTAGCCGAGCATCAAGAAAATGACCGCGTACACAAGCGTTGCAGTAGGTACGCCGGAAACATCAAAAAATCCTTTAACCAGCTCAGCCGCATCCCCTCCGCTTTCCTGGCTGGACTGAAGCGACAGATAGCCGGCAAGAAGGAGCGCGGCAAGCTGTGTCAGGCCTAATAGGGCAACGCCGAACAGTTTGGCGAACATTTGCTGGACAGGCGGCACACTGGAAATTAAAATTTCCATTACGCGGGAAGACTTCTCCGTCGCTACTTCTGTCGCAATCATTGAAGCGTACATCAAAACGGAAAAATAGATGACAAACAGCACAACATACACAAGCCCTGTCGCCTTTTGAAGCTCTTCCTCGGTTTTCGCGCCTTCTTTCAAGGCAACACTGTTGACTTTTACCGGTGTAAACAGTTCACTCAGCTTTTCCTGAGGTACGTTCAATTCAGCCGTTCCAACGGCGATCTTTGCTTGCGAGAGCGCCTGTTCAATCGTGGAGACAGCTGTGGAATCAGCGATATCGAGCGCTTTATACGTTCCTTTCAGCACCCCTTTTTTATCTCTCTCCAGGATTAAAATGCCCTCGAGCTTTTCGTCTCTGACGTCTTTTTCAAGCTCTTTTTCCGGCTTATCCGCTTTTTGGACCTCCAGCGCTTCATCAGTATCGAGTGCTTTCACCTGCTGGGCAAACGTGTCGTACAGCTGATTTGAGCGATCAATGACAGCGATCTTGTCACCCTCTCCGCCGTCGTCAAACATGGAAATAATCGATCCCAAATTTGTGACGAGCACGACAAGCGCAAGCGTGATGGCCGTTGAAATGATGAACGACTTCGTTTTCAGCTTGCTGATATATGTATGAAAAAGAACAATCCAAAACTTATTCATAACGGGCACCTACCTTTTCGACGAAAATATCATGCAAAGAAGGCTCTTCAAGTTCAAACTTTCTGATAAACCCGCGTCCTTGCAGCATTGTAAACAGCTCTTGAGAGACTTCTTCATTCTCGACCTGCAGGCGGACTCCTTCGGAATGATCACGCCATTTGACGATGCCGTCCGCCTCTTTCAAGAAGCTCAAGTCGCCGTCCGCGTGAATCGTGACATTTTTTCTGCCGAAAGAACGTTTGATTTCTTTTAATTTCCCTTGAACGACAGGCGTCCCGCGCTGCAAAATGCAGACGTGTTCGCACAGCTCTTCGACATGCTCCATTCTGTGGCTTGAAAATACAATCGAGGTGCCGTCGTCTTTCAAAGAAATGACCGCGTCTTTTAAAAGCTCGACATTCACCGGATCGAGCCCGCTGAACGGCTCGTCGAGAATCAAAAGCTCCGGCTTGTGCAGCACGGCCGTGATAAACTGGATTTTTTGCTGGTTCCCTTTGGACAGCTCCTCAACCTTTTTGTCGGCGTATTCTGTAATATGGAAGCGTTCGAGCCACTTCTCCATTTCCTTGAGCGCATTTTGTTTGGTCATGCCTTTCAGGCGTCCGAGGTACACGAGCTGATCTTTCACCTTCAGCTTCGGGTACAGTCCGCGCTCTTCGGGCAAATAGCCGATGCTGTTTGTGACACCGTAGTTAATCGGCTGTCCTTTCCATGTGACAGTACCCTCTGTCGCATTCAAAAGGCCGAGTATCATTCGGAATGTCGTCGTTTTCCCTGCTCCGTTGGCGCCGAGCAGACCGAACATTTGCTTGTCTGGAATCTCCAGCGTCAGATCGTTTACGGCTGTAAATGAACCGAACCTTTTCGTAACGTGATCGATTTTGAGCATTATAACTCCTCCTTCCAATTTACAATCATACGTTAGTCATACCATTTTAAAAAGGATTTTTTTGATTTTTATATAATTTTAAACAAATAGATCATATTTTGAGAAAGGGGCAGAGAAATGGAAAATTATTATGTAACCGTTTTCGACACTAGTGGAGAAACGCTTTTGAATGAGCGATTTGAAGCGGCCGATGATGAAGAAGCGAAAGAGAAAGGAAGAGGAATGCTGAAGGAAAAGCAATTTTTGGAGCATACACACCGGGTAGTACATTCGTCCGGTAAAATCATTGTTTTCCGCAGCTGACTAAAATACGGGTAAGGCGGCGCTTCGGGGGAAAAGTTTCACGCTGCCGCCGCCTGCCCTTTATCCGCCAAACACTAGCGGACCATCAAAACAACGAGCAGTCCCATGTTGATGAAGCCGAGTAAAAACGATGCGCAAGCGACGCCTTTATTTTTTTTCAGATAATAAAGACCATTGACCGTCAGCACACAGATGATGACAGCATCAAACATTCGAAACAAGAGATCCTGCAAGCGGTAGACCGGAGCGAAAAAACAAATCACAGAGACGATCAGGATGAAAAGGCAAGAAACTGTAATATACATCGCCCATTCTTTCGCTGCGTCAGCCCGCTCATTCTCAGATGAAATCATGCCCTTAAACTCGAGCCTCCTTGTCAGTCGTGATCATTTTGTCCGCATACAAGGAAGGGGCTTTCCCCGCATCTGCCAAAAAGCTTGAAGACGTTAACACAACAGCCAGCGACACCGCGACGAACAACAGTTTAGCTTTCATACAACGCATCTCCCCTTTTGATTTTTCGACTTGCCTGAGCGCACTTTTCATAGTAAAAAATGGAATCTTTCAGCCGCTCAATTTGATTATAATACTGGGCTGCATCTAAAGCCAGCTCTTCAACAGCAGCATATAAATGATTTGACTCCAAATAATCAAATCCGTTTTCCACGGCTTTCTGATCCCCTCCGTCTAAATACAGCCCGCACAGAATGTTAAGCTTTGCCGCGTGTTCTTCATCCCCGAGCGATGCCGCGCTTCGGATGCCTTTTTCATAACAGGCGGCAGCTCCGGCATGGTTCCCCTGCTTGAGACGGACGTACATCAAGTTGTACAGCACTTTGGGAATATATGATGAACTTTCCTGTTCAAAAATGGAAAGGGCGCTCTCCATATGATCTGAGGCTTCCCGGTACGATTCTTGGTGGAAATAGCAATTTCCCAAATTAAAATGAGCGGCTGCCGTCAAATGGCTGTTTTTGATTTTCCTGGCGTCTTCAAGCGCATTGGCCAGGCTTTTCAGCGCGGGTCCGTATGTCATCGATTCAACCCAATTACCGGCAATGATAAAATCGCAGAAAATCTTTTTTTCTTTTAGCGTTTCATACCGGTAAAAAATGTCGGAAGCTAGCGTCGCATAGTTGATCGACAGGTATCTCTGGTTGATATAATAGTAGATTTCCGCAAGCTTATAATAAAATTCCGCTTTTTCAACCTCGTCTTCCAGTGCGCTGACTTTTTGTTCAGCCGTTTTATAGCAGCCGATTGCTTTGACGAACCGCTTTTGTTTGAACTCATACATCCCTTTAAAAAACCAGTAATAATAGTTTAATAAACCCGTCATTTGGTCTTCTTTTTCTTCTAAGTCGCGGAGGTTTTTTTCAATATTTTCAGTCTCTTTCGGTTTCAAATAGCTGAGCATCAGTTTATGCCTGAATTCAAGCAGCGAATAGTAGAGCAGGACGTCCTGATTTTCTTCCATGTCTTGAAAATCATTTAAAATTTCCGCTTTCAATGATTCACTGGCGGCGATCTGATTTTTCCGAATGGCGTTGTACCAATCATTCAGCTTTCTAGCAACGTATTCAGATGGAATCTTCTGTTTCAATTTCGCCGCCTCCCAAGACTTCGTACAGATCTGTATCTTATGAATCATTTTATGGAAACTTAAATTTTTTTACAATTGTTTCTGCACATCATTTCCCAAGGTCAATTTCCTGCCGGACCGCTCTTGTTATACTTGCTGACGGTTAAATTGCGGCTGGCGCTTTTCTAAAAATGCGCGGATCCCTTCCTGATGGTCGCTTGTCAGCCTCATTTTCATCTGGGCCGTTTTCTCGAGTTCAAGCGTTTTCTGCAGCCTGCCTCCATTCAACGCCTGATAGATCTTTTTTGTCTCAATCATCGCTGCCAGCGGAGCGTGCAGAAGCTTTTCAAGATAGATGCGCGCAAAACGGCCGGAGTCCCCGCTGAATACGGCGTCTGCGATCCGAAGCTCGTGCGCTTCGGCCCCCGTCAATTTTTTCCCGCTCCAAATCAATTCTTTGGCCGCAGTTTCACCGATTCTCCGCTCTAAAAAGAAGTGTCCGCCTCCGTCGGGAACAAGCCCGATGCCGATAAAATTCATCGCCAGCTTCGCCTCTTTTTCGACCAGTACATGGTCGCAGCTGAGCGCGAGGCTCAATCCCAGACCCGCAGCCGCACCGTGGACAGCCGCTGTCGTCATCTTCGGCATGCTGTAAAGCTTCACCGCAATTTCAGAAATTGTGTCAATGACGCGGGCGGAGCTGTCTTGATCTCCGGAAGACAGCATCATCTTAATGTCTCCGCCTGCCGAAAATCCTTTGCCGCTGCCTCTCACAAGGAGAAGCAGCGATTCGCTTTCCTCTGCAACACGCAAAGCTTCATTCAGTTCTTCAAGCATTTTTTCATTCAAGGCATTGTACGCCTCAGAGCGATTCAGTACAATTTCAAAAATCCCGTCTTCGTCTTTCCATTTGATATATTCCATCTTGCACCTCCGTGAATACGATTTTGTAAGATATTAGCTTAATTAATTCCACCTTTTATTTTCAATACCTTTTTTCATGTGAAAATCAGCTGAATGATTTTCCATTTCAAGATCAATTGATACTGAAATAAGCCTTTTTAGTTGAATGATTTTCTTTGTTTATATATAGTTATTTATAGAAAGCATGTGAGGAAAGGGGGATGGGCGTAATTAAATCATTTTTGACGTTGATGCTTAGTTTATGCATGTTAACAGTACCATTCGCCGATCAGGAGCAAAACCCTGTTTTTGATCCCGAAGCGGAATACCATATGTCTCTAAACACCTCAAAGTTTGAGACACATGCAGTGAACCCCTCCCCTTTTACAAAAAGCTTTCTTAATCATCCAGGAAGAGCCGCAAATATTTCTGTCTTTGACGCACGTTTCTACACTCATTTCATTCCTCGATTCGAGGTTCAATCAAATGAATTAATTCTAAAAAAAACTTGCGCTATTCCTGTGAAATACCAATCTAATTACCTCTCCTGATTTTCCCTTTTTCACCTGCATAACTTTTCAGCCGAATGGGGAAATTTATTTTGGAGGGATATGATTGAATATTAAAGAAAGTGATCTGCCGGGTATCGGCAAAAAATTTGAAATAGAAATGAGAAACCATGAAAAAATGACGATTGTCGTTCATGACGACGGAAGAAGAGAAATCTATCGGTTTGACGACGAAGATCCCGATGAAATCGTGACCAACATCTCGCTTGATGACAGCGAAGCAAGGCAGATCGCCGCCATCCTCGGCGGAATGGTCTATAAGCCGCAGGCGCTTGAATCGATTGAAATGGCGTTTAACGACCTGATCATCGAGTGGTTCAAAATCGAAAAAGGAGCAAATGCCGTCGGCAAAACTCTCGGTGAAATCGACGTCAGGCAAAACTACGGCGTCACTGTCATCGCGATCATTAAAAAGAATCAGGAAAAATTCTTGAATCCCGGGGCAGATTCCGTTCTTGATGAAAATGATACACTCGTCCTGTCCGGTGAAAGAAAAAACCTCAAGGAAATGAAGCAGGCTTTTCTTTCCCGAAAGGAAGGGTGATGCTCTTTGGATCATCTAGTATTTGAAGTCGGCACCGCACTCTTGCTTGTCGCGATTGCTGCCTTAATTGCGAATCGGATTAAATTCTCGATCATTCCCTTTTTAATTGTTCTCGGGATGATCGTAGGCCCGCACGCTCCGACGATCGGTATCATCAACTTGAAGTTTATCGAGAGCTCGGAGATCATCGCCTTTTTCGGCAGAATGGGCGTCTTGTTTTTACTCTTTTATCTCGGACTGGAATTTTCGATCGGAAAGCTTATTAAATCAGGACGGTCCATCGCCGTCGGAGGAAGCATTTATATTCTGATCAACTTCAGTTTAGGCCTCATGTTCGGGTTCATCGCGGGCTTCGAGTTTCTCGAAGTACTGATCATCGCCGGGGTTATTACGATTTCTTCGAGTGCGATTGTCGCCAAAGTACTTGTCGACCTAAAGAGGACAGCGAATCCGGAAACCGAACTGATTCTCGGAATCATTATGTTCGAAGATATTTTTCTCGCCGTTTATTTATCCGTCGTCTCGGGGCTCGTCCTTGGTGACTCAACTTCAGTCGGATCGGCGCTGCTTTCGATTTTGATCGCTTTTGGCTACATGATATTGTTCTTTATCGTTGCCAGGAAGCTGCCAAAACTGTTAAATCGGCTGTTTAATATCCGTTCAAACGAAGTCTTTATTATCGTGATTTTTGCGCTGCTGTTCTTTGTCGCCGGCTTTTCGGAAACGATTCACGTTGCCGAAGCAATCGGCGCCCTGCTTCTCGGACTCGTGTTTTCCGAGACAGAACATGCAAGCCGGATCGAGCATTTGGTTGTACCGTTTCGCGATTTCTTCGGTGCAATGTTTTTCTTCAGCTTCGGATTGAGCATCGACCCGTTTACACTGGGAGATGCGGTATGGCTTTCAATCGGCGCCGTCATCCTCACCTTGGCCGGGAACTTTATCGCCGGCATGATCGCAGGCAGAAGGGCCGGACTTTCTCATAAAGCTTCATCCAATATCGGCTTAACGATTGTCTCACGCGGCGAGTTTTCGATCATTGTCGCCAACCTCGGAATCGCCGGCGGACTTTCGGCCACATTAAAGCCGTTTGCCGCTTTGTACGTACTGATCCTGGCAATTTTGGGGCCGCTTTTGACAAAAGAATCAAAACGGATTTTTCATATACTGAACAAAATATTTAAGTGGAAAAAATCCGAAACAAAACAAAGAGGATGACAGAAAAGGAGACTTCGCCAGGATATTGGCGAAGTCTCCTTTCGTTTTGCCCAGGGACTGTCCCGTTTTAAACCGAACCTTTTAACTGCCTTTAGCATTCTTGTCAAAAAGCCCGGACAGGTAGCGAAGCTTTTCTTCTGTATAGTGTTCAAATCTGTCATTGTACGTTTTCGGGTCTTTCGGGTTGGAGAAATGTGTGATCTTTCCCGTTCCCGGATCGACGAATTTGCTCGCAGCTCCGCAGCCGATCCCGATAATCGTCTGTTTTTCCTCCATGATCATGATGTTATAGATGCTTTCCTGGCCGGGAAGTGAATATCCTATATTCTCCAGGTTGCCGAGAATGTTTTTCTGCCTGTACAAATAGTAGGGATGGTAGCCGTGCTGTTTCGTCCACGAGACAGCGTCATCCATCATCGCGACAATCTCCTCGCGGCCAGCCACCTTATACTTATGTTTGTTTTTCGTCATTTCAGCCGCGCGCTTAAATGACAGCGTATGGACGGTCAATGATTCAGGCATTAATTTTTCGGTTTCGGAAAGAGAGTTTCTGAACTCTTTTACCCCTTCGCCCGGAAGGCCGATGATCAAATCCATATTGATGTTAGACATGCCGGCATTTCGCGACAGATGGTACTTTTCGATCGTTTCTTCCACGGTATGGTGGCGTCCGATCGCTTTCAGCGTTTCATTTTCGTAAGACTGCGGGTTAATGCTGATGCGGTCGATGTTCCATTTTTTTAAGACCGCGAGCTTTTCTTCTGTAATCGTATCGGGCCGCCCGGCCTCAACCGTAACCTCGCGGATGTTTTTCACATCGGGAAATGAACGGTACATTTCTTCATACAATAGATCCATTTCTTCAGCGGTAATGCTTGTGGGCGTTCCGCCGCCGAAATACACGGTCGTTATTCTGACATCGTTCTCCTTGAGCCATTCGCCGATTTTTTGCATCTCATAGTGAAGCCCCCACAAAAATGAGCCGACCCGTCCGGCTTGTCCTCTGATCGCATACGCCGGAAACGTACAGTAGGCGCACTTCGTCGGGCAGAACGGGATGCCGATGTAAATGCTGACCTCTTGACTCAGCTCATACAAATCGGGTACCGCTTTCAGCTGACGGTCAATGATGTTTTGCATCAGTTCGATCTTTTCGTCGTGAACTAAATAATCCCGCTTCAGCTCGGCATGCGCCTCTTCCTTTGGCATGCCGCTCTCCAGCTTTTTATGAAGCAGCTTTGTCGGACGAACACCGGTGAGAATCCCCCATTTCTGAATGATTCCGGTATGCTCCTGAAGCATGCTCAAAAAAACGTAGGAAACGGTATTCTTCACCTGCTTAAACGCTTCCTTTTCCGTCAGTTTGGGGTCAATGTTTTTCGTATATTCTGCTCTAATGTCCGTATCTTTTATCATACCCGAAGCCTTGACGCCGTTCTCTTCCCGGTCGTAGCCGAGAACGATCGCAAGGTCTGCCGGCGCTTCTTCGCCAAAAACGACTTCGCTTTCTTCAAAGAATAAGTTGGCTATATGCTCAAGCGGTCTCTGGAACCTTTCATCTTGGAGCCCTTCTATATAAATGCGCAATGTCATCACCTTTTTCGTTTCAAAACTTTCTTTAGTGTACAAAAATAAATGGCCAAAATCAATCCGGGAAACAAACATTCCTACAGGGCAGGGATGAATGAATAATCCCCGCATTCAAGTTGAAAGCGGGGATTCTATAAGAATCAGACTTTTTTAATATGGAATTTTTTAAGAAACCCTTTGCTTTGCTGCATTCTGAAGTATTCTTTAATCATATAAGCGACGCCCTGTTCATCATTGGAGCGCGTCACCCAATCCGCTTTTTGCTTGACCTCCTGAGGGGCATTGCCCATTGCGACTCCGAGCCCGGCAAGCTCGATCATCGGAAGGTCGTCGATTTCATGGCCGATCGCAACGACATCTTCCATTTTTAGACCGAGGTCGGCGGCGAGCATCGTCAAACCCGCTTCTTTCGAAACCCCTTTATGGACAATCAGCATTTTTTCCCCCGCTCCAATGATGTCGACGAGAGGAAATGCATTTGTGATCGTCTGCCTGATTTCTTCGGACTGTCCTGTTGAGCAATAAACCTCGATCACCGGTGCGCTGACCGGTTCATCCATCAGCATGTCGCTCAGCGAATCGACAAACTGGACGGGATAAAAAATCGGGTCAGACGGGTGAATCATCGTTTTCCCCAGCAGGTTTGAATTCGTTTTTTTCCGGTTTCCAATCGAATATTTTTCATGGAGGATTCTGATATTGCAATCATAGCTTTCCAGTATTTGAACAAGGTTAAATGTCTGTTCTTCAGAAATCCTTTTTTCTAATAAAGGATCGTCGATTTTTTCCGCTATGATGGCTCCGCTGTGCGTAATCAGCTTCGTATCCAGCTTTAAAGATTTGGCAATTTTTTGAGCGGAGCGAAAATGTCTGTTCGTCACAAGCGTAACATATACACCTTTCTTCTTTGCATATTCGATCGCTTCCTTCGTTGCGGGATGAAGCCGTCCGTTTGTCCGAAGCAGCGTTCCGTCTATATTCAGCGCAAGCATTTGTTTTGACACCAGGAGGTCCCCCTTCTTTGATGACTGAATCTGTTATAGAGGATATGTCCCGGTCCCTTTTTTTAGAACAGCCCTCTTGATGCACATACTAAAAAAAGCCTGTTTTCACAGACTTTTTACTTCGCATCTTGTGGATACGATCATGATTCTCCCTCATATTCAAAACAGTGAATTCAACGCCCCTTTCGTTCAATTCACCGTATATTGACAACCCCTTTATTTGACCAGCAGACGGTGCTTTCAATCTGTCAAATTCCTCTGTACCCCTTATCATTTTGCCGCCAGTCCGTTTTTCATGATCGTATCCCGGCAAAAATGAAAGCACTTACATTTAGTATTATCGCAACTATTTCACAAATTGACAAGTCTTTTTTAAATCTTTATGAACATTATTTGTTCACTTAGTGAAAAAATCCCCTCTTGTCAAGACAAGAGGGGATTTTTTATCAGCTCTCCGGATTTCCGTAAAGCTCTTCCAAAGGCTTCATAATGATTTTGTTTAAATCAGCAATCAGCATGCTCATCCGCTGTTCTGCTTCCATCAGCTGCGAGATTTTCTCATGCTGCTGGACGAGCGCCACGGATTTTTGCGCTTGTTCGACCTCTTCCTGGGTGATGTCTTCGCCGTTCATCTGTTTTTGCTGAAGGTTCAATTGAATATCGCGAAAGTTATCAAACATCTTTTTAGCAGATGGGTCGCCATTCACCTCATCATAAAGATTTTTCAATCGGGAATATTCTTCGCTTTGACGCAATGCTTGTTCCAAGTCATAAGCCGAGTCATGTAAATTGACCGTCATATTGATCCGCTCCTTTCCTGCCCGTATTCTTCTTATGGAATCGGCACCACTCCACTATAACAAACTATGGAGTGTTTTTCACAGTTATACGATAATTCCGTATGAACAGGCCGTCTTCAGCCTCAGATCAAAATCACAAAGATGGCTTGCACCGCTCCGATGATTCCGCCAAGCAGGCCGCCTAAATACGTGATCATCTTAAACTCCCGCTTGGAAATGGACAGCACCATTTCTTCAAGACGTTCAACGGGGAAGTTGTCCACCTGTTCCTTGACGATTTGCTCGAGTTCCAGCTGTTTGAGCGCTTGATCAAGGCGGCGGCCCGCTTCTTCCAGAAGGCGGTCGGCCATCTGCGGAAGGCGCAAAGCGATATCCTGCTCAAAACTGGAAATAGAGGAGCCTATCGTCTTTTCGAAAAACGGCTGAAGCGAGAATCGTTTCAAAAGCTTTTCCTTCAAATCGAAAATGAGAGGTTTGAGGTTCCATTTGTCATCTGCTTCCTTGAACGTATATTCTTTCAGCTTGTCCCATTCGTTTTCAAGCAGATCCTGTAAAAGCCCCGCGGTCTCGCCGTTCTTTAAAAACTTCACAATCTCCGGCTGAACCCGGTCAACCAGACTGCTGTTGCCTAAAAACATCTGCACCATGCTGCCGAGCATGCCCCGTTCTTTCAAAAAATCGTCAATCATATGTCCGAGGCGTTCCTTGCCTTCATCGCTTTCAAAGTAGCTGACAGCCCGGCTTAAAATATAGCTGGACACCATCGGAATTTTTTCTTTCAGCTTTTCTTGAGCCTCAAGAGGGAAAGGCTTTTTCAGCGGTTCATTCTCATACGCCTCTAAAAATGCGGACAGCTTCTCATCCGCCAATCTGGATACCGCTCGATCCGCTTTTTGGGCGGGGTTTGAAATCCCGATGCTTTCCAATGCTTCTTCAACGGTGGCCGTTGATTGCGAGAGGCGGGCCAAAAGCCTCTCTCCAACCTGCACCGCCTGGCTTTTGACCGCATCGGATGCAAGCCTTTTTTTGAGCCCTTCTGTAGTCAGCAGATGGCCTGTGACCATCTGTCCCATCTGTCTCGCCAATTCATCGCGCCTTTTCGGAATTAATCCGGGCGTAAAAGGTACCCGCTTTCCAAATATGTAGATCGCTTTATAGGGGCGAAAAAGCATTTTAATCGCAAAATGATTCGTTACAGCGCCGATAAGTGCACCGACTGCAATCATAACGGCAAAAATTCCAAATACATACATGTTCTTTTCAACTGCCTTCCTTTTTACCTTACATCATAGCTGTACAGCGTGTGTCTTGACGATGATCCTCACCGTCTTGCCTAACGTTATTATAGTAGCTGAATAAAAGACGGGCAAATAACGGAATGGAGCAAGCCGCTTCAAAATACAATGGGTCAGATGGCAATTGTATAAAGGGCGCTCTAAAATTTTTAATCATTTCCAATTTACAAAAGCCTATTTCTGCAATCTCAAGCGTATCATGAAACAGAAGTCTATATATTAAAGTTTGCCCGAAGTTTGACAGTCTCAGCCTGTTAAGCCTTGTTTTTCATGAAGGAGGTATAATCATGATCACGCTTGGATTTATGTCGCTGTCGCACGGACATGAAAAAGCCTATGCCGAAGAACTGGCCAAAGTGGCTTCGGACTACGGAATCCGATTTATCCGGTTCACCCCCCTGGATATTTCCCCCGGTTCCCTGCTTGTGAAAGGGCTCTCCTTTCACCCGAAGTCAGGACAGTGGAATGAAATTGAAAGAGAAATCCCGGAATTGATCTATGACCGCTGCTTTTACGGCAGAGATCAGCAATCGAAAAAAGCAAAACCGATTGTCGAATGGCTCAAAAAGTATCCTAAAACGACATTTTTAGGACTTGGACTTCCTGACAAATGGACGGTTTACAAAGCATTGAAAGCCGATCCCGTCATCAAGTCCTACCTTCCTGCAACAACGATTGCAGAAAATGCCCAGGATATCCTGCGCAAGCTTGCAAAAGAAAAATCATGCATCTTGAAGCCTGCATCCGGATCAGGAGGCCGCGGCATCATTCATCTTGAGCTTACGGGAAAAACGGTAAAGGCAGCCTACCAAACCGGAAAACACAAACAGCTGAAATCATTTTCGAAACAGGCCTCATTTGAAACGTGGTGCCAAAAAGTTCTTCAGCACCGCTATCTGCTGCAATCGTTCCTCGATATTCAAGACAAGGACGGTTTTCCTTGTGATATCAGATTGCTGCTACAGAAAAACGGCTATGGCGAATGGGAAACAGCCGGTAAAACGGTAAGGCGGAGCTATCAGCATGGACTGCTTGCAAACCTGGCCGGTGGCTCTGAGGCGGTGAGCTTTGACAGCTGGCTTTTATCCGTGCCGAAAAAGCGCCAGGCCGTCCTTCTCGATGATTTAGAGACAATGGCGCAGGCCGTTCCCCTGGCGCTTGAATCAAATCACGGGCCATTATTCGAGCTCGGCCTTGATATCTGCCTGACAAAAGACGGAAAAGTCTGGCTGCTGGATGTCAACTCAAAGCCCGGAAAACACGCTTTTATCAAGCACTCTCCTGAAAAAAGGGAGCTTTTGTATAAAGGTCCTTTGGAGTACTGCTCATTCTTAACGGCTTCAGCCGGCGCGAAAGGGGCTGAGAAAAGATGACCGGTCAACCGCTGACGGTCGGCATCCACCAGACGAGTGAAAACACGATGCTCCTGCCCGCTTCTTTCAAACAGGACGGTCTGTTATTCGCCGCTTTCGGTACGAGTGTTGAACGGTGCCATGTCTCATTTGACAGCCATTTGAAGCGCACCGTTTTATTATCCGAAAATCTGTACAAAAACCTGCGGATTCCGTACCGCGGCAAAGCCTCCCTGCTTTTTCGCGACAATACCGTCTATATCGGGCCTTTAATCGGGATTTTCACCGCCGGTTTCACAAAATCGCAGCTGGATCCTGTCAGAGGAAGGTCTTTATTTTTTTCGAAGCTTTTGACGATGGATCTCCCGGCAGGAGGCTACAGCTATCTGTTCGGGGCGCACCAGATTAATTGGGAAGAAGGCACGGTGCAGGCTCTCATTTTCAGGGAAAACGGCTGGGAGGAGGCCATAGTCCCGCTGCCTAATGTTGTATACGACAGACTGCCGAACCGCAAAGCCGAAGAATCCTCCGCCTTGCGGGAAACAAAAAAACGGCTTATGGATGAATACCGCATTCCGTGGTTCAATCCGGGCTTCTTTAATAAATGGGAGATCTATGAATGTCTGCAGCAAGACGAGAGGACAGCGGAATTGCTTCCATTTTCGGCATTGGAGCCCGATGCCGATAAAATCGAAGACATGATCGACCAATACGGCTTCATTTATGTAAAGCCCGCCGGCGGCAGTTTCGGCAAAGGCATATTCCAGCTTTCAAAACGGGAAGAAAACGGTATTCTTGCCAGACATGCCGAAGGCGTCACATCTTTTTCGTCCGCTGCTGAATGTTTAAAAGAATGGCAGATGCTTCACAAACATACTTCTTATCTTGCCCAGCAAGGCATCGAACGGATCGAAGTGGATCATCACCCGGCAGATTTCAGGGTTCATACAAACAAAAACGGAAAAGGTCAATGGACCGTCACAGCCATCGCGGCCAAAATCGCTGGAAAGGACGGAATTACAACCCATATGTCGAGCGGCGGCGCCGTGAAAACACTTGCAGAGATTTATGATGATCCTCAGGAAAGGCTTCACACTCTGCAAAAGCTGACAAAAGCGGCGGTCCTTCTCAGCCGGGTCCTTGACGAAAAGCTTGACGGTTTCATCGGAGAAATCGGCTTTGACCTGGGATTGGACCGTTCGGGAAAGGTGTGGCTGTTTGAAGCCAACTCCCGGCCCGGCCGAGGAATCTTCTCCCATCCCCGTCTGGCATCTGTCAGCCGCTTAACGAAGAAAAGAAGCTTTGAATATGCTTCTTATTTAACCGAACAGTCAATCCTTAATCCGGAGGACATGTGGCATGACCTCAAGCCGTGAAGAATCTGCTTCTTCACGGTATTTTTTTGAAAATCTCCATTTGAAAAGAATCTATGATCTTTTCTGTGAATGAGATACAATGATAACAAATCAACGTTTAGTCTGCTCGCTGGATTTTGCCCACCTGAAATCAATGAAGGAGCGTGGCGTTAATGATTTCTCACTTTCAATGGAAGCCGCTGTTTAAAAAAGAAAGGCTTCCCGGCTGGAAAATATCGTTTTATCATAAAGGGATTCATTATGAAGGAATTTATCATAAATCGGGGGAAATCGAGTGGGGCAGCACCTATCCCCCGCATGATGACGAGCCTTCCCTGAAAAGCGAAATTCATGAATTAATGCTCTTCCATATTTACGAGTAAAGAAAAGGACGTTGACGTATGCTGGAGAAATTAAAGACGCTTTACGGTGAACGGATGGTTGGATCTAAGGCTGTTTCAAAGCACGATGCATTATGGTTTCAAACCGACGAAGGCGAAACTTTCGGCGTTTTGAAAAGCGCGGTCACCGACCGGGAAAAAGAGCTGCTCTATTGCCTATTCCGGCCTTTTTCAGAACCGCATCGTCCGCAGCAGCTGACAAAGCGGGAGAAAGAATGGCACGAATATTTCTTTTGCGATGCCCCCCTCCAAAACCCGGGAAACATTCAGCTGATTCAAGGCCATTTTTTTAAAATGGAGCATGCCCCTGAAGAAAGACAGGCGATTAAAGAAGCGGTCAGCGGCTTTTTTAAAGACCCGCTTGTTGTATGGTACGACCGGCATGAAGCCGTTATCGTCCACGAAAATCCTTCACCGTTTCTCGCAAAAAAAGAGCTGTCCGAGCTTGCGGATGCACTGACAAGCGATTTCATGGCAACTCCTGTGTTTTTCAGCGGCCAGCTTCATCCAGTCAACGGATCGCTTCAAGGCAAAATCCGCTTTGAAAAACAAATGTTTCATTACATGCTGGAAGCGGGTGACATCGGAAACGTCGCCACGTTTTGCCAGTGCCTCCCGTCTTTTTTGACGGCAAAACCGGAGCGGGTTCATGCTTCTTCATTTTCGGACGCCGTAAGAGAAGCGCTGTCTGATCCCGAGACATCCCTGACCATCAAAACGTATATGAGATGCAACCTGAATGCCTCTCTTACAGCCAAACGTTTGTTTATCCACCGAAACAGCCTGCAGTACAGAATTGATAAATTTATCGAACGGACTGCAATTGACATCAGACAGTTTGAAGAAGCAGCCGCTGTTTATTTGATGATGCATCTCCTTTAGCGGCTTCAGCAATATGCACGAAAAGAAATTGTGCACCATGTCCATTTACACCGCCCTGCCGTTTTTTATAAACTTAAATCAGTTAAAGCGCTTACATAAAAGAGGGGGAGAAAAAATGGCGGAACTCGTGCTCGATCGGATATACAAAGTGTATGACAACAAAGTTACGGCTGTGGATAATTTTAATCTTCATATCGAGGATAAGGAATTTATCGTCTTTGTCGGACCGTCAGGCTGCGGCAAGTCGACAACGCTCAGAATGATCGCAGGCCTTGAGGAAATTACGGATGGCGAATTCACAATCGACGGCAAACGGATGAATGATGTCGCTCCTAAAGACCGCGACATTGCGATGGTATTCCAAAACTATGCCCTGTATCCGCACATGAACGTCTATGACAATATGGCTTTCGGCTTGAAGCTGCGGAAGTTTCCGAAGGATGAAATCAAACGGCGTGTCCATGAAGCGGCCAAAATTCTGGGCCTTGAACAATATTTGGATAGAAAGCCAAAAGCGCTTTCCGGCGGACAGCGCCAGCGCGTCGCCTTAGGCCGGGCAATTGTTCGGGATGCAAAGGTGTTCTTGATGGATGAGCCGCTATCAAACCTTGATGCCAAATTGCGCGTACAAATGCGCGCGGAAATCACAAAGCTTCATCAGCGTCTGCAGACGACGACCATCTATGTCACCCACGACCAGACGGAAGCGATGACGATGGCTACGCGGCTCGTCGTCATGAAAGACGGAATCATCCAGCAGGTCGGGGCGCCGAAGGAAGTCTACGAAAATCCGGAAAACGTGTTTGTCGGCGGCTTTATCGGGTCTCCTGCAATGAACTTCTTTACCGGCACTCTGAAAGAAGACATGTTTACATTCGACGGCGTTTCGGTTCGCGTGCCGGAAGGAAAAATGAAAGTTCTGCGCGGCCAGGGTTATGTCGGCAAGGAAATCATCATGGGAATCAGGCCTGAAGATATCCATGATGAACCTGTTTTCATTGAAGCGTCAAAAGACTCGAAAGTCGATGCGAAAATTGAGGTAGCCGAGCTGATGGGCGCGGAAACGATGCTTTATTCGCAGGCCGGCACTCAGCCGTTTATCGCCAGAGTCGATTCAAGGACCGACGTTCAGGCCGGCGATACGATTCCACTGGCGCTTGACATGAATAAAGCTCACTTTTTTGATAAAGAAACGGAGCTCCGCATCCGCTCTGAAGGATAACACAGTTTCAAACATGACCGAAGCATGCTGCGGCTCTCTATGCAGCTATGCTTCGGTCGTTTCAATTTCAACGGTTTCTTCATAAGTGCAGTCTTGGCACGTATATAAATGAACGCACGCGGTTTGCGTTTGTTTAAATGAATCGAACTCCATGTACGGACTGTAAGGACCGAAAAAATCGGTTGCTCTCCCGGCGTCCGCCATTTCCCCGCCGCACTTCGGACAATGCCTCGTCTGGACGAGAATCCCGTTGCACACTGGACACATCATCTTCTTCATCCTCCTGGCTTTTTTCCTTAGCTTGCCCCAATCATAACCTTTTCGTCTTTCAACATTTACCAGATTGAAACGCGCATTTATTTTATTGAATCCACCATAATACGTAGTACAAACCAACATTGGGCTTTAGCCGAGAAGGCAGCGGTTTTCTATCGGTGGAAGCCGTCAGCTGGTGCAACTCCAGTCAGCCCAACCATACCATTTTTATAAAGGAGTTTGATGACAAATGGCTAATCAAAATTCTTCAAATCAACTGCTTGTCCCAGGAGCAGCGCAAGCGATCGAACAAATGAAATTCGAAATCGCTTCTGAGTTCGGCGTAAACCTTGGCGCTGACACGACTTCCCGTGCAAACGGTTCTGTCGGCGGAGAAATTACAAAACGTTTAGTTTCCCAAGCTCAAGCATCTATGGGCGGTCAACAATTTTAAACAACTTCATATTCATGGATAACAGAAGGTGCATATACTGCACCTTCTTTAGCTTTTCGGCAAACCTTCTCATTCATTACCATCACGGGGGCCTCCCCTCTGGCATATCTTGTGAAAGCCCGCACCCGCTTCTCCTTTTTTCATATGCTGGTATAAAGGAGGGGTCGGCATGCAGCTGATGTTGAGCATCAATTGGGAATTGATTCAATTTGTCGGGATTTCTCTATTGAATGAGTATGTCTCAAATGTCCGTCCTTATCATGGAACCTTTTGTTTACGCGGGGCTTTTTCTTCCGGACGATCTGACGTATGATAGATCCGATGGGAGTGATCATGTTGAAGATTGCGCTTTTTGGAGGTACAGGCCGTGTCGGACAGGCCTTTCTCAATTTTGTTGAAGAGGATGGGCACCATTCCGTTAACGCACTTGTCCGGAGGACGGAAGGCGCCCGCATTCCGGATTTATGCCAAGCACATATAGGAAACGCCAGGAACCGGCATGACGTCGAGTCTTTAATAAAAGATTGCGATATCGTTGTCAGCTGTTTAAACACAGATGGAGACGATACATTGACCGTCTCCATCGAACACATCATAAACGCCATGAACGTACATCGGATCAAACGGCTGATTACCATCGGAACCGCCGGCATTTTAAACGCAAGGCAGAACCCGGCCCTTTACCGCTTTGAAACAAACGAATCAAAACGGCGCTCTACGCGCGCAGCTCAAGAACATGCCCGTGTGTACGAACGGCTCCGCGAATCTGATCTGGATTGGACGATCGTCTGCCCGACGTATCTCCCCGATGGGCCGGCATTGAAGACATACCGTTTTGAACAGGATGTTCTGCCGCCCGGCGGAAGAGAAATATCCACCGGCGACACCGCCCATTTTCTTTTTACACAGCTAGAGTCTGACCAGTTTGTCAAGGCGAGGGTGGGGCTCGCTTATTAAGGCCGGGTGAAGATCCGGCTTACCCTATCAGGGTTCCTTTCCCCTTTTGCAGTTCATACATTTGATAGTATTGGCCTTTTTGCTTCATCAGCTCTTCATGATTTCCCCTTTCGATAATCCGGCCTTTTTCAAGCACCAGAATCTGGTCGGCGTTTTTGATCGTTGACAGCCTGTGGGCGATGATAAAGGTTGTGCGCCCTTGTTTGACGACGTCAAGCGCTTTTTGAATGACCGCTTCTGTTTCGGTATCGATATGGGCCGTCGCCTCGTCTAAAATAAGAATAGCCGGATCGTATGCCAGCGCACGGGCAAACGAGATCAGCTGCCTTTCTCCTGAAGAAAGGGTGCTTCCTTTTTCGATGACCGGCTCGTCAAGGCCTTTCGGCAGACGGGCGAGCACCTCAAGAGCCCCGACCTGTTTCAAGGCGTCTTCTATTTGCTCTCTAGTAATATCAGCATTGTCAAGGCTGACATTTGAAGCAATCGTGCCGGAAAATAAGTAAGGATCCTGGAGAACGATGCCCATATGCTTTCTGATTTCCTGCCTTGACATATCATATATGCTTCTGCCGTCGATTTTGACATCGCCCTTTTCAATATCGTAAAAGCGGAAAAGAACATTCATGATTGAGCTTTTGCCTGAGCCCGTATGACCGACCAATGCAACGGTCTCCCCTTGCTTCGCTTCAAATGAGATGTTTTTCAGCACATCTTCACCGTCATGATAGCGAAATGATACATCCTCAAACACGACTCGCCCCCGCGCTCTTTCGCTGCTCGGCTCTTTGACATCGACGCCCGGCTCATCCAGCAGGCGGAAAACCCGCTCCGATGATACGCGCGCCAATTCAAGCTTGGCAAACTGGTTGACGATGCCCGTAATCGGCTGAAATAAACGATTCAAGTAATCGACGAATGCATAGAGTACGCCGATTGAAATCATTCCTTCCGCGTTCAGGGCAGCTCCCCCGAAATACCATATTAGAGCGGTGAACATCACATTTCTCAGAATGTTGACCAAGTTGTGGGACATAAGCGAGTTTAATTTCAGCATTTTATTTTGGTAATGAAAGTGGCTGTCATTCAGCTGTTCAAATTCTTCTTTTGTGTCCTGTCCGCGCCGGAATGCCTGAATAATCGTCATGCCTTGAATCGATTCATTCATTTTGGCGTTGATCTCGCTGATGATTGACCTAAGTTTATGATTGTAGCCTGAAGCGAATTTTCGATAAACAGCAGCCCAAATGACAATCAGGGGCACAATCAACAGACAGACGCCGGCCAGCCTGACATCAAGGAAAAACAGTGCGGCGAATATTCCGGCCATATAAATGATATTTGTAACAAACGTCGAAAGAACGGTCACATACAGATCGCGGATCGCTTCGGTATCATTCGTTACCCTTGCAACGATTTTTCCTGCCGGCAAATTATCAAAATAGCGGATAGGAAGCCTTTGAATGTTGGCGAATACATCCTGTCTCATCTTTTGAATGATGCGGTTTGCGCTCATCTGCAAGAGGTAGAATTGGCCGTAATGGAAAAAGATCGAGAAAATGAGAAGGCCGAAATAAATAGAAACGAGCGAGATCAGCCCTCCTATTTCAGGCTCGTAAAAAGCATACACTTCAGACAAAGACAGGCGATCGGCCTTGTAGGTTTCCGTCCGGTCTCCGCTCGTCATTCTCAGCTCTCCCCCGGAAACCGTCCGCTCCCCGTCAAAGGAAACCGGTTTCCCCACAAAGTAGTAGTTCATACCGACTTGAAAGATGTGAACTTCCTGCAGCTTTTCAGCTGAAGGGTCTGTCCTGTCTTCCCTGATATATTCCTTTCCTTTGTAGGAAACAGTATATTTCGAGTTCTCTGTCGTTTCATACCACGTTTTTTCAATTCCGAGAATATGATCGTCGATCATCTTTTTGGCGATCATCGGCCCAGTCAGCTCGGCTGTGACGGCGATCGTCAGCATGACGAGCGCCCAGATGAGAATTTTTTTATAAAGAAGCGCATATTGGAAAAGCCTTTTTCCTGTTGTCATGCTACAGTGCCCCCTTCTTCTCCCGAAGGAAGCTGCTGTGCTTCATATTGTTCAAAATACCAGCCTTTCCGGCCGATCAGTTCTTGATGCGTCCCTCTCTCAACGATCCTTCCATCCTCCATGACGAGAATGAAATCGGCGTGTTCGACAGCCGACATCCGGTGTGATGTAATAAACGTCGTTTTGCCTTTCCGTCTGCTGCGGATGTTTTCAATAATCGCCGCTTCCGTTTTCGCGTCGACAGCGGACAGCGAATCATCCAAAATTAAAATATGGGGCTCCGCAATCATCGCTCTCGCAATTGAAATCCGCTGTTTCTGCCCCCCGGATAAAGCGACTCCCTTCTCTCCGACCATTGTCTCCAAGCCGTCTGAAAGCATCTCAATATCCTTTTTCAGATGTGCTGCAGAGATGACGGCGTGCAAATCGCGTTCTTCAGCGAGGTGTCCGCCGAACAAAATATTGTCTTTCACTGATTTTGAAAACAGCACGTGGTCCTGTGGCACATACCCGATCCAGCTGCGAAGCTGATCAAGCGGCAGACGTTCAATGGGCACGCCCGAAATGGTGATCGTTCCTTTTCCTTGCGGATACTGCCTCAGCAGCTGCTTGACTAATGTCGTTTTGCCGCTCCCCGTCTTTCCGACGATTCCGACCGTCTGTCCTTCTAATACGGTAAATGAAATATCGGCCAGGTTTTCCGACGCAGAGCTCGGATACGTAAAAGTGACCCCGTCAAACACAATATCGCCCGGCTCCGCTGCTTCGGGTTCAGCGGGCTCTCTCACATCAGGCTCATATGCCAATGTTTCATTTACCCTGTCAAGCGAAGCATTTCCCCTCTGCATGACATTGATCAGCTCTCCGATCGCAAACATCGGCCAGATCAGCATGCCGAGGTACACGTTGAAAGAGACGAGTTCACCCAATGTCAGCTGGCTGCGGAAAACAAGATAGGCGCCGTAGCCAAGACCGATTAAATAGCTGATCCCGACCAAAAGCTTCACCGTCGGTTCAAACAGCGAATCGATCAAAGCGACTTTCATATTTTTCTTGTACACATCAGCCGTCATGCTGTTGAACCGGCTGACATCATTTTTCTCCTGTACATAGGCCCGGATCACCCTTACCCCTGACACGGACTCGAGCACTTGATCATTTAAAGCGCCAAACGCATCCTGCGCTTCCGTGAAACGCTCATGAATTTTTTTCCCGTAGATGCTGATGGCGGCGGCCATCAGCGGAAGCGGAATGATCGAAGCAAGCGTCAGTTTCCAGCTGATCAAAAAACCCATCGTTAAAAGGATCGTCAGCATATACATCGTCGAATCGACCAGTGTCAAAATGCCGAAGCCCGCCGTCATGGAAATTGCTTTTAAATCATTTGTCGCCCTCGCCATCAAATCCCCTGTGCGGTTCTTCTCGTAAAAAGACGGCGTCATTTTCAGCAAATGGCCCATCAGCTTGGATCTGAGAATTTTTTCGACCAGGTTCGCTCCCCCAAACAGCTGATACATCCAATAATAGGACAGGGTATAAACAACTGCGCCAAGCGCAAGAAATAAACCGATATAGCCGAGCATGCCGGCCTTGGAAAAAGTGCCCGCCTGCATATCGTCAATCGCGTTGCCAAGCAGCTTCGGCGGAAACATTTCCAATACGTTTACAATAATCAATAGGACGACCGCTATCGTGTAGCGCCGCCATGAGGCTTTAAAAAACCAGCCCAGCTTCCATAAAACAGAAAACATCGATATCCTCTCCTTTTTTAGCCGCCTTCAAGTTTTTCCTTACAATCTTTGATTTCGTTTTTTCTGATACTCGGCATAAAAAATTCCTCCTTATGTGCGGTTGATTTATTGGAAAAACATGCTGCTCCGCATCGGAAACAGGATGTTTTTTCTCCGAAAAAAAAGGCACACTGTGTACCAGCATGCCTTTTTTAATATAAAAAGGCGCATGTACGCTTGTTCACGCGACATGCGCCTTCCTTCTGAAAATTGTTAGAGTGAAACGGATTCCTGAGCATAAGGAAGGTATGGAAATGTCACGTTTAGGTGCTTTTGTTGTTGAACTGATGCATTGATATTTCTAATCATGACGATACCCTCCAATCTTATTAATATTTTCCATCTTATAGTACGGCCCTTTAATTGTCAATTTGTTTTTTTGGCGAATGGCAGGCTTTTGATTCATATTCTTATATTTCGTTAGATTTGTTGGGAAAACGGGTAATATGACAGTAAATCCATTCTGAAAGGAATGATCAATTTGTTTAAAGCTGACCGGATCATAGTCGCGTTTGACGGAAAAGAGGAAAGCAAAAAAGCGCTGAGAAAAGCGATCGACCTGTCGAAAAGGCTCGGCTCACAATTGACCGTCGCCCATGTCCATGAACCGAGGCAAGTGAGAACAGAGGCTGCGGCCGAAAGACCAGCTGCCGGAGCGCCATACCTTTACAGCGGCTTCCCGGCCGCACCCCGGATCCCCCGCGATTCAGACTTGGCCGGTGAACCCATGATCTACGAGGACAGCGCGGAAGAAGCGATTGCGGCAGCGAAAATCATATTGAGCGAAAACCAGTACGACGCGGAAATCGAGGTGCTGGAAGGAGACACGGCCAACGCAGTTCTGCAGCATGCGGAAAACATCGGCGCTGACCTCGTCATCACAGGTACGCGCGACCAGAACCGCCTGAAAAAGCTCCTGTTCGGCAGCGTCAGCGACAAGATATCGACAAAATCGGAGATCCCCGTGCTGATTGTGAAATAACGATTTAAAAGAGGCCGGTCTGTTGTCCGGCCTTTCATCATGTTATGATCCTCTTGAATTTCTAATAAAGGAGACAATCCCCCAAACAATTAATAGTAAGACTCCTAATACAATAACCGCATTTATTATTGAAAAATTGGCCAAGGCAATCTCTCCTTCTCTATCAAATTATTAGAAAGCATACTTGTTGAAAGAGTTTTTGTAGCAACTGATACATAAGCATTCGCATCAGCATAAAACTGCAAGAGCACTGTGTCCTTAGAAGATGCTTCACTGCTATATACAACGCCAATTGATTTTTTCCTGCTAATCCGTAAGCCGAATAGCTACCTTTACCCTCTATGCTTTCTTTACTTTAGATGTTTGTTTCCAGAAGTTATTTTTGCATTAATTTACGACTTTCCCTTGAGAATTCGACTTTCACTACATTGAAATTCATTACCAATCGAATCCGTTTTTTTAGAGTCAAATTTTTATTAATACCTTATTTTCATAGATTGCATTCTTTGATGCTACATCTCTACTTAGCCTAGGATTTCATCCTCTCCCAGCCTCCAACGATCTTTATATCAATAAACTGCCGCAAGTATGGCCGCAAAATAAAAACCTCCCTCCAACAAAATCCAATAACAGGAAAAATAGGCGTTCAAATTAGTAACAACCACCTAACAGACCTCATAATTTGATCTTGTGAGTACCCGGGGTATTTGACTTAATCTGACTTTGCTTATGTTTCATTCTTCTTTTACTGTGTTTTGGTCAAAAATTTTAACGATGAAGGGGGATATTAAAATGCAACCATTCCATGATGAACTGCAGTCGTTGGAGATGGATCACTTCCAGGCAGACGATATGACGCATTGGGATCCGGACCGCCATCACGCCAATGTTAAACACTGCGCAAGCTGCTGGAGCTGCGGAAGCTGTGCCAGCTGTTGGAGCTGCGCGGGACACAGCTGTTGGAGCTGCATGGGACACAGCTGTTGGAGCTGTGCGGGACACAGCTGTTGGAGCTGTGCGGGACACAGCTGCTGGAGCTGTGCGGGACATTGCTGCTGGAGCTGCTGGCACGGAGGCATGTAGTTTTTTTATAAAAAAGAAGACTTCCCCTGCCTCTTTTGCCGCAGGGGTCTTCTATTGCATAAAGGACAAACAAAATTACATATAATGGTATGTCTTGTTTTTAAAACATTAAAGGAGGAGGAGCATGATACACCTGACTGCTTCCGCTCGCCTGAAAGTAAACCGGGATACATGGTTTCTTCCTGATCCGAACGGCGGCGCGTATTTTAGAAATAATTCCGGGTCGTTTCGCATAAAAGGATCTTCGATTGCTCAATGGTTCGAAAAACTTCTGCCAATGTTCAACGGGGAACATTCGCTTGAAGATTTGACAAAAGGACTGCAAGCTCCGTACCGAAAGAGAGTATATGAAATCGGAGAAACGCTTTATAAAAACGGATTCGTTCGCGACGTCAGCCGCGATCACCCGCACAAACTGGAAAGCTCAGTGCTTAAAACGTATGAAGCCCAAATCGAATTTATTGAAAGCTTTGCCGATTCCGGCGCTTACCGCTTTCAGCTGTCGCGCCAAACCAAAATATTGGCTGCAGGGACTGGCTCCTTTCTCACGAAATTGGTCCGGTCGCTGATCGATTCCGGTTTTTCAAGAATCCGTGCGATCGTGACGGATGCATCCGGGCATGCTTTAGACGAACTGGCAGAAATATCAGAGCAAACAGAAAGCGGACTGGAGATTGGCTTCGCCGAAACGCAACATTGGCGGGAAGCGGTGCGATCTGCCGATTGGGTTTTGTATGTCTCTGACCGCGGCTTCACAGATGATCTCCACGATCTTCAAACGTTTTGCCTTGAAGAGAACAAAGGATTCATACCCGGCATCTGTCTGAAACAAGTCGGACTGGCAGGCCCTGTCTTCCAACAACACGGAGACAGCCGCTTCGAGGCTGCCTGGAGGCGCCTCCATCGGTCTGCGCTCCATGAAGAACGAACGCTTGGAACCTTTCCTTTGGCAGGAAAAGACATGCTGGCAAATGTTATTGTGTTCGAATTGATGAAAGCAGCTGCGGAGCTTGAGCCATTATCTAAGAAGAATCAAGTGTACCTGCTTGATTTGGCAACGCTCGAAGGCGGCTGGCATGCGTTTCTTCCCCATCCGGACTTCAGTTGCGGCAAGGATTCGGCTGAACTCATCTGCGACCTTGAAGCGAAACTTTCGGAACACCCCGGAAAAGAAACAGAAAGCCGGCTATTCCAATGTTTCACCGAACTGACCTCACCCGTAACGGGCATTTTTCATCTGTGGGAAGAAAAACATTTGCCGCAGCTTCCATTAGCACAATGCTTTGTTCAGACAGCAGATCCGCTCTCTTCCGGACCTGCGGAGCTTTTGCCTGAGACGGTTTCGGTCGGTTTGACCCATCAAGAGGCGCGGCGGGAAGCCGGGCTGACGGGGATTGAAATGTATGCATCAAGGTTGACCCGTTCTTATCCGAATAACGGAGATTTCGCGATCGCCACCGGAGAAACGCTGGCTGAAGGCGTATTAAGGGGATTGGAGAAATGCCTGGAACACCGGTTGTGCGAACGGATAAAAAGCGGAAAAGAAATGATTTCCCTCGTTCAGCTGGACGGAATCGAAGACCGGCATTCTGCATTTTATTTAAAAGCGCTGACAGTCTTGTACGGCCAACCGGAAATCGGTTTAGGGAAAAACATAGAAGGCTTCCCTGTCGCATGGGCGGGAATTCGCGGGCGCTGGTACAGAAGTTCTGGACTCAACATCACATCCGCTCTCAGAAAAGTGCTCGAACGGGCACTGACAGACAAAGATCCTTTGAAAGGTGCGGATGTTCTGCTGGAGCCTGGTGAACTGAAGCTTGCTATCCCCGTTTCAGCTGCTTTGCAAAAAACACTGCTTTCCGCCTTGAAAAACAACCGGGGCTTGCAGCTGTATGTCTATGAGCTGCCTGTTGAACCATTTTTAAAAGAAAAACTAGCAGGAATCTATTGCGTGCAGTTGCGAAAGGAGGAACCTTGATGAAGCGCTGTATTTTGGTCGTTGGCGAAGGATTGATGGCTGAAGGCGCATCACAACAATTATCTGCTGAATATAACGTTATCCGCAGGTCTGATTTTGAGAACAGAATACCGGCGGAGACTTCGTTCGTTCTTGTGCTGCACGACGCTTGGCGGCCTTTGTTATATCGCGAGGCCGAAAAAGTGCTAAGGGCGGCAGGGATTCCCTGGCTTCGCGGGTTTGCATCTTTTGGGGAAGGGGTAATCGGGCCGCTCGTTTATCCGTCAGAGTCAGGATGTTCAAAATGCGCCGATATGAGGTGGTATGTCTCCGGCCCCGACAGCATGGAGACGCTTGAACTGGAACAAAAAAGCAATGACATAAACCGCGATCCGTGGGCTTCAAAGACCGGCTGCCGCCAGATGGTCAGCCTGATCTGCACAGAAGTCGACACCATCATGAACGGCGGGCGCGGCCGATTGGAAAAAAAGCTGTACATCGTCAATTTGAAAACGCTAGAAAGTTCGCTGCACGCTTTCATACCGGAACCGACATGCCCTATATGCGGAAATCTGCCCGAAGACGGACCGGAATCCGCGCGGATATCGCTCCGGCCCAGCCTGAAAACGAACCCGGACAGCTTTCGCGTGCGGAACACGGACGACTTAAAACAAACGCTCTCCAAAGACTATTTGGACCAGAGAACGGGGATATTCAACGCCAAAATTTATGACGCGATTCTGCCGTTTGCCGATATGATCGTCAATATCCCTTTATGGATGGGAAATGAAGGGGTAGGTGGGCGGAGCCATTCGTATGAAGACAGCGAATTAACCGCCATTTTAGAAGGTTTGGAACGCTATTCCGGGATTGAACCGCGCGGCAAACGGACGGTCGTACATGACACCTATGAAAATGTAAAAGATCGTGCGCTCGACCCGGCAAAAGTCGGGCTTCATCAAGCCGAACAATACACGCATCCCGATTTTCCTTTTCAGCCGTTTCATCCGGCCCGCCCGCTCCGCTGGGTATGGGGCTATTCATTTCTGCAGAAACGGCCGATTCTCGTTCCTGAATCGCTCGCGTATTACAGCCTGGGGCGGGAAGACAGCTTTGTCTATGAAACATCGAACGGCTGTGCACTCGGAGGGAGTTTGGAGGAAGCGATTTTCCACGGCATATTAGAAGCGGCTGAGCGCGATTCATTTTTGCTTGCCTGGTATGCTAGGCTTCCACTTCGGCAGCTGGATCTCGACTCTTCAGGAGATCCGGAATTGCGCCTCATGACAGAGAGGGTGCGAAGTGTGGCGGGATATGATCTGCATGTCTTTAATTCAACGATGGAATACGGCATTCCAAGCATTTGGGCGATCGCCAAAAACAGAAAACGGGAAGGATTGAATCTGATTTGTTCCGCAGGCGCCCACCCCGATCCCGTAAAAGCGGTGAAAAGCGCCCTTCATGAGCTGGCAGGCATGATGTTGAAGCACGACCGCAAATTTGAATCTGAAAGGAGCAAATATCACCAGATGCTCCGCAGTCCTGCTTTAGTGCGGGAAATGGAGGATCACAGCTTAATGTACGGACTGCCCGAAGCGGAAGAGCGGCTCAGTTTTTTGCTGAATCAAAGCCGGCCTCTGCAAACATTCGACGATGCCTTTAAAAAAAGAAAGAAACACCTTGATTTAACCGAAGACCTCTGCGACCTGCTTGAAGCTTTCCGGAGTCTCAACCTTGAAGTGATCGTCGTTGATCAGACTTCCCCTGTTATCAAACGGAATGGACTTTATTGTGTGAAAGTTCTCATCCCGGGCCTGATTCCGATGACATTCGGACAGCGCTTCATCCGCCTGGAAGGGCTTGAGAGAATTTTCACCGTGCCGAAGAAGCTCGGCTTTGCGGAAGAGCCGTTAAGACCAGAACAGCTGAACCTGCACCCGCACCCGTTCCCTTAAAATTTAAGAGAATATATTTTTTCCGATTGTTCTGCTTTATGATTAAAGCAGAACTTTTTAGGCGGTGGTTAATATGAAACAGGAATACAAGCGGCCGGTGCTTTTCATCGCCTCCCTTTTCATGGCCTTTTGCGCCGTTTATTTCGGCGGGAGGCTGATCGGTTTTTATATGGCGGAATACCCAAAATGGAACGGGCAAAGCGCCGACGGAAATTGGGAGGCCGTGATCAAAAAGATAGATGGCCGCGCGCTGTTCGGCGGAGAGCTCTACTGGACAGGCGACCGCGGCAAGCTGGACGATACATATTTGGAAAAATTGGTCGTAAAGTTTGGTGATGAAATCGTTTTGAACGCCCAAATCGAAACGCCGGTGAAAGATTACGCGGGAGGCAAATTCCCCGGCGGAGGGTCAAAAGAACAATCCGTTTCTTTTTTGGAAGGGCTTGAAGAAGCTGAAATCGCCGGCCGCGAGGTGACGGTTCAATTGGATTGGAGAGAGGGCAAACAAGCGTCCCATACAGGATTTACGCTTGATAAAAGCTCATGGTAAAAGGCGGAATATCGATTATATTCCGCCTACCTCAATTTTGCTTCGCATCGTCAGCTCTTCCTGCGGCCCCAAATCCCGAAATCCGGTCACACTCTTCGGAAGGTTCACGTTCGGTGCATTCGTCATCCAAGTGTATGGCTCAATACAAAGCAGATCATCCTGATCAGATGTACCGTTAAACACAACCCAGTGCTTAAAATGGCCGTCGCATTGATAGCGTACGCGAATGCCGGCGAGGCTGTCCGCAATGACGGCGGTGCTGTTTCCTTCTTGGTCTTGCTCAGCCGCCAATATATCATCAAGCCTTTCACCCGCTGCCATTTTTCCCGCTTTGAACTCCTCTGTCACCCGATACTCGCCAGTCGGCAGCATGCGGTCTGTCAGCGTCCAATGCTTTGAGGCAGGAAGAGTAAACAGGCACTTTTCTTTATCCCCTGATTCGTTTAAAGGATAGCGGAAAGATGTGTGATACCCCAATCCGATCGGCATCGGATCTTGACCGCGGTTGACAGCCGACGCATCAATTTTCAGATGCTGTCCTTCTAATGTGTAGGTGATGGTGATGGAAAAAGAGTGAGGGAAGATCGATTTGATGCCCGGATGATCATCAGAGTCCAGCATCGTCTGCACGATGATCCGCTCTTCTGTTGCCTCCATTTTTTTTACCGTCCACTTTTTATCGTAAAGAAATCCGTGCAGGTGGTTTTCGAGCGGCTTTTCATTGATCGGCAGCTCGTATGTTCTTCCCGCATATGTAAATCTCCCGTGATCGATCCGGTTGGGAGGAAAAAGAACAGGGATTCCGAATAAAAACGGATTCGCGTCATATTCTTCCTTTGTTTCAGGCGTTTTCAACAAATTCAAACCGCCCGCCTTCCACCTCAATGAAATCAAATTGCTTCCCCACCCGGGCACAAGTACTGCCTCTAAATCATCATTTTCAAACCGTATCGCTTCCTCATGTAAAAACCGGCTTTTCTGAACAGTGCAAGACATCGCATTTCCCCCTATTTTGGCTTAAGGATATTGAAACGTGTATCAAATACATGCCTTTCTCCAATCTATTATATCTTAAAAAAGTCAGCGCTTTCAAAATAGAATGGGCGAACCTTTGAAAAATGTTTGAAATATTTTAATTTAAGTATATGATCTATTTTTCTGTTATAATACGTTTACGCACAAAAGCATAAAAGTATTAAAGAAAGAGATTTCTTCTAATGAGGTGTATGATTTGTCAAACGAAAAACGACTATCGTTTTCCATATCGGCTCTATTGTTTATGGCCATATTGTTTATTATTTTCACCTGCTTATTCATATTTAAAGCAGAACCGCACATACCGCTTTTGATTTGCGTCGGTTTTTTGGCCGCTGTCGGCGCGGTGAAAGGGCATTCTTGGAAAGATCTTGAGAGCGGCATTGTCTCAGGCATCCGAAATGGCGTTCAGCCGATCATCATCCTTTGCCTAATCGGCATCTTAATCGGAGTCTGGGAGTACAGCGGCGCGATTCCGACGGTAACGGTTTACGCGTTGAATCTGATTGAACCGCAGCACCTGCTGCTCACCGCACTTTTCAGCTGTCTTGTGATCAGTTCATTGGTCGGCTCCAGCTTTACGACGGTCAGCACGATCGGCGTCGCCCTCATCGGTGTGGCCGCGGCGGCAGGCGTTCCACTGACATGGGCGGCGGGAGCCGTGATTTGCGGCGCCTGCTTCGGCGACAAAATGTCTCCAATGTCAGACACGACCAACTTTGCCGCAGGAGTCGGGGAGCTTCCGATTTTCAAGCATATCAGACATATGGCGGGAACGACGATCCCCGCTCTTTTGATCACGATTTTGCTTTTCTTTTTCATGGGCCGTTCTTTAACGGCGGCACCGGCTTCAACCGAAAACATTCAAGCGATCATAAACGGAATAGAAGGCATGGTCAACATCAGCGTCTTCACGCTTCTGTCGCCTCTGCTTGTGATTGTACTTGCTGTCAGACGGACGCCCGTCATTCCGTCGCTTGCAGCAGGGATCGTTTCCGCCGGAATTTTTGCCGCGCTGATTCAGCCTGACGCCGGCATTTCATCGTTTTTGTCAGCGATGCAGAATGGCCCGGTTTTCTCAGCCGATACTGAAGCCGTTGAAAAGATTTTAAATCGCGGCGGCCTTCAATCGATGATGGGCTCTGTTTCTCTCATCATCATCGCATTCGCGCTCGGCGGTCTCATGGAAAAGATCGGCATGATTACAAGCCTGCTTGAAGGCGTAATCAAGGGCATTCATACGAAAGGCCGGCTTGTGTTCTCAACCGTTTCATCAAGCATCGGCATGAACCTGGCGACAGGAGAACAGTATTTATCGATCTTGATTCCCGGTCAGTCCTTTAAAAAGCTGTATGACAAGCTTGGAATCGACCGGAAGCATTTGTCGAGATCACTTGAAGACGGAGGGACATTAATTAATCCGATGATCCCATGGGGAGTCAGCGGCGCGTTCATGTCCACAGCGCTCGGCGTTCCCGTCATTGAATATTTGCCGTTTGTGTTTTTCCTTTATTTATCGCCGCTCTTTTCGATTTTGTTCGGTTTCCGCAAATAAAAAAACGCCGTTTCCCCAGGAGACGGCGTTTTTCTTTGTTAAACCGTTTTGGCTGTTTCCGACAAAATGCTGTTTTGCAAAGCGGTCTGCACATTTTTTGTGAGCGGTCCGGGCGCTCCGGAGCCGATTGTTTGCCCGTCAATCGAGGTGACCGGAATGACTTCGGCTGTCGTTGACGTGATGAATACTTCATCCGCATTCAGCAATTCATCCTTTGTCACCGCTTTTTCTACATAATTCAAGCCGTTCTCTTCACACAGCTGAAGAACTTTCATCCGCGTGATGCCGTTTAAGATGAGCGTTGTCGCAGGATGGGTGTAGATAGCGTTTTGTTTGACGACATAAACATTTGAAGACGTCCCTTCCGTCACCAAACCGTCGCGAATTAAGATCGCTTCGAATGAAGAAGCTTCATGCGCTTTTTGCTTGATCATGACGTTGTACAACAGATTTAAGCTTTTAATGTCGCACCTCAGCCAGCGCATGTCGTCCGCAGTAATAGCCGAAACGCCGTTTTGCTGTTCTTTTTCAGGCTTCTGAATAGGAAATGTATAAGCCGTCACCTGAGGCGTAAGCCCTGCTCCGTATTGATGCTTCCTCGGAGCTTTTCCCCTTGTCACTTGAAGATACAGCCCGCCTTCCCGCATCTGATTGATGTCGACGAGCTCTTTCAGCTGGCTTTTCAGCTCGGCTTCTGAAAAAGACAGGTCGATTCCGATTTCGGCTGCGCTTTTATATAAGCGGGCAATGTGTTCATCAAGCGTGAACAAAATTCCATTGTAAATGCGGATGACTTCATAGACGCCGTCTCCAAATTGGTAGCCTCTGTCCTCAATATCAACCGCACACTCGCTCCGTTCAATCAGCCGGCCGTTAAAAAGAACTTTCATTTCTCCATCCCCTTATTTTTGTTGACTTCTGAATTTTCTCCATTCCATTCTAACACGACCCTGCCGATCAAAATAGTGCAATATTTCCAAAAACTTTTTTCCGCCTTCAGGATCAAAAAAGCAGCATTCCTTATCGTTCAACATTTTCTCTTAAAATTTGATATATTTTTCCCTTCATCCTGTATTCATCTTCTTTCCAATCCTGTATACTTAGACATTGTGATCCATTATTTTATGAGACTAGCATTCTATCTCATAATGGAATCGGAACGAGAAAAATGATACGGAGAGAGTGACATGCGCCAAGTATCAAAAAAAACTGCCCCATCTGTAGCTTATCTGTTGACGAAAGCAGCGTGCTTTTTCGTGTTGTGTCTGATTCTCCTGTACGTGTGGGACCTTTCACAGTCCTCTGCCGCTACTGAGAAAAGAGAGCTTACGGTGTCGGAAAACAGCCAAATGAGGCATGAAGGAGACAGCGTTCCGCTCAAAAAAGCAACGCAAGGCGAACTTCTCGATCACTTGAGCACAAAACAGCAGATCGAAAAGCGCAAGCAGGAAAAAGAGAAGCAAAAAGCTGCTGCGGAAAAAAAGAAAGAAAAATCGAAGGAAAAAACGGTTTATTTGACGTTTGACGATGGGCCTTCAGCCGTAAGCCAAAGGCTGCTGCAAATTTTATCCGAACATGATGCTAAAGCGACATTCTTCATGCTCGAACCGAACATGAAGCTTCACAAAGAAGCCGTTCTCAATATGAAGCAGCAGGGCCATGCACTTGGACTTCACGGGGTGACCCATGACCAAAAGCAATTTTATAAAGGCGCCAATTCTCCTAATCTGGAAATGAAGCAGGCTCAAAAAACGCTGAAGTCTATCACCGGGGTTGAAACCCATTTGATCAGAACGCCGTACGGAAGCAAACCGTCGCTGACCGAAGCGCAGAAAAAAGTGCTGAAAAAGAACGGATTTATTTATTGGGACTGGAATATTGACAGCCTGGACTGGAAATACAGAAGCCAAAAATTCGTTCCGGAAGTCATGAACCAGCTGAATATCCTGGAAAAGCGGCAGACAAAACAGCCGATCGTGATCCTGATGCACGATATTCCTTCAACGGTTCAATCATTGCCGTTATTGCTGACAAATTTAAAAAACATGGGGTATTCATTTGCAACACTTGATGAATCCATGACACCCGTTCATGAATAACATCCATTGTCTGATCCCCTGATGAAGGGGATTTTTTTATTTCCTCCCTCGAGTGTGATTATCTGACACACTTGTTGCCAAAAAAACAGTTTTCTGATTATGATGCAGTTATCTTTATACCATGGGGTGGGTAAATGAAAATCGAAGAGTTGCATTCAACCGCGGAATATGCCAATCAATTGGCCGAGCTTCTCATCCGCGTCGTCGATGACGGGGCATCAGTCGGCTTTCTGCCTCCGCTCGAAAAGCGGCTGGCGGAGGCTTACTGGAAAACAGCCGTCGCACCGGATTCGGTTTTATGGATTGCCAAACAAAATGGCCGGATCGCAGGAAGTGTTCAATTGCACTTATGCACAAAACAAAACGGCCGCCACAGAGCGGAAATCTGCAAGTTAATGACAGATCCCGCCTTCAGGCGGCAGGGCGTCGCCAAATCGTTAATGCAAAAAGCGATCGACAGGGCGAAACAGGAAGGCAGATCTCTTTTCGTGCTGGATACAAGGGAAAAAGACCCCTCCAACCTCCTTTACGCTTCGCTCGGCTTTGCCGAAGCCGGACGCATTCCTGAATACGCGGAATCTGCAGACGGCCGGCTCGATGCATCCGTTTTTTATTATAAAAAACTGTGATGAAGATCAAAAAAGACGCTCCGGTCTGGAGCGTCTTCCTTTTTAATGATTGAGTTTCCGAACAAACTCGGCGATTTTTTGATTGATGACAATGTCGAATAAATGATCGTAAGGCGTTTCATCGAGATTGATCATGGCTTTCTTCAAACCGGGGATCAGGTGCGCTTCTTCAGGAACAAACCTGACAGGCGCCACTTCGAGTGAAGTGCCGATCACCAGAAGCAGGTCGGATTCGTTGAGGACTTCAAAAAGCGTGTCGAAATGCTGAACGGCGTCGCCGAACAGCACGACATCCGTTTTTAATATAAATCCGCATGCTCTCCCCTTGCCATTGACGCGATTGCACCTTGGCACTTCTTCTTGAAGAATGTGGTCAAGACCGTAGCGCGCCCCGCATTTTGGGCATGCGGCTGTTTGAATCGAACCGTGCAGTTCATATACATGGCGGCTTCCCGCCTTAAGATGCAGCCCGTCGATATTCTGCGTGAACACCCTGACATCCTTACCGCTTTTCTCGAGTTCGGCTAAATAAAGGTGCCCGTCATTCGGCCGATAAGTTCCCGTCATTTTCATTTGAAAAAGCTCTTTAAACTTCGGCCAAAACAATTTTGGATATCGTTCGTAATAATCACGGCTCATCGCTTCCATTCTCGACAGATCTTCCGTCCATATGCCGCCGGCTGAACGAAAATCAGGAATGCCTGATTCCGTGCTCATACCGGCGCCTGTCAAAACGGTAATGCGCTCGGCATTTTCGATCATATCCGCAAATCTCAGGGCTTCTTCCTCCATTTGGCTTGTCTCCCTTCAAAAACTGTTTCTAAGCATTTCCTTGCTGATCTTTCATTTTCTTCAACTCAAAGAGGCTGTGCCCCGGAGAAACAAAATCAACCTGCTCCTCTTTCATAATGTCAAGAATGCGGTAGTTCACATCCTGTCTGACGTCCAAGTTTTCGGCCCAGACCGTCGTATTTGTATAGTAGTTGAAGAAGATGCTTAAATGCGTATCCTTCAGGACATCGAAATTGACCATAATGACATCCGGGTTGACCCCTTCGTGCGATTCGAGCATTTCTTTAAAACGCTCCACACACCGCTCGACTTTCTCCCGCGGGGTTGACGGATCGATTTCGAGCGTAAAGGTGACCTGACGCTTTCGCATTTTCGTCCAGTTCATGATCGCTTCGTTGGCCAGCACAGAGTTGGGAACGGTAACGAGAGCCTCTCCGGCCGTGCGGACTTTCGTGCTTCTGAACGATATATCTTCAACAGTTCCTGTGACAATTTTCGTTTCAATCCAATCGCCGATTGTAAAAGGCTTCTCCATAATAATGACAACTCCGCCGAAAAAGTTTCCGACTGTGTCTTTTGCCGCAAGGGCAAAAGCGAATCCGCCGAGCCCGAGTCCGGCAACAAATCCGTTGACATCATAATTGAACTCTCCGGCGATGACGCTGATTCCAAGCGCTACAATGATAAATCGGAGAATCTTGGACAAAAACGGCGCAAGAATATCATCCATATCAAGCTCAAGCCGCTTATTGATTTTATCGAATAAAACAGACGAAGCCGCCGTTAAGTTATACAGGCCGCTTACAATGACCAAAATCACGGACACTCTGTACAGTTTATGAACGATCCCCATATGCCCCTCAAAAAACGGGGAATAAATAATCGCCAGATAAATACCGAGTATCGCAAAAAACCACCTGGCCGGCTTTTCAAACGCCAGCACCACCTGATTGAAAAAGTCCGTTTTCGTCTTATTCGTCAATTTCAGTATCAGGTTGAATAAGTACTTCGTAAATATTTTTCTAAACGCGAAAAATAAAAGAAGGATACCGATGCTGATCCCGATATCGGCAGCGAAATCCATTGTCATATACTTTTCGAACATTGCTTTCTCTCCCTTATTTCACTCATCAAGCTTTAATTATACTAAAACGAGAAAAAAATTTCTCATTTTATTGTGCACCAAAAATAACCGTCGACACACATAAAAGGCTGCCGAACACTTCGGCAGCCTGATGATCATCATATTTTATTGTTCCAGAGACAACGTGATTCGGGCCAACACCGCTATTTCTTCTTCTGAGACTGTGTTTGATCAAGGAGAGTCGCTTTAAACATTTCAGCATCGGTTTCGATCTTAATCCGTTCTTCCACTTTAATTCTCCCTTTACCCATCATCTCGCCTCCTTTTGTCCATTATAAAATATCAGAATTTTTAGTAAATGATACTTTTGTACCATTTTGCCGAAATTTGTCGCACATCTCTTCCCCCTGCCTTTTGTCCGCTTTAGTCAAAGGATTTACTTGCATCGCCAAAATCGGGTATCCTTGTGATGGAAAGATTTTATCAAGAGGAGCTGACATGTTTGCATATTATCGCACATCGCGGAGCCTCGGCTTACGCCCCAGAAAATACGTTTGCCGCTTTTGAAAAAGCGGTGGAGCTCGGGGCTGATTTTATCGAACTCGACATACAGATTACAAAGGATGGAAAACTTGCCGTCATCCACGATGACAAGGTTGACAGAACGACGAACGGTACCGGTTTCGTTCGCGAGTATACGATGAATGAGCTCGAACAGCTGGATGCAGGAAGCTGGTTCGGCCCTGAATATCAAGGCGAAAAAATCCCTTCACTTGAAGCTGTTCTGAGGAAGTATCACAATAAGACGGGCCTTCTCATCGAAATCAAGTCGTCCAAAACCCAGCCCGGAATCGAAAAAGCGGCCGGACAACTGATCAGCCGGTATGGCCGTTCAATGAACACAATTGTCCAGTCGTTTGACGCCGGCGCCATGAGGGCGTTTCATCACATGTATCCTTCGATTCAGACTGCCGTTTTGATCAGGCCGAGATTTGGATTGCTGCCGCGCGGCCGGCTGCGGCAAATCGCTTCGTTTGCCCAATACGTCAGCCTGAAAGCTACGATGATCAGCCCTTTTCTGATCAAATCGATTCACAGCTGTGATTTGAAGGCGCTGGCTTGGACGGTCAACGGGCAGAAAACGGGAAGCCGCCTCAAAAGCTGGAAAATCGATGGGATCATTACCGACTACCCGGATTATTTTTGAGAAAGAAGGAAGAGTATGAAATCATATGTTGCCGTTTTTATCGGGGGAGCCATCGGATCGCTGCTGCGCTACGCAGTCAATCTGCTCGGCGGCACCGCCGTTTTTCCTTGGCCGACTTTTATTGAAAACACGTCCGGAAGCCTTCTGCTCGGCCTTTTGACAGGCTTTTTTGCGGCTCGGGCAAAAAAGCCGCTCGTCCAATTATGCTTAGGGACGGGGTTTTGCGGCGGGTATACGACAATGTCCGCTTTTTCTAAAGAAACCGTACTTCTGCTGCAATCGGCCGCTCACATCGGAGTTCTGTACTTGATGGCATCGCTTGCCTGCGGGGTATGCTTCGCATTTTTGGGGATCGTGATCGGCAAAAAGGTCAGCGGAGCTGCGGGGAAAGAAAAGGAGCGGTATCAATCATGATGGCAGCTGCTTTTATGATCGCGGGAGGAATCGGGTCCGTTTTGAGATTTTGGCTGGGCAATGTGCTCATGGCGATGATTCCGCGCCCCCGCATTCCGGTCAGCGTGATGGTGATCAATATTCTCGGCTCATTCGCTCTCGGCATATTCATAAGCCTCGGCATTGACAATCAAACGGTCTCTATCGTGGTCGGAACTGGATTTTTCGGAGGCTTCACAACATTTTCGACGTTCAGCGTTGAAGCTGTTCAGCTTTTGGCTGCAAAGCGGGTAAAGGCTTCAGCGGTTTACATCCTGCTTACAATGGCAGGCTCAATCGGCGGATTCTGGGCCGGCAGCATGCTGATTCCGTGAAAATGATGGTGTTATGATGAACCAATTATTCTGGTTTATTGATTTGTATAGCAGCTCAAATTCTGATGGGAGCGTTCAGAAAGGAACATTACGCCCAAATGAAAAAAGATGCGGACTCATTAAATGTCAAGAATCCATTTTGAATGATTCAAAATGGATTCTTCCCTTTCTACCCTTTTTCAATAGCCGCTTTTTGAAAGCTGTCCCAATTCGCAGAAATAACTTTCAAAACGTCGTCTTTTTCTTGGTAAGCCCCGATTTGCCCCCCGTCCATCGTCACTTTATACAAGGGGAATTCGCGCTGCGTCAGGCCGAGGCAGAGCGCGATGCCATTTGCATGTCCCCGCGCAGTCTGTTCGATCCAGGCGGCGCTTTTCATTTTTGCCGAATCTTCGGGGTGATCGATAAAGCCGTTCTCCGTTAAAACGGCGTGCATCGCTGTTTCCCGAAGAACATGAAAGTTCGCCTTTTTCATTCCCCTGTCCCTGAGTCCGTTCTGCTTGATTACTTCGCCGTGAATGATCCGTTGATAAAGAGCGGTAACTGATTCATCGGACAGGCCGCTGTAGATGTAATCCTCATACCCGTACGCCGTGCCGTCAAAAGCGTTTGTATGAATGGAGACAAACAAATCGGCCCCCCACGAATTCGCATCGTCTGTGCGCTCCTGAAGCGTAACCGTTTTGTCTGTCGTTCTGCTCAGCCTCGTCTCTGCGCCTGCATACTCTTTTAATAAAATGTCATTGATTTTGAGAGCAATGGCAAGCGTCACGTCCTTTTCCAGCAAACCGTTTCCCGATGCTCCCGGATCACTTCCGCCGTGTCCCGGATCCAAATAAATCTTCATGTTCAATTTCCTCCTTTGATAATGGTTTCAAGACGATTTTTGAACCGGAGTAAAATCCAACTGATGACAATCCAAGCCAAGTTCCGATCATCATATCTTCCTTCCAGTCCCCTGCGGTAAACAAGAGAGAAATCGAGATGCCGAAGACAATTGCACAGATGGGGAGAAATCGTTTCTGAATGCCGACAAGCTTTACCGTATGCACCAATCCCGTAATCAGCGGAACGAGCGCAATTTCAGAAAAATCCATGTTCTTCCTCTCCTTTCCTGAAGCGTTTGTCTCAAAAAATGACCGGCATTTGTTTCATTACATGTGTCAAACCTCCCCGCTGTTTAAAGCTTGTCTTTATCATAAAAGAAAAGCTGCCCTCTCCCGTGTCATCATCGCGTCAAGAACCTGAAAAAAAACTGAAGCGGCCAGAAAAGAAGGGCTTGTTTGAGACAAGCCCTCGCATCCGTTAAATATTCGTGATCGCCGCCAAGCTGACAAGCAGCTTGTCCAGCAGCGATTTCTTCATTAAAAACAGCGTTTTTTCGCTGTAGCCGATTTCCATCGCGCATTTTCCCATGCTCCAATTATGAATATACCGGCATTCCACCAACTTCCGCTCGAGCTCATCCAATTCTGAGACAGCCGTTTCCATCGAATCAAGCAAAAATTGATAGAGCCTTTTTTCCGCGTCGATCTGATATTCAGCGTTTCTTTCTTTGACGGTGAGCCCGTTCTTTTGCTCCTTCTCCATCCTCCTTTCTAAATTGAGCACGGCGGCTTTGTAATTTTTCCAATTCCGCAAATGAAATTCGATCCGCTTAATATACGTTTTCCTCTCTTCCTCCGAAATGATTTCGTACCACAGCAAATCAATCACCTCTCAAACAGAACGTTTGTTCCCATTATATACGAACAAAAGTTCCTGTTCAAATGACTTTTTTCTTAAAATCAAAAATCACCTTGAGCTATTTTTCGCTCAAGGTGACTTCGTTAACGACGACCGGATTTGCCGGTGCCAGCTCTACATGTTCTGTTGTTTGTTCCCGCTTAACTTCGACGTGCTTAATCAGACGCCCTTCCATTTCGAGAACCGTTATCGTGTAAGAGCCGATATGCACCGCCTGGCCTTCCGCGATATCTATGTTTTCTTTCAGCACAAGTCCGCCGACTGTTTCGACTTCCTCTTCCTCGAGATCGTCTTCAAACAGCTCATTGACCTGATCGATTCTCACTTTGCCGTCCATGATGTATTCATGATCGGAGACTTTTTCGATAAGCGGTTTTTCGTCTTCATCGAATTCGTCCCTGATTTCCCCGACGATTTCTTCAAGAATATCCTCGGCCGTCACAAGACCAGATGTCCCGCCGTACTCATCCGTTAAGATCGCCATGTGAATCCGCTCCCGCTGCATTTTGATCAGCAGCTTTTGAACAGGCACGGTTTCAATGACTTCAATAACCGGACGGACATAGGCTTCAAGGGACAATCGCTTTTTCTCAGCCTCTGACATCATGAGCATATCCGTAAACAGCTGTTTCGTATTGATCATGCCGATGACATGATCCTTATCGCCTTTATAGACAGGCCAGCGCGTATACTTTTCCTGCAGCATGACCGAAATGGCCTCATCGATCGGCATATCCACCGGGACGGAGGCGATTTCAGTGCGCGGCACCATAATTTCTTTGGCGATCCGATTGTCGAATTCAAAGATTTTATTAACGTATCTATATTCAGACGGATTGATTTCTCCGCTTTTGTAGCTTTCTGATAACAGGATTCGCAGCTCTTCCTCCGAATGGGATTCATCCTTTTCCGAAGCAGGCTTCAAACCGAATAACCCGGTCAGCACTCTGGCTGAGGCATTCAGCGTCCAAATGAACGGGAACATCACAACATTGAAAAAGTGCAGAGGTCCCGCCAGCCACAGTGTCATCTGTTCGGCTTTTTGAATCGCGATGGTTTTTGGGGCAAGTTCTCCAACCACGACGTTCAGGAATGTAATCACTAAAAATGCAATGGCAACTGAAAGAGCGTGCGATACAGCGCCAGAAACATGCAAGCTTTCAAAGACCGGATGCAGCACCTTTTTAACCGTAGGCTCCCCCATCCAGCCGAGTCCGAGTGCTGTAATCGTAATGCCGAGCTGGCAAGCTGAAAGGTATTCATCCAAATCCGACACCACTTGTTTTGCGCGAACCGCCTTTTTGTTTCCTTCAGCAATCAGCTGATCAATGCGGGAGCTTCTGACTCTGACAATCGCAAATTCCGATGCCACGAAAAAAGCGGTTAATGCAATCAGAATCCCGATGATTATCAGACTAACAATATCGTCCATTTAACCTTATCCTTCACAAAGGACAAGGAGTCACCTCCTGATGAATTCAAATTCCCTTAATAAGGCTGATGTGCGTTCTGTAAAAATGACTATGCAGAGGGCCCCATCTAACCACCTCCAAGCCAAATATATACTATTATCTTACTTTATTAAAAAAGAGTCAGTCAAATGTCTAAACTTTAAATCTAACAATATTTTCTCGAATATTTAGATAAATAAAGGTTTTCGCATCAATTTTACGCCTTTTTTTGATCAATTAACTTGTATAAACAGCTTCTAATATATTAAAATGTTTTATAACTATAACGTGATGGTTGAGGAGGGATGCAGATGGGGCAGAGAAATATCGCATTGGCGAATTAGCAGCTGCTGCAGGCGTAACAAAACGGACTGTCGATTATTATACGAATCTCGGGCTGTTAACGCCTGACAGATCATGTTCAAACTACCGTTATTACGATGAAGCCGCTCTCAAACGGCTGAAGTTTATTATGGACTGCAAGCAGCAGAGATTGGCCCTGTCCGACATTAAAGAAAGGCTGGAAAACCAGTTTCCCTCTTCAACTGTGAATGATGATGAAATTGGAAGCCTGACAACGGAAATCGATCATGTCAATGACAATATCTCCGTGATCATAAACAGATTGAAACGGCTGAATCCCGATGAACGGAAGATTCTGAAAAGCCGTCTTTCTCCTGAAAAAATGACGGTCATCCAGTCATTTTTGCTGCTGCTTTAGTTAATCTTTTACTAAACAGGAGGTGTTACCTTCATTCTCACGCTAGAGTGAAGGTCCTAATTGGAAATAGTTAATTTGATTTTTGTTGCTGTATTAATTGCTTTAACAGCATTTTTCGTAGCGTCTGAGTTTGCGATTATCAGAATCAGAAGCTCGCGGGTTGATCAGCTCATTGCTGAAGGAAACAAAACAGCGATTTCGGTGAAAAAAGTCATTACGCACTTAGACGAATATTTATCGGCCTGCCAGCTCGGCATCACTTTGACGGCTCTCGGTCTCGGATGGCTCGGGGAGCCGACGGTCGCCCGGCTGCTTGAACCGCTATTTGTTAAATGGAGCATTCCGAGCTCTGTATCACACATCGTTTCAGTCGTGATCGCCTTCAGCTTGATTACGTTTTTGCATGTGGTTGTCGGCGAGCTCGCTCCGAAGACGCTTGCAATCCAAAAAGCGGAAGCCGTTTCCTTTCTTTTTGCAAAACCGTTGATCTGGTTCTACCGCATTATGTTCCCATTCATCTGGGCGCTGAACGGATCAGCAAGGCTGTTGACGAAAGCGTTTGGCCTTGAAGCGGTTTCTGAAAATGAAATGGCGCACTCAGAGGAAGAGCTGCGAATTATTCTGTCAGAAAGCTACAAAAGCGGCGAAATCAATCAATCTGAGTTCAAATATGTCAACAAAATTTTTGAATTCGATGACCGTCTTGCCAAGGAAATCATGATCCCGAGAACAGAAGTCGTCAGTTTTCCAAATGATATGAAAATCGCCGAGATGATTGACATCACGAAGGCCGAAGGCTATACCCGCTATCCCGTCGAAGACGGTGATAAGGACAACATCGTCGGCGTCATCAATGTCAAGGAAATACTGACGGCCTGCATCAGCGGAGAATGCTCCAAAGAAGACACGATTGAACAGTTTATCAATCCGATCATTCATGTGATCGAAACCGTTCCGATCCACGATCTGCTTCTGAAAATGCAGAAAGAGCGCGTTCATATGGCGATCCTTTCTGATGAATACGGCGGAACGGCCGGACTCGTGACGGTCGAAGACATCATTGAAGAAATCGTCGGCGAAATCCGCGACGAATTCGATATTGATGAAATTAATGAAATCCGCAAAATCGGCGAAAACCACTACATTCTCGACGGCAAAGTGCTCGTCAACCAGGTCAACGATTTGCTCGGCATTCAGCTCGACAATGAGGAGATTGACACGATCGGCGGATGGTTCCTGACGCAAAAATATGACGTCCAAAAAGGCGACATGATCACCGAGCAGGGATTTGAATTCACGATCAGCGAAATCGACGGCCACCACGTTTCATACGTAGAGGTGAAGAAAGCTGCGGAAACGCTGCTCGAGGAAGCGGAATAACATTGTGAACACACCGGAGGATACAATGAATTGTATCCTCTTTTTTTCGCATTTAAAATATGTAACCACTTGATTACATGGCAAAGTTCAATTATGATGTAATCAATCGGTTACATTTTAGGAGGGACTTATGTCAACACAATCTACAAGGGATCGATTAATCCAAGCGGCGCTTGCCCTTTTTAAAGAAAAAGGATATACAGCCGCATCCACCAGAGAAATTGCCCAAAAGGCAGGAGTCAATCATTTAACCCTTTTTAGACACTTCGGAAATAAACAGAATTTATTTCGGGAAAGTGTTATTCAACATGTTGCATCCGGAGATTTTATTGGAGAACTTAAAGCAATACTGACCGGCGATTTACGAGAAGACCTCTCATTGATAGCAAAAGCGTATTTAAAAGAAAACCTGGAAAAAGGGACTGTTTTTTTACTTTACTTTAATGACGCCGTATCTGATAAAGAAGTTTGCGAATTAATCATGGATATTCCCCGCCGTCTCAACCGCTTTTTAGAGGCTTATTTTGCAAAGCTCTACGCCGAAAAAAAAATTTCAGACGGCAACTTTCAAATGTTAAGCCAAATGTTTTTCGGTTTACTGAATCAATATATTATGTTTCAACATTTGCCCGGATTCAAGGAGTCTTTCAATGATCGGATTGATGACTATGTTGAAGAGTGCGTCGATTTATTTTACACAAAACTTGAAAAGGAAGTGCCGTCTTGATTACCTTGCAACCGGTTTTGCACATACCTGCAGTTTCCAAATGGGATGAAAAAATAAACTTGAAGATAAGCGGACTTCAACCGTTTGACATCATTGATATCATCGTTACAGTGAAAGATGAAGCTGACGCAGAGTGGAGATCACACGCTGTTTTTCAAGCGAATAGATTAGGAGAAGTCGCCCCTGCATCAGCAGCCCCACTAAAAGGAACCTATCAGTCTAAAGATCAAATGGGGCTTTTTTGGTCAATGCAGGCTGTTGAATCTTCCTGCTCATTTTACAAAAAATCGGTTCATCCGTCCGTTTACCGTATTGAAGTGAAGCAAAAAGAACGCATCATCTTGAGTAAAGAAATAAAACGAGTGCTGCTTTCTGAAACAGTTGATAGACTGGAAGTAAACGAAGATGGGTTGTGCGGCACTTTTTTTCGCCCGCTTGCCGTTAACCGCCCTCCCGCAATCATTATATTAGGGGGATCTGACGGCGGCCTTGACGAAACAATGGCAGGCATGTTAGCAAATTACGGATACGCAACACTTGCAATCCCTTATTTTCAATACAAACAGCTGCCTAAAAAACTGGTTGAAATTCCGCTTGAATACTTTCAAAAAGCGATCGATTGGCTCGGTCGCCAGGAAGGACTTCATCATCGTCAGATCGGAATATGCGGACGGTCAAAAGGCGGCGAACTGGCGCTGTTAATAGGTTCTCATTTTCCTGAAATCCGCTTTGTCGTTTCTCATGTAGGCGGCGGAGTCGTCTTTCAAGGGGTTGGATTAAAAAAATTCCGGCAGACATCTTCCTGGAGCCTGAACGGCGCACCGCTCGCCTTTGCACCGCTGCCGATGTTTTCGCTTCCTCAGCTGTGGAATATGATGAAACATAAGCTCACAAGACAGCCTCATGCTTTTCTTGATCTTTACCAAAAGGCTTTACGAAAAGTGAAAGATGATCATCCTGCAATCATTAAAGCGGAACTTATTAAAGGTCCTATACTGTTAACTTCAAGCACTGACGATTTAGTATGGCCCTCTGCCTCAATGAACGAGAAAATCGAAGAACGGCTGAAAAAGAACAGATTCTCTTATTCTGTTAAACATCTGTATTTTGAAAAAGCCGGTCATAATATCAGGCCTCCATACTTTCCGACATCCGGAAGAAAAAGCAGAAAAATAGCCTATGGCGGAAAAACTGAATACGATGCCATTGCAGCTCAAACATTTTGGCAGGAACTGCTTTTGTTTTTAGAAAAAGCAACTGCACCCGGCAATTAAAAAAACCGCCTGTCCTCAGGCGGTTTTCGCTTAGAGCGCTGTCTTCGGGTTCGGCCCGTATTGATTTTCCCCTTTTTCACTGTCTTGACAAAGCATAATGAGCAAAATGATCTTTCCAATGAGAGGAATTAAACCGATAAAGATCCAGAATCCGCTTTTCCCTGTATCATGCAATCTGCGGATCGTGACGGCCAAGCCCGGCACAAGGTTGGCGAGCAAATAAACCATTCCTAAAAATGTCTCTATTTCATATTCCGGAAGATGCAGAATGGCTTTAAAAAAACCGTAGATGACCAGAACCATGTATGAGAAAAGGCAAAACAGCCAAAATTCCTTTCGCCTCGCCCTTCCCGTAAATCCTGCATAGTTTTTTATTGCTTTCAAATACCATTTCATGTATGAGCTCCTCCACCAATAACCATAGTTCTAACATACTGCATAAAAAATAAAAACGCTGCTATTTTATCATAAAAATGGAGTGCAAGGTGAATTTTAGAAAAATAAAAAAAACAGCCTCTCTGTGCATGAGAAGCTGTTTTTCCCTGCGTATGTTTGAATTATAGCTGCTCCAGCTTTTTCTCCAAAGCTTTAATACTGTCATTCAAAGCCTCCGTCATTTTGACCAGCTTTTCTTTTGACGAGTATTGAGCGAAATCTTCCTGATTGAGCGGTTCGCCGATGATCAGTTTCATTTTGCCTCTCTTGAAAAGCTCTTTTCCGTTGGAAGGGCCGCTGTATGCAGCCGGCACAAGCGGCGCTTTTCCCATCTGGGCGATCGTGACAGCCCCTCTTTTCAATGGAACGTCTTCAGATGATCTCGTTCCGCTTGGGAAAATGCCGACGATTTTTCCTTCTTTCAACAGCTTGATCGGGGTTTTGATGCTGCTTGGCCCGGGATTTTCCCTGTCGACGGGAAAAGCGTTGATGCTTGAAAGAAAAGAACCGCTTAATTTATTTTCAAAAAGCTCTTTTTTCGCCATGTAATGAATTTCCATAGGCAAAATGCCGACACCCAGTGCGACGACATCCACCCATCCTGCATGTGTGCAGGCAATAACGAAACCTGTGTCTTTAGGAAGATTTTCTTTATTGTATACTTTAATTCCGCCGCGCAAAGAAAGAATCGCTTTTGCAGCATAACCAGTAAATTGATACATATGGCACTTCCTTTATTGATGTAGTCGAATGAGGTTTCCCTTTATTATTATAACAATTTTTTTTATTACCTGGTACTAAAAAATGATTTTTCACAAAAAAACCGGGGAATTTTCCTCCCCGGTTTCCTGACTTTTTCTTTTGTCGGCGGAGCCGTGAATTTTGGCCCGATCTGTTCCGAAACCGTATGCCGGAGCGGTATTAACCAGGTTGATCTCTTGATCAAGCGCGGCATGAATCGTTTGAATCGGCTTCCTCCCTTGGAGCCTCCGATGGCCGATGTTCCGATGACCGCTGCGCGACGGTTCGAGCGATGTTCCGATATGTTGGTGTATTCCATGGCTCTCCTTCTTTTTGTATATCTGATACCATGAAGCCTATAAAATTGAGACTAGGCACGCTCCATACGCCTATTGCATACGTTGATGTTAATAAAGCTAATGAGGAGACCTAAAAACATATGCATCCATATCAATTTCCTTATCACCTTCCTTCGCCTTACAGCGCCGGACGGTTTCACGGATCAGGGTATGCAGGCGCTTTTCGAACACCCGGCACCGAAGAACGTATCGTGTTAAGAGATTATGGACAAAAACCGTTTGCCTCTAACATCAATGAAGCGGCAAAGCAGAACAAAACGTTTCGCACCGCTTTATGGACAGGAAGGCATTTGCAAGTTACCCTGATGAGCCTCAACCCAGGCGAAGACATCGGATTGGAAATGCATCCTCACGTCGATCAGTTCCTTCGTGTTGAACTAGGCAGGGGAATTGTTCAGATGGGGCCGAGCAAACATCATTTGCCATTTAGAAGAAATGTATATGATGACACCGCTATCGTCGTCCCTGCCGGAACATGGCACAATCTCACCAATACAGGCAATACTCCGCTTAAACTTTATTCGATCTATGCTCCGCCCAACCATCCATTCGGCACCGTCCATCGAACGAAAGCCGATGCGCTGGCCGCGGAAGGACACCGCGCTCATGACCGTTACTTTTGACAGACGATCAAAACAGCTTACCCGCACCTCTTAAATGAAGGATATCCTCAAAAAAATAAGCCTTTTAGCATAAAATAAAGATTCATATGCTAAAGGCTTATTTTGTTGCTGTGTTTTATATTTCGGCCGCTTTACATCATGAAGATTAGTTTTTTTGAACGTGTTCAGTTATTATATAGGGTAGATGATTTTAAAGGTAAGAAATTGGAGGAAAAATGAGCCGTGGGCATATTTAGTGCAACTTCAAACCTTTCTTATGCGTTTATAACATAGAGGGGAGAAAAGGCAGTGACTATCGACGAAATTTACCAAATGTATATGAATGATGTTTACAGGTTCCTGCTCTCCATGACGAAAGATAAACATCTAGCAGAGGATTTGCTTCAGGAAACCTTTATGAGAGCTTACATACACATCCATTCTTACGACCACAGCAAAGTGAAGCCATGGCTTTTTCAAGTGGCACGCAATGCGTTTATCGACTATGTCAGAAAGCATAAAAAGGAAGTGACGATTTCTGACGACATGATCGGAAACCTGTTTCAAAACGCGGTGCAAAGCCCTGCTCACCAGGTCGAAATCAAGGAAGTGTTAACCTTATATATGAACCAGCTCCCCGATAACTACCGGGAAGCGCTTACGCTGTACTATTTAAAAGAATTGAACTACAAGGAAGCGTCAAGCTTGATGAATATCTCAGAGGCTAATTTTAAAAGTGTTTTATTTCGTGCCAGACAGCGGCTGAAAGCACTTTACAACAGAGGTGTTAACGATGAATGAAGATTTTAAAAAACGTTGGGAAAAATATAAAAACGGCGAACTTTCCGAATCGGAAATGCTCCGGGTCGAAGAAGAGCTTGAACAGCTTGAAGAATACCAGGACATGCTGGAACAGGAAATGAAAGACGAAGACTGGGATTTGGCGATCAGTCCTGAAAAGCAAAAAGCGATTTTAAGATACGGAAAAAATAAATCATATATGCGGATCTCCACCCTTGCTGTTATTTCTACGCTTATTATTCTGCCGATCTGCACACTCGGCAGCTATCTATACTACGGGTTGGGCGGGCATGAAAGCAAAGGGAATGAACTGGTGCAAACCGCTTCAATGACAGTTGCCGTCACAAACCCGAATATTCAAGTCGATACTGAAGCCCTTGTCAACAAAGTAAAACTCTTTGGAATCGAAACACAGTTCCCGTTAAAGAAGCAAATCGGAAACGTCACAAAAGTAGTTGGAAATGAAGAAGTGGAAATGTTCTTCGATCAGCTGAAGTCTCCGCAGATTCATCAATACAATCAGGAGCTGTCAAATGAAGAACGGCATTTCGTCTACCCTGACGGCATCAAAGAAAAATCAGTGTCCAAAGCCGAGTCGATTTTAAAACAGCTTCCTGACGGCACCGTAACTGAAGCTTTTCTTTCCTTTGAAAGAGCATATCCGACAAAGGAGCTGTATGATCAATTAAAAGGCTATGACATTCGCGTTCTGTGGAATGCGATCGAGACAGAGGGCGATTTAAAAGATCATCCATACGCAGAGCCGATCGGTTTTCCTGGAAAAGATTCAAACCGGATTTTTGAAATTCAGCACCCTGCCGAAAACGGCGAGGAACAGTTTAAAGCGGCGCTTTCCTATATGATCAAGCACAATAAATGGGCTGAAACCATTTCAGGCAGGAAAGACCTGAAGCTTTCCAAACGGCTTGCCTATGTGGAAAAGAACGGTGTGAACGTGTATGGAGCAGTCATTACCGGACCGTCAAAAGAGGTTGAACGGCTGATCAAAAAAGGGCCTGTCAAAGCAGCTAAAGTAGGTGAGGTGGAATTATGGAACTGGTAAGAATCTTTAAGGAGCACAACGTATTTGGATGGGTGTCTGTCGGCACGGCCATTCTGTCCCTGTTCGTCTTAAACTTGGCCATTTTAAGCGACACGATTGCATATTCGTATAAGATGCTTCCTTTTGCGATGGCCGCCGTTCCGCTCGGAATTATCGAGCTGTTCATAAAAAAAGGACGGACCGGTCTCGGATTTCTCGGCGTCGTCCTGAACATTTTCATTCTCGTTTGCGTATGGACCATCGTCTCCATCGATACGAATCTGCAGCTCGGCTTTTAATAACTCCCCGGTTATACCGGGGAGTTTTTCATTTCAGAGCCTTGCGAAATAGGTAGCTCGCTTTTTCATACCCCATTTTCTCTTCGTAAAAACGGTGAGCGTCTGCCCGCTGCAAGCCTGATGATAAAGCGATTGAAGCCAATCCGTTCCCTTTGGCCCACTCTTCAACAGCGCCTAAAAGCTTCTTTCCATAGCCTTTTGAACGGTGTTTTTCACACGTCACCAGGTCCGCTACCCAAACATGACGGCCTTGGTTCAAAGAAACCCTCGGCAAAAAGCCGGCCAAAGCCACCGGAATATCACCGTCGTACAGCGCAAATAACGTGTAGCTTTCAGCCTCCCGAGCTTCTTTGACGAGCTCCAAAAAAGACGTTTCATCCAAATGGGGCCGGAGCTGTTTCATGATCGGATAGACTTCCTTGAGCTCTGTTTCACAATGCAATTCCCTATAATCAAGCAACATCATCATTCCCTTCTGTTGGTTATGAAACTACTTTAACCCGAAAACTGGGCTTTTTAAAATGACCAGTTTTGATAAAATAAAACATACCAGATGAATTGAAAGGGCTGATCGAATGGATATAACCCCTTTTTTAAACCGCAGCGGCAGCGAGCCGCTTTATCAGCAGCTGTACACGTTTTTCAAACGCAGCATTCATTCGGGACACATAAAGCCTGGAACAAAGCTTCCCTCCAAACGAATGCTTTCCAAACACTTAAATGTCAGCCTGACAACTGTAGAACACGCGTATGAACAGCTGGCTGCAGAAGGATATTTGCTCAGCAAGCCTAGAAAAGGCTGGTTTGCGGCTGAAGCGGAAGGAGACTTTGCACAGACTGCGCCTCCTCCCCCTGCCGAAAAAGAACTGGAAGAACATGAGACGGCGGCTAACATGATCGATTTTCACCACGGCCACGTAGACCTCGCGTCATTTCCTGTTTCCCAATGGAAAAAAACGCTCGCCAAAACCGTTGGTGAATCAGGGTACGACCTTTTTCAAAGCGGCCCGCCGGCCGGAGACATTCCGCTGCGGAAAATGATTGCGGTTTACCTCAGAGAATCGCGCGGCGTGGTCTGTTCCCCCGAGCAAATCATCATCGGAGCCGGCACACCGGTTTTGCTGCAGTTGCTGTGCCATCTGTTTCCTAAAGGCACAACCGTCGGATTTGAAAATCCCGGATTTCATCGCTCAAAAACAGTCCTGAAAACCGGCGGCTTCAATGTGGTTCCAATACCGGTTGACGAAAGCGGGATTTCCGTGCAGGATCTTGAACAATATCAGCCGCAGCTCGCATACACCACTCCGTCCCACCAGTTTCCGCTCGGAATGATCATGCCGGTCGGCCGCAGGCTGCAGTTGCTTGACTGGGCAGCAGCGACCGGAGCTTATATCATTGAAGACGATTATGACGGGGAATTCCGCTATGCGGGACAGCCGATTCCTTCCCTGCAAGGGCTTGACCGGAACGACCGGGTCATCTATTTAGGGACTTTTTCAAAATCGCTGATTCCCTCCCTCAGGATCAGCTATATGGTTCTCCCCTTTCCGCTCGTCAAAGAAGGGCTTAACATGGCATCCTTATTTAAACAAACGGTTTCCCGCCATGTACAGCATGCCATTGCTCTTTTTATGAAAAACGGGGATTATCAAAGGCACTTGAATCGAATGAGAACACTCTACCGAAAAAAGCGAAAAACGCTCCTTGATGCCATCAAGCGTGAATTTGGCGGTCATGCCGCAGTCAGAGGAGAGAACGCCGGTCTTCACATCATCCTTGAGGTGAAAAGCGCCCCGAGTGAAGAGTGGCTGACCCAAAAAGCGCTGGAAAAAGGGGTTAAAGTATATCCAGCCTCAGTCTCGTATATGCCCCCCCCTGATACACACGCGGTCCTCCTCGGGTTTGGCGGACTTTCTGAAAAAAGCATCGCAGACTGCATCAAAAAGCTGAAGACTGCATGGTTTAACGGCGGACAGTCTCAAGATTGACCCTGCACAATCGGGCACGGAAAGTCGGATATGGGGATTCTGCTCCTGCTATATTTGTAAACAGAGGAGGTCATCAAATGGATTTGCTGAAGAACATGAATCAAGCCATGGCGTATATCGAAGAACACCTGACGGACAGTATCGACTTTCAAACGGTTGCGAAGCTTTCTTACTGCTCTGAATATCATTTTAAAAGGATGTTTTCTTTTCTTGCCGGGGTTTCGCTGTCCGAATACATCCGCCGCAGGCGGCTTACCCTTGCAGCGTTTGAACTGAAGAACACAAAAAGAAAAGTGATTGATATTGCGGTGAAATACGGCTATCACTCGCCGGATGCTTTTACGCGCGCATTTCAAAAGCTGCACGGCATTACGCCGACAGAGGCCAGACACGATATCAGCACACTGAAAGCATATCCTCCGATGACCTTCCAGTTAACAATTAGAGGAGGAAACGAAATGAACTACCGTATTGTAGAAAAGAAGGCATTCCGGATCGTCGGAATCAAAAAAAGAGTCCCTGTCGTCTTTCACGGAATCAATCCGGATATCGCCTCGATGTGGAAAACTTTAAGCAGTGAAAACATCGATGAATTAAAGGAGCTTTCAAATGTGGAACCGCTTGGACTGATTCAAGCATCAGCGAACTTCTCCGAAGGCAGGATGGAAGAGCAGGGAGAACTTGACCATTATATCGGTACAGCGACAACGAAAGAATGTCCGGACCAATATGAACAGCTTGAAGTTCCGGCCTCGACATGGGCTGTCTTTGAAGCGGCCGGCCCGTTTCCGGACACCCTTCAAAATGTCTGGGGGCGCATTTATGCTGAATGGTTCCCGTCTTCACATTATGAGCAAACGAAAGGGCCGGAAATCCTCTGGAATCAGGATCAAGATATCAGCTCCCCAACGTTTAAAAGCGAAATATGGATACCGGTTCAAAAAAGAACGGCATGTAAGAACTAAATAAAGAACGGGAGGTTCAAACCTCCTGTTCTTTATTTTATCCAGCCGCTACATCCGACGTTTCAACATGCGCTTTTAAAAAGGCGATATATTGATCAGTTGTATCAACCGTCGTGTAAGGCGAGACACTGTAGAATTTCTGGACATAAAGCGGCACTGGCAAACGGCTGTCAGCAGGATAAACGTATGTTTGCTTTTTCGTGCTGCCGAAATAGGTGTGACTGCGGTACCTTCCCAATGTTTCGGCGATTTTCTCATTGTATTTGTTAATATTCCGCACTTCTTCCTCCGTGATGGCGCCGCTGATTTCTTCGTGATAGCGGACATTTCCCGGATAGAAGCGGAATGTCGTCACAGGTGATACATCATTGGTGACGGCTGCATTCGGAAAAGCCTGCAGCAGTTTTTTTCGAAACGCCAGGTTAACCCTGATGTAATTGGCCAAGATCTCCTGGTAGCCTTCGATTCCAAATGCGAGCAGAGAAGCATAAATCGGTATGCTGCTTCCCATTCGCGAACACTCTAGCGTATAGCTCGTATGATAGCTGCCAAACCCTCTGTTGCCGACATAAGGCGTCTCATCCGGATCCAAATCAACAGCCTGCAATGCCTTGCGGTTTTTCACCAAGAAAAGGCTTGTGATATACGGCGTTTGTCCGAGTTTATGAAAATCAAAGACCAAGCTGTCCGCCAGGTGCAAATGCTGAAAATGTTGTTTGTAGCGGGCAAGCGTCTCAAGCACCTCATCTTCAATATGCAGCGGATTGCCGGAGAAATCGTATCCGTTAAAAAAGCTGTACATCCCGCCCATCGCCGTATCGGCATGAATATAAACAGGCGGCAAACCGTATGCGGCCTCTATTTCTTCAGTCACGTTCTTGATTCCGGCCAAATCATCGATGCCAAATGCGTCGGTTGTGCCAAGCGTTGCCAATACATAAATCGGATGTCCGCCTTTTTCAATCACGGCTTGCATTTTTTCCCGCAAATCGGCCAGATCCATCGAATGATCGTGATTCGTCTTGACCTTGATCAAATGGTCCGTCCCGATTCCGGAAGCTTCCATCGACTTATAAAGGCTGAAATGCGAAAGCTCTGAACAGAACGCGTACAGATGATGCGGCGTTCCTTGCTGATTCGCTTCAGGGTACGCGTTTGCGATCGCCAGCCTGAGCGACTGAAAAACGGCTCCCTGCCCGCCCCAGGTTGTAAAACCGCCGCTCTTGTGCCTGTCATAGCCGACAATATCAGAAAGCATCGCCGTGATCTGCACTTCCGTCCTGGCTGCAGCCGTGCCGTCGACATCCCATAAATTGTTTCCGTTTAAAAGAACCATTAAAAGATTCCCGGCGATGCTGGCGTTGTTCGGCAGAGGCGTCGCGTTGGCCACATAATGCCTGTTTAAAAAGCGGTGGCCGTCAAGCAATTTCAATAGCTCTTCAACGCTTTTTTCCGCCCCGAAGCCTTTTTCCGGCAAGACGGCCTCTTCAATGACGCTTTGATAGTAGTCAGATGAAACTTCAGACTCGCGGCCAAGCGTCAGCCGGCCGGGATCCTTCAGCCTGTCCATTCCGGCCAATACCGCTTCAAGCAATGCCAGCAGCTGATACCGCGCCTCGTGATTGCCATCCTCGCTCGGAAACATCTGTTGAAAGTCTAACACCATATTCACCCATCTCCTGATCTTTTAAAATGAAAACACTCCGATTAAATTTAAAAAAACAAGTACAATCGCAAGCGGAACAAGGAAACGAAGAAGATAAAACCACACGATAAAAAAGCCTTTCCCCGCTTTTGATCCGCTTTTCATCTCTTCATATAGATCGTGTTTGGACAATTTCAGCGGAATAAAAATGGAGATAAAGAGCGCGCCAAGCGGCATCAAAATATTGCTGACGACATAATCCGCCGCATCAAAAAACGTCTTCTTAAAAATGAACGGCTCATCAAGCATCCCGTAAGACAAGCAGGAAGGAATGCCGACGGCAAAAATCAAAAGGCCGATCGTCCACGTCCATTTTCCCCTTTTCGTTTGGTCGCCTTTTGTAATGGCCGCAACAATGATCTCGATCATCGAAAAAGCCGAAGTCAAGGCGGCGAATAAAAAGGCCGTCAAAAATCCGATAAAAAACAGCATCCCGAATGGAAGCCGGTCAAAAACTGCCGGCAGAACCGCAAATAATAAAGTCGGCCCCTGATCCGGCTGAAGGCCGAATGAAAAGACGGCCGGAAAAATCGCCAAGCCGGCAAGCAGCGTGACGGCAAGGTTCATGATCACGATCGACAGCGCCGACTTCGGAAGGTTTTGTGACTTTGACAAATAGGAGCTGTACGTCACCATCACAGATACGCCAAGCGTCAGTGTAAAGAAAGCTTGTCCGAGCGCAAAAAGAATCGCCTGCGGCGTCAGGCTGCCAAAATCGGGCACAAGCAGAAAACGCACGCCGTCGATCGCATGCTCAAGCGTCAGAGCCCTTAAAACGAGCGCAATAAATAAAATAAATAATAGCGGCATCATAATCGAACTGACGCGCTCGATTCCTTTTTGCACACCTTTCGCCACGACGAGGATCGTCATGATGATAAACGCAAGCTGCGCTGCCAGTGTCTGCAGCCGATCTTGGATGATCGAACCGAATAGCTCCCCGTATCCGGCCTGCGTGAGACCCGACAATGAACCGGTTACTGCTTTAATGATATAAAGCAAAATCCAGCCGCCGATCACGCTGTAAAACGACAGGACAAGGAAGCAGGCGGCGATTCCGATCCAGCCTGTGATCACCCAAGGCGTCCCTGGCGCTATTTTTTGATAGGTGCCGATAGCGTCCGATTGGCTTTTTCGGCCTAATACAAATTCCCCCAAAAGCAGGGGGTATCCCAGCAGTATCGTAAATAGGACAAACACAAGGAAAAATGCGCCTCCCCCGCTCGTTCCCGCCACATAGGGAAACTTCCAAATCGCTCCCAGACCGATGGCGGACCCCGCGGCGGCGAGAACAAATCCAAGTTTGGATGCCCACTTTGCTGTCATTCTGCGGTCGCTCATTCATACACATCCTTTCTCTTTCTGTTTCTATTATCTCTTACGGGGCAGCTTTTTTGAAAGTGGTCTTTCAAATTCTTATTTTTCCGAAAAAACAAACAGAAAAAAACCGGCTGCCTTACAATAAGCAGCCGGTTGGGATTATGTCGTCACATATCTTCCGCCGTTGATGTGGATCGTCTGTCCTGTCATATAAGAGGAGTCGTCTGAAGCGAGCAGAACATACACTGCAGCGTGTTCAGAAGGCTGTCCGGGCCTTCCCATCGGCGTATCTGTGCCGTGTTTTTCCGTTTTTTCCGGCGGAAAAGTAGCCGGAATAAGCGGCGTCCAAATGGGACCCGGCGCTACAGCGTTGACGCGTATTCCTTTTTTGACAAGGGATGCAGCCATCGAACGGGTAAACGCGACAATCGCGCCCTTTGTGCTCGAATAGTCAATCAGCGCCGGACTGCCTTCATACGCCGTGATCGATGCGGTATTGATGATCGCGCTGCCTTCCCCTAAATGCGGGAGCGCGGCTTTTGTCATATGGAACATGGAGAAAATATTCGTTCTAAACGTTCTTTCAAGCTGTTCGGTCGAAATATCTTCTATCCCTTTTTGCGGATGCTGTTCTGCAGCATTGTTCACGAGAATGTCAAGCCCGCCAAAGTGATTCACCGTTTTTTCGACAGATGATTTGCAATGCGCCTCATCACCGACATCTCCGGGAATCAAGAGGCATTCTGCTCCTTCCTGTTCGATTCGCTCTTTCGTTTCCTCGGCATCCTTGTGTTCATCCAAGTACATGACGGCAATGTCGGCACCTTCTTTGGCGTATGCAATGGCGGCCGCTCTGCCGATTCCGCTGTCTCCTCCGGTAATAATCGCTGTTTTTCCTTTTAATTTGCCGCTTCCTTTGTAGTCGCGGTCTTCCGAGAGCGGAAGGGGCACCATCTTGTGCTCAGCACCGGGTTGTTTTTCTTGTTTTTGCGCTTTCTGTCCATCTGTCTGTCTGTTTGCCGGATTCATTTGTCTCACCTCTTCACCATTGTTTAGTGCTCAGTTACCACGATTCCGGCATCCTTAAACGCAAACGGGCGAGACAGGTTACTTGTCAGGCAGAGGTACGCGGATGAGCCGATCGTCTGTCTGTTTTTTTTCGCCTCTTCCGTCGCCATTGTTCGTAATGAAATACAGATCATCGCCGATCACTTTCACATCTCTGATTCTGCCGTATCCGCCAAGCCACTTGACTACTTTGGCTTCCGCCGGATCGACCTGGAAAACACCCTCTCCCCGCAGCCCGGCCATATAGAGGACGTCCCCTTTCTGTGCTAAACCGGATGGCGCCCGCGTTTTTTCTCCCGAATGTATGAGCGGCGCCTTCATTCCCTGCTTCTCATCGCTTTCTTCAATCACCGGCCAGCCATAATTGGCTCCGGGTTCTATTTTATTTACTTCATCATGTCCAGACTGCCCGTGTTCGGAGCTGTAAAGCTGTCGGCCGATCCATGCGAGGCCTTGCGGATTCCGGTGCCCGAAACTGTATACATAAGACGAGCTAAAGGGCTGATCAGCCGGTATCGTACCATCAAGCTCCATCCTTAGAATCACACCCGCCATCTTTTCAGGCTGCTGGGCCCATTCCCTTTCCCCTGCATCGCCTGTCGTGATGTACAGCTTTTGATCGGGCCCGATCGCCATCCGGCCGCCGTTATGAATCGCGCCTCCAGGCAAATCGGCAAGCAGTTCATCCGTTTCTGTCCAAGTGAGGCGGTCAAGCGTCAATTTTACGATCCGGTTTTTCAGATGGCTCCCGTCTTTGTATGTATGATAAACGTACGCCTCCTGACTGTTTCTAAAATCCGGATGGAGTACAAATCCGAGCAGCCCGCCCTCCCCTTCTTGATGAACGGGCTTTTTCAGCTGAAGCTGCATGCGCTCCTTTTTGCCGTCAGCAATGGACACAATTCCCCCGTTTCTTTCCGTAATGTAAAAGGTCTCGCCAGTATGAGCGATCGTCCAAGGCACATCCAGGCGATCTGCGATGACTTCGGCGCCGCTTCCGCCTTCTTTCGCGCTTGTCGCTTCATATTCAGCATCAAAATCCCGGCCTTCCGTGCATGCACCTAGAAAAAACAGCATGATCAACATCAGGAATCCTTTTTTCATCGTCTCCCCCTTAAAGGACTTTCTTGATGAATACATTCAAGAGCACCGGCATGATTCCCTACTAAACATTCAAAAAATCCTATTAAAAAACACGCGCTTCGATGAGAAGGCGTGTGTCCGCATTACTGTGAGACCAATTCTCCGACATATTTAGCCGATGGCCTGAAAATCATGTTGTTGTCAGCCTGCTCAAGCACATGGGCGCACCAGCCGACCATTCTCGCTGCCGAAAAAGTAGGGGTGAACAATGCGGCATCAAAATCGATCGCCTTCATCACAGCGGCTGCGTAAAATTCGACATTCGTATAAAGCTTGCGGCCCGGCTTGTATTCTTCCAAAAGGCGGATCGCCGTATTTTCAACATGAAGAGCAAGGTCGATATCCCTGTCGCCCCCGGCAATTTCCTCGGCTTTCACCCTTAAAGCCTTCGCTCTCGGATCATGCGTTTTATAGACGCGGTGTCCAAATCCCATCAGTCTCTCGCCTTTTTCAAGCTTTTCTCTTATATAGCTTTCAGCGTGCTGTTTTTCCCCGATGCCTTCCAGCATATCCGTCACCGCAGACGGCGCTCCGCCGTGCAAAGGTCCTTTCATCGTGCCAAGTGCAGATGTGACGGCAGAAACAAGATCGGATTCCGTAGACACCGTAACCCTTGCCGAAAAGGTTGAAGCGTTCATGCCATGTTCCATCGCAAGAATCATGTACGTTTCAAGCGCTTTTTTCTGAGCTTCTGTCGGACGCTTTCCTTTCAGCATGTAAAAATAATTTTCCACAAAACCTAGCTCATCCAGCGGCTGAACAGGCTCTTCTCCATCAGCCAGCCTCTTTCTGAACGCGATAATTGACGGGACGGCCGCAATCAGCCTGAGGGCCTGCTCCATTGTCGGCTTGAACGCAAACGATATGTCCCCGAATGAAGAGACGGCCGTGCGCAGAACCGCCATATCGTCTAATTCGGCCGGAAGACTGCGGATCAATCGCTCGCATGCTTCTGGAAGCACACGAAATGAAGCGAGCAGCTCATTGAATCTGCTGAGTTCAGCTTCCGTCGGAAATGCCCCGTTGAGAATCAGGTAAGCGACTTCTTCAAATGTGGACGAAAGCGCCAGTTCATCAGCATTGTACCCTCTGTAGATCAGCTTTCCTTTTTCACCGTCAATGCGGCTGATGGCTGTTTCAACACAAGTAATCCCTTTTAACCCATGATAAACCATATCAATTCCTCCTTTTTCCTTTGTAAATATTATTATAGTTGATATAATATTTAAAAAATATTGAATTATATTGATGTCTTTGATTAATAAAATTAATCAGGAGGACTGCAATGGATTTTAAATGGCTTCATACCTTTGTCACTGCCGCAAAATACGAAAATTTCAGAAAGACGGCGGAAACCTTATTTATTTCTCAGCCGACCGTCACCGTCCAAATTAAACTGCTTGAAGAAGAACTCGGGTGCCAGCTGTTCACCCGCAAAGGAAGAAGCATTCATTTAACGAAAGAAGGACGGGCTTACCTTCCTTTTGCCCTTCGCCTGTTGGAAGACTATGAATCGAGCATGGCAGAGCTTCACAGAATCAGACAAGGCTACTCACAGACATTGAACTTAGCGGTTTCGCCGCTTATCGCCGATACGATTCTCCCATTTGTATTAAAAAAATACACAGCGCTGCATCCGAATTCGGAGATCAAAGTAAAGATCGCCGAATCAGCTGAAATCGCTCCCCTGATTTCAGCTGGCCATGCAGATATCGGACTAAGCTGCTTAAACGTGCAATCGTCAAACCTGAACTGCTATTCCATGTACAGCGATCCCGTGATTTTGGTTGCCCCTCATGACGGCCGCGCTGCAGAACAAGCGCCGCCGCTCGATGTCGAGGATTTGCTTGAAGAATATTTGCTGTTGACCCACAATCACCCTGAATACTGGGACGACCTCGTCAGGCAGCTGAGGATCAAGTTTCCGTTTGTCAGAACGATGCTCGTAAGCCAGACGCATATTACGAAACGATTTATTTCAGAAGGACTCGGTATATCATTTTTGCCGCTGTCGACTGTGCGCCGCGAGCTGATGGAAGGAAGATTAATAGAGGTGCCGTGCGATTTCATGAAGCTTCCCGTTGCAGGGGGATATGCGATTAGTCTGAAAGATAATGAGAAGGTCGAGCACTTTTTGGCGTTTTTAGCCGAGTTCCGTTTCTAAACGGAAAAAACCCGTTCATCATGATGAACGGGCTTGTCCCTGCAACATTAGAAGCGTTTTGCTCCAAGATAGCGGGGCTTCCAATAGCTGTTTGTCATATCGCTGATCGTTACGCCGTCAGAACCGGCATGAACGAATTGATTGTTTCCGATGTAAACCCCCATATGCGAAGGTCCCGGCTGATATGTCGTGAAGAATACGAAATCGCCTACTGCCGGGCTTGATACGCTCTTCATTGAATTCCAGTATCCGACTGTATTCGTTCTCGCTACATTTGTCTGTTTGTTGAGGATGTACCAGACAAACCCGCTGCAGTCAAATCCTGATGTAGATGTTCCGCCCCATTTATAAGGCGTTCCGATAAGGGCTTTTGCATCAGAAACAAGTTTTGACGTATTCAGCGTTGAAGATTTCTGCGCAGGTGCGCTTGTTTTGCTTGTCCCGCTTGATGCGGAAGGCTTGGTTGTTGATGCTGCTTTTACGCTTTTCGTCCCTTTGACTTTTAATACTTGTCCAATCCGGATTAAATCTGTTTTTAAACCGTTCAGAGTTTTCAGTTCGTTAACAGTCATGCCGTATGTCCGCGAAATTTTCCAAAGGCTGTCTCCTTTGACCACTTTATGCGTAGCTGATGAAACTTTCGACGCTTTTGCAGACGAAGAACTGCTTCCATTGATCGACAGCCTCTGTCCTATGTAAATGATATCGGATTTCAGCTTGTTTTCCTGTTTAATCTTGCTGACAGTTGTGCCATACTTCTTCGAAAAACCCCATAACGTGTCTCCTTTTTTCACCGTTATGGTTTGCGCGGAAGCGGCTCCCGCAAACAAAGTCGATCCTAAAACAACCGCTGATGCTGCTGTTATTACTTGTTTTTTCATGTTGTCCTCCCAATAGCAGAATATTTTATATTTTCAAAGGCGAAAATTAGCAGTTTCATTTTTTTGAGAACGGCTGCTTCAGCCCTTCCTCTGCTTCTATTATAAGGAGGGAATTCCATCAGGTATAGTCTTGACTTACTATGTCAAATTCCTTAATTATTCGTTTTCAAAAAAAGTTTTTAAGGGTAGATAATATTTCATTTACATTTCAAAGGTAACTTAAATACTACATTTTTACGCTTTCCGGCAGCTAAAATTACAATTTTAGAAATATCATTAAATACTTTATTTTACATTTTTATAATGAAGTCGTAAAACTGGGCAAACGTGCATTAATTTGGCATTTCTTTTGAAAGGACGGACGAGTTGAAATCGTTGCGCTTTAAAAGAAAAAAGGCTGCCAAAATGCAGCCTTTATAAATATCTGCGGTGGACAGCCTTTCCATCATAGGAAAACATGACGGGTTTATCTTCGAGCACGGTCTCGACATGCACGCTTCTTCCCCATAGCTGGTGGAGGTAAGGCAGAACTTTTTCAAGATACTTCAAATCGAGTTCGATCCCTTCATACCAATGCTTGATGTATAATTCATTGTTCTTTAAGTAATCTCCGTCCTCAACTGTCAAATAAGGAAATCCTCCGTTGACTCTCATGCTGACAAGCTGATCGCGCACAGCCTCCCAATCCTTGTCGACGATTTTATAATCCCTTCCCTGTTTTTGAAACAAGTAGAGGTCTTCCCGCATCACAAGATCCTTCGTTAAATAGTTCCTGATAAATGAAATGTCTGATTCGATCTCCCTGACTTCAAATATTTTTTCTCTCCCAGAGTTCGGCTCTACCCCCATCTTTTTCATGTCTTCTGTCGGGTTGTTGTAGCGCTCCTCTATGTCCTCAAATATTTTCAATCCGAGATAATAAGGATTGATTCCCGTTTTGGACGGCTGAACCACTCCCGCGTTCAGCTTGGCGAATTCGATCGCTTCACTTGATGTCAGATCAAGCTCACGGATGATTCGCTGATGCCAATAGGACGCCCAGCCTTCATTCATGATTTTCGTTTCAAGCTGCGGCCAGAAATACAGCATTTCCTCTCTCATCATCGTTAAAATATCGCGCTGCCAAGGCTCCAGCTCCCGCGAATGCTCTTCTATGAACAGCAGAATGTCTTTTTCCGGTTTCGGCGGAAACTTTTTTTTCGTCCTTTTCTTCTTCTCTTTCGATCCTTTATGATCCAGTTCCCAGAGGTCGTCATAAGGAGTGGCCGGCGCGCCGGTTTCTTCTTCCTCTTCATCATCTACGCTCCACGACAGCTTCGGCCTCACGAGCGAAGGGTCAATGTGTTCTTCAATCGCCAGCACCGCATCGAGAAATGCTTCGACTTCTTTTGAACCGTGTACCGTTTCATAATGTTTAATCCGCTCTGCTGTCGCCGACATGCTTTCAACCATATCGCGCTTCGTATTTTGAAAACGGCAGTTATTTTTAAAGAAATCACAATGAGCAAGGACGTGTGCGACAATCAGCTTATTTTGAATCAATGAATTGCTGTCCAGCAAAAACGCATAACACGGATCTGAATTAATGACAAGCTCATATATTTTGCTCAAGCCAAAGTCATAGTGAAGCTTCATTTTGTGAAATTGCTTTCCGAAACTCCAATGGCTGTATCTTGTCGGCATCCCGTATGCACCGAATGTATAAATAATTTCAGCAGGACAAATCTCATATCTCATCGGGTAAAAATCAAGGCCGAATCCTTCCGCGATTTCCGTAATTTCTTCAATCGCCCGCTGCAGCTCTTTTTGCTCCCGTATGCTCAATACTCAAATCCCCCCCGGTTGGACTTCTCTTTATTGTATGAGCCGGGTTTTGAAAAGATGAAAGGCAGCTGTCGGATTGACAGCTGCCTTAGATTGCTGACAAAATCCCAAAACAGCTCTTAGTTTTGGGATTTTGTCATCCTTCTTTCAGCGTGATTGAAAACCCTTGCAGTCTAGGAAGGCCGAGCATCGGAGCGGAGCGAATGTTGGAATTCGTGAGCACCGACGCGCAGGACTGACAACGTATGCGAGGGTTTGTCGACACGCTGAGGCAGCTGTCGGTTTGACAGCTGCCTTCTTGAGGTTAGTTCGCTATTTGCATATCAAGAGATGAAGCAAAGCTCTCATAGCGGATGTTTTCCATCGAAACGCCAAGGTTTTGCAATCCTTCAATCACGCTTTTCATAAATGAAAGCGGACCGCATACATAAAATTCGCCATTTGGATCTATCACGACCGATTTCAAAAGCTCTTCATTCACCCGGCCTTTTACAGTATGCTCTTCCGTCGCTTCAGCACCTCTGCTGTAGACGAACAGGAGACGGTTCGCCGGATTGGCGCCGAGCAGCTTCTCCGTTTCTTCCTTGAAAGCGTGATGCCGTTCAGTTTTCGCGGCATGCACGAATGTGATCTCGCGGCGGCTTTCTTTTTGAGCCAACGTTTGCACCATGCTCATGACAGGCGTGATGCCTGATCCGGCGCTAATGAAATAAACCGGACGATCCGTTCCTTCGGAAAGTGTGAAATCTCCGGCGGGAGCGCTCACTTCCAAGCTGCCGCCGATTTCCATGTTCTCATGCAGATAGCTTGATACCTTTCCCACCGGTTGGCCTTCCTCCGCTTCCAATTTGACTGAAATGCGGTAGTAGTCTTTATTCCAAGCATCTGACAAGCTGTACTGCCTTGTTAAGAAATATGGTTCGCCCGGAATTTTAATGCAGACAGATACGTACTGTCCGGGGCTGAAAGCGGGCAAAGCCGTTCCATCGGCGGGCTTCAAATAAAAGGAGGTTATCGTATCGGATTCGACTCGTTTATCCATGATGACAAACGGTTTAAACCCTTCCCAATTTCCATCCTGCTTTTTGTCTTCCTCATACATTTGTTTTTCGACTTCAATAAATACACGGGCGATCTCTTCATAGGCTTCTGCCCATGCCTGGAGAATGTCCTCTGTCGCAGCTTCGCCGAGCACGATTTCAATTGCTTCCAAAAGGTGCTGACCGACAATAGGATAGTGCTCTGGTTTCACATGCAAACTTTTGTGTTTATGTCCGATCTGCTTGACAACCGGCAGCAGGTCTTCGAGCCGGTCGATGTTTTCAGCCGCCTGCAGCACAGTAAAAGCCAAAGCTTTCGGCTGTCCGCCGGTTTGCTGTCGGGACATGTTGAAAATGTTTTTCAATTCAGGGTGGGCATCAAACATCCGCTTGTAAAAACAAGTGGTGATCTCTGTTCCCTTTTCTTTTAAAACAGGGGCGGTCGATTTGACAATTTGCATGGTTTTTTCAGATAGCATAACGCCTGCTCCTCTCCAGTCACTTTAAAAATGTATTTGAAATACATCTTTAAAGGTGCAATAAGATCTTTTTTAAATAGGACTGTTACTTTTGATTAAAGATGTATTTTAGATACATCTTTATACTAGACTTTTAATGGAATTAAAGCAATATTATCAATGAATGTTTTATATTTTTGTAACAATTTCCGCTCGACCCTCATAATCGAAGGCAAATGTGATAAGATAATGGAAACTTGTTTGATTGAGGTCATGCGATGAAATTAACAAATTATACGGATTACTCATTGAGGGTACTGATTTTTCTAGCAACCAAAAACTCAAACGAGCTTGTCAATATTAAAGACATCGCCGATTCTTATTCCATTTCAAAAAACCACCTTATGAAGGTGATTTACGAGCTTGGCAAGCTTGGCTACGTTGAAACGATCCGCGGCCGCAACGGCGGGATTCGTCTCGGAAAAGCGCCTGAACTGATTAATATCGGTGAAGTCATAAGACATACAGAAGATGATTTTAACCTTGTCGAGTGTTTTAACGGAGAAAAAAACCATTGTATACTTTCTCCGATCTGCGGATTAAAGCATGTTTTAAACAAAGCCCTTTCCGCCTATTTGGACGTATTGGACCAATACACTCTGCAAGATATTATCATGAATCAGGACCATATACGTAAATTATTGAGTTGACGAAGGAAACGGTTTCCTTCGTTTTTTTTGCTATAAGGGAAAAATATTGACATTGATGATCGCATTGGTCACCGGATGAAAATACACCTCGGCGTGCGCCGAAAATGATTTGCCTTCTTGATTGACGGTTACCCTGAAGACATCCTTTGTCTCTTCATCATTTACTTGTGTGCGCCCTAAATATTCATAATCCTCGAGCTTTGCGCCTTTGTATTTTTCTTCAAGCGCGCTCCAGGCGATTCTTTCCCACCGTTCAGGTGCATCGAAAACATCTGTTTGAAAGTGGCCTTTCGCCGGGAATGATAAAAGTGTTAATATGCAAAAAAAGTACGTGCAATATCGTTTTTTCATTTCTATTCGCTCCGCATGTATTGTACATACGTTAGCTTGACCGTAAACGGCGAATGTCATGCAGACATTTTTCGCGGTCTGCATATACCATCCTCATATTTCTAGGCCGCCAAACAAGGGAGACCAAGTTTTGCCCGGAGAAAAAAACACCCCGCCACATAAAATAAGCATGACTCCTCAGAAAGAAGGGAGAGTGGCGAAATTGAATTACGCTGATTATGACAAAGCTTTGTACTATACGCACCGGTCGCAGTGGGACAACCTGCTGATCCTGATGGTGCGGACAGAAGACGATTTATTATCAAAGCGGATCGAACATTTTTTGCACGCCTACAATTTTGAAAGAGATGACGCCATTGTCGAAAAAAGGCTTTATGATCTGCTGCAGTATATTGATCACGCCTCATTTTCCGGACATGAACACGAAAACGGCGTGCTTGTCTTTACGTAAAATAAAATAAGCCTGGCGCTCTGTCGGCGTCAGGCTTTTTGAAATTCGGCAAAGAGCAGAAGCTCTTCCATTACATTTTTAATATTGGCTTTGGCTGCTTCAGTAACCGTTTGGTGCTCCTCATCAATATGAATCGGATCGAGCACAAGCTGCTTTGTGATGACGTTCGCATAAACTCCGCGTGCGACAATGCGCATATTGGCGAGCGCGTTCATCCCGCCTTTGCCGCCCCCTGCACAAGCAAAAAGCGCCACCGGTTTGCCCGAGAACTGCTCATTGCTTAAAAAATCGAGTGCATTTTTCAAAGCGCCGCTCATACCGCTGTGGTATTCGGGAGATAATAAAACGACAGCGTCTGCTTCTTTGACCGAAGCTTTCAATTTTTGAACATTCTCCAGCGAGCTTTGCTCTTCGTCTCCGTTGAAAATCGGAAGGATGAACTCGCTTAGATCGATAAGCTCAGCCTGATAAGCGCGGGCGATATAGGAAGCGGCGATCCGCGTTCTGCCCTGTTTTCTCGCAGTTCCGCTAATTACGGTTATTTTCATTTGGTCATCCTCTCCCGTCATTTTGTTGTAGTCCGTGTTTTACTGCAAAAAGCGCGGCTTGCGTGCGATCGGATAAGCCAAGCTTTGAAAGCAGATTGGATACATGGGTTTTTACCGTTTTTTCGCTGATAAATAAAGATGCTGCAATTTCTTTATTGCTTTTCCCTTTCGTAATTTCCAATAAAACATCTTTTTCTCTATTTGTCAATTGATGTATTTTTTCTTTCTCATCCGCCTGTGACACATGGTGAAAGACGTGGGACATGATGTTCGGATCCAATGAGTATCTCCCGCCATAAACTGCGCGGATCGTCTCGACAAGTTCATCAGGCTCGGCGTCTTTCAGCTGATAGGCACAGGCTCCCGCCTGGATGGCGGGAATCACATAGCTCTCGTCCGCATAGCTTGTCAGCGCTATGACTTTGACAGACGGATATTCCTTTTTTATTCGCTTTGTCGCCTCAATGCCGTCCATATCAGGCATTGATAAATCCATTAATACGATGTCTGCCTCACGTTTTCGCAAGACATCGAGCGCCTCGATACCTGTCGAAGCCTCTCCGATAACATCAAAATCGCTTTTTGTTTTGAAGAAAAACAAGAGCCCTTTTCTGACAATATGATGATCATCGGCAATGATGATTTTCACCTTCTCCATCCTGCCTCCCCCTTCTCCTTCATAGGCAAAACCGCCCGGATTTTTGTCCCCTTACCGATTGCGGAGGTGATCAAAAGCGTGCCGCCCGCTTTTTCCGTCCGCTCCTTCATTCCTTTCAGCCCAAGCGTCGGAATGTCCACATTAGGATCGTACTGAAACCCTTTGCCGTCATCTTCGATTTCCAAGACGGCAGACGACTGGAATACATTGATTTTCACTTGTATGCGGCTTGCACCGGCATGCTTTTTGCAATTGTTGAGGGCTTCCTGGCTCAGCCGCCACATCAATTCCTCAACAGAAGGGGGCAGACGGAGCACATCGCTGAGCTTGAAGATTACTTGAAGGCCGAGCACTTCCGCATATTTTTCAAGAGCCGCCGCTAACCCTTCTTCCAGCCCCTGGGGCCTGAGCTGCCAAATTAACGCCCGCATCTCAAGAAGCGCTTCATGAGAAAGATTTTGCATAAACTTGAGCATTTCCCTGATTTCCGGCTGGTCTGTCATTTCCCCCGCCGCTTTAGCGGTCAAGCTGAGCGAAAAAAGCATTTGATTAACGGAATCATGCAAGTCCTGAGCCAATCTGTTTCTTTCGGTCAGCAGCAGGTGTTTTTGCTGTTGTTCAGCAAGCCTCATCCGTTTGATCGCCATCCCGATTTGCAGAGCAACAGCTTCGAGGAGCGCCAGTTCCCCGCGGCTGAAATGAATTTTGCCCGGTGCCGCAACGTTCAGCAAACCGAACCGCTTCTTTTGGTCACTGAGCGGGACGGTTGCATGATGGGTGATGCCTTCCGGATCTCCTGTCTTCTGTTTCATGGCCGTCGTAATCCGCCGGCAGTGGATGATATTTTTCGCCCTGTCCAGCTTTTCGTCCCTGTATTGTTCAAGACAGTAGCAGCTTCCTTCGCATAGTAAACGGTTTTGCCGGTAAGAAAGGGCTTGAGGCAGGCGGGCCGAAGCAGCCAGTTCAAAGCTCCCCTTTTCATCGATCAGAAAAAGCCATGCCGTTTTGAGTCCCGTTAGGCGGAGCAGCTTCTTTAAAACGGCATGGAGCGTTTCCTTTAGATCGTTCCCTTCGTTTAAAGTTTCCGCTATTTCTTTGAGCGTTTTCAGTTTTTCAAACTGTGTGTCTTCCCGCAAAAGTTTCATCCCCTTAAACCGGAGTTTCTTTCATTATACCGATAGTTGATAAAAAAAAGCCCGCCCTCATGAGATGATCTTTTCTAAGACTTTTGACCGAGAAAGGGCAAAGCTCATCCTTAGGCTTTTTCTTCCCAAAACAAATCGTCAAGCGTTTTGTCTAATGCCTTTGCGATCGCGATGCAGAGCTGCAATGTCGGATTGTATTTATTTTTTTCGATCAGCCCGATCGTCTGCCTTGTCACATTGACCCGCTCGGCGAGCTGGGCTTGTGTCAAAGACTTTTCGATCCGGGCGAGTTTGACCCGGTTAACCATATGCTCACCTGCCGTTTTGATTTAATCATCTAATAGATCTTGATTTTTCCGAAAGGAATTGCGCAACGAGATAAAGTTGATCAGAAAATGAAGGAATGCAAACAACATCACCATACCAATAAAGTCAACCCAACTGCCGGGATGCTCTGGTATGCCGGTAAAGAGAAGCGTTAAAATAGCAAATATGAGGCCGGAAGCGAGGCTGAGGGCTGCGATTTCTTTTCTTTTTTTCCGATACGCCGATTGGCCTGCGATCTCCGGATATTCAAATCCCGACAAAAGATAGCGGAGCAAAATCCAGCCTGCATAGACCGCAAAACCGATGGCACTGATGATGTATTCGGATGCAGGTTTTCCTAAAATAAAGCCGCGGATGATCATATCCAAACATAAAATGGCAGCGACAATCGTACCGGCTTCGCTGAAAAATTGCGTCATTTTCTTTTCTATGTATTCATCCCCGATTTTGATCCATTTCATATCAGTCATTCTCTCCTTTCAATATGCAATTTATATATGACCTAATGTTAAATATATATTACATCATTCATCGTCTCTTCACAATAAAAAAACCCGCCATTTAAAGGCGGGTTTTCAGCGATTACGAATTTGAGGTCGCTTTTACAATATCGTCGATTTTTTTCATCACTTCGTCTGTCAATTGATTGAGAAGCGCTTCGCTTTCTTCATTGGTTCGGCCTTTGACCGCGAAATAAAATTTCACTTTAGGCTCTGTTCCTGATGGACGGAGGCAGAACCATGAGCCGTCTTCAAGGAAATATTTCAAAACATTGGATTTCGGAAGGTCGATCGTTTCCCTTTTGTTTTCCTTTAGCAGCGTCCGCTTCCCTGTCAAATAGTCTTCGGCGGATACGACATCTTTTCCGGCGATGGAAAGAGGCGGCTGTTCTCTGAATGTGCTGAGGATGGCTGCGATTTGCTCCGCTCCCTCTTTTCCTTTTAAGGTCAGGGACTTCAAGCCTTCTCTATAGAAGCCGAACGATTTATACAATTCGAGGAGCCCGTCATAAAGCGATTTTCCCTGCTTTTTATAGAAGGCGCATACTTCAACGGCAAGCAGTGCGGCCTGGACGGCATCCTTGTCCCTTGCGAAGTCGCCGATCAAGTAGCCGTAGCTTTCCTCATAACCGAATTGGAAAGCATATTCGCCCGATGCTTCAAATTGTTTGATTTTTTCTCCGATGAATTTAAAGCCGGTCAGCGTGTCGATCGTGTCCAGTCCGAAAGAAGCGGCGATGTCGCGCCCCATTTCGCTCGTCACAATCGTTTTCAGAACGACGCCGTTATCAGGCAGCATGCCTTTCTGCTGTTTTTGCGACAGCAGATAATGCAGGAGCAGCGCGCCGGTTTGATTTCCTGTCAGCACTACGTAGCGGCCTTCTTGATCCTTTACAGCGACGCCGAGCCGGTCTGCGTCTGGATCGGTTCCGATCAGAATGTCGGCTCCATTTTCTTCTCCTAGTCTGATCGCATATTCAAAAGCGGCGTGCTCTTCCGGATTCGGAGAAGATACGGTCGAAAAGTCAGGGTCAGGGAGCTCCTGTTCGGGGACGACTGTGACATGTTCATACCCGAGAGCTTTCAGGCCCCGTCTGACAGACTTGTTTGCCGTGCCGTGAAGCGGGGTGAAGATGACTTTGACTTCGGTCTCCTTTGCCAGATCAGGGTTGACAGAAATCGATGTCAGTTTATCGAGATACGCTTGATCGATTTCCTCGCCGATTATTTTAATCAGCCCTTTTTCGGTTAAAGCAGCTTCATCTCCGGCTTCGATTTCCAGTTCGTTTTCTATCGCATTGACATAGCCGGTGAGTTTGTCGGCATCAGCAGGCGGAAGCTGCGCGCCGTCCTCTCCGTACACTTTATAGCCGTTGTATTCAGGCGGGTTATGGCTCGCCGTGATGACAATACCTGCAAACGCATTCAGTTCTCTTACCGCAAAGGAAAGTTCAGGTGTCGGGCGCAGTTCGTCAAACACGTACGTTTGAACGCCGTTTTCTGCGAGCGTCTTAGCAGCTTCCATTGCAAATTCAGGCGATTTGTGGCGGGAATCGTACGCGATCACAACGCCGCGCTTTTTTGCTTCGCCGCCGTTCGCTCCTATGTATGCGGCAAGGCCCGCCGATGCTTTGCGAACCGTATAAACGTTCATGCGGTTCGGGCCCGGTCCGATCTCACCGCGCATACCGGCTGTACCAAACTCAAGTTTTTTATAAAAGCAATCCTCTAGTTCTTTTTCATTTCCTTCCGCTTCCAAAAGAAGCGCTTTTAATTCGGAATCTAAGTTTTCTTTGTTTCTCCAGCGTTCATAGCTCGTTCTCCAGCTCATGATTACCTCCAATGTTCTAGCTAAGTAATTGCAGCTTTTCTTTTATCATATCGACAAACCGCCGCTTTGTCCAAATTTAGCATGCCAAATGAAAAAAATGAGGCTGCCTGTTCAAGACAGCCTCACGCCGGGCCATTCGATTGATTATTAACGAAAATTCACCAAGGTTATTTGACCTAATAAATCATTTGCTTTCCAGCGGGACAACAGCATCGTGTAGTAGTCCTTCCAATGCCTTGACATGCCGGGCCTTCGTTTCGCCATCCCAGTTCAGCTTCTCGCTCATGTAGTCCGTAAGGCTCTCTTTGTAAGTGCGGACCCAATTGATGTCAAAGAACAGCGCACCGGTTCTGCGGACGAAGAAGTCTGCCGGGACGGCTGCCATTTCTTCCTCGATCCCGTAATCCATTTCTGCTAGTACATGGACAGGGATGCGGCGTTTTGCTGCTTCATCTTTCAGCGATGGAATACGATCAAACAGGCGGTCTGCGTTCGAACCGTATCGTGCGGCGATTTGTTTGGCCGTCTCTTCGGACAGTCCGGCCTCAATCCCTTCGGCTGCTTTCGCTTGAATAAAAGCCTCCAGATTTTTGGAGCCGCCGATATGGCCGCCTGAAATCGGCATCGTTTTTGTTCTGCAAGGCCCGAAGTCTCTGTCGCCCTCTTCTTTTAATCGGTCTCTGACAAGATCGACGATATGCTCAGCCATTTTTCTGTAGCCTGTCAGCTTTCCGCCGGCGATCGTGATCAGTCCGGATTCAGAAGTCCAGATCTCATCTTTTCGGGAAATCTCGGACGGGTCTTTTCCTTCTTCATGAATCAGCGGTCTGAGGCCAGCCCAGCTTGATTCGACATCTTCGGCTTTGATTCCAAGTTCAGGGAACATATAGTTGATTGCATTGATGACATAATCCCTGTCTGCTGTCGTCATTCGAGGGTGTTCCAAATTCTCGTTGTAGACGGTGTCTGTTGTGCCGACATATGCCTTTCCGTCTCTCGGAATGGCGAACACCATGCGGCCGTCAGGCGTATCAAAATAAACGGCTTGTTTTAAAGGAAAGACCGATTGATCAAAAACAAGATGCACGCCTTTTGTATGCTGAAGGTGTTTGCCTTCTTTTGAATGGTCTTTTTCCCGCAGACGGTCGACCCACGGCCCCGCGGCATTGACAATTTTTTTCGCGTAGACGCGGTACGTTTTTTTCGTGAAGACGTCTTCAATGACCACGCCGGTGACCTTGCCGTTTTCATATATAAAATCGCTTACTTTTGCATAATTGACGGCCTCGGCTCCGAATTTAACGGCTTCTTTCATGACTTCGATCGTCAATCTGGCATCATCCGTCCGGTATTCGACATAATAGCCGCCGCCCTTCAGGCCGTTCTTTTTCACGAGCGGCTCTTTTTGAAGCGTTTCTTCGGCAGTCAGCATGCTCCTCCGCTCAGCTTTTTTGACGCCTGCCAAAAAGTCGTACACCCTCAGTCCGATTGAAGTGCTGAATTTGCCGAAAGTCCCTCCCTTATGCATCGGAAGCAGCATCCATTCGGGCGTTGTAACGTGCGGCCCGTTTTCATAGACGATCGCCCGCTCTTTGCCGACCTCGGCTACCATTTTCACTTCAAATTGCTTTAAATAGCGAAGCCCGCCGTGTACAAGTTTCGTGGAACGGCTTGACGTTCCGGCTGCAAAGTCCTGCATTTCGCAAAGCGCCGTTTTCATTCCGCGCGATGCGGCATCCAATGCCGTCCCTGCCCCAGTAATACCTCCGCCGATAATAAACACGTCATACTTCTGCTTTGTCATATTCTGTAAAATGTCGTCCCGTTTACGGCTTGAAAATAATGATTCCATGTTTCATGTCCTCCCTTGTTGTCACGGTAAAAAATAGAAAAAGAGACCACAAACATCCAAAGCGCTGATACTGCTTTGGTGTCTGCGGTCTCTCCTCTTCTCCAACCGTTTCTATTAACTTAATTAGATTGTAACATACATGCAGCTTATTTAAAAGCCCTAGCTGCATTTACAGCTTTCTTCCACCCGTTGTACAGGCTCTCACGCTCTTTTTCTTCCATTTTCGGTTCAAAACGTTTGTCAAGCTGCCACTGGTCTTTGATCTCGGAACGATCGCTCCAGAAGCCGACAGCAAGGCCCGCTAAATAGGCTGAACCAAGCGCTGTTGTTTCATTGATTTCAGGACGTTCTACAGGGACATCTAAAATGTCGCCCTGAAAATCCATCAGGAAGTTGTTTTTGACAGCTCCGCCGTCGACTCTCAGCGTTTTAACCGGGATCCCGGAGTCTTCCTTCATTGCGTCCAGCACGTCTTTCGTTTGATAGGCAAGCGCTTCAAGCGTTGCTCTGATAAAATGCTCTTTCGTCGTACCCCGGGTCAGTCCGAATACAGCGCCGCGGACATCGCTGTCCCAATAAGGCGTGCCTAAACCTACAAATGCAGGGACCACATAAACACCATCGGCAGATTCTGCTCTTACAGCGTATTTTTCACTTTCTTTGGCGTCTTTAAACATTCTCAGCCCATCACGCAGCCATTGAATAGCGGAACCCGCGACGAAGACGCTGCCTTCCAGCGCATATTCCACCTTTCCGTCGATGCCCCAAGCGATTGTCGTCAGCAGGCCGTGCTCTGATTTAATCGCTTTCTCGCCGGTGTTCATCAGCATAAAGCAGCCTGTTCCATACGTGTTCTTAACCATTCCTTCTTCAAAGCAAGCCTGCCCGAACAATGCTGCCTGCTGGTCGCCGGCTGCACCTGCAATCGGAATGTTTTTGCCGAAGAAATGATAATCGACCGTTTCAGCGTATACATGCGATGAAGGCTTGACTTCCGGAAGCATCGATTTCGGCACGCCGAGAATATCGAGAAGTTCATCATCCCATTTTAGGTCATAGATGTTGAACATCAATGTTCTTGAGGCGTTTGAATAATCTGTCACATGCGCTTTTCCGCCGGACATTTTCCAGATCAGCCAAGAATCGATCGTACCGAAGAGAAGGTCGCCGTTTTCGGCTTTCTCCCTTGCCCCTTCCACATGATCCAGGATCCATTTCACTTTCGTGCCTGAAAAATAAGGATCGATTAAAAGCCCTGTTTTTTCTCTGATCGTCTCTTCATAGCCTTTCTCTTTTAATTCCTGGCATATCTCAGCCGATTGGCGGGACTGCCACACAATCGCGTTGTAGACCGGTTTGCCGGTATGTTTATCCCAAACCACGGTCGTTTCCCGCTGGTTTGTGATCCCGATTCCGGCAATTTGTCCGGCTTCGATCCCCGATTCTGAAAGCGCTGAAGCGATCACCGACAGAACAGAGCCCCAGATTTCGTTTGCATTGTGTTCAACCCAGCCAGGGTTTGGAAAATATTGCCGGAATTCCTTTTGCGCAATATGGACGATTTCGCCTGCTTTGTTGAAAACAATCGCCCTTGTGCTTGTGGTGCCTTGATCAAGAGACAAAATGTACTTTTCCATTTTGAAACTCCCCCTTATATGTCTGTTAAGATTGCGTTTTTTTTAAATGTTGACCGATTGATCAACTGCTTGTTTTTTCATATGAATATAGAAACCTAACAATATCACAACTAGTATAACGCTTACAATCCAAAATGTGTTTGTGATATGCCCTTTGAATACGGCGTTGTAAAAAACGCCTGCAAATGAACCGCCAAGCGCCGGTCCTAAAACAGGGATCCACGCGTACTTCCAGTTTGAACTCCCTTTGCCTGCAATCGGAAGGACAAAATGGGCAATTCTCGGCCCCAGATCGCGGGCAGGGTTAATCGCATAGCCTGTTGTTCCGCCGAGCGAGATACCGATCGCCACGATCAGAAATCCGACAACAAGAGGATTCAGTCCGTCAGTAAACTTGTTTGCACCGATCGTTAAAAGTCCGAGAACGAGAATAAAAGTCCCCAATGTTTCACTGAACAGGTTTGCAAATGTATTTGGAATCGCCGGACCTGTCGAAAATACTCCAAGCTTCGCGCCTTGATCCTCGGTTTCTTTCCAGTGCGGCAAGTAGTGAAGAAAAACGAGCACCGCTCCTAAAAATGCGCCGATCATCTGTCCCAAAATATATGAAGGCACTTCTTCCCAAGGAAAATCTCCGACAAATGCCAGCCCCAATGTAACGGCCGGATTTAAATGCGCTCCGCTGATGCCGCCGACGGCATATACCGCCATGGCCACGCCAAGCCCCCAGCCGAAGACGATCACAATCCATCCGGATTGATGGGACAGCGATTTTTTCAAATTAACTCCTGCACAAACTCCAGCTCCAAAGACGATGAGCAGCATCGTTCCGATAACTTCCCCCCAAAATGCTGTCAAGGCTATCCCTCCTAAAATCTATTATGAAGTATTATTCTAATAGATGAACGCCATAAGTTCACCTTCTCCACTGTGTCTAAAAGACCATAAAAAAACACAGCAAACTTTCTTTACATCATACTGAGTAAAGAACTGCTGTGGTCTCCGGGTCTCCGTCACAATGTATTAACTTAGTAAGATCGTATCGTATAGTGAAAGCGTTGTCAATAATTTTTCACATTTTAAATTTTTAGTTCCAGTATTTTTTCCATAAATCAGTGTCTGAGGTGGTGACTGCGGACGCCCCTGCTGCAAGCGCCTGCTCGACGTCTTTTTCGGTACGGATAAACCCGCCCGCAAAGATCGGAATGCCGGTTATTTCTTTGACTTCCCTGATCAATTCCGGCACTACTCCGGGAAGCACTTCTATATAGTCGGGTCTGTGCTTTTTCACCAATTCAATGCTCTTCTTCATGGCGCTTGTGTCTATTAAAAACATGCGCTGGATCGCATACACTTTCTTCTGCTTTGCTTTGGCGATAACGCTTGATCTCGTAGAAAGAATGCCCGCCGGTTTCATTTCCTGGCAAATGAATTCCGCACCGTATTCATCATGCTTAATTCCTTGGATCAGATCGACGTGAACAAACATTTTTTTCCCATGGGATCTTGCCGCGCTGATCACGCCTCCCAGCTGTCCAAGATGGATGTCAAGCAGCACCCCGTATGAAAAAGGGCTGTCCAGGAATGTATCGAACTGCTTCATATTGCGTACCGCAGGTAAAATATTTTGATCGTGAAAACTCATGTTCCATCTCCTTCACTTGCTAGCTTGCTTCTGTATTACACTAATGGAATTTCCGCCTCATTGCAATCCTTTATAAAACAGAAGGCCTCTAAGCGGCCCCGGGCAAATCATTTTACATTTACCTTCATTCATGTCCATAATTTAACACAACCAACTCGAATGGGGGGAATTTTTTTATGAAAGCGATCATCCATGAAGGAATCAAGGGCCTTTCAGGGCTGAAATATACAGACGTTTCCGACAAAACGCCCGGCCCCGGTGAAGTCAAAATCAGGCTGAAAGCAGCCGGGCTGAACCACCGCGACTTGTTCCTTTTTCAGTCCAGAAAGGCAGGCGATGCCCCGTTTATTCCCGGATCCGACGGAGCAGGTATGATCGAAGAGACAGGTGAAGGCGTTCGGGACCTCGCCGTTCATACAGAGGTGATCATCAATCCGAGCATCGGCTGGGAATATACGGATTCCGTTCCGCAAGTGCCGGACATTCTCGGCGGCCCCTCTGACGGGACTTTCGCAGAGCATGTCATCGTCCCGGCGAAGCACGTGTTGAAAAAGCCGGCGCACCTTTCCTGGGAGGAAGCAGGCGTCCTGCCTTTATCCGCTCTGACCGCTTACAGGGCTTTATTTACGAAAGGACATTTAGAAAAAGGCGAACACATTCTCATACCGGGAGCCGGCGGAGGCGTCGCCACAAATGCGCTGCTCATGGCAAAGGCCGCGGGCGCGCGGGTGATTGTAACCTCCCGAAGCGAAGAAAAAAGAAAAGAAGCGCTCCGCTATGGGGCGGACTTCGCAATTGACAGCCGCGGCCTGTGGAAGGAAAGCTTGGATGGGGAACGGGTCGATTTAATTCTCGACAGCATCGGTCCCGCCACTTTTGCAAATTATTTCGATGTCATTAAACCGAACGGAAGGATCGTCATTTTCGGTGCCAGCTCTGGAGAAAGTATCCAGCTTCCGCTGCGCTCGCTCTTTTTCCCGCAGATCAGCATCATCGGCACTTCGATGGGCAGCCTCGAAGAATTTCGGCAAATGATTGATTTTATCGAACGCCATTCCCTTAAGCCGGTGATCGATCAAGTATTTCCTTTATCAGAAGCGGTTCCGGCCTTTAAACGGATGAAAGACGGGGAGCAGTTTGGAAATATCGCATTGCAAATAGACGGGTAAACTCAGGAAACGGCGGCTTCCCTTGTCATCAGCCGCCGTTTTTTAAGCGGTGCAAGCTTCCCTTTGTTATCGCCAGAAAAAAGGCCGCCTGAAAGAAAAATTCAGGTCAGCCCCATAATGAAAGCAGCCACAGCACCACCGGAAGGGTGGCGATGCTGAGCATTGTACTGATAAAAGTCGCGCTTGAAACGATTTCCGGCTTTGTTTCAAACTGTACGGCCATCAAAGTCGTGTTCGCCGCCGTCGGCATGGCCGCCGCCAACACCATGATCTGTTTGACCAGCCCGTCGACCGGAAGAATCAGCGCAAACCCCAGGGCAATGAGCGGAGACACGAATAATTTCAGCAAAAGCGAGTAAGAAATTTTCCGGTATTCGATATGTTGAAAGGAAATCACCGCAAGCTGCATGCCGAGAATAATCATAATCGTCGGAATCGCGGCATCTCCCACCAATTTAATTCCTGTCATTAACTGTTCGGGAATCGAAATATGCCCCAGCTGAAAGCATATGCCGAGCAGCGCACCGTATGCGACCGGCATCCGGATAACCCTCGTCATCACGATTTTAAATCCGCCCGCTTCTGGGCTTCCTTTCGCTGCGTAATACATGCCAATCGTGCTCATGACAAGCTGCTGAAGAACCATCAGCACAACGGCGATATCAAGCCCGGCCGTGCCGTAGACAAGCAGGACGACGGGAGTTCCGTAGTTTCCGTTATTCATGAAAGCGGATGATAAAACGAGAGCGCACCGCTCCTGATTGGAATATCCGTGAACATATGAAATGAGGTAGACAAATAGAATCAAAGTTAAACAGAGGCCGAGACAATAGACAGACATATAAATATAATCCATCGTCAGCTTGTTCTCATAAAACGTATCAAACGCTAAAAACGGAGACATTAAATACAGGGACATTTTCGATAGGTTCTGAATATCAAAATGAAGCAGCTTTTGTCCGATGAACCCGATCGCAAATATCCCGAAAACCGGCAGTAAAACAAACAGAAACTCCATGATGCACCTTCTTTTTATGTATAACCGTTCTCATTAATACTATCAATCATATAGAAAAACCCGTTTGTTTTCAACGGTGTTTCTCTAGGTATTCATCGGATTTTAAATACAGTAAGAGCTCCCACATACCTAACTCCGCTTGGCTAGGTAAATGCAATCTACTTCATGTTCTGGCATGCGGCTGTGAGGAGCAATTTGGTGATCCAACCGGTCAAGACAGGGCACAGAAATCATGGACATTTCCAGGCGGGACATAGGCATCGGCGAATGTCCATATCCGTTGTTCGGTGGTCTAAGTAAAAACCCCTCCACTTTCCGGATCAGTCGTACTGTAGCTGATCTCGGTTCGAATTCTTACGGATTTTTAAACCGTTTGTTAATCATCATATCGCTCAGCCCCTCTCAAATCCGCTTCAACCGAAGCTGCCGCAGGCAAATAAAAACCGCAGACAAAAGAAGACACCAATGCCTCTACTGCCTGCGGGACATACCGCCAATTTCTATTTTTAATCATCTTTTTATAAAAATGGCGTTTTTATGTTTTATCGAGCGGATTTGCCCTTTGTTCATGATACCTGCTTCATTTCTTTTCTGGAGCGGTCTTTCTTAGGATATGCAATAAAATAAATGAGACCGACAAACACCGCTCCGCCGATGACATTGCCGATAAAAGCAGGAATGATGTTTCCGATAAACTGCCCCCAGGTGAATGAGCCTGCAAAAATGGCTGCGGGAATCACAAACATGTTGGCGACAACGTGCTGAAATCCGATGGCCACAAACGCCATAATTGGGAACCAGATGCCAAGGATTTTCCCTGCTCCGTCTTGTGCGCCGAAAGAAAGCCATACCGCAAGACATACAAGCCAGTTACAGCCGATGCCGGAAATGAGAACCTTGCCGAAGCTCATATCTAGTTTTCCTTGTGCAACGGCGATCGTTTTTTCTAAATAAGGGCCTGTTTCAGTCAATCCAACCAAATGTCCGAAAAAGTAAGCAACAAACAGTGCGCCGATTAAGTTCATAATCGTGACGATTCCCCAGTTAACCGCCAATTGTTTTAGTGATATTTTTCTTGAAAATAAAGCCATCGCAACGGACATCATATTCCCTGTGATCAATTCAGCGCCAGCGAGCACCACCAGTATCAGACCGACAGGAAATACGGCAGCTCCGATCAGGCTGGACAGGCTTCCCCATTCTTTCGGCAGGTCGCCGATTACCCTGATATCAAGCAAATAACCAAGCGCGATAAATGCGCCGCCTAAAAACCCCAATACAAGCAGAGACGGCAGCGGGAGCTGTACTTTTTTCATCCCTGCTTCAATTGCTGCATTCGCTATTTCATCCGGTTTTCGAAAAGCCATACTAACTAAACCCCTCCATTATCCCTTCTTTTCTCACAGTTATGGCAGAAAGACAATAAAAAAAGGCAGCACTCAAATAACCTGTGTCAACAGGCGTTCGAATGCTGCCTAACTTGTATGCATACCCATACAACAAAATCAAGCAGAATTAAAATATTGAAAGAGAATATATACAGTTCGTGCATACATTCCATTGCTTTTGTCTTCTATAACTGTAGCAACATCTTATCAAATGTGATAAAAATGTGTCAACCCTGCTGCCGCTTCTCCCTTGCGAATGTATAGTTTCCTTCATACTTGACGAGTTTCCTGCCGTCAAGCCACCAGATGACATTGAAAAGCCGGTCAAGAAAGTACCTGTCATGCGAAACCGCAATAATCGTCCCTTGAAATTGGCTTAATGCTTCTTCAAGCATCTCCTTAGATTCGATGTCCAAATGGTTTGTCGGCTCATCGAGGATCAGCACATTATGATTTTGGTGAACGAGCTGTGCCAAGCGAAGCCGCATCCGTTCGCCTCCGCTTAAATCTTTCACTTTTCGGAAGACGGATTGGCCGAAAAACAAAAACTTTGCAAGCATCATTCTGGCTTCGCCTTCTGATGCAGAAACATGTTCACGGAATTCGGCTAAAACGGTGCGCTCTTCCTCCATTTCACCGACATGCTGAGTCAGATATGCGGCCGATAAATTGCTGCCAAGCTGCACGTCACCGCTGTCCGGCGTTTCCTTTCCGCTGATGATGTTGAGCAGCGTCGTTTTGCCGCTGCCGTTCTCTCCGACGATGGCGGCGCGCTCCTGAAAACGGACATGCATACTGAGATTGTCAAAAAGCTGCCGCTCACCGAAGCTTTTGCAGACATCCTCAAGCCTGACAACATCTTTTCCGCTTCGTTCATCCATGCTGAAAACTAAGTCGATCTTTTTGCGTTCCAGAACGGGTTTTTTCACCTTCTCCATGCGCTCCAAAGCTTTTTCCATACTTTTCGCTCTTCGGTGCAGGCCGTCATTCGGAGGATTGGCGCGATTCGCCCATTCCTTCAGCCGCTTGATTGTTTCCTTCATTTTTTTGATTTTCTTCTGCTGATCCTGATAGTCATGAAATTCTCTCATAAGGCGCTCTTCCCGTTCATCAGCATAGTGTGTATAGCCGCCTTTTGAAAAGTGAAGCTCTCCTTGGTCGATTTCGAGAATCGAAGTAACCGATTCATCCAGGAAATAGCGATCATGCGACACAATGACCGCAGTACCTTTGTACTGCTTTAAAAAAGACGTCAGCCATTCGATCGATGTTAAATCCAAATGGTTTGTCGGCTCATCCAGCAAAAGCAGATCCGGAGCTGACAGGAGAAGCCTTGCAAGACCCGCTTTCGTCCGTTCGCCTCCGCTTAACTCCCGCCACTCGGCATTGAATAGCCGCTCGATATTCAAGCCGTGCGCCACCCGTTCGATTTGCGCGCTGATGCCGTAGCCGCCTTTTCGCTGAAATTCATCCTGCAAAGCCCCGTACTTTTCCAAAAGGAATCTGAGTTTTTCCGCGTCCTTTTCAACCGCCAATTGACGTTCGATCCGGGAAAGCTTCTGCTGTGTGTTCCATAATGATGAAAAAACATCATACAGCAGCTCTTTTACCGTTTTGCTGCCGTCCCATGCGGGATTCTGCTCCAAGAGCCCTGTTGATAATCCTTTTTTCCATGTCACAAGACCTTCATCAGGTTTCATTTGGCCGCTGATCAGCTTCAACAACGTCGTTTTCCCTTCCCCATTTCGTCCGATCAGACCGACGCGCTCCCCTTGGTGCAGGTCCCATGACAGCCCGTTGAAAATCGTATGTCCTCCGTAAGTTTGACCGACATGTTGCAAACTGCATATAATCATCCATCTTTCCTCCGCATCCCGTGAAGAGACACCGAGCATTAAAAAGACGGCAGAGCTTACACCCCGCCGTCAGCATCAGAAAATCCGATTGTGGGCAGATGTCTCTCACTGGTATTTTTTCCAATTGAATGTGTAAAAAAGGGCAGACTGATCCCGTAATACGCATTCCCCGGAAAAAATCGCGCGACAAATATACAGATGGGCTTGCATATCCGTCATGCGCTTACCAGTTTGATTCATCTTTTCCACCTCCTTTTAATAGTTACAATATATGAAAAATAAAGCTGAAAGTCAACAGGAAAAAGCCGGCCTCAAGCGGCCGGCACCCGAATCTGCTATTTTTTATAATGAATCCTGTAGATGTCATGGCGTCTGTCCTTGAGCTGCCGGACCGTTCCGTCCTGCCGCTGTCTTCTGAGAATTTCCAGGTCGACATCGCCGATGACCACCATCTCAATGTTCGGATTGCATTCGCCGACGATTCCATCCCTTGCAAATTCAAAATCTGAAGGAGCGAAAATCGCGGATTGCGCATATTGAATATCCATATTTTCGGTTTGCGGCAGATTGCCGACCGTTCCGGAAATAACCGTGTACACCTGGTTTTCAACCGCTCTTGCTTGAGCGCAGTACCTGACTCGCAAATAGCCTTGGCGGTCTTCCGTGCAGAAAGGGGTAAAAATAATCTTGGCCCCTTTTTCGGTTGCGATTCTGCCTAGCTCCGGAAACTCGATGTCATAGCAGATCTGGATCGCGATTTTGCCGCAGTCTGTGTCAAAGACGCGCACTTCGTCCCCCCTGCTGATGCCCCACCATTTTCGTTCATTCGGGGTAATATGGAGCTTATATTGCTTTTCGATGGTTCCGTCCCTTCTGAACAAGTAAGCGATATTGTAGATCTTTCCTTCTTCTTCAACGAAGTGGGAACCGCCGATAATGTTGACATTGTATTTAACGGCAAGGTCTGTGAACAGGCTGATATAGTCTTCTGTATATTCGGTAATCCGCTGAACGGCCAGGCTCGGTGAGCGCTCTTCCAGAAACGACATCAGCTGCGTCGTAAAGATTTCCGGATAGACGGCAAAATCCGCTCCTGCGTCTGAAGCCACATCTGCATAGTATTCGACTTGGTTGGCGAACTCCTCGAAGGAATGGATCTGCTTCATTTCATATTGAATCACGCATATTCTCACCGGAAAAGCTGATTTGTAATAGCGCTTCGTCTGCGGCAAGTAGTCGACATTATTCCACTCCATCAATGTCGCATATTTGCTTGATGCTCTGTCATCCGGGAGATAGTTCGGGTTGATCCGCATCATGGTGAATCCGTTCAGCAGCTGGAACGAAAGGACCGGATCATATATCTGGTGGTGGATGACCTGTTCGACATACTCCCTCGGCGTCATCTCGGAAGCGTACTTATGATAGTTCGGAATTCTGCCGCCGATGATAATGCTCTTTAAATTCAAGCGCCTTGCCAGATCTTTTCGCGCTTCATAGAGACGGTGGCCGATCTTCATCCGTCTGTATTCGGGATGAACCATGACCTCGATGCCGTACATGTTTAAGCCGTCGGGATTGTGATTCGTAATATACCCGTCGTCTGTAATATCCTGCCATGTATGTCTGTCGTCATATTCATCAAAGTTGATCAACAGGCTTGAACAGGAACCGATCACTTCTCCGTCAAGCTCTGCGCAAAACTGGCCTTCCGGGAAGTGTTCCAAATGGCTTTCCAGATGCTCCCGTTTCCATGGGATCATTCCCGGAAAACAAAGCTCTTGAAGCCCGATGATGCTGTCGATATCTTTTTCTTCAATATTGCGGATGACGATCTTTTTTTCAAAGCGGGAAAGATCCAGTTTTTCGGACACGTCCCATTCCTCCTCTGGCTTTTATGATGGATCGGAGATTTTTTCGATCAGCTGTTCCAGCTCCATTTCCGCCATTGATTCCAGGCGGTGGTCATAATGCTCGAACAGCAGGCTTTTCGTTACTTTATTCGGTACAATGACACATTTCATTCCGGCTCTTTTCGCGGCGATTGATCCGTTGACAGAGTCTTCGAATGCAATGCACTCCTCAGGCTTCACACCGAGGCATTCCGCCGCTTTCAAATAGAGTTCCGGGTTCGGTTTGACTTCCTCAACATCATCGGCCGTTCTGATGCATTCGAAATCATCGTACAGACCGATTTGTTTTAAATGCTGGGACACCCATTTATAATCTGAGCTTGACGCCAGCCCGATTTTTAAACCGAGCTCTTTCGCCGCGGACAAATAAGCTTCCACACCTGGGCGCGCTTTTTCATTTTCCATTCTTTTCGTAAAACGCTCTTGTCTCAATTTCGTTAGTTGTTCATGGTCCAGTTTTTTTTGCAGCTGTTCCTCCAGATAAGAAAACGGCTGGAATCCGGCGGCCGTGCCGATGACATTTCCCCAAACCGACATTGGCAGCTCTGAGCCGTGCTCTTCAAAAATTTCCTGGAGCACTTCATATTCGTGCGTTTCTGTATCTAAAATAAGACCGTCAAAATCAAAAATCACTGCTTTAATCATTGCGCTTTAGCCCAACTCCTTTTGACTGTTTGCACCATTCATTGTATCCTTCTTACCGCTCCTTGAAAAGAGAAGACACTAAAAACCGGTATGTATAAATGAAGAAGAGCCTGCTGTAAGAGGCAAGCTCTTCCGTTCTTACTGAGTCCGTGCCGGAGTGGAAATGTTCGCAAGCGCCTGTCCGGCAGATTCATTGGACAATTCGTTTACCGCCAGATCCCCGAGCGCCAAAATGCCGACTAAATGGTTGTTTTCGACGATCGGGAGACGGCGGATTTGGCTTTGAGCCATCAGCTGTGATGCTTCTTCAAGGCTCATGTTCGGATTTCCTGAAACAACATTTGTTGTCATGACGTTTGAAACAGGTGTCTGTCCGTCCTGGCCTTCCGCTGTCGTTCTGAGCGTGATATCACGGTCTGTGATCATGCCTTTTAATACGCCTTGATCTACGACCGGAATCGCACCTACATTATGGCGGCTCATCAACTCAGCCGCTTCTTGAACCGTTTGATTGGAAGAAATTGTTGCCACTTGTCTAGACATCGCATTGCTGATTGTCGTCAATAGACTGCACCCCTTTCGGTTGTTAGTATGTACAGGTCATGCACATGCTAAAAAGGAAGTTGGCACCATTTCATTGTGTTTTCCGCTTTTTTCTTATATCATCTTTTCATAAAAAGAAGAGCTTTTTCCGATTTGGAACAAGCTCTTTCACTTCAGTTAGCCGGCTTTTTACATCAGCATTTTATTCTCGGTATTCACGATATGAAAGTCGGCAGATGTTAGAGGGAAGTACAGACCGCAGTCATTCAGCTTGCGGCTATTTTTATCGAACAGATCACGGTCTTTGAGCACCCACTTGCGCTTCGCCTTAGTTAATAATGCATGGATCAATTGCAGGCTTGTCATAATCTGAAACGCTTCATCGAGCGTTCCTTTGTATTCATCCTCTTTCAATTGAAGCGCGCCCTGCTTTTTGAGTTCTTTTATTTTTTGTTTATTCAAGTACAATGGAAATATTTGATACAGCTCTGATACAAGCTCTTCGATATAAATTTCTTGTTCTTCAGTTGCTGCCTTTACAATTCGCAAATCGATCACCCTTCATCCCTTGTTCAAATCTCTTCAAACAGAATAGCATACATAAACAATGGGCTGTGGAGGTAAGTGTTTCCTAATTCCTGAACGCTTTTTACAGAAAGGAGCAGTAAAAATGAACCAAAAAAATCACGGCTTATTCTTCAGTGCAGACATACGGCATCACGGCGAACTTTTATATGCATATTTAAAAAGAGAGGCGAAAGCATCGAAGCCTGTCATTCAATACTGGATCGCAAACGAGAAAGTTAAAGTGAATCATAAATCGGTGAATCATAACGTTCGGCTGGAGAGCGGAGACAGCGTGATGATCGATCTCAGAGAGGAGGAAGAAAGCGGAATCGTCCCTGAATACGGGGAACTTCCCGTCCTGTTTGAAGATGATCACATGCTTATTGTCAATAAGCCGGCGGGAATGGCGACTCATCCGAATGAAGCCGGCCAGACCGGCACGCTGAGCAACCTTGTGGCGTTTTATTTTCAAATGAACGGGGAGGAGCGAAAAGTCCGGCACGTCCACCGTCTGGACAAGGATACGAGCGGCGCTGTCGTTTTTGCAAAGCACCGCCTCGCCCACGCGCTTTTAGACGAACAGCTGCAAAGAAAAGAACTGGCGCGGACATATGTAGCCGTAGCGGAAGGGAAATTCAGAAAAAAAACGGGAACCATTTCGGCGCCAATCGGCAGAGACAAGCACCACCCCGTCAGAAGAAGGGTGTCCCATTCCGGACAGCCCGCTGTCACCCATTTTGAATCGAAAGGATATGACAGCCGTCACGATGTTACACTGTGCAGACTTCAGCTGGAGACAGGCCGAACCCACCAAATACGCGTTCACCTTGCAAGCATCGGTCATCCTTTGTCAGGCGACACCTTATACGGCGGTTCAAAGGGGCTTTTTCAGAGACAGGCTCTTCACGCAATCGAGATCAATGTCACCCATCCGATCACAAAAGAACGTGTCACTGTCGCGGCACCGCTTCCGGATGATTTAAAAGACGAAATCGGACGACTGTTCGGCACGGTTGATTAAACGGTAAAAAAGCTGTCCTCGATGGGACAGCCTTACAGATTGTTGACAAAATCCCAAAACGGCTTTTTGTTTTGGGATTTTGTCATCCTTTCAGCGGCTTTGCATAAATAATATAGCGCTCAGGCGCATTTCCGATATAAGAAAACGGATAGCATGTCGTTAACAGCAGCTCTTCTTTTTCACGCTGCAGCGTGATGATGGACGTGTCACTTTGGTCAACAATTTTCGTGTGTGTGATTTCATATTCGAAGCTTCCGTATGGAAGCTCGATTTTCAGCTTATCTCCGATTTCCAGCTCCCCTGTTCTGCGAAAAACCGTATCCCTGTGGCCTGAAAGAACAATTTGCCCGTTTTGTTTTGGATAATAGCTGCCTTTATAATGACCGACGCCTTTTTCCAAATCATCGGGACTGGTCCCTTCAACGATGGGAAGCTCTGCGCCCAGTTTGGGAATATGGAGTATGCCTGCCGCTTCGCCGGCGGCGGGCTTAAATGAAGCGGGCGCCGATGGGTGCTTAGCCGAACGGGCGGATTGACTCGATGCAATGGCTTCTTTTGCTTCAGTTAAAGAAAGATCCGTCTGTCTGTTCATATCGAATATTTTCCAGCCGCCGTATGCAAAAGTGGCAAGCCCCGCTATCATCAGCAGAAACGATAACATCTTGACTTTCATAGTCTCGCAATACCCCTTTTCCGCATATAAAGAATCGCTCCGAACATAAACGTCAGGAAGCCGTATAAAAGGAAACCGCCGTAAGCTGCCGCCGTATCGGGTAGCTTGCGCTCTTCACGCTCGTCTGGCAGAAACGCATCATTTGACAGACCGTCCATCTTCTCCGTAGGCGCATCTGATCCTTCACCGGTCGTCATGCCCGCAACAGGAATAGCGCCGCTCCTTGAAGCATTGCCGGTACCGTCATGAACCGGACTTTCTCCGGTGTCATTGCCGGGTTTCCCCCCATCGCCCTTATCACCAGACGGTTTTTCTTCGTCATTCGGATCAGCGCCTCCGCTTCCGGGTTTTTCTTTGTCATCTGGATCAGCCCCGCGTCCGGGCTGTTCTCCCGGACGCGAATCATCTTCTGCTAATTTTTTGATTCGCCCTTCGGCAGTATAAGCGATCGGTTCTTTAAAGCTTTTGACAAATTTGACTGTGGCTTCGATATCTTCCGGACCTGTGACCGGATTTTTTCCAAGCCTGGAAATCGGCAAATACTTGCTTCCTGAAGCAGATGCCATAAAGTTGTTTACGGTCAGCGTATATGTTTGGTCTAAATCAATCGGTGTTCCGTCTTCAAGAAAAATAGCCGCGGTTTTATTTGTTTTCGGGTCCCATGTATAAGCGAAGCCGCTGATCGAGTAATCCGGGCCGTAAGATGGGGATATTTGCGCGTCTATAATATCGTATAAATCCCTGCCTTTAATTTCAAGCCGGACGAGTACATTGCCGAAAGGCTGGATATTGAACAAGTCTCCCCATGTAATCGTTCCTTTTTTTAAATCTTGGCGGATGCCGCCCCCGTTCATTAATGCGAAATCTGAATTCATCGCTTGCCGCATACCGTCAGCAATCAGATTCCCGAGAGGGGTGTCTCCGTCATTTGAATAGCCGCCGGCCATATCGTGCGCAGCCTCACCGACTTTCTCGCTGATGATCGGCGCAACCATCCACTCATATTTATCCAGTATCTGACCGACCGCCGGATCGGGCTTGAGATTTTCCTGATTCACATATTCGATTTCCGCTTTCTTGTGAACGATGTCTTTCGTTTCCCGGTCGATTTCAAGATCGACGACACCGATTGCCTTCCCGTATTCGTATGCTTGAACGATTAAAATATCATTGACTTGGCCGTTGACCACTTCATGATTGTGGCCGGCAAAGATGACATCGATCTCGGGATCTGCTTTTTTAGCAAGTTCGGCTGATTCGCCGGTCACAACCCCGCCGTCCTGTGAAGCTGTCATATGGGCGAGCACCGCTATTGCCCGGATACCTTTCGCTCTCAGTTCTTTTGCAGCCTGGTTGACGGCCTTTGCTTCATCTGTAAATTCAATTGAGCGAATTCCTTCTGGCATGACCATATTGGCGGCCGCCTGTGTCACAACGCCGATAAAAGCGACAGGCACTCCTTCAACTTCAATAATTTCATATGGAGGAAGAAAGCTGTCCCCGCTTGCCTTCAACTTGCAATTGGCGCAGACAAGCGGGAAATCCTGTCCGTCGTAACCTTTTGTCCCTTTGCCTTCAGGGTGTTCGCCTCCGTTCAACATGCGCAGCAGCTCTTCGGTCCCTTCATCAAACTCATGGTTCCCGACGGTTCCTACATCAAATCCGATTTCCTCCATGACTTCAACTGTCGGCTCGTCCTGAAGCAGGGAAGAAACCGGCGAGCTTCCTCCGATCATATCGCCTGCGTGGACGATCAGCGTGTTTTCCTGCTCGGCTTTTTTCTCTTTGATCAATGATGCTGCATAATCCATCCTGCCGAATGTTCCATCCGTCCGGCCATCGCCGTTTAGATCGAGCTGATATTGCTGATCGATCTTTCCGTGCAGATCATTCATGCTTAACAGGCGCAGCGGAATATTGCCGCTTTGCTCTTTTTTCGAATAGCCCGCAGCTTCCGCTTCTTCAGCCGACGCAAAGAAAATTCGTCTTTCCACCGGAATCTCCCGCCACTTTTCAGGCGCGACATACGTATTTTCCGCAGAGTCTCCGACATGCCGCGTCAGCCCTTTGCCTTGCTCCCTGGCGCGAAATTCAAACGGCATTTCGAGGAGCGGATCAGCGGGATTCCAAATGCCGATTTTATCGCCTTTCGCCTTTTTGACGGCGTTTTGAAACAATTGATAGTCTTCATCACTTCCAACCGGCCAAATGAAGTAGGTTACAGCCATCCCCTTTTGGACAAGCTGCAAATTCGTATTGACGCCGTCTTCAGTGATGACTTGGGCAAGCAGGCGGCCGTAGCTGTCTTTTGCTTCCTTGCCCACTTTCACGGTGACTTTGTCTCCCGGGGCCAATATCGACTGCAAATATTCCTTCGCCTTGTTTCCGTGCTGCAGCTGGTTTTCATCTAATTCATTTTTCGGCTTATGATAAGTTTCGGCTGTATCTATGTTGACATAGCGGACTTTTGTAGATCCGAGAACAGGCTCTTTTAAGTGGATCGTATCCCCGTCGACGACTCGTTCCACAACGCTTTCGTATTCCCCTTCAGCAGCGGGGGGAGGATGCGCGGCGCCGTCTAATTTCCGAAGATCCTCCTGTTTTCTCGGCAGAAGCTGCACCGAATCATAGCGGCTTAATATGCCGGTAATCTCGTACCATTGTCCTTGTTCTATCGAAGCGGCGGCATTCGTTTGTTCCATCACCCTTAGTGTGAGCGGATGATAGTTTTCATCGATCATTGTGATATTATAGCCGCCGCCTGCCGGCGCATCCGGCTTTGTTTCAATAAAGCCTTTCATCCTCACAAGCCGGCCTTCGTATTCAGCTGCGGTTCCCTGATCGAGCACATCTTTAATAGTCAGCGGAACAGGGTCGGGCAGTGCCGCCCCTTCTCCGGTTACTTCAATGCCTGACGGTGCGGGTACGATTTCTGTCAAGCCTTTGTATGTCGTGATTTTCCCCGTGACCGAAACAGACATACCCTCTTTTAGTTCCGGAAAATCGCCTTGCGCAGCGGAATAGATATTGATTCCCGCCGTATCGTCCTGGATAAATGTGGACAGCTTTCCTCCTCCGACAGCCGCCTGATCGGCAGTGACGATTCCTTTGATTTTGACCGTTTCATTTAAAAGCTTGCGCGCTTCGGCTATCGTTTTGGTCTCCGGCTGGGCAGACGGTGCATCGTCTCCGGAAAATGTGATGGATTGAACAGATTTCAAACCCGGGGAATTAAAATATGTAGTGCGTTCGCCTTCGATGATGAGTTTTTTTCCGATGAGATGAGGGTTTGTCTTTAAACCGAACTGGTCTCTGAAAGGTGCGGGTATCTGCACGGGGAGTATGTTCTCAGGTGATGTTTCCTCCTTTTTATCAGCGATTGCGACGTTATAATCGTTAGCGAAATTTCCGCTGAAACGATAATGGCCGCTCGATATTGTGTGCCCGACGACATAGCCTTCAACGGCTGCATGCCCTTCGTTATGCTTAATGGCTTCTTCTACTGAAATCGTTTCTGAAGCGTGCGTTACGTCCGCAAACGGCGTCAAAAAAGACGCAATCATCATAAACGTGATTGTCAAACCAGCCATAAAACGGCTCTTTACAACATTGACCATATATTCGCCTCCCGTTTTTTGCTTCCTGTCAAATTTATCTGATGATTATAAAGGCTATATGATTTTTTTGTAAAAATTTCAAAAAAGAATGAGAATAGGGATGACCGCATTCTCATTCTTTAATCGGAAGCTTCAATTTTACGATCGTTCCTTTTCCTTCTTCGCTTTCGAAATGAATGCTTCCGCCGTGATTTTCAATAATTTTAAATGTAACCATTAATCCGAGACCGGTTCCTTTTTCCTTCGTTGTATAAAATGGCTCCCCAAGCTTTTCTAGCACTTCTTTTGAGATGCCCTTTCCCTGATCTTCAAAGGTGATGAATACGCTGTCTTTTTCAAAATAGGAACGTATCGTAATAAAGCCTTCAGCATCCTCCATCGCCTCGATTGCATTTTTTAATATGTTGATGAAAACCTGTTTCAGCTCATTTGAAACAGCGAGAATCTCAGGTAGATCTCCGCTCAGCTGTTTCTCGATCCTTACGTTGTTCAGCACGGCCTGCGACTCCAATACCATGCAGACATCTTCAACAATCGAGTTGACCTGAACCGGATCAAATGTATTCGATTTCGTTTTGGCCAATACGAGAAATTCGTTGATGATTGCTTCAAGCCTGATGAATTCGGACATCATCACTTCCGCATAGTCTTTTTGATATTTTTTGGATTGGATCATCAGCTGGAGAAACCCTTTCAGAGAAGTGAGCGGGTTCCGTATTTCATGAGCGATTCCGGCAGCTAGCTGGCCGACCGCCGACAGCATTTCCGATTTCATGAGCATTTTTTCAGATCGCTTTTGGTTTGTAATGTCCTCGGATATCAGCATAACCTGCTGAACGTTCCCCGCGCTGTCCTCAACAGGAACAAGGGAGATTTGCTCCCACCTGTCCTGCTGCTCCTCATCCTGGTAATTAAGTTCTCCTGACCATGGTTTCTTTTCAAGGACGCGTTTCCAGAAGCGAGTGAGATCCTCACAGTGAAAATGCTTGCGGTAAATATCAAACACATTGCCGCCGATGATGTCATCCTGATGTTTTCCGAACATCCGGCAAAAGCGTTTGTTTGCATAAGTGACCGAACCGTCGACCGAAGTGATCAATATGTTGGCCGGACTTTGATCTATAGCTTGTGAGCTGATATGCAGCGCCTCGTTTGTCATTTTCAGCTCAGTGACATTCGTGAATGTGACAACAATGCCTTCAACCATGTTTCCCGATGTATAATAAGGGATCATTTTTACGGCATACCAGCCGCCGTCTGGCATTTCAAACTCTTTTACGACCGTCTTGTTTTCATATAGCGTGCGCCTTAAGTCATCGGCATACCCTTCATACTTAAACCTCTCTGTCAGCTTATCGGCAGGTCTTGAAAGGTCCTCGTTTTTCAGGTCGAACATATTGGCGGCTTCTGGAGTAAATAATTTCAATTTCAATTCCTGATCCAAAAAAACTGCGGCGATGTTCGTGCTGGTCAGCAGATTGTTCATATCATTTTTAAGGGTGTTCAGCTCGTTCACTTTCTTTTCAAACGCCCTGTTGAGCGCCGTCAATTTTCTGTTTTCCTCCTGCAGCTTTTGATTTGCGGACACTAAAGCATCGTTGGACGCTTCGAGCTCTTTTACCGTCCGGTACAGATGTTGCAGATGAAGCTGGCCGTCCTCTCCGCCGGATACCGGCGCGTTGGCTGCCCCTTCTTGTGCTTTTTCGATAAACAGCACATAAAGCTTGTGATACTGGCGGAAGAAACATTTTAATCTCAAATGAACAAAGGATAGTTCTCCGCTTAAATAAATCGGGACGTTTTTAAACGATACTTCTTTTTTCTCTTTCTTCGCCCGCTGTAACGCGGCATTGACCTGTACGGATAAGCTCGCGGGAAAAACCTGATGAATGCTGCCTTTTGAGCTTTTCAAATATTGATCAGCACTTTCCGAGGACGCGACAATTTCTCCCCGGTCATTCAGAATCAGACAAGGAAACATATACTTGTCGATCAAGGAAAGATAAATATCATCCAGCCTATGAAAACCACTCAGTTCATTGATTTTTTTATATACTTCTGTTTGCACCTTTGGATACACAGAATCATTACCAAATAAACCTGACTTTTTTCCAACCGTCTCACTTGAGCCCAGCATTATAAAACTCCTCCTTTTCTAAGTGCAAAATCAAAAAGGAAAACACCTTTTTTGCATTTCATGATGATTGGCAGCTGAAATCGTTTACGGAGGGAGAATCCTTTACAGATCACGCAGGGGCAATAAAAAGTTGCAGGCATTAGAAGCCAGATGCTTTCATGCCGATATCGAGCCGGGCATTGCTATTCAATTGTTTTTCGGTCGTTTCTGAACAAAAGGTGCATGAGCACACAGACCGACATTGTCTTTTATTCTTCCGGCAGCCTTTATTTGAATCCGGCCATGTTCCGGCCCTATTGTTTTTCGGATATCAGATATCCATATACTCACCGAATTCCTCTAAACTGCCGGAAACACGCGTGAACTTTTCATCATCGCCCGGCAGATTGTGCTCCGTTTACAAAGGTGCGAGGGATTTCAAAATCGGCCTGAATTTCCTCTCCTAATACTCAGTTTGGCGCCAAGATGACCGTTATCCCCATTTTCGACCAATGATATGATGTGCTGTCTTGAATACAAGACCCCCATAATATTTTCTTCTGAACTAAACTATTCGACGGTTAGAATAAAATCCCTTTAAATCCAGATTATCGATTATTCCTTTTTTGAATAAACATAGCGGCAAAAACGAAATATAATAGTTGAATTACATTTAAGGAGGATACGTTAGAGTGGAACAGCAAAACCAGCCGCAAATGCAGATCAATCAAGGCAATGAAGGTATGCAGCATATGAATCACGGGGGGCACGAAGTGTTCGACATGCATGAAGTGCTGTCCGGAATGATCGGCGTCCTTGAGCAGTATATGATGTTCAGGGAGCATGTCAAAGATCCGGAGCTGCTCGACATTTTGGACAGGCAGCATCGGTTTATTTCGTCTCAGTACAACATTACGACAGAATGTTTCAGAACGGGGCAAAAGCCGAGTCAGGAAACGGCAACGTATATGATGAAAGAGGACCGCAAATTCGTCTACGGTTTAAAAGATGCCCAGCCGAAACAACCGAAGCAATCTGTGCAGGCTATTGATGACGCCTGCATCAGCAGCTTTATGCTCGGCTTGATGAAAACTTGTTGTTCGTCGCTGGCCATGGCGGCTCCCGAAGTGACAAACCCTGTCTGCAGAAGGGTTCTGGCAGACCAGATTCCTCACTATATCGAAATGGCTTATGAAATTTTCCTTTATCAAAACAAACACGGGTACTATCAAGTTCCTCAGCTTGCGCCGCAAGACATGCAGAAGATGACTTCAGCATTCGCTCCGGTGCAAGGTCAGCCGCAAATGCCTCCAAGCGGGCAGCAGAGACCTATTCATTGATCATGAAAACGGCATTGAAGATGAAACTTCAACGCCGTTTTTTTCGCTTCGTATTTTCGTTTAAATTCTTTCTCAAAACCTGTCAACGACTGGCCGACGGCGGCCTTAAATCCGTCTGCAAAACTTCCCCGCTCAGCCGTTTCCTCGATAATGTCGAGGATGACGCCCCTTCCTTTTTTCTCCGCAAGCTCTTCGATCAAATAATAACTTTGCAAATAAATATCGGTTTCATATCCAGTCCGGGCTTTTTGCCATTGCCGGTCGGTCTTCAGCTTGCTCAAGGGGACGACTGAAGGCAAAGTCCGGATTTCTATCGCGTCATGAGCAGAAGCCCATTCAGCTACTCCTTCGTGAAACCAGAGCGGATAAGTTCCCGGGTCGGCATTCAGTTCTCTCAGCTTGACGTGAAAAGCATAATGGGTATACTCATGCACCAGCACCCGTTTGTACAGGAAGACGGCGAATCCCTCGCCGTTATTCAGATGCTTCCTCTCCTCGGGCAAAAGCCCGATCATCCTCATATCGTTTGAATAAAATCCGGTTATATCCTTTAATTTTGAAAATGACTCCATATCATCGCGGTTTGAAAAAAAGATCAAATCAACGCTGTCTTGAAGAGGACTGACAAACAGTTCCCGATTCATATCAGCGGCATCCCGAAGCGTCTCCTTTGTCAGCTCCAGAATCGGCCTATCTTTTTCAGCGTAATAAATGCTGACACTTTCATATTTGACCATTTCCAGCGATTCTTTCAGTTTTTCTTTTTTTCCCGAAAGCACAGCCGCCTCAGGGCTCTCTTGGCTGAACACGACAAAAATGGCCAATAACAGAGCGGATAGAGCGCCCGCCATGATTAAAACAAAGGCTGCTTTCATCTCCCCCGTCACTTATTATCCCTCCATCCGCATCATACTTTTCTGTACTACACTCTATGCGGGATGATTCAGGAAGTGCCCTGTCTGAAAGCAGCCAATAAAAAAAGCCGCGGATTGCGGCTTTTCATTATCTTTGATTCGGAAAAATTCTGTTGATCGTTTCACCAAATTCTTCAAAAAGTCCTTCGATCGGTTCGCCATTTTGAATTCTGTCGCCATAGTTTCTCATCCGGTCAACAAAGTCAGGGTTTGCCGAAACGAACACATTGTTGATGTTATTGTCTGTTTCTTTAACCTTTTTCGAGATTTTCCCTTTCAGCTCATTCGTCAAGTTGCCTTTCGGATTGCCTTTCAAAACGACCGCGACATAAGCGTTGCGGTTTGTCGTAATCACGTTTGCACTACTGACTTCTTTAAGTTCCGCCACTTTATCTGCGGCTTTATCCGCCACTTCCATATTATTGTCTTCACGATTGGCATCGCGGTTGTCTGTCACATTCATTCGGTCATTGACATTTCTGCCGTCATTGACATTCGTAGCGTCGTTATCTCTGTTTGTTACATTTTGAAGCGCATTGTCCTGATTGCGCCGGTTGTTATCTGCCCCTTGGTTTGCCATGCCGCATCCGGCTGTGAACAGCAGCGGAAGGAGCAAAGCAGCAATCGCGCCTTTTTTCATATTGAACATTAAAATTGCCTCCTTTAATGATTTACGTATAGTTTTTTTCTTTTTCGTGTTATTTATTTGTCTAAAATATATTTTTTATACGCTTATTTTGTTATGATCATAACGGACGAAAAAATATCCAAATAAATCCGGAGGTGTATATGAAATGGAAAAAGCGGATAGCATTTTGCATGCGCTGCGCATTAAAGACTTTGCGGTACATCCCGATGAGACTCAGCTTATTTTTGATACAAACCTCAACGGAACATCGAACCTGTGGGCGATGGATCTTCCCGATACATACCCGTACCAGCTGTCATTCTTGAATCAGGACTCAAAAGGAATTGCCTACAATCCCGACGGCTCAATCCTTTATGCTGGTTTTGACAATGACGGAAACGAACAAAGCGGACTGTACAAGCTTTCTTTAAAAAACGGGACGTTCCAATCATTAAACGGAAATCAAACAGACCGCCACTTCGCCCCCATCCCTGTGCAAAACGCAGTTTACTACTCCTCTACAAAGGACAATCCGACATTTTTAAATACATACAGATATGATTGTCTCACTGAAAAAGAAGAGCTTATTTTTGAAGGAAAAGACGGAACTTCAATGCTGTCTGATGTAAGCCCGGGCGAGAAAGCCGTCAGCATACATGTCTACTATGTCAACAGCCATTCTGTCTGTATGGTCCATACAGCTGAAGGCGTGACGACAGGAATCTTCCCGGATGAGACGCTGCCTCACATGGTTTATTCTTCCCATTTTGCATCTGATGATCGGTTATTCGTCACGACAAACTACGAAGCCGAGTTCTCATATCTTGCCTTGTACACTGTTTCATCCGGTATTTTTACGCCGGTGCTTTCGATTGATAAAACTGATTTAACATCCATCCACGCTGACCCGAATGGAACTTTCCTTTATCTCATTGGAAAAAAAGGTGTCAAAGAGGTGATGTATGAGTACAACACAGCAACGGGGCAAAGCCGGCAGATCGATTGCCCTTGCACATCCATTTCGAAAATACACTGCGCCTATTCTGGTACGCTGTACATTCTCGGCTCAACGCCGACCAGGCCGACTAATCTCTACGTATTAACGAAAGGACAGTCAAAATGGCGGCAATTAACGAAACATTCGGTTCCGGGTTTCTCCGAACAGGAGCTGTCTTATCCTGAAGTTGTGACATATCCTTCTTTTGATGGCCTGCCAATAGAAGGACTGCTGTTTAAGCCCTCCCCGGTAGAAGCGAACGGCTGGACGATTATTTGGCCGCACGGCGGACCGCAAGATGCAGAAACCTTTATGTTCTACGATCTCTTTCAACTCGCTGCAAAAATGGGTTACCAGTTATTCGCTCCTAATTTCAGGGGATCAGCGAATTACGGTTATTCATTCTTTAAAATGGTTGAACAAGATTGGGGAGACGGGCCGCGCCTCGATATGACCGCGGGCATCGACTGGCTTATCGATCAAAAGCTTGCAGACCGCGAAAAACTCTTTTTAATGGGCGGCAGCTATGGAGGATATATGTCGCTTTTGCTCCACGGGAGGCATCCTGAGTATTTCCGCGCCGTCGTCGATATATGCGGAGTCAGCAACCTGTTTTCGTTCGTCAAAACCGTACCTGATTTCTGGCAGCCGATGATGGAAAAATGGGTCGGCAATCCGGAGCGGGATTATGAAAAAATGAAAGCCGATTCTCCTGTTACATATCTGGAGAATATGACTCAGCCGATGCTGATCATCCAAGGCGCAAACGATCCGCGCGTCGTAAAGGAAGAGTCCGATCAGGTCGTCGATCAGTTGAGGAACATGGAGCGGAATATCGAGTATCTCGTTTTGGAAAATGAAGGGCACGGTTTTTCCAAAAAAGAAAATAAAATGAAAGTCTACCGCGCCATTTTCGAATTTTTTGAAAAGCACCGCTTATATCACGCGGCCAAGGTTGAAGAATAAAACCGATCATGACTGGGGATGGTATACGTAAAAAGGAGGTTGACCCTTTGTTTAGAAGAAGATCTGGCATCCATCCCGCTGTATTAGTTTTAGGATCAGCTGCATTAACCGCGGCTTTTTCTCCCGAAATCCGCAAAAGATTGACCGGCATGTTCGCGAATGGCATGAGAGGACGGCAGCAAGGAAGCGGCCGCAATCAGACGATGATGAATCCGGCTGACATGATCAAGCAGGCTTTTAATCCGGGAGGACAATCACATGAACACCGCCAGTCAGGCCATACGGCAAATGACCAGCATCAATCAAGCCATATGACTGCTCCGGTGAATGTCATGAACGATCAGGCTGCAGCTCAGACGATGTTCGATGACGATCAAAGCTATTCATAAAAAACGGCCCGCACGAGCTCTCAAGCTGTGCGGGCCGTTTTTCTTTTACACTTCTGCTTCAATGATATTTGTACGGTCTTGGTACGTGTCTTTTTCAAGCTCATTTGTCACTTTGCTCGTGACAAGTCCTGACGTCATGCTGCCGCTGACATTGAGAGCCGTACGCCCCATGTCGATCAGCGGCTCAACAGAAATCAGAAGTCCGGCAAGCGCTACAGGCATGTTTAATGCCGAAAGGACGAGAAGCGCTGCAAAGGTCGCACCTCCGCCGACGCCTGCCACTCCGAAAGAGCTGATCGCAACAACTGCGATAACCGTGAACAAGAATGACGGATCAAGCGGATTTTGGCCGACAGTCGGCGCGATCATGATCGCGAGCATTGCAGGGTAAATGCCGGCACATCCGTTTTGACCGATGGACAGTCCGAAGGATCCGGCAAAGTTCGCAATGCCTTCTGGAACACCAAGGCTTCGCTGCGTTTTAATGTTCAGCGGCAAAGCGCCTGCGCTTGATCTTGATGTAAACGCGAATACAAGAACTGGAAACGCCTTTTTCAAGTATGTGACAGGATTTAAACCGCTGAATGTAATGAGCAGCAGGTGAATGATGAACATGACGATCAGCGCCGCATATGAAGCGATGACAAATTTGCCGAGTTTGGCAATGCTGTCGAGGTCGCTCGTTGCAATCGTTTTTGTCATGATCGCCAATACACCGTAAGGCGTCAACCTCAGAATTAAGGTGACCACACGCATAATGATCGCATACACGGCATCAACCATTTTTTTGAAAAGTTCAGCTTGTTCAGGCTGTTTTCGGTTGACCCCGAGATAAGCGATCCCAAGGAAAGCCGCAAAAATAACAACTGCGATCGTTGATGTCGGTCTTGCTCCAGTAAAGTCTAAAAACGGATTTCCAGGAAGAAGCTCGACAATTTGCTGCGGAAGCGTTTTGGCTTCCATGTCCTGCGATTTCTGTTCGAGTTCCGCCCCTCTCATTGTCTCCGCCTGGCCTTGGTCCACATGGACGGCCTGCAGGTCGAAAGCAAGCGCGGACGCGATACCCACCGCAGCAGCGACGGCTGTCGTCGCGATTAAGAGCCCGATGATCAATCCGCTGATTTTTCCGATATTGTGCGTCAGCTTAAGCTTTGTAAAAGCACCCAAAATCGAGATGAATACAAGCGGCATAACGATCATCTGCAAAAGCTTGACATAGCCGCCGCCTGCGATATTAAACCAATCAGAAGTCTGCGTAATCGTTTCTGAAGACGAACCATATATAAAATGCAAAGCGAATCCAAAAACAATTCCGATTCCCAGAGCGGTAAATACCCGCTTAGAAAAAGAAACATGCTTTTTTTGCATCATATAAAGGAGCGCCATCAGGCCGAGCATGACGATAATATTAATAACAACAAATAATGTCATGATAACAAAAGCACCCCCAGAATTTTTTACATTTAAAAACTATAGTACAACAAACCTGATTGGTCAAGTAGGAATTATCGATGTATTTCAATATATGACCCGGGAAGCAATTGCGCGACTGACATTTTATTCGCCGATGTCTTTTAGAGGAACGAAAGTCGGCAGCTGTGCTCCGTCAAATTCTTTTTTAATCAATTCAGCAGTGTCGTCTGCTTGATACAGCTCGACGATCTTTTTCAAATCTTCGCGATCCCGGTCTTCTGTTCTGGCCGCAATAATGTTGATGTACGGTGTCGCTGTTTCATCTTCCAGTTTGATCGAATCTTTGACAGGATGGAAGCCGGCGTCAACCGCTATGCCGTTGTTGATGACGGATGCAGCGACATCGGCAAGCACGCGCGGCGTTTGCTCTGCGGCCACCGTTGTGATTTTGAGTTTTTTAGGATTTTCTTTAATTGCATCAAGCGTTCCATTTCCGTCAAATCCGTCCTTTAATTGAAGCAGGCCGGCGGACTCCAGCAGAAGCAAGGCTCTGCCCATGTTCGTCGCTTCGCTTGGAACGGCAATTTCCGCGCCGTTTGGTATATCGCCAGGCGAATCATATTTCTCGGAATAAATGCCCATCGGAGCGATGATCGTTGTGCCGACCGGCGATAATTCAAGGTTGCGTTCCTTTTTGAATGCATTAAAGTAGGATATCGTCTGAAAAGCGTTGGCGTCAATGTCGCCGCTCGCCAAAGCCTGGTTTGGCTGAACATAGTCGGAGTATTTGACGATTTCAAGCTTTAAGCCTTCTTTTTCGGCTTTTTTCTTCACAAAGTCCCAAATTCTCGTATCCGTTCCGCTGATGCCGATTTTAATGGTTTTCGCATCAGAGTCTGCCGCGCACCCCGCGATCACTGCCGCAAGCAGCAGGAAGATCACAACACATGCAAATTTTTTCATAATAGCCGTCTCCCTCTCTGTCTATCTTCTTCTCAATTTTTTTGACAGAACGTTTCCGGATGTCTGCAATCCTTGCACTACGATGACGAGAATTGCAACCGTGATGATCATCGTCAGCGTGTCAAATCTTTGATAGCCGTATGTGATCGCCAAATCCCCAAGACCGCCTGCACCAATCGCACCAGCCATCGCCGACGCCCCGACCAATCCGACCGTTGCCACCGTAAAACTCAGCACAAGCGAACCGAGCGCTTCTGGAATCAGAAACCTGAAGATGATCTGTCTCGGAGTCGCTCCCATTGCTTCAGCGGCTTCAATGACTCCCGGATCCACTTCAAGCAGAGAGTTCTCGACGAGTCTAGCGATGTAAGGCCCCGCATAAAAAGTCAAGGGAACAATCGCTGCCGATGTGCCGATCGACGTCCCTACAATCAGCCTTGTCACTGGAATTAAAGCAACCATTAAAATGATAAACGGGACGGACCGGAAAATGTTAATGATCATATTGACAAACGTAAAAACTGCCGGATTCTCAAGCAGATGCCCCTTTCTTGTGACTACCAGCAAAATGCCGAGCGGAATGCCGATCACGCTTGAAAATAAAAGCGAAAAAACCGTCATTTGAATCGTCTGAACCAGTGCGTCAATGATTTGGTCATATGTAACTAGCATGCTTATACCTCCCTGATGCGAATGTTTTCCCTGCGTATATATTCGAGCGCCCGCCCGATTTCACCATCTTCCCCCTGCAGCTCGACCGTCATGCTGCCAAACGGAATTCCCTGAAGCTCTGTAATCGTTCCGTGCAGAATGTTGACTTCTACGTCATACCGCTTTGACACTTGAGAAAGAAAAGGCTTCCCAGAAGATTCGCCGACAAATTGAAGCTGGTAGAGGTGCTTCAGATTTAATTTTTGAATCGATTCAGGTATCTCGTGGTCGATGGCTGATTTGACAAAGCTTTTGGCCGTTTCGGTTTCCGGCGCGGAAAATACGTCAAACACACTGCCGGATTCAATGATTCTTCCTTTTTCAATTACCGCAACTTTGTCGCAGATTTCTTTTGCCACATTCATTTCATGAGTGATTAACAGAATCGTGATGTTATATTGTTCATTGACGCGCTTCAGCAGCTTCAAAATATCGCCGGTCGTCTGCGGGTCAAGCGCTGATGTCGCTTCATCACAGAGCAGAACCTCCGGATTTGTCGCCAGCGCCCGGGCAATCCCGACGCGCTGCTTTTGTCCGCCCGAAAGCTGATCCGGATAATCGCGGGCTTTATCCTCAAGTCCGACAAAACGGAGCAGCTCCGTCACTTTTTTCTTTATGTCGGCTTTCGGTGTTTTAACAAGCGCAAGCGGCTCAGCGACATTAGCGAAAATCGTCTTTGAATTTAACAGGTTAAAATGCTGAAAAACCATGCCGATCTTCCTTTTCACAGTTCGTATCTCAGCTTTCGACAGGGACATTAAGTCTCTTCCGCCGACGAAAACCTTTCCGGCCGTCGGTTTTTCAAGGAAGTTCACACAGCGGATCAGCGTGCTTTTTCCTGCGCCGCTGAAGCCGATGACGCCGTATATTTCCCCTTTATCCACATGAAGGTCGATTCCATTGAGCGCATGGACCTTCTGTCCGCCGCTTTCATAGACCTTTTCAACGCCTTCAAATGTAATCATGATGATCTCCTCCTCTTTTAGGGCTAACAAAAAAGGCTTCCTCTTAAAAAATAAGAAGAAGCCTTTGACGACACAAAGTAAATAGAGTGAGTCCGCTCTCTTCTTATCTTCCAAGCCCGTACGGCTTGTTGGATGTGGCACAGTATTCTGCTGTATGCAGAACCCGCTGCCGAGGTTTCACAGGGCCAATTCCCTCCGCCTCTCTGAATAAGAAGTATAGTTGCATGAAGTTTTACCTAACTTTACAGCTTCTTTGAAATGTTGTCAATCAGATTCGTGAAAATTTCAAAAACTCCCTTTTTACTCATTGTTTTTCACCCTGAGCATTAAATTTCACTTTTTTTAAAAAAATTGTGTTTAGCAGTTGTAATTTCGTTTAAACACTGGTAAAGTAAAGGTAATTATTTTTGTTCGAACTATCTTTAAGAAGAAAGTTTTGTAAGAGTTTTCGTCTTGGAAGTTTGTTTTAGAGCAAGAATAGTGAATTTAAGCGTTATCGCTTTAGGAGGAAATTTCATGCTAGAAGGTAAAGTAAAATGGTTTAACTCTGAAAAAGGTTTCGGATTCATCGAAGTTGAAGGACAAGACGATGTATTCGTTCATTTCTCTGCTATTCAAGGCGAAGGCTTCAAAACTTTGGAAGAAGGCCAATCTGTATCTTTCGAAATCGTTGAAGGAAACCGCGGACCACAAGCTGCTAACGTAACAAAAGCGTAAGCTGTGAACCGCTGATCTTCATACAGGACTGCTGACCGAATGTCAGCAGTCTTTTTATATTTAAAAAAAGCCTGACGCCCGGAAACCGGTGTCAGGCTTTTTTTAAACGTATACCGCTTATGAAGCGATGTCTCTCTTTGTGAATACAACAAAGGCGAGCACATGAAAAACGATAAAATAGACAGCCAGCATCACAATCGAGAATCCCAGCGTCATGTCTGAAACAACCGGAGATCCGTCAAAGTATTGAGTGAGGTCCGTGTTGGCAAACAGGATGTATTTCGCCCAAGCAAATTTCGTCGCGAGCAGGCCTGTCACCGTTCCGCCCATAACCAAAAGGAAAATCGAAATACCTACGGCGAGCGAGCTGTTTCTGAAAACCGCTGAAATCATAAAGGCCATTGTCGCCATCATCAAAAGCGAAATCGAATTCAGCAAATAGCTGCCGGCCAAATGCAATAGCAGGCTTTTTTCTTCAACCGTTCCACCGACATACACCAAGTGAACCTGGCTGCTGTCGCCTGCCCCGAATAAAGCAAGGCCTGTGATCCCTGCGCTTGCGAACAGAATGAAAAGCAAAGCCAATGCGAAAAGCAGGACCGTAAAATATTTTGCCAGCAGGATTTTAAAGCGGCTGATCGGCCTGATGACAAGCAGCTTCACCGTTCCCCAGCTGAATTCATTCGCAACGATTCCCGCCGCCACCGTGATTACAAACAAACCGGCGAGCGAGATGAGCCCGCTCGTATCGCTGATGAAAGACAGAGCTGAATAATCCCCATCTGCCGGTAAATCGTGCTTGATTCGATACTCATTAATTGCGATCGACTGTTCATAATTTTTTTCAAGTGTTGGATTGCTGTTCCCTTTAAGCTGTTCCTTCATGTCCTTATTTTCCTGCGCCAATTCCTTTTTCCAGTCCGTGTTTTGGTCTGTCTCTCCGATCGTCTTTGTGAGAACGCCCAGCCCGATGACAGCTAACAGCAAAATTCCGATCATGACGTATGTGCCTTTTCGATTAAAAATTTTGATCCATTCATTTACGATGAGATTAAACATGCTGAGCTTCCTCCTTATCTGCGGTGATTTCCAGGAATCGGTCTTCCAGCGATTTGTTCACAGCCTTCACTTCATATAAGCGAACACCGCTGTCTGTCAAGTGTTTAATCAAATCAGGCACTTCATCCTTTTGAATGCTGAGCTCTATCCCGCCTTCCGCTTCGTCAACCTTCACCTTTCTGAAAGCAGCCGCTTCCCGTGTGAGAGCCTGGGTGTCGTCCGCTTGAATATAATAGCGCTTCTTCTCATCCCGAGCGGGTCCGTGCACATGCTGAATATCCCGGAGCTTTCCGTTTTGAATAATGGCGATCCTGTCGCACATCAGCTCCATTTCTGAAAGCAGGTGGCTTGAAACGATGACCGCCATTCCCTTTTCTCTCGTCAGCTTTCTTAAATAGTCACGGATTTCCCGGATACCTGCCGGATCAAGCCCGTTCGTCGGCTCATCGAGAATCAACAGCTTTGGATCGTGCAAAAGGCTTTGGGCAAGGCCAAGCCTTTGTCTCATTCCTAACGAATACGTTTTGACCTTGTCGTTGATCCTGTTTTTCAATCCGACGAGCTCGACGATTTCGTCAATTTTCTTTTTCGTCACGCCTTTCGTCATGCGCGCGTATTGCTGAAGGTTTTGGTAGCCCGTTAAAAATTTATAAAGCTCCGGGTTTTCAACGATCGCTCCGATATGCCGTGCAGCCTTTTCAAAGTTTTCTTTTACGCTGACGCCGCACACGGCGATTTCACCGGCGGTAATGCTCATATGTCCGACAATCATCCGGATCGTCGTCGTTTTTCCGGCGCCGTTCGGCCCCAGGAAGCCGAATATCTCGCCTGCCCGCACGTCAAAACTCAAGCCCTCGATGATCTTTTTCCCCCTGATCGTTTTTGATACATTTTTTAATTCCAAAAGTGTTTCCAATGTTTCTCCTCCCGCTTTTTCAATTTTTTTCTTTAATAAACCGTTTCAGCCATTCCAAAAGCGACATTCCGGATTCCTCGCGCAGCTGTTCGACATCCTTTTTTGCTTCAATTCGGCCATTTAAGACGACATCCAATATTTGTTCAATTTCATAGGTGGCGATGGCGATTGTCTGCTTGTCAAGCTCCAAATATGTAAGAAGGCTTTTGACTGTCGACTCCCTCACCATCGGAGACCGGATGGTTCATCAAACAGCACGACCGCTGCATCGCTCGCCAATGTGAGCGCTAGCTTCAGCCTGCCCCGGTTCCCTTTGGAAAGCTTGCCGATTTTTATATCCCTGTCGATTTTTCTTGTCCTTTAACAGGTTCCACGCTTTGTTTATACGGAAATCGGAAAAATTGGTTTCATAATAGTGAATATATCCTTGACCCGAAATGGACGCAGAACATATCAAGCTCTGTTAAATAGAGACGTTCTTCGTCTCCTTTCTGGCTGTTCATCATGAAATTTGAAATCAGCATTTAAAGAAATGCTCCAGAATCTCTGCACTTTCTGGAATAAGCCGCTCTTGATGAACAGCGCCTCGAATAATCCATAAGCATCGTAGATCAACAAGGAAATGTCCCGGATGATTTTTTGATAGCCGAATATTTTCTGAGCGCTCATCTATCGTTCGAAAGAACATCACTCATGTGGAAAAAAACACGCAGCCTAAACAGACAGCGATATTGACGAGAAGCAAATGACGCGGAAAACAGGCTGTTGCTGCTTCGGATCAGAACGTTTCTGACAATCAGCTCGAAAATGAATAAACGGCGCGAAATATCAATTGGTATACAACAGCAATAACGCATTGTTGTTCGAATTTATAACTAAAGCTGCGTCTTCCCTTCCAGACCGAGCTGTATCAGAGTACTGCATCAGTAGTGCGGGGGGAATCGGAAGTAATATTGCAAAAAAAGCGCAAATAAAAAAGCAAACCCGCTGGTGCCCAGCGAATTTGCCTTTAATCCTGTTCCCGTTTTTTCATGGATTTTAATGCGTTTCGGTAATCCATATCGTCCATTTCCGTCTTCTCGGGATATTTTTTTTCCTCTTTTGGTTGTTGAAGTTTTTGCAGGATCGCCCGATAGGTTTGATCATTCATTTCGAACGGATCTTGCTGATCGGCTTTAACCTGCTCAGGCTCTTCTTCTTCCTGAACCTGAGGAATGCCAGCCGCAGATGCAGCTTTATCCTCATGTTCGGGTTTATCCTGAGAAGACGCCGACCGCACATTAAATACCACCAGACCGATAATGACGAGGACAGCAGCGATGATGGTCAGTATAATGGTCATGTCAAATCGCTCCTCACTGTCCTGCTGTAAAGCGGTCTGTCACCTGGGCGACGCGTCTGCCTAAAGCCCGGCCCAGCTCCAGGCCTTCCTCGCCGATCAATTCGTCACTGTCGACAGGACACGTGATGCCTGCACCGTAATAAGACCCGTATAAAGCATTTTCAGGTACATTTCCAGGCAAGCCGACGACCATCATGCCTTGATGAAGCATCGGTGTTATTAAGTTGAGCATTGTCGCCTCAAGACCGCCGTGGGTCGTCGCCGTTGTGCAGAAGACTGCGCCGATCTTATTGATCAGCTTTCCTTCCGCCCAAAGGTAGCCCAGCCTGTCGATCCAAGTTTTTAATCCGGAGCTGATTGTACCGAAATGGCCCGGGCATCCCCAGATGATAGCGTCCATTTCTTCGAGCTTTCTAATATCCGCCTGGCTGACATGATCGATCCGCACGTCTGCAGCATCATGTTCCCCCGCGCCTTCTGCAATGGCTTCAGCCAGCTTTTTCGTATGCTCGCCTTCACTGTCGTAAACAACATAAATTTTCATGTCAGAACCTCCTCATTTTAAGATTCTTTCGCTTCTTTAGGAGCCGGAAGCAATGTCAGCTCCTGCGCTTTGTTCTTCCTGCGCAGCTTGTCTTTTCTGACATCCCTCAAAAACAGGCTGAGAACGAGACCGATGACACAGAACCCGGCCGCCCACATAAACGCGTCATTAATACCCATGACGTTCGAGTTGAGCTGCGCCTGTCCGGTCAAATATTTCACGACATATTGTTGTGCTTGTTCGAGAGATATATGCATCGATTGCGCGGTTGACTGAATCGTTGACTGCAATGTGCTCATAAATGACGGATCAGCCGTATTTGTCTGATCGGCCATTGATGCATAGTGGAATGTCGTACGATTCGTATAAATCGTCGTGATCAAGCTCGTTCCGATCGAACCGCTGATTTGGCGAAGCGTATTCGACATCGCCGTTCCGTGGCTGTTTAGATGCTGCGGAAGCTGGTTCATGCCGGCAGTCATAATCGGCATCATCAGCATAGACATCCCAAACGCCCGAATCGCATAGATCAGCACGATGTACATATACGGCGTATCGATCGTAAGCGTCGTAAATTCGTAGGTCGTCACAACGGTGATCAATAAACCGACAATCGCCAGCGGCCTTGGGCCGACTTTATCAAATAAAATTCCTGAGATCGGCGACATCACAAGCATGACGAGTGCGCCCGGCAGCATAAGAAGCCCCGACTGAAGCGCTGTAAAACCGACCAGGTTTTGCAAATAAATCGGAATCAGGAACATTCCGGCATACAAAGCAACCGTAATGATGGCGTTGATCACGCTTGACAGTGAAAACATATCGTATTTGAACACTCTGAAGTCAAGCATCGGTTCTTTCGATTTCAACTGCTGGATGATAAAAGCGGCAATGCCGATTACACCGATCACAACTGTAGAAAGTACGATCGGATCATCCCAGCCGTCTGAGCCGGCTTCGCTCACGCCATACAGCAACGCCGCAAATCCGACGACTGAAAGAATCGCGCCTGCTGTATCCAATTTGATTTTTTTAGGTTCCGTCATATTTTTAAATAGGAAAAAACCGAAAATGATGACGATGACACCAACCGGCACAAGGCTGTAAAACATGATCCGCCAGCTGTAGTTTTCAATGACCCAGCCGGATAGAGTCGGACCGACAGCAGGAGCAAACATCATCGCAAGGCCAAAGATCCCCATTCCTTTCCCGCGGCTTTCCGGAGGAAAGATAAAGAGAATCGTCGTCATGACCAAAGGCTGAAGTATGCCTCCGCCGACTGCCTGAATGAGGCGTCCGGTTAACATCGTCGAGAAATTAGGCGAAATTCCGCATATCAGCGTTCCGGCCGTAAACAGCAGCATGGCCGTTAAAAACAGGCTCCGTCCGCCGAACCGCATAATCAGAAAGGCTGATAAAGGAATCAAAACGCCGTTGACAAGCATATATCCGGTTGTCAGCCATTGAATCGTTGTGGCGCTCACATTGAACTCTGTCATGAGATGAGGCATCGCCACATTCAGCAGCGTTTGGTTTAAAATGGCCAGAAACAAGCCGGCCATTAATATGATAAGCAGTGACATATTTCCTTTTTTCTGAGAAGCCACTTATGACATCCTCCTTTCGCTCGTTTTTATTTCCCCCGGTTATTTTGAAATTTTCACGGATGCGTTCATTCCCGGCAGCACTTTGTCAGACGGGTTTTTGATTGAAATTTTCACAGGTACTTTCTGCGTTACTTTCGTGTAGTTTCCGCTTGAATTGCTTTGAGAAAGCAAGTCAAATGTTGAGTTTGTCGCATAGCCGATTTCTTCGACATTTCCTTCAAATGTAGTGCCTGAATCACCGTCAACGACGATATCGACTTTGTCCCCTTTTTCGATGTCTTTCAGGTCGTTTTCTTCAATGTTAGCAGTAATGTACAGATGATCCATGTCGATTGTTTTCGCAAGCGTTTGACCGGCTTGTACGATCTGGCCTTCCTTCGCTTCGTTTTTGACAATCGTTCCGTCCATGATCGACTTCACGTCAACCGTTTGTTCCCCTTTGATTTTCGCTGTTTTTTCGTCCTTCGAAACTTTTGATCCTTCTTTCAAATCCCAATCTGCGAGCTTCCCTGATGCAGGCGCCGTAATATCGGCCATCTCGCCTGCCACGTGCGCTTCATCGGTTTTCACATAGCTGATGCTGTCATAATAGAAATACGCACCTCCTGCTAAGATGGCAAGCACGATGATGAGTCCGATAATGTTCGTCGCAATTAAACGTCCTTTGCTCATGTTTTATTTCTCCTTTCATATCCTTATATTTTGGGTGAAGCCGGTTTGAACGGCTCCCTCGGTTTTGCTTTTCCTATTTCCTGCTCAGCAGCTTGCGGGACGTGTACTGAATAAGTTGTTCAAAACTGAGCAAGAAAGATCGGAAACGGTAAATTTGTTTTTACCTCTGCACAACAAAATAAATAGTTAACAAGATTAAATATTAGTTAAAGTAATAAAGAATGTCAATAACCTTGCACTTAAAATTTTGATTTAAATATTTTCCAAACAAAAAACCTCCGGCAGCGGAGGTGGAGAGACCCAAATAAATGAGACAAGGAAAAAACACCCCCTGAATCGTATTAATACAATATGATTCTTAGGAGGGTGTTTTTCTATGGGCACAAGAGTACATTACGCAGAAGAAGTAAAATGGGAAGTAATTAAAATGAAACAAGCTGGAATGACAAACAAAGAAATAATGGAACAACTGGGGATAAAAAATAAGACTCAAATTAAAACATGGATGCGATGGTACAAAACAGGCCAAACCTATCGATTTTCGCAACAAGTTGGAAAACAATATTCCTACGGTAAAGAATCGGAGGAAATGAGTGAGCTAGAAGAATTAAAACTAAAGAATAAACAGCTAGAGGCTCAATTGGCAATTATAAAAAAGTACCAGGAGATCGAAAGGAGTTGGAGCCACGAGTCATTGTCCAAGTTGTAGAAGAACTCTCAGCCACTTTTAAAATAATTGATATTCTTGGAGTATTAGGCATACCTAAGTCAACATATTACCGTTGGAAAAAGAAGTATAAAAAAGTTGAGCTAACTTCATTAGAAGAGCTAGTAATCAAGCTGTGTAAGAAAAACTTCTATCACTATGGTCATCGTAAAATTAAATCCATCTTAAACAGAAAGTATGGGATAAATGTAAACCGCAAAACTGTACAAAAAATTATGCAAAAGTTTGAGATTCAGTGTCAAGTTAAGAAGAAGCGACAAAAGTACATTTGTGGTGAGAGTAATATTATTGTGCCGAACACTCTCAATCGTAATTTTAAAGCAAGCCGATTAAATGAAAAATGGGTAACCGACATTACCTACTTACCTTATGGCTCGACTATGTTATATTTATCAACGATTATGGACTTATATAACAACGAAATAGTGGCTTACAAAATAGGTACGAGCCAAGATATTAACCTAGTATTAGACACATTGAGGGAAGCTGTAGAATTACGTAAACCAGTAGGGTTACTTCTTCATAGCGACCAGGGATCTGTCTATACTTCACATGCATATCAGAATTTGGCCAAAGAAAAAGGCATTACCACAAGCATGTCTCGAAAAGGAAACTGCCATGATAATGCCGTCATTGAATCCTTTCACTCCTCGCTAAAGTCGGAAGGATTTAACGCTCAAAGTAGAGCATCTATATCCAATTCTAAAGTAGTACAAATTGTAAATCAATACATGTATCGATATAATCATGTACGAATTCAGGCAAAATTAAACTACCTGTCCCCACTGGAATACAGGGGACAGGCAGCATAGGTGTTTTTTCTAAGTCTCATTTTAACGGGTCAGTTCAGAGGTTTAATTCAGGTTTTTTCATGTATATTGGTGCCGTTCTTCATTGTTGAAGAAGCTCTTCAGAGCCTGAAAAACATCGGCTTTCTGTTTCAGCACATAATACTTGAATTTTTCATTTTTAATATTTTTGTAGGCTGACATTAAAGTTGAATGTCTGTTGTACTGGTTGACTTCGCCGTAGCAAAATATATTCGCTTTCTCCATAATCTCTCCGACAAGCTTGACGCACCGCGCGTTGTCGGATGTCAGATTATCGCCGTCCGAAAAATGAAACGGATAAATGTTATAGCGTGTCGGATGGTATTTGTCTTCGATCAGCTCGAGGGATTTGCGGTATACAGATGAACAAATTGTTCCCCCGCTTTCCCCTTTCGAAAAGAAATCTTCTTCTGATACCACTTTGGCCTCTGTATGATGGGCGATAAACTCGATATCGACCGTTTCATACTTTGTCCGTAAAAAACGTGTCATCCAAAAGAAAAAACTTCGCGCCATATATTTTTCCCAAACGCCCATCGATCCGCTCGTATCCATCATGGCGAGCACAACGGCTTTTGATTCAGGCTTTACAGAGTCATTCCACGTTTTAAATTTTAAGTCTTCGGGATAGATCGGATAAAACGACGGTTTTCCAGTCATTGCGTTTCGCTTAAATGCGCTGAGCATCGTTCTTTTCTTATCGATGTTGCCCGTCAAACCCGTTTTGCGGATATCGTTGAATTCAATATCTTCGACAACGATATCATCGCGCTCTTTCTGTTCTAAATTCGGCAGCTCCATTTCGCTGAAGAGCGCCTCTTCCAAATCGATTAACGAAACTTCCGCTTCATAATAATCTTCACCGGCCTGATCGCCCGCTCCCTGGCCTTTGCCGGCGCCCCGCTTATCAGAGCCGTCCCTTGCGACGATATCTCCTACTTGGCTGTCGCCGTCTCCCTGGCCGGCATGTTTATTTTTATCATAGTTATAGCGGATTTTATACTCATCCAACGAGCGAATCGGAATTTTGACAATATCTTTGCCGTTGGACATAATGATGCTTTCTTCTGTAATCAGGTCAGGCAGATTGTTTTTGATCGCGTCCTGCACCTTTTTCTGGTGACGCTGTTGGTCATCATACCCTTTTCGGTGGAGGGACCAGTCTTCCTGAGAAATAATAAAATGGCCATTGTCTTTATGGGACATGAATTCCCCTCCTTATTGATAATCCCCTTAAATGGCTTCGGTTTATAGGTCAAAGTCCTGCGGATGCAAGTCTAAAAGTGTTTATTGTTATCTTATGCAGGTGCAAATAACTTTTGACAAACAATTTTGAAAATGGGACAAAAGGACCCGCCCTTCTCCGGACGGGTCTTCAAGCTACCGGTTTAATAAGCTTCCTACATATTTTAAGAGGTCGTTTGCGCTTGTCGAGTTGTAGCCGTGCTCATCAATGAGACGGGCGACGACCTCGTTGATTTTCTTGAGCTGCTGTTCGTCCGGCGTTTTTGTCGACGTCGTGATTTTGACGACATCTTTCAAGTCTGCAAACAGCTTTTTCTGAATCGCTTCCCTGAGCCGCTCATGGGAATTATAATCAAATCGCTTCCCTTTTCTTGCATAGGCAGAAATGCGGATGAGAATTTCTTCTCGGAATGCCTTTTTCGCATTTTCGGAAATGCCGATTTGTTCTTCTATTGACCTCATCAGCTTTTCATCCGGATTCATCTCTTCTCCTGTCAGCGGATCGCGGAGCTTAATTTTATTGCAGTACGCTTCGACATTATCAAGATAATTGTCCATCAGCGTTTTCGCCGACTCCTCATAAGAGTATACAAACGCTTTTTGGACTTCTTTCTTCGCCATTTCGTCGTACTCTTTTCTGGCGGCGGAAATAAAGTTCAAATAGCGCTCGCGGTCTTCTGCCGAAATCGACGGATGCTGGCCGAGTCCTTCTTTTAAAGAACGGAGGACATCGAGCGCATTGATCGACTCCATATTTTTGCGGATGATCGTCGACGAGATCCGGTTGATGACATAACGCGGATCGATTCCGCTCATTCCTTCATCAGTGTATTCTTTTTTCAAATCCTCGACATCGACTGAATTGTATCCTTCAACGCTCTCTCCGTCATACAGCCTCATTTTTTTGACGAGATCAATGTCTGACCTCTTCGGCTCCTTCAGCCTTGTCAAAATTGAAAACATCGCGGCCACTTTTAGCGTGTGCGGCGCAATATGAACATCAGACACATCGCTTTCAGCGATCATTTTCTCATAAATTCTTTCCTCTTCCGATACTTTTAAATTATATGGAATCGGCATGACGATAATCCGCGAATGGAGCGCCTCGTTTTTCTTATTGGATATAAATGAACGGTATTCGGTTTCATTCGTGTGGGCTACGATCAATTCATCCGCTGAGATGAGCGCGAACCGGCCCGCTTTGAAATTCCCTTCCTGTGTAAGCGATAAAAGGTGCCAGAGGAATTTTTCATCGCATTTCAGCATTTCCTGAAATTCCATCATTCCTCTGTTCGCTTTGTTTAATTCTCCGTCGAACCGGTATGCGCGCGGATCGGATTCCGATCCGTATTCGGCAATCGTCGAGAAATCAATGCTTCCCGTCAGATCGGCGATATCCTGCGATTTAGGGTCTGACGGACTGAACGTGCCGATCCCCGTCCGTTTATCCTCTGAAAAAAAGATTCTTTCAACCTTCACGTCTTCTATTCTTCCGCCGTATTCCTGTTCAAGCCTCATCATGTTCAACGGGGACAGGTTTCCTTGAATGCGGATGCCGTATTCATTGTAAAAATCGTCCCGCAGATGCTGAGGGATTAAATGAAGCGGATCTTCATGCATTGGGCAGCCCTTAATCGCATAGACAGCCCCTTCATCTGTAAGAGAGTATGCTTCAAGCCCCCTTTTCAGCATGGTGACCAAAGTCGATTTCCCCCCGCTGACAGGCCCCATCAAAAGCAGGATTCTTTTTCTGACATCAAGGCGTTTCGCGGCCGGATGAAAGTATTCTTCAACAAGGCGTTCCAAAGGCTCTTCAAGACCAAACAGCTCTTTGTCAAAGAAGCTGTATACTTTTTTGCCGTCTTTCTCTTCAATGCCGCTGTCTTTAATCATATTGTAAACGCGGGAATGAGCAGATTGCGCGACAGTCGGATTTTCTCTTACGATTTCCAGATATTCAGCGAAGGTTCCTTCCCATTTCAGACGCTGCTCTTCCTCTCTATACTGTTCAATCTTTTTTAATATATCCATAAGAACCTCCTATATGATGATAAATGCAAGGTGCCAAGTGAATCACTGTTACATTCACTCTATGCGAAGATGTCCCTTTAGATGCTTTTCATATGAAAAATGAAATGTACTTTCCTCGAATTGACAAGGCTGGAGCAAACCATTCATAATAAGAGCAGAAAAGTTCCGTCCGCATGTGCTCCTGCGGAACGGCTCGCCGCATCGGTGCAGATGACAACAAGGGATCAAGGATGAGAGGGGGATTTTAATGAGAACGCTGATCATGATGGGGGTCATCCTCGCGTTTCTCGTATCCATATTTACTGCCGGATACGAAAGCAAACCCGGAAAGTAAAATTAAAAAAGAAAAAAGGATGGCTCACTTTTAAAGCCATCCCTTTTTTCACAACATAACACTGTTTTATTGCTGTTGATCCTCATTTACCTCAGACTTCGGAGATACCCGGTAGCTGCTCTTGTATTCAACTTTCTCAATCTTGCATCCCGGTCCTATATGCACGCGGTTTCCTCTGACCATTCGGGCCGCCGTGTTTTCCAGGTAAATATCGTCTCCTTCAATCGTCCCTGCCGAGAGAGTACCTCCGTTTCTATTAAACAACAGCCCGCGTTTATTGACGATCTTAATATCCGTACCGCCGATATCGCCAATCGAACTGTTTCCGTACTTTAAGCCGATGTCAATCACACCTGCGTTCAGGAGGCCCTTTACATCCAGGCTGCCCGTCAGTTTAAAATCCTCTGCCTCGCAATCGCCTCTTACGTTCAGGGCGCCTTTGACATCGCAAGTGTCAGCCGTCATATTTCCCCCGATATTGATGATGCCTTTCACGGCTGCATCGCTGATCTCGGCGTTCTCAGAAACATCCGCCGTGCCGTATACTCTGGCTTTGTCAGCTTTCAGCCTCCCCCGGATCTCTGTTTCCCCGTGTACACTAAAGCTTTTAATTTTCGCGTCGCCTGACAGTTCGCTTGTACCGTGTGTACTGAATTTTTCGCAATCAATGTTTCCCGTGATCATTCCTTCACCTCTAATGAGAACACGATGGAATGATCCGCCCCCCGCGCTTCCGGATCCGTGTATTTTCAAGTCGTGTTTCTTCATGTCCTATCCCTCCGCTATAATTTCCTTTTCTCTCCGACTTTTGCCGTTTCGGCCACCCGGATATCTTCCTTATACTCAATCAGGCCGATGTCGCAATTTTCGCCGATGATAACCGAATTGCCGCGGACAACTTTTGCGGTCGTATTGGCAAGTTCGATATGATCCCCTTCAATCAGCTCGGCAGACAGCCTTGGAGGAGAAATAAGCTCCGATAAAAACGAGAACAGCTTCGATTGATGTGCAGTGCAGACGATCCTCCGGCAGCCGATTTCTTTCACTTTACTTTCGCCGCCGTGAACCTTAATTTCGATTTGCTCCGCGTTTAACAGCCCGTCGATTGTAAAATAGCCTTCTGCAGAAAAATGTTCCACTTGGCAGTCTTTGCCGATCGACGTTTTTCCGCGAACGATCGCTTCGTCGCCTTTCACATGTCCGCTAATGCCGGCGTAGCCTAAGATTTTAAGCTTTTCTGCTTCGACATCGCCATCCACTTTTGCAGAACCATCAATTCTAACCTTTGAAGCCTCGATGGCGCCGTTTAGTTTTGCATGGCCGCTGATTCTCAGCTCATCCGCTTTTACGTCTCCGTTTACAGTCCCGGTGCCGCTGCAGCTGAACCTTTCGCAGTCAATATCGCCGTTAATCGTACCTTTGCCGTTTAACTCAACCGTTTGATACGCGCCTCCGCCTGAACTGCCGAATCCGTTTATCAATAAATTCTCCATCTTTGATCCTCCAATTACATGAATTTTGTTTTCAATTCTTCACTGCTCGCCGCCAGATTGATGTCAGCGGCTACCTTGACTCCCTTTTCCAACACAATGCTGCCCTCGGCAATCAGACATGTTGCAACGCCGAGCTTCCGGAGCACAAGCAGCCTTCCCTTGTTTTCCGCCTCGTTCGACATGATGACATCCAGCACCATTTTCCCTTCATCCAGGCTGATGTCGCCGGATTGAAGCAAGCCTTCCAGCACATAAGCCGCAAGTGCTTCTGTCAAATTAAATGGATGATCGCGTTTTCCGGTGCATTCTTCAAAAAACGCCATGACCGCTTCTGAAACGATGCCTTTTTTTAGCAGCTCCCCGCGGCTCGCGTTTAGTTCGGTCAAATCGGGCGAAAACATTTCCGCCATCTCATCAAGGGAAAGGTTTTCTTTCATGCTTTGAATGGTTTCAATTCTTTTTAAAATGTCTTCCCTCGGAAAAAACGTTTCTTGTCCGGTGAACGTAGACTTCCGGATAAACCACTCTTCAGGTATTAAATTTTTCCGTTTCCATCTATAGAGCTGTCCGTACGAGATCGAAGTCAAATCCAGCAGCTCTTTTTTTGAAATTAAATCATCCTGAACCATCTGTTTCAGCTCCTTCACACACATTGTAACATAACACTGTTACATTGGAAAACAAAAAAAGAGCCCCTTTTGAAAAAGGGCTCTTTACCTATTAAGTCAAATCTCTGTAATTCTGCTGGCGAAGCGCCTCATACACGAGGATTGCCGCAGTGTTTGATAAGTTCAGTGATCTGACGTGCTCTGTCATCGGCAGGCGCAGACAGCGATCCATGTTTTGTTCGATCAGCTCTTTCGGCAAGCCGTTCGTCTCTCTGCCGAAGACAAAGAAGTAATCTTCGTTTTGATCTGAATAATCAAATGAAGTGTGCGGTTTTTGACCGAACTTTGTAATGAAGAAAAAACGGCCTTCAGGATGGGCATCAAACAATTCATCCAATGAGTCGTGGTAGACGACATTGACGAATTCCCAATAATCAAGACCTGCCCGCTTGAGCATTTTATCGTCGGTTGAAAAGCCGAGCGGTCTGATTAAATGAAGTGTTGTATCTGTTGCTGCACAAGTCCGTGCGATATTTCCTGTGTTTGCAGGAATTTCTGGTTGATATAGTACGACATGCAATGCCAAAGTATTCACCTCTGTTTTTCTAATCCGCTGTTTATTATACCACTCATTTCGATTTTGTCGTATCATCTGATATATGAAAAAACGCATATCGAATCGATGAAGTATAAGCAGGCGAATCTTCGTAAGACCAGTACCTCATCCGGCAGTCGTGCGTTTGCGCGTTCACCAGCGGCATATTGCTTTTATCCTTCGCTGTCACAAGGGCCACGTGGTCAAATCTGCCGTCTCCGTTAAAATCATAGCAGATGACATCGCCTTCGATCAGCTCTTTCGCAGCCGGCTTTTGAACCGCTCGGAGACCGGCTTTTGAATGCTTCAAAAAGGTTCTGAGCGAATGAGCGACAGTCCAGCTGTAGCTCCAGGAATGGTTTTGCATCCACCAGCCCTTGCCTCTGTTCGGATAGCCGCGCATCGGCGCATCTCCGGCCCTTATGCACTGGGAAATAAAGTTTGTGCAATTGTCTTCAAAGTTTTTATAAGCAGGATTTCGTTTATTCCAATACGTTTCAGCATAGCGCACCGCGGCAAGCCGGTCATAGCGGAACGCCCTTCCCAGCAATTCGCGCATATCTTCATCGCCGTTTTCAGGCTCAGGATGAGACTGTGCGGCCGGACGCAGGGCCTCGGAGTCTTTAATGACCATCTGATCATACAAAAGGGCGTTTCTGTCTTCCATATGTTCTTCCATATACATATCATCCCCGTCTTTGCACAAATATGCGGTATGGGTTTGATAGTTCACATGTGACGCGCCGTCTTCATCAAGCCAATGCTCTTTTACAGCCGCTTCTATATTGGCCTTCACGATATGCACGCCGCGTTTTTGAAAAAGCCTCCGCTTCCGTTCAATGACTTCAAAACCTCCGGCATCCCGCCAGTTTGTTTCATCATTGCCGTTAATTAAGTATTGAAGTCTGGCTTTCAGGAGCTGCTCGATGATCTGTTTCAAGGGCTACACCACCATATGTTTGTTAATTCGTTTCTCATCATTAAACATATGTCAGGACAGCCCTCAATTAGTCGCACTCGTTTCTTTTAACAGGCCGATGCCTTTTTGAATTTCAGCTTTTGCGTCTTCATCCTGCTCGTGCGCGAGCGCGCGCTCCAATTCACTCATCACATCCGCTCCGCCGATCTTTCCGACAGCCCATGCGGCGGTTCCCCTGATGACCGGCCGCGGATCTTTGTGCATCAGCTCAATCAGTTCAGGGAGAGCGTCCGTTTCTTTAAAATGGGCAAGTGCGATAATCGCATTTCTCTGAATCGGCTTTTTGCCTCTCCATGAGCCGGCCACGTGGCCGAACTTTTCTTTGAATTCGCGATTCGACATCGTCAGAAGCGGCTTTAAAAGCGGCTTGGCAATCTCAGGGTCCGGCTCCATTTCAGGATGCAGATGAAAATCGACCCCTTTATTTTTCGGGCATACCATCTGGCACGTATCACAGCCGTAGATCCTGTTTCCGATTTTCGTACGGAACTCGTCAGGCAGAAAACCCTTTGTCTGCGTCTGAAAAGCGATGCAGCGCTGGGAGTTGAGCTGCCCAGGCTTGACGAGCGCGCCGGTCGGGCATGCCTCGATGCACTTGTTGCATGAGCCGCATTGGTCTTCGATCCTCTCATCAGGCTCAAAGGGAATATTCGTAATCATTTCCGCCAAGTAAACGTAAGATCCGAATTCAGGCGTAATGATCATGCAGTTCTTTCCGCTCCAGCCGATGCCCGCACGCTCTGCGACAGCTCTGTCTGAAAGCTCACCGGTGTCCACCATCGACTTCGTTCTGACATCGCTTCGCTGTGCTTTCAAAAATTCTTCAAGCTGATCAAGCTTTTCGCGCAGGACATGATGATAATCCTTTCCCCAGGAAGCTCTGCAAAAGATGCCCCTTCGTTCGCCTTTCTTGCTTCTCGGCGCGTCTTTCATTTTTGAGGGGTATGCAAGGGCGATGGCGATAATCGACTTCGCCTTCGGCAAAAGCAGATCCGGGTTCGTCCGTTTTTCAAGATCGGGTTCTTCAAAGCCTGATTCATAGCCAAGGGCCCGGTTCTCAATCAATCGTTCTTTTAATGTTTCAAATGTATCTGCACTGGCGAACCGGATTTTATCAATGCCGATTTGCTGTGCGAATTCGATGACATCCTGTTTCAGTTTTTTCACATCCATCGCGCAGAGCCTCCTTTCTTTGTTTTCGTTTTCGCTCTCTGTATAATAGAGTGTACCATGACACGGGAGTTGAATTAAAATTGGAACTTCGTTTGCAAATTGCGCCTGCTATTTTAAACCGCATTCCTTCATTTAAGGTTGGCGCTGTGTTATATCAAGGTATTGAGATCAACGGCTCCCCGCAAATGCTTAAAGGCCGGCTCCGCCTTTTTCAGGAATCGCTGTTTTTTGACTATGCCGACCGCAGTATCGAAGATGAATCGGCCGTAAAAGAATGGCATGATGCCTTCAGGGAGCTGAATCCGTCTTTTTCAGGCCGGGAAAGCGGACTCGAACGGATGCTGGAAGACATCAAAGAGCAGCGCTTTGTCGAGCCGAAAAATTCGGCGGTTGATCTGAGCCGTTTTTTCTCTCTCAAATATTTGATTCCGGTTCATATATATGACGCCCGGAATTTGAAGGGTCCGATCAAAATCGAACCCGGCGGCCCGGACGAGATCATCACGTTCTCCGATGATGCGGGAGCATTCGGCACGATCACCGAAAACCTCAGTCTTCATCATGCAGGAGCGGACACAAAAGATGCCTTGCAGCTCGTCTTTTTCAGGCCGTCATTATCTAAAGAAGAAGCCAGCCGGCTGCTCGATTCTTTGACAAAAATGTTTGAACAAATTCACGGCGGCAGGCACATTTCAGCCGTCTTTCCGTAAAAACCTGTTCTTGAAAAGAGCAGGTTTTTTATGATGATTTCATACATGAAAAAACGCAATGCTTCGTTTAATCTGAGAAACGAAACACTGCGTTATAAACAGTATGTATGGAGCGGGTGATGGGAATCGAACCCACGACATCAGCTTGGAAGGCTGAGGTTTTACCACTAAACTACACCCGCATATGATCACTAAAAACAACATCATCGTTTTGACTTTTATTATGTTACACGTTTATTAAAATTTCGTCAAGGGTATATTAAAAATTTGTCGAAAAAAAAACGCCGATTTAACATCGGCAGCTTTTTTCCGGACATTGACAGATTACCAGCTGGATTTCTTCACACCTGGAATCTGACCTTTATATGCTAATTCTCTGAACGCGATCCGCGACATTTTAAACTTTCTCATATATCCTCTCGGCCTTCCGGTCACTTCGCAGCGGTTATGCAGCCTTGCTGGCGCCGAGTCGCGCGGAAGCTTGCTCAAAGCTCTGTAATCGCCTTTTTCTTTTAGTTCTTTTCTGAGTTCTGCATATTGTTCAACAAGCTTTTGGCGCTTTTTTTCTTTAGCAATTTTTGATTTCTTGGCCACTCTGAGTATCCTCCTTTATTCCAAAGCGTAATGATTACGATTTAAATTTACCACAACCTGACTGCCGATGCAAATAAAAAAAGCCTGCCTCAGGGAAGCAAGCTCTTTTAAGATTCACCCTTTTTTTTCTGATAAATTGATGAAATCGCAGCCGTTATAATAAAAATGCCGATAAACAGCCCGATCATAATGAAGAAAAAGTTTGGCTTCACCTGGAATGAAAAAGCCGATTCGCTCTCCATGACAAACGACAAACTGTTAAACAAGATATCATTGCTCGTTTGATTTGAAAAAAGGTGATAAAACAAAAGCGCAGCCGCAAGCATCGGAAATGCGAGAAAGCTTGAGAAACTGGCAAAGATTAGTCCCTGCTTTAAAGAGTTTGTATTCATGATGATTTACCTCCAATTCCTCTGATCATCAGCTGTTTCATAATCGACTTTCCGTCACCCATAAACGGAAGCAGATACATCATATGCAAAGCATAGGTGGAAAAGAACAGCAGCACTCCGACGGAAACCGCGTTTTCCTTAAGAAAAAAGACCGTAAACAGCACGCCGGCTATTCCGAGCACACCTGGAACAAGCGGTCCCAACGCCGTAATCCAAATCGACCTTTTATCATGCAGCGACATGACAGGGCGGACAAATTTGACTGACATCATATCAGCCGCTAAAAACCCCTGCGGGCCGTTCCTGCCGGCAGCTTTCCGGTGCGCGATGCCGTGCACCACTTCATGAAGCGCCGTTCCGGTAATCAACCCGAAATAGACGACGGAAAAATAAGCCGCGATGCCGACGATCGATCCATCCGGAACAACGGTGTACGCTGCAAGCGACAACATCAAAAAGACGAGCCAGAACACGATGATTTTCTTAGAAATCACTTGCAGAAACTTTATGTACAACAGCAGAAACGAATCAGAATGGCTTGAAAACCTCTCCTTGTAGCGGATATGATACTGGCTGAAGAATTGATAAAGCACTCCCGCAAAAGACGGGCCCTCTCCGTACCTCCAATTGATCAAATAACGGCGGTTGAGCCCTGTCAGCAATTCGTGCAAATCTTTCTGCAGCACCTCTTCCCTGACATTAAACACACCTTTGAGAGCTTCGGCAATCTCCAGCTCGTCTTTTTTCCCGTCGACTTCCTTCAGCATTTGATAAGCAGTCGGATTAATGGGAAAATCAGCATCAAGATCATGATCTGAAATATGCTTCCGATTCAGTGTCACATGCTCTGGGAAATAGGGAATTTTTTTGATTCCGGCCAGCGAGTTCAACATATTAATGATCATAATGGTACCTCCATTTAAACCCTCCGTATAAAAGCAGGATCAGCAGTAATTCAAGGCACGGTATGAAAAACAGCAGCGCTTCGCCCGTGACGTTATCAACCGCATAATTCACGATGAAAAACAGCGGAATCAAAAAGAGCAGGAGCATTCCGAAAGAGAAGATCCCCATATAAGGGTTGTTTCGGTCAAGCGGAAAAATAATGCCCGCTAAATAGAACATCGCAATCGAGTTTAAGATCACAGCAACCGTCTTTAAAAAGACCGGAAAGCTCTCCGGGAAAGTCCACGTCAGCACGGAAAACAAAAAGAGCTGAATGAGGCCGAGCATACAGAGCCCGAGATATTTTGACCACAGTACCGTTGCCGTTTTTAAATGAAGCGCCTTATACATCTGCATCATCCGCAGATCGTTGCCAAATGAATTGAAGGCGATGATACCTGTCACGCCTCCCAGAACCAAATAGCTCTCACCGGTAAATCCAAACTGAAACTTGTATTTCAAAAAGCATAGAGCCAAAAGCAAAAAAATGAAGTTTAAAATATTTTCTTCATTTCGGGCTTGAGACTTTATTTCTTTCACCGCCAAAGACAGCGGCTTTGATGACGGGATTTTAATAAATGAAAACAGTTTAGATGATTTTTTTTCAGTGAGGATCGGCACAACATTCAGCGACATAAAAGAGGCCGTGACTGCTGCTGTCAAGATCAGCACAATCGGAATGACGCCGGCATCCGACGCCTGACCGTTCAGCATGAGAAACAGCGGCGCTGCAAAATATGTCAAATGATAATCAAAAGACGAATAAGCGTTCTGAATGTTTCCAAGATCGAATGATGTGATTCCGTAAAACACGGCTAACACGACAAGGACAAACATTGAAAAAAACTTTTGCAGCGGAAAGCCGAATTTTAAAATCAACATATACACCAAGTTATAGACAAGATTGAGAAGCGAAAAGAAAAAGATGATCTGTACAAAAAGAAGTGCAAAAAACGCAAAAGCAAACCAAAACCCAACACCGCTGGCGACAAAGTTCGGAATCAGCAGAATGAAAATCATAAACAGGACAAGAAATGAAACCGCTCCGGCAAACGGGATGAAATATCCGAGGCTTCTCTGGAAGGCCGTCAGCGGAAACCAGCTGAGCTGCATGGAAAAGCTGTGCTGCTCTGGCGTCCTTACTTTAAATAAAATGAAGAAAACAAATGTAAAAATCGACGCGTTCATAAACATGGAAATCACGAACAATCCGAGAGAACGAACTTCGCCGTTCAGAAACGCGCTTAAAAACATGCCTGTAAAACTGTAGCCGATGATGCTTCCCATCGTTACCGCCAAAAGCAAAAAAAGCACGGCGATCGCTTTTTTTGTACCGGTATTAAAGAGCTTGCCCATTTCCTTCTGCCACATTTTCAGCATCATTTTAGAAATTTCGAATGATTTGATCAAAATGAGCACCCCTATCACTCAGCATCGAAGCTTTTAAGAATACTTCTTCAAGTGAATCGCTGTTATATTTAGCCTTCAATTCTTTCACTTTTCCTTCATCCATTTTGACGCCTTTTGATAGAATTGCTATCTTATCGCACAGTTCTTCCGCAGAAAGCATGTCATGGGTGGCCAGCAGTATCGACCCTTGCGTGGCCGCATAGCGCTTCATCAGCTTTTTCGTATTGATGACCGCTTCTATATCGAGCCCGCGAAACGGCTCATCCATAATGACAAATTCGCTCTCCAGCATAAAAGCGGCGATCAGCTGCGTCTTTTTTTTCATTCCGTGCGAGTACGTTTCAATCGGCTCCTGCAAAGCCTCTTTCATATCGAAAAGCTCGATTAATTGTTTCCGTTTTTCATTTGATGTACAATGATACATAGAAGATACAAAATCCAAATATTCTGCGGCTGAAAGGGCGTCCGGCAAAAGGAGTTCATCGGGAACGTAGGCGAATTTCTGCTTGAATTCCGCCGTCGTGTTCGGCAGGTCATCCAACAGAATGGTTCCTTCGGTAGGCGTGATGATTCCTAAAATGGAGTTAATGATCGTCGTCTTCCCTGAACCGTTCGGACCCGCTATCGCGACGATCTGGTTTTTTTCGATTTTTATATGAAACCCGCTAACGGCAGTCACATTGTTTTTATATGTTTTAGACAGATGATCTATTATAAACATAATGCCTCCAGGGTATGATTAATGTCAGGAAAAGCTTAACCGCCCCCCACAGACGGTTAAGCCTCATCAAATATGTCTTGTTGTTGTGAACAGATACTTAAGTATGGCTATTTCCTACATTCGATGCTGACCTGCAAACCGCTGACCCATTTGACGGATCCCGTGAAGCTGCCGTTTCCGTTAGCCACACACCATACAGCGGCGCCAAGAACAACAGTTGCTCCAAGTGCCAAAAGCACTGCAACAAACACCAAGAACCAAGCCTGATCTTCGATCGACGGATTGACAGAATAGTCAACCTGAGGTGCTGCGTATGTCATTTTTCCCCCTCCTTTCTATCAAGTAACCAAAGAGTAACATATCCAAAATCATACTGAAATCTATGAAATTTCCTATTTCATAAACACTACGTTCCAACTATTTATTTAAGGATCTCTTGGTTTTTCAATCTAATGTCCCACCCTTTTCGGCTTGAATGAGAAAATTTAAGCCCCGTTTCCATTTTACGAAGCCTGTATAATCTATTTGTCTTATTTTCCCTCCTTCTTTTTCTCTTATTTTTTCTCTTTATAAATCTCGCGCCATACAAGGAGTTCGAGAAAAAAGAACTGGATAATAAGCCCTTTCTTCTCCCGGAATCCAGAAGCCAAAATACCCTCAAAGTCCTTTTTTTAAAAAAACGAGATGATTCTATTTTATCTATTCCATTTCTGTTATTTTTATGTATAAATTTAAATGTTGCCGTTACAAACCTGCCGATCCTAGATCAAAAGATATTGATTACATTGTAAAAACAAGTTAACATTATGTCAAATCTATTTAACAATATGTCAAATATACTATATAAACGAAGAATTGCAGGTGGTAGGATGAACAACAGGGTAAGAGAATTGAGAGCAAGATACGGGTATTCACAGGAAGCCCTTGCAAAGGCGATCGGGGTTACAAGGCAGACGGTTGCGGCCATTGAAAAAGGCAATTACATACCGTCGCTTCTTTTGGCTTTGAAAATTTGCAAGGAATTTCAATTAAAAATGGAAGACGTATTTTGGCTAGAGGGGGACAAAAACGAATGAATATGATAACACGGACTTTCTTTCACATCCTTCTGTTCGGACTCGCATGCTGGACGTTTATAACCTTTTTCCACACATCGGAACAAATTGCCAAAAGCCTGAAAACAAACGATTCAGAGCTTCATTTTGTGTTTAATCTGATTCCCATCCTTCTCTTTGGGCTCGTCCTTTCGATTTACACATACTTGGAGAAAAAAAGCGGTTCACGCAAGCAGCGCTTTATGCTCGTCCCCGACGAATTTAAAGAGCAGGATGAAAGAGAGCAGATGATTACCGCAAAAGCATGCAGAACATCATATATCGTGCTGTATGTGGCGATGCCGGTCGCAGCGCTTTTATTGATCTTTTATCCGTTTTTCCAAGTCAGGATTCCGTCTTTTCCGATTATCGTCATCTTTATGCTGATCATTATTCAGCATCTTTCATATATGTTTTCATTTTATAAAAACAGATAAAAAACTCCAGAATGTCTGGAGTTTTTTTATTTAAACGGTTTTTTCTTTTTGCCTCGACGGAAAATGGTCATTTCCGATGACTTCGCCTGATGCTTTACTTTGAAGTTTCGTTCGAAACGGAAGGAGCGGAAAAACCTTTTCTGCAAAATGGTACGCTTCTTCAAGATGTGGATAACCTGAGAAGATAAAGGACTCAATGCCGATGTCGGCGTATTCTTTTATTCGGCTGGCTACCGTTTCCGGATCACCGACGAGCGCTGTTCCCGCTCCGCCTCTGACCAGTCCGATCCCCGCCCAAAGATTCGGGCTGATCTCAAGATTGCTTCTGTTTCCCTGGTGAAGCTGAACCATCCTCTTTTGTCCTGATGAATCCATCCGTTTCATCGCGTTTTGGGCTGCGGCAATCGTTTCATCCTCCAAGCGGCTGATCAGTCTATCCGCCGCCTGCCAGGCCTCTTTTTCCGTTTCCCTGACGATCACGTGCAGCCTGATTCCAAAACGGACGGTTCTCCCTTCTTTTTCAGCCTTCTTTTTGACAGATTGGATTTTTTCTTTGACGAGATGAGGCGGCTCTCCCCATGTCAAATAGACGTCCGCGTGTTTGGCGGCAGTCTCCTGCCCGGCCTTTGACGAGCCGCCAAAATAGATTGGCGGATGAGGCTGTTGGGCGGGCGGGAAAAGCAAGCGCCCGTTTTCAGTCTTCAGGTGTTTCCCTGAGTAGCTGACGGTCTCGCCTTTTAAAAGCGACCGCCATATGTCGAGAAACTCATTTGTCGCTTCATACCGTTCATCATGGCTGATAAACAGGCCGTCGCCGGCTAATTCATACGGATCACCGCCGGCGACCACATTGATGAGAAGCCTGCCCTCTGCAAGACGATCGAATGTCGAAGCCATCCGCGCCGCAACCGACGGCTGCATCAAACCGGGTCTTACAGCGACCAAAAACTTCAGATTTTTCGTGACTGACGCCAGAGCGGCTGCGGTAATCCACGGGTCTTCGCACGATCTTCCCGTCGGAAGAAGAACCCCTGTATACCCAAGCCTGTCAGCCGCCTGCGCCACCTGCTGAAAGTAGGTGTGATCTGCGGCTCTTCCTCCCGTGTTTGTACCAAGATAACGTCCGTCGCCATGAGTCGGAATAAACCATAAAATGTCCAAAAAGATCTCCCCTTTACTTTTTGTTTCCTTGATAGCTGTTTCTCCAGCCAAGGCACTTTTTTTCCAGAATTCTGACGAATGAATCCGTCAGCTTGCCGACGGCGGCAAAAATCAAAATCCCGACAAACACCTTATCGGTTTGCGAAAACTGTCTGGCATCCATAATCATATAGCCGACTCCAGCGCTTGATCCCATCAGCTCGGCAACAACAAGGCCCAGCCACGATACGCCGAGCGACAGGCGGATGCCTAAGAGAATGTTCGGGAGCGATGCAGGAAGAATGAGCTTTGTCACCTGCTTCAGCCAATGGAACTCCAATACCCTCGCCACATCGAACAGTTTCGAATCGACGCCCCTGATCCCTGAAAATGTGTTGATATATACCGGGAAGAAAGCCCCAAGAGCGATCAAGAGCACCTTTGACAGCTCATCGAAACCGAACCATAAGATAAACAGCGGCGTGACGGCGAGATGCGGAACGGTTCTCAGCATTTGCAGAGAAGGATCGAGGTAATCCTCGGCAATTTTCGAAAACCCGATTACAAGCCCCAGCAGGAGCCCGAGCCCGGCCCCCAGGAAAAAGCCGAGCGCGGCGCGCTGAATGCTGATGCCTAAATGAGTGAAAAGCTCTCCTGATACGATAAAATCCCGAAATGTAAGCAATATATCTAAAGGAGCCGGAAGCACGGTTTTTGATATGAGCTCCAATGACCCGACAAGCTGCCATAATAAAATCAACATGACGGGTAATACAAATCCCTTCCCCCATGCCAGCCGAAAAGCGGCCGGTCTCAGTTTTGCGCCTGTTTTCGGCTGGATCGAGGGGGTGCTTGATGAAACAGCTCTCATTTGTCATCTCCTTCTTTCAGCGCTATTTTTATAAATGAATTGTCGACCACTTCTTTTACATCAATCTCTTTGTTAATCGCTTTTAATTTGTATTGAAAATCGGCGGTCTCCTGCTGTGTTTGAATGATGCGGTCTGTGATCGGCTCATTTAACGGTTCGGTGTTATTCAGCACGTTTTCAACGACCTCTTTGTCGAGGTTTTTAATTTTTGCGTACGCTTCAACCGCTTCTTTCTTATGGGTTTTCTGCCATTTCACGGCCTTGTCATACACCTTCAGAAAACGAATCACCTCATCCGGATGCTGTTCGGCGAATTTGCTTCGTACAAGCGTAAAACCCGGGGAATACTTGTCGATTTGTTCCCCGTCAACCAATATGTCCGCGTCACTTTTGATCGTTTTAAGAGACAAAAACGGCTCCCAAATCGACCAGGCGTCAATCGCTCCGCTGTCAAATGCCGGCATGGCTTCGTCAGGCTGAAGCTGAATGATGTTGACGTCTGTTGGCTTCAGACCCGCTTTATCGATCACTTTATACAGGAAATCGAACCCGCTGCTGCCTTTTGCCACCGCCACCTTCTTTCCTTTCAAATCTTTTATGTCATCGATTCCGCTCCCTTTTTTCACAAGAATGCCGTTCGCCTTTAAACCGTCTTGAGAAAGGCCGATTTCTTTAAAATCAATGCCAGCCGCCTGCCCTGCGATCACCGGTGAATTTCCGACTTGGGAAAAATCGAGTTTATCCGCGGCAAGACCTTCAAACTGCGGCGGACCGCTTTGAAACTCTGTCCATTTCACTTTAATTCCTTCTTTTGCGAACTCTTTTTCAAACCAGCCTTTTTCTTTCGCAAGGAGCAACGGGCTTAAGCTTTGCTGCACTCCGATGTTGATCTCTTTTAAATCTCCGCCCCCTTCACTTGATTTGGCTGCTGAACAGCCCGCAAGAAGCAACAGGCAGCCCAGCACATACAACGGCCATTTTTTCACGTTTTTCCGCTCCTTTCTGCTCAAATTCCTGAACCTTCCTGAAAGCTGAATGTTTCCGTTGTCTCGAACTCTTTCAGCACCTTTTGTCTAATTGTTTGAAAAACGGGCGATGTTCTGCTGCGCGGAAAAGGCAGATCGACCGGAATCAGCTTGTGGATTCTCCCCGGCTTTGCCGTAAGAATTGCGATCCGGTTGGCTAAATACACCGATTCGTCAATATCGTGCGTCACGAGGATCATCGTCATCTTCTTTTCTCTCCAAATGTCTGTCAGTACATCCTGCAGATGCTTTCTCGTAAAGGCGTCCAAGGCACCGAAGGGTTCATCAAGCAGCAAAATCTCAGGCTCCCTGAGCAAAGCCCTGGCAATCGCGACCCGCTGCGACATTCCGCCGGACAGCTCGCGCGGGTACTGTTTCTCCGCACCTTTCAGCCGTACCGTTTCAATCAATTCATCGACTTTTTTTTGCACTGCTGGTTCTTTCAGGCTTAAATCTGCGGCGATATTTTGCTCAACCGTCATCCATGGAAAAAGCCGATGCTCCTGAAAGATGAAGCCTTGCTGAATCCCCGGGCCCTTGATTTCTCTTCCTTTCATGCTGATTCGTCCTTCATAATCCCCGTCAAGACCGGCAGCGATTTTTAAGAGCGTACTTTTTCCGCACCCGCTCGGACCGATGACAGTCAAAAATTCGCCGTTTTCGACCGTAAGCTTCACGTCTTGGAGCACGCTTGTTTTAAAGCTGCCTTTTCCAAATGCTTTTTCATTCACACGAATTGATAAAGACATCTTGTTCTCCTTTCTTTTCTAAAACTGAAAATAAAAAGCTCTTATCCCAATTGAGATAAGAGCCTTCGGTTGACCGATCAGCGCTGATGGAATTTTCCGAAATATTAAATAACATACTAATTCATATTATTCCGACCTGTCAACCCTATATTATAAAAAAACAGATGAAAGGTTCCCCTTTCATCTGCTGTATTGCCCGCTTTTAACTGTAAATGCTGCCGCCTGCTTTTTTAAATTCCTTCGCCTTCTCTTCCAATCCTTTTTGGATAGCCTTTTCTTCATCAAGGTTGTTTTCCTTGGCGTAGTCGCGAATATCCTGGGAAATCCTCATGCTGCAAAATTTTGGCCCGCACATTGAACAAAAGTGTGCCGTTTTGGCGCCTTCCGCCGGAAGGGTTTCATCATGGTATTCAAGCGCTCTTTCCGGATCGAGCGACAAGTTGAACTGATCCCGCCAGCGGAATTCAAAGCGCGCCTTTGAAAGCGCGTCATCGCGGATTTGCGCGCCGGGGTGCCCTTTCGCAAGATCAGCCGCATGGGCCGCGATTTTGTATGTTATGACGCCTTCGCGGACATCGTCTTTGTTCGGCAGTCCCAAATGCTCCTTCGGCGTCACATAGCAAAGCATGGCCGTTCCGTGCCAGCCGATCATCGCCGCTCCGATCGCCGATGTAATATGGTCGTAGCCCGGTGCAATATCGGTCGTCAGCGGACCGAGCGTGTAAAACGGGGCCTCTTTGCAAATCTCCATCTGCTTGTCGACATTCTCTTTGATTTTATGCATCGGCACGTGTCCCGGTCCTTCGATCATTACTTGAACATCATGCTTCCAGGCGATTTCCGTCAGCTCGCCGAGCGTTTCCAATTCGGCAAATTGGGCCTCATCATTCGCATCGGCAATCGAGCCGGGACGAAGACCGTCTCCGAGCGAAAATGCGATATCGTATGTTTTCATAATCTCGCATATCTCTTCAAAATGGGTGTACAGAAAGCTTTCCTCATGATGAGCCAAACACCACTGCGCCATGATCGCCCCGCCGCGGGATACGATTCCGGTGACGCGCTTTGCTGTTAACGGCACATACCGGAGAAGGACGCCGGCGTGAATCGTGAAATAATCAACGCCTTGCTCAGCCTGTTCGATCAATGTATCGCGGTAAATGTCCCAAGTAAGATCTTCCGCGACGCCGTTTACTTTTTCAAGCGCCTGATAAATCGGGACTGTTCCCACAGGCACCGGACAGTTGCGGATGATCCATTCTCTCGTTGTATGAATATCTTTACCTGTGGACAAGTCCATCATCGTATCAGCGCCCCAGCGGATCGCCCATGTCATTTTTTCCACTTCTTCTTCAATCGAAGAGGTGACAGCGGAATTGCCGATGTTGGCATTGATTTTGACGTGGAAGTTGCGGCCGATAATCATCGGTTCGCTTTCCGGATGATTGATGTTTGACGGAATAATCGCCCGTCCGCTTGCCACTTCATCACGAACAAATTCGGGGGATACGTGCTCTCGGATCGCGATAAATTCCATTTCGGGCGTAATGATCCCCTTTCTTGCGTAATGCAGCTGCGTGACATTTTGCCCTTTTTTCGCGCGCAACGGTTTTCGTTTCAATCCTGGATAGCTGTGACTCGCTTTCTCTTTGCTTTTGTAGCCGTTATCCTCCGGCCTTATTTCTCTGCCTTCATATTCCTCGGTATCGCCGCGCTCCCTGATCCAAGTCGCCCGCAAAGGTTTCAGCCCCTTGAGTATATCAACGTCCGCATTGGCGTCCGTATAGGGACCGCTCGTATCGTAGACGCGGACAGGCTGATTTTCCTCGTCGCCAAACGAACCCGTCGTCGGACTTAAAGAAATTTCTCTCATCGGCACTTGAATGTCAGGACGCGACCCTTCGACATACACTTTCCGGCTCCCTGAAAAACTTGACATGATCGAGATGTTTGTTTGCTGTACTGACTCCTGTTTCATGTAAAAATCCTTCCCCTCTAAAAAATTGATCAGGACGAAACTCCGGAACAGCACCAGCACAAAAAACCAGGCTCATATGTTGAACCTGGTTTTACAGTCAGTAAAATCGCTAGAAGACAGACGGACCATACCCATTCCCCATCTTCTCTCGAATCCTTTTTACTTCCCCACGCTGGTACGAACCAGATCAGGTCCAAAGGGTTAAGAAACGCGTGTCTCTCTCTCAGCCCGCATTCGGGCACCCCTAGTAAAGCTATTAAATTCGTGATTATCGTATCACAACCCATTATGAATGAAAAGGGAAAGTTAAAATGATTCCGAAAAGAAAGATAAATGAGTCGTTAGGACTACGAAAAAACTGACAAAGGAGCCGGCTGTCAGCCGGGCTCCTCTCAATCATCAAGTTATAAATTGCGATGCAATATATGAAGGATTTCCTTGAGCTCACCAGCTGCGATCTGCCCCGGTGCTGAAGCTTTCTTTGCTGCGCCGAACGTCATTGCTGAACCGAATACCTCGCCCGCCAAGCGGCTGATGATACCTTTGCCGGCCATTGACATCGTAATAATCGGCCGGTCTGCATAATTCTCATTCATCGTGCAAGTGGCTCCAAGCAGACGCAAGACATCAGCCGGGGTTTCCGGCATCACCGCGATTTTAGGCAGATCAGCCCCTAATTCCTGGGCTTTTCGCAAACGGGAAACAATTTCTTCTGCAGCTGGTGTCTTTTCAAAATCATGATTAGATATAATCACGGACACTTCATGACCATGTGCTGTTTCCACCAGCGCTTTCACTTGCTCTTCGTCATTGAACAGCTCGATATCAATCACATCGGCAAGCCCTGTTTTAACAACCGCTTCATTTAAAGAAAAATATCGCGCTGTGCTGATCTCTTTTTCTCCGCCTTCGGCGGCGCTGCGGAAAGTGAAAATGAGCGGAGTGTCCTTTAAAAAGCCGCGGATTTCCGCCAATGCCGCGCAGACTTGATCAACGTCATCTACATCTTCATAAAAATCAGCACGCCACTCCGCAATATCGGCATCAAGCGTTTGAAAATAAGCCGCTTCTTCTTTTAATTGGGCAAGGTTTTTTCCGACAAGCGGCACACAGATTTTTGGCCGGCCTTCACCCAATGTAATTCCTCTGACCTTCACCAGTTTCTTCAATGTTTCAGCTCCCGTCTTTCTGTATTCGAATTTCCTTTATCAAATCACTGTGACTACCGAATGTCAACTGTTCGTGCAAGTAAAATTTTTTATGCGAACCACTGCATATTCTCCGCTCTTCATTTTATTGCACAAGTATGCTGACCTTCAATAGCTATAACATAGAGGCCCGCCAATCGGAAGCTTTCTAACTGGAAGAAAGGACGATGCTGCCATAGACCAAGAAAAAACTGCCCTTCGGATCAAGGGCAGTTTTTAGAGCCTTGCTATTTAATGCGTGATGCGACTGAACATTTCTTTACTAACGATAACATGCTTCAGTTCTGCTTCCGACGCCTTGGACGAGACGCCTCCTGCGAGCCGTTTGAACTTTAGCTTTCCAACCTCTCACCGTTTTGATGATGGAGCATTGTCAGTTTTTCCGGGAGCGGCATTGAAAATCGAATTAGCCAGCAACCGATATTGATGCTGCGGATGATCGTCATTGGTTAAATCGTTAGCGAAAACAGTTAAGTTCTTGTTGTGATCTTTATACGTGAAGGCCATAATCTTCCCTTTGGCAGCATCATAAGCGATAAAACCGACATCAGATAACACTTTGTGCACGATTTCTTAAACACATCCCCATTTCTTAATATTTTCAAATTGTAATAAGAGAAAAGACGATACAAGGGTGAGGGGTCTTAGCTGGATTTCATTTATAGATAAACAAAGGCCTGTAGAACTTTTGGTTCTACAAGTTTCCTCGGACTCTGGTTCAGCATGAACTCATCCACTGCATATTCCTCTCGACAGGCTAAAATCCTGAAGGAGCTGCCTCTCGGTTCCTTCAGGCAACATGTTGAAGACCGCCTATCTCAGTCTCGCCGGTCCCGTGACGGGTCCCAAATTGCTGAATGCCCGGTCAAAGCGTCGCATCGCTGTCTCGAGCGGACCGGTAGGAAGCCGTGCAATCAGCCACCCTGTCACCGTCGCCACGGCCGCGACGAACAGATCACCGAATGGAATTGCCCCGATATCATACTTGGCCCCCGAGATTTCAAGAGCCCATATGACAACAAACTGAGCTGCATACATCGTCAACGCTACACGTCCGACTCCCGCGAACGGCTTTAGCACTGCAGAAATCTTCTGCGGCACGAGACATACCATTCCTAGAACCAGAAAGGCAGCCCCAAGCCCCAGCATCGTCTGGAAAGTTGACGCACTGTGCGGAGCTATCGAAAGAAGATTGTGCCAAAGCGGCGGTGCCACGTTGTGCGGCCAGATTGCATACTGATCCGGCTCGGCGCCGGCGGTGCCTTGAACACTTACGAGCCATTCTTCGAAGGAACGGCTCAGCCAAGGAAGAACGAAAACGCCCAATAACTTAGAGACGATAAGCATGACTGCGCCGCTGCTTACTAGCGAAAGTGCCGTACGCATCCTGGTCAGATCAAAGCGCCCGATTGCCATACCGGCGACGAAAGCGGGTGCAAGTGCGAGCGCCGACATCGGGCCGCCTGCAATATCGCCAAGCAAGTTTGCTCCCGACAGGACGCTCCCTCCGAGAATCATCAGCGGCGGGCTCACCGCAAGCAAAACAGCTGCTGTTGTAACGAGCACACGCGTCGAACGGCGAATCAGCACCAATGCCAGCACAAAAAGTGCAGCATAAGCCGGCAAAATCACCCCGAACGGAGTATTCAGCATGATGAGCAGATATCCTATCATATCGATAAATACCGCGCGGGCAAGCATCCGCGTCCGAAATGCGGCCGGCTCCATTCCTCTGTCCATCATGCGCCCGGCCATGATCGAATAGGAGATTCCGCCGCAAAGCACAAATAGAAGCGTCGTATTCCCGGAAACGATCGAACCGTTCGTTTCGTTCAAGGCGAAGTGCTGCAAATACATCCCGATGACCGCCAGTCCCCGTGCTGCGTCAAGTGCCACAATACGCCCTTTCCCCCGCGATTTTTCACGCACGATCTTCTGTCCTTCTGCTGAGTCCCGGGTGACAATTTCAACGAGTGCACCGTCCTGAAGCGGAGTTGATAAATCTACAAGCTTTCCGTTTAATTTACCTGCAACCGCATGTTCCAGACCGCAGCTAATGGAAGCAGCAACATCTTCAATACTTGCTTCCTCCTCAAATTCTCTGACGGACCCGTCAGGCAGTTTAATGCGAATTGACAACTGTATTCCTCCTCAAAAAAAATTAATCCTTTTCCTATATTTAGGTGAAGCCATGCTGTATTCAATATAGCGGGCAGATGTCGCTAAAGTTTGATCAACTTGTAAACAAAACGTAAAAAGGCGGTCGGAGGATCGGAACACATCATTGGTATAAAGAAAAGCACCTTGTCGATGACAAGGTGCTTCATTCTTACTGACTTACTGAGTGTGATCTTGATTGAATGGACTTCAATGAAGGGACAACTGTTTGAACGGTATGCATCATTTCACGGTGCGCTGAATGAAGAGTGAGAGTGCGGACAACAGTTGGTCATTGCGTTTATGTTGGCGGCTCTCCGCTTTGATGAGGAATAAACAAAAAGAGCATTCCTTGTGTAAGGAACGCTCTTTCGTCGTTTGGCAATACGATGATGATTAGTGATACCGGTGGTCGGGGTCGAACCGACACTCCCGAAGGAACACGATTTTGAGTCATAAAGTTCCTTGTTTTCATCTTTAAATTATCGTTAAATGCAGTGATATTAAGTAATTCTTACAGTTAATTGTAAGTGTATTATTTTGGCTGTTCACACGATTTATTTAACACAGTTCATTATAGCAATAACTTAACTGTATATCAATAAAAATTAGAGGTTGCTTTTTTATTTGCAACCCCTGAATTCTGTGTTATTTATTTTTAGCATACCTCTTTTTCTAACTCATTGAAAAATTCAATTCCTCTAATTTCCTCCGCTACAATGAAGAATTTTGCTTCTTTGTCATTTATAAATTCTATTAGTTTCATTTGAATTAAATCCGTAAATATTTTTAGATAATATCTGTCAGGTTTATCAAAATATTTTGTTGCATTAAAAAACACTTCTAATTCATTAAAGCTATATATCATATCAAATTCATGATAAGTGTATAGTACATCAAATAGTAAAGTTAAGTGTTCCTCTTTCAAATTGTATTTTGCTTTTAATTCTTTAAGTTTCATTTTTATTCTCTCCTTTTTGATTTAGTTTTGTCATTACAATTACGAACTTGCATTTTTGTACAGAAAAAGGACATTTAAAATAAAAATTTTTGAAAACTACCTGTACCAGCTACCTATTTTATGGACAAGTATATTAGACAGGTTAAAGTACCTGTTAACTGATAGCTGATAAATTACATTGAATAATCTCCTAGTGGGTTGGCTTTTTGCCTTCCCTTTTTTATTTACTTTAAAAATGAAACTTTATTGCATATCAACTAAAAGAGGTGAACACATTGGAACGATTACCATACGGACAAATTGAAATTGTGGATTATCGCTATATCAAACACGTTCGGTTAATTAGAAATAAAACCCTTAAAGAATTTGAAAGGTTTATGGGTGTAGACAGCACCGTTATTTCACGTTTAGAGAAAGGACAAATAAAATTCTCACCACTCTATCAAGAACGCTTTAAACTGGCGTGTAAAAAGCTAAGAGTGTCGAATGGAACTGGTTAGTATTAGAAAGCTGTTAGAAATGAAAGAACAAAGGGGGTACAAGTAACCAAATGATTACTATTGCACTATTATTGGCTGTTAAGGTGGCGACAACTTTAGCAGAAAAGAAAGAGCCTGAGATTTACATTTATCACACTACTGAGGGGGAAAAGGCACTATGGCTGTAAAGAACATATTTAAAGAAACTGAAAAGGTATTGAAAGAGTACAAGGCACAGGCTGAGGAATTTAACAAACAAGAACAGGAATTAAACGCTGAACTGGTGGCACTAAATGACGAGTTAACAGCGATTATGTTAGACATTGAAACAGCTAGTATTACGGAACGCGTTTACTTTAAGATACGTTCTAAAGAAGTTAACTCAAAAACAGAAATCATTAACAAGCTATTAGAGGAATTGGACGAGGAACGAACAGAACTAAAGTTACAATTCACGCCTATTCTTAAAGAGGCACAAGCCAATGACAGAAAAGGAAATGTAGAATATAACGCTACTGAGATTGTAGAAAAGTATCGTTATTTAATGCTTACTGAAATAGCAGAACTAGGTAAGGAAATGCAAAGTCAATATTATGCTGTTGCCCCTGAGGTAATGGATATATTTGACGATAGCACAGTTAAGGAAGTTCACCCTAGAATTTATTATTCATTCAATCAAGACCAATATAAACCCTCTTTACAGTGGTCTAATGAAGCTGTTGTTCACAAGAATGAAATCTTCTTAGCTAAGGACGGTAGAACACCTGACAATCTAAAACAACCTAAGGACGTGAAATAATATGAATTTAACTAGCAAAGTAAAAGCACATATCTTAGAGGAATTAAAGAACGGTAATACTGAGGTTTTAAAAGGCTTACCACCTGTTCTAGCTTTACAGTATGGGTTAGCTATGCAGAATGAATCAGGCTATAAGGAACAGTCACCTGTTAACGATAACGAGGTTAGTAAGTCACTGGTAAACCGTCTTAATGATAGTGACACTAAAGAACGACTAACTAAACAGATTGAACAGGAAAAAAAGGAACGTGCTGTAAAGGCTGAACTAGCTAAAGAAATTACTAAAGAGGTCACTGGTAGTTAATCCAGTGGCTTTTTTTCTTGCTTTAAAAACAACTATAAAAGGTGGTCATTACATTGAATAGAGAACAATTTGAAACTAAGTTAAATGAGGTCTATAAAGGTGCTGTAAAGCCTTTAACAGCTTATTATAATGAACGTGCTGTAATGGTTTATAAGTGTAATGATTGTGGGGTTTCTTTCTTCGGTAAACCTAATCATATGGTAGGTAAGAAACACCAGCAACACCTTTGTAATATGCCTTATGGTGACAAGGACGGTACAAGGCTTGACCACGTTGGGGGCAAAAATAAACCTAGGTCTAATAAAAGCGACAATAAGAAATTAGAAAAGCAAATAGAGGAACTTATATGGAATGATTATAGCTATCAACAAATAGCTAAGGAATTAAAAGTAAACCCTGATATTATTAAGGACTACTTTAAGTCTGAGGGTTTAATAGATTAAGGGGGCTAGTAATTTGGTATTAAGATTACACGCCACTAGCATTAGAGGGCGTAAAGCATATAAGGACGACACTGACACCATTTATTTAGAATGTACTAGCGGTAAATCAATTAAGCCTGACTACACTTTTCAAAAACAAAGTAATGGCTTTTTAAACAGGCGTTATAATTGCTATGATTGTAGAAGTGTACAGAATAAACTTTATAGACTAAAAGAGGCTAAAGCTAACTAGAATGACAGCTTTTAGCCTTCCTTTTTATTTGTCCATTTTTAATGCCTGTTTTATTCCCTTATCACAGCCAACACCATAACCATTTTTATAGGCTAACTTCATTATTTCAATTTCTTCCTCAGTTAAATTTCTGTCTAAGTAATTCTCAATATGATTCTTTGTTGCTAAAGTCATATCTCCTATTGGTCTTGAATTGAAATGGTTATTGTATAGCCAATCTAAGAACTAGATTCGTTCCCCATTCTCCATGTTCTTCATTAGTTCTATCATTTGATTTTCTGTCATTTTTGTCATTGATATACCCCCAAAAAGTTTTCAAAAATCCCACAAAAATTTTTATAGCTACTTTACCATTTTCATTATAACAAAAACCTTAACCACCCTTACTGTAAAACGACCTGAGACTAATCGAGTAATACAATCACCCACCTAATGAAAGATAAATCGCTTAGAATTACAATCTCAGACACGTCTGTTTGACTGAATGGTGTATTTAGGGTAGCTAGTAACCTTGTGACAAAAAGGTTTTAAAAATGGTGCATATATTTTACAGACATCAGACCGACCCTATATAGACCCCCACCCCCTGTATATACCCTTCCAGCATATACCATTGACAAATAAAATAATTTGTGTTATTTGCCTCTATCCTTATTTTATTATCATTCGTTTCGTTTCTTTCTTCTTTCTTTCCTTGCTGTTATCCTGACCTCGTGACTGTGCTGTGTGGCTGTTCTCTTTCCTTGTGTCGCTGTCCTATCTCTTTTCCTTCCTTGCCCCCTATCCCCTGTCCTTTACTGTGGCTGTGTGACTATCCTGTGGACTGTGTGAGGGTGCTGTACTGTCTTAGCTATTTAACCACCCTATACCTCTTTCTTTAGTAACAGCCTTACAGTGTGCTTTACGGTGTACCTCATTTATTATTTAGCAATCCTATACCCCTGTTAAATAGTGCCCCCCTTATGACAGTTACATTTGATAGTACCCCACCCCTTTATTTTCAGGTACTAGCTAACCACTATTGAATGTGTACAGTTTTGATTGTTTGATAATCTATATAAAAAAACACCAACAATTAAGCTGGTGTTTTTTTGGTCTTATAAAAAATTTGCTGGTAGAGGAATTTGTAATTTCTTGTTTACTTTCATTCCACCGAATTGCGTAAAGTGAGTAAAAAAATCCTTCCCTGTTACAAGATAAAACTTTGTTATAACTACCTCATCATTTTCTACTTCCCCAAAAAAAATGGCGTAACGTACGTCACACATACGAACATTTTGGGTGTTAATCTGTGGAATATCCAAAATACCCTCATTACTAGGTAAAAATAAACCTAAGTCAATTGTAGGTGAAGTTTGTAATTTTACTTCTAATAATTGGTGCTTTACATCAGGAAACTTGCCATCATCTTTAAAAGAAGAATATCCTAATGCTTCACATACCAGACCATGTAGAAAACCGCCACGATTTCTTTCTTGAAGGGCACCCATATAAGGGAAACTTTTGCCTACTATTGTTTGCAAATGATGATATATTTTATTTATAGGCATTAGTTCGCCTAATGTTGGGTATTCAGTAGGTGACGTATGTCGGTCAAAACCACTGTAAGTAGAGATAATGTCCTGTATTTCATGGGTATCTGTATCGGATAAAAGTTTAACATCATCAGGTATTCCCACTAATCTAGCCTGATATTTCTGAGTTAGTTTCCCTGTTTTGTCTAATTCTGATACTATATCACCAGTCACAACTTTAATTTTTGTTATAATATCTTCCTCAGATATTCTTATTAGTACATAGCGACGGGAAGGCGAAACTTCTTCATTCCATATTTGCAAGTTATTAGATTTCTGAGTATATACATCAAAGTTTTGGCACAAAAAGCGAGGTTGTGTTTTCTTGAATGATGTTGGTGGTATATATCCTAATGCTTTACAAACTTCTTCTTTTACAATTTTAGAACGTGTTCTTAATGGTAGTCCTTCCAAGTTAAGTCCTACTAAATGATAACTTAATAATTCCTCTAATTCACTGGAAGGTATCCAGTAATTTGTATCACCTATTGGAACAGGGTCATAAATGGTTAAGTCACTTGATGAAATATTATCTTTAATTTTTTGGGCTAATGGTGATAACATATAAATCAATCCTTATTATTTGGTTTTTCCGCTAAAATATCGCTTACAGATACCTCTAGTGCGTCAGCGATTTTTTTTAGATTTAAAACAGTAAGATTTCTTTCTCCCCTTTCTATTCCACCGATATAAGTACGGTCTAAATTAGATTTGAAGCCTAACCTTTCTTGTGACCAGTCTTTTTCAACTCTAAGCTGTTTGATTTTCCTTCCTAAAGCATTAAGAAACTGCTGTTCTTCTTTCTTTTCCATTGGTGAGAAATGTTTTTTGTCCATACCTTAATTATCCAACCTTCACCATATAAAATCGACAGACTATAAGTATCACTTTGATGATAATAAGTATCTATTCGGTGTTAATAAGTATTATTTCAGATATGGTGAAATTTAATGAGATAGTGTAAAATGAAATGTAAGATTTATTGGAGAGGTGTAAAATGACAAAAAGTTTAGCTGAAAGAAAAGAAACAGGTTCTCACTATACGTCCAGCTATTTATCAAAATATATGGCTAAAAAGCTACTAAAATATGCTGAATTTGACGGTTCTGGAGAAAGGCAATCCATATTAGACCCTTCTTGCGGTGACGGTGAGTTACTGAAAGCAATATGTAATGAAATTGGCACTGAAAATTTAGAAGTGATTGGAATGGATACCGATAAAGAGGCTGTTCATAATGCAAGTAATTCTTTAAGTGCCTCAAATAATAGTAATATTCACCTTTTTAACAACGATTATTTAGAACTGTTTGAAGGTGACACCGAGTATGATTTATTCTCGGAAATTAAAAAAAGAGAGGATTTCTGGTGTTCGAAAAATGAAGAGGACGGATTAAAGAAAGTCGATATGATAATAGCTAATCCACCTTATGTCCGTACACAAGTTTTAGGGGCAGATAAGGCACAGGATTTAGGAAGTAAGTTCAACCTGAAAGGAAGGGTTGATTTATACCATGTTTTCTTAGTAGCTATGACGAAGCACTTAAAGGAAAATGGCTTACTTTGTGTCATAACTTCTAATCGTTATTTAACAACTGCTGGTGGTAAAGACATTAGAAAGTTTTTAGATGAAAATTACGAAATTCTAGAGGTAATTGATTTAGGGGATACAAAATTATTTGAAGCTGCGGTATTACCAGCAATCTTTATAGGGCGGAAAAAGTCAAAAGATGAAACAAAGAATAATGATAAGGTAAAGTTTTTCCGTATTTATGAAAACCCAACTATTGAAACAGCGGAAGAATGTAGTTCTTTATTTGAAATACTATCAAAAGAAGGTTCTGGATTTTTTGAGGCTGATAAAAAGAAATATGAGGTTACAGTAGGGTTTTTAAAGGTGCCAGAAAATCCTAAGGAACTTTGGGTAATGGCGTCTAAAGAAGATAATGAGTGGTCTGATAAAGTAAAATCTCGTGCCGAATATTTCTTTAAAGATGTTTTTCATGTAAGAGTGGGTATTAAAACAACAGCGGACAAGGTTTTTATTAAGAATAACTGGGATACTTTAGAGGATTTCATGATACCAGAAAATGAAGTGTTAAAACCTTTAATATCCTCAGATTATACAAGTAAGTGGAATTTGCCTAATGAAGTGGAAAATTTAAAGATACTATATACACATGAAGTTAAGAATGGTAAAAGACAAGCTATTGATTTAGAAAAGTACCCAAAGGCTAAAGCATATTTAGAAAGCCATAAAGAGGTTTTGGCTGGAAGGAAATATGTAATAAAGGCAAAGAGAAACTGGTATGAAATATGGGTTCCCCAAAATCCTGACGCATGGTCATTACCTAAAGTAGTATTCCCTGATATTAGTTCCGAACCAAAATTTGCTATTGATACTAACGGATATTTAGTTGATGGGAATTGTTATTGGCTGTCTTTAAAGAATGATGAAAATACAGATTTATTATATCTAGCTGTGGCGGTAGCTAATTCAAAATTTATGACCAAATTCCACGAAATCGAATTTCAGAATAAATTATATGCAGGGCGAAAAAGATATTTAACTCAATATGTAGAAAATTATCCATTACCAGACCCTAATTCAGTTCACTCACAAAGGTTAGTAGAATTGGCAAAAATACTAACTACTAATGGATTAAGTGAAGAAGAAATAAAGACTTATGAAACAGAGATAGAAACCGAGGTTCAACAGGCTTTTGGATTTTAATGTAAAACACCCTTTTCTGTTAAGGGGTGTTTTTTGTTTTGTCTATACCTTTGCAGTTAAACAGTACATTTAAAGAAAAATTGCCTTGATATAATAGTCTAAAAAGGTACACGTTTTTGACCGTTGTAAGAAACAACAATTCGTCGTCTATGTTGCGTATTTCGTATCTGCCGGCAGTACAATCGAGTTTTATGCTAGCACCCCCGCCCGGAAATAAAAAAGGCCGCTGCTCCCCGTCTTTGCTTTCGCGAAGATAGGAAACACCGGCCGGTCCGTATGATCCGTAGTATTCAGTTTCCGTTACAATGCAGAACATCTATGCGCCCCCCTTTTTTCATAGACGATCTTCGCTTCTTCTTCGTAAGCCCGATATTCTAGCACCGCCCGCGAGATGTTTAGGTCACGGATAAGGCCGGATGATCGGCGTATGATTTCTCCCGTTTCTGCTCTAACTGTGATCGCCTCTGACGGTTTTACATAGATAAATACGTCATACAAGCAAATACCCCCTTGGACATGGTGATATGAACAGATTTCCGTTGAAAATGAAACGAAATAAGCCCTCGAAATCTAGTCTTAATAGGAATAGTCGCATCGACTTAAAAACCGCCGGCTGCGTGGCGCTGTTCAATCGGAATTTTAAACTGGACGCCTATGAGCCTATCGTTTTTAAAATAGTCGGCTAAGATAACCCAATCCTTTTTATATCGCTTCACGCGCCGAATCAATTCCTTGTCTTCTGTATAACCGCATAGCCACCCTTTGCCGAACTTCCAAAGATCATTATTTGTCATCATAAAAACCTCCACATAAAAAAGACACCCTCCGCCCTGGTAACGAGCATTATCGGATGTCTTGTTAATGTTATTTATTTGAACAGTACCTTTACCGAGTCTAACTCTTTTGCTGGACCACCAAAAACAACGTTAGGATTTACAATCACTATCTTTTTTCTTTTGTCGTTAGGATCGGGCGGCAACCAAAAAACCGGCTTACCGTTCAGCTTAATACTCTCTAAGGTCTGTCTTAATTTATTGGAATCTTTATAATCAAGTAAGGCGGCTAGTTTATCTAAGTGCATTTTGTTAAGTCGTTCCGTGTCCGTCTCATCTGGATTAAAACATACGATATTTGTTTTCAAATTCAAAAACGTAAGAACCATATAGACAATAGATAACTTTTTTGCCGCCCTGCCGCTATAATTCTCGTACAGCTCTCGGATTGTCTTTCGGTACATCTTTATTCGGGAAGTTTCGGCAGGTTTTCCTCGGACTTTTCCGCGATGGAATAGAAAAGGAGTTAACTCGATAACACCTTCGTCGTTTTCTTTAAGAATCTCAGACGCCGTCATCCTCTTATAAAAATCTCGAAAATTATTGGCGCTCAAGCCGAGAATCTTTTGGAGGCCGGACTTATCGATCTTACGTCCGTTGTCATGAGAAAGTTGCTGATTCTCAAACCCAACAAATGTAGCGATGAACATCAGGCGCGCAAGGTCCGGTTCTTTGACAGTTGTATAATCGTCTAGGAACGATTTGCACGTTTTGTAAAAAGCCCACGTAAAGCCGCCATTCTCAGCGTCATGCCCTCCCGCATTTCTTGTAATTCTATAGCCCTCATTCGAGCGTCCTGATGTTTTAGGGGCCACCTCAAAGTAATCCGAGACGTCGTTCCCTTCTCTATCGTAAATTCTCCCATCTTCGAGCTTTCCGTTCTCTTTCAAGTCAAAAAAACGTTTTTTTGACCTCGGTGTTAGCCCTTTCCAAGCTCTTTGTTCATCCAGCAGACTTCCCATCTACGAACATCCCCCTTAATAGTTGAATGGTTTCCATCTTTTGATCATCTAACGAAAACGCTTCACTCACTTTTTTAATAGTTTTATCAGTGACACTTCTTTCTCCCCTCTCGATCATAGTAATCAATTGGCGCGAACAGCCCAAGCGGTCAGCAAATTCGGTTTGCGTCATCCCTTAAGCGAGACGAATCATCCGTATAGTATTTGGAGTCATTTTCATCTTCCCTTCTATTTGTTTTCATTTGGACACATATTCGGCAAATAAAAAATGCACCACACCCAAATTGAGTGGCGCAGAATCCTTCTCATAATGTATAGACAACTAAGAGCAAATTTTGTAGGGTTAAATTCGGTTTTATCGAAAAAATTTTTTCGCCCTCTATAACATAAGACAGCATTTCGGTACACTTTGTAACAACCGATCTATATTAACGCAATATTATCGTTGTCCCTTCGTAGTAATAACGCTCTCTACTACGTAAGACAGCATTCGAAGGTGAAAGCGGAAGTCCCAATACCCTTCCATTAAGAAAGACAGCATATCGGTAGGAAAGTCACTATATTATCATTATGTTGCTCCCTCTCAATACGTATAGACAACTACGGAGGCAAAAGTGGAATCCCCTTATGTTACAGGTCCTCACAATACATAGATAACTGCGGCCATTTTTTATGCGGTCTAAGTAGATTTTGTTCTCATAATGTATAGCCAACTAAGAGCAGATCTTACAAAAAAATAGATTTAATTCTGATGGCGAGTTTAAAATACCCTGCTTTTTTGGTCATTTACCCTGCTTTTTCGGTGCTCATCGAATCGTCCATAACTCTTAGAGTACCAACGGATGCAGCCATTTTTGTTTGATCCAGGATATATATATCAGTCATATTACTTATCGAAAACAAAACGCAACAATTAGGCTACAGATAGAAATTCAAAACCTAGCGCCCTCATTCGCTTACGCTCATTCGAACGCGCCATTATTTTTTAAAAGAAATTAATCGCGATAGAAAATAAATGAATATCCGCGTCCAACGAAGCCACGGATTAAGTGGCGAAGTTGGACGCTAGATCTTACTTCTCAGCGTCATACCATCACGGTATGAAACGTATGTTACACGTCCTTCTATTACGTAAGACAGCATATAGACGTAAAGTATGCGTATTTATCGTTAAGACATCGCAATTACTTTCGATAGGTTATCGGACTTCTTTCCGTATGTTTTAAAACCTAGCGGCCACTCCGTCGCTAACGCTCCTCCGTGTCCGCGGATATTATTAAGACCTTATCGCGATACAATTATTTATACAATATACATGATTGCGTTTCTGCGGGACGGAGTGAAACGTAGTTCCCGCTAGTCTTCGGATTCAGAAGATTAAGAAGTGATTGCGGACTCAAAATCGCTGTATCCCTTGCGGCTGTAAGCATGAACCCCATTTTCGCATGTACGAATAAAGTCGTGTTTTTGGCCGATTTGTACGAATCACGTCGTGTTCATTCTCAATTACGTTATTCTAATTGAGAATATAACGATAATCATCCGACCTCTCACCGCCATATTGATCGTATTATTATTAATGCAAACGTATAAATATACGAAGAAATAGACGCCAATCATTCGTCAGCGTCTTCGATTCTCACCTCTGTTATATATACGGCACAAGCGCGCGCTCCAACTCGGTTCTTTCCTTCCTCAACGCAGACCTTTCGTTGTGCAGCCGTTTGTTTTCGGCGCAAAGCTGGGCCAGGCGTCTTTTTATTCGCAGCTCATCGTCACTGGTCGCCCCTATTAAAGCCAGCCGACGCCTAGCAATCTCGTAGCTGTTCGAATGGAAGTCAACCTCAACCTCAACCTCGCACCATTTGCGATGAACTTCGTCCCTTTTCGAAAGCAAAGCGTTACGTGTCGCTTCTTTCAACGAATGCAGAGCATCATCAGACAACGCGTGCGGAGACTGAAGCGCATAGTCGGCCGGGAAAACATCTAAGATCGTGCCATTTTCCGCAATGACCAGGCGCACCTGTTCGCGGGGATTATCATAAACGGACTGGCTGCCGCTAGTTGATTCTAGCGACCAGACGAACGAGGCACCTTGAGCATACTTCGGTAATACGTTTTGTGCCTGCGTTTTTGAAAGGCCGAGGCGCGCCATTGCTTTTTTAACTGCCGCTTTAGAAACTGTATACTGCATCATCGTGAACCCTCCCCTAGTGAAAAACCAATTCGAACAAAATCTGCAAACGATATATTTGCGAGCTCAGAAACATCGATTTTGCGGAGGTCTGCGTCGACCTTTGACGTGTCTACCATAAAAAAACGAGGATAGTTGTTTTCGTAAAGATGGTATCCATCGCTCTTTTTTTCTAATCGGTCAGTATCGTAAAACACCAGTCCGTCATCCGAATACATTCCAACGACGTCGGCCGCGATTAACCAGGCGTCCGAAATTTCGTGTATTTCCTGTTTTGTATCGAACGTTTCCCCGTGATAATGCAGCTTTACTGCCTGCGGTTGAAATGTATCCGTCATGCCGACCGCACCTCCTTACCGAACAGCTCTCTCGCTGCCGTGAGGCTGATTTCGGCGCAGCCTGCGAATGCTCTCCGGGATACTTGCGGCAAGAGTGCGGTGAATTCCTCCGGGTTTAAGTTAGCGAATTGATCGTCTGATCCTGCGGGATAGACATTCCACCACCCAACAACAGTCCTTCTATAGTAAACGTTCATTCTCCGACTACCTCCTTTAGTTGTCCGCCAAGATGAGCCAACAGCTCGATCGTATTCATATTCGCAATAGTTTCGAGATCCATCTCCGAGTCAGAGACGTACGGTAAATCGTAAATCAATTCCGCACGCTGACCGATTTCTAAACCGTGAGGACCTTGATATAGTCGATAAAGGTTAAGCCACTCCTCATCTATATAAAGTACATAATCGCGACCTACGTTTAAGACATCTACCTGTTCGCGGCTTTCTTCGCCGGTATCCGAATAAATAAAAACGAAATCCACGGTCATTTTCTTCGGTTGCTCCCATGCGTCAATCCACGTTAATTCGCTCATAGCGTCTCCTCCTTCTTTTGCGCCAAGAATAGCATGAAATCGAGTACAGACATTTTCGCGATCTCTACGGTTGTTAAGCCGAAATTAAACCCGACAGGAAATTCGAGTGGAAGATCGTACAGGACTTCGCACTTTTCGCCGATTTCCCATTCGCCATCTTTGCCGCGCATCCTATAAAGCGTGAGATAGGCTTCGTTCACTTCGAGCGCGATATCGGCTCCAAGATGCAATACTTCGGTAGGCTCTCGATAATCGACGTCTCCCGTTTTCGGATCGTACAGGACGAAATCCACGGTTAGGACTTCCCAATGATGGTTGGAAATTTGGTTATTCAATTCTATAACTCCCCTTTACTTCTGAAGTAAAACTCGTTGGGTTAATAATATTACTTCAGGAGTAAAACGTCAAGAGTTTTTCAGATATTTTTCAAAAAATATTTTACTACTGGCGTTTTACTTGTATAATACGATTAGAATCAAATTCATGGAGGACTGTTGAAATGGGTTTTAGATTTAATTTGAACAATATACTGGACGAGTTAGGAATAACTAAGAACAAATTAGCTGTTGAGGCAAAAGTACGGCCGGCAACTATTGGGGATCTTTGCGAGGGGAAAACCAAAAGATTAGAACTTGAAACAATTGAGAAGATCTTAAATGTATTAAATGACATCTCACCAACTAAGACATACACAATAGATGACATTATTCTTTACAAGTCGGATATACAGGATTAAATTCAGATGATGTTTGAAGAAGAAAAACAAGAGTGGCTTCTTTTTAAAGAAAGAAAGTTAAACGTCCGGGTGTTCAAGGTTAATTCTACATATGAGGTGCATGCATCGATTATCGGAAAAGGTACATACACAGCTCGCGGCCTTGAAAAATGGTCGACTATTGCGGAAGCTATTGAGGGCATTAATAAAAAGTAAATACACAACATTAGAAGAAAACAAAAGCCCGACTCGATTTGAGCGGGCTATCTATTTTTCAATTTTAGTTTTTTCGATCTCATCATCATAGATGGTATAGGACTGTATCTCCTTATTAGGAGGATCATATATTCCTTGGAATTTGCTTTCCTTATCTCCGTTTAAATATCCTTCTACCCTGATACCCCCCATCGGACTTATGTAGTAGTCGTCAGAAAAACTAACATCTTTAACACCTCTGTAATTTTCATACAAAAACTTCTCCATATGTTCTTGAGCTTCTTTAACAAAAGCAATCTCTTTTTCTTTTTGATCATGCTGATACTTCATAATAAATCCTCCAACTGCTATAATTATTAAAATAAGGATAATTATGTACTTTTTCTTTTTCAAAGAAACCAACCCTTTCATACCCTAATTTTACAAAAATAAAGAGGCGATGTATATGACCAACGACATAAAAGTGCCAAATGTATCAGATAAAACTTATTTCATTCTTAATAGAGAGGCCTACGACCGCGAACGGTTGGACGATCTAATGAAGTCTGGAAAACCAATACAAACCGAAAAGAATTCGTATTGGTACGTAGAAAAAATTAAAAGGGATAACGATACAGGACTCGATGCGGTTGTTGTATCGCAGGGCAAAAAAACAAAAGACGGCAAGTGGGTCAAATCAGATAATCCCGAAAACGTTGTCGTAGCCTTCGCGGGAACAGATCCTAAGAGCCAATTCTTCCAGGATGTTATTGACGCTGACGGCGGGAACGTTGTAATGGGAATTGACCCGAAAAAGAAGGAACACTACATAGTCGAAAAAGATGCGAAAGATACTTCTAAAACACTCGGAAAATATAACGGAACTCCGACACAAGACTCGATGCTTAGCACCGGTAACTACAAGTTAATTACAAAAACGTCCCAAATCGGGCAAGCTGACGATCTGGTGCGGGAAGTTAAACAAAAGTATAAAGGCACCTCGACGGTTATTTCAACCACCGGACACTCGCTCGGCGGCGCAGAGGCTGAATATAGCGCGGTCAACAACAATGTCTATGCCGTAGCGTTTAACAGCCCTTCAATCGTCCACCTACACTCTGAGGAGCAGCAAAAGAAAATTAATAACGGCGAATATGACCGGTCCATAAAATCGATTATCAATCCGGATGACATGGTCGGGGCCGGCTGGTGGAACGAATATGACCGGCACAATGGAACGACAATTTATACGAAGGACCCTGAATTATCAAATGCGGTGCGCGAGGCGAGAATGCAGGGCGATGTATTCCAACAAATCGGGCAAAACGCTGGGTATTTCTTTCAGACCGCAATCTTAGGAATGCCTGATACGCATTGGGTCGGGAGTAATAATTTCACCTTCGACAAAAACGGAAACGTTCAAAATATAGAGGGCGATGAACTCGTTTATGACAAAAATTTAAAAGCGATGCTCCCACCGGAAGTTGCCTCCGGAAGTGGCGCAATTAAAGTAACACCCGAAGTTGCCAAGCAGCTCGCGCAAAAAGTAAATGCGATCATCGATGACTTGCGGACGATGAAACGGGAAGCCGAAAACGCTTATCAGGAACACGACGCCGAGATCAACGACCTGAAACACGATACCTACCGTCAGGTCGGCCACGGTTTATACGACAAGCTGACACTCGAGGATGTAAACAATACGCTGAAAAACCTGGCGCAGTCGTTTGACAAAAAAGGCAATCCGCTATTTTACGATGTTCATGCCGAAAAAGCGTACATCGCCTCATTAAAAAATACGATTTCAGATTTAGAAGACATCAGCGGGTACCTTGCGCAGATCGCAAAAGATTTTAAATCGAAAGACAAAATGCTGGCAAATTGGCTTAAGCTTTAGGAGATGACATAATGGAAAATTTCAATAAACTCGCCTCACTCAACAACTTAAACGGTGATCAAGAAGATACGCTCCTCATACGACGCAATCAGCTTCAAATGCTGAAAACGGGCATGAGAGTAACGGCCGCAACTAAGCTTGAAGGCATTAAAACGACACTAAGACCGAAGTTTAAAATAGACGATATACAAAAAGAAATGAACAGCGTTTATTCATCGCTTCTCTACAGCTTCGAAGGAAAAGCGCAAGAGGCGCTTGCTCAACGAATTAGCCAAAGCGCCCAGCAGCTTATTAACACGGAGCAGGACGGAGAGAGCTTTGTGAACGGATTTAAGACGAGATAGAGGCGCCAGTGACGGCGTCTTTCTTTTTGCGCAACAGCATGGACTCCGTGACGATTTAGACGCCCATAAACGCTGATTTAACGGGCTTTTGAAATGCAGAATCGAAGGGGCCACTATATTTGTATTCAATCGCCAATTTTGACGTCCTAAACCGTCATGACCCTCCGAGTTCAAAAAATTGCACGCTAGTTCCGAACGGCAGATGAGGCGGGATTGAGTGGGCGGCCTGGGGGCGGGCGCAAGCGAAAACTTTCGTTGAATAAAACATTCATCGTTTTGCATATCGAATGTAACTCAATCTGTTTTTGTTACATTGAATAATCGAACGAAACGTTGATATAACTGCGTTCGCTGGTCGATGTCTATCGCAATCAACCGAAGTTTCTTTATGCACATTTTAAACCGCATTAAATCAACGATCAGGATTGCGTCTGGTGCCGGTTGATATGAATAAGATCGTGCATATAGGACCGGTATTGCTGCCGTTGGTCAGGCAAGTCGATGCAACATCGTTTCTACTTCCAATGAGTCTGACGGCCATAGATGCGTCATGCAACGCCGATATACAAAGCGTTCCGTCTATTCGTAGGCTATCGTTATATGTTGCGCAGTGTAGTGCCGCACCCCCTGAGTTTTGGACGGTCGCCCCCGCCCGGCACGTCTCGCTGATGTATGCGGCTATACCTCGATCGACTCATATGCCGCCTCTATCTCATCGGCAGTAATTCCAATATATTTCAACGTCTCGCGCTCGCTTGAGTGGTTGAGCATCGACATAATAAGGGTGATATTAACGCCGTTCTCATACAGGCGATAACCAAACGTCTTACGAAGCGAGTGCGTGCCGATGCCGCCAATCTTATCGCTGATGCCGACTCGTTCTGCTGCGTCGTTTAAGATACGATACGCTTGCACACGGCTGATCGGCTTTCCTCCGCCTTTTCGGCTGGCAAATACGTAATCGTCATCTGCTGATTCGTCGCCTATATGTTCTTTGATCTCGTGTTTAACTGACGAACTAAACGTAATCTTACGCTTTTTCTTGCGTTTTTGCTCCGTGATGATTAACGAATCTTGGCCGCGAAGATCCCCGGCTTTAAGCGTTAATAAATCGCTGATACGCAGCCCAAAAGCGGTGCCGAGCGTCAATAACAGACGGTTGCGACCGTTCAGGGCGTTCTTCAGTTTATTAAAATCGCGTTTTGACTTAATCGGGAATACTTCGTTTGCCATGTAAAGCACACTCCTTTTGTTATTCATTCGTTTGATTGTCGCAAATTGGGACGATTAAATTACACCTCGAGGAACGTCTACCGACTAATTCAGCGGTACGAATTGATTAGCGCAAATTGCGCTGAACAAGCTGATCTCCTCGAAGACCTCCCCGTCTCATTAACGTACGAAATCGCACGCCCGTCCGCAGAGTCAACCGAACCGAAACGACGTCCTGTCCTTCTGTTTACCGGTTAGGAACGCGTCAACTCATCAAAACGAGTTTCATATAGGCGGTCTAGCAGCTGATCCAGCACGCCGTTATAATAGCCGGCAAGATTCCGAATGTGCTTGCGCTTTGTCGCAATAAACGTCTGACGCACCGCATGTAGGCCGATTTCTTCTAGCGTATCGGAATCATAAGCGCCTTTTAAAAACGACGTATGCGCAAGGTAAATACCGTATAGCCGATTCGTCAGCTTCCGATCGCTTACAAACGATTCGACCGCAGCTTTAAACGCGCTATACGTATTACGTAGTAATTTATTTACGCTTTTAGAAATAACAGTTTCGCTTGTGCTTTTCGATTCTTCAGGCGTTTCCTCCGTAAGCTTGTCCGCTGTCGAGCGGAGTTGCATTTGCGGAGTAGCATCGCCATTATCAGCCGGCAAAATCACGTACATATTGGCGCCGTTGCCGCCGGATACCGGCCGGAATTTCGTTTCCTTGCGGATGATGCCGCAGTCTACTAGCCGCTTAATTGCCCGGATGACTGTGGTGCGGTGCCGGCCGATCAGATCCGCGATCGATTGCAGCTTCAAATACGCGACGCCCGGCGTTTTGCAGGCATGACGCGATAATACCTTCAGAACCTCGATTGCGGCAGGCGTCAGGTCGGATTTATTGCGGTATATATGCGAGCGGATGGCGTCGTTAAGCGCGTCCACAGAACGGAAAGACGCCATTTTAGCGGATTCTTTCGTGTACATTCGGTTTTCTCCCCTTGGAGACGTACCGACCCATATCGGAAAATTAGGCGCACTCAAATAAGCGTTGACTGGAACGCTTTTTTTCGATAAGATAGACGTAGGGTGGACGTGCTATCTATCGGAATTTATTTCCGACGGGTGGTCGTCTTTTTTTTTGTTTTTATAAGTTGTTGAGCGGCGAAAATTCTTTGTGACGATCATAAACATCAGAAGCATAAAGATTGACGTATACTCGAACCATTTCCATCGTTGAATGCCCGAGTATCTTCTGTAGTTCAAACACGCCAGCTCCATTCATAACTGACATTTTAGCGAATGTGTGTCTCAAAGTATGCGGGCTGCATCTTACGCCTTTAATTTTTGCCTTTTTACCGTATTTCCCAACTAACTTTTGTAAAGCACCCCTCTTCATTGGAGTCCCATCGATTGTTACAAATAAATGATCTGTTTCACATGTTCCACGTATCTTTAAATACCTTCTTAATTGCTCCTTCATCCTTGCTTGTATGGGTACATATCTATGAAAGTGGTTTTTTGTTTCTCTAATAAAGATGGTTCCTTCACTTAGCTTTACATCTTCAACCAAAATCCCCACAGCTTCACTTAGTCGTATTCCTGTTTCCAATAACAACAGCATATATGTGTAATCACGAAGACCGGTGAAAGTACGTTTGTCAGGAGCGTTCAATAGCTGCCGAAGCTGTTTTAAAGAAAATGTCTCTATATTGCCCTTCCGTTCCCTTAGTAGCGGATATTTCTTCATTGGATTATTCGCGATATATTTATTCTCTTCCAGATATCCGAATAAGGCTCTCATAGATCGCAAACGTGTATTAATGGATCCATTTTGTCTACCGGATTCTTTCAAATAATCGACATACTCATCAATATCAGTGCGCACGATCCCTGAAATTAAATCACCCTTTTCCTGCTGCACAATCCAATTACGAAAATGATTATTCTCGCGATGATAATATGTGATCGTATCCTTTCGCAAACTCTTTCGCTTCGCGTCAGCCAGGAAAAGCTTAATGGCACCGTCTATTGTTAAAGTGTTGTATTCGATCGGCTCAACGGCGATATCCACCTCGCGGGCGTTCAAACGATTACTTCTTCGTTTAGACATAAAAAAATCGCCTCCCTTCTGTTTAAAGGAAAGCGATAGGCACACGACCATTTGCCGTGACGTTTAACGCAAAAAAGCGACGATAAAACAGCGATTAATACGCCGAAATACCGTCGCTTTTGCATTCATTGATACCGGTGGTCGGGGTCGAACCGACACTCCCGAAGGAACACGATTTTGAGTCGTGCGCGTCTGCCAATTCCGCCACACCGGCATGTGTGTGATCAATGGTGCCGAGGGCCGGACTTGAACCGGCACGGTAGTCACCTACCGCAGGATTTTAAGTCCTGTGTGTCTGCCAATTCCACCACCCCGGCACGGGAAATAAGGCGACACCCGGATTCGAACCGGGGATAAAGGTTTTGCAGACCTCTGCCTTACCACTTGGCTATGCCGCCATCATTTAAGATTTGGAGCGGAAGACGGGATTCGAACCCGCGACCCCCACCTTGGCAAGGTGGTGTTCTACCACTGAACTACTTCCGCATTTTAACTAATATTCATCTTATCATATGCAGGATGATAAAGAAAGATGAAAACTGGGCTAGCTGGATTCGAACCAGCGCATGACGGAGTCAAAGTCCGTTGCCTTACCGCTTGGCTATAGCCCAATATTAAGGGCGATTGATGGGAATCGAACCCACGAGTGCCAGAGCCACAATCTGGTGCGTTAACCACTTCGCCACAACCGCCATAAATTGTGAATTAAAATTGGCAGGGGCAGTAGGAATCGAACCCACACCGGAGGTTTTGGAGACCTCTGTTCTACCGTTAAACTATGCCCCTAAAAACATGGTGGAGGGGGACGGATTCGAACCGCCGAACCCTGAGGGAGCGGATTTACAGTCCGCCGCGTTTAGCCACTTCGCTACCCCTCCAAAACAGTGCCGGCCAGAGGACTTGAACCCCCAACCTACTGATTACAAGTCAGTTGCTCTACCAATTGAGCTAGACCGGCAAATGGTGGCTCGGGACGGAATCGAACCGCCGACACACGGATTTTCAGTCCGTTGCTCTACCAACTGAGCTACCGAGCCTCTATTTAAATGGCGGTCCGGACGGGACTCGAACCCGCGACCTCCTGCGTGACAGGCAGGCATTCTAACCAACTGAACTACCGGACCATTAATGAGTAATTTGGTTGCGGGGGCAGGATTTGAACCTGCGACCTTCGGGTTATGAGCCCGACGAGCTACCGAACTGCTCCACCCCGCGATAATATGATTTTCATAGAAATGGTGGAGGATGACGGGATCGAACCGCCGACCCTCTGCTTGTAAGGCAGATGCTCTCCCAGCTGAGCTAATCCTCCGAAGTACAGGACCTACAAGTGCATGCGTTGCAGCAGGACGTTGCGATCTTAGCATGCCTTCCTTTAAAAAGCTTTGGTGTAAACCTGATACTTTTCAGCGTGCTGTCCAAAAAAGAATGGTGACCCGTACGGGATTCGAACCCGTGTTACCGCCGTGAAAGGGCGGTGTCTTAACCACTTGACCAACGGGCCAGATGTATTTAAAGTGGCGGAGAGCAAGGGATTCGAACCCTTGAGACGGCGTTGGCCGCCTACACGATTTCCAATCGTGCTCCTTCGACCACTCGGACAGCTCTCCAATAAATGGCTCCGCAGGCAGGATTCGAACCTGCGACCGATCGGTTAACAGCCGATAGCTCTACCACTGAGCTACTGCGGAATAATGCCTGCCTGGCGATGTCCTACTCTCGCAGGGGGAAGCCCCCAACTACCATCGGCGCTGAAGAGCTTAACTTCCGTGTTCGGCATGGGAACGGGTGTGACCTCTTCGCCATCATCACCAGACAATTTAGTGACAAAGATCATTATACTATGTATTTGAAAAAATGCAAGTGCATTTTTTGAGAAATTATTCTCTCAAAACTAGATAACGGGCAGACGAGGCCCACAGGATGTGGGTCATGCAGGCGTTGCCACACGATGTGGCGTATTTAGCCAGCGTTCACTTATTTTATTAGGTTAAGTCCTCGATCGATTAGTATCTGTCAGCTCCATGTGTCGCCACACTTCCACCTCAGACCTATCAACCTGATCATCTTTCAGGGATCTTACTTCCTTATAGGAATGGGAAATCTCATCTTGAGG